>JASXSV010000018.1 GCA_030674915.1 Candidatus Endonucleibacter bathymodioli
ATTTTCAGTTGTTTAGCGCAACTCGTGCAAAGGTCTTATATTGTAAATTTATGATGATCGGCAACAAACATAATTTTCTCCTGTTTACGAGTAATACTGTAAGAAGCATTCTTTGCAGGACAAGGAAATGAGGATCTTATACGTACTGGTTCACGCTGGCGTGGTAGATCGCTCTGCTATGCTGGAAGTTATGAAACAATTGGTGGTACAAACGCTACCTGCTTTCAATGTGATAATTTGCATAGTTATTGTCTATGAAGTACGCTGTGATGGCAAGGAGTGCTGCGCTAACGGGGGCTTGATAAAAGATGGAATTATCATACTGCTGATACTGGCACAATATTTACGGAAGTAGGCATGCTATTAGCTGGGATAATAGCATGTGTAGTTTATGTTGTTGTGTGTAAAAGTAAAAAGATAAAAAAGCACTAACCTATAGGGACGCTTGCACGGCATGCAAACCCTGTTACGAAAGTACGGTAAATGATAAGAGGCTAGTCAGCGGGATGACGCAGGAAATAACGAAGGCGCAAATCTAAAGTGTGTCTTCTACTCACACCGTCAGTGGTACGGGTATGCTTGCGTTCATTAATATCCGCGAGACCAGTAATTAAGCTGGCTCAAGCCTCTGCAGTCTTACGTTATAGAGAATATTTACCCTTGTGCTGGAGAAGACGAAACCAAGTTTTCTTATTAGGCTATAGATTGTCTGTCAATCATTCATCCAAGTAAAATACTCTACATGTATTTAATGTTAGCGAATGTGTTTTTTTGCATTTTTGTTAAAATTGTTTGATATATTATCTGGTGTATGTAGAATCCTCTGCAAGTGTATGTGCAGAGGCAAAAGTAAAGGTTATAATTCTGCATATAGCAAGTATCATCTAAAGTTATGAATAGGCGCATGTGGTAACTTTTCCAAAATGCGACCATCTTCATTCATCCAAGGCTGACACGATTCACTGGGAATCCACTTTGCACTGAAACTTTCTTTGGTTTCTATAGAGATAATTGTTAAGTTGCAGTCAAATATAAGGGTAGGGCAGTAGTTATGTTTTTAGTTAAGTCTTCTGTAAAAATGTTATTTGTTTATCTATCATTAGTTAAGTTTACGCTTTTAAATATAGGCGGTTTTTTGTGTTTAATTGCTGACCTTAGGCGTCTATATTTGCTATTTTTAGGTTTCATTACATTGCTGTTGTACGATAATTGCAAGTGTCTAAAGTATATGAAATCTTTTCTTTGTTTGTTGCCTATAACGCTGGCGCTGCTAGTTACCTCTCTAGCCCACGCTACCAATGAAGATTGGAGCGGTGATACAGCCCAGCCACCGGTAACAATGTTTTTAAACGGACCTAATGATTTAAATAATTGTCTCACCAATTTAAACCAAGAGAAAGTTATAAAGGTTCATGATTTTCTCAAAAAAATGGTGCGGTTAGATATCAGTGGTGATGGTTTTGATTATGATTATGATGATGATGCTGATGCTGATGGTGATGACTGTTCTAGGCAGGCTCGCAAAAAAAAGTATCAGAAATATTACGATTTGTATAATGTGTTATCTTTGCGGTATTACGAAGGCCAGTCGGTTACTAGTTTTTTGAATTACATGATACATAATAAGAAGACTACGGTAATTAACCATCCGTTGATGGAGGCTATGCTTAAGCTTTGTGATGATTATAAGGATCACGAAGGTATCACCATCGGAAATATGTTTGCAGAAGTGGAGAATAAGAAGCATACGGATGAGAATATTCAAGTCTTGCTGCGTTACAAATCTAATGATGTTGCAGATCTTTATTTTGATGGTAGCAGTGATGAAAATGTTTTCACTTGCTGTGATGGTAAGAATGACTGCGCTAACGACTATAGCGAAAGCATCAAGAGTACAAATCCTATTGGTTTTGATGGCGACATATGTAATATAACATCTATGATGGTGGAGTTGAGCTGTGATGGCAGCGATGCCGGTACCGGTAGTGACGGAAGCATCGATTACACAAGTCCTATCTGTTCTAATTGCGTCAATGGAAAGTTCATGGTCGGCAAGTTACACGGCAATGGCGAAAACAACTGCGCTTATGGAAGTGATGCAAGTTGGAATTGTCCTGCTGCTGGCACAACATTTACTGAAGCAGATGCGCTATTAGCTGGAGGAGTAGTATGTGCGGCTTATGTTACTGTTGCTCTTGTAAAGTACAGAGACAAAAAAAGAACTAGTAGGGCGCGTAGGGCGCTAGCATGGTTTTTAAGTCCTATTACTGAGCCTGTGAATTATTTGCGGAGACTTTGTGATTATGATTTGGTCCCACCCCAGCCATGGTAATGAAAATTTAAGTGGGGGCCCCAGTCGTCTCAGTAGACTTACTCTGACGATAGGATTTTCTTTTGTGCGGGAGAAGGCAGGGTCATGAGTTTTTTGATTAGGATATAGATGTCTGCAATGAATTGCCCAGTTAAAATACGTCAAATGCTTTTAATGGAAGTGGATGTAATTGTCAGTTTTTTATGCCTTTTTGTTCGAAACCGTTTGAGATATTGTCTGGTGTGTGTAATCATTCTCATATTTATATTTATATTTATATTTATGTGCAGAGGCAGAAATAAAGGTAAGTATTCTGCATATAGAAAATATTATCTAAAGTAATAAATAAGTTAATGTGATAACTTTCAAGGTTGTTTATAAAACTAATTTCTTAACTTAACTTAACTTAAGATAAGTGCAAGTGTAGGAGATGGTTATGTTTTTAGTGATCTTTATTGTAAAATTGTTATTACTTTATCTATCATTAGTTTAAGCGATTGTAGATTAGTTTGTGTATTTGCTTATCATTAAGCATTATGGGAGATAAGCACTATGAATAAAGATCAAATGTTAGCCTTTGCAAAAGAGGCGGCGAAAAGCATGAAAACTGAGAAAGATCTCAGTGACTTTAGTCGCATGCTAAAAAAATCACCGTTGAGGCAGCTCTTGGCGCTGAGCTGGACGACCATCATGGGTATGATAGAAATCAGCCGACGACTGGATCAAATAGCCGTAACGGTCACTCCTCAAAAACACTTTATACCGACGACGGGGCTATCGATATTGAAGCCTAGATTTCCACAATAACCAACACACTTACCCGACAAAAACTCAATCGGACTAAAGTAGTTTAAAGCTTTTCGTGGCCGTATGTTGAGTAAAAATTGAGCCTAAGGAAGGTGCGATTAAGTTCAATTTTTAAAGTGCATCGACACATTGCGGTCGATTCGCAGGTTGACAGTCCAATTTTTGTTCGTTTTTCAGTCCTACATGCCGATTTCCCGACATACAGGCACACTTATCCTATATCTTGACCATTACGAGGACTTAATCGCATGTTCCCTAAGAAAATTGATTTTCCGACACGTCGCCAATCTTCATTCCCTTTGGGCAAAATCTCCGTAGCAGGCCATCAGTATTCCATATGTCTTTAATAGAGCCGTATGTGTTTTTCATGTTTTTGTTTTGTGCCTTTGTGTTAGAGACTATTTGATCTATTGTCGGTGTTGTGTATAATATTTCGCAGGTTTCTGTGCAGAGGCAAAGTAAGGGTCAGAGTTCTGAGTATGGCAAATATTTTCCAATGTTATAAATTGGAGCAGGTGATAACTTTTTTTGGTTTTTATAGGGCTGATTTCTAAATTTAAATCAAGTATAGTGGTAAGATCAGGTTATGTTTCTAGTGCAATCTATTGTAAAATTGTTATTGATTTATCTATCCTTAGTTAAGTTCTCTACTTTAAAAACAGGTATTTTATTGTTCTATATAGACGTCCATAAGCGTCTATTGTCGAGACATCTAAGGCTCATGTTATTGTTGTTTTGCAGGAATGGCAAGCGCTTAAGATATATAAAATCTTTTCTTTGGTTGCCAATAATGCTGGTGTTGTTAGTTACCTCGCTAGCTCACGCTACCAACAAGAATTGCCAGCATGCTACAATTCAGTCACCAGTAACGATGTTGTTAAACAGGCCTAACTCTTTAGATCAGTGTCTTACCGTTTTAAGAGATGAGCCAGTTATAAATATTCATAATTTTCTTAAAGACATAGTATGGTTAGAGCGAGATGATGGTGGTAATAACAGTGCATATAAAAAAAGCACATTTTTTAACAAAAGGCATTATCAGAAGTATTACAATTTGTATTGTGTGTTATCTGTGCAATATTACAAAGGTCAGTCATTTACTAGTTTTGTAAAGTACATGATATATAATGAGCCGGCTAAGGTTATTAATCGCCCGTTGATGGAGGCTTTGTTTAAACTTTGTAATAATTATCAGGATAGGCTAGGCATAACCATCGGCAATATGTTTGCAGAAGTGGAGAAACAGAAGCACACCGATGAGAATATTAACGCTTTTCTACGTTACAAAGCCAATAATATAAAATCTCAGCGTCAAGCTCTTTATCCTGAAGATGATACCGTCATCAATAAGGATAGTGCTGACAGTAGCGCTAACAAGAAAGGTTGGGTATCCTGGTTTAGCCATTGTAGCCAAAAGGCCGTTAATTGTGCTCAGCGTATAGTAAGAGGTGTGCCAAGTATTGCATCTAAAACAATGTATACGAGCGCGTTTAGCGAGTTGATGGTATCGCCTGTTGGTGCTGTAAATGACAAGTTTACCTGTGACGATAATGGCGAAATCCTGAGAAAAGACGTATGTAATGGCCATAATGACTGCCGTGATCGTAGTGATGAAAGTGTTTTCACTTGCTGTAAAGGAGGGGAGTCAGGGGTTAATAATGGAACCAGGTTTTGTCTTAAAAATGATGATTCGGGTGGAGATATATTTGTTTGTGATGATGCGAGCAGGCAAACGATTCTCAAAGAAAAACGCTGTGATGGCATTGTTGACTGCGCTGATGGAATTGATGAAAATGTTTCAGTTTGCTGTCAAGACGGAGAGGAAAGGATTAACAACGCAACTAGAATCTGTTTAAAGCAAGGTGGGGCGGGGGAAGAGTTATTTGTTTGTTATGATAATATGCAAACGATAGTTAAAGATTGGCGCTGCGATGGTTATGCGGACTGCAAGGATGAAAGTGATGAAAAAGTTGGTGGCATAAATCCTACCTGCTTTCATTGTGACGATGGAAATAATGGAGTTCTTATTTTGGGTGAGTTGCGCTGTAATAGAAATAACGACTGCGCTGACGACAGTGACGAAAAAATCAATGGAACAAATCCCACCTGCTTTCATTGCGACAATGAAACGCTTATTTTCGGAGAGTTACGCTGTAATGGAAATAATGACTGCTTTGACGGAAGTGATGAAAGTTGGAGCTGCCCTACGTCTGATGCAGCATTTACTGATGCAGCATTTACTGATGCAACATCTATTAAAGCAGGCATGCTAGGAACTGGAGTAATAGCATTAGGAGCTTATGTTGTTATGCTTGTAAAATACAGAGATAAAAAAAGCACAAAGGGGGCGTTTGCATGGCTTGCAAGCCCTATTACTGAGCCTGTTAGATATCTGCGTAGACATTGTGCCTATTATCTAGCTCCTCAGCGAGAAAATAATGGAGGAGCTAATCGAAATAGTTATTGTGATATGCGTTCTTGTGCTGAGGTAATCATGCGCCCGTTTAATTATCTACGTAGTTGTTGTGGTCGCAGTCCTGTTAGTACGGAAGGTGACGAAGAAGTTGGCAAATTTGATGACATATACAAGAATACTAATCGCGGATTTTAGTCATAAGTGCGCCATATTGAAAAAGTTGAGCCAGAGGGTACGGTAGACAATAATGAGATCGATCAGTGGTCTGAGGAAGAAGGTATCTATGGAGATGATCAAAATAGCTGTTGTAATGATCGTCAGGATAACAATGACGTAGGTGACGGAAGTCTCGATGGTGATATCTTCAAAGATTGCACCAGCGAGAGCTTCAAAGGCAGCAGTAATGTATATAATTAAAAGTATCGACTCCAGTTACGAGTAGTTGGCTCAAATGGCTATCGTAGTGCGCTCGTATACTCTTGTTGCGTTGATGGTGTGAGTCGACGATAAACGAACTAAGGCTCATGAGTCTACGAGTAGTTGGTGATTTGGGTGAGGAAAACGATCAGCGGGTTCATGCCTTCAAAACGAATGGGTATAGGTGGTGTTGATAAGTCTTCGGCTTTCTGCTTGTGTGTCCTGCAAGCTCATCACCGTTATTAAATGCAGTGGTCTTGCAGGTTCTCTTGTAGGGTTTTATTATATTATATCAGTGGTGGCTGGTATGCTTGTGTGGTATGCAAGCTCACCACCTTTATTAAGCGTAATTGTCTTACAGATGCTCTCGTAAGGTTTAATCTGCCATCTCCTTTCCAGTTACCTTCTATTTTAGGTCTTTATAGTCAGAATGTTCATTAATATCCGCGATATCAGTAATTAAGATGGCTCGAGTCTCTGTATCCTAACTATATCTAGAGCCTTTGCCTTTGCACTGAAAAGGGAAATATTGGTTTTTTTATTAGACAACAGGTGGTGTGAAGATCAGTCGCCCAGTAAAATACTCCATATGACTTTAAGGGAAACGGGTATTTTATATATTTTCTGTTTTTTTGTTAGAATCTTTTTTAACTATTGTCGTTTGTTGTGTACAATGGTGTGCATATTGATGTGCAGAGACAAAAGTAACGCTCAGAGTTATACATATGGCAAATATTAGCCAAAGTCAGGAAATAGGATGGCGTGATATGTTTTCAGGTCTTTTATAAAACAATTCCTGAATCTAAGGAAAATACAAAGGGTAGACGACAGTTATGTTTTTAGTGAGCTTTAATATAAAAGTGTTATTGGTTTATTTGTCATTAAATAAATTCCATCATTTCAAGCTAGATCGGTTGTTATGTTTCATAGCCAGATATATACGGCTATGTTTTCGATCTATAGGTTTCGTGTTGTTGTTTTTCGATAATTGCAAGGGCATAAAGTATATAAAACACTTTCTTTGTTTGCCGGTAATGCTAGCGTTGCTAGTTACCTCTCTAGCTCATGCTACCGGCAAGAATTGCCAGCATGCTACAATTCAGCCACCAGTAACGATGTTGTTAAACAGGCCTAACTCTTTAGATAAATATCTTACCGTTTTAAGAGATGAGCCAGTTGTAAATATTCATAATTTTCTCAAAGACATAGTATGGTTAGAGCGAGATGATGGTGAAAATGACAATGCATATAAAAAAAGAACATTTTTTAACAAAAAGCATTATCAGAAATTTTACAATTTGTATTGTGTGTTATCTTTGCAATATTACAAAGGCCAGTCGTTTACTGGTTTTGTAAAATACATGATATATAATGAGCCGGATAAGGTGATTAGCCGACCGTTGATGGAGGCTTTGTTTAAGCTCTGTAATGATTATCAGGATAGGCCAGGCATAACCATCGGCAATATGTTTGCAGAAGTGGAGAATAAGAAGCATACCGATGAAGATATTAACGCTTTTCTACGTTACAAAGCTAATAGTTTAGACGCACAATATAAGGCTTTGTATCCTGATGATGATACCGGCACCAATAAGCATAGTGCTAATAGTAGCGCTGATAGCAGTAACAAGAAAAGAGGAGCATCTTGGTTTAGCTACTGTAGCCAAAGTGCCTTTAATTGTGCACAGAGTATAGTAAAAAACGTGTCAAGTCATGCATCTAAAGCAATGTACACTACATCCTTTAGCGCGTTGGGGATATTGCCTGTTGGTGCTGCAGATGGTGACCAGTTTATCTGTGATGATAATAAACAAATAGACGAAGGCCACGTATGTAATGGCTATGTGAGCTGCCAAGATAGAAGTGATGAAAGTGCTTCTAATTGCTGTGTTGGGGGGGAGAACGGGGTTGACATCACAAATAGACGTTGTTTTGCAAAGGATAATATGATTTCAGGAGAAAAGTTATTTATTTGTAATGATATGCAAACGGTCCCCCTTGTTTGGCGCTGCGATGGTGAGAATGACTGTAATGATGGCAGTGATGAAGCGGTTGACGGACCAAATCCTGCATGCTTTTCTTGTGCAAATAGAACGAGTATTTTTCATGAATTACGCTGTAATGGCGCTAATAACTGCGGTGATAACAGTGATGAAATTGCTTCGCAATGCTGTAAAGGAGGCGAGACAGGGGTTGACTCCATAAGTAAGATGTGTGTTAAAAATGTTGATGCTCGTGGGGTCAATGCTGGAAGTGATGAAAGCTGGAATTATCATATTAATGACACAACATTTGACACAATATTTGACACAAAACGGATTGTAGTAAGCGCGCTATCAGCTGGAGCAGTAGCATGTGCAGCTTATATTGGTATTATGCTTGTAAAGTACAGAGGTAAAAAAAGAAATGATGGGACGCTTGCATGGCTTTTTAGCCCTATTACTGAGCCTGTTAAATGTCTATGTGAACTACGTAAAAGTTGTGCGTCTTATCTGGTTCCCTCTCGGGAAAGTGATGAAAATAGCAATGAAGCGAACCCGCAGGCTGTCATAGAAATAAACTAAAGAAACAGTCAAAAGTTTGTTGTTTTTTCACTGCTGTCAGTGGTGGCTGGTATGCTTGTGTGGTATGCAAGCTCACCACCTTTATTAAGCGTAATGGTCTTAGACATGCTCTCGTAAGGTTTAATCTGCCATCTCCTTTCCAGTTACTGACTTTTTATTTTAGGCCTTTATAGTCAGAATGCTCATTAATATCCGCTATATCAGTAATTAAGATGGCTCTAGTCTCTGTAGCCTAACTATATTTAGATCCTTTACCTTTTCCTGAAAAGGGAGATGTTGGTTTTTTTATTAGACAACAGGTGGTGTGGAGGCCAGTCGCCCAGTAAAATACTCCATATGACTTTAATGACAAAGGGTATTTTTCATGTTTTCTGTTTTCTGTTTTCTGTTTTCTGTTTTCTGTTTTCTGTTTTCTGTTTTTTTGTTTTCTGTTTTTTTGTTAGAATCTCTTTGAACTATTGCCTAGTGTTGTGTACTTTGAACTATTGCCTAGTGTTGTGTACAATGTTGTGCATATTGATGTGCATATTGATGTGCAGAGACAAAAGTAACGCTCAGAGTTATACATATAGCAAATATTATCCAAAGTCAGCAAATAGGCTAGCGTTATATGTTTTCAGGTCTTTTATAAAACAATTCCTGAATCTAAGGAAAATACAAAGGGTAGACGATAGTTATGTTTTTAGTGAGATCTAATGTAAAAGTGTTATTGGTTTATCTGTCATTAAATAAATTTCATCATTTCAAGCTAGATCGGTTGTTATGTTTCATAGCCAGCTATAAACGGCTATGTTTTCGATCTATAGGTTTCGTGTTGTTGTTTTTCGATAATTGCAAGGGCATAAAGTATATAAAACACTTTCTTTGTTTGCCGGTAATGCTGGTGCTGCTAGTTACCTCGCTAGCTTACGCTACCAACAAGAATTGCCAGCATGCTACAATTCAAACACCAGTAACGATGTTGTTAAATAGGCCTAACTCTTTAGATCAGTATCTTACCGTTTTAAGAGATGAGCCAGTTATAAATATTCATAATTTTCTCAAAGACATAGTATGGTTAGAGCGAGATGATGGTGAAAATGACAGTGCATATAAAAAAAGAACATTTTTTAACAAAAAGCATTATCAGAAATTTTATGATTTGTATTGTGTGTTATCTTTGCAATATTACAAAGGCCAGTCGTTTACTGGTTTTGTAAAGTACATGATATATAATGAGCCGGATAAGGTGATTAGCCGACCGTTGATGGAGGCTTTGTTTAAGCTTTGTAATGATTATCAGGATAGGCCAGGCATAACCATCGGCAATATGTTTGCAGAAGTGGAGAATAAGAAGCATACCGATGAAGATATTAACGCTTTTCTACGTTACAAAGCTAATAGTTTAGAAGCACAATATAAAGCTTTGTATCCTGATGATGATACCGGCACCAAGAAGCATAGTGCTAATAGTAGCGCTGACAGCAGTAACAAGAAAAGAGGAGCATCTTGGTTTAGCTACTGTAGCCAAAGTGCCTTTAATTGTGCACAGAGTATAGTAAAAAACGTGTCAAGTCTTGCATCTAAAGCAATGTACACTACATCCTTTGGCTCGTTGATTATGTCGCCTGTTGGTGCCGATAATAACCTGTTTTGTGATGGGAAGAAACTACATTCGAGTAAGATCTGTGATGGTAATAGGGACTGCTCTGATAACACTGATGAATTATTGAGTGGCATAAATCCTACTTGTTTTGCGTGCGGCAAGGGCTACGGTGTTGGCAAGGTGCAACTTATTCGCTCTGAGTTTCGCTGTGATGACTTTAAAACTATACGTAACCATAACGGTTGCCAGAACGGTGCGGATGAAAGTATGACCTTCGAGTATGACGGGGCTAGCTGCTTTGATTGTGGTGTAGGGAAAATTCGCTCTGAGTTGCGCTGTAATAACAAGATGGATTGCCCTGACGGCAGGGACGAGTCCACTAGCGGCATAAATGCCACTTGCTTTGATTGCGGTCTAGATAATGGAGGGCATATTTTAAGTGAGTTACGCTGTAATGGAGAAGACAACTGCTATGATGGAAGTGATGAAGGGGTGAATGTAGGTTGTCCTAAAATAACACATATTACAGAAGAAAGCGTGGTGCTGGGAGCTGTAGCGATAGCATTAGGAGCTTATGTGGTTGTTGTGCTTGTAAAATACAGAAATAAAAAAAGCACTGCTGGGACTCTTGCATGGCTTCTTAGTCCTATTACTGAGCCTGTTAATTATCTACGTAGTTGTTGTGGTTGCGGTACGGCTAGTACGGAAAATGACGAAGATGTTGGCGAAGTGGATGACGTATCCAGTAACAAAGATGCTAATCATCTTAGTTCTAGTAGGGCTAGCGCGGAAGCGATAAATATGTTAAGCCGAGAGGATAAGACGGAAAATGATGAGGACGACCAGTGGTCTAAGGCAGGAGATAGAGCTAATCAAAATAGCTATTGTGATAATCCTCAGTATAACGCTGGAAGTAATAATGAGGATAGCCGGCAGGCTGACACAAAAAGTAACGGAGATAGTAGTCATGTAGGTGACTGCAAAAGCTATGTGATTGAGGTGGATAATGACTTATGTAGGGAGGAAGATAGCCAGCAGGTTGGCGTACAAAGTAGCGTAGGCAGAAACGATGAAAGTGATATAGATAATTATGTAAGTGACGTAAATGATGCCTTATGTCGGTCGGAAAGTGGTGATGAGGATAGCGAGCATTGTGACACAAAAAGTAACGTAGGAAATAGCAATGGGTGTGGGATACAGTGATGGTTTATTCGCATGGAAATAGTAGCGAAGCAAATTAGTAGGGTGACACAAGAAGTAACGTAGGTAACAGTGATGAACGTTACGTAGGTAGCAGATACGAAAATGACGAAAATGACGAAAATGATGGAGGTGATGCAGGCGACGGAAGTCACGATGGTGATATTTTCAAAGATTGCTCCGGCGAGAGTTTCAATGATCGAAGTAGTGTATATGATATAAAAATATCGACTCCCAGTTACGAGTAGTTGGCTCTAATGGCGATAACAGTACGGTTGTATATTACCTGATGGTATGAGTCGGCGATAAACGAACGAAGGCTCATGAGTCTACGAGTGGTAGGTGATTTTGGTGAGGAAAGCAGTCAATGGTTTCACGCCTTTAAGACGAGTGGGTGTAGGGAGTGTTGATAAGTCTTCGGCTTTGCGACGTGAGTGGCCTGCAATCTCACCACCGTTATCAAGCGTAATGGTCTTACAGTTTCTCTTGTTGGGTTTGATCATCTTTTTGGTGGGCTGACTCTCTGTTTTTTCGGTATTGTTTTTAACTCTTACGGTCAAAAAGGTTTTGATACGCGTTTGATGCTCGTTGCAAGATATTCATCTTGGCGTTCATGGGGCCTCCTTTCCAGTGACTGATATCTTCTTTTAGGCGTTTATAGTCAGAAGGCTCATTAATATTCGGGATGTCAGTAATTAAGATGGTTCCAGTTTTTGTGGCCTTACTCTATCCAGAGTATTTGCCTTTGCACTGCAGAATGGTTAATCATTGGTTTTTTGATTAGACGACAAAAAAGTAGTAATAAATATCCCAGGAAAATACTCCATATGCCTTTAATAAAAGCGTTGTATTTGCTCTATTTTCTATTTTCTAATTTCTGCCTTTTGGCTATCACCTCTTTGAGCTATTGTCTGGCGTTGTGTATAATGATGTGCGTATAGAAAATATTATCAAAAGTGATAAATAGGATAATATGATAGCTTTTAGGTTTTTTTATAAAACTTATTTCTGAATTTCTGAACTTAAGATAAATACAATGGTAGGGGAAATTATGTTTTTGGTGAGCTCTATTGTGGGATTGTTATTGCTTTATCTAGTAGTTGAATTTTATCATTGTAAGGTAGATAGTTTATTGTGTCTCATAGCTAATCCTCGGCGTCTATATTTACGATCTATAGGTTTTATACCATTGTTGTTCTGCGATAATGAAAAGCGTTTAAGGTATATAAAGTATTTTATTTACCTATAGTGCTGGTGCTGCTAGTTGCTTCGCGAACTTACGCTACCATCGATAATTGCCAGAATACTAGAGCCCAGCCACCGGTCTATTTTATTAAACAGACCTAATTATTTAGATCAGTGTCTGACCGTTTTAAGAGAAGAACCGGTTATGAATCTTCATGATTTTCTCAAAAATATAATGTGGCTAGAGCGAGATGATGGTGAGAATAACAGTATAAAAAAGAAAATATTTTTTGATTCCAGGCATTATCAGAAATATTATGGTTTGTATAGTGTGTTATCTTTGCGATATTACAAAGGTCAATCGGTTACTAGTTTTGTGAAATGGATAATATATAACGAGCCAGCTAAGGTGATTAGCTGACCGTTGATGAAAGCTATGCGTAAGCTTTGTGATATTTATAAAGATAGGCAGGGCATTACCATAGGCAATATGTTGGCAGAAGTTGAGAAGCAGAAGCATACCGATGAGGATGTTAACGACTTTCTACGTTACAAAGCCAATAGTGTAGAAGCACAATGTAAAGCTCTTTATTCTGATGATGATACAGATACCAAGAAGAGTAGTGCTAATAGTAGTGCTAGCAAGGAAAGCGGGGCATCTTGGTTTACTTGGTTTAGTGGCGGTAGCAAAAATGCCGTTAATTGTGCACAGAGTATTGTAAAAAACGTGTCAATCCTTGCATCTTCAGTAATGTACACGGCACCCTTCAGCACGCTAGTGATGTCTCCTGTTGGTGCTGTAGATGATGAGTTTACTTGTGACAACAATAACAAAATACAGGAACAACATGTATGTGATGGTATAAACCATTGTGGTGATTCCAGTGACGAAAGTGTGGCTATTTGCTGTAAAGAAGGGAGTGTAGTAGCTGGCACTACCAGGAGTTGTATAAAACAAGGGCATTCAAATGAAACGTTATTTGTTTGTGCTGATGGTATGACAACGACCCGCTCCAAATGGAAATGCGATGGTGTGGTGGAGTGCAGTGATGAAAGTGATGAAGTTGCGGCCACTTGCTGTGAAAGAGGGGAGGCAGGGGTTAACACTATAAGCAGGAGTTGTTTTCTACAAGGTCTTCCAAGTGAAAAGTTATTTGTTTGTGGTGATGTTCGACTATGGATTGCGTTGCGATGGTGCTAAGGATTGTAAGGACGGTAGTGATGAAAGCTGGTGTGATATAGATAGACCAATATTTACTGAAGCAATCTCTACTGAATCGATCTCTACTGAAGCAATCTCTACGGAAGCAATCTCTACTGAAGCAATCTCTACTGAAACAATCTCTACGGAAGCGGGCATAATAGGAAGTGGAGCTGCAGCAGCATGTGTAGTATATGCTGTTATGCTTGTAAAGTACAGGTATAAGAAAAACGCTAATGGGACGTTTGCATGGCTCTTCAGCCCTATTACCGAGCCTGTTAAATATCTGCGCAAACATTGTGGTTATGATTCAGTTTCTTCTTGGGAGATTGATCAGGGCGCTAGTCAGAATCGTTATTCTCGGATGCGCTCTTGTGCTGAGATAATTATGTGTCCTATTCATTATCTACGCAGCTGTTGTGGGAGTAAAAAGGAAGAAAATGCTTGGGATTGCAAGTAACGACTAGCCGTAATTGTTATTGCGGGATGTGCTCTTGACTGATATAGTCATGCTCTCAGTTGATTGTCTGCGCAGTTGTTTTGGTTTCAGGCCGGTTAGTAAGGAAAATGACGAAGAGCTAACCAGTAGGGTGACACAAAAAGTAACGAAGGAAGCCGCTATGCATCGGGTCTAAATGGCGGAAATAGCAAAGGCGATATCTTTACAGGCTGCTCTGATGTCTTTAAAAATATTAATTTAAAATATGTAGATGACTAAATATATCGGATCCAGTTACGATCATTTGGCTGACATAGCGATAGCAATGCGGTCGTATATCTCAGTTCAGTTGATGGTGTGAGTCGAAGATAAACGAACAAAGGCTCATGAATATGGGTGTATCGGGTGATATAGGTGAGAGAAAAGGCCAACGGTTTTACACCTTCAAGGGGGGGTGGTATAGGTGGATGTTGATATTTCTTCGGCTTTGCTTCAGGTGATTTATCTGCTTTGTTGTTTTAGTGGTTTATTGCTGTAGGTGTAAAAATTAACTGATTAGTTTTTTATAGGTGACAAGCGCTTGATGTTTTGGTAGATTTATCTTCGGTCGCAGAGATTGTAGAGTTTAAGAATTTAGAAAATAATGCATTGACGGAGTGCGTTGTTATGGGTAATATGCGGTTCTTTAGTTTATATTGACAAGACTGAAGACTGAAAAGTATATCGGGGTATAGCGCAGTCTGGTAGCGCGCCTGCTTTGGGAGCAGGATGTCGGGAGTTCGAATCTCTCTACCCCGACCAGTTTGTGTTGAGCGCCCGTAGCTCAGCTGGATAGAGCAACGGCCTTCTAAGCCGTAGGTCGCAGGTTCGAATCCTGCCGGGTGCGCCACTAATGAAGTTTGTTTTTTTGGTGGTGAGGAAGAGCACTTTTAGTGATTTTTGAATGTATTCAGGACTAAAGGTTAGATACGCGGTTATAAGTTTTGATTTTGTGTACGAGTGGTATGGGGGAAATTTTGCATTTTTTAGTGTAGTACGTGTGAGCGTTTTTAAGTGGTGGGCGTAGCTCAGTTGGTAGAGCTCCGGATTGTGATTCCGGCGGTCGAGGGTTCAAGCCCCTTCGTCCACCCCAGTTTTTCTTTGATATATTGTTTCTTTGTTTGAGAGTTATTTTGTAAGCGGGAGTGGTGGAATTGGTAGACACGCTGGATTTAGGTTCCAGTGCCGCAAGGTGTGAGAGTTCGAGTCTCTCCTTCCGCACCATTTTGTTGTAGGTTTTTATGAATGGGGATAAGAGAACTTATCCCTTTTTTTGTATGTCATTTGCTTAGAGTTATGCTCAAAGTAAGTTGTTGAGGGTTTGGCAGGTTTGGGGGTGGGGAGCTCGATGAGCTTGGGTGGCTAAGTGACTTGGGCTACGAGTGAGGCCGCACTCTTGCATTTTTGTAGGTTGTTGGGAGCTACGCCATGGAAGAAGTGAGATCGGGCGTGGATGATAGGGGTATTTGTTAGGTTGTGAGATTTTCTAGATATCATATCGGTAACTCATGTATTGAGGAACAAAAATGCGAGTCGAACTTGAAGCGGCTTCTGGACTGGAACGTCGCCTGAAAATTACTATTCCCTTTGATGAAATTGAAGATGAAGTTGATAAACGACTTCGGGATTTATCAAAACGGGTTCGTTTGGACGGGTTTCGTCCCGGCAAGGTTCCTATGAGGGTTGTAAAACATCGTTATAGTACTGGAACTCGTCAGGAAGTTTTGAGTGAGATGATGAAGTCTTCTTTTGTTAAGGCTGTCTCTCAGGAAAAGTTAAATCCTGTTGATGCTCCTTCCGTTGAAATTAAGATAAACGAAGAGGGTAAAGATTTTCAATTTATTGCTACTTTTGAAGTGCACCCTGAGATAAAGCTGTCTGATTTCTCTGATATTGTTGTTGAGCATCCGGTAGTAAGCGTTGTTAGCAAGGATATTGATGAGATGATTGATGTCCTGAAAAAGCAGAGCTGCACCTTTGAGGTGGTGAAGCGTGCAGCAGAAGAAGGTGATCAGGTGAGCTTGAATTATAAAGGAAGCTTGGATGGTGTCATTTTTGAGGGTGGTTCTGCCGATGATGCCCGTGTTGAAATCGGTTCGGGGAGAATGATTCCTGGATTTGAAAGAGGCTTGGTAGGTTTGTCTGCTGATGATGAAAAAGTATTGAAGTTGACTTTTCCTGAAGATTATCATGCCAAAGACTTAGCGGGTAAAGCTGTTGAGTTTGCCTGCGAGATTCGTGAGGTATTTGGTTCTGTGATGCCTGAGATGAATGACGGCTTCTTTGCGAAGTTTGGTGTTACTTCTGGGGGGTTTGATACTTTTCGAGAAGAGGTCGGTAAAAATATGGAGAGAGAGCTTCGCAAGGCTGTTAGGGGGAAGGTAAAGAGTCAGATAATGGATGGATTGCTAGCTGGCTATGATATTGACGTGCCAAAGGTTTTAGTTTCCCGGGAAGTTGAGAATATGCGTGAACAGACGGCTCAGAACTTGGGCGATCGGGGTGACTTTGATGTTAAATTATTGCCTATTAGTATGTTTGAAGCAGATGCGAAAAAGCGTGTTACTCTTGGGTTGCTGATAGGGGAAATAGTTAAGGATAGAGATCTGAAAATTGATGATGGGCTTGTTCGTAGTAAGATTGAGGATATGGCTTCTGCCTACCAAGAGCCTCAACAGGTGGTTGATTGGTACTACAGTAATGATGAACAACTTTCCCAGGTAAAGTATGTTGTTCTTGAAGATCAGGTGGTAGATACTATTCTAGAATTTGCTCAAGTAACTGAAAAAGACTGTGATTATCAAGATATCATCAAGCCAGAAAATAAAGTTGAACAGACTGTAGTCTAGGTGGTACTGGTGATGTAGATAGAGAGTCTGTTTAGCAAGTCTAACTATATTAAAATGCCTTGAAGGTGTTCGATGCTAGTTGTTACGATTGAAGGTGAGAGGGAGCTGTAATCTCACGACTTTGGGGTGGCGACTACTAGGGCTATGAGTGCAAGGTAGCTTGCTGATCAATATTCAGTGTTGTGTTTGTTGTAAACTTTTGTGCTAGGTAGTCTTAAGGCTGCTTCATCTTCTTCGACTTGACAGGAGTTAAGACAGGTTATGTCCAGACAGACATGTGCGCCAGCGGCGCTCACCAGTTCCATGTTAGTGCCTATGGTAGTTGAACAATCAGCTCGTGGTGAACGCTCCTATGATATTTATTCTCGCCTTTTGAAAGAGCGAGTGATTTTCATAGTCGGTCAGGTTGAGGATCATATGGCTAACCTGGTTGTGGCTCAATTACTTTTCCTTGAGTCGGATAACCCAGATAAGGACATTCATCTCTATATAAACTCCCCTGGAGGAGTTGTAACGGCTGGTATGTCAGTCTATGATACCATGCAATTTATTAAGCCGGATGTATCAACGATGTGTCTCGGTCAGGCTGCTAGCATGGGGTCTCTTTTGCTTGCTGGAGGTGCTGCAGGTAAGAGATATATTTTACCTCATTCTCGAGTTATGATTCATCAGCCATTGGGGGGCTTTCAGGGGCAGGCGTCAGATATAGAAATTCATGCCAAAGAAATTATGTCTATTAAGGATAAGCTTAACAGGGTTCTTGCTCATCATACTGGACAGTCTATTGATGTTATTGAGCGTGATACTGATCGAGATAATTTCATGAATGCTGAAGCGGCATTAGCTTATGGACTTGTTGATAAGATTATGGTTAATCGACAGGGTGAGCCATCAGATGACTCAGATAAGGCAGATAAATTGAAATAATAACTAATAATTTTGCTTGTTGTAACTTAAAATCGAGGAATGTATGGTAACAAAAGGGCTAAGTCTTTGCGAGTTTGATCATAGTTGCTGAGAGACTGTGGAAATGGCTGTATTTTTAAGGTGGCTATTGTAGAGAGTCTTTTGTGGGTAGTGTTTTATTATTATGCTCATGACCATTGAAGGCGTGTGGGCGACAAACGTGAGAAGGCCAATGATCCTGCGAGTAACTAGTAACTAGTAACTAGTAACTAGTAACTAGTAACTAGTGGATAGGGTGAGGATGGTTGAATAACTTCACACCTTTAACTGTGACGGGTATATATTGTGTTAGGGTGGTTATTAACTTTGTTAGATAACGCACTTGAAGACGAGCTACAATGTTTGCATTTTTATAGATGCGGGTGTTGTTTTTGATAACTAGGGTAATCGAATGGCCGACGAAGTAAGCGGTAAGGGTGAGGATAACGGTAAGTTGCTGTACTGCTCTTTTTGTGGAAAAAGTCAGCACGAGGTTCGCAAACTGATTGCAGGTCCGTCCGTTTTTGTCTGTAATGAATGTGTTGACTTGTGTAACGACATAATACTAGAGGAAATTCAGGACTCTGATGAGGAAGATGCTTCTAGTAAATTGCCTACTCCCAGAGAGATTAAGGATATTCTTGATGAGTATGTGATTGGACAGCCTGAGGCTAAAAAGATTCTTGCTGTTGCTGTTTATAATCATTACAAGCGTCTTCGCTATGGAGATAAAAATAACAGTGAAGTGGAGCTAGGTAAAAGTAATATTCTGATTATTGGTCCTACTGGTTGTGGGAAGACTTTGCTGGCGGAGACGTTGGCAAGGTTGCTGAATGTACCATTTACCATTGCTGATGCCACTACGTTAACGGAAGCGGGATATGTAGGTGAAGATGTTGAGAATATTATTCAGAAGCTGTTACAAAAGTGTGATTATGATGTAGAAAAGGCTCAGAGGGGTATTGTTTACATTGACGAGATTGACAAAATTTCAAGAAAATCAGATAACCCTTCCATTACGCGAGATGTTTCTGGGGAGGGAGTGCAGCAGGCGCTTTTGAAGCTGATTGAAGGTACTATAGCTTCTGTTCCTCCTCAGGGGGGGCGGAAGCATCCTCAGCAGGAATTTTTGCAGGTCAATACGTCTACTATTTTGTTTATCTGTGGCGGTGCTTTTGCTGGACTTGACAAGGTAATTAGAGAGCGTACAGATAAGTCTGGTATTGGTTTCTCTGCAGAAGTTAAGAGTAAGGAGAACAGTAAGGATTTGGGTGAGACTTTTAAGGAAGTTGAGCCAGAAGATTTGGTGAAGTTTGGTTTGATCCCTGAATTTGTTGGTCGTCTACCTGTATTGGCAACTTTGGAAGAGCTTAATGAGAGTGCGTTGGTTAGAATTCTTACTGAACCAAAAAATGCATTGACGAAGCAGTATCATAAGTTGTTCGAAATGGAAGGCGTGGACGTTGATTTCCGAAGCGATGCTCTTGAAGCGGTGGCCAAAAAAGCGATGAAGCGCAAGACTGGTGCGCGTGGGTTAAGGTCTATTCTTGAGTCTGTCTTGTTAAACTCTATGTATGATATTCCCTCACTGGAATCAGTCTCTAAAATTGTTGTCGACGCGGGAGTCATCAAGGGGGAATCTGAGCCGTTGTTGATTTATGAAAACATGGGTGCTCAGAAGGCTCTGCCAGATAAAGGGTGATGTGCTCTTTTTTACGCTGGGTAGGGGATATGATTAATCGGTTCTGGTGTGGTTCTCTGTATGCTCGTGCTCAGAGTCTGCTAGGTTGTTGGCGGCTTTCATGCACTTCTTCTATCATCTGCAATTTGCAGGACTTGTAGGTTTCTATCGTGTGTCGTTGGCTAATATCTGCAGGAAACGTGTATAGTTTCTAAAACGCATAAGGCATCGTCGCTGCGTCTATCAGAGACCTCTGGTTATTTTAGGTGTAAGTAGAATCATTCGGCAAACTTGAATATTTCTTGCAAACAGCACCTTTAGTAATAAGTGAGTCTCAATCTGTCCCTATCGAGTTTTAGCGCACTATTTTTTAGTATACTTCTTATTGATTATTACTCAATTTAGGAACAAGCCCCATGGGATTTATGAGCGGAAAACGAGTTCTTATAGTTGGTGTCGCGAGCAAGCACTCGATTGCTGCTGGTATTGCTGAGGCTATGTACCGAGAAGGAGCAGATTTGGCTTTTACCTATCAGTCTGAAAGACTGAGGTCTCGGGTTGAGCAGTTTGCTGAAGGCTGGGGGTCATCTGCTGATCTCTGCTTTCCTTGCGATGTAACAAAAGATGATGAAGTAGAAGGGGTTTTCTCCGGTCTTAAGCGCAGTTGGGATGGCTTGGATGTGATCATTCATTCAGTGGGGTTTGCCCCAGGAGACCAATTAACTGGTGAATTTCATCAAGTGACTACCCGTGAAGGATTTCGGATTGCCCATGATATTAGCTCTTATAGCTTCATTGCTTTGGCTAAAGCGGGAGAAGCAATGATGGAGGGGCGTTCTGGCTCTTTACTGACTCTAACTTATTTGGGGGCAGAGCGAACCATACCAAATTACAACGTTATGGGGCTTGCCAAAGCCAGTCTAGAGGCAAGCGTTCGATACCTTGCGAGCAGCATGGGTCCTAAGGGTATTCGTGTGAATGGTATTTCTGCCGGTCCCATTAAAACGTTGGCCGCCTCAGGCATTGCCAATTTTCGAAAGATGCTTTCTCATAACGAAGAGCGAGCTCCACTCAGGCGAAATGTCAGCCAGCTCGAAGTGGGTAATGTCTCTGCTTTTCTTAGTTCAGATCTAGCATCAGCTATTACCGGTGAGATTATACATGTTGATTGTGGCTTCAATATTACAGCTATGAGCTCTTTGGACTCTGAGTAGCTCGCAGCATGAGAGTTATTGAGGGGGCTGGCTTTGCCCCCGTCTAACAACCTATGTAACAAAAAGCAAAGGGAATGCAGGGATGCTAGCTACCATTTTTATCTTTTAATCGAATATCCACGTTACCATCAGCCTTAAGTCCTTCTAAATATTCATTATAAATGTTTCTGCCCTTGTTTCTTGCAATGTACTGGTCTCGTGCTGCCATCATCTTTTGGTCAGAGTCTGTGTATTTTCCAGGATAAACGGCAGACAATAAAACGATAGCTACATCTCCATTCAGTAACTCAGTGTATGCTAGCTCCGACTTGTCAGTGCCAGGGTAAGGCATCTTGAATGCCTTGGCGAGTATTTTATTGTCAATAGCAGGCTGCTTCCGATTTACCCCTTGTGTTTCGCTCCAGCTTAACCCAGCATTTTCCGCAACCTGTTTGGCATCACCAGATTTAATATTAGCTATTAGTTGTTCGGCTTGTTCCTTAAGTTGTTTCTGGGTTTTTTCACGTTTAATAGAGGAGATAATAGAAGACTTGACGTCATCTAAAGGGGTTAATTGCGACTCATGATACTCTTTGACTCTAAGTACCAGAGATACCTGTGGCGACAACTCAATAACCTCGCTATTTATCCTATCTACCAGTACATCTTTGCTAAAGGCAGCATCTATTATTTTCTTGTTGGCCGTAATGCCAGTACCGCCATTACGGTCAAATGCTGCGGTTGTTTTTATCGTCAGTCCCAACTGCTCAGAAGGTTGATTCAAATCCATGGCTTCAAAGCTTATATCTGCTAATTGTCGATTTCTTTCAAAAAATAGATGTTCCACCTCGCGAGATTCCAAAGAGCTGATAATACTGTCGCGTAATTCTTTAGCAGAAGGTAGTTCTTGATGAGCTCTTTCCGTTAGTTTTAAAATATGCAGGCCATAAGCGGTTTCAATTACCCCTGAAGTCTGACCTACTTTTAGGCTAGCGACAGCGTGGTCAAACGCCTCCCCGTAGAATCCTTCTTCAATAAACCCCATGTTACCGCCTTTTTTTGCAGTAACTAGGTCATCTGAGTACTCTTTCGCCAGCTTTTCGAAGTCAGCCTCTTTTTCTAGTTTTCTGATGACCTCATTGGCTCGTTCTTGAGCTTCTTCAGGTGTGCGTTTGCTGCCTGAGGCAATCAATATTGATGAAACCTTTTGTTTTTCTATAAAACTATTTTTCAGATCTGTAATACGAGCTTGATATTCACGATCAATATCTTCGTCAGATATATTCATAGTATCTGCTAGTTCGGCTTTATTTAGCTCAATATAACTTACTATAACTTTTTCAGGAACTATAAATTGATCCTGGTTTTCATTATAGAATGACAAAGTCTCCTCATCAGAAATTGTCACAGTTTTTCTTACAGAGTCAGACGATAGCTTCAGCCAGGAAATATCCCTGGTTTGATTCTCAAGAGAGGCCAAACGTACCATGTCAGTAGTAGTGACAAATTCTGATGCAGAAAATCCTTCACGCAACTGGGCTAGTAGCTTTTCCTCACGCAGCATTTCTTTAAACTGTAATGGGGTCATGCCAATATTGCGAATCAATACTTTAAAACGAGTCTGATCAAAACGTCCTTCATTTTGAAACTCAGGCATGTTGACAATCATACTATCCAAAACATCTTGCCCGATATCCATGTTTTGTTTTTGAGCATCTTGCAGCTGCAACGTGCGATCAATCAATGACTTCAAAACAGCCTCAGTGAATACTTTCTCGTCTATCATAGAAGGGTCAAACTGATCACCCATTTGCCCCATCAGCATCCGTTTTTGTTGATCTAAAAACCTATACAGTTGTTCCTGGGTAATATCTTGACCATTAACCGAAGCAACATTCGGATTACCACGATTAGGGCCTAATGTCTCCAGCCCTGTAATTGCCAACATAAAGGCAATAATGGCAATGATAATAATCGTCACCCAGCTTTTTGCCTTGTCTCTCATCAATTGCAGCATACAAACCTCAATACAGGCTCGCTTTCCAGATGAGTTCTGGTTTATCAAGCAGGCCTTATTACTCAGAGTAAAAAGAGCCACTTTGCTACCATACCGGCATAAAACGCCAGTAAAACAAAGAAGCTCCGATTCTAACAAAAAAAGCGCATCGGTTGATGCGCCCGAACGGAAATAAGTCAAGGTTAAGCATAGTACCAAGTCTTTATCTTTCCTATATCCTTATAGCAAAAGGGCACTTCTACCCAACTTTACTGCACAAAGTCAGTTAACTGAATCTTTTAGTGCTTTACCAGCTTTGAAGCTAGGAATCTTAGCTGCAGCAATCTGAATCGGCTCACCCGTCTGCGGATTGCGACCTGTACGTGCTGCACGATCTTTCACAGAAAATGTTCCAAAACCAACCAGAACTACTTGTTCGCCAGCCTGCAATGCAGCAGTAACAGAAGCAATCACAGCATCCAGCGCACGACCAGCACCTGCTTTCGGAATGTCCGCAGATGCCGCAATGGCATCAATTAGCTCAGACTTATTCACTCTTTTCCCCTTCTTTGTAGGATGTTCTTCTTAGCTAAAATAGCTAAACAGATGTATCAATAATAGAAAACGCCTTAATATCAGCACCTAAACGAGCCATCTGCTATGCTGCTATGCTGCTAGATTTTAACTAAAAACACAAGTAACAGTCAGTGGCTTCTCATTCTTTTCGTTACTCTACACTAGCAAAGCCGTCGACACACACACTTTATCTAAAGATAGAGATTACTTTTACTGACAGCGTGCTATAAGAATATTCCATTTCTAGTTCATGTGCTAGCAAAGCACGACCCTAGCTAGCTTTAAGGAATAGCATCATTAGACTCTTTAACCTGTTTTGACTTCTAGACTGCTGAATGAACGGCGCTATATCAGCTTCAATTGAGAGTGTGCCGAAGCCCAAGATCCTACGAGTATTAGGTGATTTGAGTGAGTGAAGTCAATAGCTTCAGACATTCCATGGAACCTAGTATAATCCAGCATTGTTTTAAGGATTTACCATCAAACCTCGAAATCTACCGATGACTATCAGCTAGTTTACACTATTTGACCCAATGATGGAGAATTTTTGGCAGTCTTCATTCACTACGATCAGGAAAAAGAGTTTTGAACAATATGCGGACAATACCTCATGGCAGGAGAGTTTTACTCTCTTGCATGGGAATCAGGGGGTGCCATAGCCCCCTTCATCAAGACCATTTTGATGATTAGTGGGTGTTAACTGCAGGAGACACCTTCTTAGTTTTCTTTACTTTAACAATGACAGGTGCTTCTGTTAAGGTATCTGGTTTGTATTGTAGGGCAATCTCCAGTACCTGGTCAATCCACTTTACCGGGATAATATCAAGATCTGCTTTAATATTGTCAGGTATCTCTTTCAAGTCTTTCCGATTGTCTTCCGGAATGATTACCGATTTAATACCGCCGCGGTGCGCCGCCAACAGTTTTTCTTTCAGGCCGCCAATAGCCAGCACCTGCCCTCTCAAGGTTATTTCCCCAGTCATGGCAACGTCCGCCTTGACCGGTACATTGGTTAACACTGAAACCAGTGCCGTACACATTCCGATACCTGCACTGGGCCCGTCTTTAGGTGTTGCTCCCTCAGGAACATGGATATGCAAGTCATACTTCTCATGAAAATCATTAGGGATGTTGAATACTCCAGCCCGACTTCTTACTACTGTTAATGCCGCCTGAATTGATTCCTGCATAACATCACCTAGCGACCCGGTTTTGGTAACTTGACCCTTGCCAGGGACAGCCGCCGCCTCAATAGTTAATAGCTCACCACCTACCTGAGTCCAAGCAAGTCCCGTCACCTGCCCTACTCGATCATTCTTCTCGGCACAGCCATAGCTGTGCTTTCTAACGCCGAGGAAATATTCAAGATCGCTCTCAGTAACGTCAACATTTTTCGTATTATCCGTTAAGGCGCTATCTTTTACAGTTTTGCGACATATTTTGGCTATTTGTCGCTCCAGACTACGAACACCAGCCTCCCGAGAGTAATATCGAATCACATCACGGACAGCATCTTTGTGGAAGGTTAGCTCACCAGCTTTGAGCCCATTGTTTTTTATTTGCTTGGGTATCAAGTAACGAGTTGCAATATTTACCTTTTCATCCTCTGTATACCCAGGAATGCGGATCACTTCCATTCTATCCAGCAAGGGTGCAGGAATATCCATTGAATTAGAAGTACAAACAAACATGACATCAGAAAGATCATAATCAACTTCAAGATAGTGATCATTAAAACTACTATTCTGCTCTGGATCTAGGACTTCTAGCAATGCAGAGGCTGGATCACCGCGCATATCAGAACCCATCTTGTCAATTTCATCCAAAAGGAATAGTGGATTACGCACCTTGGCTTTTGCCATTTTCTGAATCAACTTGCCCGGCATTGAACCAATATAAGTTCTGCGATGGCCTCTGATCTCAGCTTCATCACGCACACCACCCAAAGCCATCCTAATAAACTGTCGATTAGTTGCCCGGGCAATGGACTCTCCCAGAGAGGTCTTGCCTACACCAGGAGGTCCCACCAAGCAAAGAACTGGGCCTTTTAGTTTCTTAACCCGCTTTTGCACAGCAAGGTATTCTAAAATCCGCTCCTTTACTTCATCCAATCCATAATGGTCTGCTTCCAGAATATCCTGGGCCCCTTTCATATCGTGACGTAATTTACTGCGAGCTTTCCATGGTACACTAACCATCCAGTCGATATAGCTCCTAACAACTGTTGCCTCAGCAGACATTGGAGACATCATCTTGAGCTTGTTTAGCTCAGACAAGACTTTCTCTTTGCCTTCTTTTGGCATGCCAGCAGCTTCTATTTTTTTCTTAAGTTTTTCCAGCTCATGCGGTGCTTCGTCCATATCACCCAGTTCTTTCTGGATAACTTTCATTTGTTCATTTAAGTAGTATTCTCGCTGACTTTTCTCCATCTGCATCTTCACGCGACTGCGAATTTTCTTTTCTACCTGCAGAAAATCCATTTCCCCTTGCATAACGCCGATCAAATACTCTAACCGATCACCAATATTATCAATTTCAAGGACCTTCTGCTTGTCTTCAATCTTCATCGGCATATGGGCCGCAATTGTATCAACCAGCTTATCTTGATTAGAGATAGCGGATAATGAGGATAGAACCTCATTAGGTACCTTTTTGCTCAGACTAACATATTGTTCAAACTGAGATATCAAGGAGCGCATAAGCGCTTTTGACTCATGTTCGCTCAGAGATTCGCTTTCTTCACTATAAACCGAAGCAAAAATGTCATCTCCGTGCGTAACCAGTGACTTGATAACCACTCTACCCTCGCCTTCAACTAATACCTTAACAGTTCCATCTGGGAGCTTAAGCAGTTGCAGAATCGTGGCAACGGTTCCTACCTGAAACAGATCTGACTCTTTTGGATCATCAATCTGTACATTTTTCTGAGCAACTAGTAAGATCTTTTTATTGTCAGACATTGCCGCATCAAGTGCACGAATAGACTTCTCTCTCCCCACAAACAGAGGAATAACCATATACGGATAAACAACAACATCACGCAACGGTAGCAAAGGAAGCACAGAGGCATTGGACGAATTCAAGGTTTTATTATCCATAGCTAAAGCCCCTTATTACAATATTGTAGACAGACCAAAATAGGCCGAATTATTAAACTGAGCGTTTATTTACTTAGGCCCAGCAGCCATAAGCGTAAGCAGACATTATCTCCACTCTGTCAAGACTGGATTACACCAAAGAGCACTCCGCAATAAGCGAAACCCCATAACTATAAGATGCGTCTATTCACAAAAAAAAACAAGAGTGGTACATCATTGGAACACTCTTTTTCTATTTAGTTCCTGGTTATTAAAAAACAAAATAGTATTTCCATGTCTGCGCCAAGATCAGAGATAATTTCAAAAAAAACAAAGTAATGATGGATGTAAACAAGCAATCAATCAAGCGACATTACTGTCTATACCTGTTACCAATTACGGTGTGCAAACGAACGTACCCCCATGAGTCTATGGGTGGGCGGTGATTAGGGTGCGATAGCAGTCACAACCTGCTTTTTTGGATTTTCTAAATGTTTTGTCCCGTACATAGATCTATACAGGGTCATAGACAATTTGGAATCACCTCACCTAGCTGTTCAAAACTGTAATCATAGTCAGCGAAAAAGCGCTTTATACGGCGATAACTGGCCTTGATGTCGCCTTTATCTGAAACTCCGCGGCTACACGGTACAAGCTGGTGGAACTGTTCACGCAGAAGGCAAGTATAAACTGTGTTATAAATGTGATCCGCCCTTGACTATTCTGGGGGACAGACTGTTCAGGTTGCCTTATGGGGTGAGGCTCACACTAACTATCCCTTGAAAACCAAGGGCTTCATATTTTTTGTTCCGTTCGGAGTATACCCTATTATATTGAGCGTGTGAGTATGCTACAAACCAATGGAATCACATGATGCTACAAGCTGGTAGGTGATTTGGAGAGTGAGATTAGTCAATAGCCCGCACCTTAAAGGATAATAGGGTATGTAGTTGAAATAACTTGTAGACTGTTAGCTTGATTTTGGAATAGATTGTTTTACATAAACGTCAAAGCGATTATTTTTCATTTTAATACAGGTCGTGGGCGTTATGTTGTTTAGTGGTGACGCATAACTGGGTCTTTTAACAACCACTCTATATTTTGCTGATTTCAAGGCGGGTGCTAATAAAGCATCAGCATCGTTATCTGCACCAACAAGCGATTGAAGAATTCTCATTTCTTTTTTCACAGTAGCAAGTTTCTCTTTGTGGGGATACATAGGATCAAGGTACACTACATCAACTGCGTGAGCTAAGGACATATCACTAATACTTGACGCGTGCATCAGCTGCATATTGTGTGTTATATTTTTAATATCCTCATTGAGTTGAGCGAGCATTAAGCCTTCATCAAGTAAGGCGGCCACTATGGGCATTCGCTCCATTAGGGTTACTTTGCAGCCAAGGCATGCTAATACAAACGCATCGCGTCCTAGTCCTGCGGTTGCATCAAGCACGTGAGGAGTGAAGCCGTGCTTTAAGCCGATAGCTTTGGCAATACTTTGTCTGCGACCACCGCCAAACTTTCTCCTGTGCGCAGCAGCCCCGTCAATTAAATCAACTTTAATGCCAGTGAGCTTAGGTTCATCTAATTTTCGTAATTCCAGTATGTGCTGATTTAAAACGAGTAAATACGTAAGGTGTGAGTACTGATAGCTAGTGACAACATCACCAATATAGGTAAGTTGCCATTTTTTTGCGATTTTTATTGCGCGCTCTTGATCAGTTGAGTCTACATAGGCAACAGCAATATGGGATAAACTATCATTATTCATTTGTAATGTCGTTTGGCCGTTCATCATGATATGTAAGTACTGAATGCACAAATTCAAACCAAGGGGGTGAAGGCTCCAGAACATGGGGTGGGCGTTTTTTTTGCTGAATACTAGGGTTCATTTTTTACAATAATTTGGCATAAACAGGCCGTAGTAGACGCAGGATAATTCAACTGGCAATGTAGATGAGCTTTTTCGTTATTAGGAAAGGTAGGCATATATACTAGTTACCATGGAATGTGGGTAGGCGACAAATAAGAGAATGCCCAGGAGCCTACTAACAGTAGGGATTGGGGGTGGGTAATAACCCCGTATTTTCAATGGGAATGAGATAATAAGTCAATATGAGACTTTAGCATAATTAATGATTTTAACCACCGTCATTGAACTTTCTCATTTTGTAATCCGTTACGAAGCTTGTCATGGTATTTAACGCCAAATTATAGGATTATGCCCTTTTTATAGTACTTAAAATTGGTTTTTGGCGGACCTATCATGCAAAGGAGGATGGTTTAGTCACAATACGAGCACCAAAAACTTAGTGCCTTTGCGAATGATCACGGCAATTGAGTTTAGTCTATAAAATCGACCGATGATTAACCTAGCATCATGCTTATTTCTGGCCGCGGTTTTGAGCAGTACTCAGTTGATTTATTGTTTTATTGTTTTATTGACCTTGAAAGATTCCAGTGCTGGCTGAGCTTTAAATTATGGCTTATGTAGTTTTCTTTTCGCTGTTATTGCTCCCTCCTAAAGTATCATGTTGCAGTTATACAACCTAAAGTAGGTACTTGTTCATATGACAAAGTCAATCATTGAGTAAGCGACAAGACAGTTAATATCCATTAGTCTTCGAGTGGTAGGTTTTTGAGGAGAGAGAGCAGCCAGTAACCCAGCACCATAGTGGGAGAGTGCCAGCAATAACGTTGAACCTAGACACAGCTTGTCAAAAAAATCTATGCTAACTTGCGGAATTACGTCATTTCTGTAATATTAAAAGATCATATAGTTTCGTTAACATATTATTAAAATAAGAAAAATAATGAATTGTTCACCAAAGGCAATAGAGTCAAGCGGAGCTAAGAGTTTAAATGCCACTGATTTAGAGTCATTCAATACCTATCTATGGCTAGAAAAGGGGTTGACAAAAAATACTCTAGAGGCTTACCAAAGAGATTTGAAGCAGTGGTGCAAATGGTTTGGTAAAAAACAAAATCAACCTGCTCGAAATGGCACTGCCAATGATCTTAGAGACTGCCTTGCTGACCGATTTAAGCAAGGTTATCACCCACGCTCTACAGCCCGTTTTCTCTCAAGTCTTCGTGCTTTCTATCAATACCTTTACCAGCAAGGCGTGTCTCACGAAGATATAACCGCGCATATTGATTTGCCAAAACAAGGACAATCTCTCCCCAAGAGTATTAGTGAAAAAGATGTAGATGCTCTGCTTCAAGCTCCAGCCATTGGTACCTCCTTAGGCATGAGAGACCGCTGTATGCTTGAAATTCTTTATGCCTGCGGGTTAAGAGTTAGTGAGCTAGTTAATCTTACAATTAATAATATTAATAGCCGACAAGGAGTGATAAGAATTATCGGCAAAGGCAACAAAGAAAGGTTAGTGCCTATGGGAGGAGAAGCCTGTGAATGGCTGGAACGATATATGAAAGAGGTTCGGCCACTGCTGTTAAAAAACAAGAACAGCTTAGCTCTTTTTCCCGGTAGATATGATAGCCCTATGACTCGGCAGACCTTCTGGCATAGAATCAAAATCCATGGAGTAACCGCTGGGATAATGGCACAGATTTCACCGCATATGCTTCGGCACGCCTTTGCCACGCACCTTTTGAATCATGGGGCTAATTTACGTGTTGTGCAATTATTACTTGGTCACAGTAACCTGTCCACAACACAAATATACACGCATGTAGCCCTCCATCGTTTGGAAGAGCTTCATGCTATACATCACCCAAGAGGCTGAGCTAGGTACTTAATACTGTCTTGAACGGATTTATTCTGTGGTTAACGCAGGAGATAACAACTTCAGATAGACCATACCAGCCTCCATTGTAGGTGAGAGTATTCAACAGCATCAGTTAGGGTTGATAATAAACCGTGTTAAATTTTTACAAAAGACAAATATTCATGGTAAAACAGTAGATAAGTTAAAAAGGCAGCATCCAGTAACGGTTAAGCCGTGTAGTAGCCAAATCAGATCTATATCGGTGTCAGTGGCACAAATGAGCGCGCATCCCCATAGCATACGAATAGTAGATGGCTGGGTTAGTGAGAGCGGTCAATAACCTCACACCTTTAAAAGGGAATGGTGTATCACAATTAACTAGTAATTCAAACAAAAAGGATACTTGGCTATGTATAGTAGTGTACTTCTTACAATCAGTTTGCTGTTTTTTCAGCTTTCATTTGCAGGTTCTGGTAACGATGCATCTGTTAATATAAAAAAGCAACTAAAGAAATTAGACCCAGATGTACGGATTAAAACTATTGAGAAAAGCCCTATCCCTGGGTTGTATACTGTAATTATCGACGACGGATATGTGTTTTATATCAGTGATGATGGTAACCACATTATCCGAGGGGATATTATTGACATCAAGGACGGCAATTCCTTAAATCTAACCGAAGCAATACGGAATCAAGAAACTAGCAAGCAACTAAGCATGCTCAATCCCCACGATATGATTATTTTTGCGCCTAAAGGTGAAATCAAGGGTGTAGTTTATGCCTTTACTGATGTGGATTGCGGCTATTGCCGAAAACTCCACAAAGAGGTGCCAATGCTAAACAAGATGGGAATTGAATTACGGTATCTTGCATATCCCAGAGGTGGCGCAAAAGTACCAGCTTATAAAAAAATGGTATCTGCATGGTGTTCTGATGATAGGAAAACAGCCATATCGAATCTGAAAAATGGACTAAGTATCAAGGAAAAAAACTGCACAAACCCTATTGATCAGCAAGTTAAGCTCGGAACACTGCTCGGTGTCTCTGGTACCCCAGCTTTATTTCTGGAGGACGGTAGACGTATTTCAGGTTATCGCCCAGCAAAAGAGATTGCTCGTATTATGGGTATTTCTGACATAGCCACTCCATAAAAATACGACAGATTAAGTAAGTATTAATCCCAAAAATATACGTGGTAGTATTTAGTAAAATATGTGCTCGTTGAACTTGAATATACTAGGTCTTAGCTTTGCTCCTCCCTTTTGTTGGCTATAACAGTCTTTATGGAGGGGGTGAGTAAGCGGCAAACGAGAGAAGTAGCATGCTTACTTATTTCGCAAACTTGGGTAAAAAAAGCTCACCTGGACTCAGAGGGGAAAAAGCGAAACTTTGCAAAAAAGTGGCGCATAAATGATGTTATTCGGCAAGTTGATTGGTTGATTAGCCTCCGTCTCACTCCTGAGTAATTGTAAATCGGATATACTCATTTTCTTTGAAAGTGTGGGTTGTTGACTGCCATCACTCACCTTACATTCTACTATTTTTAAATTTACTGGGCTTCTCTCGTTTGATTTCTACTCACAGCTCCAGTGGCATGATATTTCACAGAGATAGAGGGTCTCAATACATGAGTAAGCCCTATTGTGAGTTGATAGAGAGCTATTATGGTGTGCGATCTTTATTGGGGGATGTTAACGTGCAGAGATAATACTGTCGTCTAACGTTTCTTTGGTAGTTTACAGCATGGAGGGTCTCAAGATTCACTAATACCTCACAAGCATATGATTAATTATGTTAGAGTTTACATTAAGGCTTATAACCTAAAGCGGCTCCACGCATATAGTAATGATTTATCGACGATTTAATACGAGAATTCAGCACATCAATGTGTTAGTTTTTCTGGATCAGGACAAGGTTACTCGGTTGATTGTGTAGATTTGAAAACTATGGTCAGATAAATTTACAGTGTATTATCAAGTGTGTAGGTTGCTGTGGATGTTAGGTAGCCTTCACCTTTGTATTTTTAGAGGTGTCGGGTATATGTCTTCTTTTAATAAACAGGGATATTGAAAGAAAAAAACATCTTAAGGTGCAAAATTAGACTCTACGCATAAAGTTATTTTAAATGTTTGTGATATAATTTATTTAGCATGGAGAGAGGAGGATGGGTGAAGCTTATAAGACCTATATATAAATTTTGTAATTCTCATATGCTAAAAATAAGCTGGTTAGTGCTAACGGTAATATTGGTTCTTCATTTTTCTTTCAGTTGGTTGGTATTGGTTGGCGCAGGTGAGCAGGTTTTTGTTCAGCCTATCGACTGGATTTATTTTTATGTAACGACAGCCACAACTATTGGTTATGGAGATTTTAGCCCAGAAACTAATGTGGGTAAGTTATTTTCAGCGGTAATCGTGATGCCTGGTGCTGTACTGTTGTTTGCAGCATTCTTGGGTAAATTGTCTTCGCTATTTATTAGAGTTTGGAGGAAAGGGATGCAGGGAAAAACTGATTATTCTCGACTGAAAGACCACATAGTTATCCTTGGTTGGCATCCTGAAAAAACTAGTCGTATGGTGCAATTGATTTTTGGCGACGTGCGGGGGCAGAAAAGGGTTGTGGTGTTGTGCACTGCTCAAAATTTGGAAAACCCATTTCCGAATCTGGTTCGTTTTGTAAGAGGAGCAAGATTATTGGATAAAGAGGTTTTTCGTAGGGCTGCGCTTGAGCAGGCAGGAAGAATCATTATCTTTCAAAAGACTGATGATCAGACATTGGCGGCTTGTTTATCTGTATGTGCCACGAAAACAACGGCTCATGTTGTTGCCTGGTTCGAGGACTCTCGAATGGCTGGGCTTGTGCAGAGCCACTGCCCCCAAGTGGAGTGCCATACTAATCTTTCGGTGGACTTGCTGGTTCGATCAGCTCAAGATCCTGGTTCCTCACGGTTACAGTCGCAGCTACTGTCTACGTTGGAAGGCCCTACTCTATTCAGTGTTCAGGTTCCTGATGATTTCAAGGGAACAACTTTTGCCTGTTTGCTGGGGGTTATGAAGGGAAAGCATGAAGCAATTGCTATGGGCCTTGCGGAGACAGTTATGGGTAAAGATTTGTTGTTGAACCCTCCTGGTGATCATAGGGTCAGAGCAGGTAATATTATTTATTTTATAGCTGCAGCGAGGGTTATGGTATCAGAAGTGGCCTGGAGTGATATGGTTGTGGGATAGTGGCAGAACTGAGATCTAAAGTATCAAAGTTTTGTGTTGTGCCCTATGCTAAAATTTTTGCTTAACCATGGATAATGTTTTGTTACAAAATTGGTTCTCGTCGTGTTAGCTGAGGATGACATTTTTTTGCTACAACCTTAGTATTATCTTTAGGACTCTTTGATTTTTTTTTCACTGGAACGAAAAGCGTTAAGATGATACTACCTGTTACGGCTACTATAATAACGAGTTCTGCTGTATCTATTGCTCCGTGTGTTGTTTGTCCAACACGGTTATAAATTGCCATCAGAAAGGCTGGAGCTAACCAGTACTGATCTGAAATTGTCCTCCAAGGCATATACAGAAGAGTGGCTGTACCGATGCAAAGTGCCCGGGTTAGGCGAGTTGGCAGTTTTTTTATGGCAAGTCGAAAAGAGACTATGCAGCCTGTTGCTCCTATTAGATAAATGGCCCAACCTAACAAATATTGTGTGTTTGTCATAGAATTCTTGCCTCGGTTTCAGCCGATATTATTCCTTTGTAATTTGAGGCTGATAATCAGCTTATTCGGTGCGTAGAGAGTGAAAAAATATCTATTTCTTAGTGAGTAATAACGAAGTAGTATAAAGCTATTATTTATTGTATACAGAATATATCATTGGAGGTTTTTATGGTACAGAATGTTTATGATGTTTGGAGAGTAGCTGGATTGAGGCCTTTGTACGAACCAGAGATATTATTTTATGAGATAAAATAATCGGAGTCAAAATGATGGATGCGCAATATTGTTGATAGTGCATAAGGGCATCTCCTATATTTACCAGGTTTTGGCATGGGGGTACAAAGGATCAATAGTCTTTTCAAACCTGCGTAACAGCGCAACCTGCTTCATCTCATCCAGAAGCACCTCATGCCTCGTTTTACTTCTCTTAGTGTGGTCTTTGTATTGGCAAAAGGGGTATCTTTCATAATTCTGTCGTATCGTCATGTTTGCATTATGACCCTGTGTGCGTTGATAAAAACTCGCAATAGCCCTGCTATTCATTCTTCTTTTTCGCTTTGCCAAAAACAAACGCATAACTGATGGCATGGTAGGGGGGATGGTCGGAAAAAAGGGATGAATAATTATCATTACCCCCCCCCCCTTTTTTTTTTTGTAGATCACTTTTCGTGCTCGTGTGTTTCTTCGTGCCTGTGGTTGCAACTTTTACCGTGAGTATGGACGTGTTTTATCTCATTCTCTATCGCATCGCTGACTTCCTAGCCTCTAAAAAGGTGGGTGTTGGGACTTCCTGTAGTGGGCTTGCAGCGTACTAGCTGCAGGTTTCTGCAGGTTAAATAGTGGCCTGAAGTTTATAGCCGGTCTGTTTGCGAACCAGAGGGCTTCTAAAGTTCCGGTACGTGCGGCGGTAGGCTAATGGGGAGTGGCCTATGGAGCTGTCTAGGACTTTATCTTGATTATGTTGCAGGGTGTGTGATCAGTGCTGATTTTTGGTCAGAAATTGTTATCAGATAAACTTAGGGTATTTATAGCAGGAAATGTTCTTGATACTAGCTAGATTCGTTGCTCTGAAGCAGGGAATAAAGGCATGGAAGTTGGCTAACATATTAAATAAATAGGAATGGTACCGTTAATCTGTCAGTTAAAGCAGTGATTGTTCAGTTGAATGACCAGTAAAAAGATAAACTTTAAAACGCAGACTAAATTAATGGAGGATCATACGGTTTCTACCATAGCTTAAATGGTTTGCTGAATATAACTTATGTGTTGTCTATATTTCACCTCTAATCTCAACTATATCCGTTTGCCATTTTATAATATATAAAACAGCTAGTGACAAGGTAGCATAGACATATGATCCAAAATTGAATTGGATTGTCTCTTCTATCAATCTTATGCCATGAGTATGAAGAAGCGGCTGTTATTCGACCAACAAAAATGCTATAGATGACATAGAGTATTATGATGATAGAGATAAACTTTATGGAATCGAGCATAATTCATTTATTCTCTGTAGCGGTAGTCACTGGTACATTATATACCAAAATTGACCCAAAGTGCACACTGTAGCTTCGACTAAAAGCCGCGACAATGCAACTTGTAAATAAGCAATATACCTACCAGACTCAAACAAAACAATATCATATTTGGTCATTGATGCAACAGGAGTTTTACAGAAGGTTATCGCTTGAGAATTAGGAGGTTTCGGCATAGTCAGAGGCTTCTTAATGGTGGTTAGGAAGTGGTTCGTTGAGCCATTGACTTGTATTTCGACCAGGAAATAGTAAAGATACTATTCCTCGTAAGGAGGCAGTCATGAGCGGTCTTACTATCATGTCTTTTAAGGAATCTCTGACTAAGTCTAATAAATGTGAGATAATACAGCCACACAAACAGTATTGTCGTATGAAACAAATCATTTTCGCATCTGCAGAATACACCCATAAAAAAGTTATCACTAAACGTGATCTCTTTTTAAATGAAATGGAAAAAACCGTACCATGGGTACGCCTGCTCAATATTATAGAGCCTTACTATCCCAAGAAAGGCAAAGGTCGCACACCAATGCCAATGGAAAGTATATTGCGGATTTATTTCTTACAGCAATGGTGCTCATTATCAGATTCTGCAGCAGAGCATGCCTTATACGATATGGACTGTATGCGTCGGTTTGCGCAACTTGATTTATTAGATGCCATACCTGATGAAACCACCATACTTAATTTCAGAAGACTAATTGAAAAGCACCAACTTAGTGCAATCATCTTTGCGGATATCAATCAATATCTTGTTGAAAAAGGCATCAAGGTATCTCAAGGCAGCATGGTAGATGCGACCATTATCCAAGCTCCTAGCTCTACTAAAAACAAAGACAAAAAACGTGACCCTGATATGCGTTCCACCCGTAAAAACAACCAATATTATTTTGGTTTTAAAATACACATAGGAACAGATATCAATAGCAACGCCATACACAGCGCAACCGTCACACCGGCGAATGAAGCTGATGTTAACGAATTACCCAAGTTACTGCGCAAAGATGACAAAGTAGTATTCGCAGATGCGGGTTATACTAGCGACACTTACAAACGAGGAGCACACAGCTTTGGCATGAGCTGGAAGGTTAATGATAAACGTAAACCAAAGAAAAATATGAGTTCATCACAAAAGAAACAAAACCGCAAAAACTCACAGATTCGTGCCAGAGTAGAATATTGCTTTAGAGTGATCCCCACCAGTAAAACTGTACATCTCAATAAGCGTTAAACTTAACCCTGAGGTGAACAATGAAACAGTTAAAAAGAAAACATAGCCCTGAATTCAAGTCTGAAGCTATTAAATTAGCTGAGCGAACCACTGTAGCTAAAGCTGCTGCCCAATTATCCCTTAGCCTTTCACAAATCTATGATTGGCGTAAAACCATGATGCTTGATTTTACTGATGTGGAGCGTGACAGTTACCTAGCGGCTGAAAACGCCAGACTGAAACGCGAACTAGCCGAGCAAAAAGAGGAGCTAGAAATTCTAAAAAAGACGGCTACCTACTTCGCCAAGAATCAAAAGTGAAGCGTTTCGAGTTTATACTTGAACATCGCAGCGAGCACACGATTACGATAATGGCACGCGTGCTGCGCGTGTCGCGAAGTGGGTATCAGCATTGGTTTGATCGACGTGGCACGTTATCGAAGCAAGCGCATCAGCGTTTGTTTCGTGACGAGCTAATTCTTGAGGCGTTTCAGAAAAGTAAACAACGTTCTGGTGTGGTTCGTCTTTGGCGCGACCTCGAAGAGCAAGGGTATGCCTGTGATATTTAAAACCATCGCGCATAGCATGCGCAGGCAAGGCTTAGTCGCAAAGGCGACACGGCGCTTTAAGGTGACTACCGATAGCGACCACAGCTATCCAATCGCCAAGAACTTACTGGATAGAGACTTTACGGCAACAGCGACAAATCAGAAATGGGCGGGTGACATCACTTATTTATATACGTCTGAAGGCTGGCTATACTTGGCAGTGATTATCGACCTGTATTCACGAAGCGTAATTGGCTGGTCGATGGCGCCGCACATGAAATCCACGCTGGTCTCTGATGCTTTAAAAATGGCATTGTTCATGCGAGGCTTTCCGAAAGAGGTGATAGTGCATAGTGATCGCGGCAGACAGTATTGTTCACATACTTATCGTGAGATGCTTGATGATAACCAACTCAAACAAAGCATTAGTCGCAAAGGTAACTGCTGGGACAACGCTTGCGTGGGAAGTTTCTTTCACTCGTTGAAGGTTGAGTCGATTTATGATGAACCGCTAAGAACAAGGTTATTCTCGCACAGGAAAGAACCTATAAGGTATTGATTTTGCTGGATTCACGCCTCCGAGGGGATTACGAAAGTGGCTTTAATCAGAGGCTCCTTAAGCAAAACAATATCATATTTGTCATAGATGGAATAGGAGTTTTACAGGAAGTTATCGCTCATGACGTAGGAAATATCTGATTAATCAAAGGTTCTTTTAATGGTGGAGAGGGAGGGGAGTGGATCGCCGAGCCATTGATGCGTTTCCGTATGCACTCTTTCCTGGCGTGTCCTGTAGCCACTTGAACAGCTGATCATGAGGGACAATATCCTGAGCAATCAGCAGTTCTTAGTTTATCGCAACCACCATGACAGTGGTTTTTCGTTGCCGAAAAGAAACTTCTAGCTTCATGCCTCGTTCATGTCAAGACGAATCACGCGATCAGTGTCAGACCGCCGACTAATCAGGTTGAATTTCTCACCGATACCACCGGTGAAGAGCAGCCATCTATATGGGCAGGGCAGCAGGCAGGGCCGTCAACTGTAGTAGAATACGTCCAGTGCTAGCAGCGCTATACGGTTGCTATACGGTTGCTATAGACGTTGCATTAGGCGACGCAGCAGTTATTGTGCAGACAAGACATATCAACGGCAAACTTATTGTTCAGAATGCAGATTAAGAAAAAGATGCCGTAATACAGCTCGCGCAAAAAGTCGTATCTGGCAATAAATAAATGTTCACGCTGCCTGTCTGTACGCTCACCCTTGAGCAAGGGCAAGCTTTTTCGTAACAGAAAATTAGCCCATATCCGATGGATAAGGTAGTTACCCCCTATCTCTCAGTTTATTTAGAAATTGAGACCAATACGTGACTGACCCGATTAAAAATACACCAAAGATAAGTTGAAGTACCCAGTCCAAAGTAGCTAATAATCTGTATATTTCTATGTGTTGCGAATGCTGGATAAGTGACAGTGATACTGGAATACGAGTTAGTGAGGTTACCACAAAATATAAACCTAAAAGTTGTATAAAAAATTTGTGGTCATTAGTACTTAATTTTTCAGGTGTTTCATTCGTCGATTGTGACAGAATTTTCTCTGAAGATTTATACATTAAATATGCAGCAGTTAAGCCAATAAGTAAAATACTAACAACCGTAGAGATATACACCCAAAAAGGTACTTCTTTTTGGATGTATCCTTCTATACTCCCTAATAGGAAAAGTAAGTTAGGTAGATTGCAAACTAACTGTATTAGCAACCAAAGAGCTAAAAAGCGTATAGCTATTGCAGATATGTTTTGAGTAGTCATATTGTCCTTATCATGTCCATATTTATTGGCATGGTATGCTCAGTATGGGCATATAATAATGGGGTGCAAAGGGGGCTCGTCGAAAATCATGTTGTGATTAGATTATAACGATTAAAGCATGGAAATATTCACATAGCGAGACTGATATGAAGGATATTTTGTGTTTATAAGTACATGTCTATTTTCTCCATCCATAGTGACTAAGGTGCTAGTAAAGCTTCAATCTGACGAGCATAAGTTGTATAGGTGGCCAATAAATATGGTGAGTTAAAGAACCATAATTATTAGATCCAGTTGACTATGGTGAATTTGGTAGTAGTGCAGTGCAAGTTTATGTTATTTCAGTTTCTTTTATAAGCTCCAGTTACGTACCAATCTGGGTATAGCATATATTATATACCCAAGTGGATTCAAAGTGCAGGTTCAAAATTTCAAAATCCTTTACTTGCCTGTTTGCCTGTTTGCCTTTGCGCTAGCGCTCTGGTATTCTCCGACCATTTTAGTATTTTGAAAAATGGTATTTTGCACTTATACAGTTACCTTTAATGGTGTGTTCTGGTCAAGAAAACCGGACATATTAATTTGCTAAGTTCACGTACTGAACGGGCAATAAATAATTATTGTATATAGTGGAGAAGGTATAGAGTGTAAAATTTAATGTACGTTCTACATAATTCGTAGTATATTCACAGGTTGGTTGGCTAATTTTGAATATCAAATTATGTTTTAAGCTACCGAAGTAGAGTTCGACTAAGGCATATCCCAGTCATAGTCAACATCTACCATTGACTAGTATATGTTATAAGCTCTCTAGCAGCTCAGGATAGAGCATCTCGTGTATTGAGACTCTCTATCGCTGTAAAGCGCTAGGCTTTCAGATGGCTGTGGAAGGTTGTAAACCATCATCGATGGCTGATAAAGCTGGTTGTTATGCACTTAATATGTTGAGCAGTTAATGATGCGGCGCTAGGTGCATACAGCCCTTAGAGGTTTTTAAATACGTTATATCACCAGCCTAAATTTGATCTTGCTCTATAGGGTTAAAGTTTTAATACAATAAATTAGCTGCAATAGTATGTTTACGCTTCGTCATCACCTTGTAATCTATGCATTTTGCTGAATATATTTATGTGATCAATAAAGGACATGTAGGCTATATCTCCTTGTGCTTTAGCGTCTGGATGAATTTTAAAGTTACCAGCAAAATATGGTGACACAGTGGCGGCACTAAAAGTGAGATTCTTCATCTGAAAAATAAGTTCTTGGTATTTCCCATCGGGATTATTAGTTGGGAGGAGCATATCATCCTGACGTGTACCCTCCTGATATTCATCCCATAGACCTTCATTCATCTGGTTGTCAACAGGACTATATTTTGGGGGTTGTGTGACAGTAACCTTGGTTTTAGGCTGCCTAAGAGATGTTAAAACTGCTGCAATATCATATTGTGTTTGCCCACTTGCACAACCAAATAAAGGTCTTAAAATAGCCGGAGGAACTTTTGAAAAAGTGTTCTTGCAATTTGATTAAAAGTGCCATTGCCTCCAACAGAAACAATAGTAGTCATATTATCGTTGTTTAATTTTATGTGCTCGTCATCCATGAGGCTACCAAGAAGTTTGCAATCATTTGTAATTCGATGAGAGGTTTCTTCTAGCCATTTTCTTTTGACTGAGAGGGCTAATGTTTTTCCACATGTATCACCTCCAGATGTTGGGTTAACAATGAAAATTATCTCGTCGTCAGCGTATAAGTTAGCGGCATAAAGAATGATGAGGAATAAGCTTAGAGGTTTACATATAGAAAGCTTAAGTTGTATATTGTATAGCATAAAATACAACTCCTTTTGGAGGTTTATTTTAAGGGATACATTATGGAAGGTCCATAAAAATATATCCAAGATAATATAGAAAATAAAATATCAGTCTTAAGTTTATTTGTTGATTTATTAAGTAATTGATTGCAAAAGCATGTTTCGTGTTTAAAAACACATAATGAAACCAATAGCTTAGCCTTGATGATGCGAAAGTGCTGTTGTAATGGTCTGGATGGAGAAGTTGCTATCCTCAATCTAAGGATCAAGCATAGATCGTCCTGTCTATCCTCTGATGATTTTGTTTAGGCCATATTGCTTGGAATGTAGTATAGATTGTCCTATGTGCAGTTGGCATAGTTGTGATATTGAGTCTCATTGGTTACAGTTTAAAGTACTCTGCTAATAATTCGTATGGGGTCATATTATTGATTATGAGGTTCCACAGTATTATAAAAATTCACAAACTTAGCAAGGGTAATTCGGCGATCCTGCCTCGAATCAAAGATATGTTTGGTATGCCACATATCGATTAATGATTTAATCACACACGCGACCTTGCCATTTGTTTGCGGTGGTTTAACTCGCGTGAATTTCTGCCCCCCATGCCGTGAGTTTTACTCACATCCACAAAATTATGAGCCGGTATGCCTTTATATTCCGTACCATTGTCACAATAATTGCATTCAATAGTGTAGGTACATGCCTCCAGAACCTGTCTCAACAACGCTGCTGCAGATGTTTGGGGTTTATCAGACAGGATGCCTACATGCAGCTAGCGCGAAAAGTCGTCTCTGGCAATACTCTCGTCCTGTCTTTGGGCTCACCCTTGAGCAAGGGCAAACGTTTGGTGTCGTAATGCATTATCTTGCCGGGGTGATTTTTGTTGTAGCGCTTTGCTTCTGCTTTTTTCTTTTGTTCAATTGAGGCTTCTACTTTTGGCAGGAGTTTTATGTCAAATGTTGCGGCCAGCAAGCATCTTTTGGTTGGCTTTCGTGGCGTAAACTCTTGCTTTAGTACGATTGGGTTTTTATCGGGGAGGAGTGTTAGTTATTGTGGAAATATAGGTTCCATGTGGTCACCTAGTTTGCTGTTTGAGAGCTACATCCTACGAGTAGCTGGCTCTCAAATTAATTAGATGTGTGTCGGTTATTGTGGAGCTCTAGGTAAGAGTTGGCTATAATACGCACGATAAATATATTAAGAAAGTGTGGATAAATTTTTGAGTTTGCTCTGAATATGATCCAAGATCTCTGCATCTGTGACATTCTTTGCAACACCGCCGCCGATAGCATAAGGAGCCTTTGTATTATTTGTTGTATCCTGGTTTTGCCAGCCTAGTACATGCCAGCCATTGTCTATCAACTCTGTCTTGATATAATTCAAGCCAATATCCACCTGATCTGGTGTGCTGCTTACAATTCCAGTAGAGTTTGTGGCCATTGTTGAAATAGGAGCAATGCGAAATTTGTTTTGCAAATCTTTATAGTCGGCTGTGTGTAATAACGTTTCTATTTGACTCATCACTTTAGCTTGGTTCTTACCGCTGGTACCAGTTTTCCAGTTACCTGCATTGTAAGTACTAATGATGTTCTCAGTTTGGTCATGATTTGCGGAGTAAGTAATAGCCACGCCAGTAAGGTTATGGTTGGCGGAGATTAATTTTTTGGCTGTTTCTAATATATCTATGGCCTGTTCCTTTATGCTTATATTGGAATTCAGTAGGTAAGGCTTTAATGATCCTACTAGGTGATTATGTTTTAATGCAGGTTCACTTATGCTTGCAGTGCTGTTTATTTTCGTGTCATCATCCAATATTTCGGTATTTTTTTCTCTTATTTCCCCAGAAGGTGTGTTAGTAATATCTTGGTTGTTATTTGTCTGTGTTATTTTCACATCTGATCCGTGTGTTTTATTTTCTAAATCGGTTGCACCTATCTTTCCATGTTGCTTGAATGTAAATTTCCCAATTGTTATTTCTTCTCTATTATGGAAGTTAGCTTCATGTTTTTTTAATGCATTATTTATGGAAGAAGGTGAATTAGCAGTTATTTTTGCTATTTCTAGTGCTTTTTTGGCCAGACGTTCTGATGCCACTTGGATTGCTTTTGTGATTGTAGTTTCTTTCTTTAGGTGTAAATCCTTTTCTATTATCGTGTGTTTCTCTTTTGATAATGTTGTTTTTGCATTTTCCAATATATTTTTTTGTTCTTGGTTACTTTTTTTCATAAATTCAGTGCCAGGAGGTGATATTTGTATTCTTTTCCCTTTAATAGATACAAATATCACAAGATCAGATGATGTGCTTTTTCCAGCTATTATATCTTTTAAAATAGTAGAGGCGGAAGAAATCAATTCAAGTTTTACTTTTGCTTCAATTAGCATTTTTGCTTCTATCATGCTGTCTTTATGAGTATTGCTAGAATTTCCCGTGATAATATTATCTTCTGAAGAATTTGTCGTAGGCTTATCAGCTGTAAAGCTAGAGCGTGTAGAAATACGTTCTGTACCTTGATGCGGTAATGGACCATGTGGTTGTGGAGAGGGAGAGGGTTGATAGGCAGAATGGATGTTGTTGGTGTTAGGGGAAGGTGTAGCTGGAGGAGCTGAAGAAGGGCGGTTATGTGAAATAATGCTAGATTTATGCTGATTAGGTAGTGAGTTTGAGGGATGTGTTATCATGTGTGCATTGCTGGTTTTTTTATTTTCCGTTATTTTTTCCTGATTAGTAGTCATGCTATCTGTTTTTTTATCTACACCTTTTTCAAATTTACTGCGTAGATCATTAAACGACATGCTTCTGTCGTTTATTATAGGTCTATGTTTACTGTGATTAGTTAGTTTTTCTGTATCCTTATTCGTAGTAATTAGCTCTGGAGATGGAGTGAGTTTAGATGATGAGCTTGAATTATGTGTTTCTGTGTATGTATTGTTGGGGGTGTTATTTGTCTTTCTTTGTCCTTTATTAATAGTAGTCGTGCTATCTGTTTTTTTATCGATACCTTGTTCAAATTTCAAGATTAAATCTTTAACATTTTGAGTGCTATCGTTTGGAATTTCTATATTTTTTCTGTGACTAGCTTCTCTGTCTGTATCCAGATTCGTAGCAGTTGGCGTTGGAGAGGTAGTAAGTTTAGATGATGAACTTTGGGAATGTGTTTTTTCGTATGTATTGCTGTGGTTGTTATTTTTATTAATAGTTTCTGCCTGTTCACCTGTGCTTGCTTTAAATGTATGTCTTGTTCTTTCCCCATTATTAGTAGTACTATCTGTTTTTTTATTGATACCTTGTTCGAATTTCGAGATTAAATCTTTAACCTTTTGAGTGCTACCGTTTGGAATGTCTATATTTTTTATGTGACTATCTTGTCTGTCTGTATCCTGATTCGTAGCAGTTGGCTTTGGAGAGGAAGTAAGTTTAGATGATGTGTGTGGGTGAGATGTTATTTCACATGCCTTACTGGAGTTGTTGTTTTTATTGACATTTTCTTCCTGCTCACCTATTTTTGTTTTAATTTCATTTCCCGTTATTTTACTCTGATTCGTAGCAGTTGTGCTATCTGTTTGTTTACCTGAATATTTTGTAAACCTTTCGAGTGCAGTATGATACGATATTTCCCTAATGTCTGGCATATCTATAATTTTTTTGTTATTAGTTTCTTTGTCTGTATTGTTAGATTTTAAACCCTCAGTTGGTTGTGCAGTAGTTGTAGTAACATTCTTATTTTTAAACTGTCCAGCATTATCTTGATTGATCTGGTTGGCAGTAATAAGATGGGTGGAAGTGATATTTGTTGTATTCTTAGGACCGTGCATATCAGCATTACCTGTTGTTATTTTTGTAAATAAAAAATGCTTCTTTATTAAGCATAGACATGAATTGTTATAAAATAAATAAAATACTTTATGGCGTTAAAAACTAAAGAAGGTTTGGTGACACTAAAAATTAAAGCGTCAGAAACATGACTCTTATGATTACTAAAAGCTATAAAAATTTAACTGCACTGTGTTGTGGTTTAAAGATTTGTATTTTTCGTTTTCGCTTGCTATTGGCTAGGTTTGGGTGGATTAACCCACCAAGCGCCCTCTTAGCATGTAAAGATTGGCCAGTCCTAGCAAGGTGAATACTTGAGTTGCATTTTTCACTAAGCCTTTGTGGCTGGCTTTCTTATATCCTAACTGACATTTTATCATTCTAAAGAAATGCTCATTCTGGCACGAATCTGTGAGTTTTTACAGTTTTGTTTCTTTTGTTATTAACTCATCTTTTTCTTTGGTTTACATTTGTCATCGACCTTCCATCTCATGCCAAGGCTGCGTGCTCCTCGTTTGTAAGTGTCACTAGGGAATCTCTGATTGAATCTCCAAAACCTAGTACAATAGCATTGCTATGGAAAACCGGTTATCCAAAATGAAACAACAAAGTTTTGCGTCGCTCAGCTACGCAGCCAAAAATCGCAAAACGCAAAACGCGAAAATAGTTATTTCTTGAGAAAATGGAATCTTGTGTTCCTTGGGCAGCCTTTGAAGCAATCATTAAACCACGTTACCCGAAATGTGGACGTATTGGATGGCGCAGTCGATCGGCCTGACCACCATGCTGCGTATCTATCTCATGCAGCAATGGTTTCAACTATCCGATCCGATGATGGAAGACGCGCTGTATGAAATTGAATCAATGAGAAGATTTGCCAAATTGGAGCTGTGCGAAGATCGGTTACCTGATGAAGCAACTATCCTGAAATTTCGTCACCTATTGGAGCGTAATCAATTGACTGACAAGTTATTTGCTGCGGTCAGTGAGCACTTGAAACTACACGGCCTTGCACTTTCAAAAGGCACCATGGTAGATGCCACATTAATAAGCGCTTCGTCCTCGACCAAAAACGCCGAAGGCAAACGTGATCCTGAAATGCACCAGACACGTAAAGGAAATCAGTGGTACTTTGGCATGAAGATCCATGTCGGTGCGGATGTGAATAGTGGTACTGCTCATACAGTAACGGTTACCTCAGCCAATAAAGCGGATATTGGCGAACTGCCTGCTTTGTTGAGAAAGGAAGACGAAGTAATCTTTGGCGATGCGGGCTACACCAGCGACACATATAAGCGAGGCGCTCGATGCTTAGAATTACACTGGAAAGTCAATGACAAGCGCAAACCAAGAAAAGGCAACCTAAGTAGCAGTCAGCGCAAACGTAATCGCCAGCAATCAAAAATACGAGCCAGGGTAGAGCACCTGTTCCGAATCCTCAAGTGTCAGTTTGGTTACCGTAAAGTTCGTTACCGTGGTTTGGAAAAAACAGGGTGCACGTTATGAGCCTGATGGCGATGGCCAATTTATACCTGCAACGTAATGCGATAACGGCATAATTTCGCTATAAATCCGCCTCGAGGGCGGATAAATGGGCAAAAGCGACAAAATGAATCGAAAATTACGATGAAATAAGCGCGAAAGTCAGAGAATTTTATCGCAAATCTGACAATCGACTTGCAAACCACTTCAATCAGAGATTCCCTAGCAACTAACGACTGTCAGCATACGTGATATACCTTTTCCTGATAAAACCTCAATCGTATTAGGGTGGTTCAGACTTTTCGTGGCAGTATAGAGGTGAAGGTGGATAATTACATTATTGGTGTATAGATGGTATGATGTATTTATTATGGGCTAATAACAATTAAATAGTATGACTCATCGTCGTGCAAATAACATATTATGAATTTTGTGAGGTGCATATGTTTATGGAGTTTGGAGAAGAATAATGGCAAGTACACTAGGTTATATTGCGGATTGGGTTGCTTTATTGAGCCTGTTATTTTGTTGGATTGGCTATACTGTTTATTCCAAGAGAAAGAGCTTGACAACACCATGTTTGGCTAATGTGTTGGCATTGTACCGACAAGAGTGGATGTTAGTTTTTTTACAACGTGATAATAAAATTAGTGATGTCAGTTTACTTACTAGCCTTCGAAGCGGAGTGAGTTTTTTTGCGTCAACAAGTATGCTGGTGATTGCAGGATTGGTTGCGGGCATCGCTTCATCAGAGCAAGCTATTGGCGTGTTGTCAGCAATCCCTTTTGTAGTAACAACGACTCGGGAGATGTGGGAAATAAAGCTATTGGTTATGGTGGTTATTTTTATTTATTCGTTTTTAGAGTTTACTTGGAGCCATCGACTTTATAACTTTACTTGTGTGGTTTTGGGTAGCGCACCCATGAAAGAAGACATTGAAAAAAGCCAAGTAGATAGGCAGGTTTTTGTTATAAAAGCTAAGGAGCTTATGACCGAGGCAGCATATCATTTCAATTTAGGATTGAGGTCTTATTATTTTGCAATGGCAACCATGGCGTGGTTTATTAGTCCTTGGTTATTGGTTCTGACATCAATGATGGTGGTGGGCGTTTTGTATCGTCGGGAGTTTCACTCAAAAGTGCTAAAGATTCTTATGCTAAATGCGCAGAGTGTCAATATTTAGTGAAATATGAAGAGTAGCTAAGTATATGCTTCCGCGGATTTTAGTCATAAGTGCCCCTTAAAATTTATGCAGCTAACGCCATTTCACTATAAATCTCATCAGGTGTTTTAAAGTCTAACAGTTTTCTTGGTCTTTGGTTTAGTCGGTTTTGTATATCTAAAATTTCTTTGTCAGTGACATTATCCAAAGATTGGCTTTTGGGCAAATATTGTCTTATCAAACCATTATGATTTTCATTCAAACCTCGTTCCCACGAGGAGTAAGGGTGAGCAAAATAGGTATCTACGTTAAGCTTTTTCTTGATTTTTTCATGAAAGGCGAACTCCTTTCCGTTATCAAATGTGATCGTGAGTAAGTCTGATTGGTAAGGCTTGAGCATCGTTATAATTGCTTTCGTCACCACGTCAGCGTGCTTTGAAGGAACACGTTTTACCAAATTTAATTTACTCACTCTTTCCGTTAATGTAACCAGTACACCCTTGTGTCTTTTGCCAATTACAGTGTCTGCTTCCCAATCGCCTAAACGTATTTTTTGATCCACAATTCCAGGTCGATCATCAATGCTAACACGGTTTCGGATCTGGCCTCGTGCATCGGGCTTTCTTGTTCTTTGCTTATACTTCTTGTGCCGAAGATGTTGATACAAGCAACCACCCCCAGCTTTGTCCTCTCGAATAAACTGGTAAATCGTAGAGGGACATACAGAAGGTTGATTATCTCGTTTAAGGCGTCCTTGTATTTGCTCAGGGCTCCACTGCTTACTTAGTCTGTCAGTAATTTTATCTTTCAGTTCAGCTACCATCTTGGTCGCTTTTGGTTTCTGTTGATGACGTTCCTGCGCAAAATTATGTGCTTGCTTCGGGCGATAACCTCTAGCCCCTGTATTTCTAGCCAACTCTCTTTTAACGGTACTCAAATCACGCCTTAAGTCTTGGGCGATAATTTCATTTGAAACTCCTGCTTTTTTCTCTGACCAAATCTGGTATCTTTCTTCTTGAGTCAGGTGGGTATAACGCTTATTCATAAGTGGTCTCACATTGGTTTTTGGTCGAACCGTGAGTGTACCCTCTGGCTCAACTTTTTCAATATGGCGCACTTATGACTGAAATCCGCGTTCTTTTAAGTCTCGGAACTTAGCAGTAATTTCAGATTTTAAAGTACACTTGGTATAATATAGAGGAATACTGGTTGTGTGAAATTATTCGTGTTCTTCTGGGTATTGTCAGGTTTGTTATGATAGCCGTATCAAATCTGAGCATTTTATTCCAAACTTTATGTAATGAATACTTAGCGACCTCATCATAACACTCTAATATTTGACGCGTATTGTCTCTTATTAAAGTGCCAGGTTTATTAAATGAGAGCAGCCATGACGTCAATAATGTCCTGCTGCGGCGATTCATCCCAAAGGTAATGAAAATTGTAGGTTTGTAGCAAAATGAAATTGATTAGGCTCAATTTCTAATCAACTTAAGGCCGCGAAAAGGTTTAAGATACTTTAGTCAGATGTACTTTGCATCTTATAGTAAGGTGTCACTTATGCTGGTAGTCTAGTGGGTAAGCAAATTAGGACATTGTTTACTCTGTTCAATGTCAGTAAGGTTTTGTAATGTTGTTTTTGCAATATTTTCTAAAGCATTAGTTGTAAAGAATGCTTGGTGACCAGTAATAAGAACATTTGAGAATGTTAGTAATCTAGCGAGAATGTCATCTCCAATTATTTTATTTGATACGTCTTCAAAAAACAAGCCAGCTTCTTCTTCGTAGGTATCTAATCCCAAATACCCTATTTTTCCAGACTTAAGGCTTTTTATGACTGAAGTAGTATCTATTAATGCTCCTCTACTAGTGTTAATTAACATAACGCCATCTTTCATGAGTGATATGCTTTTTTCATTAATGAAGTGGTGAGAGTTAGGAGTTAATGGGCAGTGTATACTAATAATATCTGATTTTTTTAATAATGTTTCTAAGTCAGAGTAGATAACACCATTTTTTAGGCATTCCTCATTTTCATAGGGGTCATAAGCTAACACAGTACAACCAAAACCCCGCATGATTTTGCAAAATATTGAACCGATTTTCCCTGTTCCAACCACGCCAACAGTTTTTGTGTTGAGATTAAAGCCAAGTAATCCTTCCAACAAAAAATTACCTTCTCTTACTCGATTGTAGGATTTATATATTTTTCTATTTAAGGCTAAAATCAAAGTCACGGCATGCTCTGCCACCCCGTGAGGGGAGTATTCAGGAACACGAACAACTTCAATATTGAGAGTAGATGCAGCAGAAATATTGACATTATTAAAACCTGCGCAGCGTAGGGCAACAGTTCTAATTTCTAAGTCAGACAGTTTTCTGAGACACTTTTCATCCAACTCATCATTCACAAAAGCGCATACAGCATGGCATCCTTTTGCCAGTGCTGCTGTCATGGAGTTAAGGTGCTCTTCTATAAAAAAAAGATCATGTTTGAACTTGTTATTTTCTTGGAGAAAATATTTTTTATCCCACGATTTTGTACCAAATATTGCTATTTTCATATGTATTTTCTCCTTTGAAATTATGCTTTGACGCATGTCTTCGCTTGCGGTAGTTTAGATTAATGAGTGCTGTTTTGCTGTTTTGCTGTTTTGCTGTTTTGCTGTTTTGTTGCCTAGTTGATCCTTAAGGGAGAGTGGTATAAGTCAGTGGCTAGCACGAATAATTTGGGTTATGTGACAAAGGTTTTTTACGTGTTGATGTTTTGCCATAATATGATCTACTTTGTTGAGTTCTGCTGAGGTATCATAGAGTTAAACATAATTATTAGTGAGGAATATGTTTTCTCCAACGGCAACCTGTGGCGTGCTGTTCAAGACAATATTCTTCGGTATCATCAGTAAATTCATAATCATGGATCGTAGTACCACAATCATCACAGTGTACCTCGTAAGGTTCTCCGTTGCTAGTGAATCCAGAGGTAGATAATGCTTCTGGTCTTAAGATTGCATCATCAGGCCATTCAATACCAGTCCTATTTTCTCTGTGCGTAAAAGTATGTAATCTCCGCATAAACGGGTTGCTTTGCGGTGCAGGAGATGTTTCTATTATTCGAATTTTACTTAGAATTAGTGGATGACCAGATGGCCAATGATAAGAGGGACTATTTTTTTGCTGAATGTAATCTATTACTTCTTGAGGAGTACTGGGATCACAGTTTTCGCGAATAAGGTCACTGTCTAATGTATCCATATCAATAAATATAGGTTGTGTGTAACCGTACGGAGTTACTGCAACAGTTTCTGGGTACCGAGGATCGGCAGGCAAACATTCGGTATGTTCTAATGCATTGGTATCATCCTCTGATGATGTGGGATGGTCTAAATACCTCAATTTGAACGGTAATCTAGGGTGCATACTTGGCCATTGAATATGGGGCCGAGAATACATTTCTTTTCCTGTTCTAGTAATATTCATATCTTCAAGTGCTTGTGCTAGATGTGCCCTGATTACACGCTCTCGCTTTGGTTCGCTTGGATCTATACCTCGGATACTGCTACTTCTACAGGGCATAAAGTGTCCAGGTTTATTTTCCAGTGGATATACGGGCCTTTGTTTTTGTCTTGTTAGTGGAAAATGATAATTGTTATTGTTATTTTGCCTGCATTTGTTTTCTGATGCATTAACTACGGGTGGGGTTGAATATGTTTCGGTATTATTGTTTATGATGTTGTCAGTGGTGATAGATTTTATGATGTAATTATTAGAGTTAGAAGAGCTATTATTATTGATATAAGATATTTTTTCTATATTATTTTTTGTAAAGTTGTTGCTGTTTTCGATCTCGTAACTTGTATTACGTGTCTCTTTTAGGAATTTTTCCTCGTAAATAGAATGGTATTCCACATATTCATTATACATTTCTATTTTTGAGTCTATTAAAGAAGAATCTAAGAATGTTAAGAAAGTATTCTCGTCACTTAACTGTTTACTAGTGTGGTAGTAATTAAGACTGTCATTGTGTATATTGTTTAGACGTGCAGAATAATTGTCGTTATTGATAACTTTACGACCTTTATAATAAATGAGGTTTTGCGTATTTTGAGTCTCTTGAGTCTCTTGAGTCTCTTGAGTCTCTTGAGTATATGGAGTAGTGATACTTAAGAACGTAGTGTTTAATATACTTTGGGGCATAGCTTGACTCCTTTGAATATATGTTTTTGTCGTTATCTAAATAAATTATATTGCCATTCTTCTTACAGATGTCATTAGGAAATAAACTAACTAAACTCCATGACATGACATGACCTGAGGTAGTAGATCATTGAGGTGAATTAGCCGTTAATAACCTCATGCACTGTGGATGAGGACATAACTCTTTATTATATCATATTTGACAATATAAAACATAACTAAAGTGATGAAGTTAGTTAGTATTGCTGTCTTTTATGTTAAGTTCTAAGATCGTGACGGATGGAGTACTAAAATATTTAGGCATGTTATTGAAAAACAGTGATCATTACTAGAATAAGATAAATATGATGGCAAGAAGAAAAAGTAAAGAAATAATCCTGTCGAATAAGAGTAAACTTCTATATAGCATGCAGTTAAAATGCTGAAAGCAACTATAATGTAAATAGCAATTGGGTTACGTACTATTTCTTTTAATCAATACTACCGTCCGGCCATCGTAACATGAATGGAAATATCTTTTGAGAAAACTCATTAAATATCAGTTTACATTGGCGGTTGTAGGCGTTAGCCACCCTAACTTATTTGATATTGTAGGAGAGTAAGGCCTAGCTAGGTTGTGTCCTTAATTGATGCCAGTATACAGATGCCGAGATATAAGTCTAGTTATCATGCGAAATAATTCTTAATTATGCATTAATATAATCTTTCCGTAAGATAATGTGATCCAGTTATATATTTTTATATACCTATAGCCTTTGAAAGAGTTAGGTTGTTGACTGCTTGCACTCATCAAAATTACTACTACACCCATAGGCTCATGGGGGGGGTAGCTGGTTATTAGCCTACACATACCTTCAATGGTAACTGGTATGATAGGAACCCGGATATGGTTAGAAAGCAGCAGCAATTAAGGCTTTGGTATATGGGTTTTTAGGGGATTGAAATATCTGCTTTGTGTCCCCAACTTCAATTAAATGACCAGATTTCATAACCAAAATACTATGGCTCATGGCCTTTACTACTGCGAGATCATGACTTATGAATATATAGCTAATACCGTATTGTTTTTGTAATTCGCGCAGTAATTCTATAATTTGTGACTGAACGGTACGATCGAGAGCAGAGGTTGGTTCATCAAGAATAATAAGCTTTGGCTTAAGCACTATTGCTCTGGCAATGGCTATTCTTTGTCGTTGTCCACCTGAGAACTCATGGGGGTATCGGTGACCGCACTCGGGGTCAAGTCCCACATCTTTTAAGGCGTGAATAATAGTTTTATCCAAGTCAATATCATTAATTGTGTTGTGGATGTTTAACCCTTCTCCGATAAGGTCTGCAATAGTCATTCTAGGACTGAGGCTGCCGTATGGGTCTTGGAAAACAATTTGCATTGCTTTTCTTAGTGGGCGGTATTTTTTTTGTGACATTGAATGAATAAATTCATCCTGAAAAGTAATAACACCGCTTGATTGAATCAGCTTTAGAATAGCTAGACCCACGGTGGTTTTTCCTGAACCGGATTCACCTACAATACCCAAGGTTTCTCCTTGTCTTACCATAAAAGAAAGGTCTGTGACGGCTTTAATATGATCAACGGTTTTCTGGAAGAACCCTTTTCTAATAGGAAACCATATTTTCAGGTTATCGCACTTTAGCAATATCGGCTGCGATGGGCTGAAACTTGCAGGGCTTCCTGAAGGTTCTGCTTCTAGTAGATCTAAAGTGTAAGGGTGGTGAGGATTCGTGAATAAGTCTTCTGTTGGGCCACTCTCAACAACTAGGCCATTGTGCATAACACAAATAGTATCAGAGACATGGCGAATTAAATTCAGGTCATGACTGATAAATAAAATTGCCATACCCAGTTTTTGCTGAAGACTATGTAATAGTTCTAAAACCTGTCTCTGAACGGTCACATCTAGTGCTGTAGTTGGCTCATCAGCGATCAATAGCTTCGGCTCGCAGGCCAGAGCAGTGGCAATCATTGCTCGTTGTCGTTGACCACCAGAAAGTTCATGGGGATAAGAACTCATACGTTGTTTGGCATTATTAATACCCACTAATTCCAGTAATTCAAGAGCGCGGTTAGATGCTTGGGAAGGGGAGAGGCCAAGATGTAGAGTGAGAACTTCGCAGATTTGCTTTTCTATTCTGTGCAAAGGGTTCAGGGCGGTCATTGGTTCCTGAAAAATCATACTGATTTGGTGCCCTCTGACCATACGGATTGCATCAGAGGACATCGTCGTCAATTCCTCACCGTTGAAATTTATGCTCCCATTGACTATGGCGTTATCTGGCAGTAATTTAAGAATGCTCATGGCTGTAATGGATTTGCCTGATCCGGACTCGCCAACCAAGCCCATGGTTTGGCCTTCACATAGTTGCAATGAAACATCTTTTAACGCCTGCACGGAGGTAGAGTCATTTTGTCGAAAGCTAACGCTTAGGTTTTTGATGGTGAGTAATGGCTTATTCATGCTAATGACTCATATAGTATTTTCTGGGGTCTAGTGCATCTCTGGTTGCTTCACCGATAAATACCAGAAGAATCAACATAATTGACATAACTAAAAAGGCTGTAATACCCAGCCATGGAGCTTGAAGATTATTTTTCCCTTGGGCAATTAATTCGCCAAGGGATGGAGAACCTGCAGGAAGGCCAAATCCAAGAAAGTCTAGTGATGTCAGTGTTGTAATAGCTCCGGTTAAAATAAAAGGTAAAAAGGTAACAGTGGCTATCATGGCATTGGGTAAAATATGACGCAACATAAGCCTGATGTTATCCATACCTAAAGCTCTGGCAGCTCTAACATATTCAAGATTCCGGCTTTTTAGAAACTCGGCTCTGACAACATCGACTAATGTCATCCATTGAAATAATGACATTATGCCTAGTAACCACCAGAAACTTGGCTCAACAAAGCTTGAGAGAATAATCAGCAAGTAAAGGCTGGGCATACCAGACCAGATTTCTATGAAACGTTGACCGATAAGGTCTATTTTGCCTCCGTAGAATCCTTGAAAGGCTCCGGCAGCAACACCCACGGTACTGCTAATTAAGGTTAGTATTAATCCAAACAGAATGGATATTCGAAAACCGTATATAACTCGTGCAAGAACATCTCGACCTTGGTCATCAGTACCTAGCAAGTTTTCAGCAGAAGGTGGGGCAGGGGCCATGCGATTATAGTTAATTGTATCATAACTATAACGAATAGGAGGCCAAAACATCCAGCCGTTTTTTTCTATTAATTCTTTGGCGTAATCTTGTCGGTAATCTGTTTCGAGCTGAAAATCACCACCAAATGTAGTTTCTGGATAAATATTGATAATAGGTAGATATAAACTGTTATTGTAATATATAAACAATGGTTTGTTATTGGCTATTAACTCAGCAAATCCGGTTAGGGTGAGCAAAAGTATAAAGATAGAAAGTGAATAATATCCTCTTTTATTAGACTTAAAGTTTTGCCAGCGGCGAAGGTTGAGAGGGTTTGAAAGCCATCTTATATTCATCGTGTTAGTCTCTGGCTTCAAAGTCTATTCTGGGATCGACCAGCACATAAGCTAAGTCTCCTAATAGTTTTATGATCATGCCAATGAGGGTAAATATAAAAAGGGAACCAAAAACAACTGGATAGTCTCGGTTAATGGCCGCTTCGTAACTAAGAAGTCCTAAGCCATCCAGTGAAAAAATAATTTCTATTAGTAGGGAGTTGGTGAGCAATATCCCAATTAATGCGGATGGAAAGCCAGATATAACTATTAACATGGCGTTTCGGAAAATATGACCATATAGAACCTGGTTTTCATCTAGCCCTTTTGCCCGTGCTGTTTGCACATATTGACGGTGAACTTCATCAAGAAACGAGTTTTTAGTTAACATTGTTAGAGTGGCAAAGCCGCTGATGACTATACAGAAAATTGGTAGCACCATGTGCCATGAGTAATCTATTATTTTTTCGATAAGTGGTAGCTGCTCGAAATCGTCTGATGTCAGTCCTCGCAAGGGGAAAATATTCCAGTAACTGCCTCCGGCCAGTAGAACTATAAGTAAAATAGCAAGTAAGAAACTGGGTATGGCATAGCCAGTGGTAATCACGGCGCTGGACCAGATGTCAAAACGGCTACCGTGTCTTATAGCTTTCCTTATACCAAGGGGAATAGAAATAAAATAAATCAGTAGAGTGCTCCAAAGTCCTAGAGAGATGGAAACTGGTAGTTTGTCTTTGATAAGGTCAATGACTTTGGCATCTCGAAAGAAGGAGTCGCCAAAATTAAGGGTTAGATAGTTGCCAATCATTTGGAAAAAACGTTCATGGGCTGGCTTATCAAATCCGTATAATTGTTCAATATCGCGAACTAGCTCCTGGTCTAGTCCTCTGCGTCCCCTATACTGATGAGACTCATCTAAAGACAGCTGCTGCATCTCACCACTGCTGGAGCCATTGATGCGGCTGATAGCGCTGGTGTCAAATCCTTCAAGCCGCGCTATCATTTGTTCTACAGGACCACCAGGAGCGGCTTGAATAATAACGAAGTTAAGCAGCAATATGCCGAAGAGTGTCGGTACCATTAAGGCCATGCGACGTAGTATGTAACTGCTCATGATTTTTTCCTCCATGCTTTTGTCCGCCAAACATAGGCTAGAAAGAGTAATCCGAACAGGATAGCTATAGCTATTATGTCGTGTTTTTTTGAATGGCTACCATTTATTGAAGAAACAGTGGATTTATGATAAAGGCTGGTGTCGCTTGTACTGTCTACCCACCATGTTTCAAAGTCGAAGACGTAGAGGGGGTTGCTCTCTGGGTGTTTTAGGTCCTTCGAGTAAACTACTCGTACTCCTGGGAGATACCAGTGAGGAATTATATAGTTGCCCCAAAGAAGTGTACGGTCGAGAGCTTTTACTGCTGTGGTTAATTGCTCTCTTGATGGCGCCTTGATGATATGTTCAATCAGGTTGTCGACAACAGCAGACCTTATCCCCATCAGGTTTTTGCTGCCTGGGACGGAGGCGTATTGACTGCCCCAGAATTCAAGTTGTTCATTGCCTGGACTGCTAGATTGCGGTATCAGGGTTGTTGTCATATCAAAGTCTAGAGCTCTAGTTCGGTGTATGTATTGAGAGACATCAACAGTTCTGATATTTACACTAATGCCTATTTTCTGAAGATTCTTTTTAAAGAGGAGAGAAGCCCGTTCCATGGCAGGACTCATGAGTAGAAGTTCAAATTCGAAGGGTTGTTGATTGGAATTTTTTAATATACCGTTTTTTAATTGCCAGCCTTCTTGCCGAAGGAGGTTCAGTGCGCTATTGAGCTGATTACGAATGTTCCCAGAACCGTCAGAAACAGGGAGTGTATAGGCTTGGGTAAATAGCTTCGAGGGAAGAAGTTTTTTAAAAGGAGTAAGTAATGCTAGTTCTTCTTTCGAAGGAAGACCTGTTGCCTCCATGTCAGAGTTAGAAAAGTAGCTTGTTGATCTGTTGTAGCCATTGTAGAAGAGATTTTGGTTAAGCCACTCAAAATCCATGGCATAAATGAGTGCCTTTCTAGTCATTACGTTTGAAAAGAATGGTTTTCTGGTATTGAAAGCAAACCCTTGCATGCCTTTAGGTGCAATGGTTTTAATTGTTTCTTTTTTTAGTCGTCCAGACTTTTTTGTAGCGTATTCATAGGCTGTCGCCCAGTTTTTAGCTATAGGTTCTTGGCGGAAATCATACTCACCGGCTTTAAGTGCTTCTGTAGCAATATTATTATCTTTGTAATAGTCGTAACGCCGGATATTGACGTTATGGTGTCCTTTTTTTACTGGGAGATCCCTGGCCCAGTAATTTTCAACCAGTTTGTAGGTAATTTGTTTGCCGGCGTCTACAGACAATATCTGGTAAGGGCCACTGCCTAAAGGGATGTTCAGGTTGGCGGCCTCAAAATCATTTTCCTTCTTTTCCCAGAAATGCTTGGGTAGTATCGATAGCTGGCTAACAATGAAGGGAAGCTCTTGGTTTCGTGTGGTTTTAAATGTGAACCGAACTGTCAATGGATTAATAATATCAACAGTTTTTACACCGTCGTAGTATGTAGAGTAGAAAATAGAGCCTTTTGTGATTAACAAGTTAAAGCTAAAGTGAACATCTTCTGCGGTAATGGCATGTCCATCGTGAAATCTGGCGTTTTTGTTAAGGAAGAAGGTGATACTGCTGTTGTCGTCAGCTAGAGAAACGGCCTCTGCTATTAATGGGTACATTGAGAAAGGCTCGTCATGGCTTTGAACCATAAGAGAGTCATAAATGAGCTGGATGCCGGCAGCGGAGGCTCCCTTTTGTATATAAGGATTTAGGCTGTCAAAGGTACCAATAGAGGCCATTTTGACGGTTCCTCCTTTTGGTGCAAGGGGGTTGGCATAGGAAAAGTGGGTGAATCCCTGCGAATATTTTGGGGTGTCGTGAAAACTAAGGGATGTGTCATTTTGCTTAGCCAAGCTTTGAGCCATAGGTAGCAGGAAACTGAAGGCAATGACCAAGCAAGGCCGTTTAACCATTTGCACAAGGAAGGCTATCATAATAAACCTGATACGTGATTGTTATATGTTCGTTTACCTGAAGACTCTAAGTGTTGGTTCTGTTCTCTCTTACCGTCCGTTTTTATCGACATATACATTTGGTAAGAGAGTAACTTGAGCACTTGAGTCAAGTCGTTATACTAACCTGTTCTTGTTGTGTTGTATGCTATTTGAATCCGAAAAGTTAGCCTTTGTTTTAACAGCGAAAAAATTTCATCATATATCAGTTACCATTGAAAGGAGAGAGCAGTCAACAGTCTCACACTTTCAAGGGGAAGGGAATAGGATGTTATTTTTTTGTTACGGGCTTATGCCACCACGTCATTAGGTCTAGGGCAAAAGGAGGAGGGGAGCTGGGGCTTTGTATGGTGTCTTTATGAACAATAGGCCAGACTGGGAGATACCACAGAGGTAGGCTGTAGTGTTGCCAAAGAAGGACGCGATCCATTGCCTTAACGTTAGACTGTAACTCGGAAAAAGTGTTTACGTCGGCAATTTTAGCTGTAAGCTCGTCGATCACTTCCAGGTTTGCTCCGGAAAGGTTCTTCGTGCCGTGTTGATTAACTGTTGTAGATCCCCACTGGCTAGCCTGCTCTGTTCCTGGGCTGGGTGTATGGGGGAATGTATGCATTATTAAATCAAAATCCTGATTTCTTATGCGTTCTATGTATTGAGAGGCATCAACACTCCTTATATTAAGTTTAATGCCAAGGCCTTTAAGATCTTGTTGGAATACGAGCAGGCTTTTTTCGTGTTCAGGTAGCATGATCAGAGCCTCCAGCTCGAGTTTTTTTCCGTCTTTACTCTGAATATTATCGGTTACTTTCCATCCGGCAGATTCCAGTAACTTTAAGGCTTCTTTCTTTTTTTCTCGTGTAGATAAACTTTTTTTGGTGTCCGAACCGGGAACAACAAAGGGCTGTTTGAATAATGCACTTGGTAGAGAGCTTTTCCATGGGGTAAGTTTCTTCAACTCTTCAAGGTTGGGTAAGTCTGTTGCCGCAAGCTGGGTGCCAGAAAAATAGCTAGTAGCTCTTTTATACATGCCGTGGAATTGATGGTTATTAATCCAGTCGAAATTGAAAGCGTAGCCAAGAGCTTCTCGTACCTTGATGTCTTGGAGGAAAGGACGTCGAGTGTTATAGGTAAGAGTCAGGGTTTGAGGGTTACCATTGTTGAGTAGAAGCCTTGTAAATTTGTTTTTCTTTAAGATCTTATCGTTTAAGTGGTCATTCCATATTTTTGGGTCATCAACCAGTTTAAAGTCATATCGACCCACGAGGAGGGCTTCTAGGGCGACAGTGTTGTCACGATAATATTCATATTTAAGTCGGTCAAAGTTAAAGCGACCTTTATTGACGGCTAAATCTTGACCCCAGTAATTTTTTACTCGTTCATAGGTAATGGAGCGTCCTGCTATAATATTGGAAGGTTTATAGGGGCCACTGCCAACAGGAACGTTTAGACCTGGAGATGAAAAGTCTCTGTTTTTCCAGTAGTGTTCAGGTAGTATCGGCATTTGACCTAGAATTAATGGCAGTTCTTTATTTTTATTGTTGTTAAAGTGAAAAACAACTCTGTGCGAAGAGGTGACTTCTGCTGATTCAATTTCACGATAAAAGTTTTTATAAAAGGCTGAGCCTTTTTTGCGAAGAAGGTCAAAGGAGAACTTAACATCGTGGGCAGTAAGCGGGACATCATCATGAAACCGTGCTTTTGGGTTAACATGGAAGGCTACCCAGTTGCTCTTAGGGTCGAGTTCAATTTTTTCTGCAATGTATCCGTATTTAGTGAGTGGCTCATCCCATGACCTGGCCAGTAGCGTGTCATAAATAAGGTTGCTGGCTGCTGCTGCGGTTCCTCGATCGATATAGGGATTTAGAGTGTCAAATGTTCCAATTGCTGCCTGTCTCAGCTCGCCACCTTTTGGGGCATCTGGGTTGGTGTAATTGAAATGTGTGAAGTCTTTCGAGTATTTTGGACTGCCATACAAAGTAATGGCATGTTTGAGTTTAGATTTTTTAATATTTTGTATTTTCGCTTTTGCTTTTTCTTTAATATGTTGTACTTTTGTTTTTTCTTTAATGTTTTCTACGTTTGCTTTTAGAGGCAGTGCACAAAATAGCAGCAAAATGGGGATTAACTTTATGTTTTTTAAAGAGGGCATTTATGCTCCTAGTATAGAGTCTTAATGAAATATTTTAGTAGCCAAGTAGTGCGACACTCACTCACACCTGACTCGCACCTTCAATGTATACATGATATTGGTAAGTAGTATATCAATTATGCGAGGATTGGTCATTTTTTAGTCGTGTTCTTTACAATTGATGCTACGGAAGGATGCTTAAAATTACTCGTATTAGTTGTAATGAGTTTGGTGAGATAGCTGGCAATGTCAATAGTAATTGGTGTGAGTGACAAGTAAGGGGTTGGCAATTAGTCATATGCTCTTGCAACGTCAACGAAAAGTGTTAATTTCTGACCAGGATGAATGTATTTGTTGTTAAGTATATTCCAGTCCTTAATTTCATTGATATCAAGATTGAATTTATCGGCAATAAGGGCCAGGGAGTCACCAGATCGCACGTGGTAGCGGACTTTGCGCACCACTTTATTCTTGTTTGGATATTGTACCCAAACAGATAGTTGCTGATTAATTCTAAGGAGATTTCTGGGTGAAATGTTGTTCCAGCGAGCAAGCTGACGGATATCTACGTTATATTTTTTTGAGATGCTCCAGAAGCTGTCACCAGGCTTAACAATATAGGTGTATTTTTGCCGGCCACTGATAGTCTGGTTTTGTCGTGATAATTCTCGCTGATTGATTGTAAGGTTGTAATCTTCCATGTTTTTTGCAGGTATAGGGATTAATAGAGACTGACCAATAACGATAATGTTTGAATTAAGGTTGTTTGCTGCAGATATTAGGTCGATTCGGGAGTGGAATTTTTTAGCTAGGTTGTTCAGATTATCACCAGATTTAATAGTATAACGCTGCCATTGGATCCGTTTGTGAGATGGCAGTTCGGTAAGGCGGCTTTTAAATGCTTCTGCCTTGTTGACAGGGATAGCCAAATAATATGGGCCTTGCGGTGGAGTCGACCATCTGTTTAGGCCCGGATTGAGTTTGTATAGTTCCTCCAGTGAAAGATCCGCCAGTTTTGCTGCCTTGGCCATATCTAGTTGTCCCTTGATATCAACGGATTCAAAAGAGGGTTTGTTGGGGATAGGCGGTAGTTTGATGCCATATAGTTCTGGGTTTTTAATAACCTTTCCGATAGCAATTAGCTTTTGAACATAATTCTTTGTTTCTTTAGGTAAATCCAGACTCCATAAGTCTGTTGATTCTCCCTTTTTGATATTTTTTTGTAAAGCTCGGTACACGCGACCCGGCCCGGAATTATAGGCGGCTAGTGCTAGCTCCCAGTTATTAAACCTTTTGTAAAGGGATAGCATATAGTTGAGAGCCATTTTCGTTGCTGCAACAATATCTCTGCGACCGTCGTACCACCATGTTAACTCCAGACCGAAGTGCTGGCCAGTGGATGGCATAATTTGCCAGAGGCCGGAAGCGCCAGCGTGGGAATAAGCAAAAGGATCAAAATCGCTTTCGACGATGGGCATCAGCGCTATTTCCAGTGGTAGTCCTCTGGCCTCAGTTTCTTCAATAATATGATAAAGATAAGGGGCTGCTCTGATTGACATTTTATCAAAGTAACTTTGATTATGCTTATACCAATCAAGTTTCGTTTTAATCTGCCGGTTAGTTTTGTTAAGGTCCATGGCTAGTCCGTTCTGGATGCGTTGCCAGATATCCGTTGTCTGCTGTGTTTGTAGGGAGTCTTCGGTCGTTGATGTGGGTTGTCCTTCCTTGTTGTTCTTGTCATCCTGTAAGTTGAAATCATCCTCATTTTCTTTGTTTACTGAATCCTCTTCTTGTAGAACTGATGAATTTTGACAGCTGATCAGCATAAAATATAGGGAGAAGACAGCCAGCAGTAGGAGGTTCTTGACTAAGGAAAATGTGGCTTGTGGATAGTAATATTTAAGCATACAATTCTGATCTAAATGTTCAGCTGATGATAACAATACACTACCAACAATCCATGGATAAAGTCATGATCTATCGTAAATTATGTTATTCATTCTAGGAGTAAAATATTTTTCGATAGCTAGCAATCCTATGGTAGGCATGGAGTGTAAGGTGGTTGCTTGCTGCTCTGTATATATGTTTCCATTGAAAGTTTGAGAGAAGGGGAGGTCAAAGAGCGAAGCGTCCACATGAGTTTGAAAGTAGTATATGAGTGAGGTGAGTGAGGTAGTCAAAAAACCTCACGTTTCCAATAGTAGCGAGTATCAACGTAGAGTAGCCAGTGCTCTTTAAATCTATGACAATAAAGATGTTCTTGACTTAAAAGTTATCTTTCATTGTCCGAATAGCACTAAGTATGGCGGAAGGATTATTTTCAATGGTTGCGCCAATGAGAGGGTGTTTTTGAGTGACACTGTTTATTATAGATGGTTGCCGGGTTCTCATAAAGGGATTTATTTTTTTTTCAAGGGATATAGTTGAGGGCAGGGAAGGAGTGTTTAATTGCCGCAGGGTGTCTACTTCTTTGATATGGGCTTGCAAGTCGGTGTTGTCACGGTCAATAGTGACAGCAAAGGCTAGGTTACTACGGGTATATTCGTGGGCACAATACACCTGTGTCGCGTCTGGAAGAGAGGCAAGTTTGTCCAGTGATGCTTGCATTTGTTTAGCAGTGCCTTCAAAAAGTCGTCCACAGCCTCCGGAGAACAGTGTGTCGCCACAAAAAAGCATCGGTGCCATTTTATTTTCTCCGGCAATAAAATAGGAAATATGGTCAAGAGTATGGCCTGGAGTTGTGAGAACCTTGACTGAGTGGCCTAATATTAGTACCTCTTCGCCTTCTTTTACTGGAGTTATAAAGCTGCCTATTGCTGGGTTATCAGGACTGTACACTGGAATAGGATGTCGGTTTATAAGGCTTTTTACTCCTCCAGTGTGGTCATAGTGATGGTGGGTAATAAGGATGCCAGCTAACTTCAGGTTTGTTTTTGCCATGAACTGTATCACTGGCTTATGATCACCAGGATCTACTACAAATAGATAAGTTTTGTTATGAATTGCCCATATATAGTTGTCCGAAAATGCTGGAATGGCAGTAACGATCAGCATGATTGATATCCTTGCAGAAAAAGATTTACTATTCTCCTGATTTAGGTGATCTTGACAACTTCCTATTTAGGGAGACGTGCATGATTTATTGGAGGTACCCCAAAATAGCCTTTGGCGAGTTATACCCTTTATCTTTGAGGCTGTGAGTTTGTGACTGCTTTCACTCATCTAACCAGCTACTATCAGTGGCGGTTGGTATGAGGTCGTTTATCGCCTACTTACCTTCAATGGTTACTGGATACATGTGCTGGTATAAACTGATATTTAGTGGTTACTCATGTTTGGATATTTTCAACCGGTGAATTTTGCCGAGAAATCACAGAGGCTTCGAGATTGGTTTGGCTCTTCCGGTGGAATGTCCATTTTAAAGGCCGAGCAGCGTTTCCTTGATTGCACGCTACAAAGGATATTTGGCTACTATGCTTGCCAAGTGAGTGTTGCGGGAGGCTTAGAAATGCTGAATAACTGTTCAGTGGGATATCACTTTAAATTGATAAACACTCCGACGGCTTCGCACGGTTTATCAGCCATTGCCTGTGATGCTAATTTTTGGCCTATTAATCCTGGTAGTCTTGACTTGATATTGTTACACCATGTTCTTGATATAGCTGATAGTCCTCATCGCCTGCTGATTGAAGCAGCGAAGAGTATTATACCGGAAGGTAAGTTAGTTGTGTTAGGTTTTAATCCCTGTAGTCTAAGTGGTATTGGTCGCTGGATTATGCCTGAAAGAATTGGGGCCTTTAAAGGTGTGAAGTTTATTCATGCTCGTCGCTTACAAGACTGGTTAAAGTTACTGGGTTTTAATATTGATCAAATAACCTATGGTTCTTATGTCAATCCTCTAGATCGTTTTTTAAAAAAAGATTCTGAAGAGATTATCGAGAAGAGATGTGCTCATTGGCGACTGCCTTTCGGTTCGTTTTATAGCATACTGGCAACTAAAGAAACGCATTGTATGACGTCGCTGAGGCAGCCCTGGCTGGAGGTTGGAAATAACCTTATGGGACAACCTGTTGTCAGATCTCGTGCTAATAGTTTTGGAGAAAATATTGAGTCAGCTCGTTGAGCTTTTTACTGATGGTGCTTGTAAAGGCAACCCTGGTCCTGGAGGTTGGGGGGTGTTGTTACGTTATGGTCAGGTTGAGAAAGAGCTTTATGGTGGCGAAGAAATGACCACCAATAACCGTATGGAGCTTCAGGCGGCTATAAAAGGTTTAAGTTCTCTGAATAGGTCTTGTAAGGTTCGTGTAACAACAGACTCCCAGTATGTAAAGCAGGGCATTACGACGTGGTTGTCTAATTGGAAAAGTAAAAGCTGGAAAACTGCCGCTGGAAAATTAGTGAAAAATCAGGATTTATGGGTGCTTCTTGATCAACAGAATCAGAAGCACCAAATAGAATGGTGCTGGGTTAAAGGGCATTCAGGGCATTATGAGAATGAAATAGCGGATGCCCTAGCATGTCGAGGAGCAGAAGAGTTTTTATCTGGTAAAAAGTGCTAACAGTGTTAGCTGGCTGCGTTCTCTTAATTTCGGTCTGCTTACCCAGCTATCTTGGTGATAGGTTTTATACTTATTTACCTACTTAAGTTGGTTTTTTGGCTGCTCTCTCTCATTCCCATAATTTTCGGAGACTCACACCTTCAAGGTAATTGGTATAGAGTCAATAAGGATTTTTCATGAAACAGATTGTTCTTGATACAGAAACCACGGGTATTTCTCCTAGCCAGGGACATCGTATTGTGGAAATTGGCTGTGTAGAGATAGTTAATCGAAAAATTACCGGCAAGCACTACCAAGCCTATATTAATCCTCAGTATGTTATGGGTGATGAGGTCATGAAAATTCATGGTATAACCAATGAATTCTTACAGGATAAACCGTTGTTTTCTGCTATTGCTGACAAGTTTTTCGAGTTAATCAACGGTTCCGAGCTAATTATTCATAATGCACCCTTCGATTTAGGCTTTATTAACAATGAATTCAAGCTGCTTGGCAGCGATAATGTCAGGGTTGAAGATTACTGCTCAATAACGGATACCCTGGTTATGGCCAGGAGCAAGCACCCAGGTCAAAAGAATAATCTTGATGCTCTTTGCAAGCGTTACCAGATCAATAATTCTTCCCGAACCTTTCACGGGGCGTTATTGGACTCGCAAATTCTGGCAGAAGTTTATCTAGCTATGACCGGAGGGCAGAGATTATTATCTCTGGGGAACGATGAAGAGAAAGAGTTGGGAGATAAGAGTTCAATGGTTAGGAGGCTGTCACCTGATCGCCGACCATGTAAAATTATCAAGGCTGCTCCGGATGAACTGGAAAGGCATCAGAAAAAACTGGCTGCGATTAATAATAAAGCTGGTACTTGTCTCTGGTCTGAGGATATGTGAGCATAGTAGATAAACCTGATTATGAAGAATAGCAGGTTCTCAGTAACGTCTTTTTTATCTTTTTTATCTTTTTATCAGTTTTCCTTGGAGGATTGAGGTTTTTGATTGATATTACTTAGTCAAATTACTTACTATTCGTGGGTACATGCGCCTTCGCTCGTGTGTTGCCTACCCTCATTTCAATGGAAGCGAATATTTTTCTTTATTTTGATGTTTGTTATCACTTGTTGTTATGCATTTTTCATAATTTGAAAGCTCTATCAGGTTACCGTCTGGGTCTCTAACGTAAATAGAAATAATTTTACCGAGCGCTCCAGTACGCTCAATGGGCCCTTCTAATATGTGAATTTCACATTTTTGCAGGTGTGCAATGGCTTTGTCTAAAGATGTATCCATTATAAAGCATAGATCTGCGGAACCGCATTTAGTATTCATAGCTTTAGGTTCAAACTCTTTGCCTAGTTGGTGTAAATTTATCTTTTGCTTGCCGAATGCTAAGGCAACGCGTCCGCCTTTAAATATGACTTTTTGCATGCCTAATACTAATTCGTAAAAGGCTACGGTTGAATCTATATCCCGGACAGTTAAAACCAGGTGGTCAAGTCTATTTAGTTGCACGCTATTTAATTCCTTGGAATGTGTAGCGATAAGTTTTGTGGTTTTTGGGTGGGTGGTAGGACAGTTTAAGGCTCCAAAATAGCTATAGCAGCTTGTATGGATATTTTCTCCGTCTCTGCGAACATACGCTCTATTTTAATATTTTATCTATAGGAATTTCGAGAGCGTTAGCAACACCTTTACCGTATTCCTTATCTGCTTTCATACAATTAGTGATATGACGTATTTGAATTTCTTTAGAAGCATCTTTTATTGCACGTGCGGTATTTTCAAAGAGGATCTTTTGTTGGGCAGGGCTCATTAACCGAAACAGATCGCCGGGCTGAGAATAGTAGTCATCATCATCTTTGTGGTGGCTCCAATGATCTGATGCACCCTGGAGATTTAAAGGAGGTTCTCTAAAATCAGATTGTTCCTGCCACTCGCCATGGCTGTTGGGTTCATAGCCTAGGGTGCCGCCATAGTTACCGTCAACTCGCATAGCACCGTCACGGTGAAAAGTGTTGACTGGGCAACGAGCCTGGTTTGTTGGTATTGTATGGTGATTAACACCGAGTCGGTAGCGCTGCGCATCACCGTATGAAAAAAGTCGTCCTTGCAACATTTTATCCGGTGAAAAACTAATGCCAGGAACAATATTTGCCGGATTAAATGCAGACTGTTCTACTTCAGCAAAATAGTTCTCAGGGTTTTTGTTTAATTGAAGTACGCCCACATTAATTAGTGGATATTTTCTGTGTGGCCAGACTTTAGTCAAATCAAACGGATTAAATGGAGATTTTGTTGCCTCTTCCTCTGTCATTATTTGAATTTTCATGTGCCATTGCGGATAGTCGCCTTTTTCAATCGCATCATATAAATCGCGCTGGTGGCTTTCTCTGCATTTTCCAATAATCATTTCAGCTTCGTCATCGGCCAGATTTTTAATGCCTTGTTGTGTGTGCAGGTGAAATTTAACCCAAAATCGTTTATTTTCTGAATTGATCAAGCTGAAAGTATGGCTCCCAAATCCGTGCATATGCCGGTAAGAAGCAGGAATTCCTCGATCACTCATAGTAATCGTGATTTGATGTAATGCTTCAGGTAGTAATGTCCAAAAATCCCAGTTATTTTCTGTGCTGCGAAGGTTAGTTCGTGGGTCACGTTTAACAGCATGATTGAGATCAGGAAACTTTAATGGATCACGGAGGAAAAAAACGGGTGTATTATTACCGACTAGATCCCAATTTCCTTGCTCAGTATAAAATTTAATCGCAAAGCCGCGGATATCTCGTTCGGCATCTGCTGCACCACGTTCTCCTGCAACAGTTGAAAAGCGGACAAATAAGTCAGTTGTCTTGCCAATATCAGAAAATATTTTCGCTTTGGTGTATTTGGTAATGTCATGGGTCACGGTGAATGTACCATAAGCTCCCGAACCTTTTGCGTGCATTCGCCGCTCTGGAATCACCTCGCGATCAAAATGAGCAATCTTTTCTAAGAACCAAACGTCTTGTAGCAATTGGGGGCCACGAGGACCAGCCGTCAAAATATTTTGGTTGTCAGCAACAGGAGCGCCTACGTTATTAGTCAATGTCTTTTTTTTTGTCATTTAAAATCTCTTTTTATCTTTTCTTTGTTGTGGGTGCAGTACTGGTCTTTTTAGACCAAAACTAATAAATAATTGGAATAACGTGTTAGTCAAGTCTAGAGTTCTTCTAAGGTACTGAGTCTACAGGATTTTTTCTTAGTAGCAAGTCTGCCAGACCTAATCTAGTGATTGTGCGAGTTCAATATCATTGGCCTTAGCGTAATTGATTGTTCTCGTGAAAACAGGTAAATATTTTGTGTACGGACAGCATGGGCATACTGATGATACGAAGGTCTTTAGTTACCATTGAGTTTGAAGGTAGGTGACAAATTAGCGAATTCCTACGAGTTTACGAGCCGTAGGGATGAGTGAATGCAGTCAATCACCCCACGCATTTAAGGGTAATGGGTGTATAAGAAAGGTAGGCTGGCGGCGAGTTGTCACAAGAAAACTAAGTCATGTGTTTTAATTGTCATCGTAAATGTTAAGCAAATTACCTCTGATCTCAATTATTACTGATGGCTAACCGCCTAGCATCAGAGGTGCTGCTCTGCCATGTACGACTACATGCGTTTAGTTCTGTGCTGGTTTAATATAGTACGTATTAATATATTCACACCACTGATCAGTGTCCCTAGGTGGAACTTCTGGATTGTCACGAATTCCTAATTTATACTCCACTGCTGATCGCCATTCGTCAGAGCCTAAGTCTGGACCATGACCACTACCATCACCGATTAGTACTTTCTTCTCTACTAAAGAATACCAATAATATATACAACTAATATTGCTATTTTCGGAAGTTGTCCATCCGAAAGCAGGAGTAAACAGAATCATGAATACTAATATTTTTAGTTTTTTACCCATTTACATTACCCTTTGTAGTTCCATAGTTTTTGTGGATGCTGCCACAGGAGTTGGTTGGTTGTTTCTGACTCTAGCAGATTAGTGCACCATGGTTGTGAATGTTTTTGGAACGGTTGAAAACAGTGAGTCAGGTCAAAAAAAGATAGTCAAGCCTTACAAGAGACTTGTAAGGTTATTACGTTTGATAACGGTAGTGAGCTTGCAGGTCACGCAAGGCTAACAGTTATCAATGAAAGTAGAAAGCTCGAACAGATGACAAACTTGTGACCAACTCCTTAGTTTTTCTGTTCTATCCCATTGGTCAGGCTCTTGTCATTATCCGTACTAACCATACTGCAATCACAATAATTGCTTAGATAATTAACAGAGCGCAGGGTTGTTTCTGTACAAGCGCAGATCCAACAATACCTATTACGACTAGAGTTCGCTTAAATTCTAATCCGGATCTTCCTTTTTACTTCAACAACAACTGCGTAGATAATTATCTACGCACAAGAGCGGATCCCAGAAGAAAGATTCCGACTAGAGCCCTTGATTAACATCCTGAGAAGGAAGCGGATTATAACCACAATGTTCACGTAGATATCTAACAGGCTCTGTAATAGGGCTGAAAAGCCATGCAAGCGTCCCATCAGCGTTTTTTTTGTCTCTGTACTTTACAAGCATAACACTAACATAAACTGCACATGCTACTGCTCCAGCTCCAGCTCCTAGTACGCTTGCCTCAGTAAAATTTGAGTCAGTAAAATTTGAGTCAGTAAAATTTGAGTCAGTAAAATTTGAGTCAGTAAAATTTGAGTCAGTGAAAGTTGAGTCAGTGAAAGTTGTGCTAGCAACAGGACAGCTCCAGATTTCATCACTACCGTCCTTGCAGTCATTATAACCATCGCAGAGGCGATCTAAGGCAAGTGTTATTTGCTCATCACAAATAAATAACTTTACATCTGGATAACCTTTTTTAAAACAACTACTGTCTGTAGCGTTAACCCCTAGTGCCCCTCTTTCGCAGCAAGTTCTTACATTTTCATCACTTGCATCTGGGCAATGCGCTTTATAATCGCAGACCCAGTGATAATTCAGCGTGCTCATATCCGTACAAACAAATATAGTGAGAGATGGATCGTTTTTTGATACGCAACTACTAGCGTATATATTAACGCCTTTTTCTCCACCTTTACAGCACCGGGAAGCTCTTTCATCATTGCCATTCAGGCAATCGATGTTAGTATCGCATAGGTCCTTATATACAATCGTTTGCATATCATCACCACAAATGAATAATAGCATCACTGTATTATCTTTGTCCCAACAACTCCTGCGGCTAAAATTGCCTAAATCGGCAGTCCATTCTCTTCCTTCTAGACAGCAAAGAGAAACTCTTTCGTCACTGGCATCACCGCAATCATTGGTGTTATCACATACATAACTTTGCAGTATTCTATTATTATTGTCGCAAGTAAACATATCATGATATACAGCACCAACAGGTGACATCACCAGCGCGCTGAAGGGTGCCGTATACATTACTGAATATGCAAGGCTTGACACGTTTTTTACCATACGATTCGTATGATTAACGGCATTTTGGATGCAGCGGCTAAACCAAGATTCCTCGCTTTTCTTGTTACTGCTGTCCGTGCTACTATTAGCCCTATGCTTCTTGGTGCCGGTATCTTCATCAGGATACAAAGCTTTATATTGCGCTTCTATACTATTGGCTTTGTAACGTAGAAAAGCGTTAATATCTTCATCGGTATGCTTTTGCTTCTCAACTTCTGCCAACATATGGCCTATGGTAATGCCCTGGCTATTTTTATAATCCTCACAAAGTTTACGCATAGCCGTCATCAACGGTCGGCTAATCACCTTAACGGGCTCGTTATATATTATGCATTTCACAAAATTAGTAATAGATTGGCCTTTATAATATCGCAAAGATAACATATGATACAAATCATAATATTTATGATAATGCCTTTGGTCAAAAAATATTCTCTTTTCTATACTGTTATTCTCACCATCATCTCGCTCTAACCACGCTAGATCTTCGAGAAAATTATGAAGATCTATGACTAGCTCTTTGCTTAAAGCGGTAAGACATTTATCTAAATAATTGGGTTTGTTTAATAACATCGTTATCGGTGGCTGTGCTGTAGTATTCTGGCTATTATCGGTGGTAGCGTTAGCTAGCGAGGTGACTAGCAGTGCCAGTGCTATCGGCAAGCAAAGAAAAGATTTTACATACTGTAAATGCTTGTTATTATCGAAAAAAAACAATGGCCTGAAACCTAGGTATAGCACGTATAGACGCCTTAGGTTAACTATTGATCTAGGGGAAATACCTTCTTTTAAAGGAGGGCACCTAACTAAGAATAGATAAGCCAATAATAATCCCATAATAAATTTTACTAATAACATAACTATTGTATTACCCTTACATTTGTCTGAAAGCCAGCAGATAGTTCTATGAAAATCCAGAGTAAATCATCAGATGCTTCATTTGTTACTTTGGATAATATTTGCTAGATACTAGCTATAATGTAGAACTATGAGCTTTACTTTTGTCTCTGTACGTAAATTTGCAGGTCATTCTACACAGCACCAGACAATAGCTCAAGCAGGTTTCAATAAAAAGGCACAAAGAAATAAAAAAGACATCCGCTCCCATGAAAGGTGTATCCTAGATTTCCACACTAACTAATACACTTACCCGACAAAAACTCAACTAGATTAAAGTAGTTTGAGGCTTTTCGTGGACGTATGTTAATTAAAAATTGAGTTTTATTACCATGGCGCTTCCGGTAACGTTTAACTTTGCACGGGAGAAGGCAGCTTCATTGGTGTTTTTTGATTAGGAGATAAATAGTTTGGTAACCAATCGTCCCATTATAAGGCACAAGTTTCATGTGTCCGCAATTTGCTCTGGTGTAAAGCCTAAGCCTAGCTGGGACTTCACCTGCAGACTTACCGCATCAGTTATTTTGTGAAATTTGGTTGCCGTCTTACGCCTCTGTAGGCTATGCCGATGATCTTCCTATACATCATAAGACCTAAGGTGACAGCGCTTGAGCCTAGGGAGATTGTTTTATTGGAATGGTTCAGATAACCGCCTATCCTACGCTCCCAAAATACGAGTTTGCTGAAGGATTGAATCTGGTATCGTTCAGCCAGAGTCAGCTGTTTGTAAGAGTTTCCCATGTGGTCACTTGGTTCGTTGTGAGAACTATAGCCTATGAGCAGCTGATTCTCAAATCAATCCCAAATGTGTCGGTTATTGTGGAAATCTAGGATGTTATAATTATCTATGGCTGATATTTAATCGAACTTTGCCTATGCGATACCTTTTAATTGCCGTACGTTGGTTTTGGAATTTCTCGTAATAATTATTTTAAAAAACATATAGTGATGTTGATCAATGAGACACCTATTGCAAATATTCATTATATCAATAACAATACAGATGTTTTTCTAAGTGATAGTGATTCTAGAGGTGGAAGTCAATGATATTGCAATTCTTGCATACTTCAAGCATATATACATATAGATTGGATTTTTTAACGATGATCAAGGGTATATTATTTTCTTATTGTTTATTAACTTCCCTGTATATTAAAGCTGCGCTAGATCACAATGTTTCTTCAAATATAAATATTGATAAATGGTTTTTTTTGTGTGTGCCTCAGAGTTCTGTAACTGGGCAGAGACAAGATGCTTGCTATATAGCTATTATTGATAAAGAAATATCAAGAGATGTAAGTATAAACCAAAAAATTTGTGCCTCCTTAATAACGGTACAAGATAATAATATTGAGGAGATTCAAAATTTTGATAATTGTCAAAGTCCTGCATTCTGTAGTATAGATAATTTATCAGAAGTAGAAGTTTATAGGTTTTCATGTGCTTTAAATTCAGAACAAAAAATCTATAAATATGCAATTGTAGTTATATTTGCCATTAATGAAGACAATAAGGAATTAAGTTACAAGATTGAACAAATAGAACTTCATAGAACAGTATCTGATGAGGGATTAGTGATAAATGGCTCTAGCAGAGAACTAGATATATTAAAGCCACGATTCGAATCATGTAAATATATGAGATCTGTATCTAAAAACAATGCTCTAATTAATAATAAATGTTGTGATCAAAAATCAGATATGGCATACCTGCTGTTTGATAATTCTAAAAGTAATATTGATTATGATCCGTGGCAAGATTTATCACCTCAACTATTAGCACATAAAGACACCCCTCAACTTAATAATGCAGGTTGTAACGAAATTCCAGATACGAGCCTGTTGTTTGGTGAGCCGATGCCAGCTATATTACCTAGTTTTATTAGTTTACTTAATAATGATATTGGTCCTAGTGTTAGTGTTGAGCCGGAGAATAATAGTGAAAAACTACTAGAGATACAAGCCAAAAAAGATAATTTTGTATCTAATGTTTCAGCGTGTAAAAAACAAGATGATACAAAGCATAAAGGCGACAAAAAATACAGCTGTGATATCTGTGGTGTTCAATATATTGCACTGCGTAGTTTAAGAGATCATAATATGTATATCCATACAGATCAAAGGCCTTATACGTGCAAATTGGATGGGTGTGGAAAGGTATTTCGGAGTAAAGATATTTTTCATAGACATATAAGAAAGCATACCAATCCAGATCTTTTCTGTTGCCAAAAGTGTCATAAAATATTTTCTACCAAGCAAATTTTAGAAAGACATATATTGATTCATGTAGGTAACAAGCAGCACAAGTGTCCAATGGGGGAGTGTAAAAAGGAATTTATTGAAAAACGCTCTTTGGATGCACATATGAAATTTCATAATGCTGTAAGGAATCTCCATTGCGAACTATGTGACAAAGTATTTTCTAGAAAACAATGTTTAATCAGGCATAGATTGATTCATTTAGGTGAAAAATCATTTGAATGTCGTGTGTGTGACAGAAAGTTTTCTCAAAAGTATCTTTTAGAACAACATGGTATATTACAGCACACAAAAAAGCAGACACTACTTGAATAAATAAACTACAAATTGATGATTTTAATTGATTGTAATTACAGAGGTGAAAGTTTGTTTGTTTCTAACATCGCCACAGTGAGGGAGCATGGGATTAAATCCAGTTTTTTAAGTGTATCGACTCATTGTGGTCGATTAGCAGGTTAACAGTCCAGTTTTTGTTTGTTTTTCAGTGCCTGCATGCAATTTCCCGGTACCTATGCACACTGATGCTACTTTTTGAGTATTTGCCCCACTCGGATGATGTTCGCCAAAGCAAATAGCATGGACAATCTGCTATCATTTTTAGCTAAGCCTCGGTAGCAAGCTTTGGTGAATCAGAACTGACATTTGATGATCCGAAATGGATGCTCAACCTTGGCTCGTACATTGGCTTTCATGTATTCTATATTGATCATAACGTTGTTGATCCGTGGATGTTTCTTCCAATACCTTACTTTTCCTGGACCTTCCGCGATATGCCAGTCGACATCTATGTCTTTCAACTCGTCCCGTTTTTCTGCGCCACGATAACCGGCATCGACGAAGATTAACTCCTCATCACCATGTAGTAGATTTTCAGTTTGATTCAGATCGTGTTCGTTGGCAGCGGTGGTCGTAAGGCTATGCGTCAGCCCAGTTCGAGCATCGACACTGATATGAACCTTCATGGCGAAGTGCCACTGATTACCCTTCTTTTGATGCATCTCGGAATCACGCTCACTGGCTTTGTTCTTAGTGGAGTTGGGAACTGCGATAATGGTGGCATCCATCAGCGTGCCTTCTTTGACCAGCACGCCAGCATCACTCAGCCAGTAATTCACTTCGTTGAAGATTTTGCGTACCAAATCATGACGCTCTAACAAGTGGAGGAAGTTCATTATCGTGGTGTGTCAGGAATCATCCCATTCAGTGATAGTGGGTGTCTACAAGGCATCTTCCATCGCAGGATCACTCATGCTGTACCACACTGCTGTATTGTATACAGTGAGTACGGAGCATTGTCATCAGGGGATACGGTCAGCGACCATTACCAGGCTTGGGGTAATATGGCTCGATAACTGACACCATCAGTTTCCAGGGAGCCAGTGTTTTCATCCGTTCAAGAAACTTCTCTTTGTGGGTTTGGCGGCGTTTATGCTGGTATTCGCTGTCGGCGAAACTGAGTTGGTGTCTCATGGTTCATACCATTAAAGAGAAGTGATAGGGATTATCTCATTACGAGGACTTAATCGCACCTTCCCTAGCAATAATGGTTACATAGTACTGTAATTCAAATTGCATTTATATAATATAACTTTTATTTCCCCCATTTTTTTCATGCACAATCTTACAGCTGCGATCTAATCTAAATATTTTAAAATGGTTGTTCACTTTACATGCCTTTTAGTTTAATCAGAAATCCATCCACGAACAATTAAGTATATTTCATTCCTAATGGTTAGTAGGATCTATTATTAATAAGAGGAGGCCATCCAATAATAGATATTTGTCTGCGGACAAAAACAAGGCTACCAGTTTCATTAACGTAATTCGACCTGGCAGGTGATTTATGAAAAAATTGGCAGATGCTAACTTTTATTTTAATTAGCTGTATTTGTTATCAATCAATTTCAAGGCAATCACAAAATATTTTTTTTCTTCTTTCGTTGTCATATTTAGGCTGCTTTTACTAACAAGTCCTGCACGAACTTTCGCAGCATTTATAAAGCCGATGATCTTTTTCTGTTTGCTGGGATCTTCTTCTGTTTTCAGTTTCCTTTCGAAACTTGTAATTAAATCAGCGTAAATTAAAGACTGTGATTTCGCTTTATTTACAGCTGCCTTTAAATAAGGCTCTATACTCTTTCTCTTTTTGTTGTTCGCTGCTTTTTTTTTCTTATAATTGTCATGATGTTTATCAATCGACTCTTTAACCATATCGTTTAAGGTTCTTTCCACGCTTTCAAGCCAAGCATCTGGTTCCTCCGGGGTATCGTCTGAAAGATTATCCAGAAGATGCAAATAAGGCTCTGAATGTGCTGACGGTTTTATTTCTTTATCAGGGCTATCTTTTTCATCAAAATTTTGACGCATTTTGCTTACAATACTTTTTTTTTCAAGCTGAATAATTTCTATATTCGTAAGTTTACTTTCGGCCTTATATGGACCAGATTTTTTATTATTTTCGAACTGTTTTATCAGTGAATCTACTTTCACATTTCGTGAGTTATGCTTACCGTGCTTAGGCTGTAGTACTGGTTCTTCCTTTGCCTTATGCTCATCAGTTATTAAACTTGCATTTAATATAGAGTCTTTTATTATCTTTCTCATTATAATCTGACCTCTTAATTTTAGTTTGTATTGGCTTTTAATATTTTTGGCATACATCCTCTGATTATAGTTGAAATAAATATCACCTTCTCTAGGGAAGGTGCGATTAAGTCCCGATTTTTTAAGTGCATCGACACATTGCGGTAGATTTGCGGGTTCACAGTCCAATTTTTGTTAGTTTTTCAGTGCCTCCATGCGATTTCCCGACACACAGGCACACTGATGCTACGTTTTGAGCATTTGTCCCACTCGGATAATGTTCGCCAAAGCAAATAGCATGGACAATTTGCTATCATTTTTAGCAAAGCCTCGGTAGCAAGA
>JASXSV010000019.1 GCA_030674915.1 Candidatus Endonucleibacter bathymodioli
TTCATCTCTTGCCGGAGAAAAATGGTAGGAGCTTACTTTCAGCTGGCCCTTCTTCTACCTGATTAGATGATGCACTTCGGATTTGAATCTGCGATTCTTTTATGTGGTTTCAAAGTATTATAAAAATTGACAAGACTGGCAAGGGCAGTTCTTCGATCCTGCCTCGAATTAAAGTATGCTTAGTATGCCACATCGCCATTAATGTTTTGATCACACACTCGGCCTTGACATTTGTTTGTGGTAGTTTAACTCGCGTGACTTTCTGCCTAATTCCGTGATCTTTACTCCAAGCCACAAAATCATGATCCGGAGCGCTTTTATGTTGAGTACCATTGGCAGTGTAGAGACATTCCTCCATAACTTGTCTCAAAAACGCTGTTGTGAATGCTTGGGTTTTATCAGGCAGGATGCCGTCATACAGCACTGAAAAAACAGAGTATGGAGATTTATCAAGAAGCGTATAGAACTCTTGATGCAGGCACAAACCCTGCAAGGCTGTGTAGTCCGCCCTAGTGACGATGCATCAGCCCGAGCTTAAACGTTTTAAAGAAAGAGGTGACAATTTCCGTTTTAATAAGCCTAGACCGAAGAAGGTTGATCAAGTGTGGATGTCGGACATTACCTATATCAAGGTGCAAGATATCTATAAATATTTAGGCGTCATTATTGATCTTTATTTGCGTCGCACTTCAAACTGGTCGTTAACAGACACGCGCACCACAGAAGAGAAACCGACAATTTTGCAACGCTCCATACGTGAACGGAAACCTAGCTAAGGGCTTATCTTTCACGCTGATCTAGGGATTGAGTGTACAGAAAAATATTTCAGCAACGTCCTCCAGAAATACAAAATACGACATAGTGTTGACCGTCTAGGATATTGCACTAACAGTGGACGCATGGAATCATACTTCCATGGTTTAAAAACTTAGATTACACGAGGTAGAACGTATAACTCAATGAATTATTTGCGGTATGCCTTGAATAGCTACGTCAATCATCTCTATAATAAAAAGCGATTGCATTCAGGGGTTGGTTATTGCTCAACAATAGGATACGAGAAAATGGCAGCATGAAATTAAGCGTGTCTATTTTATTGGGGGAGAGCACCTTTGGTAGTACAGCAATAAGGTATATCAATACACGTGTAAGCCATATCGAGAGCCGTGGCGCGTGATCGCTAACTAGGATACTAGAACTTACCGGGATAATGCCGTCGTCGCCTAATGCTTCTTCGGTAGCTTGCAGCATCTCGGGCTTCACGGCTCAACCAGCCAACCCCAGAGCATATGACGACTGATGTTAGAGCATACATTAAGTATTACAATCTTAGACCGGCCCACACTCCTCGAATAATGATTTATTTCTATATCAGTACGAGAATTTAGCCCATACATGTGTTCTATTTTTTTGACCAGAACAAATACGATAGTCATACAATTGCTACTCTTTTTTTTTTTTCTAAGGCATACTATTTCTCCGTATATTACAAACATTAATTCACATCATGAAAAAACTTAAAAATGAGTCTGAACTAGTCAAAGAAGCTCTCAGAATAGGAGCGATCTACGTGGAAAAAAGGAAGGCTGGTTGCGTAGACTCATCTGATTCTGCAAAAAAAAAGGTGGAGTTCATATATCGGATTCTCGTTCACGATAAGCTTATACAACCACTGGAAAAAAAGAAGGAAAATGAACCTAGTATGAAAAGAAAGCTGGCATTATGGATAACCCGTCAACTTCCTCAAGGACACAAGTTATTGAATTAATGCAAAGCTGCCAGGATACAGGTAAACTTGTTCAGTTTCTCCTGATATAGCAATATGTATGCCTCTACAAGAATATTTACTATTAAAAAATATCCTACGTTGCCCTATGTGCAGGAACCCACTAAACGCCCATGCATCTGGCGTTAACTGTATAAATAACCACCACTTTGATAGAGCACGTCAAGGCTATATCAACCTGTTACTGGGACACAAAAAGCGAAGCCTCAATCCCGGCGATGATAAAATAATGGTGAAGGCACGTAGCGATTTTTTAGGCTCAGGCTATTATGCGGCTATAGCAAATACTATCACCCGAATTGTTGTTGATTTAACCGCAGATATCAAAAGACCAATCATCGTTGACGCAGGTTGCGGGGAAGGGTATTACACCAACAAAATAAAACAGTCTATAGCCTGCAGCGATGTCATCGGTTTTGATATCTCCAAGCTCGGCATTCAATCCTGCAGCAAGAAAAATAAAACTATTCAGTGGCTAGTTGCTAGCGTCAATGATGTACCCCTACTCGATCATCAAGCAGACATCATTATTAGTGCCTTTTCCCGCTGCAACTGGCAAGAGTTTGGCAGGCTGTTAAAACATGGGGGCACGGTTCTAGTCGTTGGCCCTCTTACCAATCACCTATTGGAACTCAGAGAGGCAATATATGAACAAGTTCACACCTATACCAACAACAAATTTCTGCAAGATCTACCAGAATGCTTTCTACTACATCACTCTGAGACTTTACAAAGGAAAATGAGGATATTCAATGCAAAAACTATTCTAAATCTGCTCTCCATGACCCCCCACTACTGGCGCATTTCAATCAAACAAAAAGAAAAGCTGTTGAAATTGAACAGCCTTATTTGCACTTATCATGTACATCTTAGCCAAATCCAATATACTCTGCATTCAAATGATTCCCACATACCCATAGGAAGCTGAAGATCAGGAGAGATTAGCCCACAACCTAGCACTCAAGGGGGATGGGTATATACATGCACCAAGCCAACTGAGCATCGAATCAGCGATACCATGCTAAAAGCAATAAGCCTAACAAAGCCAACAGGGGGTAGCTGGAGCGACCGGTGTTAGAGGCGTATATTGAGGACAGCAACTCCTCAATCTATTTTCATAGCAACTGCTCTTTCGTATTATCCAGACTACGAATAATTGGATGATTTAAACCCACTGGTGATAAGGAGTTCATCGTCGCCGATGCCGGTGATTGTGGCGCAGAAAAGTGGGACCGAATAGCATGCTCCTTAGCGCGTATCATTTAATATTTTTGACAAACACACTCAGGTTTAGTGCAAAGGTATTATATTGTAATTGTATTAATTGACTCATTATCCTCATGTCTAGTCATTTTCGCTCTATGTATTAGAGCAAATGCTTGATATTTACCTTCTATATATTGTGTAATGTCAGGATGATGATATGACGTATTATCTTTACATATATTGGTTTCTGATATCACTTCATATGCACCTTCTTTGCCAGGAATACAAATGTAATTTTTATTAGAATGTGTGTATGCGTTAAGATTACTAACATTAAAAGTTTTAAGTGCATTTTGACAATCATCACAAACGTAAATAAGCTTTCCAAAATGTTGTGTATCTGTAAGTTTCGATAGTTTAACTATTATATCTTGCGTACAATCCTTGCTTTCTAACCCTATTGCAAGTCCGTATACATTCTCTGGTTAGAAGTAGATTCGCCACGTAGATGTTGTGGAAGATCTTGCAATCCTTGGTCTTCATTTCTGCAACCACACATACCAAAAGATGCTAGAGCCGCTGCCCTAAAGTCGGCTATTTTGTTAGAAAGATTAGAGTATTCACCACGCGCCAGCCCTAGTGTGTCAGCAATCACCTTAGTTAAGATAGGGATGATTCTAGCAGTACCATATCCAGTGCTGCCTAGATTATCGTTATAGAGGGAACTTCTATTTGTAACACTGACTGCATATAATGAGGGCTCAGCTAAAATCACACTGTGAGACCTTTGCACGAGTCGCGCTAAACAACTGAAAATCAGGTATAATAAGCTTTGCACAATCAATGTCTTTCGGTGAAATTATGGCTTGGAAAAATCTGAAACAACGCAGTCTAGCAGATTCAATGCTGATTGATCACGATGCGGTGAAAGAACTCGACTCTGTCCATGAACTCATTGATTGGGCTCGCTTAGAGCATCATCTGAAAGATATACATTCAAGTGCTCGAGGCGAGAAGGAATGGCCGCCACTGATGATGTTTAAGGAGTTGCTGCTACAAAGTTGGTATAAATTAAGCGATTCGGCGCTGGAGAAACAACTTGCTTGCGATCTTTTATTTCGTCTATTTATTGCGCTCGACATTTCAGAGTCAGTGCCGGACCACAGTACTTTTGGCGATTTAGACAGAAGCTCGATAAATTGTTGCTTATGGATAAGCTGCTTCAAGAAATCAATTCCCAGCTTATAGATCAAGGTCTTTATATTAAATCTGGAGGTATCAGTATTGTTGATGCTAGCGTAATTGAGGCTAAACAGTGTCGTCCAAATAAGGATAAAGACAAGCACTCAACACAGGATCCTGACGCGAAGTGGAACGTGAAAGCAGGTTCTGACGGGAAGAGTAAAAGTACCTACGGCTATAAAGCGCACATAAATGTCGATGAGGATGGGTTGATAAAATCGATCGGTTACACAGCAGGAAATGTTCACGATTCAAATTGTTTCACTGAGCTATTAGATGGTGAAGAGTCGTCTGTTTATGCGGATAGTGCCTATTCCAGCAATAAGCACAGTGAATGGCTGGATGATCGAAATATTGATAACAGAATAATAAAACGTGCTTATCGAAATAAACCATTAACAGAACATGATAAGTGTTTTAACCGTTTACATTCTGGCGTGCGCTGCACTGTGGAGCGAGTATTTGGCATTTTGAAATTACACTATGGCATGGCGAAAGCTCGTTATCTTGGCTTAAGCCGAAACCGCACACGTTTTGAAATAATGTGCGTGGCGCACAATATTAAACGAGGTTAATACGATTTAATTAATAGTGGGGCTTATGCAGCGTTATCGTGCAAAGGTCTCGCTATCTTATAAAATCACAGGAGCATTACAGGTTCACCTAAAATAGTGTAAGATACATCAAAATAAGCATCTAGGTTACCTTGCACATGAGTAAATAAATTGCGATATTATTGCTATTGCTATTGCTATTGCTATTGCTATTGCTATTGCTATTGCTATTGCTATTTCGGTTTTCGGTTTTCGGTTTTCGGTTTTCGGTTTTGGGGTAAGGGTAGAAAGCGTGATCATACGCATACCATTTTTGCACCCAGCTAGTAACACTGAATACAATCATCTTAAATATCTAATACTTTAAGGTAAATAGGTGTATCATGTTGCATTTATTTTAAATGGGTTATTATGGTATGGGTGGTACGGGAATGGTTAGACTCATTATTGTGACACTATCAATAATTATAATAAGTGGCTCAAGTACACCTTCATTCGGCGTCTTAGAACCTGGACATCTTCCCGATATGAAAACAGATGAAGCAGATTGGGAATGCTCTCAACGGCCTCACCCTGGTCGTGTTTCAGAACATCCTGATGCAGAATTAGAGGTGCTTTCAGGTGATAATGAAATGCTGGATAAAACAGGTATAGAATGCTCTCCATTTTCTAGTCATTATATTCTTTCAAAAGATAGTGAGGGGTTAGATGACGATCTAATTGACCACACCATGCTGAGCGAATTGTTTTCAGGACTTTCTTTTGATGAAAAGGAACAATTAAAAAATGTTATAGTGACAAACGATACTGATACTGATACTGATACTGATACTGATACTGATACTGATAAATGCATAGCTTTAGTGCGTCAGTTTACGAATAATAAAAAGATAATGGAAGATCTTATTGCATGTCACATAGTTGGTAAATACATTGATAATCATAAGATAGCCAAGCATGGTGAGGTTATAGTTCAAAAAATATGTTTGCACTGTCATCATCCTGACGCCTTTCTCAGCTTTAGCGAAGATGGTCATTACCTACTACTCAAAGGTATGGGTCACAATCTCATAATCTGGGCTAATAGGGATGGGAAATGGAGAAAAGATATAATTATTTGCAATCATGGTCCTGTCTCATCCGCCGTCTTCAGCTCAGATGGTCAGCATATAGTTATAAACATCCAATCTTGTAGAAGTATTAAAATATATAGTCTCGGTACGGACAATAAATGGGAAGAAAACTTTAGACTTGAGAGCGATGTGCGAGCCGCCTTCAGCCCAAATAGCCGTCATCTAGTAATCTACAATCATCAAATGATTGCAGTCTGGAGCCTTGGAATGGATCGTGTTTGGATAAAAACATTACATGTGCCCACTCAAGACCAAGTTGAATCTGTCTACTTTACTGAGAATAGCGCCTATCTGATACTCATCTATTGTACTGAGCCTGATAAAGTCTTCCGCCTTAAGGGTGGCGAGTATTGGGAAATACACTCTAGTATTCCAGCTAAGGCTAAAGATACACTCTTACCAGCTACTATCTGGAACGATGACCTCTATATGATGGCCACTTGCCGTACTGAAAGAAATACTAAAATTGCTACTCTATTTAGCCTGGGGATAGACGGGATATGGATGGAAAAAGCTATATTTCCCGCAGTGCTCATCTACGCAGTCGGCACTAGCGTCGACGGCATCCATGTGGTGACTCAGAATTATACTGATAATAGTAAATCTCTAGCCAAAGTATGGAGCCTAGGGCCGGATGGGGGATTTAAAGAGAAAGGAATTTTTCGCAATGAAAAAGATGCCTATGATGAGAGATATTTAGACGACTTCAGCATTCTCGATAGGGAAGTCTATAAAGTAGAATTAAGCAAGGATTGTCGTCATCTAGTGGTCATTGATCATGATAATAACGTCATACTCTGTAGCCAGAATGGAGACGGTGTTTGGGTAGAGAAAGTCACCATTAAGGATCAAAGGTATACCAAGATACTTACTTTTAGCGACGATAGCGCTCATCTGAGTATGTATTTCTATGATGAAGAGGGAGAGAAGATATTTAGAATCTGGAACCTGAAGATGAATGGGGAATGGGTAGAAGACATTATTCTTTCTCCTAGTGATGGCTTTGTAAACTCGATCGTCTTTAGCAACGATGGCTCTAATATGCTGATATCCTATGATAATGGGAACGTAAAAATTTGGGGTAAGCATAAAGGATGCGAGGAGTGGCTAGGAAAAGACTGTGTTACTGTTTCCAAAGATAGGGTCAAGAAGGCCATCTTCAGCCCCGATAGTCGCTATGTGCTAACCATCGGCGGTGATAGTCTAATAAAACTCTTTGAACTTCAAGCTGCCCCCCCCCATTTGGCTCACTGCGGAAAAAGATTAATACATACAGGGGGTAATTACTTAAAGTCATTAGTAGGCTTTAAAGGCACGTGTTGCGTCATACTGTAATGCACTTTGATACCTGATAGATTTGAATGTGTGAGTAGGCAACAAACTAGCACCTTCAAGGGGAACTGGCTATAAATATTGGTTAACGACAAAGGAATGAAAGTAAATCCCTGTACTTTTCATGCAGAAAAATTTTCATGAGATATGACAACACACTCTGAGACTTGACTGCATCATTATTCTGAAGAGAATTTTTGTCAGGTTTGTGAATTTGGTAAATAATTTTACTGCTAACTTCAGCCACTTTTTGGCACTCCAGCAGTGAACTCTGCTAGTACTATGAATTAAACCAGCTTAATTATCTAATACTCTAAGTATTACTAGTGTATAGTGCTGCGTTTATTTTTAAGGAAGTATTACTATGAAAATGATCAGACTATTTATTGTTACACTAGCAATAGCTTTAAGTTGTGCAAGTATGCCTTCCTTTGGTGGCTTGTCTAAAATTCAAGAGCTGAAAACCGGTGAAGCAGCTGAGGAATGTCCTCCGAAGTCTAATATTGGTTGTCTTGTGAAGTTTCGTGATGAATTAGAGACTACTAAAAATATGCTAGAGAACACAGAGATGGAATGCTCTCAACTGTTGGATAATCTTTCATTAAAGAAGAATATCGTTGACACGACCATGCCTGATAAAACAGATGCGGAATGCTCTCAACCATCTCATCTTGATAATCTTTCAGGACACAGTGATGAATTAAATGCGCCTATAGCGGACAATGAAGCCATACCTTATGGAACAGCAGTGGAATGCTCTCAACAGCCTAAGCCTGATAGTCTGTCAGAAAGTGGTGACGAATTTCATGACTCTCAAGTTGACACTACAGAACTGGCGAGACACTGGCTTGCAAAACCACATGAGTCCAAGGAAGTGGGTGCATTGAAAAATAGTACGATGGTAACCAATAATGACACTGGATGTAACGTTGCACAAGATCCGTTGATGGCAGCTCAACTGTTAATAAATCCTAGCAGTTTTTCACATATTTTAGATAGTAGCCTGATGGTTGATCATGATGCATCCAGGCCTAGTGATATCCCCTCTCCTAGGCTAGTTGAACCGAACAGTTATCACTGTAATGATGATAATGTCTGTCTCAGTTTCAGCACAGATAGCCGTTATCTGCTATCCACCGGTAGGGATAACACCCTCATAATCTCCGCTTATAAGGATGGCGAATGGATCAGAGAAATAACCATTTCCAATAATAGCGCTGTCTCATCCTCCTGCTTTAGCCCAGATAGCCGTCATTTGGTAGTCACTCTTCATCTTGAGGGCGTTAAAGTCTATAGCCTCAGGACGGACAATCAATGGGAAGAAATCTGCACCATTAATTGCAGTGCACGAGCCGCCTTCAGCCCAAATAGCCGTCATCTAGTAATCTACAATAGTGAATTTATTGAAGTCTGGGATCTTGGGACGAATAGGGTGATAGAGCAAGCACATGTCTCCATTAACGACGATGTTAAATCTGCCTACTTTACCAGCAATAGCGCCTATCTGATAATGGCCTGTGATAATGAGCCTAATAAAGTCTTGCGCCTAGAGAATGACGAGCATTGGCGAATGCAATCCAGTATTCCAGCTAAGGGTAAAGACACGCTCTTAGCAGCTAATATATGGAACGATGACCTCTATATGGTGGCCACTGGCGGTACTGAAACAACTACTAACAGTGCTACTATATTTTGTTTGGGGGCGGACGGGGAATGGATGGAAAAAGCCACGCTTACCGGAAAAAACATTTCCTCAGTCGGCACTAGCGCCGACGGCATCCATATAATGACTAAGGATTATTCTAGTAATGGTAACTATATTACTGAAATATGGAGCCTAGAGGCGGATGAGGTATTGAAAGGAAAAGACATTTTGAAAAATACAAAAAATGTCGATAATGAAGAATGTATAGACGACTTCAGCACTCTCAATAGAAAAACCTATCAAGATAAATTTAGTAATAATTGTCGGCATGTGGCCATATTGTCTGATTCGAGGATCATTCTCTGTAGTCAGAATGAAGCCGGGGTTTGGATAGAGAAAGTCATCATTGAAGAGAAAAGACCTGTCCAGTCATTAACCTTCAACGCCGATAGCACTAAAATGATTCTCTCTTTAATGGACGAAAATAGGAAAAACACCTTTAGGGTCTGGGTCTTGAGGGTGGACGGGGAATGGGTAGAAAATAATATTCTTTCTATTTTTTCTTCTAGTAATGACGATGGTAACTCGATTGTTTTTAGCGCCGATGGTTCTAATATGGGGCTAATCTGTGCTACTGGCAGCATCAAAATTTGGGGTGAGAATGAAGAATATTGGCCGTGGAAAGTAAAAGACTGGGTTACTGGTTTGGGTCACCATAAAATCGTTTTCAGCCCCGATGGTCTCTATGCGGCATCCATCGGCGATGAGCATGCTGTTAAAATCATTGAACTTAACGACAAGTATGTGTTTTACAAATATTTCGGCTCCACCAGCCGCCGCCAATTAGCTGAAGGTTGTATTGATATGTTAAAAGCACTGTTCTTAGGAGGACTTTGTGTTCAGCTTGTGTCGACCATATTAGAGCTCAAAGAGGCAGCAGACTGCGTTATACTGTAATACACTTTTATAGCTGATTGAAGGTGAGAGTAGGCGGCAAGCTTGCAAGGCTCCCATGAGTCTACGAATAGTGGGTGCTTTGGATGAGTGAAAGTAGCCCACAACCTCTCACCTTCAAAAGGTCTCATGTATAAAGTTTGTAAATCATTGCCTAGATTTTCACAATAACTAACACACTTGCCAGATAAAAACGCAATCGAACTAAAAGCGCGGATTTTAGTCATAAGTGCGCCATATTGAAAAAGTTGAGCCAGAGGGTACACTCACGGTTCGACCAAAAACCAATGTGAGACCACTTATGAATAAGCGTTATACCCACCTGACTCAAGAAGAAAGATACCAGATTTGGTCAGAGGAAAAAGCAGGAGTTTCAACTGAAATTATCGCCCAAGACTTAGGGCGTGATTTGAGTACCGTCAAAAGAGAGTTGGCTAGAAATACATGGGCTAGAGGTTAACGCCCGAAGTTAGCATTGATGATCGACCTGGAATTGTGGATCAAAAAATACGTTTAGGCGATTGGGAGCCAATCTTTGGATAATGTCACTGACAAAGAAATTTTAGATATACAAAACCGACTAAACCAAAGACTAAGAAAACTGTTAGACTTTAAAACACCTGATGAGATTTATAGTGAAATGGCGTTAGCTGCATAAATTTTAAGGGCGCACTTATGACTAAAATCCGCGTTCTGTTATCAATATTTCTATCATCCAGCCATTCACTGTGCTTCTTGCTGGAATAGGCACTATCCGCATAAACAGACGACTCTTCACCATCTAATAGTTCAGTGAAACAATTTGAATCGTGAACATTTCCTGCTGTGTAACCAATCGATTTTATCAGCCGGTACTCATCGACATTTATGTGCGCTTTATAGCCGTAGGTACTTTTACTCTTTCCGTCAGAACCGGCTTTCACGCTCCACTTCGCGTCAGTATCCTGTGTTGAGTGCTTGTATTTATCCTTATTTGGGCGACACTGTTTAGCCTCAATTACGCTAGCATCAACAATACTGAGACCTCCAGATTTAATATAAATACCTTGATCTATAAGCTGGGAATTGATGTCTTAAAGCAACTTATCCATAAGCAATAATTTATCGAGTTTCTGTCTAAATCGCCAAAAAGTACTGTGGTCCGGCACTGACTCTGAAATGTCGAGCGCAATAAATCTACGAAATAAAAGATCGCAAGCAAGTTGTTTCTCTAAGGCCGAATCGCTTAAATTATACCAACTTTGTAGCAGCAGTGCCTTAAATATCATCAGTGGCGGCCATGCCTTCTCGCCTCGAGCACTTGAATGTATATCTTTCAGATGATGCTCTAAGCGAGCTCAATCAATGAGTTCATGGACAGAGTCGAGTTCTTTCACTGCATCGTGATCAATCAGCATTGAATCTGCTAGGCTGCGTTGTTTCAGGTTTTTCCAAGCCATCATTTCACCGAAAGGCATTGATTGTGCAAGGCTTATTATATCTGATTTTCAGTTATTTAGCGAGACTAGTGCAAAGGTCTCGCAATATTATACTTAGACCAATTCCTTTTAAATAATAGAAGTAGTTGACTGCTCTTACTCAATCCATTATCTACTATTAATAAACTCAGAGGCTGCCTACCCATATTTTCAATGGAAACTGGTATATACCTGCTGTTACTCTATAGGCAATATTGAATAGTTAGGTGTATTTGGTGACTAATACTTTTTATTGGTACGACTATGAGACCTTTGGTACGGATCCAGCACGTGATTGGCCTGCCCAGTTTGCTGGTATCCGTACGGATGAGGACTTTAATGAGATCGGTAAGCCTCTGGAGCTGTTCGTCCGATTACCGGATGATCAGGTACCTAATCCTGAAGCTTGTTTGGTGACAGGACTAACACCGCAAACAGTGAATGCGCTCGGTATTTGTGAGGCAGATTTTATCGATACTATAAATAAGGTATTTTGTCAGCCAAATACCTGTGTGCTCGGTTACAACACTATGCGCTTTGATGATGAAGTAACGCGCTATAGCCTCTATCGAAATTTCATGAATCCCTACGCGAGAGAATGGAAGAACGGTTGCAGTCGCTGGGATTTGATTGATGTTGTCAGGCTCTGCGCCGCATTGCGTCCAGAGGGTATTAACTGGCCAAAGCGTGAAGATGGTGCCGTTAGTTTTAAGCTTGAGGCGTTAACCGAGGCTAATGGTATAAACCATGTGGCTGCGCATGATGCGGTTTCAGATGTGCGGGCTACGATCGCATTGGCTCGCCTGTTACGTGAAAAGCAGGGGAAATTATTTAATTATACGCTGGCTAACCGTAAGAAACAGCAGGTCATCAAATTACTTGATGTTAGTGCGCGTAAGCCCGTGGTGCATATATCTGGGCGCTATTCGTCGACGCGTCATTGTTTGGGGATTGTCGTGCCGATAATGCCACATCCAGTGAATAAAAATGGTGTGGTAGTTTATGATCTTAGTGTTGATCCTGCACCATTCATGGAGCTTTCAGTTGATGAAATACGGCACCAATTGTTTACCAGCAATGAACAGCTGGTGGCAGATGGGGTGTCACGTATTCCGATAAAAACGGTGCATATTAACAAAACACCAGTGGTGATTCCTTGGAGTGTGCTAAGTAATGAGGATGATAAACAGAGATTAGGAGTTGATCAGTCACAGTGTGAGAGGCATCACCAGATACTGTTTTCGGATGAGCAGCTGTTCCAATCCTTCGTAGAGACTATCAAAACAGTATTATCAGAAAGTCCATATAAAGCCCATACTGATCCAGATCATATGCTTTATAGTGGTGGTTTCTTCAATCAGGATGACGAGAAGCATATTCAGCAGGTCAGGCGTTCGTCGCCGGAGCAGCTGAAAGACCTCAGATTACCATTTTCGGATGCGCGTCTGGATGAAATGCTGTTTCGCTATCGGGCACGAAACTGGCCGGAAACACTGGAGGCGGATGAGAAATCGAAGTGGCAGGAATTTCGATGCAAACGTTTACTTGATGAGCAGGGTGGTGGTAGTTTGACCCTAGATCAATTTTTTGAAAAAATTAATACGTTATTCTGTGAAGTGGATGAAAAGAAACAATCTATTCTTGCGGAGCTAGAAGCTTACGGGCGTCAACTTCAGTCTGGTCTTTAGCGGTGAGCGGGATATATCAATTTCCCGTGCAGGTGCGGGGTTGTTGTTGGCTTCTGCTTACCACAATCACTTGCTAAGCTCGTGGGGATTAGTTCGTTGTCTCTTCCCACACCTTTAATGGTAACTGGCATAAGACTGTTTAGTGGTGGAGTAAATGTTTGATTTTGGTCTATCTAAGGTACTTCATTGAAAAAATGTACAACCATTGTATCGAGTGAGTACTCGGCACCCATTATGAGGAGATTGTTTTTCTTAGTAAGTTGTTCTAGAACCTCTGAACCGTGCCTGAGATGATTCACAGAGGCGTTAATGTTGGCATGAACAGCTTTCTGCATTAATATTTTAGGGGTGTCGTGTTCTGTTTTCAGAACGTCTATAACGGAACGGTTGATCCGTTTTATTATAGAGTGAATATTAGGTGATTGCTCTGATGCTGGTTGTTGAAACGCCTCAATTGTAGCACTAATAGCCCCGCAGTGAGTGTGACCCAAGACTACTACTAACTTTACTCCAAAGCGTTCGGCAGCAAATTCAACACTCCCTACTTGTGAAGGAGCAACGATATTGCCCGCAACACGAATAACAAAGAGATCTCCTACTCCTTGATCAAAAATAAGTTCAGCTGGAACTCTAGCGTCTGAGCAGCCAAGTATAATGGCGAATGGTGCCTGTTCCAAAGGAAGATTTTTGAGCTGGTTGGGGCTTATAAGCTTATGTTGGCGTATAGCCCCAGACGTAAAGCGTTTATTGCCACTTTTTAAGCGCTCAAGGGCTTCCAGTGCTAGAACCATATTTTTCTCTCTTCATGTCATGAGGTGACATGTATCTTGCCAGCTTATGAAAAGGAATGAATTCCCACAGCCTTTTTGATTTCAGCAATGAAAGGTGCGGCTTCGTCTCGTGCTTTTTCGGCACCTTTCTGCAGTTCTGACTCAATAAGTTTGGGGTTTTTTACAAGATCATCATACCGTTTGCGAGGTTCAGTAAGCTGCGAGTTCAAGTGTTCAAACAATTGATTTTTTAGATCACCCCAGCCCACTCCATCTTCATATTGGTGGCGTTTATCAGCAATGTCAATATCATTGGCAAAGGCAGAAAAAATCTGAAAGAGAGTACAATCTTTAGTGTCTTTCGGTTGACCCGGCTCAAGAGAATTTGTCTTTATTTTACGAATTAGCTTTAATAAGTTCTTCTCAGAGCTGAACAGTGGAATAGTGTTGTCATAACTTTTACTCATTTTTCGTCCGTCAAGTCCATTGAGAACGGAGATATTATCACCAATAACTGCTTCAGGTAATGTGAAATTCGTCTTGTAACAATGATTCATGCGGCCAGCAATATCACGAGCCATTTCCAGATGTTGTATTTGATCACGGCCAACTGGCACCTTATGGGCATTGAATATCAGGATGTCGGCGGCCATCAATACGGGGTAACAAAATAGACCCATTGTTATTGCTTTGTCTAGATCTTTCTCGTTGGCATGATTATTAGCTTGAACTGCAGCTTTATAGGCATGGGATCGATTCATTAGGCCTTTGGCTGTCATGCATCCGATAATCCAGTTTAGTTCCATAATTTCAGGAATGTCAGACTGACGATAAAATATAGCACGATCCGTATCCAATCCTAGTGCTAGCCACGTAGCTGCTATTTCCAGGCCGGACTGGTGTATGCGCTTTGGGTCCTTACTCTTAACTAATGCATGGTAGTCTGCCAAGAAGTAATAGGCCTGGATATCGTCATGCGAACTTTGTTTTATTGCAGGCTTAATAGCCCCAACGTAGTTACCTAAGTGAGGGGTGCCTGTTGTTGTAATGCCAGTAAGTACTTTAGTTTTGCTCATGGGTTGAAAAACCACAGTTGGGTCGTAGTTGAGCCGCAGTTGCCAGACGCAATAGCCCTCATCACACGAGTTAACTATTGAGGTAATTAATAGACCTATTTCCATCGAAGGTGTGAATTTGTGTCTGCTCTCATCCCAATTACCTGCTGTAGGCTTATGGGTTTCGCGCCGACACACCTTCAATGGTAGCTGGTATATACCCTCAATGTCGCTGAGTATATACACTTAGTTGAAAAGCATAGGGTATTATACAGCTCTAATAGCCTGACGACAATATTGGCTGTTACAGATAATCAATCGGTAGTAATATAACTGTAAGGGGATTACCAATATTAAGGAGAGACGATGCTAAATACACCGTTTTATTCTCAGCGATTAACCGAAAACAATTACCAGTTAGAAGGATTTGAGTCTATAGAAGATGCTAAATCATGGACTAAGAGAATATGTGGCTTGGCTTGTTTGAAAATGGTGATTGCAAAATTAACTAATCAGATTGTCCCCTTAAAAAGTCTGCTTGATCAAGGGTTGGCGGTAGGTGGTTATATGCAAGGCGTTGGTTGGGTTCATCAAGGTCTTGTTGAGGTTGCTAGTCAATATGGCATTATTGGCGAATGCCAAAGTATTGATGATGAACTAGAGCTTATTGATAAGGCTCTTGACAGTGGGAAGTTAGTTATTGCATCTGTTAGTTGTGGTTTTGATCAGAAAAAAAAAGGTGGGCACTTGGTATTGATAATTGGAGCAAAAGCCGATGGTTTCCTCATTCACCACCCTTCTTCTGAAGAAAATGAGCAGTGGTACCATCATCTTGTTAGCAGAGATGATTTCATGAGATGTTTTTCTGAAAACGGTAATATTATTACCATTTCTTGATTTATTCCAAAGGTAATGGCATATGTCGGCAATCAAAATATTGGGGATGAAAATGGCAGCAGCACCGCTGTATCTATATTGGTAGTCTTTTACGTTATTACTTTGTTGTAAACATTCTCTCACCACAGCCACCTATTGCTCGTAGGCTCATGGGGTTTCATTCATTTGTTTCCTACTCACCATTTCAATGATAATAAAGAGGTTACAATATAATGAACGAATATGGAACCAATTGTAATTTAATTAGTCTAAATAATATATTTTTGAAATAAAACAAAATCAAAGATTCTAGGAGAGATTGTTTCTTGGATAAAGTGTGCTAGCCATGATAAAGAAAATGCACTAGGTCGTAGAGAAGATGATTTTATTTTCATTGATAGTGGGTATAGATGAAGGAACTAGTTATGAATATATTATGTGCAAATGATTCGGTGCCTTATTATAATAATTGGAAATCATTGAGTTCTACTGGAACAGGTGGCGTTTTCAAAAAAGAAGTAGAGATATTGAGTGACAGTGAGGTAGCTAAAAAGATAAAATATTATTTTAATCATGATGCAGTGGGTACACTATCCTGTGGTGATAAGAAGAAAAACGATTTTGATTCGGTGACAGAAACATCAGATATACACAAAGTTGGTATAACTAAATATGAGAAATGGCCAAATGAATTTCAAGACAATATGCCTGAAATGAAATACCGCCATCCCTGCTGGCTATTAGCTAGGAATTGCAAAGAAAATATCAAGATCCACAATAAAAAATTGGATGCGTTTTTATCGGTAAGTATTAGTCCTAATATGACTGGTGACAAGTTAAATATAATCATAACAAAGGGGAGTGATAAAGTTGCGGAATCAATGTTAAGCACTACTAATGTTATGCAAGTTCTAGTTGTTAATAAAATTTATGTTGGGTTAAAATATAGAAGGTCCTGTATCGGCACTACGATACTAAATGTTATAAAAGGTATTGCCACTGCAAACAGTATAAAAGAAATTTATATTCCAAGGATAGAAACGTTTGGTAGTGATCTAGAAACTTTATCACATATAAGATTATTTTATGAAAAAAATGGATTCCATGTATATTATTTCTCAAAGATGTGGATTGGTGATTTAATGTTGGATTAGTTGCAAGTGCCTTCATGTAACAGTGCTCTTTGAAAGTATGAATAGGTGACAAACGAACTAAGTCCCATGAGCTTACGAGTAGTAGTGATTTTTTGAGTGGGAAATGTCGGGTGGTGAAATACTGTGGGTAAGTTAAGTATATGGTAGGTTTTTTGTTTGGCACTATATCTCCTTATTTTTTCTTGTGGTGGTGCTAAACAAAAGACTACTTATATGTATGGTATTAGTTAAAATCTCTGCTTATTATGTGGGGGAAGTATTTATAATATTGTATTTAGTGTAAGTGATAAAAGTTTTAAGATTGTTAAAGTAAGGGATAGTAAAACGTGTAGGGTAAAGAGGAATAGAAATCATCATAAAAGCACAATAATTGTATTTTATTTTTATTCAAATTAATGAAAAACATATCATGACCATTAGTCGAATAAACGCACAACTTGTTATTTTAATCAGAACTTTGGTGAATATTCGTATTTCTAATCTCATGGCGATAAAAATGATCTTCTTGTGAACTATCAGAGTGTACTATTGTCTATAACGAAATGACCAATAAATGGCTATATCTTTAGTATAAATAATGAGTATCTTAGATGCAAATAAGTAATAACACAAATAACAAGGATCACTAATGAAAATAAATCCACAGTCAAACACAGCCATAGCAATGAGTTTACATGAAGCTGCAACCATCGTTCCTGCATCTGCCTATACATACTTGGTTGACCTAAGTGCACAGAAACTCCATAGGCTACCTGTTATCTGGACCTTAAATTCCTCTTGGCATACCAAAAGTATGAAGAATATTTTTTTGTTTCTTGCGATATTGTGTGTCACATTTACCAATTTGAAGGCTGATTTCACATCACTTCCTATAATGCAAGAGTTTGAGTATGTGGTCTCAGAGGATGATGCTGTTAGCCAGTTGTTTAATAACCAGAATTATGAGACTTTAAAGAACGACCTAATAAGTTCTCAAGCAGAAAGCACTTATACTGTCATGGTTTCGAAAAAGAAATTTTTTGTAAAAATAATAAGAGAGGATTGTGAATTATGCGATCAAACTTCATTTAATTATGAATTTGAATTAAAAAATGACAAACCAAAAAATGATTTAATGCAAATAGTAAATGCTGATCTGGTACTACCGAGTGTAAGTGCAACTTTTATGTTAGAAGGCATAAAGCATCTTATCATGGGTTATCCATGGGCTCCTGGGGTAACCTTGGAAAATATTTATAGAGACCATTTCTCAGGCAGTAAAACATCAGAAATATTACAGAAGGCGATGTATAGGTATGGGCAAGTTCTAGCAACTGCAGATCTAGACCAGAATGATCCTAGTGATGATATAAAAAACTTATTAAATAGAACACCACAAATATTCTTAGATGATAGGCATGGAGCTAATACAAAATATTTTGAAAGGAATGATAAGATATATTTGCTTGATTTATCAATAATACACCTTGACACGTCCTCAGAGACAGTTAAAGAGTCAATAGTTTCAAAGTGCATATACATCAATGGTTTGCTCTCAGTATTTCTATCATCAGATAGATCTAATCTGACATTTGATGATAAAAGAAGCATGTATAAGTATGGAGAAGGGTATTTGTCTATTCCTTTCAGTTACTTTATTGCAGGTTATATATCAGCCTTACCAAAGTATGACCCAAGTGTAGTCAAAGAAATGTTGCTGCTAATAATTAATGATATATTTTAACGTTTTTGTGATAATGGTTATAATTTATATTGCGATTTAATCGAGGTTACGAAGAGGGTAAAATAAATACAATTAACTGATACTTATCTGTTTTATGCACTGTGTCTAGTGTTATAACTTATTTTTGACGAATCGATCCAGCATAATATGGTTCCGGTGCACTATAGAGCACCAAAAACTGAGTGCCTTTGCTAATGCTTGTATAGTATAATTGATCTTTTATCATGGAAGTGTGTTCGTTATTGTTGAAATCCATGGTAGATGATAACTATTGTGAGAAAAGATTTATAACTTGTTATCTTAATAATCATGTCGATAAGCATTTTTGTGTCTAACATTATGGCTATAAAAATGATTTCCTTGTGAACTATCAGAGTGTAATATTGTCTATATGGTAATAACCAATGATAGTCTATATCTTTAGTATAAAGAATGAAAACAAATAATAAAAAACAAGGACCACTAATGAAAATAAAATCACAGCCAAGCACAGCTATGGCCATAAGTCCTCATGGAAATATAAGAATATTCCATGTTCCTAAATACGTGGTTGACATAAGTGCACAGAAATCCCATAGGTTACCTGTTGTCTTGACCTTAAATACTAAAAGTATAAAGAATATTTTTTTGTTTCTTGCGGTCTTGTGTGTCACACTCACGAATTTGAAAGCTGACTTTACATCACTTCCTATAATGCAAGAGTTTGAGTATGTGGTCTCAGAGGATGATGCTATTAGCCAGTTGTTTAATGGCCAGGATTATAAGTTTTCAAAAAATAACATAATAAGTTCTCAAGCAAAAAGCACTTATACTGTCATGGTTTCGGAAAAGAAATTTTTTGTAAAAATAATAAGAGAAGATTGTAAGTTCTGTAATCAAACTTCATTTAATTATGAATTTGAATTAAAAAATGACAAACAGAAAAATTATTTAATGAAAACAGTAAATGCTGAGCTGGTACTACCGAGTGTAAGTGCAACTTTTATGTTAGAAGGCACAAAGCATCTTATCATGGGTTACCCATGGGCTCCTGGGATAACCTTGAGTAATATTTATATGGACCATTTCTTAGGCAGTAAAACATCAGAAATATTACAGAAGGCGATGTATAGGTACGGGCAAGTTCTTGCAGCTGCAGCTCTAGACCAGAATGATCCTAATGATGATATAGAAAACTTATTAAATAGAACACCACAAATATTATTAGATGATAGGCATGGAGGTAATACAAAATATTTTGAAAGGAATGATAAGATATATTTGCTTGATTTATCAACAATACACCTTGACAAGTTCTCAGATACAGTTAAAATGTCAATAGTTTCAAACTACGTATATATTAACGGTTTTCTCACAGAACTTATAGCATCAGATAGATCTAATATGACAATTATTGATGAAGTATACATATATGAACATGGACGAGGAGAGTATTTATCTCTTCCTTTCAGTCAATTTATTGCAGGTTATATATCAGCCTTACCAAATTATGACCCGGATGTAGTTAAAATAATGTTGCTGCAAAAAATTGATAGTATGTTTGCAGGTTATTGTGAAGCTGGTTTGAATTTATATTGCGATTTAATTGAGGTGACGTATTCGATGAATACAACCAACTAATACTTATCGGTTTTATGCACTGTTTTTAGTGTTTAGACCTTATTTTTAATGCATCGATCCGACATAATATAGCCTAGATTGCTACAATAACCGATACACTTGGAGTTGAGAGTCAGCTGCTCATAGGCTGTAGTCCGATGTTGTCTATAGAATGATGGACATTGCCTTACATATTTTTAGGCTGAAAAATGGCAATATTAACAGCAAACAGAAATAACAAGGATTACCCATGGGGAAATATTTACAATTAAACACATTCATATCAATGATTGCTTCTAAAAATGTAGGAATGTTCACTGTATCTGCTTACCATAAAGGCATGATGAATACAAGTGCACTAAAACCACGTCGGTTACTTGCTATCAGTACCAAAAGTCTGAAGAGTATTTTCTTGGCTCTTGCGGTTTTCTGTGTCACATTTTCTGATTTGAAAGCTGAATTCACATCACTTCCTATAATGCAAGAATTTGCACATGTCATCTCAGATGATGATGCTGTTAGCCAGTTGTTTAACACTCATAATTATGAGTTTGCAAAACTAGAAACAAAAAGTTCTCAAGCAAAAAGCCTTTATGCTGTCGTTGCATCTAAACATAAATTTTTTGTAAAAATAATACGGGAGGATTGTCATTTTTGCAATGAAACTTTATTTAATTATGAGTGGCAATTAAAAGAGGATAAACAAAAAAATGATTTGATGAAAACAGTAGGTGCTGAGCTGATACTACCTAATAACAGTGCAACATTTATATTAGAAAACAAAAAACATCTTATCGTAGCGTACCCATGGGCTCCTGGGAGAACTTTGGACGATATTTATATAGACCACTTTTCAGTCGAAAAAAACTCAGAAACATTAAAGATGGCGATGTATCGATACGGACAAGTGATAGCAATATCAGATCTAGATCAGAATGATCCTAGTGATGATGTAGAGACATTATTAAATAGAAAATCACAGATATTATTAGAGGATAGACATGGAGGCAATACAAAATATTTTGAAAGGAACAATAAGATATATTTGCTGGATTTAGCACTAGTACCAAATGATAAAGACTACGGGTATACAGTTAGAGAGTCAATAGAGGCTGCCTATATGTGCATTGATCACTTGTTCAACGACTTTCTGGAATATGATATGCGGAATTTTACATATTCGGATATAGAATACATATATGGTTATGGCCGAGAGTATTTGTCTATTCCTGTCAGTCAATTTATTCTAGGATATATATCTGCATTACCAAAATATGACCCGAATGTAGTTAAAGAAATATTACTGGAACAAATTTATGATGATGTTGACTTTCACTGTGGTGAGAATTTTGGTGTATATTGCGATTTATTCGAGGTTCTGAAATTAATAAAATAAATAAAATAAGAAGCCATTACACGAGCCGTCATTTTATTAGTGGAGCATCTAACACCCTCCCAAATTCATTAGATCAAATTTTATCTATCTAGAAATGACACAATTCGACAAACTAACCTGCATATAATTTAATTTTCGATAATACAGAAAAATTTAGCAAGTTGTGCCCATAATGGGCATATTAACCATGTGCACGAATTAACTGACCCCAAGATTTACACAGTAACCGATGCACTTAGAATTGATTTGAGAGTAAGTTGCTCATAGGCTGTAGTTCTCACGCAGAGAATCCGGTGACCACATGGGAAACTCTTACAAACATCTGACTCTGGCTGAATGACACTAGATTCAATCCTTCAGCACACTCGGGTTTTCGGAGCGTCGGATAGGCGGTTATCTGAACCGGTCCAATAAAACAATCTCCCTAGAGTTGATGTGCTGTCACCGTGAGGCTTATGATGCAGAGGAAGCTCATCGCCACAGTCTGCAGAGGCTAAGGTCACAAAAGAACTGATGTGGTAAGTCGGCAGGTAAAGCCCCAGCTAGGCTCAGGCTTTACACTGGAGTAAATTGCAATAAGCATGAAACTTGAGTCTTATAATGGGGGTGATTGGTTACCATACTATTTATCGCCTAATCAACAAAACCAATGGAGTTGCCTTCTCCCGCGCAAAGGTAAACGTTATCGGCAGAATTAGGGTGATGAGGCTGGAGCCAGCCTCATTCCTGGCCGCGTTGCGTGGATCTGAAAAAAAGGTCGGCCACTGGATAAATTTCTCCATTTTTGCCAAGAATCGTTATTTACGTGTCTTTCGCCGTTTTTGCACGAATTCATTATTTGCAAAACTTAGTTGTTGTCTCATGGTGAAACCAAAAGCTGTAGGTAATACTACGACTATCTCATGGCTGGGACTTAATCGCACCCTCCTAAATACAGACCCACCATCTGGGTATGATGAGCTTCAGTATCAGACTGCTCTATTCTGACTTAGTGACTTTAATCTAAAAACAATTCCTTAACCAAAGACCTGCAAAACACTCATGGTAAAATACATCTCTTTCATCATTTCACCTGTAGGGTGAGTTTTCTGTAATTGTAAAGATAGTTTGCTTTACTATCTTTACAGTTGGATACACCATTTCAGGAGATGTACTATATAAATATATTTTTATTGTGATGAAACTTATTAGTTATTAGTGCATCTAATTTAATGAGATGCATTAAATAGTAGGTATTGCTATGTGATGTTGCAAAAATAATTATAATTGTCATAGTGTTTAGGAAAATCATGAACCATATGTCATATAAAACATATCGTTACTTATTTAATATTAAACAAAGTAGGGTAAATAATAATGAATATCACTAAAATTAATAATATGCATGCTGCTATTGAATTAGCAGAAAAACTAGCATATCCATCGCAATACGATAAAAAAGAAGTCAATATAACATACAGTAACCTCGATGGCCGAGAAGTAACTGTTACAGTGCCGAGCATATTTCTGAGGGGGTATAACTCTAATATGCGATCGGCGTCTTTTAAAAAAAGCTCTGATCTTTTTGAACAACTTAATATACCTATTGAAAAGTTTGCCAGAGAAGGTTTTATATATGTTGGGACGTCGGGATCTCTAGATAGAGTGCAGTGCGTTAGGTGCAAAGGAGTATTAAGCAAGTTCGTTAAAAATGATGATCCTGCTGCTGATCACCAGACATATTTCCCGAGATGCCAGGTGGAGATGGGACATGTGCCCATTGAATTAAATATACCTAAAAGGCAGCCTTCATCTGTAGCATCTGAGAAAGGCCAGTGCAGTGGTATAGTTAATGAATTTACTGGGAAGGTAAATGAACAAAATCAAAAGATAAATGTTTCGGAGCGTTCAGCAGTGGCGTGTGATGAAGAGCGCATGAGAGAGATAAAAAAAGCAAAGCTTAGCATGGAGACATCTTTAGAGGTATCTGTAAAACCCAAGGGAGGCTCATATGGTGATTTGGAGCTGACTGAGGATTTAAATGGGCCCTGTTGCAGTGGTAGATCTACTAGGGTGGTAAATGAACAGCAAAAGGTTTCGGATCATTCGCATTTTTGTGATGACGATCACGTGACCCAGGAAGAGCTCGCAAGGCGTATGGAGGCAAAGTCATGGACACGTTCAACGGAATCTTTAGCGGCATTTTCACAGGCACCTACACAGGCACCTACACAGGCACCATCAAATGTATGTAATATAGATGCTCGGTCAATTCCTTTTGACGAGTACAAGGCAAAGGCAAAATTGTTCTTGAAAAAAAATAGATGTGATCTAGTTAGCAATATTGCTAAAGATAAATTATATACTTATCTAGACTTACTTTTATCGGGCACTGGAGGTATACCAGGAAATAGTCAGCCAATCGACGAAGGCATGAGGGCACAGATACTGTCTGAATTGACTACTAATGGGCTAAACTCTGGAATCCGCGCGTTACTCAATACCTGTGGGACTAGAAGTCAAGCTGGCTTATACCTGATGCTTATAATGTATCAAGGTAAAGTATTATCGGAAAATCCAAACTATCCATATCCAGATTTTGTTGAAGGTTTGTTAAAGCTCGGTATAGGCAAAGTAACCGAAGCAGAAGCTATGTAACTGTTTATATCAATATTAACAATATCGACTTAATGCGGTCATACTTTTGGGCTTCACGCTCTTTCTTATAGCGTGACCCCAAGTATGTTTTTTGCTGTGAGGTTAGGTTGTTTTTTTGCATGAGCGGAGAGTGCATAAAAACAACCTTAAAATAAAGTATCTTTAATTATGACTGGTATGCGTTGAGTTTAAATGTAGAATATCATGTATCGATACTAACATATTAAATGTTATGAAATATATCGGCGCTGGGAACAATATAAAAAAATAAATTTCCAAAAGATAGATCGTTTGGTTGTAATAGGTATCTTCATCACATATAAGATTATTTTATATAAGAAATGAATCTTATGTATATTCTTCCCAAAGATGTGGGTGGGGAGTTTCCTCGATAATTGTTTTTAGATTGAAGCTACATATTGGTGGATATAAAAATACAGTTGGTATTGTTTTTATGGATATCATATCGTTTCTTTTTCACTATCTTGACAGTTGTATTAACCATACTAGATGCTTGCTATATAAATATCCTTTCTGAATTTCAACAATAATCGGCGCACTAGGAATAAATTTGAGAGCCATATGCTCGTAGGCTTTACTCATGCATCTAGTTTGGTGAGTACATGGAAATCTCTTGCAAGTATCTAGCTCTGTCTGAACGATACCAGATTCAATCTATCCTAAATATATTTGTATTATGATGGAACTTATTCCTTATTAGTGAATCTAATTGTTATGATTATTATAGTTTTTATAGAAGTCACTAAACATCTGTCATATAAAATATATCGTGATGTATCTAATGTTAAATAAAATAGGGTAAGTAATAATGAATATCACCAAAATTAATAATATGCCTGCTACTGTTGAATTAGCAGCAAAGCTAGCATATCCATTGGCATCCGATAAAAAAGATGTGAATATAACATACAGTTACCTCGATGGGCGATTAGTTACTATTAAAGTACCTGCCATATTTCTGAGGGGATACAACTCTAATATGAGAGAAGCGTCTTTTAAAGACGAAGCTGATATTTTTGAAAATAAGAAGATACCTATTAAAAAGTTTGCCAATGCAGGTTTTATATATGCTGGGTCGTGGGAATATCCAGATAGAGTGCGGTGCGTTAAGTGCAGCGGAATGTTAAAAGAGTTCGTTGAAAATGATGATCCTGTTGCCGATCACCAAATACATTTCCGGAAATGTACGGAAAATAAGGGGCATGTGCCCATTGAATTAAGCATACCTAAGAGTCAGCCTTTATCTGTAGCAGCTGAGAAAGGCCAATGCAGGGGTATAGTTAATGAATTTACTGGAAAGGTAAATGAACAAGATCAAAATATAAATGTTTTGACGCGTAAGCGTTCGGAGGCAGAGTTGCGTGAAGGCGAGCGCACGAGAGAGATAAAAAGAGCAAAGCTTGGCATGGAGACATCTTCAGAGGTATCTGTAAAACCAAAGGAAGGCTCATTTGGTGTTCGGGGGGTAACTGAGGATTTAAATGGCCCCTGTTGTAGTGGTATATCTACTAGGGTGGTAAATGAACAGCAAAAGGTTTCGGACCATTCGCAGTGTGGTGATAACGTGAGCTACAAAGCTATGAAATCATTTATATTGGCGCGGCTATGGGCACGTCCAACGGCATCATCAGCGGCACCTTTACAGGCACCTTCACAGGCACCTTCACAGGCACCTTCAGCATTTAATATAGCGCATTGTTCACAGTACAGGGAGGAGGCAAGAGAATTCATCCTCGAAAATAGGGTAAGTATTATTGGAAGTCTTAGTGAAGAGAGATTAAATCATTATCTGGACGTACTTCTCAGTACCACAGGAGATCTAACAAAAGAGGCGCAAATCAGCCAAGGAACGCTGGCAGAAATAGAGAGCGCTCTTAATAAGAAAGGAAGAGCTGCTGGAGTTCGCGCGCTAGTCACGCACTGTGGGATAAAAAAAGTGGTTGGTATGCACCTTATGCTTCTAATGTGTAAGGATAAGGCATTACCCGATACTATACGCTATCCACATTTTGTTAAATTATTGTTAGGATAAAGTTTTGAACAGGTAGAAGATGAAATGCCACTTTAATGTTGTCAGACTTTTGGGTGTTACACTCTTTATTGTTGTATCACCCAAAGTATATTTCTTGCTGTTAGGTTATGTTGTTTTTTTTCATGAGTGGAGAGTGCATAAAAACAGCCTTGAAATAAAGTATCTTCAATTATCACCAAAATACGGTTAGTTAAAATATAGAGCACCATGTATTTATATTATATATTATGAGACCTTTGCACGAATCTCGCTAAATAACTGAAAATCAGGTATAATAAGCCTTGCACAATCAATGCCTTTCGGTGAAATTATGGCTTGGAAAAATCTGAAACAACGCAGTCTAGCAGATTCAATGCTGATTGATCACGATGCAGTGAAAGAACTCGACTCTGTCCATGAACTCATTGATTGGGATCGCTTAGAGCATCATCTGAAAGATATACATTCAAGTTCTCGAGGCGAAAAGGCATGGCCTCCACTGATGATGTTTAAGGCACTGCTGCTGCAAAGTTGGTATAAATTAAGCGATTCGGCCCTAGAGAAACAACTTGCTCGCGATCTTTTATTTCGTCGATTTATTGCGCTCGACATTTCAGAGTCAGTGCCGGACCACAGTACTTTTTGGCGATTTAGACAGAAGCTCGATAAGTTGTTGCTTATGGATAAGTTGCTTCAAGAAATCAATTCCCAGCTTATAGATAAAGGTCTTTATATTAAATCTGGAGGTATCAGTATTGTTGATGCTAGCGTAATTGAGGCTAAACAGTGTCGCCCAAATAAGGATAAAGACAAGCACTCAACACAGGATCCTGACGCGAAGTGGAACGTGAAAGCAGGTTCTGACGGGAAGAGTAAAAGTACCTACGGCTATAAAGCGCACATAAATGTCGATGAGGATGGGTTGATAAAATCGATCGGTTACACAGCAGGAAATATTCACGATTCAAATTGTTTCACTGAGCTATTAGATGGTGAAGAGTCGTCTGTTTATGCGGATAGTGCTTATTCCAGCAAGAAGCACAGTGAATGGCTGGATGATAGAAATATTGATAACAGAATAATAAGACGTGCTTATCGAAATAAACCATTAACAGAACATGATAAGTGCTTTAACCGTTTACATTCTGGCGTGCGCTGCACTGTGGAGCGAGTATTTGGCGTTTTGAAATTACACTACGGCATGGCGAAAGCTCGTTATCTTGGCTTAAGCCGAAATCGCACACGTTTTGAAATAATGTGTGTGGCGCACAATATTAAACGAGGTTTATCGATTCAGCAGGCAAGTTGCGTCTGAAAATCGAAAATGAAGGGTGAAATGGCTCGAATGGCGCATATTCGAACTGTAATTGTGTTTTTTAAGGCTTTATCCTCAAAAAAATACAATTTAATTAATAGTGGGGCTTATGCAGCGTTATCGTGCAAAGGTCTCCAATTAATAGTGGGGCTTATGCAGCGTTGTCGTGCAAAGGTCTCATTATATATTATAAAATATATTAGCTCTGAAAACAACACGCGTATTTTAGTCATAAGTGCGCCCTTAAAATTTATGCAGCTAACGCCATTTCACTATAAATCTCATCAGGTGTTTTAAAGTCTAACAGTTTTCTTGGTCTTTGGTTTAGTCGGTTTTGTATATCTAAAATTTCTTTGTCAGTGACATTATCCAAAGATTGGCTTTTGGGCAAATATTGTCTTATCAAGCCATTATGATTTTCATTCAAACCTCGTTCCCACGAGGAGTAAGGGTGAGCAAAATAGGTATCTACGTTAAGCTTTTTCTTGATTTTTTCATGAAAGGAAAACTCCTTTCCGTTATCAAATGTGATCGTGAGTAAGTCTGTTTGGTAAGGCTTGAGCATCGTTATAATTGCTTTCGTCACCACGTCAGCGTGCTTTGAAGGAACACGTTTTACCAAATTTAATTTACTCACTCTTTCCGTTAATGTAACCAGTACACCCTTGTGTCTTTTGCCAAATACAGTGTCTGCTTCCCAATCGCCTAAACGTATTTTTTGATCCACAATTCCAGGTCGATCATCAATGCTAACACGGTTTCGGATCTGGCCTCGTGCATCGGGCTTTCCTGTTCTTTGCTTATACTTCTTGTGCCGAAGATGTTGATACAAGCAACCACCCTCAGCTTTGTCCTCTCGAATAAACTGGTAAATCGTAGCGGGACATACAGAAGGTTGATTATCTCGTTTAAGGCGTCCTTGTATTTGCTCAGGGCTCCACTGCTTACTTAGTCTGTCAGTAATTTTATCTTTCAGTTCAGCTACCATCTTGGTCGCTTTGGGTTTCTGTTGATGACGTTCCTGCGCAAAATTATGTGCTTGCTTCGGGCGATAACCTCTAGCCCCTGTATTTCTAGCCAACTCTCTTTTGACGGTACTCAAATCACGCCCTAAGTCTTGGGCGATAATTTCATTTGAAACTCCTGCTTTTTTCTCTGACCAAATCTGTATTTTTCTTCTTGAGTCAGGTGGGTATAACGCTTATTCATAAGTGGTCTCACATTGGTTTTTGGTCGAACCGTGAGTGTACCCTCTGGCTCAACTTTTTCAATATGGCGCACTTATGACTGAAATCCGCGAATGGTAAAAAGCACACTTTTTTGAAAAAGCAAGAGATGCCTCTGTTTCTCGTATATAGGATCTGTGTCTTTACATGCATATTGTTTAGCAAGATAAGTTTTGCTGGAATTGTTTCTGTATATGTAGATTTTGATCTTAGACAATCTTCTTATAAGTCGGATACGTATACCTTTCCGATATTGGCTAATATAAACCATTATCAGTTAGCTAAAGCAGGCTTTTTCTGCCTGGGGTGTATATTTGTTCAATGCTTTTGTTGCGAGAAGAAAATTAAACCTGATAATGATATGTCGCTTGGTGACTTGAAAGACAAGTGTCATAAGGAAAACTGTGATTATATTGCAAATATTACACATGATGATCTATGTGAAATAGAAGAAATATCGGTTAGACGTGATGACTCAGAATTATGTGGTGATAAGGAGGGTGCTGTATACCCCAATGCATTACAAAGATTATATATGACCTCGAATGCAATCGATCCAAAACAAAAACATATGTGGAGAACTGTTCACAATCGGCTCAAAATAAATGACTGTTATGGGTTAGGTTTGTTTTTTGATATGCAAGACGATGGTCCGTCATTCCCCATTATTAGAAGAGATCTAGGGTATGGTTATAATTTATGTGATGCTCAGAGTTTAAAGGCAGTTTTCTTTCAGTGTGATAGTTTTCTTGCTCTATCGTTAATGTTGGAAATGGACCGTAAGCTTGCGTTAGAAGTAGAGGGAATGGATTATGCTAGTCGTGCTGAATTACTATGTGGTTTTGAAGACATGCTCCTGCTGCATTCTAGATTTAAGTCAGGAGCACAAAGAGGGTTTAGCAAAAAACTCAAGGATGTGATTAGCAAGACTGGGGAGTTATTTGATGGGGTGGATGTGGCTGGTACTGATATTGGTGCTTTATTAGTAGTAGCTCCTAGGTTCGTATTATTAAATAACGAAACCTCTCTTGCTGAATTGTCTAATTTAGTATATAACCTTAGTAAAATGTTTTACGATAATTCTCTTGTTAATAAGATTTATCATCGTTTAAAAGTCAAGAGTGATGAGGGGTGGCGCTATGCAAAGTGGGATTATATATCACTAATGCCGACATATAAAGAAATGGCATTTTTAATGAGCCAGCATATCAGTACCATGTCTTTATGGTCCTTATTAGCAAAGATAAAACATAACGTTTCTATTCCAGAGTTTGTAGATCCTAATAATATAGAACAATATTCCTCAGTAGAAAACATGAAAAGTATAATATTGGAAGCTGGGATGTCTGTATTCAAGGACAGAAAAAAATTAAAGCTAAGGCTTCAGAGTACTGCTATAAATAAAGAGGTAGATTATAAAAAAATGATCACAAAGGAAAAAATAGAAGAATGCTTTGAACGGTTCAAAGAGAATTTGTCAAACTATGAGTTGTCTAGGTTAACTGATAAAGATTTTTTCCAGAAGTTATTTTCTGGAGGTAAGTTCAGGTCGTTGTGTGTGCAAGCTGGGAAAGAATTGGTTGAAGACGTTCGCTGCCACATTTGCACAGAGACGCTTGAGGAGGGTAAAACTAAGATAATAGGGTTTACAAGTTGTAATCATTTTTTTGATGAAACCTGCTGGGGAAATTGTTTTCAATTCGGTGGTGCACGTTGTCCTCTCTGTAGGAAAAAGTTTAAAGATCCTTTTGCGTATTTGCACTCAGGTAAAGGTGCTGAGATTCAGCACCTTAATGAAACTGTGAAATGGCCTGTGTGTGATGGAAAGGAGAATGCCAGCATGTTGGAAGACTTAGGGAATTCCGATTTCGATTTCGATTATGACTGTACTCATCGGTGTATGAATCAGTGATTCAGGGGGGCGGTGTCGGTGAGTCACCTCTCCCAGAATGCCAGTTACACATTGTGTGAATCGGCGACAAACGAATGCAATCCTATGACCCTACTATTTTTAGTGGGTGATTATGGTGAGTAAGAGTAGTCAGCAACTTGACTCCTTCAAGGGGAATAGGTTATTATACATACCTCCAATAACGTGGGTGCCATGAAACTGAAGCACTGTCACTTGTGGCTTATTACGCAAGCTCATCGCCGCAGTCTGGAGAGGGGTAGGCGGCGACCAAGTTTTATAAAAGAACTAATTCGGAAAATAAATTTTAGGGAACTCCATTTTTAATTAACATACGGCTACTAAAATACTTTAGCTACTTTAGCTACTTTAGCTACTTTAGCTACTTTAGCTACTTTAGCTACTTTAGCTACTTTAGCTACTTTAGTCAGATTGAGATTTTATCGGATAAGTGTGTGAGTTATTGTGGGCAACTAAGATTCGAGCTTGATTTAGTGGCAGATAGTTATTAAACTCCTTGGTTAGTTTAGTTTAGTTTAGTTTAGTTTAGTTTAGTTTAGTTTAGTTTGTAGTTTGTAGTTTGTAGTTTGCTGATTTCTGCTGATTTCTGCTGATTTCTGCTGATTTCTGCTGATTTCTGCTGATTTCTGCTGATTTCTGCTGATTTCTGCTGTTTTTAACACTGGGACCTAATAAAAGACCGTGCAGTTGGTCTTATGGGGGTTAGCTCATACTAAAGATAACTTGAAAATAATGGTTTCAGGTTTTTTGGTTAATACATGGGTAAAGATGGTAGTGAAAAACACATTTAGTGGTAAATGCTACACTTTTTTAAAGGAGCAAGAGATATCTCTGTTTCTTGTATATAGGACCTGCATCTTTATAAGCATATTGTTTAGTAGTGCAAGTTTTGCTGGAGTTAGTACGGTATATGAAAGTTTGAGTCTTAGACAATTTTCTTATAAGTCTGATGCGTATACCTTTCCTATATTAACTAATATAAATCATTATCAGTTAGCTAAGGCAGGATTTTTATGCCTGGGGTGTATCGTTGTTCAATGCTTTTGTTGCGATAAAAAAATTGAACCTCATATGGATATGGCGCTTGGTGATTTGAAAACAAAATGCCATAATGATGGCTGTGATTATATTGACAGTATTACGCATGAGGATCTATGTAGCCAAGAAATAGCGATCTCTTCTATGGACGTGGAAGAGGTTAATACTAAAATATCAAATATGCAAATTGGGAAGCAATGTAGTGGAGCTATTGAAAGATCAAATTACCTAAATGATATACTGCCAAGCTTTGAAGGTCAGCCCTCAGCGCCGAGCATATTTACTCCTGTATTAGAAAATAGCATGGCTAGACGTGATACTTACGAATTATGTGGTGCTGAAGATGATGTTGAAGATGGTACTTCCTCTGTCACGTCAGTTCAAAATTCCAATGGAGATTTAAACCTGAATTTTGGTGTAAGTTATGGAGCGGTTGCAGCGTCAAGCAGTATTGAGTTAAGTGTTTCAGCTGTTAATGACGCACTAATTATTTCAGGGCCACTATCTGCAACAGTTGATGAAGACAACAAGCTTATCATCGAGCAAGAGGGCTTGGTGGCAAATGAGTGTGATATTGATGGTGACACATTGATCGCCTCAAATGTTCAGGTTAATGTCATAAATGCAACGGTTGTTGCCAACGAAGATGCTGTCTATTTAGATGCATTGCATAGATTGTATATGACCACGAGTACACTTGATACGGAACAACAACAGATTTGGGAGGGGTTTCATTCTAGGCTCACAAAGCATGATGTTTATCAATTAGGTTTGTCATTTGATATGAAAGATGCTGGTTCATTATTCCCCGTTATTAGAAGAGATGTAAGGTATTGTTACCGATTTTGTGATGCACAGGAATTAAAGGAATGTTTTTTAAATTGTGATAGATTTCTTGCTCTATCTCTAATGTTAGAAATGGACCGTAAACTTGCGTTGGAAGTAAAGGTATCTGATTCTTCTAGTTATGCTGAGCTACTGCATAGTTTTAAAAAAACGCACCTATCTTATCTAGTATCTAAGTCAGGAAAGATGGTCTTAGGTGGGTGTGACAAAGAAATACAGGATGTGATTAGCAATACAGGGAAGATCATTAGTGGAGTGGATGTGGTTGATAATGATATTGGTGCTCTATTATTAGTAGCTCCTAGGTTTTTATTATTAGAGAGCAAAGCCACTATTGCTGAATTATCTAATTTAGTATATAACTTAAGCAAGATGTTTTGCGAACAAACTCTTCTTTATAAAATTTATTCTTGTTTGAAAATCCAGGGGCATAGGACGCTATTTTCTGTAATTTTGGCGAAGATGACACTAATGCCGTCAGATAAAGAAATTGCATTTTTAATAAGTCAGCATGTCAGCTCCATTTATTTATGGTCTTTGTTGGAACGGATAAAAAATAATAATTCTGTGCCAGAGTTTGTATGCCCTAATAGTGTAGAACAATATTATTCTGTAGAAAACATGAAAAGGATAATATGGGAATCTGCAATGTCTGTATTTAGCGGCAAAAAAAAATTAAAGATGAAAATTAAGAATCTTGCTAGAGTGGTAGGTGAGGAGTGTCGTATTGTCGGCATAGATAGCAAATTAGAAGAATGCTTTAAATGTTTCAAGGAGAACTTTGCAGCCTATTATTTGTTGGAGTTAACTGATAAAGATTCTTTTAAGATGTTATTTCCTGGAGGAGAGTTCAGATCGGTATGTGTTCAAACTAAAAAAGAACTGGTTGAATACGATTACTGCAACATTTGCACAAAGAGGCTTGAGGTCGATAAAACGAAAATGATTGGGCTTACAAGTTGTAATCATTTTATTGATGCGAGATTCGGTGGGAATTGTTTGGAATTATGTGGTGCACGTTGTCCTCTCTGCAGGAAAGATTTTAAAGATCCTTTTGCGTATATCTATTCCGGTGAAGGTGCTGAGATTCAGCGCCTTAATGAAATAGTTGAATTGCCTGTTGATAAAGAGGCTGAAAATTCTAACAGAGATGACGATTCTACCTGCAGTACTTCTTGTTGTTCGATCTTGTGAATTGGTGAGTCATCTTTTCCAGTATACCAGTTACACATTGTGTGAGTAGGAGATAAACTAGTGAAACCCTCGAATAATGCGTTTAGTGGGTGATTGGGGAAAAGATAGGTCAGCAATCTCCTAGATTTACACAATAATTATTATACTTACTTGATGAAAACTCAATCGGATTATGGTAGTTTGGTGTGGTATGTAGTGGTGTTATTTACATTTTTAACACCGGCACCTAATAAAAGACCGTGCAGCTGGTCTAGCTCATACTAAAGATCACTTGAAAATAATGGTTTCAGATTTTTTGGTTAATACATGGGGAAAGATGGTAATGAAAAACACATCTAGTGGTAAAAGCTACACTTTTTTAAAGGGGCAAGAGGAATCTCTATTTTTCGTATATAGAATTTGTATCTTTATAGGCATATTGTTTAGTGATGTAAGTTTTGCTGGAATTGGTTCTGTATATGCAGATGCTGGTCTTCGACAATCTTCTTATAAGTCGGATACGCATACCTGCCCTATATTTACTAATATAAGCCATCAACAGTTCGTTAAAGCAGGCTTTTTCTACTTGGGGGGTATGTTTCTTCAGTGTTTCTTTTGTGAGCAGGTAGTTGAAGCTGATAAAGATATGACGATTGCTGATCTGAAAACAAAATGTCATAATGACAGCTGTGATTATATTAAAAATATTTTCTATGCTGACCTATGTGGAAAAGTAGAAATAATCTCTCCTATGGGCGATGGAGCGGTTGACGCTCAAAGTCCTCATGTGCTATTTTGGGGTCCTGATACAGATCTACTTAATCAATCTAATTTTGTATTTTACAATGATGAAGCAGTAATATTCATAAGGAGAAACTTAGAACATATAAATAAATGTCTTGATTTATATACAGTAAATAATTATCTCAAAATATTCTTGTCTAGCGCTGGAGGTGTGTCAGGAGTTCCTGATGCATTCAACGGCATGAGGCAAGAGGTGATGAGTCAGTTGGATAAGAGCCTGGAGCATGGAATCAAGGCGCTAATATTTATCTGTATAACTACGCCCCAAGCTGCATTATACCTTATGCTTCTGATGTATCAACATAAAACATTACCAGAGCCGTTAGTCTATCCATATCCATGCTTTGTTGAAGTTTTATTAAAACATGGTATAGGCAAACAACAGTAAATAAAACCATGTAACTTCTTATAATCAATATCCATAATTCCGCCTTAATGATGTCAGACTTTTGGGTATCATGCTCTTTCTTATTGAGTGACCCCAAATCTGTTTCTTGCTGTAAGGTTAGGTTGTTTTTTTGTATGAGGGTAGATTGCAGAAAAGCAGCCTTAAAATAAAGTATCTTCAATTATCACGGGTATACGTTGAGTCAAAATATATTGACACTGCAAACAATATCTTTTCTGGTAATATGGTTTAATGATTGTTTCAAAGTCTTGCCAAGGAACACAAGATTCCATTTGCAATTATATAAATATAGGCGCCATTAGGGGTTGAACAGCGCCTGACCAAGTGTGCTTTAAATAAGCAGTATGAAGTCTGAATAGCTTTAGATTAGAGTTTCTCATAATTCAGGCTGTGTTGACTACTAAGTGCAGTAGGACCATCCGTATAAAATGTGCAATGATGGTAATCAAAGCTTGATCTATGAGTCAATGAGCATTAAGCTGCTCAGTGAGTTAGCTGAGTTCTTTCATGCGCAATAACAGTAATTTATTCTGATATGAAAAATCATGTAGGTTACCTTACTGGTATTTAGTTCATGCTAGCTATTTTTTGAAAAGCGATAGTTTCATATTTTGTGTCCCACTCATAGGTAAATATGGTAATGAAAAGCACATTTAGTGATAAAAAGCACCCTTTTTTTAAAAAACAAGAGCGATCTCTGTTTCTAGTATATAGGATCTGTATAGTTATAGGTATATTATTTAGTGATGTAAGTTTTGCTGGAGTTGGTTCTGCATATGAAAGATTGAGTCTTAGACAATCTTCTTATAAGACGGATATGTATACCTTTCCTGTATTAACTAATATAAACTATCAACAGTTAGCTAAAGCAGGATTTTTCTGTTTGGGGTATGACATGATTCAATGCTTTTGTTGTGATAAAAAAATTAAACCTGGTATGGATATGCCACTTGGTGACTTGAAAGAAGAATGTCATGATACTAACTGTTATTATATTAAAAATATCACGCATGATGATCTACGTGAGCTAGAAATGATAATCTCTCCTATGAACGTGGCAGATCAAATCACACATGCTCTAATTGGGCAGCAGTTGAGTGAAGCTACTGGTATATCAAATAACCAACATGATATTACACCAAACTTTGAAATTCAATCCTCAGCGTCGAACATGTTTGTTCCTGTATTAGAAGAAAAATCGGTTAGACGTGAAGATCCAGAACCATGTAGTGATAAAGTTGGTGTTGTCTATCCCAATGCATTACAGAGATTATATATGACCACGAATGCTATCAAGGTGGAACAACAACATATTTGGGAAGATATTCATGGTATACTCAAAAAACATGGCGTTTATAGATTAGGTTTATCTTTTGATATGCAAGATGCTGGCCCATCATTCCCAGTTATTAGAAGAGAGTCAGATTATTGTTGCGATTTTTTTGATGCGCATCAATTAAAGAATGTTTTTTTTAGTTCTGATAGTTTTCTTATTTTATCATTAATGTTGGAAATGGACCGTAAACTTGCGTGGGAAGTAGAGAGAATGGATTCTTCTAGTCGCACTGCACTACTAGGTAGTTTTAAAGAAATGCGACTATTGTATCCGGTATCTAAGACAATCGTACGAGGGTGTGACAAATCAATTAGTAATACCGTACGCGGGTGTGACAAAGCAATCCAGGAAGTTATTAGTAATACAGGGGTGTTATTTGAGGGGGTGGATGTGGTTGATACTGACATTGGTGCTTTATTATTAGTGGCTCCTAGGTTCTTATTATTAAATAACGAAACCTCTCTTGCTGAATTGTCTGGTTTAGTATATAACTTAAGCAAAATGTTTTACGAAAAAGCTCTTGTTACTAAAATTTATGATTGCTTGAGATACAATGGGCATGAATCGGGATTCTCTTTGAAGTTGGCTGGTGTGTCACTAATGCCGACAGATAAAGAAATGGCATTTTTAATGAGTCAGCATATCAGTACCATTTCTTTATGGTCTTTGTTGACAAGGATAAAGCATAAAGATTCTGTTCCAGAGTTTATAGACGCTAACGATATAGAACAATATTCAGCAGTAGAAAACATGTCAAGTATTATATTGGAATCTGCAATATCTGTATTCGGAGACAGAGAAAAATTAAAGTTAAGGATTAATCATGTTGCTGGCATGAGAGGGAAAGGGAATAGTATAATAATCACAGATGAAAAATTAGAAGAGTGCTTTGCACATTTTAATAACGGTTTTTTAAACTATGACCTGTTTGAGTTAACTGATAAAGATTGTTTCCATAGGTTATTTCCTAGTGGAAAGTTCAGATCGTTGTGTGTTCAAAGTGGGGAAAAATTGGTTGAAGACGTTTGCTGCCACGTTTGTACAGAGCTACTTGAGGTCGGTAAAACGAAGATGATAGGATTTGAAAGTTGTAGTCATTTTTTTGATAAGGTATGCTGGATTAATTGTGTGCAATTCTGTAGTTCACGTTGTCCGCTCTGTAGGAAATGTTTTGAAAATCCTTTTGAGTATATCTATCCAGGTAAAGGTGCTGAGATTAAGAAGCTTAATAAAGATTTGGTATTTCCTGTGCATAATATAGAGGGAAATGACAGTGTTCCGGAGCTATGGGAAAATGACAGTATGCCGGAGCTAGAGGAAAATGACAGTATGCCGGAGCTGGAAGAACTAGGCTATTCCGTTCCAGATTCTTATCCCGATCGTGACCACAATTTGCGGTGTATAATTATGTGATTCAGTTACTTGGTGAGTCACCTCTCCCAGAATACCAGTTATACATGGAGTGAGTAGCAGCAAACGAGTTAAACCATATGATCCTACTATTATTAGTGGGTGATTATGGTGAGTAATAGCAGTCAGCATCTAGACTTAATCAAGGGGGGAATAGGTTATACGGACTGTATTGTTTTTTTCATTTTCTGCGAAATAGACTAAACCAGAATAGCCCTTCAAACAGAAAGCCTAGAACAATAAAAAATACTCCTCCAGCAGGAGCGACAAAGACGTAACACGCTATGGCTAAAATAAAGCACGCCAAAGTTACAACCCCTCTTTTAAATCTATTCATGATTTTTCAAATTTCTCCATATTATTGAATAATTGACGATTGACCCATTGAGGTTGTGAGAGGTATCTCCTTGCCAGTGGCCGACACCTTTCTTCAGATCCATACACTTATGGTCTCATTCATATCCACATTATTATGAATTAAACAGGATTCATTATCAACAGCAGTGGCTGCTGGCAGCATTTTTCTTTGCGAAGGGAAATGCATGGTCATTGGTTTTTTAGTAGACGATAGTTGTCTGGTAATCAATTACTCTCATTAAAAGACTCTAGGCCTATAAGCTCTGCAGTTTGCTCAGGAGTAAAGCCTAAGCTCATCTACGATCTTGCCTGATGTGAAGTTTGGTTGCCGTTTTACGCTGCTGTAGGCTGTTGCTATGCATAAACCCCAGGTGCCAGCGATTTAGCCAAGGGATATTATTTTATTGGAGCGGTGCAGGTCATCATCAGTCCTATGTGCTAAAAATACGAGTTTACAGAGGGATGAATCCAGAGTCGGCGGATTGCAAGAGTTTCCCATGTGATTACGTGGTTCGTTGTGTGAGAGCTACAGCCTATTAGCAGCTGATTCTCAAATCAATTACTAGGGTGTTGGTTGTTGTGAGAAATATAGGGCTACCAACTTTGTCGTAGTATGGCTTTAAACATCATCAGCGTAGGCAAAGCCTTATCCCTCTTGGCTTTGCCATGGATAACTGACAGGCGGAGCTCTAAACATGACCAATCAATTGGCTCATGCGCGCCATCTAACTCTTAGATAATATCGTGAGTGATCAGAATTCCATTTACTAAGCTGTGATGCGTATATTTTCCAAGCCATTGTATATACCTTGCTTACAGTATCATCTCTATTAATTTTGGTTCTGACTCTTCGGTACTTTTTTATCTGGGTTCTTTTCTCACCTTGTCTGCTTTGTGATTTCTTTGGTTTGCCACTATCTGTAGGCTCTGCACCACCAAATTCTTGTGGTTTTTCTGTATTTATATTACCGTCTACTACACTTAGTTATTTCATCTGTTCATGCATTTGTACTAAATTAGAAACATTTTTTACTTTTTGCATATCGTCTGTTTTCCCCACCTTGTCTATTTTTTGTTTTTTCTTTGTTTTGCCACTATCTATCTTAGGCTTTGCACCACCACATGCTTGTGGGTTTTCTTTATTTCTATCGCCATCTACCAAACTCAGTTCTTGTATCTGTTCATATATTTTCACTAAATCAGAAGCATTTTTTACTTTTTGCACCTCGTCTGTTTTCTCCGCCTTGTCTATTTTTTGTTTTTTCTTTGTTTTTCCATTATCTATCTTAGGAATTGCACCACCACATTCTTGTGGTTTTTCTGTATTTACATTACCGTCTACTACACTCAGTTCTTTCATCTGTTTATGCATTTGTACTAAATCAGAAACATTTTTTACTTTTTGCACCTCGTCTGTTTTTTGCATCTTATCTGTTCTTTGTTTTTTCTTTGTTTTGCTACTAGCTATCTTAGGAGTTGTACCACCACATGCTTGTGGTTTTTCTGTGTTTCTATTACCATCTACTAGACTAAATTTGTGCATCTGCTCATACTTTTTTATTAAGTTAGCAGTATTTTGTGTTGTAAATGGTTTTGTCGGAATTGTTTCTTCAATGTCACATATTGTTTTTTCTGTTTCAGGTTGGCATTCTGTAGGATCATGCTCTGAATTTCTTCTATTACAGCACCGTATTGATGTCTTGCTTTTTGTCCTATGTTTTTTCTTAGCTGCATTTTCATCTACGGGTTTTCTTATGCGGGTTTTCTTGGGATCATCAGGTGTATAATCGCACGAGTATTGTCCCTCTGCTCCTTCTGCTCCTTCTGCAGGCTGTATGGCTAATAATCTTTCACTTACTACAGAAATATTTTCTCTATTATTGCCTCTTCTTACCCCTCTGCCTACTCCCAAATTAGAAAATATATTTTGGACTAATGTTTTTGGGTTTGTATTATTATCTGCGGTAATGGTGCCTTGGAGCTCAAGACGTCCTGGGGTGTTTGATTCCCTTACCGTACAAGTAAATGATGTTGTTTTATAAAGATTATCGGTATATATTGCTACTATTGTTGTCTGGTTTTCATCAGTAGCCATAGAATCAGGGTCATCATCATCAGGATTAACAGCATAACGTAAAAGACACAAAGGAATAACTATAAGAAAAGGAATACCTCCTGCGATAAGAATGATAGGAGGAAGTCTTGATTCTGTAAATAAAGTGTGCAGGTTATAATACATAGTAGACTCTGTATGAATGTACCTCATAATTTCATCTGCAGTTAGCGTAACATCTGAAGGTGTTGTGCTAATAATAAATGGTGGCTTATGCTTTTCTGAGCTCCAATAGCAGGACGCATCGTCTATCTGCCCGTGAAGTGTTATGTTTTTAACCTTCATATAAGTTGGATTAACTGGTGAATATCCATCACTACATGCACATAACTGACGATATGTAATACCGTCATGCGGAAGTGAATCATTTCTGTCTACTTGTCCCTCAGAATCACACGTATCTTCTCGAATACGGCAGTTAACAGGATCAGTAGAGAATGTGAGTTCTGGTGATATAAATGGGTCCGGGCACTTAGCATAATCAAAATTAAGTTGTAGCGAACTAAAAACCCCGCGGTGACCCTGAGTAATCCAAAAAGTTTTTTTGCATGTTTCAATATATATTGTGCCATCTTGTTTATTGCGTCTGCCTTGCGCATCTTGTAGGCAATTATAATACAAATGGTCCTTACAAGTGAGTCGTGCCACATAGCTCTGTTCCATTTCTCCTGGGCAGCGTGTAGTTCGGTAGCCTGGTATCCCTGCTTGAGCAGCATTAAAAGGTAGTGTTATATTAAGATGCCATTTGTGGTATGCTATTTGAGTTTCGCTTGTGGTAACAAAATTGGTAGAAAGCAAGAAAGCTTTTAAAACCATATCTAGTAGGTTTATAGCATAAGTTTGATTACTAATGCACACTAGAATAAAGAAAATAGAAGTCTTTGTTTTATTGCTCATAATTACCTCATAATATTATATTGTGAAAGCGAACACTAATAATTGAGTGTGCGCTATAGTACAATATAAATTGCTTCATTGATTGGCTTGCCGAATCGGCCACAATTAGTAGGTAGTAGGTAGTAGGTAGTAGGTAGTAGGTAGTAGGTATTCATAATTATGCACCTGATTTTACTTTGAATGGCAGTTTTGAAGGTTTGTTGCAAGTTTATAGTAATGAGCCTTAAACCAGATAAAATCGGGTATATTATGCCCGCAAACTATTTGAAAACATCGTCACTACTTGAAATACTCGGAACATAGTGCATGGTATTGTCTACCTACTAGTAACTTCTAATATGTACTAGAATCATTTCTTTATGAGGATGAGATGGTAACGAATGTTATGTTGTTGGTCAAGCTTTTTTTTGGCGATTAGAAGCTATCTAGAAATATTCTTATTTCCAGTCACTTATACGACGCTGGGTTATGACTGCTCGGTCGCTCCGAAGTGTAATGTTTGTAAATGTAATTCCTAGTAGCATCAGTTGTCACCTCTTTAGTTCCATACTTTGTTTAGGTATATTTTGGTCTTCAGGCTTTTTAAAAAACTTTTCAATGGCGCATTATCTCGGCAATGTCCTTTGCTCACATATTTTGCTTTATTTGGTATTTCCAAATAAATTATTATAGCCAAACTGATATAATGACAGCCTTTATCCGAATTATTACTCTCCGTTTATGCTCAGAGCCTCGTAAGTATTTAGAGTATTTGAAAAGTAGAATTATATCGTAACCTGTGGGCAGAATTTTCTTAACTGATCCAGCAATTTTAACAGGAAAGCAAGCTGTTTTTTATAAGACAATTTACTGCGCGGATATAAGCAAAAAATGCAAACGATATAGTGTGTACTTTAAGGCCGCAGATGTCTATATTTATTCATAATATTGGCCGTAACATACTTGGCTAAGTGTACTTTAAATAGGAAGCTAACTTTAGATCAGAGCTAAATTATCCACTAAGGTTGCTTGATTAACGGGGGGCAGTTCAATCCATAGAATAAGATAAATCGCTCACCTAATTTATCACTACGATAATTGAGTGTTACAAAAATACAGGAATGTAGCATGTTTATAATTGCGATTATTTACTGATATTTTGCCTAAGGTTGCCTAGAAAAGCTCCTGTTAGTATGTACCGACATTAATATTCCAAAACCAATCATAATTGTTACAAGAGACGTGCCTCCTCGACTGATTAACGGCAACGGGACACCGACGACAGGCAATATGCCGCTGACCATGCCTATGTTGACAAAGATATAAACGAAAAAAGTTATGATGATGCTGCCGGCAAGTAAACGATTGAAAAGAGTCTGGGTGTTGAGTGTGATAAATACCCCCCGGCCAATGATGAGTGCATATATGGTCATAAGCGCTAAGCAACCGAAAAAACCAAACTCTTCTGCTAGTACAGCAATAATAAAGTCAGTGTGACTTTCTGGTAAAAATTGTAGATGAGATTGCGTGCCCATTAACCAGCCTTTGCCATATAATCCACCAGAACCTATCGCAATGCGTGATTGAATAATATTCCAGCCTGCGCCCAAAGGATCGCTTTCAGGATATAAAAATGTTAATACACGTTGTTTCTGATAATTGTGCATAATGTAATGCCAAAGCACATATATTAAAGGCATTGCAAATAATATAGCTGAAAAAATCAGTCTTTTTCTAAGCCCAGCTAATAATAATGTGAGTATGCCAGACACTCCGATCAAAATGGATGTCCCCAAATCAGGTTGTTTTGCAATCAAAATAACCGGAATGGAAATAATAAACAAAGATACGACAATATTTTCAAATGAAGGAGGCAAGTGGCGTTTAGCTAGGTACGTAGCCACTATAATAGGCATGACCAGTTTAATGGCCTCTGAGGGCTGAAAGCGAACTCCTAGCAACTGAATCCATCTCTGAGCTCCTTTAGATTGAGTTCCAAATACTAATACGACTAGCAAAAGCATGATGCCTATAATATAAAGGTATTTTGACCAAATCATAAATAATCTTGGCGGTATCTGGGCGACACAAAGCATTATGATAAAACCGATCAATAAATAGACGGATTGCCGTATAACAATATCAATATCCTTTCCTGACGCACTATAAATGATAAATAAGCCTGATGCTGATAGCAACAATAATAACCATGTCATTGGGAGGTCTATATGCAAGCGCTGCGACCATCCAATATCTTTACCAAAACCATGAGTAAACTGCAGCTGCCTGACAAAATCTTGATCTTGCATACTACTTTCCCTTCTTTTGTAATATTGGCAGCAAGTATGCGTCTATGACCTTCCGTGCAATGTTGGAGGCTCCTGATCTATTTTCTAAAATGACAGAAATTGCTATCAGGGGCTCATCCATAGGGGCAAAGGCGATGAAAAGACTATGGTCTCGTTCAACCTCTTTAAGCTGATCCGCGTGATATTGTTTTCCTTGAGCAATTCCCACAACCTGAGCAGTACCAGTTTTAGCGGCCATTGAGTATTTTATACCGCGCCCAATCCTCCAGTATGCAGTTCCTTTTGGAGAACTTACTACTTCTCCCATAGCATTAATAATTAAGTCCCAAATTTCAGGAGCTAAATTAATATTACCACCCCAACTTGCCGGTTTCAGGTGGAGGATAGGGTTTTTTGCCAATTGAGGCTGCACATGCTTACCTCTGTTAGCAATCAAAGATACCATTTCTACCAACTGTAGTGGCGTAGTTAGCATATACCCTTGACCAATAATCGCAATGGCTGTTTCCCCAGGATACCAAGGTTGTCCGTGGAGTCGCCGCTTCCATGCTTTTGAAGGTAGCAATCCAGGGCGCTCTTCATTAATATCAATTCCGGTTTTACGACCTAATCCAAATTGACTTCCAAAAGTATAGATATTATTAATTCCTAGCTTGGAGGAGTGGGTATAAAAATAGGTATCATTAGACACATAAATAGCTTTATAAAGATCAACCCATCCGTGCCCCTGACGTTTCCAATTTCGAAAACGGTGCTCGCTACCCTTGAATTGAAACCAGCCTTTGTCATAGATTAGGTCCGAAGCATCAACTATATTATTGGCAAGCAATGCCAGCGCCATTACGGGTTTAATGGTTGATGCAGGGGGGTATTCGCCTAGGCTCGCACGGTTATAGAGAGGTTTGGTAATACTGGTATTCAGGCTATTATAGGTTTTATGGTCTATACCGGTTACAAATAAATTAGGGTCAAATGATGGACTGCTAACCATGGCAAGTACTCCACCGGTGCTTGGATCCATAGCTATAATAGCACCTAGTTGTCCTTTCATGGCATCGATGGCAGTTTTCTGCAAATTAGTATCAAGATACAAGTGCAATTCCTGTCCTGATACAGGATTTTCTTGTTTCAAAACCCGAAGAATACGCCCCCTGGCGTTACTCTCAACTTCCTGATAACCGGGTTTGCCATGCAAAACAGACTCATAATATTTTTCTAGCCCTATTTTGCCGAAACTGTGAGTACCTCTATAGAGTGATTCATCAATTTCTTTTAGCTCTCTTTCGTTAATTCTACCTACGTATCCAACACTATGGGCATAAACGTATCCTTCAGGATAGTGGCGCACTAACTCGGCATTAATTTCTACACCAGGCAATTTGAATTGATTAACCGTTATAAGAGCTATCTCTTCATCCGTTAGGTCAAACTTCAACGGAATAGCTTCAAAAGGTCGCCCTCGACGTGAGCGTTGCTTATAACGATCGGTCTCACTTTCAGAAATAGGAATGAGTTCTGTAATACTTGCTAGCAATTCTTGGATGTTTTGTGATCGTTCATGAACAATGGACAAGATTAGACTAGGACGGTTTGCGACTATAATCTTACCATTGGTATCGTATATTAATCCTCTAGGCGGAGGCAAGGCGCGGAGGTGAACTCTATTTTCATAGGATTGTGTTGACATCTTTTGGTAGAGAATGACCTGAAGATACAAAATTCTAGACAATAGTCCTGCAGATAGGCATAGCATAAAAACCACGGCAACCCAGACCCTGATAGTGACAATTTTTGCTTCGGCTACATGATCCTTTAACGTCTCTATCGGCATATTAGCAAAGCTCTATCAATACCTTCATCAAAATCTGGGTGAAGTTCAATAAACTTAGTACGAAATTGCTAATCTATACCATCTACTATTGTATGTGTATGGTTGATTACTTCGCACTCCCCCCCCAAAAAAATATTTGCTAATAATAGATTCACAGGGCTTAGCTTGTTTGTCGGTTATTCAGTCCTTCAATTATAATGTGTGTATGCAGTGTCAACTATCTTGGGTTGGCTGCTGTTTATTTGTGGTAGGGGTGGCCATGTAAAATGCTCCAAGCGCGGTAAATTTGCTCAGCAATAACAATACGAACTAAAGTATGGGGCAATGTCAGAGGGGATAAAGACCAGCGGAAATCGACGTTATCATCACTTCCTCTAGGCAGACCTTCCGGACCCCCTACCAACAAACTGATATCGCACCCTGAGCGCAGCCACCCTGTCATTTTGTCTGCCAGCTGCTTTGTCGACCAGAGTTTGCCGATAACATCCATTGCAATCACGAGATCCCCCTTGCCAATTGCCGCTAGCATCTGTGTTGCTTCTTTTGTCTGCTGGCGACTGATATCAGTATCTTTGTGTCTGCGACCTAAAGGCACTTCAACAAGTTCAAGCCTAACATCTTGAACAAGTCGGCGGCTGTATTCCCGAAACCCATCTTCTATCCATGCTGGCATTCTTGACCCTATTGAGATCAGTGTTATACGCATCAAGAGTATTCGCGAGCAACGTTCTTTATATCCCATAGGCGCTCTAGGTTATAAAACTGTCTGGTGGCTGGTAACATGATATGAGCAACTACATCACCAAGATCAACTAGAACCCATTCGGATGACTTCACTCCTTCTGTGCCTAGAGGGCGGATACCCTGTTTCTTGCATTTATCAATCAGGTTCTCTGCTAGTGACTTTACATGGCGATCAGAGGTGCCACAAGCAATAATCATATGATCAGTAACGCTAGTAAGCTCAGTAACATCCATACTAATGATATTATTACCTTTCAACTCACTCAGAGTTTCTATAATCAAGTTCTTTAGTTCATCAGAATGCATAAGATCGTATTTAGTGCCTCAGGATCTATTGTAAAATAATACTCGCAACACCATACAATTGATTATACCTATTTCCTTTGACAATGAGAGGTCGTTAACTGCTCTCATTCACCCTAATCACGTACTATGCGGTGACTCAGGGGGCTTTACTAGCGTGTATCCTATTCACGCCGTCAATGGTAACTGGTATAACTCAATTTATCGCGACTATCTTGTGACTGCCAATTAAAAATAACTCCTTCAATCAGTTAATAATAACCTTCAGCCATAGTTAAAACTGCCTAATTATTTTGCACTCTTTATGATAGACCATAAATCAACTTATATCAGTTGTCATTGGCGGTGAGAGCAGTCAGCAACCCATCTCCTTTATGGGTGGATATATACCGTTACCGGTTAGTAGGCAGCTGATGAATAAATCTCCATGACCCTACGAATAGCAGGGGTGGAGTGATACTAGTTAGCATCTCACTCCTTCACGTGGAATGGAATACTAAAAGCATTTTAATGGCAAAAGCTCAAATTGCATCGGGATAAATTACTCACGGACATGGCCATCCCCCAGAACTATAAATTTTTGTGACGTTAGCCCTTCAAGGCCCACCGGCCCTCGGATGTGTAGTTTATCTGTAGAAATGCCGATTTCGGCACCTAGTCCATATTCAAAACCATCCGCAAAACGAGTGGAAGCATTAATCATCACAGAGCTTGAGTCGACCTCTTTAAGGAAACGTCGTCCATGAGAATAGTTTTCTGTGACAATGGCATCCGTATGATGGGAGCCAAACTTATTAATATGACTAATAGCCTCATCCATATCCCTTACTAATTTGAGAGCCAGTACTGGACCTAAATATTCTGTTACCCAGTCTTCATCCGTTGCAGCTAAGGCGTTAGGCAAAATACTACAAACTTTGGGACATCCTCTTAGCTCTACTCCCTTCCGAAAATACAGGTCCGCAAGTTTAGGTAATAACGATGGCGCAATACTCTCATGAAGGAGGAGGGTTTCCATAGCATTACAAACACCGTAGCGGTGGGTCTTGGCATTAAAGGCAATGCTTATGGCCTTCTTGGTATCGGCGTAATCATCCAGATATACGTGACAGATGCCATCCAGATGTTTGATTACCGGTACTTTGGCATTATCACTAATTCTTTGAAGTAAACTTTTTCCACCTCTTGGTATGATTACATCAATAAACTCAGGCATTGCGATCAAATGACCAACAGCTTCTCTATCAGTGATTTGAACCAACTGAACCAAATCTGCAGGCAGCTGTGCTATTCGTAAGCCCTTCTGAATACACTCAGTAATTGCCTTATTTGAACATACAGACTCTGAGCCACCTCTAAGAATAACAGCATTTCCTGATTTTAGGCACAAGCTGGCCGCATCAACTGTGACGTTTGGTCTGGACTCATAAATAATACCAATGACACCCAAGGGTACTCGCATATGCCCTACCTGTATGCCGCTAGGCATATATTTTAGTCCACTAATAACGCCTACAGGATCAGGTAAAGCCACTATCTGTCTCAATCCTTCAGTCATTTTGTCAATGCTTTGATCGGTCAGCTCCAGGCGGTCTAGCAGAGCGACATCCAGCCCTTGTTTACGGCCCTCGGCCAAGTCACTCATATTAGCCTTAAGGATTATTGTACGACTCTCATTCAAGATCTCAGCAATAGCCTGAAGGGCATGATTTTTTGTGGCTGTATCAGTATTTGCTATAACCGCACTGACTTGTCGGGCTTGTTTTCCCAAGTCATGCATATAACCAGAGATATTCCCTGAGCGTAATATATCTGACATGATATTACCTTCTTAGACCTCATCATAATCAACGACTTTAACCACGATCATTGAACCTTCCTCATTTTGTAAGCCATTACGAAGCTTGCTAGGGTGTTTTACACCACGTTATCGGTTTATGCGCTGTCTCTAGTGGTTCTAACTTATTTTTGGAGCACTCATCATCCTGCATGTGATTGAGGTACACCATAAAGCACCAAAAACTTAGTGCCTTTGCGAATGTTCGTGGGAATAGCGGACAGCCATAAAAAGAGCCTAAACAAAGCCAGCAGAGGATAGCTGAGGCTACCTGTGTTAGAGGCGTAGATTGAGGATAGCAACTTCTCAATTTCTTACCATTTTAACAGAGATTCCGTATTATCCAAGCTACAAATAGCTGTAGGATTTATACCCATTTTCCTTGTAGGTCTGGGGTTGTTGGCTGCTCTCTCTTTCCCCTTGTAGTACTAAATAATAGTGATGGAGTTAATCCGTAACCGGTATTGTAAAGTAAAAGATTGTGCCACCCTCGGAGATGCGTTCAAAACTTAGTTTACCACCATGGAACTGAATAATAGAGCGGCATACAGAAAGACCTATCCCTACGCCATCAGTTTTGGTTGTATAAAAGGGTGTAAACAGTTTCTCTTCAGCTCCTTCAGTGAGACCACAACCATGATCAATGACTGAGACTTTAACAAAGTCTACGGATATCATTTCTGTTTTTATTTTGACTCCAAGAGCCTTGGGTTCCAAGTCTTTCATGGCTTCCACTGCATTTCTGATTAGGTTAAGAAGCACCTGCTGAATTTGAACTGCATCCACTTTTACGTCAAGCAGCCTGTCATCCAGCTCCAAGAATAGCTCCATACTGTTGTTTCTGATGTCCACCTGAGAAAGTTTGCAAACATCACGGATTAGCTTATTTAGGTTGGTCCAATCGAGGATATGATCCGGTTTTTTTACAAACGAACGAATGCGGAAAACTATGTCACCAGCTCTACGAGCCTGTTGATTGATTTTATTTATGAGATCATTCACAGCTTTGTCATTAGAGTAACTATGGATCAGTAGCCTCTTCGCCACTTGCGCATAATTGGAGATAGCCGTTAGGGGCTGATTTACTTCATGGGCAAAGCCTGCTGCCATCTCTCCCATAAAACTTAGACGGGACACACGAGCCAGTTTATCCTTTTGCGTTTCAATCTCCTCCAGCGCCTTTGTCAGGGCTTTTTTCCGATTTTTTTTCTTTGTTATATCGTTGAAAACCACAACTGCACCATTGATTTTCCCATTTGCTATAATGGGCGTACAGGAATAGTGCACAGGCAAGGGCGTACCATATCTACGCCGGAATACTGCCTCTTTAACAGTTGTGGAGTTGCCATTGTTAAGCGTTATTTGAATAGGATTGGATTGCAGCTGACCATCTTTTTCTTCCTGGTTTTTTTCAAATAGTAGGTCGATCAGACTGCCACCTTTCAACAACTCAGATGACCATCCAGTCATCATCATAGCCGCATGATTGATAAATAAAATACCTCCTCTATTGTTCAGACCAAAGATTCCTTCACGCATACTTTCAAGAAGAAAGGTCTTGTCTTGTTCTAACTGCTTATTTCTGTCCGATAGATCCAGTTCAAGTTTGCGTATCTTCAACTGCATTTTAACTCTCGCAATTACTTCCGCCGTTTGGAATGGTTTTGAAATATAGTCTACAGCTCCTAGCTCCAGGCCCCTTACCTTATCTTCAGGGGCATTGAGTGCTGACAAGAAAATAACAGTGATATTTTCAGTATCAGTATTTGCCTTGAGCCTCCTGCATACTTCATAGCCATCTATTCCCTGCATCATAATATCGAGCAAAATCAGAGCCGGCTTTTCTTGAGCGACAATTTTTAATGCACTTTCTCCGTTGTTAGTTATAAGAACCTTATAGCCATGACTGCTCAATGCCTGCAACAAAATTTGCAGCGTGAGAGGGTTGTCATCTACCAGTAAAATTGGACCTGCTTCCATTTGCCGAGTCGAATGTTTTTCATAGACACTCATATAAAACAAACCCTATATTTTTTGAGTTACTACTGTTAAATATGGGGAAAATCAGATGTGATATTTCGTCCCGTTGTTTACAGTTTACAGTTTACAGTTTACAGCACAGTGTTCATAATTCGTATGGGGTCATATTATTGATTCCTTTATGCGGTTTCACAGTATTATAAAAATCCACAAACCTAGGGGATCTCTGATTGAATCGCCAAAACCTAGTACAATAGCATTGCTATGGCAAACCGGTTATTCAAAATGAAACAACAAAGTTTTGCGTCCCTCAGCTACGCAGCCAAAAAACGCAAAACGCAAAACGCAAAAAGAGTTATTTCTTGAGAAAATGGAATTTTGTGTTCCTTGGGCAGCCTTTGAAGCAATCATTAAACCACATTACCCGAAAAGTGGACGTATTGTAGGGCGCAGCCGATCGTCCTGACCACCATGCTGCGTATCTATCTCATGCAGCAATGGTTTCAACTATCATCCTGAAATTTCGTCACCTGTTGGAGCGTAATCAATTGACTAACAAGTTATTTGCTGCGGCCAGTGAACACTTGAAACTACAACCGGCCTTGCACTTTCAAAAGACACCATGGTAAATGCCACATTAAGCGCTTCGTCCTCGACCAAAAACGCCGAAGGCAAACGTGATCCTGAAATGCACCAGACACGTAAAGGAAATCAGTGGTACTCTGGCATGAAGATCCATGTCGGTGCGGATGTGAATAGTGGTACTGCTCATACAGTAACGGTTACCTCAGTCAATAAAGCGGATATTGGCGAACTACCTGTTTTGTTGAGAAAGGAAGACGAAGTAATCTTTGGCGATGCGTACACCAGCGACACATATAAGCGAGGCGCTCGATGCTTAGGATTGCACTGGAAAGTCAATGACAAGCGCAAACCAAGAAAAGGCAACCTAAGTAGCAGTCAACGCAAACGTAATCTCCAGCAATCAAAAATACGAGCCAGGGTAGAATCAAAAATACGAGCCAGGGTAGAGCACCTGTTCCGAATCCTCAAGTGTCAGTTTGGTTACCGTAAAGCTCGTTACCGTGGTTTGGAAAAAAACATGGTGCAAGTTATGAGCCTGATGGCAATGGCCAATTTATACCTGCAACGTAATGCGTTAACGGCATAATTGCGCCCTAAATCCGCCTCAAGAGCGGATAAATGGGCAAAAGCGACAAAATGAATCGAAAATTACGATGAAATAAGAGGGAAAGTCAGAGAATTTTATCGCAAATCTGACAATCGCCTTGCAAACCACTTCAATTAGAGATTCCCTAGTATCATCGGATAGGTTTGATACGATCTGAAAACCCAGTACCGCAGCGGTATAACACATGGAACTTTCTGTTAAATAAACACACTCGGGCTCTAATTATTGAAAGGCTGGAAGATGTTGCTTTATACTCATTAATACTCTGGCCTATCTGGCCTAATTGTTGACTGGGCAATTTAGCTCAAGCTCCCTTGTACGAGTACAATTTTATTACTAAATTTCACTTTGGCTATAGACAGTAAAAAAATTTATGACTTTATCAGCAGTGAATCGTGGGTGGCGTAATAGCAACCTAAAAGCCCTATAGTGAAGAGATAGGAGGTTCTGAGCATGATGCATTCAATGCCGACAACCCCAAGGATCTCTTTCACGCCTTGTTATCGTGGAGAATACGCTTGAACCGTTCACTGCCTCCCGTACAGCACGACACGTTACTACTTGCACCGATTTCAGGTCCGATCATACCGATTCATGAGGTACCTGATCCAGTTTTTGCTGGGCGTATGCTCGGTGACGGCATTGCCATCGACCCTGTCGATAACATCGTGCTGGCACCGATTGATGCCGAAGTCATACAATTGCACGGTGCTCATCATGCATTGACACTGAAAACCGATACCGGTATTGAGATTCTGATACACGTCGGCCTGGATACCGTGGCACTACGTGGAGAAGGCTTCAGCCCACAAGTTAGTGAAGGTGACAGGGTCACAGTCGGGCAACCACTACTTCAATTTGATGCTGACTACCTTGCCTGCCATGCCCGCAGCCTGATTACCGTTATTGTCCTGATCAGCCCAGAGAACGTTATTATCAGCAACTTAGCCTCTGGCCATGTTTGCGCAGGCAACGATTGCCTCTTTGAGATCAGTACAGCGCAAGGCTCAACCAGTCATGATACTGTTCAAAAATTACGTGCCCCTGACGCAGAATCCACTGTTATCATCCTCAACAAAGAAGGGTTTCATGCTCGCCCATCAGCAATGCTGGCCAAGCAATGCCGAGATATCCCTTCAAAAGTGATCTTGAGTTATAACGGTATTGATGCTCGGGGCGACAGCGTTACTGAAATAATGAAACTCAATACCCGATTTGGCAGCACCGTCACCATCAAAGCTTGGGGAGACGATGCACAGACAGCTGTGACGGCGGTCATAACTGCAATTGAATCAGGACTTGGTGAAGAGATTGGAACGTCCACAAAAGAAATGCCTCCTGCGGACGAGATGGAATCACCGCTGCTGGACAACGCTGACAGCGATCCTCGTTACCTTCAAGGTATTATAGCTGCCCCAGGACTGAGTGTTGGCCACATTACCCATATTCGGCGAAGGCATATAGAATTCAAGGAATGGGTATCGGATGCAACGGCGGAACAAAACAGCCTGAATTCAGCGATTACCGATGTCTGCACGGAATTACATCAGCTGGTATCCCAGTTGGTAAAGGCCGACGAGCAGCAGCAATCGGACATATTCAATGCCCATCTGCAACTACTCAAAGACCCAGCTCTGACAGAAACAGCAAGCCGCTTGATTAATGAAGGACACAGCTCAGCTTGGTCCTGGAATAATTCTGTCAATCAACAGGTCAAGGAATTGCAAGCATTGGACAACCCTCTTCTGGCTGATCGCGCCGCAGACATTGATGATGTGGGGCAGCGCGTACTTGCGGAATTGACCGGATTTTCACAGGGGACAGAGAACTGGCCGGAAAACGCCATTCCTGTTTATCTGACCATTACCCCATCGGATATACTGAGCCTGGATCGAACGAGAATAGTAGGCGTCTGTAGTCTCGAAGGTGGGGCTAGCTCACATGTTGCCATTATTGCGCGCTCGTTATGCATTCCCTTTTTGGCTGGTATGGACAGTCGCATCAATGATCAGCCCAATGGTGCTACGGTCATTCTTAATGCTGATTCAGGACATATTCTGTTATCACCATCAGATGTGGAAATTCGGCAATGCAACACGCAGAAGGCTGTAATCGAAAGTGCCTATCAGGCAGCCCTAAAAACAGCCGGGGAAAATGCCATCACTCGAGATGGCGTAACTGTCGAAGTAGCGGCTAATGTCGGGAGTCTTGAAGAAGCACAGGAGGCAGTAAAACTGGGGGCTACAGGTATCGGCCTGCTGCGTACAGAATTCCTCTATCTCAACCGTTCCATAGAACCTAGCGAAGACGAGCAGACTGAGATCTACAGTAATATTCTTGGTATCATGGGCAAAGAGCGCCCGGTCATTATTCGCACACTGGATGTTGGAGGCGACAAACCACTCCTCTACCTACCTATACCCGCCGAAGCAAATCCATTCCTTGGAGAGCGAGGTATTCGGGTTGGCATTAACCGTCCAAGCCTGTTGCGCCGACAGGTTCGAGCTTTACTGCGCAGCGCCAACGCAGGAAAGTTGCGGATCATGCTCCCTATGATCGCCAGTTTAGAGGAGTTTAGTGTAGTCAAACAACTTATCAATGAAGAATGTGACCAATTCAAGACTACAGCAGAGCTTGGCATTATGATAGAAGTCCCTTCCGCAGCCCTGATGGCACGGGAGCTGGCTCGAGAAGCCGACTTTTTCTCCATCGGCACTAATGACCTGACTCAGTACACCCTCGCTATGGATCGCGGCCACCCTCGTTTGGCAAGAAGGGTCGACAGCCTGCATCCGGCAGTACTGCGTTTGATTGCCATGACTGTGGAAGGTGCTGCGGCAGAGAATCGCTGGACCGGCATCTGCGGAGGCATTGCCAGTGATGTCACCGCAGTGCCTTTACTACTCGGACTAGGTGTGGATGAGCTGTCTGTTAGCGTTCCTTCAATCCCGCTGGTCAAGGCTCGCATACGAGAACTAAGCCTGGCAGACTGCCATGCACTGGCAAAGCAGGCGCTGACCATGAACGATGCCCCTCAGGTGCGTGCACTTCTGGCGCAATGGAACGAGGAATAAGAGTTATGACAATTGCACACCAGGTGTTTTCCACCCTGCAAAAAATCGGTAAATCTCTGATGCTGCCGGTCGCCGTGTTACCGGCAGCTGGTATTTTGCTGGGTATCGGTTCTGCAGGATTCACACTACTTCCTGATATCGTCAATATCACAATGGCTCAGGCCGGCGGCGCTATTTTTGGTAGCCTACCGCTGATTTTTGCGATAGGCGTTGCCCTGGGTTTTACCGAGAATGATGGCGTTGCAGCCTTGGCAGCCATGGTTGGCTATGCTGTTCTGATTGCAACAATGGGCGTTTTTGCTACGGCGCTGGGATTAGAAACCACGCACGTCATGGGCATCAATTCTATCGACACGGGTGTCATGGGCGGCATAATTATAGGCGGTGTCGCCAGTTGGTTATTTAACCGTTACTACCGAATAAAATTGCCCTCCTATCTGGGCTTTTTTTCTGGGAAACGTTTCGTACCCATTGTTACGGCATTTTCTGCTATCGGTGTTGCGGGTATTCTTTCACTGACATGGCCACCTATTGGCAACGCTATCCAGTTATTTTCCAACTGGGCTGCCAGTGAAAATCCAGCCGCTGCATTCACCATTTATGGCATTGTCGAGCGTGCACTAATCCCATTTGGGCTCCATCACATCTGGAACGTGCCTTTCTTTTTTGAAGTCGGTCAATATATCGACCCAGCAACCGGCAAGGAATTCACTGGCGAGATTGCCCGTTATGTGGCAGGTGACCCCTCTGCTGGAAACATGGCTGGTGGCTACTTGTTCAAAATGTTTGGTCTTCCGGCTGCAGCTATTGCTATCTGGCATTCTGCTAAGCCAGAAAACCGCGTTCGCATTGGCGGAATTATGATTTCCGCCGCGCTAACCTCATTCTTGACCGGCATTACTGAGCCGATTGAATTCTCCTTTATGTTTGTTGCCCCAGTCTTGTATGGCATTCACGCCTTGCTAGCAGGATCGGCCTACTTAACCTGTATCGCTTTGGGCATCAAGCATGGCATGACGTTTTCACACGGGCTCATTGATTTCTTATTGCTCTATGGTAATTCCACTAGAGGGTGGGGCATTATTGTTCTAGGCCTAGCATTTGCAGCAATCTATTACACTCTATTCCGCGTTACCATTGCTTGGCTGAATCTGAAAACACCTGGACGTGAGGATATCTCAGAGCCAATCATCGATACAGATTCCAGTGAACTGAACGCTGAATTAGTTTTCTCCTTCGGTGGTCCAGACAATATAATCACTCTGGATGCTTGCATTACCCGACTGCGCATTACCGTTAAAAATACCAGCCTAGTCAATGATGTTCGTCTGAAACAACTAGGTGCGACAGGCGTCGTTCGTGTTGGTAATGCCGTTCAGGCTATTTTTGGTACCCGCTCCGATAATCTTAAGACCGATATGGAGCATTACATGAAGCATAAACTCCAACATCTTTCTGAAAGTAGCGACACCGAGATCAAAGAAAAACTCTCATATGCAACACAAATACGGCACAAGATTCATGACTACAAGGTACTCGATGTTATTAGCGCCCTCGGTGGCGTTGATAACATCCTATCAGCCAAGACCTACGCCCTTACGCGTATAAGAATTGAACTCGCCAACACCATGAAACCAGATCGTAACAAACTGCAACAAGCTGGTATCAATGACATTATGCTCTGTGATAACAACATCATCCACCTAATCGTTGGGGAACAAGTTGCTATCCCATGGGAGCAAACACTTAATAAATACCTAGCCTAATTGCTGCAGCCTGACATCGCTATAAAAGGCGTTCGCATCGGTTGGCAGTAACTCCTAAGAGGACGCTATGTTTCCACCCATTGCGACGGTTCTCTTTCCTGACCATAAGCTAATGGTTTATACCCAATGGAAAGCAGTAAACAGCCTCCCAGTTCATCAACGCAGATTTTCTTTGTCTAATATGAAAGCTGCATAAGCATGGTGTAATTCTCCCGCCTGATTAAGGTCATGTCATTATGGGCTGTTGTCACTAGGATATGCGTATGCTCCGTATTGGCATCAACTCCGATATAGTCCTCATTCCAAATGTCATTGATTGCCTTTTTTTGTCTGGGGCATATAAGGGTATCGCTGCTTCGCCTTGTTTTTACACCAATGTTCCTTGAGGGTAAGGTATAAAGAGTATTCCATCCCTTCATCGGTCAGGTTGTACCATTGTTGAAGGTAATGGGGTCAGAGCATGGTTGATAAGGACTAAGGTGGTTTGCCGTGCCTCTTTTTGGATAGTAAGGCTCAATAATATGGTGAGTCTGCGTATGAGACAAGTTTCTCTATTTTTGCTAGGAATCGTTCATTGTGTGTCTTTCAACGTTTTTGCACGAATTAATTGTCTGCAAAGCTTAGGTGTTGGTTATGTCGAAATCAAAAGCTTTAGGTAGTGCTAGAATTATCTCATGGCTGGGACTTAACCGCACCGTCATGAGTGCCTTGATTTTCTCAGTATTCATTTGCATCACCTAATTCCCACTCTAAAAACGGTGTCAGAAATCTACGGTTACATAGTTAGATTTACAGGCTCGATTTTATTTGTATTATCCATTATATATACTTTTAACACACTATAGTAAGGAAAGTTTTATCACATAAACTGTATTCGTGAGGGTTTTCACCTGTATTAGTGAACATATGTATTTTCATGCTATACTCAGCACTCTATCACATATCTGGTACACAAGATTCTGTTGCTACTTTATGAAATTTACATATATGTCTTTGTAATGATCTTTTGGTAGTAAATCTATTATTACACGTACTGCATGCATAATGACGTTCTTTTGCATGAGTATCAATATGTCTTTGTAGTGTCTGTTTCGTCTTAAATGTACTCGTACATAGATGGCACATAAAATTCTTTTCTTGTTTATGCGTGATTAGATGTTGTTGTAGTTCAGACTCATACATGTGTTGTTTACTACATAGATGGCATATATGAGTATATTCCAGGTCGTGCATACGGTGATTATGTTCCCTGAGAAAATATGGAGAAGTACATGCATAATTACACTTTTTGCATTTAAAAGCATGATTATCTATATGTGAGAGTTCATGTATTGTTAGTGACTGTTTATAACGAAATCTCTTACTGCATTTATCGCATGAAAAATGCCTGTCTTTTGTATGAGTATCCATATGCCTGGTTAACTCATATTTAGTAGCAAGTGCTTTACTGCACTTACTGCAATTAAAATCACTTTTCCTGGTATGAGTAAACATATGTTTTTTTATGTTAGCTAAGCCATTTTTACCACACACTTTGCAGTCATATAGTTTCCTTATCCTTTTCTTCGTACTCTTCTGTGGTTTTAGACTAAGTGCGCTATGTGTATTTTCACTTAGAGATTCTGCGTTTTCGTGTGAATATTTGTTCAAAGGGCATAGGTTTGCAATTTCTTCATTGCCTATTTCTTTTTTAGCCAACTCAGTATTAATATAATTAATTTCAGGGCATATACTGTTTTTAGTGTCACTTGTAACATCGTATTTATTTGGATATGACTTTTTCTTGCTCTGCTTGGTTTCTTGATGGTTATACCTGATTTCACATATTGGTGTCACCCCATCAAACGTAAATGTAGCTATAGCTGCGTATTTCAATATATTTTTTTCAAATGATGCGTCTACATAAATATCAGATGTCTCAGCTTCTAATAATGGGTACAATACTTTATCTATTTTTTCTAATAAATCGAAGCCTTCCTTACTAAAAATAAATGCATCATCAAGGTTAATGAATTCTTGCTTTACCTCTTCTTTTTCCAACATTCGTATTATGGATAAAGCTATATAACTTTCAATATTTGTGTTTGTGTCTGGGGATAACTCTGAGTATTGGTCATCATTCATTAAAAAACTTGGGTCAATTATTAGCAATACCTCACGATCTCCTATGTTTGCTGGTACTAATCCTTGATCAAGCTTCTTAAAAATCCATCTATCTTGTTCAGTAAAAAGGTTCGTGCTCTCGGAAAGAACATCATGCTCTATTTGTTGTTCTGGCCCAGATTTAATGCAGAACGAAATTAAAAAGAATAAAGAAAAAAAACAAAACTTGATAAATGCAATCAGCTTTGTCCTATATGAATATAACATATTAAATAATTTCTTTTTAAGCATTATTGATGTTTGCCTCTTAGTTGCTGTCACTTGAAAAGTTATATTTGTATTCTGTAAAACAACAATAGTATATTCAATGTATTTTCTAGTATGTTGTGTGTGTATAATAAATGGCAGAACTTCTGCCTTCTTGTATCGCTACCTTCATTAGGCCACTGTTGCACATGATTGAAAGGCGGTATTTGTCGAATCCATATGCGACACTTGACGTAATGATAGTCATAAATATTCTCTATGGCATAACAAACGACTTTACCTAACTCTAGCAGTGCTGTATGCTCGCATCAAATCAATAAATATTGGGAATGCTATCTTAGATTACTATACCTGCTTTGTGCTCACTTAACACCTTTAATCTCGTAAATAGACATCCTGAATAGCATATAAAAGCACATTACATCACAATGCATCTTTTATACTTTACTCTTTTTAGATTGTTTTTTCGAATAATTAGTTGTAATTGATCGCCTGTTTCACGCCTACTGACAATGACATGGTATCAGTATCTGCCATAAGTTTAAAAATTCTGGCTTTCTTATAATCAGTGATTACTATGATGTGGCGACCATCTGCGCTAAAGGAGGTCTTATAGACTCTGATGCTGTGATCATTGCATGCAAGCACCACATGGCAGCCATCGGCGCTGAAGTTGGCCGTGATGGGCCAAGTGTTGTTTAATACTTTTGTTCCTATCCATTCTCCTGCAGCTCTCTGGCTAAAGATTTTGGTGCAACCAGGATGATAAACGTCGTCTATCAGGGCTACTGCCAATTGGTTCTGAACAGTGGTGACCAATGTAGATAGTGGTTTTCTCTACTCATTTGCCACTATCATTCTTACTTCAGATTTTCACAACACCAGTACCTGAGCCACTTAATCCTGTCACTATATGTTGGTCATATGAGTATCCATCATTTTTCATGGTATCATCTAGCTGTCGCTTGCTCGAAAAATGATATATCCAAACTCTTAGTTCCCTTTCACAGATTGCCACTGCGATCTTTTTGAAGTTGGTCTGTTGCTCAGTGGGAAGGCGTGAAAACCAAATCCTAGCTATATACTTATTATCTGATACAATTACATATACCAAAAACTATATCACATATCTGGTAAGCAAGAGTCTGTTTCTGCTTTATGAATAGTAAGTATATGTCTTTTTAATGAGCAATTGGCAGTAAATGTATTATGACATATATTGCATCCATAAAGACGTTTTTTTGTATGAGCATTCATATGTGTTTGTGCCTTATGTTTAGTAGTAAATGTCTTATTACACGCATTGCACCCAATTTGCACCCAAAAGGACTTTCTCCTGTATGGACCATCAGATGAGTTTGTAGTGCCTTCTTACTTTTGAATTCCTTATTAGTAGCTTCCTTATGTGCTCTTAAATAATATGCTGACCTAAACTTTTCATCACACTTGTTGCAACTAAATGTATCATTTATATACGCCATCTCATGGTTTTTTAGTGACTTTTCATGATGAAATCCCTTACTACATTTATAGTATATGAAAAACCCTACAATTGCATGTATTTTAATATGTACATTCAAATCATAATCACTATAATATTATTTATGACACATACTGCACGTAAAAGAACTGTCCTTGGTATGACTAAACATATGTCTATTTATGTTAGTGTATCCCACTTTGCCACACACTTTGCAGTCATGTTTTTCTGTTTTTGTTTTTCTCTTCGTCCTAATTATACTACGTGTGTTTTTACTTGTAGATACTACGTGTTCAGGTTAATGTTTGTTCAAGGTATATAGTTCTGCAGTTTCTTTATGAGCATTAAGTATATGTCTTTGTAATGATCTTTTGGCAGTAAATTCAGTATTACACAGACTGCATGCATAAGAATGTTCTTTTGTATGAGTATTCATATGTATTAGTAAAATCTGTTTCGATTTAAATGTATTATTACACATATAGCACCTAAAATTCCTTTCTTTTGTATGCGCCACTAGATGTTGTTCTAGTGTACTCTTATACCTGTATTCTTTACTACATACCTGGCATATGTGAGTATGTTTCGTGCCATGAATATCATGAATATTATAATTATGTCTCCTGATAAAATATCGAGAAGTACATACATAATCACACTTTTTGCATTTAAAATGATGATTATATGTATGCGACAGTTCATGTTTTGTTAGTGCATATTTATAATGAAATCTCTTACTGCATTTGTCGCATGAAAAATCCCCGTCCTTTGTATGAGAATTAATATGCCTCATTAAATAATATTTACTGGGGAAGGCTTTGTCGCATGCACTGCAATTAAAATCACTTGTCTTGGTATGACTAAACATATGTAGTTTCATGTTAGATAAGCCCTTTTTACCACACACTTTGCAGTCATATTGTCTCTTCTTCTTCTTCTTCTTCGTCGTCTGTGGTTTTAGACTAAGTGCGTTATGTGTATTTTTACTTAGAGATTCTGCGTTTTTATGTGAATATTTGTTCAAAGTACATGGGTTTGCAATTTCTTCACTGTCTATTTCTTTTGTATCCAACTCAGTAGTAATATAATTAATTTCAGAGCATATACTGTTTTGCTTATCACTTGTAATATCGTATTTATTTGTATATGAGTTTTTCTTGCTCTGATTGGTTTCATGATGGTTATACCTGATTTCACATATTGGTGTCACCGCATCAAACGTAAATGTAGCTACAGCTGCGTATTTTGATATATTTTTTTCAAATGACCCGTCTACATAAATATCAGATGCCTCAACTTCTAATAATGGGCATAAGAGTTCATCTATTTTTTGTAATAAATCGAAGCCTTCCTTACTAAAAACAAATAAATCATCAGGGTTAATAAATTCTTGTTTCACCTCTTTCTTTTCTAACATTCTGATTATGGATAAAGCTATATAACTTTCAATATTTGTATTTGTATTTGTGTCTGGGAATAACTCTGAGCATTGGTCGTCATTTATTAAAAAACCTGGGTCAATTATTAGCAATACCGCACGATCTCCTATGTTTACTGGTACTAATCCTTGATCAAGCTTCTTGAAAATCCATCTGTCTTGTTCAGTGAGAAGGTTCATGATCTCGAAAAAAACAGCACTGTCTATTTGTTGTTCTGGTCCAGCTTTAATGCAGAATGAAATTAACAAGCATAAATAAAAAAAACAAAACCTAGTAAGTGCAATTTTCTTTGTCCTATATGAATATAATGTATTAACTGAAAAAGTTTTCAACATCTTCGGTTTTCACCTCTATAATTGTAGTAATTTAAAAGTTATATTTGTATTCTATAAAACAATAAATTCTATATTTCCACAATAACTGACACACTTTGAATTTATGTGAGAGTCATCTGATCATAAACGGTAGTTCTCACGCAACGAACCAAGTGACCACATGGGGAACTATAACAAGAAGCTAACTCTTGCTGGACTATACCACATTTAATCCCTCAGCACATTGGTACTTTCGGCGCGTAGGGCTGATGATTATATGTACCACTCGAATAAAACGGTTTCCCTAGAGTTTAAAAAACGTTGTCACCTAGGCTTAGACGCAGAGGAAACTTATCGCAACAACAGGCAGTGTCATAGCGACCAAGTTTCATAAAAGGTAAAGTCCCAACTGAACTTAGGCTTTACACCGGAGTACATTGCAGAGCACATGAAACTTGAATCTTTAATGGGCCGATTGGTTGCCAGCCCACCTATCGCCTGATCACAAAAAACTAATGTCGCTGCTCCCATGCAAGTAGAACGTTATCGGTAGCGTCAGAGTGCTGAGGCTGGATGGAGCCTGCTTAATTCCTGACCGTATGGATATTGATGAGCATCATGACTATATGGATCTGAAAGAAGAGGTCGACTACTGGGAAGGCGATACCGTTCACGACCAAGATGGACGTCTTGTGACGCTGACCGAGCTGGTCTAGAAACTTTTTTTGTCAGTCAGAGTTAAACACAAGACCACAAAAGTGGTGAGTCATGCCGTCAAAAATATACTACGACCACACAAGAGTATCTGTAATACCGTTACGTTTGATAACGGTGGTGAGAGTGCAGGCCACACAAGTATCGCTCAATCATTATGTTGTAAGATATACTTTGCTAAGACATATCATTCTATCACGCATCTGGTACACAAGGGTCTGTTGCCATTTTATGAATATTACTCATATGTCTTTTTAATGAAGAAATGGCAGTAAAATTATTATTGCACACATTGCATAAAAAATAACCCTCTTGTGTATGCTTTCTCATATGTCTTTGTGCATTTTGTTTCGTAATAAATGTTTTATAACACACATTGCAATTAAAAGGTCTATCCCCTGTATGAATCATCATATGTGATTTGAGTGAACTCAAAGTATTGCATTCCTTACTACACACATCGCATATAGGACGCGGTTTCTTTTCATGAG
>JASXSV010000061.1 GCA_030674915.1 Candidatus Endonucleibacter bathymodioli
CATCTAACCCATGAGCCATGATGCCAGATTTATGTTTAAAAGAAATATAGTTATGGCCAGCGATGCTATGAACGGCGGTAGTCACCTTGCGCCAACATAGTTCGCATCTTCTGATTTTTACAGTTTAGAGCATGATCATAGAATGACCAATTGATAGCTCTACAATCATCTCTCAGCCTCAATTCAAAAGCGCCAAAAGTAAGGATGGTATATTTAAGAGCTTCTATCTTCAACTATGCGTAATAGTCATATCCAGATCAATATCACCACTACATACCGCAATCACGGAGCACTTTCACAATTTTATAATATCCCAACTGACGAGCCCTCTTTAATGAAGAGAAACCGTCTTCGTCTTTACCAGCAAGCAACTTTGCTTTTGCAGCCTTACTCAAATTATGATCATCACTGCATATCGCCGATACGAGTACAGTGACAACTTCAAGGCGCCCATAATCACATGCTACATACAATGCCGTGCAACCGTCTTCATTTTTCCCAGCAAGCAATTCTGCTTTTGGGTTCTTACTCAATTTTCGAGAACATCTGAATATTGCAGAAATAAATTCAAAAAAACAATGCTTATTTTCCCCATCAGAAAACTCTGTTTCTACATCATCATTAAAATTGAGATCACCTCTGCATATCCCAACAATGAGTGCAGTGACAACCTCATGATATCCAGACGCACATGCTACATACAATGCAGGATAACCACGTCCACTTTTTCCAGCCAGCAACTCTACTTTTTCACCATTACTCAAATTGAGATCACTGCTAAATATTCCAGCAATGAGTACAGTGACAATTTCATGGTATCCACACTGACATGCTATAAATAATGAAGATGCGCCACCTGCTGCCTCCTTTCCTGCAAGCAGCTCTTTTTTCACATCTAGATCCAGATCAATGTTAATTATCATCGCAAGGAGTGCAGAGACTGCCTCTAAGTGCCCATTCTGGCAGGCTACAAATAATGCCGGTGTGCCCAATTCGTCTTCCCCTGCAATCAACTCTTTTTTTTTATTTTTATCGAAATATTTTAGATCAAAGAAAGCCGCTAAGTGTCCATAATGACCACGCATTCCTAATAGATGTATGAGGGGTGCACTTGGTTTAGTTATGCATACTACTTTACAGTCCTGTTGTAACGCTTTCGTATCAAGGCTAACAATACAGCAAACTTTATCTTGCCCTGGAAAGTAGAGCTGCTCCTCTGCTGAGTTCCAAAAATCGTCATAGCGTAAGTACTTCAGATCATCGGTCTTCCATCGCCATAGCCGAATGAGCTACAGAGACAGCGATTAGTTTAAGCTCTACACCTTGAGCTATCGGTAGAGCGTCTGTGCCGAATAAGATCCGACTGGACTTCTCTATTTCTTTCTCATCAAGCCTTATGGTTATGGACATGTCACGATTATTAACAACCGTGTATGTTTTAGCGCCTATAGCTTCAAGTGCGTTGCATATATTATCCAGCGAACAATCACCAGAATGGGAATAATCCAGAAGGGTTTGATAGATCCTATACTCCTCATCAGTGACTATGATACCATTAATGCGCGGCCGTCCTCCTTTGACCCCGTATATCTGCCCCCTCATCTCAAGTAGGGATGAGCTGCACGCCTCGATGTCCTGAAAGCCCTTAAACTTCTCCCAGACGGGATAGGCTAGCTCAGCCATCATATCAGCATTGACAGACATCCATTCTTCGGTCATATCGTCCTTAAACTTGCCGTACATCCACTTATGTACCGCCGCTTCCCTGCTTTCTATTATCGTGAACTCATTATTGCTCATATGTATATCACCGATATGGAAGCGTCAGTTACCACAGCTAGCTCCGACTTGCCGATATTCACATGCGTTTGATTATTAACGGTGACACCATCCAGTATACCGTCATTGGCAATAACAGCATTGCAGGGTGTTGCCAGTTTAAAGCCTGATACATCATCACCGATCAGTAAGCCGTCCTGATCAAACTTAGATAAAGGAAGTAATCCAGATTCACCAATAAAGTAACCTTTTATTGAATCCTTTAGGGCTATCGTCAGGCTTGCGTGGGTTGACGAATTAGTGCCTGATACTATTATAGTTATGTTAATTAACACCTCAGTTGGCCTAAACATAGTTGCCGTTGTTGCTCGCCCTTGAGCTGTTTTTGCCGATCCAGTGACCTCGATACCCAGACCAGATACTCCGACGTTATCACCGACTCCACACGACCTAGCTGTTGCAATAGCATCTAACACTTCTTGATCCTTGCCACCTGCAACTATTGCGGCGAATGAATGAGGCTGAACACCGTCGACCACAACACTTGTCCTATTATGAAGCAAGCTGATATCAAACACGCCTGATACCTTCATTACTTCGTGTGATATGCGTTCGATGCCGCTACGTTGAAACCTTGCAGCACCCTTCTTCACCTTACGCCTAATCACTGAATCCGAATCCTTATCCCTACCCTTGACAGCAACCCTCGTATTAGTTACGCCTGATACACCATGAACCGATGATGGTAACGTTGTTAGCTTGCCTATGCCTAGAGCAGTTGCACCAACCTTATTGGCTCTGGCGATAACTTCATCCCCAATCAACACTGATGATGTAGTTTTCCATTCAACCTTATTATCATCCAGTATAACTACACCAGCTGGAACCGTTGCACCTGCTAATCCTGAGAATACTACGCTGTCGCACACCGACTTAGATCCACCATTAACCAAATCACCTGCTATGCTTCTAGCTAGTCTCTTAAGGTTCTCACCAGATGATCCGCCTACGTCCAAGCACCGAATGATGGAAGCATATAAACTTTGCATCTCATATAATGTGAGACCTTTGCACGAATCTCGCTAAATAACTGAAAA
>JASXSV010000062.1 GCA_030674915.1 Candidatus Endonucleibacter bathymodioli
GGTGATGAAAATTTTTTATTATACTTCCCATGCAGCGTCAAAGATACTAGCACTAATCATTATACGCGCACTTCTTATGCGTTCTTTCTATTTGAAAAATACGATTCTGACTTGCGGAGCTATCCCTGTATACTAAGAGCACTAGCTGGTAGTAATGATATTGATGAAGACCGTGTAGCTGAAAGAGTAGGTAATGATACGTTATATAGTAAACGAGTATCTGGAACTACTATTGAGACATGTCAGAATGGTGATTTATGGATTAAATGTGGTGGTGAATGCAATATTGGATGTAGGTATAAGTCATCCTTAGAAGCCGCGTGTGTGGAGTATATTGCTAATCACATGATAAAACACAAGATTAAGGCCTGTTTTATGGATGATAAATCAGGTAAGCCATATGCTTTCATAGTTTATATGGCCATGAAAAGTAAGATGAACACCCATGATTATAAACAAATCCTTGAGTACCCTCCAGCTGTTAATATGTTATTAGAAAAAACCGGTCAAAATTTTGATGCAATACATCAGGCGAAAAATAAGATTCAGCTATTCCTAACAAACGAAGAGGCTCAAATACAAGCTGAGGAGCAACATGCTGCAAGGCTGATGGAGATGACTACTACACAGCTTTTAAGTGATCTATCATGTGTTCAGCAGTCAAAATCAGTGGCTGATACTGTAGATCATGGGACCTTACCTAATTATCAGCCAGTAGATCATCGGACAACCCCAAATTTGCCAGCTGGTATGTTATCGGACTTACGATGTCATATATCCCAAGTTGCTAACGTTGAAAACCAAAACCACGACGCTAAATTGTTATCTGGCATTATGAATTCTCAAGATAAATGTTCAGATTATAATATTGAAAAAGAAATTTTAGAAGGAAACAAAGCAGGACCATTAGTTAATAATACTGCCTCAGCCGGATCCAATAAAGCAGGAAGTGATTCGATACTTCATGATGGTGAAAGGCGCTATGGTGATACCGGCACGAATAAGCTACCCAAGCAACGTATAGCATACTCTGCGGCGCCGTCCCATCATTGCGACATCTGCAAGAAAAGTTTCCAATATAAATCTAAGCTACAATCCCACATGATAAGTCATTGTAAGGATCAGCCATATATTTGCGGGATATGCGGCAATCAGTTCAAAGTAACAAGCAGTCTCACCAGACACATGCTCAGCCACATTGAGGATCAGCCATATACCTGCGAGATTTGCGGTAAATCAGGACAGGGTGGCTTCCGTAGCCACATGCGCATCCATATGTACACCCCGGCCGATGAGAAACCATATTATAGATGTGAGATCTGCGCCACGAAATTCGGATCTCTCTCCCATCTAAAAGTACACATGAACATCCACACTAAGGAGAAGTCATATAGTTGCGAGATCTGCGGCAAGGAATTCGGGCGGAATGCAAATCTAGGTAGGCACATGCGCATCCACACCGGTGAGAAGCTATATAGCTGCGATGTCTGCGGCATGGACTTAGGAAGGAAAGCAGACCTCAATAAGCACATGGCATTCCACTCCAGTGCTAAATATAGCTGCGATATCTGTAACAAGCCTTTCAAAGATCACAAGAGTCTCACTAGACACGTTCGTCACATCCACAAGAAGTAACGATATCCTGTGCAAAATGCCCTGCAAGTTAACTGGTGTTACAGTTACTCTTGTAAGGCCGTAGCATCTTTTTGAGGGCCTTGCTCACTGCTTTTTTGGTCTTGTTTTTAACTCTGATCGTCAAAAGAAGTTTCGAGACAACCTATTGCAGCTGACTCTCCAATCAATTCCAAGTGTGCCGGTTATTGTGGAAATCTAGTTATTGTCATTAGTTAAGCTATATACTAACCGACAATTCCTCGTTAAGACTAATTTATGGCAATCTATCAATGCTTACTGTATGCTGGTTTCCGACTTATTTTTACACCTTAATAGTTGGATGGCATTGTCTTTTAGTCTGATGTAAGTAACCATTATCACTACTTCAGAGATGGAAAAATGATATTTTTGAGGTTGAATTTTTCACAAAGTGAACAGTTTCTTTAATTGGCCTAGGAATAGAGGCATTGCCCAGAAGTCTCTTTGTAGAAAATTAAATATTGTTGCTTGTATTCATATATGTATTGAGTATGTTCCACAAGTAACGCATGCAATGGATGTTGGAGTATGACTGTTATGAGAAGTGTGTTGGTATCATTTATATTTTTAGTTGTTTTATTTATTGCTCTTCCGCAAATAGGAGTGGCGGTGTTGAATAAGAGTTATAAAGAACAGTCGGCGTATTTGTTCTCTGATGGCGTCAATGAAAATGCTACAATTGTAGAGCCAATAACCAGATATAATCAAAACATTGATAGTGACGAAATAGTTGCTAACGCTGACGTTACTGCTCTCATAAAGTTTACATGTTTTATGCATGAATTGAGTGAGATCAAAAATCAAACCATAGAGTGTACGCTAAGTAAAATTTTTTTTGAGCTCAATGAAGATTCTGCATTCCAGGAAACACCAAATAATATTGAGAATGATGAAGTTGTCTATTTTGTTGCGGTCAAACCATCTGAAAACAATGATTTAAACCAGTTTTTGATTAGAGAAATGCCACTAAAAGACTTTAGTGCTTATCTGAAAATTAGTGATATGTTGTTATGGGTGTCTTCTAAAGGCACCAGAATTCATAATCAAGGGATGCGTGAATCACTTGGCATGTATAGCCCATCGATACAACTACTAACAAAACAGCATTCACTTTTATTACAAAGTCAT
>JASXSV010000002.1 GCA_030674915.1 Candidatus Endonucleibacter bathymodioli
TGTATAAATTCATCACCTTTTGCGGGTACTGTAAACTCCTCCTTTTTATATTTATCACCTTGTGCAGGAACGGTCACAGTTCTCTCAATAGTTTTAGATCCTTCTGCTTCTCTTCTTTCATATTTGGCATCCTGAGCTGGAACATTCTCTTTTACTACTGTTACCTTAGCACGCTCTCCTGGAATATACTTAACTGCATATGGATCATTCCTCTTCGACTTATTAGATCTCTTCTTAGGCCTTTTGGCTGTCTTCGTACTGCCACCTGACGAAGCTTTTGTACCTTTCTTTTTCCAGCTTGCTTCTGAAGAGGCTGGTCCAGTAAGCAAACCAAAACTCTCAGATTCATCAACATTTGTTCTAGCCACATTAACAATATTATCTGCATTTTTCTCTATATTGTCAGCTTTAAGACTAGCTTCTTGGCTTTTTATTGTCTTAGCTTTGAGCACAATACTTTTACCGGAAATACTGGCAACCCTCCCTTGCTGACTGTTAGTTTTGTCAGACTCCATCTGTAAATCAAGCTTAAAACCAGATTGGGTTCCGACTGAAACCTCAGCTTCCACTGAAGTTGACAGCGCATACGTTCTATCAATATCTTTAGCTTCAAGCATATTTATACTATTTTTTGCATCCAATGTGACAAAACCTGCATTTGAATCTGAGCTACTGGCACTTATATTAGTTCCTTCCAAAGTAATATCATTCCCGGATTTGATGCTAATGTTACCTCCTGTGGAATTAAGACTTGCAACATTATTTGTCAACGCATAGTTATCAACCTTATCTAACTTGTTAGTTGCAGATACCGAACCAAAATCCGCTGACACCTGAACACTTAATGATGTGTCTGTACTTAGTGAAGTGTAAGAGGATATATCTTTAGCTGATTCAAATGAAACATCACCCCCAGAATCAATATTAATATCTTTTTCCGCACTGAATGCAGTACCTACAAACTTCGCGTCACCGCTCGTAGTAATATTTATATTCCCACCAGCCCCCAGAAAGCCGGTCTTGCTTGTTGATTCATATGTCCTATCTTTAGTTGTCGCAAGTGAGTTTTCACTAGAAACTTCAACATCAACAACCGATACACCAACGCCAACACCAGCTGTGGTTAGGGACTCAGCTGTATAAGATTCACTCGTTGATTCATAAGTATCATTAGCTGCCAAATAATTGATGGATCCTGCATCAATGTTTATATCTCCTGCAGCATCTATATCAGTACCTAAAAAAGTAGCATCTTCAGTTATAGTGAAATTAACATTACCTCCTGCCGTGTAAGAAGAAGTCTTGGCAGTCTTTGATACCGTTTTTGAGTCTTCCTTACTGACTTTAACCTGCAGTCTCATTCCTACAGAGTTACCTGACGTTGCTCCACCCATAACTCCTGTAGCACCAACACTAGCTTCTGCGCTTGCATACGACTCAGCAGAAACACCTATTCTAGTCTCTACACTTGTGCTACTGGATGTGGACGTCTCAGTATCAAAAAGTTCTATCTCTGTGTATGATCTCGCGGAAGTGTTAATATCACCAGCCGCACTCAACTGCGAGCCTTGGTCAGTAATACCGTTTTTAGCCTTACGAGTAATACTACCTCCAGCTGAGATCATTGTCGCAACACCAGTAGTCCTATCATAAGTAGACGACTCAGTCGTTACTTTTACTCTCTGGCCTGCACCCACGCTTGCCGAAGCGTTCGCACTCGTCGAAGCACCAGCACCAGCAACACTACCACCACCTTTAACATCTGCTGATGCACTACTATCTGCAGATATATAAAAACCCACAGAAGTTGTTGTTGAAGTACTCGTTTCACTGTAGCTATCTTCTGCCGCTAGTGAATAAAGATCTCCTCCAGCATCTATACTCACATCATTTGACGCTTCAATTTGTGCAGCTTGTAGTGTTATATCATTGTTCGATTTAATATTTATATTGTTACCACTTAGCTTACTTCCAACATGAGATATCCTGGATTTGGTTTTTTCCTTTACATTTACAGTCAAATAGTCAATAGTTAGATCTTTTTTTGACTCGGCACTAGCAGATGCACTTGCAGAAGCTGAAGTTGAATCCTGGTTTGACGAAGTATCTGCGTTTGCAGTATTCTCAGTACTAGCCTTAACACTTAAGCCAAGCGTTGTGGTTGTGGTTTTAGTAGAGGAATAATCAGTATCTTTGCCCGCCTTAATACTAACCTCATCAGCTGTGATATTGATGTCTTCCGCGGCCGTTATATTAGAGCCAACTATACTAAGGTCACCACCTGCATTTAAATTAAGATTTCCACCAGATGTAATGCTGCTTGCTTGAGTTCTGGTAGAGTATTTATATTCTTCTTTTTTCACAGTCTGCATTACTGCAACACCACCAGATGCCGATGCTGATTCTGATGCCGATGCTGATGTACTGTTCTCACTACCGGAATCGTTACTCTTTGAAGAAGTAGTAACACTAGCATCGGAGTCTGATGTTGAATCTGACGATAATATTTTCCCAAAAGTAACTGTTTCCGTAACTTGGTCGAACTCTTCATAATTGGTTCCATCAAGAATAGAAATATCAGTTCCTGCGTCTAAATCAACAGTACCATCTGCTGTGATATCTGAACCCTTTACAGTAATTGCCTTACCTGCTTTTATACTAAGGTTTCCACCAATATTCATTTCAGACCCAACACTTGTCCCTTTTTTAGTTTTTGTAGTGGTTGTTTGTGTGCCATATATACCACCACCAACACCAATGCCAGACTTCTTCTCTTTTTTGTATGTTTCGACAATATCTGTAACATCTAAAATTTTAAAATCATTCCCAGCATCTATGCTTGCATTATTACCAATATTCAAATCAGTACCAGCTAATACAATATCATTCCCAGATGACAGTGATAGATTATTCCCAACATCCAATGATGATTTAATGTTTTTTGTTACAGTCTTATTGTTATTCACTCCTCCAGTTTTGGTAACTACTATCTGTGTGCCGAAGTTTATATCTCCACCAGAAGTTAGAGTGGCATTATTAGTAGCTTTTATATCAGAACTTAAAATACTTATATCTTTTTTAGCATCCAATACCAGATTATCAGCAGATATTGATGATCCTTGACCTATAACTCCGTTTGACAGCCCTTCCTCTTCATACCTTTTAACAATAATATCACCGGTACGACTTTTCAAATTAACATTGCCACCCGTTATTGTAGCACTTGTATTAACTATATCATGCTCAGTCTCTATTGTTAGGTTTTCATTAGCTTTAATAGTTCCACCAGTGTTTTCAACACTATCCAAATCAGCAACTATATTGTTTGCTGAAATAACTGTTCCAGAACCTATAAGACCTCGCGTTTTATTAGATATATATACCTTAGGTACTAAAACCGTCTCTCCATTTACTACGGTTGAAACAACCCACACAATATCTTCTGTTATTTCTGCCAGTTGATTAGCTGTTGGTTCTTTACCATACTCAAAACCAAGATTCTCTGCCTGTTCTGCGCCTTGCTCCATAAGTAGAGAAAACTGGTTTTCCCTGCTATACCCAGGAAAAACCACATTTGATCCTGTCAAATGAATTAACTGCTGCTCAACTAAATATTGTTCATAGTTAGCATCCCCTAATCTCCGAAGTTTCTTATCTATACTATAACCATATCTATCTTCGAACTCTCTTGTTGATAAAGAACTGTTCTGAGCAGAATATAGTGGATTTGTTTCTACAAGATATTCTGAAGATGGAGACGATGAGTAAACAAATAATCCATTCGGGTTTGAAGGTAGCAATGAACTTAAACTTGGTATATTTAAATCAACCACATTATTAACGCCTACATCCGACTTCGCTGGCTGATCATCTAGTCTATTATCATCTAAACCCCTAGGTTGCTCGCTTGCAGTTGCCCCTTCATTAACCAAAGAAAACCCTGAAGCAGTAAGTGTGTCAGCATAAATACCTGACTGCAACTTCCGAGTAACCACCCTGCTCTGAATAGAAGTATCATGATACTTACGAGTTTCAGTATAAAGTGCTTTATTAGTAAACGTACCACTACTATCGCTAGAAATTTGAAGATTATTGGTTGCAGAGATAATAGAACTAATATTCTCAGCCGAATTAAAACCTCTGATATTAATATTGGTCGCCGAAATCACAGGATAAAAAATTGGCACTACCGAAAATGTATCAGTTTCTGTATACTTAGATCCGTAAACACGTGTATCTTTACAGAAACCGGGAAGCGCTATGCCTAGAAAGCATTCATCCTCACCACTGATGAGATATCTTCCAGTACGAACTCTGCTAGTCGAAATTACTGCTCTTAGAGGATTGTTATTATGGAATTCTGAAGCATCAATATCGATACTTCCAGAGGCATTGACCTTACTGTTATTTACAAATTTACTAGTTTTTATAGACATATTTCCATTTGAGTGAATATCACCTTCAAATGAGGATGTACCATTTGAATAATTGTTAATTTTATTACTGACATCCAAGTTAAGATTTAACGCAGAATAAATTAGACCTCTGTTATGCAGCTCATCACCAGATATATTTAAATTATTTAGCGATGAAGCAGCACCATTTTTGGTGTTCTCCATATTACCAGCGTTCAAAGAAAGATTAAAACCGGAATGAATTAGTCCATTATTATACAGATAGTTTTCAACAGATATATTGGCATCACCAGCTCCAGAAATGCCACCTAAAATTCTAGATGTACTATTATGCAGTTTCATATTGGATAAGCTTGCTGTTATATCTGAAGCGGAAGTGATTGATGAATTATCGCGCAGATCTAAAGATAAAGCATCAATATTAATACGACTCCCTATTAATTTTGCATTATCCAAGATATTCACTTTAAGCAGACCACTACCACCATCAGTAATAGTAATAGTACTATCAGACTGGATAGTATCTGAGTTGCTCAAGGTATTCGTTGCAGTTATCAAGGCATCACCTGCTGAGTGTATCAACCCTGCATTTTGAATACTATTATGCGTTAATGTAAGACCTCCATCTGCAGTTAACTTCGCTCCATCATTTACTACCAATACATTGGACTTAGCAGTAATACTCTTACTAGATTTCAACAAATTAAGACTTAACGATCCAGTTAGGTCAATATACACATCACCTATCACCTTAACATCACCCACCAGAACTGCATTGTTACCAAACACTTTTAAATCTGACAAAGACAATATTTCTCCGCTGCTATTAATAACATTAGAGTCAATTTTCATAATGCCCGTCGACTGGATCTTATAAGTATTATTGAAATTATTTGATTTTATATTGATACCACCATATTCAGTGTTGATGATGCCATCGTTACCAAACCCATTATAAGATTCAATATTGATATCGCCATTAATGCTTTTTAGATAATTATTATCTTTACCGGACAAGTTTATATTTTTAGATAAGCTTTTTAGAACTATATCTCTTTCAGACTCTATATTAGAATCAGTGATATTTATATCACCAGACTCAGAAATAATAGTTGCCGAATCAGCTATCACCTTTATATTATTAGCACTTATATCACTACTGCTTTTAAAACTCAGTTCCCCGCCTGTAACTTTCCAAATAGAGTTAGATGTAGTTATATCAGCAGCCGCATCAATTTTTACTGACCCACCGTTAGCAATTCTTTGCTTTTGACTCGCATTAGCATCTGTTAACTTATTTGCTTTTATATCAATACTAGATCCTGCATAAATCGTCGAATTACTTAGTACTACGTTACTACTCTCAGCGTCTATTACGATGTCATTTTCTGCTGAAATAATGGAACTTTCATCATCAAAATTTATCTCACCAACATTGTCCTCAGCAACAATATGGAAGTCTTTAGCACTTGTTATTTTTGACTTTATTTCGATTCTACCGTCGGATGTAATTACAAAATCGTCTGCGCTTGATGCCGCATTACCCAGCATCTTAACACCAACTCCATCTTCCGTTGCCTTAAACGTTATTTTCCCTGCATACATACCTCCAAATACTGTTGAGTCGATTCCATATCCAGATGCATTTGAACCACCATTGCTCTCTACAACTTCCCCTGTTTCATAGTTCCACTTATTAGTTCCTGATGTAAGTTGAAGTTCCCCATTTGCCTTTTCACCATCACCTTCATCAGGTTTATTCATAACTATAGGCCCATCAACAACTATTTTCCTAGCAACAATATTAAACTTTTCTTGATTTGTTAGATCTGCACCTTTTCTCCCAATTCTAACAGATCCGCTTTGAACATCAAATCCATTCAGGGCGCCAGTACCATCAATCATTGGATTACCCGTGGTTAAACTAACTTTACTTGTATTGATAAATCCACAACCATTACAGGTAATGCCATTAGGGTTTGCTATAATTACATCCGCTTGTTTCCCTACAACTTCTGTGTATCCAGCTAGCTCGCTTGGGTTAGAAGTAATCACCTCATTTATAATAATATCTGCTTGTTTGTTAGAATATTGGTTTGCTGATACAGAGCCCGCTAATTGTGAATCATGATGTAATCCAGAGGCTGTTGTATTATTCAACACTACGCCTTTGCTAGTGACATTATAATCATTAAATTTATTATGTGATATCCCTTGAGAGTTTGCAGTAGATATTTCAACAATTGTAGTACCATTGTTACTCTGATAAACATTTGTCTTAGAGTCTGCAGAAACAACACTACCATAGACAAGCGCTACTTGCTGCGTAAAGAGAAATGTATACAGCATTACATATGCAGTTGCTTTTCTGGCGTTTACAGAAAACATGGTGTTCCATACCTCAATTATAATATTTATCTGACTACATCTTAATTTTTCTTGTGTGATAAAACCCTATATTTGGCGTCAGTTTTCATACAACAAAAAACAGACTATCATTTACTATTTAAATATTAATGTTCAATCTCCACCAAAACTGCCCACTCTCCCTGGACATAGATTCTGGCTTATCCAGTGCAAAGTCATAGGAAAAAGTAGCTGTCACCTTCTTCCAGAAAATAGTTAAACCTATAGTTCCGCCTGACAAGGATCCATCAGACCCACTACCTTCATCATATCTATTCTTTACCCATCCAAAATCATACCCAGCATTAATGCTTGCACTTATTCCTGCTGAGTTGGAGCCAATTATATTACGCAACGATATCTCATTCTTAATATAACCCCCGTCATCTCCAGATAACGAATTATCGTTATATCCGTGAACGCTAGACTTAGAGCCAATTGACATCCTTTGAGAAGATGGCAAATTAGTAAGTGCATATTGAGCACTAATACTACTCGTCAAAGTTAAGTTATCTGACAACCACGAAAGTGGTTGTGTATAAGACATATCCATCACTATTTTCTTGAATAAGGGAACCGGATGACTCTCATGTGAGTTATCTGGGTTTCCCTCTGCCCCGAATAGTGGCACACCTATCGAATAATTTAGAGATAATGACCATGGATTATCAAATATCTTACTGCTAACAGAACTACCAAAAGTCATATTTGCAGTATCTTTACTGCTTACATCAAGTCTAAGATCATTTAAGTAATTTATACCCCTATTATAATTTAACTTTACATAAGAGTTTGTAATCGTATCCGTATTCCTAAACATCACCCTATCGATAGTTCCACTTATACTATCAGTAGAACCAGTGCTTATAAGTTCAGCTCCAGATGGTGCATTGAGTTTACTTTCATACGTTGATCTTGAGTAGCTGAGCGTGTGTGTGAAGAACCCTACTGGAATCATTAATGCAATAGAGTCACTCATAGATTTACCAGGAAGATTTACTCGCAGATCTTGGACAGACTGGCGATGTGTGAATGTTAGAGTATCATTTAATCCTATAAAGTTATCTCCTGTTATTGTTACTGCCGCTTGTATTTGACCTGTTGTTTCTGAACCGTGATTATCAAGTGATGCATTAAAATGTACAGGGAGACTTGTCTCATTTCTGACAATAACAATGCTGTCTCCTGCCTTCTCACCAGGAACTATCTCCATTGTCGCTTTGTTAGATCTTTGCTTGTTGGCCTGAGAGATACCTTGTTCTATTTTTACAAGATCTAATAGTTCCCCTTTCATAAATGGAAACAGCGTCGGCAAATAAAGACTTCCCTCATCATCATCTTCCAAAATTATATCTGCTACAATCCCTTTTTGTATTCGCATCCTAAGTATTCCTGAAGTCAAGTCTTGAGCCTCTAGATACACCCTTGTTGTAGAATAACCTTCACTGATAAGCCAATTAACTAGCGTAGACATAGCTGACTCGATATCAGATGCCGTCAAACATTTATTACTATACTCAGCCTCAATACTTTCCTTGACCTCCACAGAAAGTATATCCCCTCCCTCAAACTTAATTGCATTGACACTTATACAACCATCATTGCTGTTTGACTTCTTTTTCTCTTTTTGAGGGGCTTTAGTTTTCTTATCAGTAGATTTATGGAGGCTTTCTTTATTCCCAATCCCTTGATCAATATCTTCTTTTGCTTGATCGTCAAGGGCCTTGTGGGTGTTAGTTATTTTCTCCTTATACCATTGATAATCCCCAGGAGAAAGATCTTGAGGTGTGATAGCATAGGCCTGATGGAAATAAGATAAAGTTGAAAAAATTATCACTTTCCCCCACGATATATTTTTTCTTATAATAGAAGAGTTCATAATTGTCATAAACCATTATTTTAACGTTTAATATTTATCAGACGCTTACAACAACCATGCATTCCTGATTGAGTTTGACTCAAACATCTACAGCTCATTAACGTGACTTATATTGCTAGAGTGTAATATTGCGCTATTATTCCTATTGATAATTTTAGTATAGCACTATTTATCACAGTGCATAAAATACAGCACAAAAACTAGCAGCCTCTTAATAATCAATTTATTCCTGACATAAAATCCATGGCTTTTTTACAAATAATCATCTAAAAGCTTTATGCCTGTCTGACAATATACAAAAATAGTGCAAGCCTTACACAACGTTTCATTCCAATATTCTTAGCTCAACAGCACATCGTGCATTAATAATAATATAGTTACACTTTATTTATATCATCAGGATTTAGTCACTCATGAAACGAGCTAAATTATTTATTATATATCTACCTTGTGTTTTAATTTCTATAGAAATATTATAGTTCAGAGTATTTTAATAAGGAGTAGCATTGTTAACTGCAAAAAACTTTAATGCATTCTAATGTACTTTCAAAAACTGGAGTTGGGTATTTTTGTTCACGAGTGGTGTTTGAGTGCTGCCGCCTTTGGTATCTCCAAATGCATTTTAATACCTGTTCCGAATCCTCAAGTGTCAGTTTGTTAAGAATAACTTAAAGGAGTTTTCCTTTGAAAATTCCCTGAGCATGATACTGTATAGAATTATTTTTATTTAAACCCATGGTTGCAATAGTGTTATAATTGAGCTTTTGATTATTAATAAAGTGAGTTTTATTATTTCTTATATGCTTATGTGTATGCCCAGTATTTAAAGAAGAATTATATCTTAGTGTTTTGGTATACGGGGTGAAATCGGCAACTGGGAAAAACTTTACAGTATTCCAATTTGTTTTTAAATCATTAGAGTTTGTATCTTTTCTCACAATTGTTTTTTGGGTATTGTTGTTTTCTGTATTATCAACAGCATTTGAATTACCCACCAAAAGGGACTGAGTTATAGAAAGATTGTTATTACCAACGGAGGTATCTGGTAGATTCAAGATTGTGGCTATTTTTAGTTTATTAATATCATTATTAGGAAATACACCCTTATTAATTTCTATCAAAAAGTTCATCAGCTCTTCCCATGATTTTATATTGGGGTATTTTGATAGTAGTTTCATGGAAATATGACTTAAAGAATCCCCTGGAAGTACCTTGTAACTAGTAACTCCTTTGCTATCATTTATTACTATGTCATTATTCTTTTGTTTTGATTTGTTTGGTATGTTATGAGTATGGTTATTATCGGTCTGTGCTATTTGTATTTGTGTATTTACGTTTTTCATCATCCTATTTTTAGCAACAGTGATTTTACCTTTGGCATCCCCCATTTGAGGTAATACAAAGCTGTACTTACCAAAGTATTTTTCTTTTGATGTTAACATCATGACTAGCAAGTTAATATTTCTAACATACATGGGCTGACTACCTTTAATCTTGATAATATTGTCACCTTGATGGTTTTTCTCAATGGAAGCTTTTAAGTCCGCAATATAGTAGCTCCTAGCCATACGGTTGCGCATAAAATCAATTTTTGAAGCAATACTTACAATCAATGGTCCTGTTTCGTTAACACTCTCTTTTGATATAGTAATATTGGCTTCAAATGGTTCGTCTGAAGAGGATAGTATGTTCATCATTCCAATTTCAGTAGCATAAGACACAGAAATAAAACCTAAGCTTATCAGTAGTGATAATATTTTTAGTCCAACTTTCATATTGCTCCATCCTTCTTTCTTATATCTTATGTCTTATGTCTTATGTCTTATGTCTTATGTCTTATGTCTTATGTCGTACATGTAACATGATAATATTGTTATCGGCATGATGGGTGGATGCTTTATGACAAAAGTCATTAGGTATATAGGAAGTGGTTTATGTTATATGCGTAAACACTATAAACGACAGACTCTGTGTGTATTTGAGAGACAACTACTCGTCGTCCATAGCCCATAGTTCTTATCCAGCGAACTAGGTGCCCACGAAAACAATTATTTTTGTGTTACGAGGAGGTAGGTGGCGAAAATTATAGCCTACGGTAAGGGTGACAAGGGGCTATCGTCATAAACAGGCGCAAGCCAAGGCTATTCAGCGACGCCAGACTGAGGTTAAACCGCCTAAAATGACCCCGCCAATGATAATCGTGATCGAGGCCAAGCTCCGTATAGAATGGAGTCCCGAACAAGTGTCAGGTTGGCTGCTAGATGATCAGGAGAAGCTGATTAGCCATGAAACTATTTATCGCCACATTTGGGCCGATAAGCAGGCGGGAGGCCACCTTTATACGCATCTGCGCCGCCATGGCAAGAAATACGACAAGCGGCGTAACGGCAAATCTACGCGGGGGCAAATAAAAAATCGAGTGAGCATTGATGAGCGTCCCAGTATTGTTGACGATAAATCTCGCATCGGTGATACGGTGATAGGCAAGGGCCACAGCGGCGCTCTAGTGACGATTGTTGAGCGGGTGATGAAGTATACAGTATCGGCGCAGGTCGATGGTAAAAGTGCAACCGATGCCACCGCGGATACCATAGCCCTGCTTAAGCCGATTAAGGATCTGGTTCACACGATTACGGCTGACAATGGAAAAGAGTTTGCGTACCATGAGAAGATCAGTAAAGCGCTGTCAGCAGATGTTTATTTTGCGCACCCCTATAGCTCTGGGGAGCGAGGGCTAAACGAAAAAACCAACGGCTTACTGCGACAATATTTTCCAAAGAATACAGACTTTAAAAAAGTTACACCGATAGAGGTGGAGAGAGCTGTAAAGCGGCTTAATTCTCGTCCAAGAAAATATCTTGGTTTCAAAACTCCTGACCAACTAATGGAAGAGCATAGAGCTACGCTAGCAGCTTAGACTGTGATGCACTTCAGATTTGAATCCGCTTAATAATATTGTCATGGATAACTACACATATAGTCCTGAACAGTAACCTGAAGACCATGCCCACTGAAAATTAAATCCACCCAAACCGCCTGTTACGTCAAGTACCTCTCCGATAAAAAATAAACCTGGTTGTAGGAAGCTTTCAAATGTTTTTGAAGATATATCATCAGTTGATACCCCTCCTAGAGTTACTTCTGCTTTTTTATAGCCTTCTGTACCTAAGGGTTCCAAGCTCCAGTATTCTAAACTTTCAGCCATCTCCGTTAACGTTGTTAAGGTTATTTGTTGTAATGAAACTTTACCTCCGTCAGAAATTTCATCTAATTTTCCGTAGCCACATAATAAGTGTGCGAGCCTCCGGCTTACTACTTCAGTAAGTACTGTTGTCAACTTTGCTTTTGGGCGACTTTTTTGCATGCTTTTCAACCACTGAAGTGCTGGCATATTTGGTAACCAGTTAATTGAAATAGAGTGACCAAATGTCCAATATGAAGAAATCTGTAATATAGCTGGTCCACTCAACCCTTTGTGAGTAAACAGGATTTTGTCTCGAAAGCTTTCCTCACGATAACTCACAATTACTTCAGCACTAATACCAGCTAGCCCTCCAAAATACGCGAGCCACTTTTTTGGAAAAGTAAAAGGAACCAAGCCAGGATGCTGTTTAACTATGCTATGACCAAATTGCTGAGCCAACTTGTAGCCAAAATCGGTAGCACCCATTGTAGGAAAAGATAAGCCTCCTGTTGCAATTACAAGAGATTGACTTTGAATGATGCCATTTGATGTATTAACGCTAAAACAGCTTTCAAGGTTTATTACTTCAAATACTAATGCTTTCAACAGTATGGTAACGTCAACGCTATGGCATTCATCAACTAATAAATTAACAATATCCTTAGAGTAATTATCACAGAACAACTGGCCAGCTGTTTTTTCGTGCCATGGAATTTTGTGCTTTTCGACTAAAGTTTGAAAGTCCCATTGACTGTAGCGTGAAAGAGCTGACTTACAAAAATGTGGATTTTGTGAAAGGTAGTTTTCTGACTGTATATACATATTAGTGTAATTACAGCGTCCACCACCTGAAATAAGAATTTTTTTCCCAACCTTATTGCTATGCTCAATTACTAGAACTTTTCGCCCTCGCCTAGCAGCTGTAAGCGCACACATCATCCCAGACGCCCCAGCTCCGATAATAATAACGTCATATTTAGATAAAACATGTTGGTTTGTCACAATGATTATATACCCAAAGTTATTGGAGTTGGGCGATAAAGGAGTGAGGTTTTATGCGTAAAGAAGCAGGGTGGAGGGTGCCACCACCGTACATTCATTTATTTTTGGTGTATACCCATCTATTGACTGTGTGAGGTTATTGATTACTCTCACTACCTAACTCACCCACTACTAGTAGACTCTTAGGGCTCAGCTTGTTTGTCTCATATTCATATTTTCAATGATAATAGGTACATAGTGCGCATTTGTTCTTTTTTTATTATCCCATCTTTTTTCGGATAGCATGCAATGTTCTCAATTGTGCTGCTGCTTCTGCAAGCTTGATTGCTGCATGAGAATAGTCAAATGCTCCACTCTGGTTGAATAATACCCGCTCTGCCTGGTTTTTGGCTTCCTGTGCGGAGGCTTCATTTATATCACTAGCTCGCAGAGCTGTGTCAGCAAGCACCTTTACCAGTCCTGGCTGTACTTCAAGGAAACCACCGGAGATATAAAATATATCTTCACCCCCTCCCTGTGAAATTAGACGAATTGGACCTGGTTTTAGCTCGGTCAGTAGTGGTGTGTGACTAGGTGTAATTCCTAAATCACCAAGTATACCTGTAGCTACCACCATTTCTACCATACCAGAGAAAATCTCTGTTTCTGCGCTGACAATGTCACAATATATCGTCATTGTCATATCGTCGTTTACTCCTTCTGATTTTTTGATTAATTAATGCAAGAATATTATATACTTATCGTATATGAAATAAGATGGTGTTGGTCACCAAGAACACTTAATGGTTTCCGCAAACTTTTACCCATTCCTTTTTTGAGGTGTAAGGTTGTTTATTTCTAGCATTAACCCTGATCACCAACAACGTATAAGCTTATGGATATTCTCTCATTTGTCTCCTATTCCTACCTTTAATGGTTCAGGTATATAGACTATAGGGTTTTAGCTTTTTCTACTGCTTCGTCAATAGTACCAACCATATAGAACGCTTGCTCAGGCAAGTTGTCGTACTCCCCATCTAGGATGCCTTTGAAGCCACGAATCGTTTCTTTCAGGGAAACATACTTACCAGGTGCTCCAGTAAAGATTTCCGCAACAAAGAATGCTTGCGATAAAAATCTCTCTATCTTACGGGCGCGAGTTACAGTCTGTTTATCTTCTACTGACAACTCATCCATTCCCAAAATTGCAATAATATCTTTAAGTTCTTTGTAGCGCTGAAGAACTACCTGTACTCCACGGGCAACGTCGTAGTGCTCTTGACCAATAATCAAAGGATCTAATTGCCGGGAAGATGAGTCCAACGGATCTATCGCAGGATAAATACCTTTAGCTGCAATATCACGACTAAGAACCACTGTTGCATCAAGATGAGAGAAGGTGGTTGCTGGAGAAGGGTCTGTTAAATCATCAGCAGGAACGTATACCGCTTGAATAGAAGTAATTGAGCCTTTATTGGTTGAAGTGATTCGTTCTTGCAAAGCCCCCATTTCCTCCGCCAGAGTTGGCTGATAACCTACAGCAGAAGGCATACGGCCAAGCAAGGCGGAAACCTCTGTTCCTGCTAAAGTGTAACGATAAATGTTGTCGATAAATAATAGGACATCTCGTCCATCATCACGAAATTCTTCCGCCATAGTTAAGCCAGTTAAAGCAACACGAAGGCGGTTTCCTGGAGGCTCATTCATTTGACCATAAACCAGCGATACTTTATCTAGGACGTTCGATTCTCGCATTTCATGATAGAAATCATTACCTTCCCGAGTACGCTCCCCTACACCAGCAAAAACAGAAAATCCGGAGTGCTCAATCGCAATATTACGAATCAACTCCATCATATTTACGGTTTTACCAACACCAGCACCACCAAACAAACCTACTTTACCGCCTTTTGCAAATGGTGCTACCAAGTCAATAACCTTAATACCTGTTTCCAGTAATTCATTACTAGCAGACTGCTCAGCATAACTTGGAGGTTTACGGTGAATAGATGCACGCTTTTCTTCTCCAATAGGGCCTTTTTCATCAATAGGTTCACCAAGCACGTCCATAATACGACCAAGAGTTTTGCTTCCTACAGGAACCTGAATAGAGCTGCCTGTATTATCAACGTTAAGACCTCTGGAAATCCCTTCCGTAGAACCCATAGCAATAGATCGAACTACACCATCTCCCAGTTGCTGCTGAACTTCCAGAACAAGATTTTTCTCTTTAACACGCAGCGCGTCGTAAATTTTAGGAACACTATCCCCCGGAAACTCGACATCAATGACTGCGCCGATTACTTGAACGATATGACCGCTACTCATAGCCTTTCCTCATACTTGTTTTTTTGCATTGAGCAGAAATCAAAACTCATTGCCCTATCTATATGTACCCACCGTACCTGAAGATGCTGATATTTACTGTACTACCTTGAGCTATTTATACCTAATCCTCTAAGAATGGAGGATGTTGACTGCTCCCACTCTCCCTTATCACCTACTACGCATAGGATCGTAGGGATTAGCTTTCACACCTTTAGTGGTATTAGGTCTAGGCAGCTCATACAGCAGATGCACCACTAACAATTTCAGAAAGTTCCTGAGTAATTGCCGCCTGACGAGCTTTGTTATAGATCAACTGCAAATCTTCAATTAGATCACCTGCGTTATCAGTAGCACTCTTCATAGCAACCATTCTCGCAGCTTGCTCACAGGCATTATTTTCTACCACGGCTTGATAAACCTGAGATTCAATATAACGTATAAGCAAGGCATCTAGTAAATGCTTAGCATTGGGCTCATATAAATAATCCCAAGGTTTTTTTAGCTCTTGATCCTTACTCCGAACCAGCGGTAACAGCTGCAAAGTTTGTGGTTTTTGTATCATGGTGTTTACAAACGTATTGTACACAATATATAGGCGATCAATACTGCCATCATCATAACCATCCAGCATAACCTTAACTCCGCCAACCAAGTCTGTAATACTGGCCTTATCTCCAATATTGGTCATGGCCGCAATAACTTTACCACCACAATCACGAAAAAATGATACAGCTTTACTGCCAACCAAACAGAGCTTAATTTCAGCACCTTTATTCTTCCACTCGGTCATGGATCCTACAGTTTGCTTAAAAAGGTTGTTGTTTAGACCTCCACATAATCCACGGTCTGTGGTAACAACAATAAAGGCAACTGTTTTTACTTCCCGGTCAATCATAAAAGGGTGCTTATATTCAGAGTTAGCATAAGCTATATGTCCAACAACTTGGCGAATACGATCAGCATAGGGACGGCCGGTTTCCATCCTATCCTGAGCTTTGCGCATTTTGCTTGCCGCTACCATTTCCATAGCACAAGTTATTTTTTGCGTATTTTTGATGGACGATATTTGCGTCCGTATCTCTTTTGCGCCTGCCATTTCCTGTCCTATAATATACCCACTCCGCTTTAGGGTGAGGGGTGAATCGCTAGCCCAAATCTTTAAAGGAAGTAAGTATAGAAGTGTTTCATTAAGAGAGAATAGTTATAGAAGCTTGTATCATGAAGATTACAATACCCTATTAACTGTTTTTAACCAAATCACCAGCTCTGGGTTGTCTTAAATTTTTCAATAATTTCTTTCAATCCGGTTTCCACCTCATCGCTATAGTCGCCAGTGTTATTGATATGCGCTATTAACTCTTTATATTCAATATTGGCAAAACTGAGTAACGCAGCTTCAAAGTCCTTGATTTTTTTCAGTTCTATGTCGTCGAGAAAACCTTTCTCCGCAGCAAATATAACTAATCCCATCTCCGCAACAGACAATGGTGCATATTGTTTCTGCTTCATAAGCTCAGTAACACGCATACCATGTTCAAGCTGTTTTCTGGTGGTTTCATCTAGGTCTGATGCAAACTGGGAAAACGCTTGTAATTCACGATATTGAGCCAAAGCCAGACGAATACCGCCACCGAGTTTTTTAATAATCTTCGTTTGGGCAGCACCTCCAACCCGAGATACTGAAATTCCAGCATTCATTGCTGGGCGAATACCAGAGTTAAATAAGTCTGTTTCAAGAAAAATCTGACCATCGGTAATTGAAATAACGTTAGTGGGTACGAAAGCAGAAACATCACCAGCTTGAGTTTCGATGATTGGTAAGGCAGTCAAAGACCCAGTTTTGCCTTTAACAGAACCGTTTGTTAGCTTTTCTACATAATCTGGATTAACTCGGGAAGCCCGCTCCAATAGTCGTGAGTGAAGATAAAACACGTCACCAGGGTAGGCTTCGCGACCTGGAGGGCGGCGCAAAAGCAGGGATATCTGTCGGTAAGCCCAAGCTTGTTTGGTCAAATCGTCATAAATAATCAGTGCATCTTCGCCACGATCACGGAAGTATTCACCCATTGAACACCCAGAAAAAGGTGCAAGAAACTGCATGGCGGCAGGGTCAGAGGCTCCAGCAGCAACAACAATAGTGTGTTTCATTGCCCCGTGCTCTTCTAATTTACGCACAACTCCAGCTATAGACGATTTCTTTTGTCCAATAGCAACATATATACACTTGATTCCAGAGTCTTTTTGGTTAATGATTGCGTCAATTGCCAAAGCAGTCTTCCCTGTCTGTCGGTCACCGATAATCAACTCTCGTTGACCTCTGCCAATGGGCACCATTGTATCAACTGACTTATAACCAGTTTGAACAGGCTCATCAACGGATTGACGGGCAATTACACCGGGCGCCACTTTCTCTATAGGGGATGTTTCTCCTTTTTCAATTGGGCCCTTACCATCAATAGCTACCCCCAGAGAGTCCACTACACGCCCAAGCATTTGAGGGCCAACAGGAACTTCTAGTATGCGGCCTGTGCACTGCACTTTTTGCCCTTCAGCCAGTTGTTCATAGTTTCCTAGTACGACTGCGCCAACAGAGTCACGCTCTAAATTTAGGGCCATACCATAGACACCATTGGAGAACTTAATCATTTCTCCATACATAACATCTGCTAAACCATGGATACGAACAATACCGTCGCTAACGCTGACGATGGATCCCTCATTCCTGGCTTCACTAGACACATCAAGCTGTTCAATACGGCTCTTAATAATGTCGCTGATCTCAGAAGGGTTCAGTTGCTGCATAGCTTGCTCGCTTAATTTAACTTAAAAACACAAAAACTTACTTTCAAACATAACCACTTTTTCAAGCTGTATGGCTCTACTCTTCACATCTGACTATTATTTAGGGAGGGAGCCTCCATCCTAATTGCTTTATTATCTTCGACCATAGGCTTTATTTTCTAGCTGCATAACATCATCTTTAGTTATTTTAGGTATAATACCAGTTATCCTTGGAAGAGGAGTTAGGTTGTTGACAGTTATCCATAATACAAAGAACCTAGTTTAGAAAGCTTATGGAATATGGGGATTTGCTCATTTGTACCTACTTATGCATTTAACCGTAGCGGGTATAAGAAAAGACAGTGGCTTTTTTTAGTTTAGGAAATCATTGCTTCGCCCAGCTTTACCAGCCGAGCTCGAAGGCTACCATCAATAACTAAGTCACCAGCCTTAATAATGACACCACCAATCAACTCACTTCCTATTACAGTTGTCAGTTTGATACTGCGACCTAGACGAGCTTCAATCTTCTTTTCAATAACTTTAAGCTGCTCATCGGCCAAAGGAAAGGCAGAGATAATACTCACGTCTTGCGAGCATTCTTCGTCATCTTTTAATTGTTTGAACATCATTTCAATTGTCGGTAACAACGGTATACGTTTGTTTTCCGAGAGAACCCGTATAAAGTTTTCGGCTTCCCTACTAGTGCTTCCTTCACACAGAGCTAGAAATGCATTAGCTTGCTGGTGACTTGTTAGTGCAGGATTACAAAGCAAGCGGTTGACACTATCGTAGCTAGCAACACTAGCACATAATGATAACATCTGGGCCCACTCTGAAAGCTGACCAATTTTTTTAGCATGTTCAAATGCTGATCTAGCATAAGGACGGGCACATGTGGTTAGTTCCATGAAAGACCTCCTTAGAGCTGAGAAGCTAAATCGTCAACCAACCGAGCGTTAGCTGTTTTATCAAGCTGTTGTCCAAGTATTTTTTCTGCACCAAATACAGCTAAAGTTGCCACCTGGGATCTGAGCGTATGGCGAGCACGATTAACCTCTTGATCTATTTCCGCATCTGCTGCCGCCTTTAGGCGTGCAGATTCTTCTTTAGCTTTCAGCTTCGCTTCGTCAATAATTTGAGTAGCTCTTTTGTTGGCCTGATCAATAACCTCTTGAGCCTGAGCGCGCACCTCCTGAAGACGAATTGTGGCTTTTTTATCTGCCAATTTCAAATCATGTTGTGCTTTTTCAGCCGCTGCCAAGCCATCAGCAATTTTCTTCTGACGGTCATTCAAAGCCTTCATCAACGGTGGCCAGACATATGTCATGCAAAACCACACGAAAAATGCGAAGGAGATTGTTTGACCTATCAGGGTTGCATTGATATTCACGACAACTCCTCTAGCTTTGGTTAATATCGCTTGCTTTAATCATTTAGTAACCTAAATTCGTAAGGGTTAGCTGTTTTGCCACCTACTTATATATTCAGCAACGTCTAGCATGGAATATACTAGAGAAAATAAATTTAGTCCGCGGCTTTCAATGAAACACTTGACTAAGCCTTAATTTTTAGTTTATTAAAACTAAATCAACAAACGGATTAGCAAAAGTAAAAAACAACGCGATACCTACTGCTATCATGGGGATTGCATCTAGTAACCCTGCAACAATAAACATTTTAGTTTGTAATAGCGATGCTGTTTCCGGTTGGCGAGCAACCCCCTCCAAAAACTTACCTCCCAGTATTGCAAAACCGATAGCCGTAGCCAAAGAAGCCAAACCCAACATAAGGGCAACGCCAATTACAGTCAAACCAACTACTAACTCCATACTTCCTCCCGACGTGTTATGTCGTATGATTTTGTGCGGTTATTGTAAGTTACAGCAAAGTGTGCAACGCCAAGCTCATTTATAAACTAATGCTTTTCATGAACCATACTCATATAAACAATGGTTAAGGTCATAAAAATGTAAGCTTGTAGGGTAATTACTAAGATATGTAGCACGGCCCAACCAAAATGAAGTGGAAGCTGTGCCCAGCCAACCATAGCAATAAGAATGAATATCAGTTCACCAGCATACATGTTACCAAACAGACGCAACCCTAAAGAAATTGGCTTAGCAATTAAAGATACTGTTTCCAGTAAGAGGTTGACAGGTATCAGAATCAATCGCAAGAAAGGATTACTGCTTGAAAACGGCTGTAAAGCCAAGTCAGCAAACATACCGCTAACCCCCTTCACCTTAATCCAGAAAAATATCATCAGCATAAATACACTTAAGGACATTGCTATAGTGATATTAGGGTCAGCCGTCGGCACTACCTTCATATAAGGAATGCCTACCAGTGCTGCTAGTCCTGGAATCCAGTCTACAGGAATAAGATCCATTAGGTTCATAAAAAAAACCCAGACAAAAATGGTGAGAGCAAGAGGTGCAATTAAGGGGCTCTTGCCATGAAAAGACTCCCTAACACTTTTATCTATAAACTCAACAACGATCTCGATAGCATTTTGTAACTTGCCGGGAGTACCAGCTGTCGCTCTTTTAGCCACAGTGTGAAACAGTAAAACAAACACCAAACCAAGAAGTATTGACCAAAACATGCTATCTATATGTAAAGCCCAAAAACCCATTTCTTTTGCTTCAGCTGCTGTTTTGGCCACTGTCCAAGTGGGTTCTATCAATATCTCCAGTGAGTCACCGTTAGCATCAATGCGCGCAAATCCTGCAGGCAATTGACCAAAAGTCAAATTCTGCAAGTGATGCTGTATATATTGAGTAGCAGTATTTGCCATGGTTACCCCCCTATTCCCAGTTGTTATTTTTTATTTACTGCTGCTTCACCAACAATGGTGTTAACCAGTGTGTCAATTGAACCACAAAAAAAGCACTAAACAAAGCCAACGGCTCAATTGTTTTTATCTGTTTAAAAATAAGTGTGAAAGCTGTTATTGTTAAAATAAATTTGCCGATCTCCCCTTGGTAAAAAGAACTTACGATCTGCCTAGAAGACCTAGCCCCAGTGTAGTAGAAGGCTTTACAGACGAAAAAAGCGTTTGGAACACAACAACACAAACCCCCTAGCAATACTGACTGAGCAGTATTAACACTAATTGGTAGCATGGAGGCAGCTAGAAGCATTGATGTTACCAGCTGCACAACTATTATTCTATACATAGAAGGCTGCTGGAGGTGAGGATAACCTCCAGCACAATCAAGCCTATATACTCTCATTTTCGATAAAAGTTTTTCCCAGATTCTAGCCTTCATTCTTGATGTGTTTTTTCTGTCTATGCATTTCTTTGTTTTAATATCATGTGCACCAAGCGTCGCCCTCTCTTTAATTATCTCTAAGCTTGCTGGGTTCTGTGCTACAAACAGCTAATAACATTGAAAGTGAAAAAGGTGTTGATTCGCCGCTCATGCCTCAGTGGTAACGGGTATGTGCGAGGATAGTGTTATTTCACGAAAAGCAGCTGAAAGTACGCTCTCTCAAGAAATAATAGTTAAGCCAATATCGCTCCATAGGTTCATAGGTTCATAGGTTCATAGGTTCATAGGTTCATAGGTTCATAGGTTCATAGGTTCATAGGTTCATAGGTTCATAGGTTCATAGGTTCATAGGTTCATAGGTTCATAGGTTCATAGGTTCATAGGTTCAGATAGAGAGTGTCATTTATTCCAAAATTCTATCCTCACAGCGGGTGGAATTATACGATGTATAATACTTATAAATCAACACATTAATTATTATAATCAAAATAATAATAAAAAATTGAAGCCTTGCTTTTGTATACCTAAGGAATCTCTGAACAAGCACGCTTGTTTTTTACCGGCGCTTAAAAATAAAAATTTAAATTTATGGTGTATATGTTTATCTTATGGGCGTGTTTTTAGGTAAACTTACCCTATTTTTTTCGTTTTTTCTCGCTATTGGCGAGTTTTGGGCGGATTAACCTCCCAAACGCCCTCGTAGCATGTAAAGATTGGCCAGTCCAAGCAGGGTGAATACTTGAACTGCATTTCTTACTAAGCCTTTGTAGCTGGCTTTCTTGTATCCGAACTGACATTTTATCACTCTAAAGCAATGCTCAACTCTGGCGCGAAGTTGTGAGTTTTTACGGTTTTGTTTCTTTTGTGATGAACTCATATTTTTCTTTGGTTTACGTTTATCATTAACCTTCCAGCTCATGCCAAGGCTGCGTGCTCCTCGTTTGTAAGTGTCACTAGTATAACCCGCATCTGCGAATACTACTTTGTCATCTTTGCGCAGTAACTTGGGTAATTCGTTAACATCAGCTTCATTCGCCGGTGTGACGGTTGCGCTGTGTATGGCGTTGCTATTGATATCTGTTCCTATGTGTATTTTAAAACCAAAATAATATTGGTTGTTTTTACGGGTGGAACGCATATCAGGGTCACGTTTTTTGTCTTTGTTTTTAGTAGAGCTAGGAGCTTGGATAATGGTCGCATCCATGCTACCTTGAGATACCTTGATGCCTTTTTCAACAAGATATTGGTTGATATCCGCAAAGATGGTTGCACTAAGTTGGTGCTTTTCAATTAGTCTTCTGAAATTAAGTATGGTGGTTTCATAAGGTATGGCATCTAATAAATCAAGTTGCGCAAACTGACGCATTCAGTCCATATCGTATAAGGCATGCTCTGCTGCAGAATCTGATAATGAGTACCATTGCTGTAAGAAATAAATCCGCAACATACTTTCCATTGGCATTGGCATTGGCATTGGTGGGCGACCTTTGCCTTTCTTGGGATAGTAAGGCTCTATAATATTGAGCAGGCGTACCCATGGTACGCTTTTTTCCATTTCATTTAGAAAGAGATCACGGTTAGTGATAACTTTTTTATGGGTGTATTCTGCGGATGCGAAAGTGATTTGTTTCATACGACAATACTGCTTGTTTGTGTGGCTGTATTATCTCACATTTATTAGACTTATTCAGAGACCCCCTAAGGAAGGTGCGATTAAGTCCTGGTAATGAGATAATCCCTATCACTTCCCTTTAATGGTATGAACCATGAGACACCAACTCAGCTTCGCCGACAGCGAATATCAGCATAAACGCCACCAAACCCGCAAAGAGACGCTTCTTGAACGGATGAAAACACTGGCTCTCTGGAAACTGATGGTGCCAGTTATCGTTACCCCAAACCTGGCAGTGGTCGCAGACCGTATCCCCTGATGACGATGCTGCCGTACTCACTGTATACAGCAATGGTACAGCCTGAGTGATCCTGCGACGAAAGATGCCTTGTTGTATACATCCCAGTCATGCGCTTGTTTACTGGCCTAACACTGGATGGAACGATCCCTAATCACTCCACGATCATGAACTTCCGTCACTTGTTAGGGCTCCATGATTTGGCACGTAAAATCTTCACCTTCGTTAATGACTAGCTGAGTGATGCTGATATGCTGGTCAAAGAAGGAGCCATGATGGATGCCGCCATTATCGAAAACCCTAAGTCCACCAAGAACAAATCCGGTGAGCGTAGTCCCGAGATGCATCAAACAAAGACAGCGTCACTTTAGTATGAAGGCTCATATCTGCCAACGAACACGATCTCCATCAAACTGAAAATCTACTACATGGTGATGAGCAGTTCATCTTCGCCGATGCCGGTTATCGTGGCACAGGAAAACGTGAAGTGTTGAAAGACATAGATGTCGACTGGCATATCGCGGAACGTCTAGGGAAAGTAAGGGCTTGGAAGAAGCATCCAAGGATCAACAACGTTATGATCATTATAGAACACATGAAAGCCAGTGTACGAGCCAAGGTTGAGCATCCGTTACGGACCATCAAATGTCAGTTCGAATTCACCAAAGCTCGCCACCGAATCTTGGCTAAGAATGACAGCAAATTGGCCATGCTCTTTGCTCTGGCGAACATCATCTGAGCGGGGGCAAATACTGAAAACATAGGATCATGTTTGGAAATCGCATGCAGGCACTGAAAAACGAATAAAAATTGGACGTTAACCTGGGAATAAACCGCAATGTATCAATGCACTTAAAAAACAGGGACTTAATCGCATCTTCCCTAAAGCAGGCTCTGCGCACAAATGATACGGTTTCTTTTATCTATGTCAGAAAGTTCTCAGGCTAGTGAAGATTTTTTTGTGGGTGTATACTACGACTGCAAAAGTGATTTGTTTGTATGCCTGTATTCTCTCAATTTATTAGGATTATTGAGATAATCATTAAAAAAGCCGCTTGAGTTGAAGCGACCATTATGTTGACAAGGATTCCTATTAGTAAGCAAACTCTTCTAACAAAGTAGCAACTTCACAGACTACGAAGGTTCGTCATTAGTGCGACCAAATACTTCTCGCGTCAATGCTCAATATTATATCTAACTATCATCCTGCGAGTCGTCACTAGCATAGCTGTCATTATCTGATAATTCCCCACTGTCTATTTGGGAAAAGAGTTCGAAAGCCTCACTGTTGAGCTGAATCTGAAATTGTTGAAACCCTTCCTGAAAGTGCTCTAAGTTTTGCGTGTCTTTTTTAATATAACCTTGTAGGTAATCATTAGTTTGTTTAGATATTTCATAATTTAAGTTAGCTTTTATGTTCTCTCTACGGAGTGTTTCTAGCATCTCTTCATGCCTGTATGTAGTCTCTGCTGTTTGATTTTCAAAATCAGAAGTTAGGGTCTTATTTTGTTCCAAGGTTGCTGTGTTTATTAGTTGTGCCTCCTTTAATTTCTTCTGTAATTCCTCTATCGTACCCTGTGCCATCTCATTATCAAATTTTAGCATTTCTATCTCCGAACAACCCTCTTCCTCTTTATCAACAACAGTGAGCTTATACAAGTTTGGTTTAAATGAAGTTGAATGCGACTGCTTCAATGCTTGAGCATTATCATATTGGATATCCGCAGCTTTATTGGCATCATCAACATCTTGTTTCAGTTTTTTTATATCATTATTTAAATCAATGATATCATTTTTATGCGCCATTTCATTTACACTAAATGTCATCAGCTCTGCCTCCAGGTCTCCGTTCTTTTCTGTAAAATGTTTATATTGCTCGTCATAATCTGTTTGTAGTTTTATTACCTTATCATTTAACATTTTTTCTTTAACATAGGCTTCATTTGTATTGGTCTCAATTTTTGCTGATAACTCCTTGAGTTGTGCTTGCAAATATTCATTATTGCTTTCCAACTCCATCACTTCTCCTGAATATTTTTCAGTCAGTTGTGAGTTTTTGTCTTTCAACTCTGATACGGTAGCATTACTTTCATCTAGAATATGATCCTGTGCGCTTTTCTCTGCAGAAAGAGAATTTATTTTTTCTTGGTTGCTTTTAATCGAGGTGGCGTCTACAAGAACTTTTTCTTGCAATTGTTTGTTTGTATTAGTTAATATTTCCATTGTATTATTTATATTTTTTATTTCATCTACGTGGACTTTGTTTTGATTGTTTATTTCTGTAGATGTAGCCTCTAACAAAAGTAATTTTTCATTTGATTTGGCCAATTCATCCTTAGCTTCATATAATTCATCCTTTGTTTTATGTATAGCTGTGTCTAACTCAGAAACTTTCTTAGCGTTAGTATTATTAGTTTCCTCAAGCCTATAGGATAATTTATGCTTCGTCTCCTGCAGATCCGCCACTTCTGCTGATAATTTTTTCGTTTCAACTTGCATGTGCTGAATTTTACTTTGATACTCGCTGGACTGATTTGTTACGTTTTTATGAAGATTATTTAATTCAGTATTGTTTTTAGCGATGAGTGCTTTGAGGGTGCTGATTGTTTTCCCTGCTACCTCTTTATCTTTTTTATATATATCATTTTCAGCGCTAATTTCGGTTACCTTTTTTTCCGTATTATTCAATTTTGTTGATAATGTTATTTCTTTGTCTTCCAGATTTCTTTTTTCTATACGGAGAGCCTCTAAACTTTCTCCAAAATGTTTTATTCTCTGCTTCAATTCATTGTTTTGCTTACGCTCATATTCAATTTCACCTATGTTTTCTGCATCTGATGATTTCAGGTTTTTTATTGTGTCATCCAACTGCTCTTTTATTTGTGTATACTCTTTTATGCTGCCCTCACTTTCACTTAATAAGTCCAATAGTTTTTTATTTCCTACTTCAAAATCTTTTAATTTACCTTCCAGTTTTTCAAGCTTATTTTGTTTTGAAGTTACATTATTGTCTCTGCTAACAATATCATTCTTTAATTCCTTAATATCTTGTCGTAGCTGGTCTAATAAACTGGTGCTTTCTTTTTCTTTGGCGGTTGTGTTATTTATTAAAATCTTAACTTCTTCACTGTATTTATTCATTTCTTCCCGACTTTCTTCAATGCCTTTATTAAGGTTGTTTATTTCCATGTCTTTACTGCTTAGATATTTCAGTAAGTCTTCTTGTTTGGTAATAATCTCTGACAATTCCGTCTCACTTTTTTTGATTTTCACCTTACTTAATTCTAGCTCTTCCTGTAGATACGTTTGTTCTTCCAGATATTTTGTCACAATAGTTTCTTTACTCTCCAAAGCATCTGACAACTCTTTGTTTCTTGTTTTTAAACATTGATCCTGTGCTTTTAAATCTTCAATATCCTTAAGGTATCCATCAATCATAACGCTTTGATTATTATAGTTATTCTTTTCATTCTCTAGCTGTTTTTGTAGAAACGATAGACTATTCTTATATTTTGTTATCTCACTTTTAAGGGCAGCATCTTTCCCCTCAAGCTCCTTATTATTCTCGGCATGATAACTAATTTCTTCTTTAAGTTCTTTTAATTTATCTTCTATATCCTGCTTTTCATTTCTCAAACGTATGATGGAATTATTGCTTTCACTCTGCTCATTGATAAGTTTTCTATTTACCCTTTCAATATCTTCTATTTTATTATTTAATTCTAAATCATGACATTCAAGCTTTTCTTTTTCCTGATTTAATTCAGTTATATCTTTTTGCTGAGAGGATATCTTATCATTTAAATAGTTTATATTTTCCTCTAAATCACCCTCTCCACTCTGATACTTTGAAACACTCATTTCTAAATCTTCAATCTGTCCACTTAAGGCCACATTTTGTTCTGTGAGTTCAGCCATCAAACTTTTCTGATCTTCAAGACTTTCTACCTCAGACATCAAGCTAATATTGCTTTCCTCTAGATCTTGCAAAAGAGAACAAAGATCTTTATGCTCAGCTTCCATGTCTTTGTTTGCATCTAATGCTAATCCTAGTTCGTTAATTAGGCAGTGTGACTTCTCAGATAATTCATTATTATTATCCTGCAGTTGTTGTATAGTATCTATTAGAGTATCTTGACTAGTGCTTAGAGCGTCATATGCTTCTTTAATATTTCTCAGGTCATCTGTTAAGTTGTTATTAGTCTTTTCATATTCGTATAGTTGACTATGTAGCTCTTCCTGCATACTCTCAAGTTCGTTACAATTCTGTTCAGAATTTTCTAGCGCAAACTCCAAAGAATTACAGTTTGTGACTAGCGTATCACACTCTATTTGTAATGCTTCTATCATATTGGAAAGGGTTTTAGTCTTTTGTGTCAGCTCATTTGATAATGTTTGATGGTCAGCATTCTCGCTCTTTAATCTTGCAATTTCATTACTACTCTCATCTTTATAAAGCAACTCTGCTGCTAGGTCGCTAGTTAAGTTTGATACTTTCTCAGATAACTCTTTGTTTTCACTCATGACACTTGTTAGATATTCTTTTTCTTTGCTTAGATTACTATACTGCTCTTTAACATGATCCCTCTCTTTTGATAGGGTCATAATCTTTTCTAGACATTCGCTTATTTTACCCTGTAGCTCTGCCTTTTCATGCGTAATATGATTACATTCATCGTGAGAGTTTTTTAGCACATACCTCAGATTGTTATATTCATCCTCTAACTCCTCAAGCTTTGTCTTTGATAGTGTTGCCACATTAGTAAGATCTGAAACTGTTTGTTGTAACTCTTGTAATTGTGCTTGGTAATTATTATCAATTGTTGTATTTTTTATTGTTAATTCGTTAACTGAATTCTTAAGGCTGCTGACTTCGCCTTGTATGGTCTCATTAAGCTCAGCTCCAGACGTAAGAGTATACTGTAACTGTGTTATCCTATTAATATACCCATCACAGACCGTGATGTTAGCTTCTTCACTTTCTTTAGCTTTTGCCAACAACTCTTTCATCTCATTCAACTGAAGATGCAACTCTGAAACTTCAATGCTCATAACAGAATTTTTATTTGTTAGCTCTACAATTTCTGCCATAAGACTATCGATTTTTTCTATTAAATGTTCATTACTAACAGTCTTAGACAAAAGATCATTTCTTAATGTTTGTATTTTCTGTTTATAATCATCATATACACTTTTTTCAGTTTTTTCGCTTGATTTCAACAGGATATCCATATCATTCAGTTTATTGTTTAAAATATCAACTTGCACTGTTAGTTCATGTTTATCCTGTACTAGTACTTGTGTCTCATCTACTAATGCTTGTTTCTCGGCCCTTAGTTTAATAATTATTGTTTCGAGACTATCAAGTCTCTCTTGTAATTGACTCTTATCCGCCACCTCAGATTGCAATTCTTGCCGCAACCGGTCTATTTCGCTAAGAAGCTCTCTGATTCGTGCGTCATTATGGTGTCCATAGCTCTTTTTTAAATCCTTCAGTTGATCGCCCAACCTCTTGCACTGCTCCAGCAATGAACACTGATCAGATTTCAACTCAGGAAAGGTAAATACTAGTGGTTGGCTAGATAGAGGCAATCCTAGATAGATCGGTGGTGGTTGCATCATATAATCGTAAAAATCTTTCTGAGGTAAAGATTTCCCACCTTCAACCCAATTAGACCATAGAGGAAATGGCGATAAAGGGTGTTGAAATAGCATCCCGGGGGCTGGAGGTTGTGGTTGAAAATAAAAGCCCTGGATATTAGGATTTGCTGCGGGTTTTGATGATCCTGCTTGCCAGCAGCTTTGGGATGCAGGAAAACCGTTAATGATTGGTTGACCTTGCTGTAATTGCCAGCCTTGAGGCAACCAAGGCATAACTGATGCTGTAGCTTGTGTCGTTGAATTCAGACCGGGAAAGTTTTTCAAAGCTATTGCTTGTGGTTGCATAACAGGGGCTGGCAATAATTGTCTAAATTGTTGAGGCGGTAGTTGAGCATTAACGCCCATAGTGGCAATCTGCCTTGTCATAATTTGTAGCTGTTGCTGACTCTGAGCCAGCTGCTGACAAAGCGCATCCATTATTGATAATTGATTTTGTTGAAAGGTATTAACTAACTGACAATATTGTGGCTGAATGGCACTAGGCAGGTTGGTACCACCTGGGCTAATCATAATCACGGGACCGGTATTGTTTTGATAAAAAAGGCCATTCACTTGTGATATGTCATGGTGCATCAGCATCATACCTGAATAGGCCTGATCCAATATGATTTCTTGAAGCCTAAAATCATGCTGTTGCTGTGCAAGATTAGTAATACCACTATATAACAACGTAGCGTTACGATCTTCTATCGCAGAGCCAACCATGCCAGCATCTCCTTGTAATTCTGGCAAGTTCTTTTTTATATTACCTGCTTGCACTTCAGTATTACTTCGACGTGAGTCAATTTTCTGACTATCTATATTCTGAGTGATAACACTAGGTATGTTTTGTGATCCTATCCCTCTCATAAGTAGTGATCCATACTATTTTAATTATATTATCATAAGTATAGGAGACCTTTGCACAAGTCGCGCTAAACAACTGAAAATTAGGTAATGAGCCTTGCACAATCAATGCCTTTCGGTGAAATTATGGCTTGGGAAAATCTGAAACAACGCAGTCTACCAGATTCAATGCTGATTGATCACGATGCAGTGAAAGAACTCGACTCTGTCCATGAACAAGGTTATTCTCGCACAGGAAGGAACCTATAAGGTATTGATTTTGCTGGACCCACGCCTCCGCGGGGATTACGAAAGTGTCTTTAATAAGAGGCTCCTTAATGAACAGTACAACTAAAACGGGTATAATTTAATAGCCTTATTGGCAGTTACAGTATTTATACAACACTTACGTTCTGGCGAGGTGAGAATGAAACCACCAAGTGCTTTAAAGATACCTATGGCTACCACTCAGCATGGCCACCAAAGAGTTGATAATTACCACTGGCTTCGCGATACGAACTGGCAAAAAATTATAGAGGGAGATCTAACCTTTGCCAACTCGGAGATTCCTGCACACCTAAAAACTGAAGAAGCCTATAAAAAAAGCATAATGCACGATTACAAGGCTACGGAGAAAATATTATATGATGAAATACTTTCTCGCATTAAAGAAGATGACAAATCTTACCCCATTAAAAAAGGTGATTACTTCTACTATTCACGGCTAGAAACAGGAAAAAACTACGCACTGCTCTGTCGCAAGCACTTACTTCTAAGCGCTCGAGAAGAGATTTATTTCGATATCAACAAAGAAGCTAGCGGTAAAGATCTTTACCTGTTCGGCCCTTCATGCACAAACAAAGCTGAGACATTTCTGGCTTACGGATTCAATTTGAGTGGCTCCCTAGAAAGAATCATAAAGATAAGAGACCTGGCTTCCGGCAATGATCTTGAGTGGACATTCCCTAACAGCACAGGATCATTTCTGTGGCTAGACAATGATAGCCTCTACATTGTTGAGCGAGACAAGCACTCCAGAGGAAAAAACATTTATAGAATAAATATCCACAAAGGACCAGATGAGAAAAAACTAATTTTCTCCAAACCCGAGATATACGACAACTCAACACTATACCTATCTCAAACTACAGACAAACTCTATATACAGGCTTATATTGACACTAGTTCAACCCACACCATTTTTTCTTCAAAAAAAGGTTCCGACAAATTTTATAAATTGGCCAAAGGTGAAAATGACACGTCTTTTACTATTGACCATTACCAAGACAATTTTTATATACTAACCAACCTAGATAACTGCCATAACTTTAAAGTTATGACATGCCCTGTATCTCAAGAAAAATGGGGAAGGGAGCATTGGAATGAGTTTTTACCTGAACAAAAGAACAGCTGTCTGGAGAACATCTCCTTCTACAACCACTACCTTATTCTAGATAAAAAAGATAACGGCAAGGCACTGAATGAAATCGCAGTGTTTGACATGAATACAAAAAAAACAACAACCATAAGCATGCCTGACGAAGCCTATGATATCGAGCTTTTTGGAGATCACAATCACTTATCTACTGTCGTGCGATTAGATTATAATTCTCCAACCAGCCCTGACAAAGTGCTAGAGCTGAACCTTGAAACCTGCCAGGTTACACAGAGGCATGTTAGATTCATCCCCAATTTTGACCCATCTACTTATACCGTCAAACGAGAGTTTGCAACAGCACGTGATGGGGAAAAAATCCCGATCACCATCGTTCATAAAAAAGACCTCGAACTAAACGGTAAAAATAAAGCCCTAGTTTACGGTTATGGCTCTTATGGTTATGGCATTCCAGCCGATTTTTCCTCCCCCATATTCAGCCTAATTAACCGAGGCTTTGTGTATACTGTTGCCCATATCAGAGGAGGAAATGACAAAGGTTTCACTTGGTATCTAGATGGTAAAATGCACAAAAAAATGAATACTTTTTATGACTTTATCGATAGTTGTGAGTATTTAATAAACAAGAACTACACATCCAAAGGAAATATTGCCATTAACGGAGGCAGTGCAGGCGGCCTACTAATGGGCGCAGTAACCAATCTACGCCCAGATTTATTTGATTGCGTAATATCCGATGTCGCTTTTGTAGATGTTATTAACACGATTAGTGATAAAAACCTGCCGCTAACCCCTCCAGAATGGGAAGAATGGGGCAACCCCATAACAAACAAAGAGGACTTTCAGTATATCCTGCAATACTCTCCTTATGACAACATTCAAGAAACTTCTTATCCGCCAATGCTATTTAACTCAGGGATTTCTGACGAACAGGTAACTTACTGGGAACCAACAAAAATGGTGGCTAAGCTTAGGGAACTCAAAACAGACAACAACATACTGTTACTTAACATGAAAATGCATGCTGGACATTCAGGCGCAAGCAAACGCTATGAATGGATTGAAGAAACAGCTTTTAACTATGCTTTTATTCTAAAATGTTTTGGGATCCAATGATCTGGAGCATTACCGGTCAATGGTAATGTTTTTATTTGCAGCTTTATATAGCAGTTACCATCCAAGGTTCGTATGTAATAAACAAAAGAATCCAGATCTAATCACCGCCTAGTAGTAGCAAGTTACTGAGGTGCTCTATAGCAGTAAACAACCTATCACCATCAAAGGTAATAGGTATAAAGAACAAACCACTTGGGACCGGGAACCCTACCCATCAGCACCTTCAGCACATCAAGACATGACGACGTCTATATCGCCTTTTCTACTCCACCGTCACCGACTTAGCTAGATTTCTTGGCTGATCAATATCAGTTCCTTTGATCACCGCAACATAATACGCCAATAATTGTAGTGGAACTGTGTAGAGGATAGGAGCAACCTCTTCAGCTATATCTTCAACCGGCAGTACCTTTACCCCATCTCCCGCTACTAGTCTGGCATGCCTATCTGCAAATACGTAGAGCAAACCTCCTCGGGCTCGAACCTCCTCCATATTTGACTTCAACTTTTCAAGCAAATCATTATTCGGAGCAACAACAATAACGGGCATATCACTATCGATCAATGCTAATGGTCCATGCTTCAGCTCACCAGCAGCATAAGCCTCTGCATGAATGTAAGAAATCTCCTTAAGCTTGAGAGCCCCTTCCATCGCAATCGGGTATTGACTTCCTCGACCAAGAAACAAGCTATTATGTTTTTCAGAAAACTCTTTCGCCATTTCTTCAATATCTTCGTTCAACTCCAACGTTTTTTTAATCGCATTAGGCAACTCACGGAGCCCTTTGACAATATTTGCCTCGCGAGCTTCTGTGATACCTGTATGCCGTCCAATAACCGTTACCAGCATCAACAGTGCCGTCAACTGAGTAGTAAAAGCCTTCGTTGATGCAACACCTATTTCAGACCCCGCACGGGTCATAAAAGAGAAGTCGGACTCACGAACCATAGAAGACCCCCGCACATTACAAATACTCAAAGTGGCAATATAATTTTGTTCTTTTGCCTGCCTTAATGCAGCCATAGTATCTGCCGTCTCTCCAGACTGAGAGATACACACGAACAAACAATCCTCAGGAATAAGAAATTTCCTATACCTGAACTCAGATGCAATGTCGATACGGCAGGGAATACCTGCCAACTCTTCAAACCAATAACTCGCTACCATACCGGCGTGATAACTTGTACCGCAGGCAACAATCTGAATAGATCGAGCTGTTTCCAAAACAGCAGCAGCATCATTACCTAAAAACGTGAGGTTTAGCTTTCCATCTCCAAGGCACCCTTCCACAGTATTGGTAACTGCCTCAGGCTGTTCATGAATTTCCTTAAGCATATAGTGACGATATGAACCTCTATCACCAAAATCACGCTCTATTTCACTATTACTAGCCAAACGCTCTACCGCGACATGGTCACGATCAAAAATACTAATAGAGTCTCTTCTTATCTCAGCAACATCGCCTTCTTCAAGGAATATAAAGCGACGGGTAACAGGGAAGAGAGCCAACTGATCAGATGCAATAAAATTCTCATCAATGCCAACACCAATGATTAAAGGACTCCCTGAACGTGCAGCAACCAGTCGTGATGCATCTTCACGATCCATCACAGCCATGCCATACGCCCCTTCTAGTTGCCGCACTGCTTTCTGAACTGCTTCAAGCAGGGTTTTGCTATTCCTTCTCTCATGAGTAATCAGATGAGCAATCACCTCTGTATCAGTATCAGAATAAAACCGAAACCCCTTCTGCACCAAGAAGCCTCTCAATACTTCATGGTTCTCAATAATTCCATTATGAACAACAGCAATATTTTCTTCCGATATATGAGGGTGGGCATTACGCTCACTAGCAACTCCATGCGTTGCCCAGCGGGTATGGGCTATTCCCGTACCACCACTCACTGGCTGTTCTTTAATCGCATTACATAACTCTTCAACCTTTCCACTTCGTTTCAACAAACTAATGCTGCCTGTGTCGCTGATAACAGCCATTCCCGCAGAGTCATACCCTCGATACTCCAAGCGACGCAAACCTTCCAGCAAGATGGGAGCTACATCTCTTTGTGCTATCCCCCCGACAATGCCACACATATTATATGCTCCATTTTAATCACGTGGTGTAGGCTCAAACAGGTTTCAGGGACGTCTACACCCACTCTCATTGTAGGCTCATGATTGCTGACTGCTCTCACCTTCAATAGTCATGACTATATCCCATACTCACTATCGTATTTTTAGTCAACTTTATTCTTTGTTGGCCTACGCCAATCTCTAATATTACGCTGCCGGCCACGAGCCACTCCCAGCTCATCATCTGAAACCGTACGGGTAATTGTAGAGCCAGCTGCCGTCGTAGCCCTCTTACCGATGGTCACCGGAGCTACTAGAGAACTGTTTGTGCCAATAAAAGCACCATCCCCAATCACTGTTTTATGCTTATTGACTCCGTCATAGTTGCAGGTCACGACACCTGCTCCTACATTAACTCCAACTCCAATTTCCGCATCCCCCACATAAGTAAGGTGGTTTATTTTACTATTCCGACCAATTCTAGACTTTTTAACTTCCACGAAATTGCCCACAATTACACCATCATCCAGCTCAGTCCCTGGTCGAAGACGGGCAAAAGGTCCCACCTTACAGTTTTTCAAAACCTCGGAATCTTCTATAATCGAGTTTGCCTTGATTATCGCACCATCAGAAATTCTAGAGTTACGAATAATACAGTTAGCTTCTACGACAACATTATTACCAAGTATCACATCCCCTTCAAACACAACATTTACATCCAAAACAACATCTCTACCAACTTTAATTTCCCCCCTGAAATCCACACGTTGAGGATCCATAATAGTAACCCCTGCGAGCATCATTTCTTTGGCCTGCTGCTGTTGGTAAGCCCTTTCCAAGTCACTTAGCTGTAATAAATTATTAACTCCCTGAACCTCAACAAGACTGGCAGGTTGAACACAATGTATCTTAACGTTTTCTCTGACAGCCATATTCACAATATCAGTCAAATAGAACTCCCGCTGGGAGTTGCTGTTCTTCAACTTATTTAACCAGCCTTCAATATACCTCCCTGGAACAGCCATAATACCCGTATTCACTTCATTAATCGCCAATTGTTTAGCATCGGCGTCCTTGTGCTCAACAATAGCTTGCACATGTCCCTGAACATCCTTAACAATACGCCCATATCCACAAGGATCAGCAAAGATAGCAGTCAATAAAACCAAATGCTCACCACGACTAACCTCTATCAACGACATTAATGTCTCAGCTTTAATCAGGGGAATATCACCATAAATAACCAAAACCACGTCAGCATTTTTGACACTAGGAAGCGCTTGTTTAACAGCATGTCCAGTGCCACACTGTTCACGCTGCTGAACCCAGTTTACGTCATAATTACTCAGCGCGCTCAAAATTTGATCAGACTCATGCCCAAGTACCACATGAATATCACCAAATACTTCTTTGCCTAGACTTGCGCTAGCCGCCATAATAACGCGTTCCAGCATGGGCTTGCCTGCAATTGAGTGCAATACTTTAGGCAGGCTCGACTTCATTCGGCTACCTTTACCTGCAGCAAGAATAACAATATCTGTTCTCATGGCATAAGGACCTTCAGTGTTATAAAAAGATACAACTGACTTTGCCGAAAAAGCACATTCCCATTACAGGTGTAAGGCTGTTGATATCTATCCTTCATCAATAGCCAACTACGCTTAAACTCATGATAATTATCTAGTTTATAGCCTGCTCATCCTTTCATTGGGAACAATATCAAAGGGTGTAACTTAAATTCCAGATATGCCCCATAAAACGTCATTCTAAAATGACTGTGCTTAATACTAGTAAATAAAACGAACCCTCCCTTTCATTCATTCAAAGAGATAAGAATCGCACTCAAAACAAAGTAGATACAATTATAAAATGGTATGGACGACCTAGGTTTCCACAATAACCAACACACGTAAAAGGACTTTAGAGTCTACAAACAGTATCTTTCTCACAATCAATCAGTAAGCTATTACAACAGCAGCCTCTGGCTGAACTATACCAGATTTTATTACTCCGTAAACTCGTATTTTCTGCACGCAGGATGGTTATTATATGGATTTCTCCGATAAAACGGTATCCATAAAGCCAAAGCACTACCTCCTGAGTGTTGACGAGCGCTTAGTGTTACTACCCATCGATGCTAGTCAATGGCACAGAGGAGATCTGGTTGCGATTATTTAGCGCACGATAACCTCAACATAACAAAAAACATTACCAATCCTACGTCATACTACTTAAACTAATTAAATATCTGGTTCACACGATTCCGGCTGACAGTGGAGCAGAGTTTGCGTATTATAAAGAGGTCAGTGAAACACTGTTAGTTATATGTGTATTTTGCACGCACCTACAGCTCTTAGGAGCAAGGATTGAGCGAAAACATCAACAGCTTGCTGCGACACTATGGCTCTCCCCCCAAAACATACTTTAAAAAGTTAAACCGATAGAGGTGAAAATAACCATAAAGCGACTTGACTCTTGTCCGATAAAAGATCTTTATCTCAAAACGCCTATCCAACATAAAACTGAGATAACAGCTTTAAACTGTGATGAATTTCGAATTTTAATCCACAGGTAAGAAAGAGTCTTCCATATACAAAATAATCTATCGATAATAGCCATATTTTGTTTCATCATCCAATTAATACTAAGAGCTAGCTAATGACATCCAATCTCTCCAAGAGGTGTAATAGTGACTTCCCTTAACATACTAAACAATAATACTTTTCAAGAGCTTATTATCAATCTTCAAAAATTTTGGGCTCGCCAAAGTTGTATCATTATGCAGCCATTTGATATGGAGGTTGGAGCTGGAACATTTCATCCCGCCACTTTCTTGCGTGCTATAGGCCCTGAAAACTGGAATGCCGCCTACGTACAACCATGCAGGCGCCCCACCGATGGACGTTATGGCAAAAATCCTAATCGCTTACAGCACTACTATCAATTTCAAGTCGTAATGAAACCGTCTCCGGATAATATTCAGAAACTCTACCTAGAGTCCTTGACAGAACTAGGCATTGACACTTTAACTCACGACATTCGCTTTGTTGAAGACAACTGGGAGTCTCCCAGTTTAGGAGCTTGGGGTCTTGGCTGGGAAGTATGGATGAACGGCATGGAAATATCCCAATTCACCTACTTTCAGCAAATCGGCGGTTTAGAGTGTTTTCCTGTTACTGGTGAAATAACCTACGGTCTAGAACGCTTAGCAATGTATTTGCAATCCGTTGACAATGTTTACGACCTAGTCTGGACTGAAGGGTCTAGGGGCAAAGTCACTTATCGCGATATCTATCACCAAAATGAAATTGAAATGTCTACTTTCAATTTTGAGCACGCCGACACAAAAGAGCTTTTTCACCAATTCAACTTCTACGAAAACGAAGCCCATCGCCTTATTGAAATAAACTTGCCGCTACCAGCCTATGAGTTTGTGCTAAAAGCCTCTCATACATTTAACCTACTTGATGCTCGCCATGCAATATCTGTTACAGAAAGGCAACGCTACATTTTAAAAGTCAGAACCTTAGCAACAGCTGTGGCCAAAGCATACTTTGACGCCCGTCAAAAACTAGGATTCCCTCTAGCTGACGATGCGAATAGAGAGCCGGCAACTATCCAACAAAAAAAGAGACAACCTGATGAATAATAAGGATTTTTTGGTTGAACTTGGTACCGAAGAGCTTCCACCAAAAGCACTAAAAAAACTATCCCTCGCATTTACTGGTAGCATTCTCGCTAGTCTTGATTTAGCAGAAATATCTTACAGTGGACATCAGTCATTCGCCTCTCCTCGGAGACTTGCTCTTTTAATTAGAGAACTGAAAACAGCACAGCCAGACCAAACAATTGAGCGGCGAGGCCCAGCAATAGAAGCAGCATTTGATAGCCAAAACAACCCAACCAAAGCTGCTGAAGGTTTTGCCCGCTCAAATGGTGTCTGTGTTGACCAACTTGAACCCCTTAAAACTGAAAAAGGTGCCTACCTTGTATACCGCTCTATCAAGCAAGGTACGCAAACAGTTTCACTCTTGCCTAAAATAATTAAACAATCTATCTCAAACCTGCCAACCCCAAAGCGCATGCGCTGGGGCGCACGCCGAGAAGAATTTGTACGCCCAGTCCACTGGCTAATTATGTTATACGGAAACGAAATAGTTAACTGTGAGATACTCGGTCTGAAAGCTGGGAGAGAGTCATGGGGACACCGATTCCACACCAATCGCACCTTAACCATAAATCAACCATCAGACTATAAAAAAACTCTTGATGTCGAAGGAAAAGTTGTTTCGGATTTCAACGAACGTCGCAATATCATACGCAAACTAGTGACTGCAGAAGCAAAAAAAATAAACAATACCGCTGTTATTTGCGAGGACCTTCTAAATGAAGTAACAGCTCTGGTTGAATGGCCTGTTGCCCTGTCCGGACAGTTTGATGAGGCATTTCTCTCTGTCCCTGCAGAGGCACTAATATCATCCATGAAGGAACATCAAAAATACTTCCATGTTGTTGATAATAAAGGTGTTCTTCAACCATTTTTCATCACTGTATCTAATATTGAAAGTAAAGACCCGAAGCAGGTAATATTAGGTAATGAACGTGTTATTCGCTCACGCCTTACTGATGCAAAATTCTTCTTTGAATCTGACAAAAAAATAACTCTCGAAACCCAACGAGAAAGGCTAAAGCTTATCGTTTTTCAAGCCCAACTCGGTTCTCTTTTCAACAAAACAGAACGTATTTCAACACTGGCGGCTTGGATCGTAGGACAAGAAAAAGGCAATACTGAAATAGCCAAAAGAGCAGGCTTACTTGCAAAATCTGACCTGGTATCCAGTATGGTACTAGAGTTCCCTGAACTGCAAGGGATTATGGGGGAGTATTACGCAGCCTATGACGGTGAGAAAGAAGAAACAAGCAAAGCTATCAACGAACACTATATGCCCAGATTTTCAGGCGATAACTTACCATCGACCTCAACAAGCTGCGCCCTAGCTATTGCCGACAAAATAGACACTATTGTGGGTATTTTTGGTATTGGTCAATCCCCTACTGGAAGTAAAGATCCATTCGGACTACGTAGATCAAGTATTGGGGTGTTGCGCATCATTATCGATAAAAAACTAAACATTGATCTAACTACTCTAGTAGAGCAGGCTACAACCGGTTATAAAGCCTTATGCATTAAACTACCAAAAGCTAATGTAAACAAAACAGTTGTCGATTATTTATTAGAGCGCTTTGATTCCATCTACCAAGAAGAAGGTGTTTCCAAAGAAATTATAAACGCCGTTAAAGAATTAAGACCTACCCGACCATTAGATTTCGACTACAGAATAAAAGCAGTTTGTAATTTTTCTAAACTAAGCGAAGCAGAAGCACTAGCATCAGCAAATAAACGTGTTTCCAATATGCTCTCCAAATCAGGTGGCATATTTATACCAGACATAGTTGATAACACGTTACTAAAAGAAGAAGAAGAGATAAATTTAGTCATACAACTTTTTGAAAAAAGAAAAGATATCCTCCCTCTTCTTGAGCTGGCTCTTTACGATAAGGTTATGGAAATCCTTGCTTCTTTAAAAGAACCTATTGATGTTTTCTTTGACAAGGTCTTAGTAAATACGGAAGATGAAAAAATAAAACTTAACCGTTACGCTATCCTTAAACAATTACGTAACCTGTTCCTTCACGTTGCCGATATTTCATTACTATAAAAACAAATGATACTAATTGGAAATAACTATCATATAAACTGCCCATTTTCAGAGCAATGCGTATAGTTATACCAAGAAGAAAACAAGCCAATATTCTCTCACTATCAAGTCCTATGATAATAACTAAAGAAAATAGTTTATAATATAGCTCTATGAAAAAATTAATTATTTTGGATCGTGACGGAGTTATCAACAAAGACTCTGATAGCTACATCAAATCCCCTGAAGAATGGATACCCATTCCAGGTAGCATAGAAGCCATAAGCAAGTTATCAGAAGCTGGGTATTTAATCGCCATAGCTACTAACCAGGCAGGCATAGCCCGAGGCTACTTTACAAAAGCAGACCTTAACTCCATGCATCAAAAAATGGTGACTCTTGTCGAGGAATGTGGTGGTAAAATCAATACAATTCGATTTTGCCCCCACCACCCTAATGACAACTGCTTATGTCGTAAGCCAAAACCGGGAATGCCTACGAGCATACTTGAAGACTTTAACATTTTACCTGAAAACTCATGGTTCGTCGGCGATGCTCTAACAGACATTCAGGCAGGTAAAAGTGCTGGATGCAGGACTGTTCTGGTAAAAACAGGAAAGGGAGCAAAATCTCTTGAAAACCTGAAAAAATTGACAAACACCTTAGTTTATGACAGTCTTTTGACTTTTTGCGAAAATATTTTAACTGTAGGCAAATAATGTTATCTATCACAAATACAACAAGGTCTGTTATCTTCTACCTCCTTTTCGTCATATGGACTATCTGCTACTCTATCCCCATACTGTTAATTATTAAGTTTATTACTACAAAAAAAAGACATAATCTTCTAGTTAAGCACTGGGCCCTAGTATCCATAAATTTATGTCGTGTTATTTGTGGCCTTCGCTGGAAAGTTCACGGCCAAGAGAATATTCCATCTAAGGCGTGTGTTATCATTAGCAACCACCAAAGCACATGGGAAACATTTTTCCTGCAAACTATAATTACCCCACAGTCTTTGGTAGTAAAACGAGAGTTGTTATTGATTCCTTTTTTTGGCTGGGCTCTTCGAGCAATAAACCCAATAGCTATTAACAGAAGCACACCTAGAGAAGCTATACAACAAGTAAAAATAAAAGGGCTGGCATATCTGCAAGACAACGTCTCAGTTCTTGTTTTTCCTGAAGGCACTAGAAACCAAAGTGGCAAGCTCGGTAAATTTTCACGGAGCGGAGCATTACTTGCTTGTACATCTAATGTTGATATCCTTCCTATTGCTCATAATGCTGGTAAATTCTGGCCCGGTAATCGATGGATAGTAACACCAGGAACGATTCAAGTTTTCATTGGACACCCCATAAAAACTTCAGATAAAGATGCTACCGAAGCAAATAATGCTGCAAGGGAGTGGATATGTAGTAAAATATAAAAAACACAGTCCTTCCTCTATTTCATATTTATTCGCACAAAGTAAAATTAGAGGTATAGATTACAATCTTAACTCTCCCTATCCGCCCCAAATGCACTATCCATAGATTCTGTGTATCAAGACAGAAAACATAATTAACCTCATTTTTTAGTTTTACTGCTCCATATATTTTTCTATTAACTGAATCATAATATGAATAGCTTTTATATGTATTTCTTGGATACGATCGGCATAACCAAAATGCGGTACTCTAATCTCAACATCAGCCATACCCGCCACCTTTCCACCATCTTTTCCAGATAAAAGAACCACCTTAATTCCCTTTGCCCTAGCTGCTTCCAGAGCCTTGACGATATTACTAGAGTTACCACTAGTACTAATTGCTAATAACACATCCCCTGTCTGTCCAAGCCCTTCAATAAAACGCGAAAAAACATAATCATAACCGAAGTCATTAGAGACGCACGACAAATGACTGGGGTCAGAAATAGCAATAGCTGGATAAGCTGGTCGATCAAGCCTATAGCGTCCTGTGAGTTCCTCTGAAAAATGCATTGCATCACAATGTGAGCCCCCATTACCACAAGACAAAACCTTTCCTCCTGCTTTAAATGCCGATGATATCATATTTGCTGCATTATCAATTGCCTCAATATTCTGATCATCATTAAGAAAACGATTAAGAACAACCGCCGCCTCTTCCAGCTCCTGTCTAACTATAACTTTGTAATCAAATGACATATATAACCTTACTAACAAACTATTACGAATATAAAACTCTCCGCCTATAAAACCAGCTTCCCACTATAATCCACCTTATAAGTGCTGGAATATTACCACTATTACTCACCCAAACCAGTTACCAACCTCATATTCACGTAAAGCTTTCCCAATTATACTCATTACTATTGAATATATAAGTAAGCAACAAATAATAAGTTAGGCTGCATAAGTCTACAAGTAGTAGATGATTATTAAACAAACTCACATTTCAAAGGGGTGTGGGTATATATAACCTATTTCTAGCATAGAATAAGGATTCGGATATATAACAGAATTCTGTCAAATATCCAAGTTAGCTACTTTTCGAGCATTACTTTCAATAAACTCCCTTCGTGGTTCAACATGATCTCCCATCAGGGTACTAAAAATCTGGTCAGCTCCAATAGCATCTTTAATGGTAACCTTAAGCATGCAGCGTGTATCAGGATCCATGGTAGTTTCCCATAGTTGATCCGGATTCATCTCTCCCAACCCCTTATACCTCTGAATATAATGCCGTTTGGTAGACTCCGCCATTAACCACTCTAGCCCTTCTCCAAAGTCGCTAATTTCTTTTTTCCGCTCTCCTTTGCGCATATAAGCTCCAACTTCCAGCAATCCCTGAAGCTGCTTACCAAGAGCTACAATTGCTCGGTAGTCTGCAGAGGAAAAGAAGTCCATTCCGAAAGTGTATTCAGAAACCAAACCATGCGTTGTAATTATTACTTTTGGTAGCCAAACGTTGAGTTCCTTGTTTTCAAAAAGATCAACATTTACAACCGAACCCGCCAACTTTAACACATCTATCCGACGCTCCAACTTCTCTAACCACTTCATCATGCCATCTTTAGTTTTTAAGTCTTCTTCAAAAACAGCTGGCATGTAAATCATTTCTTTTAGCGCATTTCTTGGATAGAGGCGAGAAAGTCTTTCTATTATAGACATTACTTTACGATAGTCTCTAACAATCCCTTCAAGCTGGCTACCAGCTATACTTGGCGCACTTTCGTTAACGTGTAAGCTCGCATCATCCAGCGCTGACTGTGTTAGATACTCAGCCAACATAACGTCATCCTTTATATACTGCTCTTGTTTACCACGCTTCACTTTATACAGCGGTGGCTGGGCTATATAAATATAACCCCTCTCAATTAACTCAGGCATTTGCCTAAAGAAAAAAGTCAAAAGAAGAGTACGTATATGCGAGCCATCAACATCGGCATCAGTCATAATAATGATATTGTGATAACGTAACTTGTCAATATCAAACTCTTCCCTACCAATACTACATCCCAAAGCAGTAATTAACGTCCCTACTTCAACGGATGATAACATTTTATCAAATCTAGCTTTTTCGACATTCAGGATTTTACCCTTCAACGGTAAGATTGCCTGTGTGCGCCTATTCCTACCCTGTTTTGCAGACCCACCTGCGGAATCCCCTTCCACAATATAGAGTTCAGATAGTCCTGGGTCTTTTTCCTGGCAATCTGCCAACTTCCCTGGCAAACCCGCAATATCCAAAGCTCCCTTCCTCCTAGTCATATCCCTAGCTCTTTTTGCTGCCTCACGAGCCCTGGCAGCATCTATCATTTTCCCTACTATTAACCTTGCCTCATGAGGATTCTCAACAAGATATTCAGAAAAAAACTTATTTAGCTCTTGTTCAACTGCAGTTTTTATTTCTGAAGAAACAAGTTTATCCTTCGTTTGGGAAGAAAACTTAGGATCTGGCGCTTTTACAGAGATAATAGCTGTTAACCCTTCCCTAGCATCATCACCTGAAGTCGATGTTTTCTGCTTTTTCAGTACACCTTCCTTCTCAATATAATTATTCAAACTCCTGGTAAGCGCAGCTCTGAAACCAGCCAAATGAGTCCCACCATCTCGCTGAGGAATATTATTTGTATAGCAGAAAATATTTTCCTGAAACCCATCATTCCACTGCAAAGCAACCTCCACAGTAACACCATCTGGGCGGGCCGCTGTAAAATAAAATATCTTGCTTACAGCACTCTTATTTTTATTTAAATACTCCACAAAGGTCTTTAGCCCTCCTTCATAACTAAAGTCATCCGTCTTGCCACTACGCTCATCAAACAATTTAATATAGACCCCTGAATTCAGGAACGACAGCTCCCTCAGTCTTTTTGCAAGAATATCGTAACTAAACAAAATATTAGAAAAAATATCTTCTGATGGACAGAAATACAGCTCAGTGCCAGAACGTTCTGTATTACCGATCTCCTTCATTGGCCCAGTTGGCGTACCGTGATCATAACTCTGTTGATAAACCTTATTGCCTCTCCTAATAGTTAACTTTAACTCCTTAGATAAAGCATTAACAACAGAGACACCAACCCCATGAAGCCCACCAGAAACCTTATAGGTGTTATCATCAAACTTACCTCCAGCATGGAGTACTGTCATGATAACCTCTGCTGCCGAGACACCCTCTTCTTCATGAATATCAACAGGAATACCACGACCGTTATCTTTCACTGTGATAGATTCGCCAGGGTGAACAATAACTTCTATTTTGTCACAATGATTTGCCAGCGCTTCATCTATGGAGTTATCTACAACCTCAAAAACCATATGATGGAGGCCAGAGCCGTCATCGGTATCACCTATATACATACCTGGTCGCTTTCGCACAGCATCAAGCCCTTTAAGAACCTTGATACTAGATGCGTTGTATTCTTGCTCACTCATTACTCAACCCCACCAATTTTTCTGATCTAATCACCATTACAAGGCTCTTAATCAACTCTACCACCATTGTTTCACGTGAAACATTCCACATTCACGCCGGCATCTCGCAACCTGTAATATCTCATGCTTAACACACTCTATAACCACTTAACCGTTAATTTCCAGCAACACCCATACCTCTTTACTCTCACACCTATCTATTATGAGAATAAGTCGCCTGAGAGCATGCTCCAACTGCTAATTTGCATACCAAAAAGTAACTCCACACCAGCTCCAAAGCCCGACCAGCCACCACCTCTATACCGCTATAATTGAAAGATTGGGAGGCGACAAACGAGCTAACCCATCAAGACCCTACTAGTATTTATGTGCTTAGGGTGAGTGCGAGCAGTCAGGCAACCCCGCCGTCTCAAGAGGAATAGATATAACGACCAAAAAAAAACAACATCTCAAATATTATTTAACCCATTAATAAAAAACTAGATGGCGTACGCAACACTTTGCAGAAACATATAAAGCCTTAATGCATAAATCACAGTTAAGATTTTCATTAAAAGCATAGCCATCTCGCTTTACTTTATTGTTAATCACAACTAACAAATAATACTCCTTTTGTCACCTCCACGGCATCTTATATAAGCAAGGCGAAAACAGGGCACAACCTCATTTAAACTGACCCTCACAATATAATGCTCTTAAAACCCTCATTTCAAACCCGTGAGACTAACTTTAACACTCATCTCTATATCGTGGATTTATATCCCGCTGCTTGAGTATTTGCTGTATTTTGTTCCAGATATAAAAACGTATTGTTTCACGTGAAACAACGCAACAAACAAAACATAGTTATAATCAACAATACCTCACCAGCAACTTAAAGGATTCAAATTTATAAATTGTATACCACCCCTTCTATTAGTATTATGCGCTTTCCAGCAGCTCTCAGCAGCTCTCAGAAAGATCAACACCTGTCACTCTAATTGGCTCTCCAAACAACTACGCCTGCTTATACATACTCACCTCATTAATAAAAACATACATGAGCGCTAATCTCTCCAGTTTTGCTACACCTTTGGTTTATACTCTCACCATAAGCTCTTGCTTGAAAAACTATGCCTTTTAGTTTTTTTGCTACAGATGTCCCACAAGTAACGCGTGCTCTTCTGACAAACTTAAACCAAATACAAAATATCACATTTGTCACTCGCAACACACTCGCATCGCTTAACTCATTACTATCAAAAAGAATATATTTCATTAATAATGAATCACCGTAAGAAGACTGGTTTTATCACCACCTTTAAAGCCGTAAAAATATTAGTAACAAAAGGCGGCTTAAAAGAAACAACTGTCAGGCTCCACTCCTAACACCAAATATACTTAACCTCCCAACAGTATCAACACTTTGGTTAATCAACCAGCCAATCTTAAGAAAACACTTATATTCGTAACCACTTAATTTTCACCATGCTAGCTGACAAAGAACAAGCACGGGAAACTCAAAACACTTCTTATATAACCACAACGAATAATCGTAGCGCAAAACAAACCTTTCCTTTATATTACAGCGTCATAGGCATTACAACATAGCGCGAATCACCATCATTTGAATTCTCCTCAAGTAACACGCTACTTTTATTGTTATGCAAAATAATTCTCACTTCGCTTCCAGATAGTACCGACAATACATCTAAAAGATAATTAACATTAAACTTAACTTCAATCTCCTCACCTTGATAGGAAACACTTATCTCTTCCTCTGCCTTCTCTTGCTCAGAATTCTTCGCTATAACCTTCAGCAATCCTTCAGACAAAATAAGGCGAACTCCTCTATATTTTTCATTTAAAAGAATTGAAGAGGCCCGTTGAAACGCCTGCCTGAGCTCCTGTCTATCGCAAATAACAACATTATTACCCCGAGAGAATGCATGATCATAATCAGGGAACTTTCCATCAATAAGCTTTGACGTAAAAATGAAATCACCTGTTTTTGCTCGAATATGATTAGCACCTAGAGTTATGCACACAACCTCTTCTTCTCCCTCTTTCAGCAACCTCGCTATTTCAAGTATTCCTTTCCTAGGAACAATAACCTGATATTTATCCTGCTGACTAATATCTGCCTCCACAGAGCACATCGCTAAACGATGCCCATCCGTGGCCACAGACCGCAAACAACTCTGACTAACTTCTAACAACATTCCATTAAAGTAATAACGAACATCTTGGTGAGCCATAGCGAAACCAGTACGATCTATTAGTCTGCGTAACCGAGACTGACTAACAGTAAAAGCTAAAGAACCAGATTCCTCATCAATACTGGGAAATTTATTCGCAGGCAAAGAAGACAAAACAAAACGGGAGCGCCCAGTCTTTAGCCTAACCTTCTGATCATCCACGGCAAACTCTATTTGGGCATTTGCTGGAAGAGATTTACATATATCCATAAGCTTCCGTGCCGGCACGGTAATCCCTCCCTCCTCCAATACGTCTTCCAAAGCAACACGGCCGACCAGCTCAACCTCAAGGTCTGTTCCTGTTAGCGACAACTGACCACCCTCTACCACCATCAGCACGTTGGACAATACCGGCAGTATCTGTCTCCGCTCAACAACCCCCGCTACCAACTGCAACGGATTAAGCAGAGCTTCCCGATTAATGGTGAATTTCATTATTTTCCTTTCTCTTGGTTAGATAAAGAGGAGTCCAATCATACCCTTCTCCGAACTCAAAGAATTTTTATCCATCTTTGTCAACTAGTCAGTGACCTTAATAGATTTTTGTAATCACTGCGAATATCAGTATCATCTCCCATCAACTCCTTAACCTTGCGACAAGCATGAAGGACTGTTGTATGATCCCTACCACCATAAGCATCACCAATTTCAGGCAGGCTGTGATTAGTTAACTCTTTAGATAGCGCCATAGCCATTTGCCTGGGCCTGGCCACGGAACGGCTACGTCTCTTGGACAGAATGTCAGAAATTTTAATTTTATAATACTCTGCAACCGTTCTCTGAATATTATCAATACTCACCTGCTTATCCTGCAAAGCAAGCAAATCCTTAAGCGATTCCCTTATAAGGTCAATATCAATTTTACGCCCCATAAAGTGAGCGCTAGCTATAACCCTCTTTAGAGCCCCCTCAAGCTCACGGACATTAGACCTTATTCTTTGAGCGATAAAAAAAGCAGATTCATGCGGAAGCTCTACTTTCTGCTGCTCAGCCTTTTTCATTAAAATAGCTACTCTAGTTTCTAACTCTGGAGGTTCAACAGCAACAGTTAACCCCCAGCCGAAACGAGATTTTAACCTCTCTTCCACACCATGAATTTCCTTTGGGTACCTATCACAGGTTAGAATCATTTGCTGCCCCCCCTCCAGAAGAGCATTAAAGGTATGAAAAAACTCCTCCTGTGAGCGCTCTTTACCAGCAAAAAATTGGATATCATCAATCAACAATGCATCAACAGACCGGTAATAACGCTTAAAATCATTAATAGCATTTAACTGCAAGGCTTTAACCATATCAGCCACAAAGCGTTCTGAGTGCAGATACACGACTCTGGAGTTACGATTTCGCTTTACCAGAGAACTACCAACAGCATGCATGAGATGAGTTTTACCAAGACCTACGCCACCGTATAAAAACAAGGGGTTATATGCTGAGCCGGGATTTTCTGAAATCTGTTTTGCTGCGGCTAACGCCAACTGATTAGATTTGCCTTCAACAAAAGTTTCAAATGTGAACCCTGTGTTTAGTGCGCTATGGTGTTTTATTGATCCTTCAACATCAACCTGGCGACGCTGAATGCTAGAACCTTTATCTGCAATAGTTTCTTCTACCGCTTTTTTCAAAGGGTTTGTTTTTTTGGGAACAACTATATTTTTATTTAAAGAGGCTGTATTTTCTTTTTCTACAACATCCAAAGAAGACACTAAGTTGCGAACAACTAAAGACTCTTCAGCATTTTTCTCAGGTGGACTGGATAAAGTTTGAGAGTTACTCACATGACCAGCTCTCGAACTAAGAGACCGTGGTCTTCTATTTGAGACAGCAACAGCAACAGCAGGAGCTTGATCGTCACTCATACTGGCGATATTTTCAAGAATCTCTTCTATTCTGCATAAAAACTTCTCTTTTACCCAGTCTGCTACGAAACGGTTAGGTGCTAAAAGACAGAGATCATGATTATCTCCAATGGCTTTTAGTGGACGAATCCAGGTGTTAAATTGTTGTGAGGACAGCTCATCCTGAAGAAGATCCACACACTTTTGCCAGATCTCTAAAGACACAGGCGCTCTCCTAAACACGGACGAAGCAGTAGTCTCTAAAGCAGCCTGCGCTTCCGCACGACTTCTTTTTACCCCCGTCTCTCCAGAACAACAGGACAAGCTATACCTGCCCCTCAACACCTAACCCCGCTGGGTTATTTTTCCTCGCCTCCCACTTACTTAACCCTTTATATTGGATAATAAGCTGAGAAGGAAGCCATTATATCCTTTTCCCATAAAGTTATCCACATAACAAAGCACAGAAAAAGTTTTCCCTATACTCCTTTTAGTGCGCTCAGTAGGTTAACCAGTTGTAACACTTTACCCATGAGTTATTACGCACACTCAACCACTCTTTTTCTATCTTAAAATGGGTGTGGGTAAGCTTGTTGATACGCAGGCATAAACCTTCTTTTTAACTACTAGCAAACAATATGATAATGTGATTGTGCATAACATATAATGTTATCCACATCCCCCACAAAAAAGACTTTCCTTAGGGCGACCTCTGCATAACTCAACAAAGTCGATCATATCCTTGTGAAATATCGGTATGCAAAATCCGTTACAACACAAGCTCTTCGTATCCGTCACTGACCTACACCAGTTACCATTAAAGGTGTAAGTTTCTTAACTGCTACCACTCCCCCAAATAACTTACTGCTGTAGGTTCACGTGGCTTCGCTCGCTTGCCTCCTACTCACACCTCCAAGGTAGGTGTGAGACCTGCCGTTTCGCAAATTTTGCACCTCGGCGGTAAAGCTCCAGAAACCTCCACTCTAGGACGACTCCTAACACGACTGGTCGAGCATCTTCAGCGTGATCAGTTGTTGGCGAAAATTAATAGTCCTCTGCAAGCCAAAACATCATCTTGGATGAAGGTCTCATTAATATAATGGATTCCACACCAGTAGAGACGACTCAATCCAGCTCAGGCAACGACAAAGACGGAAAGCAGACAAAAGATTCTGAAGCAGGTTGGCACGCTGAGAATAAGTAAATTTCAATGACGGCGACTAAAATACTTGGTTATACTTATGTCTCAAAATATATATTTTAAATATTTTGTATGGTTCCTGGAAATGAAAATTGACTAAATCCTGTCAATTTCTTAAACTACTTGTCTTTTGCATAAACAGAGCAATTGGTGACCGTTATGAAGAGAACTTTTCAACCAAGCAATATTAAGTATAAACGCGATCATGGTTTTCGAGCGCGCATGGCAACCAAAAATGGTCAACAGATTATAAAACGACGTAGAGCCAAGGGTCGCAAGCGTTTAACAGCTTGATAATAGGGTTAAATATTGTGCGCTTCGCCTTTGGTCATGATAAACGGCTTGGCTCAGAAGCTGAGTTCAAACAAGTTTTTGATAAAACTGACATTAAAGTATCTAGTCGGCAGCTGTTAATTCTCGCAAAAGTAAACAAACAGCCGTCATCAAGACTAGGACTTGTTGTTGCTAAAAAAATCATTAGGCATGCTGTAAGCCGTAATCGAGCTAAAAGGCACATAAGAGAATCATTCCGCCTTTGTCAGGGTCAGGTTGAACTCGACACCCTTGATGTGGTTGTTCTGGTGCGAAAGGGGTTTAATGAGCTCGTTGATTGTGAAATAAGTGGTTTTCTAACTAGTCAGTGGTTGAAGTTAAACATGCGCCTGAAAGCGTTGAGACGGCTTACTTGAACCTCTACCGCCAAAAACAAACTTGGCGGTAGAGGTTATTGTTATGTGCCTGCACCTATTGAAGGCATGAATAGGCTACGTTGAAACCATAAGTATTAGATCAATGAGGTGCTGGCTGGAGTAGTTAACGCATCACTCCCTTAAGGAGCAGTGCGTATACGCCTAAAACAGCCAATAATACTGGCTGGTCATGTGCTAAATGTTTTATTCGCTGCCCGTGTAAAACCTTCAGTAAGATATTCAGGTAGTACGGGTACGGGTACGGGTACGGGTAGTATAATGGTAAAATTCTCAAGCATTCCAAAGCTTTTTGTAGTTGCATTAATTAAGTTTTATTGCTATTTTGTTAGTCCTTTAATTATAGGGCGTTGTCGCTTTTATCCCACCTGCTCAGTTTTTGCTTTGGGATCCATCGATCGTCATGGTTTGTTGAAGGGCAGTTTTCTAGCTTGTAAACGGCTATTGTGCTGCCAGCCTTGGCATTCTGGAGGTTTTGATCCTGTACCAGAATATCATTCATCAAACATAAAGAGACAATCACATATCAACCCCCTATAGCACTGGCCCATAATAATGGATTTGCAAAGAATACTTTTAATAGCAGCCCTTGTAGTTGTTGGTGTATTTACTCTTAGACAGTGGAATGACGACTACAGTCAGATCAGGCCTACAGGTGATACTATGGTTTCGCCTATATCATCTAATCAAAGTGGCTCTGATATACCTGTAATAAAAACAGACCGCGACTCACTAAAAAATAACTTTGTATCCGAACCCTCGACAGAGTTCGTTGGTATTAAAACTGATACTTTTGAGGTGAAGATTGATCCTGCCGGAGGGGACATAGTAGCGCTTGCCCTACCTGATTATCTGGCATGGTTGCCCAAAGAAGGAGAGAAATCGCAACCTTTTCAGCTAATGCAGAATAACCCTGGCTGTTCCGGTGAGCAAACCTGCGTTTACACAGCGCAAAGCGCACTGGTAAGAACTGATGGTCCTAATAGTAATAACCAAAGGGCTGTTTATAAAGTAGAGCAAAAATATTTTGAGCTAGCTGAAGATCAAAATAAACTAACTGTCAACTTTAAACTTGACGACGGCAATGTTGAGATAGTGAAGCGTTATACCTTTGAGCGTGGAAGCTATGAAATTCGCATCGATTATCTAATCACTAATTATAGCAAGAGTATTTGGCGTGATCAGTTTTACGCTCAACTAAAGCGTGATGGCTCTGAAGATCCTAGCAAGATGAACTCTAATGCACCAATGAATACCTATCTAGGGGCTGCCGTTCGTTCTCAAGAAAAGACATACCACAAGTTACCTTTCGATGACTTCAAAAAAAATAAGTTTGATGAGCAGGTAACTGGTGGTTATGCGGCGATATTACAACATTACTTTATTGGTGCTTGGATACCAAGTAGCAGCCAACCCCACAGTTACTACACCAACCTAAGCAATGATGGTAAATATTATTTTGTTGGGTTTTATAATGATACTTTGGTTGTTAACTCCGGTGAGACGGTAAGCACAGGGGCCACACTTTACGCAGGCCCAAAACTACTAGAAAATATTAAACCACTTGCAGAAGGCCTTGAGCTAACAGTAGATTATGGAATTCTATGGTTTCTAGCATACCCCTTATTTATTTTGCTGCACTGGATTCAGTCTATTGTTGGCAATTGGGGGTGGTCTATTATTCTATTGACTGTTCTAGTAAAAGCCGTATTTTACCCTCTGAATGCTACTAGTTTTCGCTCAATGGCTAAGATGCGTAAACTTGGCCCGAAGATGCAACTCCTGAAAGAACAGCATAAAGATGATAGACAGAAGATGTCTCAGGCTATGATGGAGCTTTATAAGAAAGAAAAAGTAAATCCTATGGGTGGATGTCTTCCAATTATTGTTCAAATGCCTGTGTTTATTTCGTTGTACTGGGTTTTACTTGAGTCTGTTGAGCTTCGTCACGCACCTTGGTTAGGTTGGATCCAAGACCTTGCTCAGATGGATCCCTATTTTATTTTACCGTTAATTATGGGGGGGTCAATGTTTGCGCAACAACTTCTTAACCCAACCCCTCCAGACCCTATTCAAGCTAAGGTAATGAAGTTCATGCCTGTTATTTTCACATTTTTCTTCTTATGGTTTCCTTCTGGTTTGGTTCTGTACTGGGTAACTAATAACGTACTATCTTTTACTCAGCAATATATTATCACTCGGAATATTGAGAGAGATGACGCAGGGGGAGGAAGTGTTAAAAAAATACTTCCATCTTAGTCTAATAAGAAAGCTAATATTTAGCTTTCTTATTAAATGCGAACAATTGTTGGTAGATATTTAAAAAGACACGAGCAGAGTTGTTTTTTTATAATAGTAACAACTTAATAACGTACTTTAACTATTCTGAGTAGCTGGTCATTAGTCATTAATAACTATCTGATCCCATACTGAAGCTGGAAAAACAGAATAGGCGGCAACTATACTGGCACAAGGAAGTGATTGATACTAAGGGTTAGCATTGTGTTGTGAATTATTTCTATATGCCTGCATTTTACCAGAATATAATCGACATTATTGAGTTATACCGAGATCTCTATAGTTAGTACTATTTCCCTATACAAAATGTTGAAAAAATCCTTCCCAATAATTCATCAGAAGCAAAGTCTCCGGTAATTTCACCTAAATACTTTTGTGCATGAAAAAGATCTTCAGCTAACAGCTCGCCAGCACCCATATATTCCAATTGCATTTGACCATTAACCATGGATTCTCTAGCAGAACTCAATGCATCAAGATGGCGTCTTCGTGCAGAGAAACCTCCCTCAATAGTATTTTCAAACCCCATGCATTTTTTTAGGTAGAGCTTTAATTCATCTAAACCACTTCCATTTATAGCGCTTATCCTAAAGACAGGAATACCATTTTCTTGTGTTTGCTCCAGGCTTTCACCAGTTAAGTCAATCTTATTCCTAATCAAGATAAGCTTACTAGGATGAGGTAAACTATTAATAAAGTCAGGCCATATTTCATAAGGATCTGTAGACTTTGTTTTTTCTCCATCAATTATTAAAAGGACACGATCAGCCTTGCTTATCTCTTTGATAGCTCTTTCCACCCCAATCTGCTCAATCTTATTTTCAGTATTCCTTAAGCCTGCAGTATCGATAACATGTAGAGGCATTCCATCTATATGGATATGCTCTCGTAAAACATCTCTCGTTGTTCCTGCTATATCAGTAACAATAGCTGTCTCACGTCTAGTAAGGCTATTGAGGAGGCTTGATTTCCCGGCATTTGGTCGACCCGCAATAACAACAGTCATCCCCTCTCTGAGAACGACTCCTTGACCTGCTTCTTTCACAACATCATCTAGCCTTTCAATCAATTTTGCCAAGTCTCTTGAAACCTTGCCGTCGCCTAGAAAATCAATTTCTTCCTCAGGAAAATCAATTGAAGATTCAACATAAGTTCTTAATCTAATCAACTCTTCAACTAACAAGTTGACTCTTTTTGAAAAGATACCTTGAAGTGATTTTAGCGCTGATCTGGCAGCCTGCACTGATGTACTCTCTATCAAATCAGCCACTGCTTCAACTTGCGTCAAATCCATTTTGTTATTCAAAAAAGCACGTTCAGAAAACTCTCCTGGGTTTGCATGACGAACCCCTGTTGATAAAATTCTTTTCAGTAGCATATCCATAACTACCGGTCCACCGTGGCCATGAAACTCTAATATATTTTCACCTGTAAAGGAGTGAGGAGCAGGAAAATAAAGAGATATTCCTACATCTATTATATTACCCTGCTCATCATAAAAAGCACCATAGTGTGCATAACGGGGTTGAATAATTTTATGTAATACATCCGCCGCAACATTTTGTGCATCAGGACCAGACACACGAATAATACCCACTCCGCCTATTCCTGATGCAGTGGCTTGTGCTGCTATAGTATCTTTATGAATAACACTAAAATCATCAATCACAAATACTGTTATCCTGAAGAAAATGTTACCTAGTTACACTAGGCATTGTTTTTTTAACGCCATTACAAAAAGTCTAAATTTCCAGATAGTTTAGCAAGATATATCTTGCAGCTCAATGACCTAATAATATTTCAACGGTAGGCGAACTCATCACAGTTATAAGCGTAATGATTTACAGATACTCTCGTAAGGTTTAACTATGTTTTTGACGGTTTTCCACACTATATTTAGCCTTATGTTGTCCTAATACTATCAAAAGAAGTTTCGAAGCATGCTCAATCCTCCTCTCAAAATACCCATTTTAGCCGCTTTAATGGTAATCCCTTCCTGAATGGCTTACCTCTTCTTTCAGAGCCATAGGCATAGCTTTCATAAATATCCACTGTTTAGGAATTAAGGTGGCTCAAGCATCAGTATTTTATATCCAGGAAAAGGTTTACATGACGGCACTGAGAGCATCACTTGAGGAAGCTCTGAACAAGGTTATTTTCTCAAGGAAAGGAATCTATAAGGTATTGATTTTGCTGGATCCACGCCTCCTCGGGGATTACGAAAGTGGCTTTAATCAGAGGTTCCTTGAGCAGCTAAATTGTTAGTTACAGAATTTTATTAAGAAAATACAACCACCTAGCGTGCCGGTTGTTATATCTATTCAAATAAATATGTGATAAAAGCAACTAAGTCTGGATTCTTCACTTATAATAACAGTTGTACTATTACGTAACTAAAAAGCAAAAGATTGCCTTTGGCTAGCTCTGCAGACGCACTATAGTCATCCAGAAAGTAACCTAGGATAGCAAAAAACAATATGTTTGAAACGCCACACTATATTGCTAACCTCATAATACCAGAAGGGACTTTCGTCATCGTAGCACTGAAAAACCAGATAGCATTATCCATTGCAAGGGTAAACTTTTTAGTATTTAAATACTCCTTTTCTCCCGAAAAAAACAACTACTTTGATTTAAAGTATACACACATAACTTCCAGTAATCGGATGGACAACTCGTGATAACATTAAAAACTCTTTCTATCTGTAGACTACACAGTAGGCATTGCTATACATCCTATAGTTTTCTTCAATTAGTATTGGATATTATTATACAGGACTCAAAAAAAACAATAAAAAAAACAATTAAACCACTTTTTAAAGTCCACTAAACACTTTATTCATATAGGTTTATGGGTGTTTTTATGATTTTTAATATAACAGGAAGTAGGATAGTGATAGCAACAAATAAAAGTGATTTTCTAAAGCGTAGACTTTGTGTTTTCTATTGTTTCATTATGCTTTTAAGTACAATTCCTTTAGCTTGGAGTACTGGCGACGATAATGGAGTAGCGATGGCTTCTGGTGGAGAGGAGCTAGTGGCTTCTGGTGGAGAAGAGGTGGCAACACCGATAGTTTTACATGATATTACAAAGCATATGCTTGGTCTTTATAAAAGTTTTATAAACCTTAACAATAATATATTAGCAACAAATGCTATGTATGCATCAAAATATGGATTTTATCCTACTTCTAACACCCTAGGATGTGATAGCATTATATGTTTTTGCTGTGGTAATGTAGTATGTTTGAGAGGTACTGACAATCAGAAGAGGCTTCGCTATTATGATGAAGGTTTTCACTCAGACGAATGTGTTTTTAGGTGTTCTTCTGGGGAAAGAGAAAGCAAAATACTTAGTTATAGTGATATATCAAAATTTCAACATCTTGCTAAATACTTTGATTATTCGTTTTGTAGCTTTGATGAAAAAAAACCACCACATATAGTAATTCCTTTTGTAGAACAAAATTATGATAGTAATATTCTTGCCCGGCGAGCTTATTTAGAACAAGAACGACAGAACCCTAACCTAGAAGTAGCTAGTGCTTCAGTACAAGGTGGTAGGCTAGATGATGAACCGACAAATATAGCTGTTACCGAAAATGATTTATTATACCAGCATACATTAAATACCAGCACTAATAGGGAAAGAGGCTCTAATCAGACACATTATGATATCAACAATATAATGCTTGACATTATTTACCCGCGTCTACCAAGGGCGTTAAATGTAGATATTTGTAAGTTAAACATTTTATCAAAAATAAACGACGCAATCAGCTCAATACGGGAAAATGAACCAGAATATTTAATTGGTTATTTTACCTCAGCTGATCAAATTACTACTGAGTCGATTGATCTGTGTTACTCGTATGTTTTATCTATGCTCTCAAGTTCTGCTGAAAGTAGTTCTATTAATATCGAGGAACAAAATACAAATGTACAAAATATAGATCAACCACACATGTTAGCATCGGAAAACTCAAGTAATGCAAATGATGTTGCATCATCCTCAAATAATGAAGAAAGTATCATATCACTTCAAAAGGAAAATTCAGAACTATTGGATTTAACTCTATGTAAAATATGTTTGGATCTGCCAGTAGGCATTGCATTTTTACCTTGCGGGCATATTATAGCCTGCAAAAATTGTGCACCAGCTCTCAGATACTGTCCAATCTGTAGGACGTTTATAAAATCTGTAAGCAACGCAGTTTTAGAATGATAATCACATGTGTTAAGTTCTAGGGAAGGTGCGATTAAGTCCTGGTAATGAGATAATCCCTATCACTTCTCTTTAATGGTATGGACCATTAGACACCAACTCAAACTTCGCCGACAGCGAATACCAGCATAAACGCCGCCAAACCTGCAAAGAGAAGTTTCTTGAGCGGATGAAAACACTGGTTCCCTGGGATGGTGTCAGTTATCGAGCCATATTACCCCAAGCCTGGTAATGGTCGCCGACCTTATCCCATGATGACGATGATTCGTACTCACTGTATACAGCAGTGGTACAGTATGGGTGATTCTGCGATAGAAGATGCCTTGTATTACATCCCAGCCATGCGTTTGTTTGCTGGCCTATCACTGAATGGGATGATCCCTGATCACACCACGATCATGAACTTCCGTCACTTATTAGAGCGTCATGATTTGGCACGCAAAATATTCAACGAAGTGAATGACTGACTGAGTGATGCTGGTGTGCTGGTCAAAGAACTCACGCTGATGGATGCCATCATTATCGCAGCTCCCAACAAAGCCGGTGAGCGTGATCCAGAGATGCATCAAACCAAGAAGGGTAATCAGTGGCACTTCGGCATGAAGGCTCATGTCGGTGTCGATGCTCGAACTGGGCTGACGCATAGTCTTACGACCACCGCTGCCAACGAACACGATCTGAATCAAGCTAAAAGTCTACTGTATGGTGATGAGGAGTTCATTTTCGGCGATGCCGGTTATCGTGGCGCAGAAAAACGGGGCGAGTTCCTTGGGCAGCCTTTGAAGCAATCATTGAACCACATTACCCAAGAAGTGGACGTCGTGGGGGGCAGCCGATAGGTCTGACCACCATGCTGCGTATTTATCTCATGCAACAATGGTTTCAACTATCCGATCCAATGATGGAAGACGCGCTGTATGAAATTGAATCAATGAGAATATTTGCCAAATTGAAGCTGTCCGAAGATCGATTACCTGATGAAACAACTATCCTGAAATTTCGTCACCTATTGGAGCCGCGGATTTTAGTCATAAGTGCCCCTTAAAATTTATGCAGCTAACGCCATTTCACTATAAATCTCATCAGGTGTTTTAAAGTCTAACAGTTTTCTTGGTCTTTGGTTTAGTCGGTTTTGTATATCTAAAATTTCTTTGTCAGTGACATTATCCAAAGATTGGCTTTTGGGCAAATATTGTCTTATCAAACCATTATGATTTTCATTCAAACCTCGTTCCCACGAGGAGTAAGGGTGAGCAAAATAGGTATCTACGTTAAGCTTTTTCTTGATTTTTTCATGAAAGGCGAACTCCTTTCCGTTATCAAATGTGATCGTGAGTAAGTCTGATTGGTAAGGCTTGAGCATCGTTATAATTGCTTTCGTCACCACGTCAGCGTGCTTTGAAGGAACACGTTTTACCAAATTTAATTTACTCACTCTTTCCGTTAATGTAACCAGTACACCCTTGTGTCTTTTGCCAATTACAGTGTCTGCTTCCCAATCGCCTAAACGTATTTTTTGATCCACAATTCCAGGTCGATCATCAATGCTAACACGGTTTCGGATCTGGCCTCGTGCATCGGGCTTTCTTGTTCTTTGCTTATACTTCTTGTGCCGAAGATGTTGATACAAGCAACCACCCCCAGCTTTGTCCTCTCGAATAAACTGGTAAATCGTAGAGGGACATACAGAAGGTTGATTATCTCGTTTAAGGCGTCCTTGTATTTGCTCAGGGCTCCACTGCTTACTTAGTCTGTCAGTAATTTTATCTTTCAGTTCAGCTACCATCTTGGTCGCTTTTGGTTTCTGTTGATGACGTTCCTGCGCAAAATTATGTGCTTGCTTCGGGCGATAACCTCTAGCCCCTGTATTTCTAGCCAACTCTCTTTTAACGGTACTCAAATCACGCCTTAAGTCTTGGGCGATAATTTCATTTGAAACTCCTGCTTTTTTCTCTGACCAAATCTGGTATCTTTCTTCTTGAGTCAGGTGGGTATAACGCTTATTCATAAGTGGTCTCACATTGGTTTTTGGTCGAACCGTGAGTGTACCCTCTGGCTCAACTTTTTCAATATGGCGCACTTATGACTGAAATCCGCGAGCGTAATCAATTGACTGACAAGTTATTTGCTGCGGTCAGTGAGCACTTGAAACTACACGGCCTAGCACTTTCAAAAGGCACCATGGTAGATACCACATTAATAAGCGCTTCGTACTCGACCAAAAACGCCGAAGGTAAACGTGATCCTGAAATGCACCAGACACGTAAAGGAAATCAGTGGTACTTTGGCATGAAGATCCATGTCGGTTCGGATGTGGATAGTGGTACTACTCATACAGTAACGGTTACCTCAGCCAATAAAGCGGATATTGGCGAACTGCCTGCTTTTTTGAGAAAGGAAGACGAAGTGATTTTTGGCTATGCGGGCGGGTTACACCAGCGACACATATAAGCGAGGAGCTAGATGCTTGGATTACATTGGAAGGTCAATGACAAACGCAAACCAAGGAAAAATATAAGCTCATCACAAAAGAAACAAAACCGTAAAAACTCACAGATTCGTGCCAGAGTAGAGCATTGCTTTAGAGTGATTAAATGTCAGTTCGGATACAAGAAAGCCAGCTACAAAGGCTTAGTAAAAAATGCAGCTCAAGTATTCACCCTGCTTGGACTGGCCAATATTTACATGCTACGATGGCGTTTGGGTGGGTAATAATCCGCCCAAAACTCGCCAATAGCGAGGGAAAACGAAAAAATAGGGTGAATTTACCTAAAAACACACCCATAAGATAAATATATACACCATAAATTTAAATTTGGCTTTTAAAGCGTGGGTGAAAAATAAACGTACTTGTTCAGAGATTCATTAAACATCATAAGTGGCGCCATGCCTTTTCGCCTCGAGAACTTGAATGTATATCTTTCAGATGATGCTCTAAGCGAGCCCAATCAATGAGTTCATGGACAGAGTCGAGTTCTTTCACTGCATCGTGATCAATCAGCATTGAATCTGCTAGACTGCGTTGTTTCAAATTTTTCCAAGCCTTAATTTCACCGAAAGGCATTGATTGTGCAAGGCTCATTATACTTGATTTTCAGTTGTTTAGCGCGACTCGTGCAAAGGTCTCATTATAAAATATCTTATTCCTGTTTAAAAAGTTTACATCTTTTATATATTGGACATTGTTAATAAAAATTAGGTCATTATTGCTACCTTTTAATATAAATATATGATACTTCTCCCCGTTGGTTGGAGTCCTGGTGAAACGAAGCCTAGTGAGCAGTAAACAACCCTGCTCAGTCAAGAGAAATGAGTATAAAATATGATTTCACAACCACTAAAAGACGCTATTTACAGAAATGTTTTTCACTCCCTGCAAGAAGACATGGCAGAGTATGATATTACGGCAGCTTTAATCCCTCCTGACAGGCAAGCAGCAGCTCGAGTCATATGCAGGGAAAATGCTATTATATGTGGTCGCCTGTGGTTTGATGAGGTTTTTCACCAGCTTGACCCATCTATCCAGTTGAGTTGGCAGGTTGAGGAGGGAGAAAGAGTTCTCCCTAACCAAGAAATAGTTCAACTGAAAGGTTGCGCCAGAAACCTATTAACAGGTGAGCGCTGCGCTTTGAACTTTCTGCAAAACCTTTCTGGCACGGCCAGTATCAGCGAATATTATGCCAGCATGGTCAAAGGCTTTCCGGTTAGGTTACTGGATACCAGAAAAACATTGCCTGGGCTTAGGATGGCGCAAAAATATGCTGTCAAAATAGGTGGCTGCTTTAACCATCGGTTAGGCCTCCATGATGCTTTCCTCATCAAGGAAAACCATATTGCTGCCTGTGGTGGCATTCAAAAAACAGTGAATATTGCACGGGCAATGGCGCCGGACAAACCCATTGAAATTGAAGTGGAGAACATTGGAGAATTCAGAGAGGCTAAAGCTGCTGAGGCTGATACGGTAATGTTGGATAACTTTTCTTTGGAGGAGGTAAGGGAAGCAGTTCTACTAAACCAAAGCATTGGTGGTAAAAGCTTACGCCTTGAAGCCTCCGGATCCATCACCGAGGATAACTTACTAACAATAGCTGCAACAGGTGTTGATTATATTTCCATAGGAGCGCTTACCAAAAACTGCAAGGCAGTTGATCTATCCATGAGGTTCAGTAAAGCTAAGCAATAGTCTCATAATTTATTTTTTATTCCCCTTGGGAGTTAATACAGCGGGAGTTAATACAGCGGGAGTTAATACAGAAGTTGTAATCACTGAATATTTTAGATGCAAGACAACTGATGATAAATTGCATAGCTCTAACGCTTTTAATGGTAAGGAGGTTATAGATGCACATAAAAAAAGCCCCATATTTATGGGGCAAAATCTAAGCGACATCATAATTGTTATTGTTTTTTGTCTATGGTGGCCATCCTTGGCCATTACATCCTTCCTGGAACCTTGCTTAGCTTATATCTATATTAATGCACATAGTGTGCCAGTTAGGTAAAGGCCTTTATTTATAAGAGGTTACTGGCTTTAAGACTAAAAATGGAGAGCAGTATGTGGGTGAGAGGTATCACTACTTGCAACCTATCGTAACACTTTACTTTTTTACTTTCTCCCTCTAGAGAAAAAGGGTTGAGCTATGGCCATTACTATTGAAGGTGTGAGGGTGTTGCATCAGAAATTATCAGTGTTCTAAGTAAGCAGGCCGACCCGCAAATCTGTGGCATCATAAATTTCCTTGCTCCTACGTTGATGATGTCGTCGGTTATACTCATGATTAATTTGCGAGTGATGACACCTTTAGACAAATATTTTTTGAAATGCTTGCAGGAAAATACAAAATTTTGCTGGAGAAAAGAGGCTACCAAAATAATGAGGAGTTACGCTCGATCGTACTCACTGGAGAACATAGCAGAGAGCAAGCAATAAATTTATAGATGCGGTGGGTTTTGGTATTCAGGTCAAACACTGGATTGTTGAGTGCATTTGATATGGATTCAGGCAAAGGGTAATCTTCAATCTGGAATATCTCACCTGAATCAACATTGTAACTACCTATAAAGGATGGTTTGTTTTTCCGCAATAAATATATATTGCTGTTCACTAAGGAATCTCTGATTGAAGTGGCTTGCAAGTCGATTGTCAGATTTGCGATAAAACTCTCTAACTTTCTCGCTTATTTCATCGTAATTTTCGATTCATTTTGTCGCTTTTGCCCATTTATCCGCTCTTGAGGCGGATTTAGGGCGCAATTATGCCGTTAACGCATTACGTTGCAGGTATAAATTGGCCATTGCCATCAGGCTCATAACTTGCACCATGTTTTTTTCCAAACCACGGTAACGAGCTTTACGGTAACCAAACTGACACTTGAGGATTCGGAACAGGTGCTCTACCCTGGCTCGTATTTTTGATTGCTGGAGATTACATTTGCGTTGACTGCTACTTAGGTTGCCTTTTCTTGGTTTGCGCTTGTCATTGACTTTCCAGTGCAATCCTAAGCATCGAGCGCCTCGCTTATATGTGTCGCTGGTGTAGCCCGCATCGCCAAAGATTACTTCGTCTTCCTTTCTCAACAAAGCAGGCAGTTCGCCAATATCCGCTTTATTGGCTGAGGTAACCGTTACTGTATGGGCAGTACCACTATTCACATCCGCACCGACATGGATCTTCATGCCAAAACACCACTTATTTCCTTTACGTGTCTGGTGCATTTCAGGATCACGTTTGCCTTCGGCATTTTTGGTCGAGGACGAAGCGCTTATTAATGTGGCATCTACCATGGTGCCTTTTGAAAGTGCAAGGCCGTGTAGTTTCAAGTGCTCACTGACCGCAGCAAATAACTTGTCAGTCAATTGATTACGCTCCAATAGGTGACGAAATTTCAGGATAGTTGTTTCATCAGGTAACCGATCTTCGCACAGCTCCAATTTGGCAAATCTTCTCATTGATTCAATTTCATACCGCTCGTCTTCCATCATCGGATCGGATAGTTGAAACCATTGCTGCATGAGATAGATACGCAGCATGGTGGTCAGGCCGATCGGCTGCGCCCTCCAATACGTCCACTTTTCGGGTAATGTGGTTTAATGATTGCTTCAAAGGCTGCCCAAGGAACACAAGATTCCATTTTCTCAAGAAATAACTCTTTTTGCGTTTTGCGTTTTGCGTTTTTTGGCTGCGTAGCTGAGAGACGCAAAACTTTGTTGTTTCATTTTGGATAACCGGTTTGCCTTAGCATGCTATTGTACTAGGTTTTGGAGATTCAATCAGAGATTCCCTAGTGACACTTACAAAAGAGGAGCACGCAGCCTTGGCATAAGCTGGAAGGTTAATGACAAACGTAAACCAAGGAAAAATATAAGCTCATCACAAAAGAAACAAAACCGTAAAAACTCACAGATTCGTGCCAGAGTAGAGCATTGCTTTAGAGTGATTAAATGTCAGTTCGGATACAAGAAAGCCGGATACAAAGGCTTAGTAAAAAATGCAGCTCAAGTATTCACCCTGCTTGGACTTGCCTATCTTTACATGCTACGAGGGCGTTTGGGGGGTTAATACGCCCATTTATGAGACTTGTTCAGAGACTCCTTAACAAAGGTGAATATAGACGTCAAAAAATAAGTATAGGAAAATTAAATGTATGTTAAGTTAGTCCCTTACTAGCTTTATCGTTACTATTTAAATTTATTTTTTATTTTATTTTATTTAAACTTACCCCTGATTTTTCAAAGGTATATTAACGACTTCACTTTTCAATATAGTCACAGATATATGTAAGTTATGCTAAGTTATTTTTATATTATTTAATATGTTCTAAAATACCATCTAACTCATCGAGACTATTGTAAGGTATCATAACTCTACCCTTACCCTTGGCATTACATTGAATAGCAACTTTTGCTCCAATCTTCTCAGACAAATCCTCTTCTAGTCGCTTAATATCAGGATCAAGACCTTTTTTTGACTTTTCTCCCTTATTCTTTTCTTGCTGCAATCGGCGTACTAACGACTCAGTTTGTCGAACAGATAATCCTTTAGCCACAATTATACTAGCAACCTCAAACTGATCACTTTCAGAAAGTGTTAACATCGCTCTTGCATGACCCATCTCTAGGTCACCATACTCCAGCATCTTTTTCACTTCAGAGCCAAGCGACATCAACCGTAAAGTATTAGCAACCGCTGTTCTAGATTTACCAACAAACTTAGCAACCTCCTGCTGCGTTAACTCAAACTCTTTCTGTAAACGAGAAAATGCCATTGCTTCTTCAATAGGATTTAAGTCTTCTCGTTGGATATTCTCTATGATAGCCATAGCTGCCACCGTAGAATCTTCAGCAATATCCTTTATCAACGAAGGTATCTCATCCAAACCAGCAATTTGAGCGGCTCTCCAACGTCTTTCACCAGCAATAATTTCATACCTGTTTTCAGCGACAGAACGAACAACAATAGGCTGAATTATACCTTGCTCTTTAATACTATCAGCTAACTCTTCAAGAGAGTCAGGATGCATATCACGCCTAGGCTGGTACTTACCTCTGCCTATAAACTCTATAGGGATATGTCTCAGCTCACCATCTACCCCACCTCTCAGATCATCTGCTAGCCCTACTGCCAAATCTCCTGTGGCAGAAGAAGATAACTTAGCACTTCCAAGCAGTGCGTTAAGATTTGTCCCTAAACGTTGCTTCGCCATAAGTTAACAAACTCCAACTTTCATTTCAGTCTTCTCAAGCTCATGCTTACGCAACAGCTCACCAGCTAACGCTAAATAAGCTATAGCCCCTCTAGAGTGTTTATCGTAAGCCAATACCGTCATTCCGTGACTAGGAGCTTCTGCAAGTCGGATATTTCGAGGAATAACTGTTTTATAAACCTGATCACCGAAGTGACTTATCAGCTGTCTCGACACCTCCGTTGTTAAACTAGCTCTTGGGTCGTACATAGTCCGCAACAAACCTTCGATACGTAAATCAGGATTTATTGTGTTTCTAATGCCTGTTATTGTGTCAATTAGTGCTGATAGCCCTTCTAAAGCATAGTATTCACATTGCATAGGAATAATTACACTGCCGGCAGCAACCACCGCATTTACTGTTAACATATTAAGTGAAGGAGGGCAGTCAATGAGAATAAAGTCATACTTATAAATTACTTTTTTAAGCTCTTTTTTCAGGATAAACTCCTTGTTATCCATATGCATAAGTTCAACTTCTGCCGCAGTCAAATCAGCATTAGCGGGCAATAGATCATACCCTCCATCAAGGTCTATGCAGATGGTATCCTTAATATCATGCTTCCCTGTTAAAACATGATAAATAGACTTGTCCAAATCATGCTTGTTAACACCACTACCCATAGTTGCGTTACCCTGCGGATCTAGATCTAATAATAAAACTTTTTTACCGCAAACAGCCAACGAAGCGGCCAAATTAACGCTAGAAGTGGTCTTGCCCACTCCACCTTTTTGATTGGTTATCGCAAGAATTCTTCCCACAACTGTCTGCCACCGTTCAATACTTATTGCTTACGTAGAATTACAAGATGACGCACCCCAACATTATCTGGTACGTGCAAAGAAACAACCTTCACCAGTTCGCAATCAGTATGTTTCGTCAACTCATTAATTTCTTCATTAGGATATCGCCCTTTCATCGCCAGATAAACACCTGAATCTCTCAAAAGATGCTTTACCTTTTGCACCATCTCAATTAAGGAGCTAAAAGCTCTACTGGTTACCTCACTAAAAAGACTCTCTGTCTGATAACACTCAACCCTAGAATTAATAACTGTTAAATTATTCAAGCCCAACTCCATCTTAACATGTGTCATAAAGCGAGTCTTTTTGCCATTGCTATCAAGTGTTGATACAAGCTTATCTGGATAGAGAATAGCAAGAGGGATACCAGGCAACCCAGGACCAGAGCCAATATCCAGCATATTATCGCTTTTTACAAAAGGAGCAATACTTAAACTATCTATAACATGGCGAGAGACCATTTGTACAGGATCTCTAACCGAAGTTAGGTTATAGGTCTTATTCCACTTTACCAGCAATGCTACGTATCTGCTTAGAAGGTCTACCTGTATACCAGACAAGGATAGAGTTAATCCTTCAGCGCCAATACTAATACACTCACTTATAGAGGTTTTTGGGTCTATCAAAAAACATTCCTAAAATGCAAAACAAACCAAGTATAGTGTCCTATCCTTATTTTATACAACTTTTGACTTCTTTTTTAGATGAATTAGAATCAATGACACTGCAGCCTGTGTTACACCCTGTATCCTAGATGCTCGACCCAAAGTCTCAGGTTTGCTTTCCATAAGTTTCTGACGACTTTCATTAGAAAGACCATTGATCTTTTCAAAATCTAAACTATCAGGGATTCTAGTGTTTTCATATCTACGTAGTTTTTCTATATCTACTGCCTGACGATCAATGTATCCCTGGTATTTAATCTGAGTCTCAACCTGCTCTGTTACTTGGGGGTTGGTTTCTGCCTCCCCAACAAGACCTGCAACATCCTGATAGTTCAACTCAGGTCTACGTAATAATTCCAAGAGACTGTATTCTCTGCTAACCGTATTGGCAAGTTTGCTTTCTATTTTTTTAGACTCTTCACTACTAGGATGAATAAAACATCTTTTCAATCTCGCAGTTTCTTTCTCAATTCTCTCTTTCTTATCACAAAAAGACTCCCAGCGTGCATCATTCACTAAACCTAGCTCACGGCCTTTCTCTGTGAGCCTTAGATCCCCATTATCCTCCCGAAGAATAAGCCTATACTCAGCACGACTAGTAAACATTCGATAAGGTTCACTGGTGCCATTTGTTATAAGGTCGTCTACCAACACTCCTATATACGCTTCATCACGACGTGGACACCAGCTTTCTTTGTTTTGTGATCTCAAAGCTGCGTTCAAACCCGCCAGCAACCCCTGAGCTGCTGCTTCTTCATAACCAGTTGTGCCGTTAATCTGTCCAGCAAAAAATAAACCTCTAATCTCTTTGGTTTCCAAGGAGGACTTTAATCCTCTAGGATCAAAGTAATCATACTCTATTGCATAGCCTGGACGAGTTATATGGGCGTTTTCAAGACCTTTAATGGAACGTACAAGATTTACCTGTACATTAAAGGGCAGGCTTGTTGATATCCCGTTAGGGTACAATTCATGAGTACTTAACCCTTCTGGCTCGATAAAAATCTGATGTGAGCTTTTATCAGCAAACCTTATAACCTTGTCTTCTACTGATGGACAATATCTTGGGCCAATCCCTTCAATAACCCCAGTAATAAGAGGCGAACTCCCCAAGTTTTCACGGATAAGGCTATGAGTAGACTCATTTGTATGGGTAATATAGCAACAAACCTGCTCAGGATGTTCATCTCTTGATCCTGTGTAAGACATAACAGGTCTAGGGTCACTACCAACCTGCTTATCCATGACAGAAAAATCAACAGAGCGAGCATCAATTCTGGGTGGCGTACCTGTTTTTAGACGCTTAACACCAAAGGGTAAATCTCTTAGTTTTTCAGCCAACCTTATTGACGGAGGGTCTCCTGCCCTGCCAGCACTATAACTATTCATACCTACATGAATTTTACCTTTAAGAAAAGTTCCTGCTGTAAGTACTACATTCTCAGCAAGAAAGCGCACTCCCATATTAGTGACAACACCCCTAACTTTATCGTGAACCCCTCCCTCCCCAAATATCAAATCATCTGCTGACTGCTGAAATATTAACAAATTATCTTGATTTTCTAACACTTTACGAATAAAAGCTTTATATAAAGAGCGATCAGCTTGAGCTCTAGTTGCTCTAACTGCCGGACCTTTCCTTGCATTAAGAATACGGAACTGTATACCACTAAAATCTGTAGCCTTTGCCATTACTCCGCCTAATGCATCAATCTCTTTAACCAAGTGACTTTTACCAATACCTCCAATGGCTGGATTACAAGACATCATTCCTAATGTTTCTATGTTATGAGTAAGTAATAAAGTTTTCACCCCCATTCGTGCTGATGCTAAGGCCGCCTCTGTACCGGCATGACCTCCTCCAATAACAATGACTTCAAACTTTGCTGGAAAATCCACATCCAAAATAAATCACCTGCCTATTTCATAATATTTAATGGGTATATCACTTTTCTTAGTTATTATAAATATTCACTCTTTTTTTGAAAAACACCCATTTTACTAGAAACATTATGACTAGACCTCAGCATAACCCAATAAAGTCTATTATATACTGGTAAAACATCAACATGCAAAAATCCTTTATAACACACCCAGCTCTTCGTGTCAGCCACGGACCTATACCTTATACCATTGAATGTGTGGGGCTACTGACTGCCCTCACTTCCCTGTTATCTACTTGCTCGTAGGATCATGGGTCATCGATAGTTTGTCAGCTACTCTCACCCTCTAAAGTAATGCGTATAGAACCTGCTTTTCGCAAATTTTGTCACCTTAAACTCTTTGAAGAATTTCAGGACGAGGCTAGCGTTCTTTTGACTCCTCTAAAAGACACTACGTGCGTGCTATAACGAAGTTTATAGACTAGGTGCTGCTAAGAATATTCGAAAAAGCACTAACTTTTTGATGCTCTAGATGCTCTGTTGGGTGTCAAATTACTTAGTATATTTGTCATTGCTTACAAAATAAGAAGTTTCAATAAAAGTCCTTAAAGGAACTGGTTATCTTAATGTTATTACTTATTACTTATTACTTATTACTTATTAATATATTTTATATTGATATATGTGATGTTTTATTATTATTGTTGTTATTATTAGGGCCTATGAAATCTGTGTGTAAGCTTCTTTTTTGTTTAAAAAACAATAAGTTACGTTAAGTATAAGGCTGTTTATTTTATAAGTATAAGCTTTTATTAACGTGTACGTTACCTGTGGGTAAAAAGCGACATATCCACAACCCCATATCACCTATTATTATCCACAGGGTTATCCCTCTGTTTTCACACACCCTTTTCCACAAAACTTAGTAATACATTTATACTAATTTAATCAAAGAAATCATAATGTTGCTTAATTGCTAGTTTTTTCTTATCCACAACCATTAAGGTCGTACTAGCGCTGTACTAGCTTCATACTAGTAATAAAATTTTGTAAAACTGTCGTTATTAGCTATAATTAATACCCACTCATGTGTAGATTAACTCTTGTTTGCGGGCCTATCACTGGATGGGACGATCCCTGACCACACCAAGATAATGAGCTTTCGTTACTTATAAAGCGTTATAATTTGGCACGCAAAATCTTTAACGAAGTGAATGATTGGCTGAGTGATGCTGGCGTGCTGGTCAAAGAAGGCGCGCTGATGGATTCCATAATTATCGAAGTGCCTAACTCTACCCAGAATAAATCCGGTGAGCGTGATTCCGAGATACATCAAACCAAGAAGGGTAATTAGTGGCACTTCGGCATGAAATGCTCATATCAGTGTCTATGCTCGAACTGGGTTGACGAATAGCCTTACGACCACCGCTGCCAACGAACACGATCTCAATCAAGCTGAAAATCTACTGCATGGTGATGAGGAGCTCCTCTTCGTAGATGCTGGTTATCGTGGCGCAGAAAAACGGGATGAATTGAAAAAAAAGATGCCGACTGTCATATCGAGGAACTACCAGGAAAAGTAAAGAATTGGAAGAAAAATCCAAGGATTAACAATGTTATGATCAATATCGAATGCATGAGAGTTAGTGTATAAGCCAAGGTTGAGCATCCGTTTCGGATCATCAAATGTTAGTTCGGATTTATCAAAGATCGCTACCGAGGCTTAGCTAATAATGGCAGCAAATTGCTATGCTGTTTGCTATGGCAAACATCGTCCGATGTGGGGTAAGTGCTCAAAATATAGGATTAGTGTACCTGTATGTCGGGAAATCGGCATGCAGGCACTGAAAAACGAACAAAAATTGGACTGTTAACCTGCGAATAGACTGCAATGTGTTGATTGTCTTAAAAAATAGGTCTTAATTGCACCTTCCTTCGTATTAGTATTTATGAATATTAGATTGCATATGAATATAGGTATAATAAGCCGATATATTGCAAAAGAACTTATGTTTTTAGCTACACTTTTATGTTTATTTTAACTTTCCAACTGGCTATCATGAAAAAAATTAGACTATTTTACTTGACTATTGCAATGCTCTTAAGTGGTATAAGTATAGCCACATTGGATGGATTAGACACAGATGTTTAGAGTTTAGAGATTAATGTGATGGATGATCAGGAGATAATCTTTTCTCGGATTCCTAGTATTTGTCTCAATAATATTTTTTCTTATATTAGTGTTTATGATCTTTGTATGTTTTCAAGAACTTGTCATTTTGTAAGTAATATAATAGACGATCATTTTGCTATAGCTTCGATATGGAGCCTAGGGATGAATAGGGAATGGGATGATAGCGATATATCCATCTTAAGTGCTAATGGCTCTCATATAGTGATGAGAAACATGGATGGTATTGCTAAAATATGGAGTCATAATGGTGGTGGAGAATGGGTGGATAATGGGTGGAGAATGGGTGGAGAATGGGTGGAGAAAGCCACTATTGAAGCCGGTAAATCTTTTGTGCCAATTGCCATTAGTAGTAATGGTAGGCATGTGGTGTTCTCTTCTGTTAGAATTGGTGCAGCTAAAATATGGAGTCTGAGTAGAGCAGGGAAATGGGGAAAAAAAACCGTTACAGTAACAAAGACGGCCAACTTCAGCGCTGATGACCTCCATGTCGTGTTGGGCTGTGGTATTGGAACCATTGAAATTTGGAGTTTGGATAATAAATGGGCTTGGACAAAGACAGCTTTTGCTAAGGTTCCCTTATCTCCCTTATCTCCCTTATCTCCCTTATCTCCTTCACGCACTCCAGTCCGCAATGCTAGATTTAGCATAGATGGTTATCACATTATAGTTATCTCTGCGGAAGAGGAAGCCATGATATTTAAAATTAACGCTGCAGATAAGCCATTCCAGGCTATACTAGGGAATCGTCAAGCGAAGGATGATTCATTATCATAAGTAAAACAGTAATAAAACGTAAAATATAGAAGCTGAGTTAAACTGTAATAAGCTTGTATTGTGTCTTTCTTGATGCCTACGTACTGTATTTAAAGTGTCAAGTTATGACAAGGCATAAATGGTACTATGAGTTAAAGTTTATATGTATTAGCATTATAATTAGTCCCTACTTCCACAACAACCGATATAGTTGGAATGGATTTGAGAGTTGTATGCTCTTAGGCTGTAACAACTAGGTTGGCATATATGGAACCCTTTGCAAAAAAACTAAATCTAGCAGAACGATGTCAAGTGTAATATCTATGATAGCTCAATTTTTCTGCACGCAAGATTGGCGATAAGGTTGGTAGCTTTAACAAGGCCTTATACCCAGAGAATAAAACAATACCATCCCAGATAATGCCCGTGAAAGCAGTGTGTAGTTGTGTAAGAGGCCGCTAAATGTCACAAAAGGGTTGGCCATAAAGAGTAGGCAGGTGAAATCCCAGTTCGGCTAGGATATTAGTTATAAGGTAGAGCAAATTGGAGAAAGGATGAGTCTAGAGTCTTTTTATGAGGTTATTAGTTATCAACCCATCTAGGCAAAATATCTGGAGTAACATACTCACAGCGTTATCGGCAAAGCAAGGGTATTAAGGCTGAATGCGTGGATATTGGCGAGCAGCCTGATGATACATACGTGAAGAATATCGGTTACTGATGATGATACCAATGATTTGCTACGTCGGTTCTTTCCAAGTGAAATTAATATTGGAAGTTTGTTAAGTTAAGGAATTGATCATGCTAAATTTCTAATTAATATTTGGCCACAAAAAAATTTAAGATGTTTGAATCAGATAGTGGTGTTATTTGGCAAGCCTTTGTTACTGATGACGGTAATCTATGGCATAATGGAGACTGTAGATTAGTTTGTGTATTTGCTTATCATTAACCCTTATGGGAGATAAGCACTATGAATAAAGATCAAATGTTAGCCTTTGCAAAAGAGGCGGCGAAAAGCATGAAAGCTGAGAAAGATTTCAGTGACTTTAGTCGCATGCTAAAAAAAGTCACCGTTGAGGCAGCTCTTGGCGCTGAGCTGGACGACCATCTTGGGTATGACAGAAATCAGCCGACGACTGGATCAAATAGCCGTAACGGTCACTCCGCAAAAACACTTTATACCGACGACGGGGCTATCGATATTGAAGTTCCACGTGATAGAAATAGTTCATTCGAACCTCAGCTTGTAAAAAAAACAGCAAACTCGTCTCACTGGTATGGATGATAAAATTCTTTTTCTATATGCCCAAGGAATGACAGCTCGAGAAATATGCGCAACCTTTAAAGAATTGTATAATGCTGATGTATCCCAGCCTAATTTCTAAGGTCACAAACGCCGTTATGAATCAGGTCATAGAGTACAAGCACGACCGACACTTACAAACGAGAAGCACACAGCCTTGCCATGAGCTGGAAGGTTAATGATAAACGTAAACCAAAGAAAAATATGAGTTCATCACAAAAGAAACAAAACCGCAAAAACTCACAGATTCGTGCCAGAGTAGAACATTGCTTTAGAGTGATAAAATGTCAGTTCGTATACAAGAAAGCCAGCTACAAAGGCTTAGTAAAAAATGCAGTTCAAGTATTCACCCTGCTTGGACTGGCCAATCTTTATATGCTACGAGGGCCTTTGGGTGGTTAATCCGCCCAAAACTCGCCAATAGCGAGGGAAAACGAAAAAAATAGGCCTAATTCACCTAAAAACACGCCCATAAGATAAATATATACACTATAAATTTAAATTTGGCTTTTTAATCGCTGGTAAAAAACAAACGTGCTTGTTCAGAGATTCCTTAAAAAGCTGGACTTAATCGCACACTCCCTCATGACCTACTGCGACTACTCTTCCCAAAGGCAATGAAGATTAGTGTGTGTCAGAAAATAAAATTAATGCGGATTAATTTTTAATCCACGCACGTTCACGAAAAGATTTAAACCACCTTAGTCTTTAGCTAGATTGAGTTTTTATCGGATAAATGTACTAGTTATTGTGGCAATATAGTAAATACCTTTAATAGGTTGTTACAAAAAGCAACTCAGTTATTATTATGTGTCAAAAAACATAAGAAAATAATATATTGTTACAAATACACTAATGCACTCTGATGTAACCTCCAGGCACTGATTCAATAAATCCACCAAGCTCCATATCTGTTAACAGAACAGAAAGCTCACTATACGGTACGGCACACCGAGAAGAAAGAATATCTGCACTGACAACATCAAACCCCATTGCTACCAGAACCTGTTGTTGAATAGGATCAGTATTTTGACCTGGTTTTACCTTTATGTCTGCCGCCAAAAGCAACTGCTGAATTTCCGGCTTCAACTCTGCCAAAATATCATCAGCAGTTTCCACCAAAACAGCTCCTTCCCGAATTAGCTTATGACAACCTTTAGCCATAGGGTTCATCACAGAACCAGGCATCGCAAAGACTTCTCTCCCCTGTTCAGCAGCCAAGCGAGCCGATATCAATGAGCCACTACCCAATGCAGCCTCAACCACTAGCACTCCTAAAGAAAGCCCAGATATTATCCTGTTACGCCGAGGAAAGTTTGACGGTTTGGGTGGCATCCCTAATGGATACTCACTAACCAACGCCCCATGCTCAGTAATTGCCTCATATAATGCTTGGTGCTGGCTTGGATAAACCTGGTCAACACCTGTACCGAGCACCGCAATAGTATTCCCATAGCACGCTAGCGCCCCTTGATGAGCCGCAGCATCAATACCCAGAGCCAAACCACTTGTTATGACAAAACCGCTTCGTGCTAACTGCTCAGCTATTTCAATGGCCATTCTGCGGCCATGGGGCGTTGGCCTGCGACTACCAACAACCGATACCTGAGGTTCTGAAAACAACTCTGGATTACCAGTAACATATAAAACAGCTGGTGGATCCGATATTTCCTTGAGTTGTGATGGATAAAGATCAGAGTCAAAGCATAGGACGTTGTGCGCCTCACTGGCATCCAGCCATCCTCTAACAACATCTAGTTTTTTGTTCATATTATGAGACTGCTGCCCAGTAACAATAGCATGAGCCACCTTTTCAGGAACCCCACAGGACAACTCTTCCATGCTTGCAGACAAAATACTCTCAGGGCTTCCAAAATGCCTTAAAAGTCTTTGCAGCCTCAACGAACCAACTCCAGATATAAATGACAACTTTAACCAAGATTCACGCAAGGACAACCCACTGATTGATAACGCTTTTTTGTTTTTGAACGGCTGCATATATTGACTCTCAATAATTAGTCAAATCATCACCCACCTGCAAATCCTCTATAGAGGACATAACAATACCATAGCTCAATCTCTCAAAAGGTCTATAGACCATAATTGAGCCCAGTTTTTTAATAGGCAATCTGATATTTTTACCTGTTACCTCATCCCTAACCAAGGAAGACTCTTGAACAGCTAACATATCTCCAGGCTGCAGGCCTTCTCTAGCCCCTAAGCTGATTATTACAGAATCATACTTTCCTGCTTTTATCCTTTCGCCTACTACAGCCAGAAGCTTTCCAGTTACGGTCTCATTTGGGGTTTTTGGAAAAAACTCCAATTCCGGAACAAAAACATCAGCCCCAAACAACCTATCACCTATCTTAACTGACATTCTCGCATCAAGAACCTCCACCACCCCCTTACCATCAACTAAGTGAATCAATTTAGCATCAGCAATCTTGATACCTTCAACCCCAGAGACTTTGCCGGTGAAAGGGTCTAGAATTTTTTTACCTTCTCGTATAATTGCATACCTACCAGGCCTATCGAAAAGATAGCCCCGAATATATACTTGATCTCCAGGGCCAGCAATAATTCTGTGGTTATGCATGGAAAAAATGTAGGGTGCTTTGGCAAGTTCCGAACTATTTTTAAAAATACGGTTTACACTTAAAAACCTAGCAATCTGGCTTAACGGAACTATAATAGTCTTTTTATCTAGACTGGTAGCCTTGATTTTCGGACTCATTTTTATTGTCCTACTAACCCCATTCCGTTTCGATTCCGTCAACAGTGGCTTGCCTTCAGTCTCTCTACTTGATACCGTCAAACGAGGCTTACCATCAACATAAAGAAGAGTCACAACATCGCCTGGATATAGTAGATTGGGATTTTTAATTTGGGGGTTAGCCAGCCAAATCTCTTTCCATCGCTTAGGGTTCTCTAGAAAATGCTCAGCCACTTTCCACAAAGAATCTCCTTTTTTAATAGTATAACTTCCTTCTACCCCTTCCTTGACAATACTTTGCGAGGATGCGGGAAAAACAAAAGAACCCACCATTATTAATACCGACAGTAACCTCCACATAACATTAGTTCCCATAATTTATATCCACTTTCCTTGAAGGTATGAGGCTGTTTACATCTTTCACTCAGCCTATTAACCTACTACTCTTAGTCTTACGGTGGCTTAGCTAGTTTGCCACCTATTAATACCTTTCAATAGTAACTGGTATACAGCGATAAATGTACCATTTTAGCTTTTCTACCATTAGAAACGCTTCAGAATAACCAATAAGAGTTAAACTTGCTACAAAACAAATAACCTCATTGTTTAGGAGCAGCATGCTAATTACAATACAGTAATAAGTATCTAAAAAAAGAGAGTTAGATAACGCCGATGGCCATACTAGAGATATTGGAATATCCTGATCCCAGATTACGAATCATTGCCAAACCTGTTGCTGAAGTGAACGATGATATTCGTCAAATCATCGATGACATGCTTGAAACCATGTATTCTGCCAAAGGAGCAGGTCTTGCAGCCACTCAAGTTAACATCCACCAGCGCATTGTTGTCATGGACCTATCTAGCGATAATGATAACTCTATAGTATTGATTAATCCAAGCTATGAGGGTATTACAGATGAAAAGTCTGAATTACAGGAAGGCTGCCTGTCCATACCTGGATTTTATGAAACACTAGGCCGTTTAGAGAAAATCAGACTAAATGCTCTTGATCGCAACGGCAACAAATACATAATGACGCTTAACGGTCTCTATTCCGTATGCGTTCAACACGAACTAGATCACCTGGATGGTAAGCTGTTTATCGACTCTTTATCTCGCCTTAAACGAGAGCGTATCAAGAAAAAACTGGGAAAGAATAAAAAAAGCATTACTTAGAGAGTGCTGATATCCCCTGTAGAGCAGAGCCACTAATAATTATCACACTAGGATGATATTCAATTTTACTCATAAGGATATAAAACTTAACAACACTTCAGTATAACTCAACAGAGTAGATCATATTCTGGTAAAATACAGGCATGCAAAATGTGGAAAGCTTAATGACCTTAGCTAAAGTCGTTTGCTATGCTGGGGTCTCACAGTATTTCACGTCCTTGTGTTTTTGTTATTCACAGCAGTGGCTGCAAACCATTATTCTGCTTTGAGTAGCTAAGTATGAGCCTACATTGCTTTCACCAAACGTATTAGGTTTTCCTTCTATAACCTCGCGGATTTCAGTCATAAGTGCGCCATATTGAAAAAGTTGAGCCAGAGGGTACACTCACGGTTCTACCAAAAACCAATGTGAGACCACTTATGAATAAGCGTTATACCCACCTGACTCAAGAAGAAAGATACCAGATTTGGTCAGAGAAAAAAGCAGGAGTTTCAAATGAAATTATCGCCCAAGACTTAAGGCGTGATTTGAGTACCGTTAAAAGAGAGTTGGCTAGAAATACAGGGGCTAGAGGTTATCGCCCGAAGCAAGCACATAATTTTGCGCAGGAACGTCATCAACAGAAACCAAAAGCGACCAAGATGGTAGCTGAACTGAAAGATAAAATTACTGACAGACTAAGTAAGCAGTGGAGCCCTGAGCAAATACAAGGACGCCTTAAACGAGATAATCAACCTTCTGTATGTCCCGCTACGATTTACCAGTTTATTCGAGAGGACAAAGCTGGGGGTGGTTGCTTGTATCAACATCTTCGGCACAAGAAGTATAAGCAAAGAACAAGAAAGCCCGATGCACGAGGCCAGATCCGAAACCGTGTTAGCATTGATGATCGACCTGGAATTGTGGATCAAAAAATACGTTTAGGCGATTGGGAAGCAGACACTGTAATTGGCAAAAGACACAAGGGTGTACTGGTTACATTAACGGAAAGAGTGAGTAAATTAAATTTGGTAAAACGTGTTCCTTCAAAGCACGCTGACGTGGTGACGAAAGCAATTATAACGATGCTCAAGCCTTACCAATCAGACTTACTCACGATCACATTTGATAACGGAAAGGAGTTCGCCTTTCATGAAAAAATCAAGAAAAAGCTTAACGTAGATACCTATTTTGCTCACCCTTACTCCTCGTGGGAACGAGGTTTGAATGAAAATCATAATGGTTTGATAAGACAATATTTGCCCAAAAGCCAATCTTTGGATAATGTCACTGACAAAGAAATTTTAGATATACAAAACCGACTAAACCAAAGACCAAGAAAACTGTTAGACTTTAAAACACCTGATGAGATTTATAGTGAAATGGCGTTAGCTGCATAAATTTTAAGGGGCACTTATGACTAAAATCCGCGCCTTTAAATAAAGAAAATTATAACTATTTGTTAACCAACAGTAAAAAACCAATGAAAAAACAACTTCGAATTGTTTTTGCCGGCACACCGGATTTTGCCAGTGCACATATGAAGGCAATTATAGATAGTAATCATAGACTTATTGCAGTATACAGCCAACCAGACCGACCATCAGGAAGAGGGCGAAAATTAAAAGCAAGCTCAGTAAAAACCCTTGCATTGCAATACGATATACCTGTTTACCAACCCCTATCACTGAGAGGAGGTGATCAGCAAAAAAAATTAGCTGCTATTAATCCTGACTTAATAGTGGTTGTCGCCTACGGATTAATTTTACCTCAAACAATTCTCGACACCCCACCGTTCGGGTGTGTTAACGTACACGGTTCTATTTTACCGCGCTGGCGCGGTGCGGCTCCTATCCAACGTGCCATCGCTGCTAACGATAAAGAATCAGGCGTCACCATCATGCAAATGGATGCTGGGTTAGATACTGGAGACATGCTTATAAAAGCATATTGTCCTATCCACAGTAACGACACCTCTGCAGACCTTCATGACCGTCTGATTGAAGTGGGCAAGCCAGCCTTAATTATGGCACTTGATGCTATAGCAGAAGGCAACATACAAACAGAGAAACAAGATAACAAAATGGCATGTTATGCTCATAAACTAAACAAAGCAGAAGCAAGACTCGATTGGCAAAAAACAGCAGCAGAACTTAGGCGAGACGTTTTGGCATTTAACCCATGGCCAGTAGCAACTATTACTATCGACGATCTGGTGATAAAAGTATGGCACGCGGCTATCGCTAAATATAACAGCAATGCAGTACCCGGCACACTTATCAAAGCTGATAAAGATGGGCTAGACATAGCCTGTGCTGAAGGAGTTTTGCGAATAACTCAGGTGCAGCCTCCTTCTGCCAGACTAATGCCAGTGCAGGATTTACTCAACAGCAGGAAAAAAACATTTACTGTTGGTAGACAACTCAACCAACCCAAGCAGTCCTTATGACTAAGCGACCATCCATTCGCCTTGCCGCAGCAATTGTTGTCACAAAAGTAGTCTGTGGGGAGTCTTTGAACAAATCACTGCCAGAGCAACAAGCTTTTTTTTCAAGCCGAGACCAAAAGTTGCTATCAGAGTTAAGTTACGGAACTCTGCGCCACTATATAAAACTGAAAGAATGGCTAAACTATCTACTGGAAAAACCACTAAAACCCAAGGAAAAGAAACTGCACACCTTAATGTTAGTGGGTTTATATCAATTATTTCATACTCGTATCCCACCCCATGCCTCTATCAGTGAAACAGTTCAAGCAACTCTAGATTTAGGAAAACCCTGGACTAGAAAACTGGTAAACGGTGTTCTTCGTAATGCTCAACGACAGGCCGATCAATTACAACAACTTGAAAAAACCAATCAAAACTGCGCTACCGCACACCCAAACTGGCTGGTTAAGGTTCTGCAAGAGTCCTGGCCCAGTCACTGGAAAAAAATTATTATCGCTAACAACCAACAACCCCCAATGAGCCTAAGGGTTAATAGTGGCCGTCTCAGCCGAAAGCAGTATCTAAAAAAACTACTTGATGCCAGCATTGAAGCAACTTCATCCAATATTGCCCAGCACGCACTAACTCTTTGTAAACCTATACCGGTTTTGCAGCTTCCTCTCTTTTCAGAAGGCGGAATAAGTATTCAAGATGAGTCTGCTCAACTGGCCAGTAATATAATACCAGCTCAAAAAGGGCAACGAATTCTCGACGCATGCTGTGCTCCTGGCGGCAAAACCTGTCATATTCTAGAACGGTTTGAAAATATTGAACTACACGCCTTAGACTGTAATCAAAATAGACTACTTAGAGTCAAAGAAAACCTAGAGCGCCTTAAGCTAGTTGCGACAATTATCTGTGGTGATGCAACATCACCAAAACAGTGGTGGGATGGCAAGCAATATGACCATATACTTCTCGATACGCCCTGTTCAGCTACCGGGGTTATCCGTAGACATCCTGATATTAAGTTGTTAAGGAAGGCATCAGATATTAAAGAATTGGTAAAACTTCAGGTGGAAATTATTGAACAAATGTGGTCTTTGTTGAAGCCTGGTGGCACACTCCTTTATGTAACCTGCTCCGTTATACCGGAAGAAAACCATCTACAAATCAAAAAGTTTATTGCAAAACACAAAGATGCGTCCGTGCAAGATATTATAGGAAACTGGGGGCACGATACCGGTTTTGGCAAACAAATATTCCCTGGTAGTGGTGATGGTTTTTTTTATAGCCTCATCAGTAAATCAATCATAAAACAATAAGTAGCATACGTAACGATGAAAATAATTATTCTCGGAGCAGGTCAAGTTGGCAGCACGCTGGCGGAAAATCTGGCCAGCGAAGAAAATGATATTACTGTTGTGGATACTGATGGTAATAGCCTGCGTCAACTTCAAGAAAAAATTGATATCCGAACAATCCAAGGCATGGCCTCATTTCCTTCTATTTTAAAGCAAGCTGGAGCAGATGAGGCAGATATGCTGGTCGCTGTTACCAACAGTGATGAAGTTAATATGATCGCTTGTCAGATAGCCTACACCATGTTTCAGACTCCTTCTAAAATCGCACGAATTAGGCAGAGCGAATATCTTAGCAAGAGACATCTGTTCGTTGACGATGTCCTACCAATTGATGTTCTTATCAGCCCAGAACAAGTGGTTACCAATCACATCAAAAGATTGCTAGAACACCCTGGCGCCTTACAAGTTCTTGATTTTGCAAATGGCCTAGTTCAATTAGTAGGAATGAAAGCCTATTCTGGAGGTCAACTTGTCGGTCAAGAGCTACGCTATATCCGAAAGTATATGCCCAATGTTGATACTCGGGTAGCAGCTGTTTTTAGGCGAGGAGAAGCAATAAAACCCAAAGGTACAACAGTTATTGAAGCCAATGATGAAGTTTTCTTCATTGCTGATCGTCGTCATATCCGTGCCGTAATGAATGCCTTGCAGCCTCTTTATGACGACTATAAACGTATTATTATTACTGGAGGAGGTAATATAGGTCTCCGTTTGGCTCAAGCCATTGAAAATAACTACAAAGTAAAAATTATTGATCATAACAAAATCCGCTGTCAGTTTTTATCAGAGTCTTTAAACAAGGCCATGGTATTTAATGGAGATGCTTCTGACAAAGAGTTACTTATTGCGGAAAACATCGAAAATACCGATGTTTTTTGTGCTCTTACTAATGACGACAAAGCCAATATTATAGCAGCCATGCTTGCCAAAAGCCTTGGTGCAAAAAAGGTTATGGCTTTAATCAATAACCCTACTTATGTCGACCTTGTTGAGGGAGGAAAAATTGATATAACCATATCCCCTCAACTTTTAACCACAAGCATCTTACTAAAACATGTTCGCAAATGTGACGCAGTAAACGTTCATTCCCTCCGCAGGGGCGCAGCAGAAGCGATAGAGGCCATAGCCCATGGTGACGCACAAAGCTCTAATGTTGTTGGGCGAACAGTAGAACAAATTAACTTGCCTAAGAACACAACTATTGGGGCTATCGTTAGAAATGAGAAAGTACTAATGCCGCATAATACTACACAAATTGAAGCGGAAGACCATATAATACTATTTCTTACCAACAAGAAACGCATTCATGAGGTTGAAAAACTATTTCAAGTCGGTCAGGGCTACTTTTAGTCACCCTACTTTAATAAAAAGAACAATATTGAGACCTTTGCACTAGTCGCGTTAAACAACTGAAAATCAGGTATAATAAGCCTTGCGCAATCAATGCCTTTCGGTGAAATTATGGTTTGGAAAAATCTGGAACTCGACTCTGTCCATGAGTTCATTGATTGGGCTCGCTTATAGCATCATCTGAAAGTATACATTCAAGTTCACGAGGCGGCCGCCACTGATGATTTTTAAGGCACTGCTGCTGCAAGGAACGTGAAAGCCTGTTTTGATGGGAAGAGTAAAAGTACCTACGGCTATAAAGCGCACATAAATGTCGATGAGGATGGGCTGATAAAATCGATCGGTTACACAGCAGGAAACATTCACGATTCAAATTGTTTCACTGAGTTATTAGGTGGTGAATAGTCGTCTGTTTATGCGGATAGTGCCTATTCCAGCAAGAAGCACAGTGAATGGCTGGATGATCGAAATATTGATAACAGAATAATAAAACGCGCTTATCAAATACACCATTAACAGAACATGATAAGCGCCTTAACCGTTTACATTCTGGTGTGCGCTGCACTGTGGAGCGAGTATTTGGCGTTTTAAAATTACACTATGGCATGGCGAAAGCTCGTTATCTTGGCTTAAGCCGAAACCGTACACGTTTTGAAATAATGTGCGTGGAGCACAATATTAAAAGGGGTTTATTTATTCGGCAGGCAAGTTGCGCCTGAAAATCGAAAATGAAGGGTAAAATGGCTCGAATGGCGAATATTCGAACTGAAATCGTGCATTTATGGCTTTATCTTTAAAAAATACGATTTAATTAATAGTGGGTCTTATGCAGCGTTATCGTGCAAAGGTCTCATATTATATTCATCGCTAAGCCAGCAAAACCATATAAGTCTACGAGTGTTGATGATTGTAGTTTTTCTCGTTTATCGCTTACTCACACCCTCATCATTAAGGGTGTGAGTAAATAAGACAAATAAAACTACCCACTAGAAAACGGACGACGACTAATAAAGAATTCGGCAACGAAGAGTACCATCTACTTTACGTAGTTTTTCTAGCGCAAGATCGCTGTTTGTAGACTCCACATCAATAGCTACATAGCCTACAAGGTCATTAGTTTGCAGATACTGACGGCTAATATTGATATCATTTTCGGAAAACACTTGGTTAATATCGCTAATCACTCCGGGCATATTCCGGTGAATATGTAATAAGCGATGTTTGCCTAAGAGATCAGGCAAAGCCACCTCAGGAAAATTAGTAGATGACAGTGTTGTCCCGTTATCGCTGTAAACAGAGAGCTTTTCCGCAACCTCTCGTCCAATATTTTGCTGCGCTTCTTGAGTGCTTCCTCCTACATGAGGTGTCAATATAACATTTTGTAAACCTTGCAAAGCACAGACAAACTCCTCATTGTTTGATTGAGGCTCTTCTGGGAATACATCAATGGCAGCCCCAAGCAACTTTCCTTTATGCAAGGCGTCTGCAAGAGCATGAATATCAACAACAGTACCGCGGGACGCATTGATCAAAACAGCGTTATCCTTCATCAAATCAATCTGCTCCTGACCTATCATCCACTGGGTTGAAGTTGTTTCAGGAACATGAAGGCTAATAATATCAGATATTTCTAATAGATCATTAAGGTTATAAATTTGGGTTGCATTACCCATGGATAAACGTGTTGAAATATCATAAAAAAATACTTTCATTCCCATTGATTCTGCAAGAATGCTAAGTTGGCTGCCAATATTACCATAACCAATAATGCCTAATTTTTTACCTCTTATTTCATAGGAGTTTGAGGATAGTTTTTTCCACTTTCCTTTATGGCACATGGAGTTTTTATTTGGAATTCCCCGTAGAAGCATGATGGCTTCAGCCAGCACAAGCTCCGCAACAGAACGCGTATTAGAATAAGGAGCATTAAATACTGGAATGCCGCGCCGAGTAGCTGCTTGAAGGTCAACCTGATTAGTGCCAATACAGAAACAACCAATAGCAACAAGTTTTTTGGCAGCATCAAGTATCTCGTCGTTAATCTGAGTGCGAGAGCGGATGCCCAAAAAGCGCATCGTAGCTATTCGGTCTTTAAGTTCATCCTTAGATATCGCGTTACTGACATAATCTATATTGGTATAGCCAAAAACTTCTAGCGTTTCAACTGCCGATGGATGGATGCCTTCAAGCAGAAGAAATGGAATCTTGCTTTTGTCTAGAGATGTAGAAGGCATGTAGAGAACCCTTTTTCTGGTAGGTTTTTGATTATAGTTGTTTGCCGTGGAAGGTTGTTCCTCACAAGAAGGAAGATGCCACTCAAAGTTAGCATTATACCTTACACCAAATCCCTCATGAAGGTGCTAGACTCTTGATATATTACTTCAATTGGAGTGAGGATTCCCTAGGTAATCTCTGATTGAATCTCCAAAACCTAGTACAATAGCATTGCTATGGCAAACCGGTTATCCAAAATAAAAAAACAAAATTTTGCGTCGCTCAGCTACGCAGCCAAAAAACGCAAAACTAGGAAAGAGTTATTTCTTGAGAAAATGGAATCTTGTAGCAGCGCTAATGTTCCTTGGGTAGCCTTTGAAGTACTCATTAAACCACATTACCCGAGAAGTGGACGTATTGGAGGGCGCAGCCGATCGGCCTGACCACCATGCTGTGTATCTATCTCATGCAGCAATGGTTTCAACTATCCGATCCGATGATGGAAGACGCGCTGTATGAAATTGAATCAATGAGAATATTTGCCAAATTGGAGCTGTCCGAAGATCGATTACCTGATGAAACAACTGTTCTGAAATTTCGTCACCTATTGGAGCGTAATCAATTGAAGGACAAGTTATTTGCTGCGGTCAGTGAGCACTTGAGACTACACGGCCTAGCACTTTCAAAAGGCACCATGGTAGATACCACATTAATAAGCGCTTCGTACTCGACCAAAAACGCCGAAGGTAAACATGATCCTGAAATGCACCAGACACGTAAAGGAAATCAGTGGTATTTTGGCATGAAGATCCATGTCGGTTCGGATGTGGATAGTGGTACTGCTCATACAGTAACATTTACCTCAGCCAATAAAGCGGATACTGTGTCAATGAATGAAACCATCTTCACATCACAAAGGTCTGCAAGTTATACTGCGACTCTTCTTGTAAATAAATAATCCTAAGTGTTTACATTATTTTCTTCCTGCTAAACTAGTTGTTTTCAATCATTATGGAGGATAGCCAAGGTGTTAAAACCATTTGTTGCTATTTTAATGGGTTCCGATTCGGATTTACCGAAAGTACAGTCAGCGATAGATGTGTTAAAAAAGCTGTTAGTTAACGTTGAGGTTAGGATTCACTCAGCTCACCGTACACCTTGTGCTACCCATGCTTACGTAAAGGATGCAGATAAGCGTGGAGCCGTAGCGTTTATTTGTTGTGCAGGCATGGCCGCTCATCTTGCAGGGGTTGTTGCCTCTCTAACAGTTAAGCCAGTAATTGGGGTTCCTATGGATGCTGGCCCTCTGGACGGGCTTGACGCCTTATTATCTACTGTACAAATGCCTGGAGGTATCCCAGTAGCGACTGTTGCTATTGGTAAAGCTGGAGCCAAAAATGCTGGATATTTAGCAGCTCAAATCATTGCTTTAAATGATAAGGAGTTATCAGAGAGGCTGAAGATAGATCGGAAAGTTAATGAGGAAGCTATTTTGGCAAAAAACGAAGCCTTGCAAAGTCGTTTAAATCTGTGATTCTGGATCTTGATCAACTGCGCATTGCTGCTGACGTGGTTACACAGGGAGGTGTTATTGCTTATCCCACAGAGGCAGTTTGGGGGCTAGGCTGCCTTCCATGGAACAGAGATGCGGTATACCGGATACTGGATATCAAACTCAGGCCAGTTGAAAAGGGGCTTGTTGTAGTCGGTTTTTCAGAAGAGCAATTTCAACCTATATTGGATCCGCTAAAGCCAGGGGACCGAAAGAAAATGACAGATACTTGGCCCGGCCCTTATACCTGGATTATTCCTGACCCAAACAGCTGGGCTCCATTATGGGTAAGGGGTATGAATGACTCTTTAGCAGTCAGGGTTAGTGATCATCCGGTAGTCAGGTATCTCTGCGGTGCAATTGGTGCGCCGTTAATTTCAACATCTGCTAACGGATCAGGAGAGCCGCCTCTTTTAGATCAACAGTCCGTTGAGCAGCAATATACTGGTGTGGTGGATTTTATTGTGTCAGGTGAAGTAGGAGTTGGGATAGGTCCTACACAAATTAGAGATCTTATAACATGCCGAGTGATTAGAGCTGGTTAAGTATGATAACTGAAAAAGCAATACATGAAGTAAAATCATATCTTCGATCCTTACAGGACAATATTTGTCAGGTGCTTGAAAAAGAAGACGGTAAAGAGGTATTCCATGAAGATAATTGGGAATATTATGGTGGAGGAGGTAGGGCTAGAGTGATTGAAGGTGGTGCTGTTTTTGAAAAAGTAGGTGTTAATTTCTCTCATGTACAAGGTTCTGAGTTGCCTGCAAGTGCCACGGTGAATAGGTCAGAGTTGATAGGTAGCAGCTTTCAAGCTATGGGTGTTTCTTTAGTTACCCATCCAGATAATCCTTTTGTGCCTACCTCACATGCTAATATTCGGTTTTTTATTGCGGAAAAGGCTAACGCTGACCCTGTTTGGTGGTTTGGTGGTGGGTATGACTTGACACCATATTACGGTAATGAAGAAGACTGTGTTCATTGGCACCAAGCGGCAAAAAACGCATGCACTCCTTTTGGCCCAGACATTTATCCACGATACAAGAAAGCATGTGATGATTACTTCTTCCTCAAGCATAGAAATGAGGCTAGGGGAGTAGGAGGATTATTTTTCGATGACCTTAATGAATGGCCTTTTGAGCAATGTGTTGACTTTATAAAATCGGTTGGCGATAGTTATGTGAAAGCATACCTGCCCATTATTAAACGACGCAAGACAATGCCTTTTGGGGATAGAGAAAAAACATTTCAGCACTATCGTCGAGGTCGTTATGTTGAGTTTAACCTAGTTTATGATCGAGGAACGTTATTTGGCTTGCAGTCAGGAGGTAGAACAGAGTCTATTCTTATGTCTCTTCCTCCAGTTGTGCGGTGGGATTATGACTGGAGTCCTAATGATAATTCTGAAGAAGCAAGGCTATATACTGATTTTTTAAAGGAAAAAGAGTGGGTTTGACTGCTGTAGGTGTGAAGTGTTGATTGCTTTCACGCTCTCCTATTAGCTAGTATTAGTAAACTTATAGTGTTTCTCTCGTTTGTCGTCTACACACATATTCATTGGTAGCAGGTATAGTGCACAAAACATTTAGTTTTAAAGGTGCAGGCAAAGGAAAAAACAAAGTGGGTGGTTTGATAGATCGCTATGCTGTGGTTGGTTCTCCCGTTCACCATAGTAAGTCCCCCGCTATTCATGCAATGTTTGCTGAGGATAGCGAGCAAAAGTTACACTACGAAGCGTTAGAGGTTGCGGCTGATGGCTTTACTGCGGCTGTTTCTACTTTTTTTAATAATGGTTACTGTGGTTTGAGTGTAACAATTCCATTTAAAGAAGACGCCTGGGCTATGTCTGAAGTAAAAACAGAGTTAGCTCAAAAAGCTGGAGCGGTCAATACTCTGTGGTTAGGCGCGGATGGGTGTTTGCATGGAGATAATACTGATGGAGTAGGGTTAATAAGGGATCTGAAAAGTAATCACCACATCGCTCTTAACGGGGCTAGAGTGCTTATTATAGGGGCAGGAGGGGCAGTCAGGGGGTGTATGGCACCGTTACTGTATGAGCATCCTTGCGAGGTTGTCATTGCTAACCGAACACTGGATAAAGCTGAAGCCATGATAAAATCAGTTAATGGAAATTATTCTGAGTTTAATAACATTAAGCTCTCTGTTTCTGCTTTTGAAGAGCTGGACGTAGGTGCTTTTGACCTTATTATTAATGGCACCTCAGCTAGTTTACAGGGTAAGGCACTTTCTATACCTGTTCAGGTTATGGGTTCAAATACTATATGTTATGACATGATGTATTGTTCAGAAGAAACCGTATTTAATCAGTGGGCGAAAGAGTCAGGAGCGAGTCGATGCTTTGATGGTTTGGGCATGCTGGTAGAGCAGGCAGCAGAGCAGTTTTTAATCTGGCGCGGAGTGCGTCCAGAAACTTCGCCAGTACTAAAAATGCTTCGAAGTACCATGTAATCTGTTACAGCCTTATTTTATACCACTGGTCCTTGAGGTGATAGGTTGTTGTTTACTCCCATCCGCAATCTCGGTGAGTGTCGTTAAATGGTAGCCAGAGGGCTTGATGCAAATATGTGTTTTAACGAGCAAACATTAAGTGAGTCGTTACAACCTGGGGATCTTCTATTTCAGTTATGTAAAGGAGGCCCAACTGAATGGTTTATCAGCCGATTGTTTGAAGGTATAAAGGGGCAAGCCATTAATCATGTTGGTATTTATATTGGGGAACAAAAGGTTGTAGAGGCAGTTGCGCCGATGGTTGCCGTTGTGTCATTAAAAAATTTTATAGGAAAGTCAGTTATTGACATAAGTGGGCTCCCTTGTATAACGGTTAGTCGATTACCTGGTAAGTACTCTGCACTTATTCCACAGGCTATAAAATTTGCCAAAAGTTGTGTTACTCAGCTTTATGATGATAGCTACGGTATACAGCGTGGTTGGTACTGCAGCAAACTTATTATTGAAGCATTCAAAGATGCAAATGATGGGCGGTATCTTTTTAAAGAGACTCCCATGAGCTTTAAAGATCCTGAAAGCGGAGAAGGTTATGCATATTGGGTAAATCATTATAAGCAGTATGGAGAATTTATTCATCACGGGGAACCAGGCTCACATCCTGCGCTACTTTCTCTTTCTGATAATTTAGTGTTGGTGAAAACACTTGGTATTTTACCTTATAAAAATGCAAATGGATTATTAATAAATAGTAACTGTTTGCTAGCTTAAATCATCATTAAAACTGACATGTCTACATTGTGCGTGGGTTAGGAGCTTGTATAAATGCTTAGATTTTAGATGACAAATCGGTGTCTAGCAACAAGAGCAACCATTTTTGACTTCCTGTCTTTTGATGATCCAGTATAATCATTTGCAATCAATTGATTATAAATTATGTTTTTTTCTGAGGCTCGTTTTTCCTCATAGAACTTTCTTTGAGTCTTTATAAACTCTTCTTTGCTATTAATCCCTTCAGCAGCAGTGGCTTTGACTGGATTGTTATTAACATTTGATATCTTTATATTTCCCATAATGACTACTATTTTTTGTGAATACTATTTTTAATAATAGACATTTTAAAATGGTGAAGTAAGAAAAAACAGTATTTTTTTGTAATCTTCTTATTTTTCAATATCTTAAGGTTACCTATAAAACAGCATAGTGCCGACTGATTACATAACTTCACCTGAATATAAACGGCTGTTGACTATTATCACTCACCCCAACAACCCCCCAAATACCTATTATTAAGATCTTTAAGCTTCGTTAGTTTGCCGCCTACTCACACCGTCAATGGTAACAGGCAGATAATAGGCATCCTAGATTTACAGAATAACCACACATATGGAATTGATTTGATATCAGCTGCTCATAGGCTGTAGTTCTCTCACAATGAATCAGGTGGCTGCTTGGGAAGCTCTTACAAACAGCCAACTCTGGCTGAACGATACCATCTTCAACCCTTTAGCACACTCGTATTTTCGGTGCGTAGGGTTGGTGGTTATCTGCAGTGTTTCAATAAAATAATATCCCTGGATCTGAAGCGCTGTCACCTTGGGGCTATGGCGTAGAAGAGGTTCATATCCATAGCCGCAAATATTTAAGACGGCGGCCGGATTGTGTGGATATGAAAGAAGAGGTAGGGTGCTGGGGTGGTGATACCGTTCACAGCCAAGGTGGATATCTGGTGACGTTGACCGGGCGTGTCTCGAAATTTCTTTTGACGGTCAGAGTTAACAACAAGGCTAAAAAAGATGCTATGACCTTACAATAGTATTTGTAAGACAGCTATGCTTGATAATGGTTGTGAGTTCGCCGGCCACGCAAGTATCTCTCAATCATTAGGCGGCAAGATATACTTTGCTATGCAGACTATTCATGGAAACGTGGATACATCTCGTTAGCAGAGACGATTCGGTTGAGAGAGTCAGCAATCACGTTACTGATAGTACAGGTAAGGTCTGTTGTATTAATTAGAACTGAGGCTATAGCGATGATATTGCCACAGCTGTATTTTGCTATAAAAACATACATCATCGTTTTACCACTAGCATCGATATTATCTTTAACTTTATTAAACTCTGTCATTATAAAGACAGCATGAGTGCTGCATGACAGATACTGATAAGTATTTGGGTTGCCATCAATGTATTGTGTCCATAGATCTAAACTTTCTTTATGGCTTTTTGAGAGCATATTTGTACTATTGAATACTCAATTGGCGGTCTTCCGACTTCCCAGTGGAGTATTTCCAGAATCAGTGATTGCCCAAGCAAAAGTACTCAAGGCAGGTTTTAGCAAGGCTTGCACCATGCCAAAAAAAGCGAGCAAGGATCTCAACAGCGCTATAGATCGTAACATTTTAGGATCTAATCGCAAGACGGCAGATCAATTTTATCCGTAAACAGATGTTATATTGATAATTTAGGTATTTGAAGGTGTGCGGCTGATGACTACGATCATTCACACCCCACTCACCTCCTACTCGTAGGTTCGTGGGATATGATAGTTTAATGTGTACTCATAACTTCAATGACAACCAAGCATACAGTCTATTTATTTCTCATTCTCGTTAAAAATGCACTAAATCAATTCTCAGTACGACCTTCACTAGCCGCCAGAGTTAGTAGATTTGCGCAATCATCAGCACCTCTCGCAGAAAAGCCAAAATCTTGAAGAGCTCTAGACGCTTGCCCTGTCGCATCTCGTTGTATCTCACTAGCAGAGCTGGTCGCAACAACCATCTGGTCTATTTCTTTCTCGCCAACTGATGTAAAACGCCTTACTAACTGATCTGGCATCCTAGTTACTTCGCCACATGTTGATTTAATACTCTTATACGTCTTCGCATTATCACCATCAATAGATCCAAATAATATGGAAGAGTTGCCGTCACTATCATTAGTATCGATCAGATCCCCGAACGCTAAATGTCTCTTGTCATACGAAGCGCATCTGAACTTACATCCAATAATTGCTAACTTTGCATAAAGTCTCATGCCACCAGTAGTGTTAACATTAGTGCGTCCTCCCACCAAAGTGTTAGATTTTATAAAAGCACCATTACGATTCAGATCGAGAGCCCAGCCACTTTTACCAGAAATAGTTCCACAACCTGGAGCCGCCATCGTAATATTCACACCTATATCATACCAGTCCAAGATTTTAGAACCTTCATTACCACATCCTGAGTCATGACCAACTTCTACGCTAATATTATACCGTTGGAAATCCAGTTCACAGGTAGAGCCATTCTCAGTATTTTTTAACCAAACAGGGGATAATATACATCTTACTGGGTCTGTTGATGTTTTAAGCGCCCTAATAGCTTCCTCAGAACTCAAAGAAAAAATTTCTTCCAGTTTTTTATGGCATCGTATTCAGACTCACAGGCAGCTTGAAAAAGTTCTCCAACCGTTATTTGCTTCGTAGCAATTTTTTTCGGATCAAGATCACCAGTCGACCCTTCCTCAATGTGGCACGCATCTTTATTCTCAGAGGCATGCTGCTCTAAGTCATCACTTAACCCAATATTTTTTACAAATAATGCATCGGAAACAAAATAAGGTGTAGCTACATCTTCATTGTAATTAAGCCATGCAAAATGATTTAATACATCCTTACTAACACTTTGCTCAAACTCTGGAAGCTTAACAAAAAAGGCAGACTCGCTATCATCCTTGGCTACCACACGCTCCACTTTTAAGCGCACCTCTCTATCTCCAGAGTTTTCACTTTCTATATTATCAGAAACAAATGCTAAAGTTGTAACGCCTGCAGTTTCAAGTATCATAAATGGGTGAGTTGTATCCGTGGATGATTGCAAACCAGATGTAACTCCACCAAAAGATAACATACTAGTACCACCTAAAACTGCCGCAAGTAGAGCGGTACGGAATCTTATTTTTACCGTAATACACACCATTTAATAAAGATTAAAGCCAAACATTTGCACCAATTCCGAACTATACCTGCTCCAATTAAATCTCCAGGAAACTTTGCATAAAGTCTCATGCCATCAGTAGTGTTAACATTAGTGCGTCCTCCTACCAAAGTGTTAGATCTTATAAAAGCACCCTTACTATTCACATCTAGAGCCCAGTCACTTTTACCAGAAATAGTTCCACAACCTGGAGCCGCTACCGTAATATTCACACCTATATCATACCAGTCCAAGATTTTAGAACCTTCATTACCACATCCTGAGTCATGACCAACTTCTACGCTAATATTATACCGTTGGAAATCCAGTTCACAGGTAGAGCCATTCTCAGTATTTTTTAACCAAACAGGGGATAATATACATCTTACTGGGTCTGTTGATGTTTTAAGCGCCCTAATAGCTTCCTCAGAACTCAAAGAAAAAATTTCTTCCAGTTTTTTTATGGCATCGTCTTCAGACTCACAGGCAGCTTGAAAAAGTTCTCCAACCGTTATTTTCTTCTCAGCAATTTTTTTCGGGTCAAGGTCACCAGTCGACCCTTCCTCAATGTGGCACGCATCTTTATTCTCAGAGGCATACTGCTCTAATTCATCACTTAACCCAATATTTTTTACAAATAATGAATCGGAAACAAAATAAGGTGTAGCCACATCTTCATTGTAATTAAGCCATGCAAAATGTTTTAATACATCCTTACTAACACTTTGCTCAAACTCTGGAAGCTTAACAAACAAGGCAGACTCGCTATCGTCCTTAGCTACCACACGCCCCACTTTTAAGCGCATATCTCTCTCTACCGAGTCTTCACCTGCTATATTATCAGAAACGAATGCTAAAGTTGTAACACCTGCAGTTTCAAATATCATAAATGGGTGAGTTGTATCCGTGGATGATTGCAAGCCAGGTGCAACTCCAGCCAAAGAGAGCATACTAGTACTACTTAAAACTGCCGCAAGCAGAGCCGTACGGAATCTAATTGTTACCATAAAATACACCATTTAAAAAAGATTAAACCAAACATGTGCACGAATTCATAACTATACCTGCTCCAATTAAATATCCAGGAAACAAGAAGTTAACAAGTTTTCACAACCTTGCCTGAGTAAAGTCAATAATCTAAACATTTAATGCCTAGATTTCCACAATAACCAACACACTTACCCGACAAAAACTCAATCGGACTAAAGTAGTTTAACGCTTTTCGTGGCCGTATGTTGATTAAAAATTGAGCCTCATCAATTTTATTTTTCGACACATCGTCAATCTTCATTCCCTTTGGGAACAATCTCCGTAGCAGGCCATTAGTATTTGCGTTAAATCCACGTTTCCATGAGTAGTCTGGCATAGCAAAGTATATCTTGCCGCCTAGTGATTGAGAGATACTTGCGTGGCCGGCGAACACACCACCATTATCAAGCATAACTGTCTTACAAATACTATTGTAAGGTCATAGCATCTTTTTTAGCCTTGTTGTTAACTCTGACCGTCAAAAGAAATTTCGAGACACGCCCGGTTAGCGTCACCAGATATCCACCTTGGCCGTGAACGGTATCACCACCCCAGCGTCCTACCTCTTCTTTCAGATCAACACAATCAGGTCGCCGTCTTAAGCCTTTGCGGCTGTGGCTATGAACTTCTTCTACGCCATAGCCCCAAGGTGGCAGCGTTTCAGATCCAGGGAGATTATTTTATTGAAATAGTGCAGATAACCACCAACCCTACGCACCGAAAATAAGAGTGTGCCGAGGGATTGAATCTGGTATAGTTCAGCCAGAGTCAGCTGTTTGTAATAGTTTCCCATGGGGTCACCTGTTCGTTGTGTGAGAACTACAGCCTATGAGCAGCTGTCTCTCAAATCAATTCCAATTGTGTCGGTTATTGTGGAAATCTAGGAATGTTTTGTTCCTGCTTTTAAAGATCACACCTTTTGATTTTCTGAAAAAATGAGGGTATATAAAATTAAAATTTTGTTGTGTTTACCAATAGTAATGACCATAAGCGTTGCTTTTTCTCAAGAGATGCATCTTTACCCTAAAGCTTTTGATGAAAATATTGCTGTTATAGAGCCGCATATATTGGGAAAAACCAGAGAGATCTATTGTGAAAGTGAGAGTGTATATGGAGAGTGTGTTTTTAACTTTGAGATGTACTCCATAAATACCAATAGTGGTTATTCTAGCTATATGAAAATGCTAGGCGGATATGGAGCATACCTACATAATTGGGCGAACGCTACCACTGGGACCAAAACACAAGCCAGGCTAGATCAGATTCAATGCGAATTGGACGATTATCATAAAAACAGTAGTAATGATAAAATGATTTTTAAGCATGACGTTACAAAAAAATGTTACGCCCTTATAAGTAACGTGGCAAGTAGCATGGTAAGAGACAACTACTTAAAAAGGCATATAGTATATCATATTCCAAAAATGAATAAATGGCTGGATATTAAGAGCGACCCCAGTATATCTTCGTATCTATTTTGCGTGGATCACTCTAAAATAATAATAGACGAAATTAAAGACAGGAAAGAGGCAGACAACAAAGTAGATTTACAGCATTTATCTGTTTATACGGCATTATACATGAAAGAACCTGTAGCTGTGGCGATGCTAGAAAGTAAAGGACATAATTATCATATTAAATACATGGTTACTTATCCATACGCACAGCTTGATGATCGAAAAAGTAGTGTGGTTCAGGGGGCTGAAGAGGCTCTGTTAAATTTTATAATCAGAGAGGTTAAAAGAAAAAAGAATATAAAGCAGGTTATAATTACGCATCATATATGCAAGGACGGGGACTTACTTAAGAAGGGCTGGGAACTAGAGGGCATAATCGCTCAGATAGATGTACTAACCAACACAGATGAAGATTTAACCAACACAGAAGAAGGTATAATCAACATAGAAGAAGATCTAATCAATCAGATTGATCTACTAAGAAACACAAAAAAGCCAAAAGATAGACGTAGAAAAAAACATTTCAATTTTTGTGGCCTTTTCAAGTAGCTCCATATACTCGTTACCATTGAAGGTGAGGGGCAGGCAACAAACGAATGAATCCCCAAGGGGTGTTTGTTAAGTTGCTTTCTTGAGTTGAAAAGAGGTTGCCTTTTCTTGGTTTACGCTTGTCAATGACCTTCCAGTGCAATCCTAAATATGTGTCGCTGATGTAGCTCGCATCGCCAAAGAGTGCTTCGCCTTTCTCTCAGCAAAGTAGGAAGTTCGCCAATATCCGCTTTATTAGCTGAGGTAACCGTTACTATTATAGCAGTAACACTATTTACATCCGCACCGACATAGATCTTCATGCCAAAGTACCACTGATTCCTTTACGTGTATGGCGCACATCAGGATCACGTTTGCCTTCGGCGCTTTTGGTTAAGGACGAAGCGCTTATTAATGTGGCATCTACCATGGAGCCTTTTGAAAGTGCAAAGTCGTGTAGTTTCAAGTGCTCACTGACCGTAGCAAATAACTTGTCAGTAAATTGATTACGCTCCAGCAGGTGGCTAAATTTCAGGAAAGTAGGAATAGCTGAGAATGGCAGAAAATTGTCCATGTTTTTTGCTCTGGCGAACATCGTCCGAGTGGGGAAAATGGTCAAAGCATAGGGGTAGTGTGCCTGTATGTCTGGAACTTTTCAGGCATTGAAACACTAACAAAAATTTTACTGTTAACCTGCGAATTGACTGCAATATCTCAATTCACATAAAAAACTGGACTTAATCGCATACTCCCTAATGGCCTGCTATTGCGATTGCTCCCAAAGGGAATGAAGATTGGTGGCGTGTCGAAAAATAAAATTTATGGGGCTAAAATTTTTAATAAACATATGGCCGCGAAAAGTTTCAGGCTATTTTAGTCCGATTGAGTTTTTATCAAGAAAGTGTGTTAGTTATTGTGGCAATCTATTTATTACTTAAATTAATTATTTTGTCAATGGTGGAACTTAATATCAATATTCATGATCTAATGAATGTTGTTACAAACTAATAATATTATATTACTCAAATTAGTTCTATTAATTGTGGAACTTAATACCGTAATACAAAGTATAACGAGAGGTATTAAACGTTAACAATTCATCATGTTACTGAAATTAATTTCTACTAACAAATAATGAGTCAATACAAAAGAAAGGAAATTCATTATGAACATACAGAAATCACTAGGGCAAGTATCTCCTGCAAGCGAATTAGGCAGTAGCGCTTCCAGCCTAAAGAGAACTAATTCTGATTCCCAGTTCGCTGGACGAGGAGTCAGCACCAACAATAGCGCCAGAAATGTATATGGTCCCAGCGCTACAAAACAGGCCAGGCATCACGCCGCAGATGAGTATATGTCGTCTACTGAGGAGTGTGATAGGCAGGCAATCCAAAAATTACTTGATCAGGATAAATATGATGATACAGGAGTTCACAATACTTCTACGACAGACAATACCGAAAGTACAGTTACAATTCAGGATGAGTGTGATAAAAAGAAAACCCCAGCTGAACTTGCTAAATGTGACCAGGTAATAGCAGAATTAGTTAGTGACAAACTTGGTTTAGAATTGTGCACTATGTACAAATCTGGTTATGGTGAAAAGGGATCAGTTTTAGCTAAACTGATAGATGCATATGTTGCTAGATATGGTGAATGTATTAGACCATATTGTGAAGGCGCTGTTGATTATATACATGACATTTATAACAATAAACATTACAAACCCTGGAAAGGCCCAAATGGTCCTAAAATGTTTTTAGATAGGGATATTGGATTATTTCTAGATGGGTTGGTTAAAAGAAAGGTACACAGAGCTCAAAATCCTACAGCCATAGATAACATTGCAAGTTTTGCCGGAAGCACTGTTGCAGCTACTAGCAATGCTGTCTGTTCTATCGCATCCAGCATTGGATGGTTATTTCGTAGGTAGTTAATATGCAGTTAGTTTAACTATATACCAATGATTGGAGTTGCTACACGGCGGTAAGTGAGGCTACAGAAGCTTAAAATAACTAAGTGAACGGTGGCGAGTGAAAGCTGACAACAAGGTAGCAACTTCAAAGGCGAATAATTTCCTGTTGAGGTATTCTGTCCAAAGGGAATGATGATTTCCGACGTGTCGAAAAATAAAATTTATGGGGTTCAAATTTTAATCAGTATACGGACGCGAAAAGTTTCAAACTATTTTAGTTAGATTGAGTTTTTATCAGGCAAGTGTATTAGTTATTGTGTCAAGCTAGGTATTACTTAGATTAATTGATATAAATGGTAGAACTTAATACCATAATACAAAGTATAAAGAGTGGTATTACACGTTAATAAGGCATATTAATTAAATTAATTTCTACTACTAAATAATTAGGCAATATAAAAGAAAGGAAATTAACTATGAATATACAGAAAACACCAGGGCAAGTAGCTCCTGCAATACAATCAGGCAGTAGAGTTTCCAGCCGAAAGAGAACCGCTTCTGACGCCCAGTTCTCTGGACTAGGAGTCAGCACCAATGACAGTTCCGGAAGTATAGATGGTCTCCGCACTACAAAAAAGGCTAGGCACTACACCAATGATGATCATATGTCGTCTATGTCGGAGTGTGATAGGCAAGCAATCAAAAAGATTCTTGATGAGGATAAATATGGTGGCACAAGCGTTCAAAATACTTCTACGACAGGCAATATTGAAAGTACAGTTACAACGCCGAATAAGAGTGATAAAAATAATATCCCAGCTGAATTTGCTGAATATGACACGGTAATGGCAGAACTACTTAATAACAGTGGCGCTATAGAATGGTGCATTATGAACCGATCTTGTTATGGTGAAGAGGGCTCAATTTTAGATGAACTGATAGATGCATATGTTGCTAAATATGGTGCATATATTAAACCATATTGTGAAAGCGCTATTAATTATATGGAAGACGTCTATAAAGATAGACATTACAAACCTTGGAAAGGCGGAGTTAGTATTAGACTTAGGTTAATAAAGCATGCTGGAGTATTTCTGGATAAGTTGGTTAAAAGCCATGTACACAGAGCTCAAAATCCTACAGCTGTAGACAACATTGCAAGTTTTGCCGGGAGCACTGTTGTAGCTACTAGCAATGCTGTCTGTTCTATCGCATCCAGCGTTGGATGGTTATTTCGTAGGTAGTTGGTATGCAGTTAGTTTAACTATATACCCAGGGTTGGAGTTGCTACATGGCGGTAAGTGAGGCTACAGAAGCTTAAAATAACTAAGTGAACGGTGGTGAGTGAACGCTGATAACAAAGTAGCAACTTCAAATGCGACTAATTGCGTGCTACGGAGATTGCGGCCAAAGGGAGTGAATATTGGAGAGGTGCTGAAAAGCAATATTAGGGGTGCTCAATTTTTAATCAGTGTACGGTCACGCAAATATTTAAGCTACAATGTTTCGATCGAGCAACTATCAGACAACTGTTGTTTATTGGGGGCATGCAAGGGTATGCTTTTATTGTGTAGGCTAGATAGGTAGTTCAGCGGATTACTTAAAATCACAGGGTAAGGGGTAAGTAATGCTATTAGGTGATGAGAGAGAGGATTTTGTTAAGCGGATTAGTCATATAGATACGGTGAAAAGTGGTAAATATCGTACGAACATACAACAGAGAAAAAAGACTGTATCTGAGCTATCACCTAAGTACAAAGCGGCTGATCAGTGGGGTGCTAGGCATGCTCTTAAGAATTGTTTTTTGGTTAAAAAAGTTAATGATGAAAAAAATGAGTTAATATTTAGTAGCACAACAATGGTCCTAAAAGCCCGTGCTGACGAGGATAACGATAACTTCCTAGGTGAATTGGGCAAAAATAGAAAGGGACTCATATCTAAAGGCCACCAAGGCCACAAAAAAGATGCAGATGTATTTAGTAGAGGCAATATTCTTGAATATACGTATAGAAAGAAGCTTAGAGAAGACCTAGCAGCTCAAATAAAAATATAGAAAGCTAATTATTACTTAAGTGAGAAAAAATCATGAGCGAAGTTGTTGATCCAAAAACAGAGACTAAAGTAACTATAAAATCAAGAATTAGTGCAGATGATAAGTTAAAAGACATAATAGAAGAAAGTAAATTAATGAAATGCATTAGCATTGAGTGTAATAAAAAGGGTGATGAATGGTATGAATACAAAGCTGTACCCAGGGAGGTTCAGTATACCATGAGGCGTATTTGCTTGGTGCGGATGCCGGAGATCCTTGCTCTGCTACGGCAGAACTGGTAATGAAATGTCGTGATTCTATTTATGGGTCGGTCGACATAGATCCTAATAATCCACAAAAAGAAATAATAATAGACGAGAAGGAGCTACTTGAAAAAAAATTGATGAGTATGATCTGTGTGGATTTGCCTGCCACTATACCAGCTCCTGGACAGGTTGCAGCCACATCTGTGGTTATTGAGGGGTATTCAGCAATAGAAGACGAAAAACCCCTATTACTACATGATGCCATTAATGCTGTCTTTCTACAGTTCATTGATACTGGTCCGGATTTGAAGAGGAATAAATCCCTCATATGGGGCTATTATAAACAACCAAGTGAGAGTGAGTTGGCAGACAAAATAAACAAACTTGGCTATAAACACGTGATATATGACAAGCTTAACAAGACAAGTTTTCCTAAACTCTTGGCTGTTATTCTTCCCGAGGGAGCTTGTGTTTGTCAATTTGGAGTGACTATAGGTAAGGGCAAGGCATTCACTGCTGAAATGGCTCTGGGTGTTCGTAATCCTACTGGTGCGGTGTTTATCTCTTCTGACTAATATAACTGGGAGGGCTCTGTTTATAAGGAGCTCTCTTTTTGGAGGCTATCTGAGGATCAATATTTCGGAAGCTAGCAGAGTCTCATAGGCCGTGCATTTGGGGTACTAATATCTATGGGGTATGATGGTATTGCGGATAACTTAGTGGTTAGTAGTCGGGATGAAGGTAGTGGGTTTTATCCTGTGAGTAAAGGTAGCCGCTGGAAGGCTAAAGGTTCTTGGCGGAAGGGTTTTCGGTTATTGGCTTAATTACTGAGGAAAGGTTAGGTTACAACCAAATTTGGATAACATCTGCTACAGCTCGTAGCCAATTCATCTTTTTTAAGTCTTTCTTATCTATATTCTCCTAAGCATAAACTCGCTCTTTCCGTGCATTTTTTCCTCACCAATAAACAAAATTACGGCTGGTGCAAAGGTCTTGCTATATCTATTGCCATTAGGCTCCTTTTGTTTGGTTCCCAAGTACATAAATCCGACTGTACTTTGTTTGTGGGTCTTTGGTTTTTTATGAGTGTCTTCATTAGTATCTTTGTTTGCAACAAGCAATCCGCAGTATTTATACCCTATACTGTTGAAGGGTGGCTGCTAGCACATACCATTATCACTCCTTCTCGTAGGCTCATGGGGGCTTTTATCTTTTGCCAACTATCAACACTTTCATTGGTAATAGGTATAGCACCCAGAAAGCCTTTTAAGGTAGCATACTTATCTTGACTGGAATTTCAATGAAGATACGTTCTCTATTAGGGTTTGATTTTGGTTTAACCAATATTGGGGTTGCTATAGGTCAGACAGTTACTAAAACAGCGTCGGCTCTCCCTCATTTAAAAGCTAGGGATGGTATTCCTTGCTGGAATCAAGTGGCCGCCCTTGTTAATGAGTGGCAACCAGATGCAGTGGTGGTGGGCATCCCTTTTAACATGGATAGTAGCGAGTCTGAAATGTCACACAGAGCTCGTAAATTCGGAAACCGAATTTATGGCCGATTCAACCTGCCTTTTTATGAGGTGGATGAGAGACTCAGCTCATTCGAGGCTAAGGAATGGGCTAAAAAACTTGGTCATTTAGGTAACTACAAATCTAAACCTATTGATAGCATGGCAGCCCAGCTCATTCTTGAAAGCTGGCTAAATAATGAAGCCCGTATTTTAATTTTATGATTATGCAAACTTATCAGGGTTTTTTGCTTTATCCCTGGCTGTATCAGCAGTGATTATCTTTTTTTCCACGAGACCTTCCAAGCATTGATCGAGGGTCTGCATTCCTACGCCGGCAGAGGTTTGCATAGATGAGTACATTTGTGGCACCTTGTCTTCCCGAATTAGATTTCTGATAGCCGAAGTACCGAGCATAATCTCATGGGCTGCAACCCGGCCTCCACCAATTTTTTTGAGCAGTGTCTGGGATATGACCGCTTCTAGGGATTCTGATAGCATAGAGCGCACCATTGCTTTCTCGGCTGAAGGAAATACATCAATAATCCGATCAATGGTTTTTGCTGCGGATGTGGTATGCAGAGTGCCAAAAACTAAATGACCAGTTTCTGCTGCGGACAATGCTAGTTTTATTGTTTCCAAGTCTCTCATTTCACCAACAAGGATAATGTCTGGGTCTTCTCTAAGGGCTGATCTTAGAGCATTACTAAAACTCTTAGTATCCCTGTGAACCTCGCGCTGGTTTACCAAGCATTTTTTTGGATGATGTATAAACTCTACAGGGTCTTCAATAGTGAGAATATGTTCATACTTAGTATTATTCAGATAATCAACCATTGCTGCTAGAGTGGTGCTTTTACCTGAGCCTGTAGGCCCAGTGACTGCAATCAGCCCTCTGGGTTTTGAGACGATATCTTTAAATATTTGGCCCATTCCCAAGTCCTCCATCGTTAAAATCTTGGTCGGGATGGTTCTAAAGACTGCACCTGCACCACGGGAGTGATTAAACACGTTAACACGAAAGCGGGACACGCTAGGAATCTCAAAAGCAAAGTCACATTCGAGAGTCTCTTCAAAGTTTTTCCTTTGAGTGTCATTCATAATAGAGTAAACCAAGTCGTGCACTTCTTTGTGCTCCATGACTGGCACATTAACTTTCTTAACATCGCCATCAATACGAATCATAGGCGGCATACCTGCTGACAAATGAAGGTCAGATGCCCCCTGTTTGGTGCTGAAAGTAAGAAGTTCATTGATGTCCATAGTTACAGTATCCCCTCGAAAAATGAAATTGGTGAACAGGTCTTTCTTGACCCTGAGACAAGCTAATAAAATAATACGACAGAATTAGTTAATTCTCTCAAAAGTATGTGCAATATCTTGTGAATAATCTATATATTTACAGGATATCTGTGCCACGGAGAAATATGCAGAGTGACTTCTTTAAAAAAACATTTCGACCAAGTAAGAGTGCGCATTCAGCAAGCAGAAAATAGCAGTAATCGTCAGGGTAAAGTACAACTACTGGCGGTCAGCAAGAAAAAAACAGCGGCTATGATCCGTGAGGCCTACGCCCTAGGGCAGCGCTCTTTTGGTGAAAGTTATGTACAAGAAGCAGTTAATAAGATTAAAGAGCTATCGTACATTAATGATATTTGTTGGCATTTTATTGGACTCATCCAGTCGAATAAAACTCAGGATATTTCTTCATACTTCCAGTGGGCTCACAGTGTTTGCCGTCTAAAGATTGCTAAAAGACTAAGCGAGCAACGTCCCGCTACATCACCGCCACTGAATATTTGCTTGCAGGTCACTACCAGTGAGAAAAACATCACGTCGGGTGTGGAAATAGCTGATCTTTCAGAGTTGGCTCTGGCTGTTTCAGTACTGCCAGGCCTTAAACTTAGGGGGTTGATGACTCTGCCGCCTGCAGAAACTGACCAAAAGAAACAAACTAAAGCTTTTAGGGTTCTAGCTAAACAACTGTCTTTTTTGAATAAGACCCATAATCTTGCTATGGACACATTATCTATGGGGATGACCAGCGACCTTGAAGTGGCTATACAAGAGGGTGCAACTATTGTTAGAATTGGCACAGCCCTTTTTGGTGCTCGTGTCTAACCATCTATCTATGACCTATGAGTAATCACATGGCGCACTCAGAAAAAACCGTAGGCTTCATTGGTGCAGGAAATATAGCTCAATCTATTATTGGAGGTATGATCCAACAGGATTGGCAGGCCAGTCAGATTTTTGCGTCAGCTCCCAGCCAAAAGACACGGGCATATATCAGTAATCAATTTGGCGTAGTTGTTTCTGATAACAATATTGAAGTAGCTAAGACTGATATTGTTTTTCTTTGCGTGAAACCGCACCTTATAAGATCGGTTCTTGTTGAGATAGTGCCGGTTTTGAAAGGTCGGCAATCTTTGCTTATTTCTGTAGCAGCAGGCATCACCATGGCACACTTAAATCACTTGTTTGACGTGCCCCAAGCTATCATCAGAAGCATGCCGAATACCCCATCTCTCGTAGGCGTAGGAGCATGTGGCCTTTTTGCAAATAGCGAAGTGACTCATCAGCAAAGAATGATGGCTCAAGCTATTTTTCAGTCGGTTGGTATTGTTGAGTGGGTTGAGCAAGAAGACTTGATCAATACCATTATTGCCATATCTGGTAGTGGCCCAGCCTACTACTTTCTTTTTATGGAAGCGATGAAGGATGCAGGGGTAAGCCTTGGCTTGGCTCCGGAAATTGCGGAACGACTAACAATTCAGACGGCTCTAGGCGCTGCCAAAATGGCCCTTCTCAGCGACATTAATGTGACTAAGCTCAGACAAAATGTCTGTTCTCCAGGAGGAACGACAGAGCAAGCGATTAGAACTTTCCAAGATGGTGGGCTAACAAATCTCGTAAAACAATCCATGGAAAGAGCTGTTAAAAAAGCTAAAAACATGGCTGAGGAACTGGGCACGTAATGTTTTATACCCGTTGCCACTAATTGTGTGGGTAGGCGACAAACGAGCCAAGCCCAAGGAGTTTAGATGATATAATGGGTTAAGGTGAGTGAGAGTAGTCAGGAATCAGCCCATATTAAATGGAAATTGTATATATTTGTTTCCATTTAATGTGTGAGCAGTTAATAATCATACACCTTTAATGGTAATGGGTATATTTCCCCTAGGTGCGCCGATTGCCCCTAGCCTTGAGGTCATCTTTTCCAATAAGAGAGGTATCATGTCTGCACTTTCATCCAGTTTTAGTCTTCTAATACAGGCCGTTGGTGGGTTGTATATTATTGCCGTTATGCTTCGTTTTTTATTGCAGCTTGTTCAGGCTGATTTTTATAATCCCATAACCCAAGCTATTGTAAAAATAACTTCGCCTCTTCTTAATCCTGTTAGAAAAGTAATACCTAGTGTAGCTGGAGTTGATACCGCATCCATTGTTCTGGCTCTAGCACTACAGATCGCTTTGATTTATCTGTTGCTAGCTATAAAAGGATTTACTCCCGACATTATTCCATTTCCTCAGGTTATGATATCTAGCCTCGTACAGTTGGCAAACCGTTTGCTTGATATTTATATGTATAGTCTGGTAATTATTGCGATAGCCAGCTGGATTGTACGGGGAAACTACAACCCAGGATTAATGTTACTTATGCAGTTGACAGAACCACTCTCAAGCAGAGTAAGAAAAATTATTCCTCCCCTAGGTGGACTTGATTTTTCTATGATGATCATAATCCTCATTATTTATTTTTTGAGAAATCTGTTATCAAGTATCGCCTAACGAGCCTGCGAAGAAGTTTTTATGCCCACTCCCTTGAGATGCTGAGGGGTTGTTGACGATTATCTCTGATTACCTATTATAGCCGGTGAGGATGAGTTTGTTTGTTGTCTGCCTCCGCATTCAATTGTAATGGGTTTAGCTGAGAATCAGTCAAACCATTTACGGATATAAAAGAAGGAGCATGTTCACAGACTCCTTAATGGGAGAATATTCTTATGGAGCTGCCTAGATACTATCCAGACTTTATGGAGACAAGCATAAAAGCCAGCTGGAAGCAGCTGTTATCGTTATATGTCGAAGAAGAACAAAAAGGAAAAATTAAATCCATTAACCCATTATTTCTTAAGCAACTTATAACTACGTGGGTGGGTAGTGACTTCGCTAGGGATGAGTTTATTAAAAATCCCAATCATTTATTCTATTTTTATGGTCTTTGGCAAGAAGAAGCTCAGCTTATAGTTAAGAGCAATCATCATTATGCACTAGGTAAACTGATTCAAAATATTGAGTCTGAAGAAATACTAATTAAAACATTAAGAATGTACCGTAATCGGGAAATGGTCAGGATTATCTGGGGGGATCTTAATCGGTTATCAGATACTCGCCAAATCATCCGGGATCTTTCCGAGTTGGCAGATGCCTGCGTTGAGCATTCGCTTAACTGGCTACATCACGATCTAGCAAAAATACTAGGAGTGCCGCAGGGAGGAAGCTATAGTGAAAAGCCTAGACCACAAGAAATGATCGTTCTCGGAGTGGGCAAGCTAGGCGCTGAAGAGTTAAACCTTTCATCGGATATTGATCTGATTTTCACCTACCCAAGTCAGGGTGAAACATCAGGTGCTCGTCGTAAATTAACTAACCAGGAGTTTTTTATACGGCTAGGTCAGCGCTTAATCAAGGTTCTAGATACCAGAACTTCGGATGGCTTTGTATTCAGGGTTGATATGAGGCTGAGACCGTACGGGGAAAGCGGAGTATTGACTATGAGTTTTTCGGCCATGGAGCAGTATTATCAGGATCAGGGTCGAGATTGGGAGCGTTATGCCATGATTAAAGCCCGGGTAGTTGCTGGCAGCCGGGAATGGGGGGGCAGCCTGATAAAAACGTTACAGCCTTTTGTTTATAGGCGCTACATAGATTTCAGTGCAGTTACGGCTCTTCGAGAGATGAAGCTTTTGATTGATAGCGAAGTTAAACGCAACGGGATGGAAGAAAACATTAAGCAGGGTCCGGGTGGAATTCGGGAAATAGAGTTTATTGTTCAATCATTCCAGCTTATCCATGGTGGCAGAGATAGATCTTTGCAGGAAAGATCACTCCTTAACGTTTTACCTGTACTTGAGACTAAAAACTATTTACCAAGTCAGACTGTCAAGGAGCTTGAACGGGCTTATTTATTTTTACGAAACCTAGAGCATGTCCTTCAGGCATTGAATGATACGCAAACCCAGACACTGCCTGTGGATAACTGTAGTAGAGAAAGATTAGCTTATAGCATGGGTTTCGTGTCATGGGGGGCGCTACTAACCATATTAAAGCAACATCGCAATAACGTTATCTGCCATTTTGATCACGTTGTTTCCGGCTCTGGTAATAATCACGATGATTCAAAAGAATTAGATTATTGGATAATGTTTTGGCTAGGCAAGCTGAGCGCTCCTGAAGAGTTAAAGTTACTGGAGGCCAAGGGATTTAAGCATTCTGAAGATTCCTTAAGGTTATTGCTGGCACTTCGTGACGGCAAAACGTTATCTCGCTTACGCCGTAAAAGCAGGGATCGTATCGATAAATTCATACCATTATTACTTAATATTGTCTGTTTATCCGGAAAGCCTGATCTAGCGATAAATCGTCTAATGCCTCTGGTAGACGCAGTATTGAGGAGAACGGCTTATCTTGTATTACTCATGGAAAATCCGGCGGCTCTTGAGCATCTATGCAAGCTTTGTATTGCTAGTCCATGGATAGCTGATCAAATTGCCAAAACACCCGCCCTTCTTGATGAATTTTTAAATCTTGGCCAGCTATATAATCCACCAAAAAAAGATGAGCTTGCCAGTGAGTTAAAGCAACTGTTGAGACATATTCCAGCAGATGATTTGGAATCACAGATGGAAGCATTGCGTTATTTTAAAATGTCTCATACTCTTCAAGTGGCAGCTGCTCACGTGCTGGACACATTACCTTTGATGAAAGAGAGTGATTATCTAACCTGGATAGCGGAGGTGGTACTGGAGCAAGTTCTTGATATTGCCTGGAGATCTTTGGTTCATCGTCACGGTAGACCTACATCTGAAAGCGGAGGGCTTTGTAATCCAGGATTTATTATTATTGGTTATGGCAAGCTGGGGGGAATAGAGCTTGGACCACTCTCGGACCTTGATTTGGTTTTTCTTCATAGTAGTGTAGACAGTCAGGAAACAGAGGGCCCTCTACAAATTGACAGCACGACGTTTTTTACTCGATTAGGCCAGCGCATTATCCATATATTAACAACACGGACACTGCTAGGCATATTATATGATGTAGATACGCGCTTGCGTCCTTCGGGTTTTTCTGGTTTATTAGTTGGATCCCTCAGCGCCTATGAACAATACCAACAAAATAATGCCTGGACCTGGGAGCATCAAGCCCTTGTTAGGGCCCGCGTGGTTGCTGGGGATAAATTGCTAGCTCAGCAGTTTGCACACTTAAGATCTGAGGTGCTGAAAAAAAAACGTGACCCGGAAAAACTCCGTAATGACGTGGTGGCGATGAGAACAAAAATGCGTAACTATCATGGGAACAAAAGCAAGCAGCGAACAGATAATATAAAGCACGATGAGGGAGGCATTATTGATGTAGAATTTCTTATGCAGTATGCTGTGCTTCGCTACGCTGCCTCTCACCCCAGTCTTGTTAAATGGACTGATAATATTCGCATATCAGAACAATTGGAAGCAGAAGGATTACTAGGTAAAGCAGACGCCAGAAACCTTAGAAACGTATATCAGCAATTAAGACTTATGGTCCATAAACAAGCACTTCAAAATGAAAAGCCTTTAGGCGCGGACATAGTTGTTGCAAGCCATGGGAGCATCATAAAAAGATTGTGGACGCAGTGGGTGGGGCAATGAGCAGTCCGTAAAGGTATGAGCAGGATACAAACGAACGAAGCCTAGTGAGACTACAAGTGGTAAGTAGTTGTGGATGTTGTGGATAGTAATCAATGTCCTAAGCAGCTGCTATACTTTTCCGACAAAAGCCATTTTGTTAATGGAAACTATAAAAAGTTGATTTCCGCACTCAAAGGGAAGAGAAAAATATGTACGAATAATGGATATAGTCTATTCTTATATGGTTCTGTTTTTTGAAATACATCTGAGGTCATAAATATGAAGTTGTTAAAAACAATACTTTCTTTTTACTGTATAGTATTTTCACTCCATAGTTTTGCGGAAAATACAAGAGTAATCGCTATATATGTCTCTAATCACAATATCTATCTAACCTATGGAGACCCACAGGAAAAAGAACGTATAGTTTCGGTGCAGGGCGGTACTTCTAATTCACCAATGCTTTCAAAAGATGTTGCGTCATGGGCTACAAATGACTCCCCTCCAGCAGTGTTAACGGTTATTCTGCAAAGCTTGAAGGATACTGATGAGTTCAGAAGGATTAAAGATGATTTAAAAAGCAAGAAGCCAGAGAACGTCGAAGTATTAATAGCAGCGGCTGGACATAATGACACAGATATCTTAAACCGAGAAGCAGTTAGAAAATTATTAGGTGGAAATAAAATACTGTATGGTGAGCTAAGTGAAAATCCCGACATCAAAATTTTATTGGACAAGGAGGGTTTAACAAAATCTGAAGGGCATACTGAGCTATTTAGACTAATCATGAGCGAACAGTTTTCGTTTGAGTTTGAGCGTGGGAAAGTGCGTTCTAGGCCAGATTCAGACTTTATGACTTTTGTGGCTCAAAATGGTCTTTTGCCTGTTGAGGACGGTCTATGGATAACAACGTATGCAATAGTCCACTCGAACAATAATGATGGTAGGCGCCAAGAACTACACGGAACTTTGCCGACACCTATGAAGGAAAGAGGGTTAGGTGGAATGTTTCAACTAGGAAAAGTTGCTGTTACAAGTAATATTCTACCTGCCATCATTATGGCGTATGCTGCTTATCATGAAACATATCAGTTGAAGAATAAGTTGGGCGATCCAGCACTTACACCGGCGGATACAGTTAAGCGTCTTACAGAAAGAAAACTAGGTTATGTGAATTTTGGTGAATTTATATCTGAGCTTCATTGTTCAGGTTCATTAAGCACTAATTCAGCAAGAGACCCTATTCATGCCTTGGCATTAGGGGGTGCGCAAAATAAAATATCCTCTATTTCAGCAGAATATTCCGAGAAGAAAGTGGGTGCTTTCTATAAGAGTACAATAGAAACTGTTAAAGCTGACGCTATAACAAAGTTTTTACACGCTATGTGGAAGTCAGGAAAAACACTTAAGAATGGCTGCTTAGGCATATTAGTTGGTGAATACAGTGATGTATTGTTTGGAGGAGAAAAAACGATATCGTTAGGTAAGTACCTCAATAACGATGATTTTGTGGATAGATTTATTAAAGGTTTCGGCGATAGCAACCTTAAAATAACGAGTCTGGATGGTATCGACAAGCAAAGAGAAGCGGTTCGCTCTTATTTTAATGATGGAGACGGGTATTTATCTGTTATTCCACAAAAAGATCTATTAGGTATGCTGCACAGATACGGATCATCCTGTATTAAATTTTAAAGTCAGTTTTTCTGGAGCCCGGTTATAAAGCGGTACTCGTGGTTATTTCCCTGTATTTTACGGGTATCGTACGGTTTTTGGTATTGGCGCAAGGGAAGCAGCTTTGGTTGCGAAGTGATCGCAGGTAATGATTTTTCGTATCTTAAGCTACTTCTTGGGCGATCTTTTGAACAATTCGGTGGTGCTGGTTTATATATCGGTTTCCATTGACGGTGTAAACAAAGCCCTATGATGAGTAAAGAGACAAGCCATACCCCCGCAGGCTGCCTTTTTCAGGAATCGCACTTAATTATCCAAAACTGCCAAGTTCTTAAAATCCACTAAACCTTATTAAGTTTTAGCTGTATACTAATGTTTCTTATGTCTTTATTTTTTCTTTTTCCTTGCTTGGGATCTTTTTATTATACTCTCTGGTCGGAAAACTCAAGAGCGGAGAAAAAATGGATACTTTGAAAAATAAGGAAAAAGCAGCATGCATAAAGCACAATGTTGGGGTATTTTTGATATCGTATTTCTAATGCAGTATGCTGAGCTTCGTTACGCTACTTCTGACCCAAGTCTTGTTAAGAGGACTGATAATATACGCAATCAGAACAATTGGAAGCAGAGGGGTTACTAGATGAAGCAGACGCCAGAAACATTAGGGACGTATATCAGCAATTAAGACTTATGGTTCATAAACAGGCGCTTCAAAATGAAAAACCTTTAGGCACTGTCATAACTGTTACAAGCCATACAAACATAATAAAGAGATTATGGGCTCAGTGGGTGGAGCAGTGAGTAGTTTTTAAAGGTATGACTAGGCTGCAATCGAGCGATGCCTAATGAGACTACACGTAGTAAGTAATTGTGGGGGTTAGGAAAAGTAATCAACATCCTTAGCGGGGTGTTATGCTTTCTAGACAAAAGCCATTTTGTTAAAGGCTAAAGGCAGCCACAAAAAGCAGGTTGCCGCACTCAAATAAAAGAAAAAAACATGTATGAATAAGGGATATATCCTATTCTTACGTGGTTCTGTTTTTTGAAATACATCCGAGGTCATAAATATGAAATTTTTAAAAGCAATACTTTCTTTTTACTGTGTAATATTTGCACTTCATAGTTTTGCTGATAATACAAGAGTTATCGCTATATATGTCTCTAATCACAATATCTATCTAACCTTTGGAGATCCTCAGGAAGAAGGGCGTATAGTTTCGCTACAGGGCAGTACCTCTAATTCACCAATGCTATCAAGAGATGTAGCATCATGGGCTACAAATGATTCTCCTCCAGCGGTTTTAATGGTCATTCTGCAAAGCCTGATGTATACGGAGGAATTTATAATGATTAAAGATGATTTAAAAAGCAAGAAGCCGGAGAACGTTGAGGTATTAATATTTGCTGCTGGATATAATGACAGAGATACCTTAAACCGAGAAGCAGTTAGAAATTTATTCGCTGGAAATGAAAGACTTTATGGTGAGCTAAGTGAAAATCCCGCCATCAAAACTTTATTAGATAAAGAGGGTTTGACAAAATCAGAGGGGCATACTGAGTTTTTTAGATTAATTATGAGCAAGCAGTTTTCGTTTGAGTTTGCGCCAGGGAAAGTACGTTCTAAGTCAGATTCAGGATTTATGAGTCATCTGGTGAAAGACGTTGTGGGTGTTGAAACTAGGCTATGGATATCAACATATGCAATAGTCCACTCGCAGAATGATGACGGTAATCTACAAGAATTACACGGAACTTTGCCGACACCTATGACGGAAAAGGGGTTAGGAGGAATGTTTCAACTGGGAAAAGTTGCTGCTGCAAGTAAAAGTGAGGTGCTACCTGCCATCACCTTAGCTTATCTTGCTTATCATAAAGCATATGAGGCGAACAATAGGCTGGGCGATCCAGCACTTACACCCCAGGGTATAGTTGATCGGCTTATAGAGAGAAGTCTAGGGTATGTAAATTTTGGTGAATTTATCGCTGAGCTTCATTCTCCAGGTGTATTAAACACTAGATCAGCAAGAGACCCTATTCATCTCGTGGCCTTGGGGGCTGCAAAAGATACCATATCCGCTTTATCAAACGAATATTCCGAGGAGCTTATAGATGATTTCTATATGAGTACAATAGAAACGGTTAAAAATTCTGCGATAACAAAGTTTTTACACGCTATGTGGAAGTCAGGAAAAAAACTTGATGATGACTTCACTGGCCTAGTAGTTGGTGAATACAGTAAGGTATTGTTTCAAGACGAAGGAAACGTATCATTAGATAAGTATCTGAATAACGATGATTTTGTGGATGGATTTATTAAAGGTTTCGGCGACAGCAACATTGAAATAAATGGTATGGATAGTATCGACCAGAAAAGAGAAGCGGTTCGCTCTTATTTTAGTGATCCTAGGGATTTATATGTTTTTACACATCTACCTGTATCAGATATGCTGCACAGCTACGGATTATCTTGTATTAAATTTTAATATACACAATCAGTTTTTGTAGCACTATGATAAAGCGGTACTCGTGGTTATTTTTATATATTTTACGGGTATCGTACGTTTTTTTGCGTCGGCGCAAGGGAAACAGCTTTGTGAAGTGATAGCAGGTCATTATCATTCTTGTCTTCAGAGACTTCTGGTTGCGTTATTGAACAATTCTGTGGTGCTGGTTTATATGCCAGCTTCCATTGAGGGTGTAAACAAATCCCCGTGATGAGTAAAGAGGCAAGCCACACTCGCAGGCTGTCTTTCTCAGGAATTGCACTTAATTATCCGAAACTTCAAATTTCTTAAAGTCAACTAAACCTTATCTCTTTCTTTTTCCTTGCCTAGGATCTTTTTGTTACACTCGGCGGTAGGGAAAACTCAAGAGCGGAGAAGAAGTGGATACTTTGAAAAATAAGGAAAAAGCAGCATGCATAAAGCACAATGTTGGGGCATTTTTGATATCGCATTTCTAATGCAGTATGCTGCGCTTCGTTACGCCACCTCTGACCCAAGTCTTGTTAAGAGGACTGATAATATACGCAATCAGCGCAATTGGAAGCAGAGGGGTTACTAGATGAAGCAGACGTCAGAAACCGTAGAATATATAAGTTTCACAAAAGAACTGATGTGGTAAGTCGGCAAGTGAAGTCACAGCTAGGCTAGGCTTTACACCGGAGCAAGTTGCAGGGCACATGAACCTTGAGTCTTATAATAGGGCTATTGGTTATCAGACTATTTATTGCCTAATCATAAAAAACCAATGGAGCGGCCTTCTTCCACGCAAAGGTAAGCGTTATCGGTAGCGTCAAGGTGCTGAGGCTGGAGTCAGCTTCATTCCTGACCTTGTGGATGTTTATGGGCGCCCGGACTGCGTAGATGTGAAAAAAGAGGTAGGCCACTGGGAGGGGGATACCGTTCACGGTCAAGATGGATATCTTGTGACGATGACCGAGCGTGTCTAGAAATTTCTTTTGACAGTCAGAGTTAAAAACAAGACCAAAAAAGTAGTAAGCTAGGCCATCAAAATAATGCTACGACCTTACAAGAATATCTGTAAGCTCATTACGTTTGATAACGGTGGCGAGTTCGCGGCCACGTAAGTATCGCTAGATCATTGGGATGTAAGGCATACTTTGCTAGGGCATGCCGCTCATGGCAAGGTGGATTTAACGATAATACTAATGGCGTGCTAGGAAGATTCTTCCCGCGTCCACGAAAAGCTTTAAATTACTTTAGTCCGATTGAGTTTTTGTCGGGCAAGTGTGTTAGTTATTGTGGAAGTCTAGGTATGAGCCGGCTACAAACGAGAGAAGCCTAATGAGACTACAAGGAGTAAGTAATTGTGGGGGGTGGCGAGCGTAGTCAGCATTCTCGGCAGGGTGTATTTTTTCCCGACAGAAGCCATTTTGAAAAAGGAGATTGCCAGATCTGAGTACTGTATCTTAAAAGAAGAGAAAAATATGTATGAATAAGACAAATAAACTATTATTATTTTGTTCTGTTTTTTGCAATAAATAGAGGTCATAATGAAGTGGTTAAAAATAACACTTTCTTTTTGTTGTGTTGTATTCTCACTCCATAGTTTTGCTGAAGCTATAAGAGTTATAACTATATACGTGTCTAGTCATGGCCTCTATCTAAGTTATGGAGACCCAAGAGAATACATGGGCATGGTTGCGTTGCAGGGTAGTACTTCTAATTCGCCATTACTGTCACGAGATATTGCATCATGGAGTACAAATGATTCCCCTGTAGCAGTTTTAACTGTTGTTCTGCAAAGTTTAAAACACAATAAGGAGTTTATAGTCATTAAAAATGATTTAAAAAACAGACAGGCAGATAATGTCAATGTGGTAATAACTGCTGCAGGGTTTGATGATGAACAGATCCTAGATCGAGAAGAGGTTAAAACACTATTTGCTGAAAACGAAATACTATATGGAGAGCTAAGTGAAGATCCCGACGTCAAGTCTTTATTAGACGAAGAAGGTTTGACAAGAGTTAAATGGCACACTGAACTCTTTAGGATAATTCTAAGTAAGCAGTTTTCGTTTAAGTTTGAAAATAGAAGAGTATTTTCTGGACAAGAGTCATGCTTTATTTCTTATGTGGCTAGTAAAGAAGGCCCTGAGCGTAAGATGGATGGGATATTATGGGTAACATCATATGCAGTCGTCCGTGCGTATAAAGAGAGTCGTCAAGACCGAGATAAACCTTTTCCTGCCCCTATGTCGGAACCAGGGTTAGGGGGAATGCTTCAATTAGGGAAAGTTGCTACGAATGCATCTATACTACCCGCACTCATCAAGGCTTATACCGTTTATCGGGAGGTATATCATAGAATTAATAGGTTAGGTGGTGTTCCTGTACTTAACCCTAATGAAATAGTTGATCAGCTTATAAGCAGAAAAATAGAATATGTGAATTTCGGTGAATTTATCGCTGAGGCTTTTCGTACTGGATCATTAGATACTTACGGAGCAAGAGATCCTGTTCATGCTGTGGCCTTAGGAGTTGCGCAAGATACAATATCCGCTCTTGACGAATCTACTGCTAAGGAAATGGATGATTTCTATGTAAGAGCAATAGAAACTGTTAAATACTCAGCCATAACAAAGTTTTTACACGCTATGTGGAAGTCAAACAAAAAGGTGGAGGATGGTTGTTTAGGTGTAGTAATTGGTGAATACAGTGATGTATTCTTTCCAGAAGAAAGAATGATGTCATTAGGTCGGTATCTCAAAGACGATGATTTTGTGGATAACTTTATTAAAGGTTTCGGCGAAAGCAACATTGAAATAACTTGTATAGGTAGTATCGACAAACAAAGAGAAAAGGTGCGTTCTTATTTTAATGGTGGAGAAGGATATTTAACTGTGCTTCCACAAAAAAATCTATTAGATATGCTGCACAGATACGGATCAGTCGGTATCAAATCTCAATATACACAATTAGTTTCTGGAGGGAGATGGTAAATCTGTACTCGTGGTTATTTCCCTGTATCTTACGGGTATCGTCCGTTTTTTCGGCATCGGCGTAAGGAAAACAGTTTTGGTTACGGAGTGATTTGAGGAAATGATTTTTTGTGTATTAAGCGGCTTTTGGTTGCGCTATTGAACAATTCGGTGGTGCTGGTCTATATACCAGTTTCCATTGAGGGTGTAAACAAATCTCCGTGATGAGCAAAGAGACAAACTATACCTGTGGGCTGTCTTTCTCGGAAATTGCACTTACTTATCAAAAAATGCAAATTTTTTAAAATCAACTAAACCTATTTCTTTCTTTTTCCTTGCCTGGGATCTTTTTGTTATACTCTTTGGTCGGAAAACTCAAGAGCGGAGAAGAAATGGATACTTTCAAAGATAAGAAGAAAAGCAGCATGCTTATTGATCCGGTCGCAATGGCTAACAAGCTACCATCCCTTAATGACCTGCTAATTGTTGACCTAGGTGACCCAAAAAGGTACGCTCAAGCCCATATTCTTGGGGCTGTAAATATTTCCACACAACAGCTTGTATCAGGTCAGAAGCCGGTACCAGGGAAGCTACCTTCTCTTCATCAATTGGAAAAGTTATTTAGTGATTTGGGTTATACCGGTAAAAGTCAGTATATTATTCCATACGATGATGAAGGTGGTGGCTGGGCTGGGCGCCTCATTTGGACCCTAGATGTTATAGGTCATAGTAACTATTCATATCTGAATGGTGGAATGCATGCTTGGTTACAGGAAAAGCTGCCAGTAACAAGTCTGATAAAAGCACCTGAGCCTACCAAAGTTGATATCACCATAAACAAAGAGGTTATGGCTTCCCGTGAATATATTGAGGCCAGGATTGGCAACCCAGATGTAGTCATTTGGGATGCACGCTCTCCTGAGGAGTTTCGAGGAGAGAGGCTTTTTTCCATGCGAGGCGGTCATATTCCGGGAGCAATCAACTATGAGTGGAGTCGTGCGATAGATCCAGCCCAAGGTTATCGCATCAAGAAAGGTGTAGAGAAAGAGCTTAATGCCCTGGGTATCACTAAATGTAAGGAGATTATCACTCACTGTCAGAGTCATCATCGCTCAGCATTCACCTATATGCTGGCTAAAATTTTAGGTTATGAGCGAGTTAGAGCCTATGATGGCTCATGGGTTGAGTGGGGAAACTTGCTCGATACACCGGTGGAGTCTTAATAAAAAGCTACTATAAGAGATTGATCTACTAACCAGCACTAATAGTACGAGGCCAGCATCTCCATACTACGTTACGAGTATATACTCATCACATTGCAGTTGTAGGAGAATGTATCACCATTACTATTCTCGGCATCATAGCTGTCTAAAATTCTGAGGCTTTACCACTTGCCGACTGCTTGTATCTCCGATAAGTTTGGGTATAGATAACTCAATAAAGGTAGTATAAGCACAGTGAAAGCAAAACTATTTGCAGGCATTCAATTTTTTTTACCACATCATCTGATTTCCAGGTCGGCACATTACTGTGCCGAAAGCAGGATGGTAGGATTTAAAAATACTCTGATTCGTAGAGTCATCCATCATTATAATGTGGACATGAGCGAAGCCAAGGAAGAGAACATTGAAGCATACGGAAACTTTAATGAATTTTTCACTCGCGCCTTAAAAGCGGGTGTCCGCCCTTTACCAACAGATCCCACGGAAGTTGTTAGTCCTGCAGATGGTTTCATTAGTCAGATAGGTGATATTGCCAATGGTCGATTATTTCAGGCGAAAGGTCGTGATTACAGCCTGACAGAGTTACTGGGAGGAAGTGTAGACCTTGGGCAGGAATTCATGGGTGGAAAATTTGGCACTATATACTTATCTCCTCGTGATTATCATCGAGTGCATATCCCTGCTAGGGGTCAGTTACGCCAGATGATACATATTCCTGGACGTTTGTTTTCAGTTAATCAATCCACTGTGGAAAATATTCCCCGCTTGTTTGCAAGGAATGAGCGGGTGGTGAGTATTTTTGATACTGACCAAGGACCTATGGCGGTCATTATGGTTGGCGCTATGATTGTTGCCAGCATCGAAACCGTCTGGGCAGGGTTGGTTACACCATACCGTAGACAAATTAGAAGCGTTGAATACGGCACTAATCAACATACAAGTATTGTTTTGCAGCGTGGTGATGAAATGGGGCGTTTTAAAATGGGATCCACAGCAATTGTTCTTTTTGGCAGGAACCAGGTTGATTGGTTTGAGCATTGGCAGCCGGGAAGTCCCATTAAAATGGGTCAAGCTTTGGGGTGTGTATGGGAACACAAAATGCAAGAAAACCAACAAACAGTATCTCCACTAGGTCAATTATGAGGATCAAACTTAGTATTGTGATGGATCCCATAAGTACTATTAATTATAAAAAAGATAGTTCGCTAGCCATGTTGCTGGCGGCTGAGAAAAAGGGCTGGCAGTTATTTTATATGGAGCAGTCTGACTTATACCAACTGGGAGGCGAGGCATTTGGGAGTATGCGCCCATTATCAGTAAGTGTAGGTCCATCAGACTGGTTCCGTTTGGGGGATCGTGAAGAAATGGCACTAGCTGAGCTAAATGTAATTTTAATGCGAAAGGATCCACCTTTTGACATGGAGTATATTTACAGCACTTATATTCTGGAGCAGGCTGAAGCGGAGGGCACAATCGTCGTTAATAAGCCCAGAAGTATTAGGGATTGCAATGAAAAATATTTTGCAACGAGATTCCCCAAATGCACTCCTCCCACATTAGTATCCAGAAGCTCTCGCTTGATTCGTGAATTTGTTCTAGATAATCAGGACGTGGTATTTAAACCTCTTGACGGTATGGGCGGAGCATCTATTTTTAGAACACAACAAAATGACCCAAACCTTAGCGTTATCATTGAAACCCTTACGAACTATGGCCAGCGACAGGCAATGGTTCAAAAGTTCATTCCAGAGATTAAAGCAGGTGATAAGCGCATTCTGATGATTGATGGTAAACCTGTGCCTTATGCTTTAGCTAGAGTCCCGTCTGAAGGCGAACTACGAGGCAACCTTGCGGCAGGAGGTAAGGGGATTGGTCAGGATTTATCCGATCAAGATTATCGGATTGCTAAACAAGTAGGGCCTGTATTGAAAGAAAAAGGTCTTCTTTTTGTTGGTCTTGATGTTATAGGAGACTATTTAACTGAGATTAATGTCACTTCCCCCACGTGCATTAGGGAGCTTGATAACCAGTTTGATATCAGTATAGGGGATATGCTGATGGACAAAATTGAAGAAAAGCTAGCAGCACAATGTTAATCAAGGTTAAGTCAAGGAGAAGACTTATTCTTATTTATTGCTATACCCACTCCCCCTGAAGGTTTGTGGTTGACGACTCTCACCGTAATCACCTGATACAGTAGGGATCGTAGGGCTTATCTCGCATGTTGCCTACCTATATCTTCGAATAATTTCGGTATACAATGAGATATTATGTTATGCATAGAAGCTCATGAATCAAATCGTCAAAGTGTCGGCTAATGACCGACTAAGTTTCACTGTGTTTATGGCTGTTATTTTTCATGCTCTTATTATATTGGGAGTTGGTTTTACCGTACAGGATAAACCCGTTCCACCACCATCACTCGAAATTACATTGGAAGTTTATAAAAGTAAAGATAAGCATCAGGAAGCAGGTTATCTAGCTAAATTAAACCAACATGGTAGTGGCTATCAGGATGAAAAATATTTGCCAGCAATAAATAAAAGGGCGTCTTTTCAAGATAATGGTATCCGTGATCGGCAACAGATACTCCATTTACCACTACATCAAAAAGGATCTACCCCTAACCAGAAACACACGACAGCAGTAGTTACTCTTTCTGTATCTAAAAATAAGTCAGCTGATGTGGCTAAGCCGAAGATGGATCCCTTCTTCTCTGATCGGAGGCCAGAAGTAAAACTTATTGATGTGCAAAAAAAAATTGCTATCCTTGAAGAACTGTTCAAAAAAGAGCGTCAGGCTTATGCTAAGCGACCAAGAATAAGGAGGCTTACAGCGGCGTCAACCGTCCAGGAAGTAGGTGCAGACTATAAAGAAAAATGGAGAAGGAAAGTTGAAAAAATCGGTAACATTAATTATCCGGAGAAGGCTCGGCAAGACAAATTATATGGTGAACTAAGTATCATGGTTGCCATTAACAAGGATGGGACATTACATGATATTGAAATAGTGCAGTCTTCTGGTGTGAGTGTGCTAGATGATGCGGCGGTACGAACTATTAGGCTATCTGCACCTTTTCTACCTTTTGATGATGACCTGAAAGATTATGACCTATTGGAAATCACTCGTACTTGGCGCTTCGAACCTGGAGATCAATTATCAAGTAATTAATACATGGTGCTTGCGTATACCTGTTTTCTTGCATGTGTGATTAGGATATAAGCGAGTGAAGCCCCAATCACCTATGAGTAGTAGTCGTAGAACAGTTAATAACAGCACCTTTAAGATGCGTGGGTATAAGCAGGCTGGGATGTCTCTATATCAAATGTCGGTGTCTCATAGGCATTCTTTTTTATTGGCAAAGAAATGATCCATGATTTTGAAAACTACCTACACTTTAGGGATTATCAGATGTTGGGTACTAAAGAGAAGTCAGTGAGACAGTCAAATATTTGATGTCTCACCAATCCATGAAGCAAGAAAAACCAGACTAAATATCCCCCCAGTAATTATCACCACATATAGAGCTGAGGCGTTTTGTTTCGGCTCTGTCTTCTAAGACACGCCGGAGTTGCATGGCTTTTCTAGAACCTTTATCATGCAGATCCTCACTCTGGATTCTTTCATCACCCAAAAAGTCGTTTTCTATCTTATTATCTTTAGTCATTGCAGCATTCTCTTTATTTGTTTTTATCGTATAATGCTTTCTAACGGTTTAATTGTATTCAATCCGTCACTTACATGCAAGCACATATTGTGTGTGACTGTAAAAAATAGGGAATATGTTTTATCCACAACTAGTGACAATGCATCAGTGCCTGCTAACAATCAATTCTAAAGTCATTGAGAGTAGCGAGTGAGCTACAGCGTATTCAAGTACGATGGAGACATACCAGTTACCACTAAATGTGTTAGTAGGCAAAGCCCCAAGGACCTACGAGTAATTGAGGGGAGTTAGAACAATTAACAACCACGCTCCTTCAAAAGGAATGGGTATAAACATACACTTTAACTAGCAACGAATAAATATTATGGATGTAACCTCAATACTTGATCCCTTGAATGAAGCACAACGTGAAGCTGTAACAGCACCGATATCCTCAATATTAGTGCTCGCAGGAGCCGGTAGCGGCAAAACAAGAGTATTAGTTCACCGAATTGCGTGGTTAGTACAGGTTAATAAGTTATCTCCTTACTCAATAATTGCCGTTACATTCACCAATAAAGCCGCAGCAGAAATGCGTTTGCGGATTGAGTCTTTGTTGGGAATACCTCCAAAAGGCATGTGGGTTGGTACGTTTCATGGGCTTTCCCATCGTATGCTAAGAACGCACTGGCAAGAAGCCAGCCTACCAGAAAACTTTCAAATTTTAGATAGTGATGACCAGCTTCGTATCATTAAACGTATTATGCGCACCCTACAGTTTGACGAAAAAAAATGGCCTCCAAGACAAGCCCAATGGTATATCAATAATAAAAAAGATGAAGGACTACGCCCCAGCCACATTGACCCAGGCTATAACATCTTTGAAAAAAACATGCTGATAGTTTATCGTGCCTACCATGATTATTGTGAGCAGGTGGGTGTTGTAGATTTTGGCGAGCTGTTACTGAGAACTCAAGAGCTCCTGCTCAGGCACCCAGATCTCCTTCAGCATTATCAAAACCGCTTTCGTTATATGCTCGTTGACGAATTTCAAGATACCAATACTGTTCAATATGCTTGGTTAAGACTGCTTGCTGGTGATGAAGACAAGTTAATGGTTGTTGGTGATGATGATCAGTCTATTTATGGTTGGCGAGGAGCAAAAATAGAGAATATACGACAATTTTCAAGTAATTTCAGTAATGCAATAACCATAAAGCTTGAACAGAATTATCGTTCTACTGGTTCAATCCTAAAAGCAGCTAATGCTGTAATAGCCAACAACTCAGACCGTCTGGGCAAAGAGCTGTGGACTAATGACAATGATGGTGAGGCGATTAAGTTATATGCAGGCTTTAATGAAGTAGACGAAGCTCGTTTCATTACAGACCGCATTAGAGAAGCTACTCAAAACAACACCAATCGTGCTGAAATAGCAGTTCTTTACCGTTCAAATGCACAATCACGTATTATTGAAGAGGCTATGCTAAGAGCAAGCATTCCCTATCGTATCTATGGAGGGCAACGTTTTTTTGAGCGTGCAGAAATTAAAAACGCTCTAGCTTATATGCGCCTAGCAAGCAATCCTAATAACGATACAGCCATAGAGAGAGTTATTAACATACCCACCCGAGGCATTGGCGAAAAAACAGTTGAAAAGCTACGAGAGATTGCTCGTAATCAAGGGATGTCCCTCTGGGAAGCTCTCAATACTTTAGTGACCCCCTCTCAGCCAGGAAGCAAAATAAATAGTGCAATGGCTGCTTTTGTGGAGCTGACGCAACGATTAAGCCATTCTGGTAGCGAGCTAACCCTTGGAGAATTGGCGGATAACATACTAACAATAACCGGCCTGGTAGAGCATCATGCTAAAGAAAAAGGTGAAAAAGGCCGAGCTCGTGTAGAAAACTTAGAGGAGTTAGTTACCGCCTGTCAAACATTTAATCAGGAAGACGTTGAGCTTGGGGATAACAGTGACCCAATGACCCCACTTGATGCATTTCTTGCCCATGCAACACTAGAGTCCGGCGACAATCAAGCGGAGCAATTTACAGATAGCGTTCAAATGATGACTCTGCACTCCGCCAAAGGGCTGGAGTTCTCACTGGTCTTTCTTGCTGGACTCGAAGAAGGGTTGTTCCCGCATAAAATGTCTTTGAGCGAGGGCAATCTTGAAGAAGAGCGCAGACTTTGCTACGTAGGGATCACTCGTGCAATGCAGAAATTGTATATAACCTATGCAGAAACCCGACGGTTATACGGCACTGAAACCAGAAATCGGGCATCAAGATTTATAAAAGAAATTCCCAGCGAGCTACTTAAAGAAGTCCGTCTTGGAGGCAAGATTACCCGCCCTGTTTCTGCCAAGTGGCAGTCTCCAGCTGAGGATGGCCTCACCCTTGGGCAGCGGGTACACCATGACATATTCGGTGAAGGGGATGTAATTGACTATGAAGGAGAAGGCAAACAAACCAGAATTCAGGTAAGTTTTGATACGGAGGGATGTAAGTGGCTAATGATTGAGTATGCCAATTTACAGGCTATTTAGATAGATTACCTGTGAGTATGTGAGGTTGTTGACTGTTTTAACTCACCCTAACCACTTTTTAGGTTAGGTGCAGGGGGCTATGCAGCTTTGCTCGTTTGCCGCCCACTAGACCATCAAAGGTAACGAGTATGGCATAGCAGTTTTTCTATGGGACCACTTAGGGCGTCTTTATACAAGTCCAATAAATGTGGATAATGCCACCATACAACAACCAGCATTATACAATGAATCAAAACACTTTTTCATTCGCAGAATAGATTCATAAAAAGTAATATTCGAAGATGTAGGTGTACCCTGAATTATTCACAATAACTAACATACTTTCCAGACAAAAACGCAATCGAACTAAAGTAGTTTAAATATTTTAGTGGACGTATGTTTTTTCAGATCCAAGCAGTACGAACGTTCATCAATACCCACGAGGCAAAGAATGAGGTGGGCGCTAGCCTCAGCACCATGGCGCTGCCGATAACGTTTACCTTTGCACGGGAGAAGGAGACTCCATTGTTTTTTTGATTAGCCAATAAATAGTCTGGTATTACCAGTTGCCCCATCAGAAGGCTCAAGTTTCATGCGTCCTGCAAATTGCTCCGGTGTAAAGCCTTAGCCTGGCTGGGACTTCACCTGCCGACTTACCACATCAGTTTTTTTGTGAAAAGTGGTCGCCGTCTTGCGCCTCTGCATCCTATGGGCAGCTGACTCTCAAATTAATGTCATGTGTGTCGGTTATTGTGGGAATTCAGGGTTTACTTCCTTTTTTCCTTTTTTCCTTTTTTCCTTTTTCGTGGATGAGTACGATGTGTTTTTTCAAACTACGTTGTTGCCTAAATTCACTGTTACACCACTCCCATTCGCACTTGTACTTCTTTTCACTTGAATGAGTAGGTGTATGTCTTTTTAAATTACCTTTGTGATGAAATATACGGCCACACGTTTGGCAGGGAAAAGTATTGTTATGGGTATGAGTATTTATATGGGTTTCCAAATTAACTTTTTGAATGAATGCCATGTTACACCCCTTCCATTTGCACTTGTACTTCTTTTTACCTGTATGATCAAGTTTATGTATTCCTAAAAGATATTTGCTAGCAGCCCTATAGCTACACAACTTACACTTGTATGGATTTTCACATGTATGCATTTTTACCACATGTGTTTTTAAGCTACTTTTGCAAGCATAAATACTGTGACACTGGGAGCAAGGAAAAACATGGGTCTTGGTGTCAATGTTCACATGTGCTGTCAACTTAAATTCTTTATTGCACCCATTCGATTCGCACTTGTACGGTCTATCAATTGAATGGGTGGGCATATGTGTTAAGAAAACACTTTTTGTATTATCTGGTTTGTCACCCTCTAAAGAATCAGGTGCGAAATTATTTTCAGGCTCAATATCAGCATGATTATAACAACTGCCATTAAGACTCAGCTCTGGAAACAGGGTATCATTACTATTGCTTGCATTATCAAACAAAAGGTGTCTCATATCTGGACTTTCAGCACAAGTTGAATTATTAATTTGATAACTGTTTTCAGGTGCATGTATCAGGTCCTTACATGATACTAACAGTGGCTGTAATATATCTTGTCTATTGCTAGAGCCATTAATCAATAAATCCTTAGCATATACTACGCTCTCAAGTTCTATTTTTTTTATTTTGAATTTCACTTCTTTATTAGCTTCATTAAGAGTTAATATAGCTACAAATGCATATGTGTAGAATGAGTTTTCTAAATACAAATTGAAAGAACGCAAAAACATATCAGCATTTACTGCTAATAAATCACCCATGAGACAAGACGTAAAATTTGGATTGTTCCTGATATCTGGAGCTTCTTCAATAGTATCATTTGGTGACAGGGTTGTTAAGGTGGTGATAATCTGTTGTTTTATACTTTCACTTAATGTTATTGTTTTGTCAATCATGGCCATGTAATAAATATCTTCTCTATGATTAATCACAAAGCTCTTAGGTACAAACATAAAAGTCCATTTATTTTTCTCCTTAGTAGTATTTATGCTGTCATAAATAGTATTGTCTAGCGTAGCATTAATGCATGCAGAGGTTAATAAACAATAACAAGTTAATATTCTCTTAGCCATAGTTAAAATATTTAATTTATATGTATATCCGTTTGAAATACACATGAATTTCAAGATCATTGGTTTCACCTCTATAATACCAAGCGATATAAAGTCGGTCATTTATAAATATAAACTCTATCTTTTTGTGCGTTTTTGCCTTACCAACGAACAAAATTACGACTCGTGCAAATGCTCTTGATATCTTGTGGACAGACTTGTTATCACAACAACACAAAATCAGAAAACCCCATCCCTCCAAGGGTGTTAAGCAGCGCCTTTGCATAAGAAAGCGGCCCAGTGTAAACGAATAAATTCCCTTCGCAATGAATAGAATTTAACTCTGCCTCTCCTAATAATGCTTTAACTCTACGGGCAATAGCCTCACCAGAATCAATCCACTGAACCTGAACTGGAGTAACCGGCTGCAATAGATGTTTCAATAAAGGAAAATGAGTGCACCCAAGAACAATAGAGTCTGGTAAGATTTCTTCAGAAAAAAATGGATCAATGATGGTTTTTAACAACGCTGACTCAATTTTTTCTCCGCAAAAATACTGCTCTGCCATATGAACTAGCTCGCTAGAACCTACAGATATTACATTGCAATCACTGGCAAATTCTTCAATTAAGCTGGCAGTGTATTTTCGCGTAATAGTTCCTGGTGTGGCGAGCAAGCCAAAGCATCGATTTTTAGAATGAGCACTCGCCGACTTGATGGCGGGAACAACCCCAACAACAGGAATATTAAGCTCCTGGCGAACTCTAGGAAGAGAAATAGTGCTCGCCGTATTACACGCAATGATAGCTAATGATGGATTATAGCGCTCCGTCAACTTCCGTAGATAATAGCTGGTTCTATCTACAACTTCTTCTTCTGGCTTAGGGCCATAGGGAAAGCCCTTGTTATCTGCGCAATAAATAACCTTGAGCTCTGGAGTCATCTGCTTTACATCTTTGTAAATGCTGAGTCCCCCAACACCGGAGTCAAAAATAATAATAGGTCTTGCTTGTTCCTGCATGAGATAACTATCACTAAGGGTTTCATAAATAACCATTAAATGTGGGCGGTTGTTGACTGCTCTCACCTTCAAAGGGCGTGGGTATACAACACGTCTTACAATGCCAGACGCGCTCTACTTTTACGATCGTAGCACATTAGGGAGAGAAGTTTACCGAGAACTCCGGCATAATGTCTCATTTATTATACTCGTTACCTTTAAAGGTGTGGGTAGGCTGCAAACGAGCGAACCCCGGTTATCCTACAAGTAGCAGGTGATTGGGGTGGTGAGAACAGTCAACAACCCACGTATTCAATGGAAGTGGTATTTATCAATAAAGCAGCAGTCATGTTGACAAACACCGCTAACAACAAAGAATAACGAAGGACTAAAACGAATGTGGAGGATAATGATGCACACCAGCACCTTTAGAATCTAATGACTGTAAATGTACGTCTAAACTTTTTTCAATCAACGCCAGAAAACTATGTATCAATTAAACTTTGACTTGAATGCATTTATGACCAACTATTGGCAAAAAATGCCCACCATCATAAACAACGGTTTTGCTGGTTTTATAGATCCTATATCTCCTGATGAACTGGCAGGTTTAGCGATGGAAGAAGACATCGACTCCCGACTAGTATACAACAGCAACAATCAATGGAAAGTAGAGCACGGCCCATTCGAAAGTTTTGACCACCTTCCGGAAAGCCACACACAGATTATTGTTCAAGCTGCAAATCATTGGCACCAAAGAACACACGCTTTAGTTAAGCCCTTCAAGTGTTTCCCTGGCTGGCTGCTTGATGATGTTATGGTTTGCCTATCCTTACCCAAGGGAGGAGTTGGCCCGCATGTAGACCAGTACGACGTATTTATCATACAAGGAATGGGAAAACGTTACTGGAGGGTAGGAAGTAAAGGATGTTCTGACGAGGCTAATCACAACGCTGGTCTTTGTCAAATTGTACAGGATAATGTCATCCTTGAGAAAGAAATGATTTCTGGAGATATACTTTACATCCCGGCAGGTTTTCCCCATGAAGGACAAGCCCTAGAGACATCTCTTAGCTACTCCTTAGGTTTTCGATCACCCAAGGCTCGAGAACTATTAAGCAGCTTTGCAGATTATATTATCAGTCAGGGAATGGGTGATACACACTACTATAATCCAAACATGGCTACTAGGAATGACCATGGAGCTATCTATCAGGATGAATACCAAAGTATGATTTCCATGATGGAAAACCTGTTTAACAATGAAAAAGTAAAACGGCAATGGCTAGGCGAACACTTAAGCTTGTCTCGCCATGAGCTTGATATCGCTGCGCCGGATACACTCTACCAGCCGAGGCGCCTGTATCAGCTCCTATCTAATGGCGAAAAGCTGCAAAAACTTGCCGGCTTGCGCGCCTTCTACCACCCAGCATCTGCAAACATGCTCCATATAAATGGTGACACATTTGGGTTTCCTGAATATTGCAGTGATGCAGCGATGGCGTTGAGTAACCTGGATTCAGTAACAGCTGCGGACCTAGGCACAACAGCTATTGAAGACCATGCTTTTATAGCCACAGTAACTAGGTTGATGAATCTAGGGTACTGGTACTTTGATGAATGCGAAAGCTCATCGGCCGAGGTTCTACCATAAAAAAGGTAGTGTAATAGCGCGTATCAGTTGCCACTGTGAGTGTAATAGGAGACAAACGAGTAAAGTCCCGTGGGCCTAAGAGTAATAAATGGTTTGGGGTGGGTAAGATAAGTCAACAACCTCATGCCTTTAAGGGGAATGGGTATAATGAAAGATCAGCATTTCGATGTAATTATTGTGGGCGCAGGAATGATTGGTTCAGCCTTAGCAGTAGCTTTAGGCAGCAATAATTTTAAAGTTGCCGTGCTTGACCTAGAGCTGCCAAAAGTGTTCAAGTCCGAGCAACTCCCAGACTTAAGGGTGTCTGCCCTGAGCTATTCTTCTGAACAAATTCTGCGCCAACTTAAAGTCTGGAAGCCCATGCAAGCTATGCGTATGTGCCCTTACAGGAAAGTTGCTGTTTGGGAAAAGATTAACGGGATTTTTGGAGGAGCAAATAAAACTATTTTTGACGCAGCCATTATTCACCATGAGCAGCTAGGCTTTATTATTGAAAACAAAGTGATCCAGCTGGGTATTCATCAGGTAATGGCAGCCTACAGAAACATTGAATTTATTTGCCCTATAACCATCGAAACAATAACAACCGTCAATGATTTTCAAAAGATCACGTTGCACGGAGGAAGGCATATAAAAGGAAGGGTTATTGTTGGGGCAGATGGTACACATTCAATGGTTAGACAGGCTGCGAATATCGGTGTAACCCAACAAGGCTATGAGCAGCAATGCCTAATTGCCACAGTAGAGACTGCGAAAGGAGAGCAACATACTACTTGGCAAGCATTTACACCAACAGGACCAGAATCTTTTTTACCGCTACCGTGCGTCAATGGTAAAAATTATGCATCTATTGTCTGGTATAACAGCCCTAGGAATATCAAAGCACTGAAATTATTGAGCAGCGATGACTTTATCGTCAAACTGGTCAAGACATTTCCCCAGGAGATGCCAGAGATAATTAAGCTGCACGAACGAGGATCATTCCATCTAATGAGGCAACATGCCCAACATTATTACCGAGAAGGAATAGCGCTCGTTGGTGATGCTGCGCACACCATTAACCCTTTGGCAGGACAAGGAGTAAACCTAGGTCTTCAGGATATTGCTTGGCTGGCAGAAATCCTTGTTAATGCTCGTCAGGCCGGAGAGCATATAGGCAATCCCAAAGTTTTAGTTCGTTATGAAAAAGCCAGAAGGTTTGATAATTTGATGATGATGATGGTAATGGATGGCTTCTATCATGGATTCAGCAATAATCATATGTCGCTTAAACTAATCCGCAATATTGGACTTATGCTTGCGGGAAGACTAACCCCCGGGGTTAAACAGGTGATGAAATACGCAATGGGTCTAACAGGAAGCAAACCCAAATTGGCTCGTGGGATACCTCTTGCATGATAGTGCTTGTCACATAGCAGACGATAGATCATGAAGTAGCTATCAGTTCTTCTTAAGGAAGCTCTGAACAAGGTTATTCTCGCACAGGAAGGCATCTATAAAGTATTGATTTTGCTGGACCCACGCCTCCGCGGGATTACGAAAGTGGCTTTAATCAGAGGGTCCTTAAAGTTGCAATCAAAACAAAACTAATGAAAGGAAATGTGAGTAGATAGATTATTTGAGACCTTTGCAAGAGTCGCGCTAAGCAACTGAAAATCAGGTATAATAAGCCTCGCACAATCAATGCCTTTCGGTGAGATTATGGCTTGGAAAAATATGAAACAATGGAGTCTAGCAGATTCAATGAGGACTGATCACGATGCAGTGAAAGAATTCGACTCTGTCCATGAACTCATTGTTTGGGCTCGCTCAGAGCATCATCTGAAAGATATGCATTCAAGTGATCGAGGCGAGAATGTATTGCCGCCACTGATAATGTTTAAGGCACTGCTGCTGTAAAGTTGGTATAAATTAAGCGATTCGGCCCTAGAGAAACAACGTGCTCGCGATCTTTTATTTCGTCGATTTATTGCGCTCGACATTTAAGAATCAGTGCCGGACCACAGTACTTTTTGGCGATTTAGACAGAAGCTAGATAAATTGTTGCTTATGGATAAGTTGCTTCAAGAAATCAATTCCCAGCTTATAGATCAAGGTCTTTATATTAAATCTGGAGGTATCAGTATTGTTGATGCTAGCGTAATTGAGGCTAAACAGTGTCGCCCAAGTAAGGATAAATACAAGCACTCAACACAGGACCCTGACGCGAAGTGGAACATGAAAGCTGGTTCTGACGGGAAGAGTAAAAGTACCTATGGCTATAAAGCGCGCATAAATTTCGATGAGGATGGGCTGATAAAATCGATCGGTTACACAGCAGGAAATGTTCACGATTCAAATTGTTTCACTGAACTATTAACTGAGCTATTAGATGGTAAAGAGTCGTCTGTTTATGCGGATAGTGCCTATTCTAGCAAGAAGCATAGTGAATGGCTGGATGGTAGAAATATTGATAACAGAACGCGGATTTCAGTCATAAGTGCGCCATATTGAAAAAGTTGAGCCAGAGGGTACACTCACGGTCTACCAAAAACCAATGTGAGACCACTTATGAATAAGCGTTATACCCACCTGACTCAAAGAAAGATACCAGATTTGGTCAGAGAAAAAAGCAGGAGTTTCAAATGAAATTATCGCCCAAGACTTAAGGCGTGATTTGAGTACCGTTAAAGAGAGTTGGCTAGAAATACAGGGGCTAGAGGTTATCGCCCGAAGCAAGCACATAATTTTGCGCAGGAACGTCATCAACAGAACCAAAGCGACAAGATGGTAGCTGAACTGAAGATAAAATTACTGACAGACTAAGTAAGCAGTGGAGCCCTGAGCAATACAAGGACGCCTTAAACGAGATAATCAACCTTCTGTATGTCCCTCTACGATTTACCAGTTTATTCGAGAGGACAAAGCTGGGGTGGTTGCTTGTATCAACATCTTCGGCACAAGAAGTATAAGCAAAGAACAAGAAAGCCCGATGCACGAGGCCAGATCCGAAACCGTGTTAGCATTGATGATCGACTGGAATTGTGGATCAAAAATACGTTTAGGCGATTGGGAAGCAGACACTGTATTGGCAAAAGACACAAGGGTGTACTGGTTACATTAACGGAAAGAGTGAGTAAATTAAATTTGGTAAAACGTGTCCTTCAAAGCACGCTGACGTGTTGACGAAAGCAATTATAACGATGCTCAAGCCTTACCAATCAGACTTACTCACGATCACATTTGATAACGGAAAGGAGTTCGCCTTTCATGAAAAAATCAAGAAAAAGCTTAACGTAGATACCTATTTTGCTCACCCTTACTCCTCGTGGGAACGAGGTTTGATGAAAATCATAATGGTTTGATAAGACAATATTTGCCCAAAAGCCAATCTTTGGATAATGTCACTGACAAAGAAATTTTAGATATACAAAACCGACTAAACCAAAGACCAAGAAAACTGTTAGACTTTAAAACACCTGATGAGATTTATAGTGAAATGGCGTTAGCTGCATAAATTTTAAGGGGCACTTATGACTAAAATCCGCGGAATAATAAAACGTGCTTATCGAAATAAACCATTAACAGGAAATGATAAGTGCTTTAGCTGTTTACATTCTGGCGTGCGCTGCACTGTGGAGCGAGTATTTGGCGTTTTGAAATTACATTATGGCATGGCGAAGGCTCGTTATCTTGGCTTAAGCCGAAACCGCACACGTTTTGGAATAATGTGCGTGGTGCACAACATTAAACGAGGCCTATCGATTCAGCAGGCAAGTTGCGCCTGAAAATCGACAATGAAGGGTAAAGTGGCTCGAATGGCGAATATTCGAACTGAAATCGTGTTTTTAAGGCTTTACCCTCAAAAAAATACGATTTAATTAATAGTGGGGCTTATGCAGCGTTATCGTGCAAAGGTCTCTATTTATATCATAAAGTTACTGGTTCGGCCGACACTATCATATAGACTTTCATTTAAGAACAAAAAAATATCGATACCCGATACTTGGGCATGGTTAATCGGTCAGCAATTTTGAGGTAGTAAGGTGAATTGAGTATAAAATAACGATATTTCTTTGCAGAGAGGGCGCTCTATGAATTCAAATGGTAATAATGTGATAATTGGTCATATCGTTACAGAATTGGGATCGGTTGAAATTGTTAGTCAAGATGGCTCAATTAGAATAGCTAATGCTGGGGATCCCGTTTTTGCTGGTGAAATTGTTTCAAACAGTGCTGATTTTCCGATAACGATCATGCTTATTAATGGTCGCTCTATCCTTGTTGAGCGACAACAAGAACTTTTATTGGAAGAGTATCTTCTAAGGGAAGTGGACGTCAATGAGCGAGAAAAGAGTAGTAGGATTGATGAGTCGGTGGATGGTTTCTCAAATAATGACGGGCATGATAAGGAGGAAAGGCCAGAAGATGGAGTATGGCTGGCAAGTCAAGGTGTCGTTGAGAGAAATACTACGCCTGAGAGTGAAGATTTTTATCAAAGCAGATATAATATATATGGTATAGAGAGAAGCCAGTTCACTGAAGAGCCAGAGTATAATACCCCAGCTATCCCAGCTAACAACCCTCCTGTTATTCAAAGTCAAAGTTTAATTATCAAAGAGAATGTAGTCAGTGATGGCTCCATCACGATCGGGACTATTAAAGTTATCGATCTAGACGAAGACCAGTCACACGTGTATGCCATAGCTGGAGGTAATAGCGAAGGATGTTTTGCTATTAATCCTGCAACGGGTGCTATCACTGTGGTGGGGGAGTTGGATTACGAAAATATAGAAAGTTATAACTTAAGGATTAAAGTAACAGACAATGGCATTCCTCCTTTAACTACGTTTAAAACAATAACTATAAATGTTGCAGACATTAATGAAGCTCCTGTTGCTAATGCTGATGTCGCTACGAGTGATGAAAATGGTTCATTAATAATAAATGTTTTGGCTAATGATGGGGATGTTGACTCAGGTGACAATACTTCTTCTTTTATTCTGTTATCTACTGATATTGTTGATGTTAATGGCAACATTATTATTGGTATGGGAGAGGTGAGTGTTAGTAATAACCAAGTGTTATTTGCTTCTGGTTCGGATTTTGACTATCTCAATGGTGGTGACGTGGTGGATTTAGTGATCCGCTATCAGATGTCTGATCGAGGTGGGTTAACATCTGAGAATTTTGTATCGATTACTGTCACGGGCACCAACGATCAGCCAGTAATTGACGTGATTACCAAATCCGGTGCTATTGAGGAGGGTTATAGCACAGCTAGTCTTGCGACCACCGGCACACTTACTTTCACAGAATTGGATAGTGGAGACGTTGTTACAATTAGTGAAATTAATACCAGCAATACTTTGAGTGGTGGAACCTTTGCAGACCTAGATGCCAGCCTTAAAAGCGCCCTTATTGACGGCTTCTCTGTAACCAGTGAAGGCTGGAGCTACAGCACAACGGCCGACCTTGATTTTTTGAAAGAAGGTCAGACCATCACTCTGACATATAAGGTTGTGGCTACGGATGATTCTGGAGCTACCAATGCCGAGTCGGCGGAAAAAGAGGTAACAGTTACCATTACCGGCACCAATGATCAGCCGGGAATTGATTCTATTACTACCATGGGAGCTCTTACTGAGGGTGATGGCACAGCTAGTCTTGCGACCACCGGCACACTTACTTTCACAGAATTGGATAGTGGAGACGTTGTTACAATTAGTGAAATTAATACCAGCAATACTTTGAGTGGTGGAACCTTTGCAGACCTAGATGCCAGCCTTAAAAGCGCCCTTATTGACGGCTTCTCTGTAACCAGTGAAGGCTGGAGCTACAGCACAACGGCCGACCTTGATTTTTTGAAAGAAGGTCAGACCATCACTCTGACATATAAGGTTGTGGCTACGGATGATTCTGGAGCTACCAATGCCGAGTCGGCGGAAAAAGAGGTAACAGTTACCATTACCGGCACCAATGATCAGCCGGGAATTGATTCTATTACTACCATGGGAGCTCTTACTGAGGGTGATGGCACAGCTAGTCTTGCGACCACCGGCACACTTACTTTCACAGAATTGGATAGTGGAGACGTTGTTACAATTAGTGAAATTAATACCAGCAATACTTTGAGTGGTGGAACCTTTGCAGACCTAGATGCCAGCCTTAAAAGCGCCCTTATTGACGGCTTCTCTGTAACCAGTGAAGGCTGGAGCTACAGCACAACGGCCGACCTTGATTTTTTGAAAGAAGGTCAGACCATCACTCTGACATATAAGGTTGTGGCTACGGATGATTCTGGAGCTACCAATGCCGAGTCGGCGGAAAAAGAGGTAACAGTTACCATTACCGGCACCAATGATCAGCCGGGAATTGATTCTATTACTACCATGGGAGCTCTTACTGAGGGTGATGGCACAGCTAGTCTTGCGACCACCGGCACACTTACTTTCACAGAATTGGATAGTGGAGACGTTGTTACAATTAGTGAAATTAATACCAGCAATACTTTGAGTGGTGGAACCTTTGCAGACCTAGATGCCAGCCTTAAAAGCGCCCTTATTGACGGCTTCTCTGTAACCAGTGAAGGCTGGAGCTACAGCACGAATGCAGACCTTGATTTTTTGGGGAAAGATCAGACCATCACTCTGACATATAAGGTTGTGGCTACTGATAACTCTGAAACCGCCAATGCTGAGTCGGAGGAAAAAGAGGTAACAGTTACCATTACGGGTACTAATGATATACCAGTTGTGCTGGCATCAATTACAACAAATGTCGATGAAGATAACACACTCATTCTTACTCAGGCAAGCCTGCTAGCTAACGCATCTGATATAGATGGTGATTCGCTAACCGCATCAAATGTTCAGGTCAATGGGACTGATGCAACTGTTGTAGATCATGGGGATGGTACATTCTCCGTAATACCTGCAGAGAATTTTAATGGACAATTATCTCTAACCTTTGATGTAAGTGATGGAACGGAAACAGCGTCGAGTTCCATAGAGTTAACTGTTAATTCCGTCAACGATGGGCCTGTCGCAGTAGATGATACGCGCAGCAATGAAGGTCTTATTGGAGTAATGGGTGCAAATTCAGATAATGGTGTTGTGGTGAGCGCATCAGGAGAGGTTAATAATAATTATTCGGCCTATAAGGCAGTTGATGGAGTGAATGCAGATCTTTCAAACAATATAAATAGTTGGGCCGCAAGTAGTAGTGATGGTAGTGCTTGGTACCAAATTGATTTGGGCGAGGCGACCACGCTTTATCAATATGATTTAAAAGCAATTACAAATAATGAGATAGGAAGAGAGCCTAAAGATTGGGAATTCCAAGGAAGTAATGACGGAATCACGTGGACACTTATTGACTCTCGTGCCGAGGTAAATAATTGGGGGTCTAGTGAAATAAAAACATTTAAGCTTGACGACCCTGAAACATTTAGATATTTCCGTTTTGATATTTCAGCAAATAATGGAGACTTATCTTTTACAGGCTTTGATGGTTTCCAACTTTACACCAAAGAAGCTGTTCCAGAAGATGATGATACATTAATACTTGATGTACTTGGAAATGATAGCGATATTGAAGGTGATACACTATCTATTAGCGAAGTAGGTGATGTCGTCAATAGCGTAGGCGAAGTCATGGCGACCGCAACCATCGTTCAGGTTGATGGCCGCCCGCAAATCAGCATCACCGCAAATGACAATGCAGACTCGTTGGCGCAAGATGAAGTGCAGGAGTTAACATTTACTTACACTATTTCAGATGGTAATGGTGGTTTTGATACTGCAATTGCAAGCTTTAATATTGTTGGGTCAAATGATGCGCCAACACTGACAGTAGAAAGTACAAAAATAGTTGATGAAGATGGTAACACAGCAATTACCTTTAATACTGCAGATATCGATGGAGCTGTGACAACAACAGCCACGGCAGAACATGGAGCTGTCATTGTCAATGATGACGGTACAATTTCTTACGAACCAGATGCGGACTATAATGGATCAGATACTATTACTGTAACAGCAACCGATAACAATGGTGCGATAACGATAAAAACATCTTCCATCACGGTCAATGATGTCAATGACGCCCCTGTCATCGCGCTCGAAAGTACAAAATCAGTCGATGAAGATGGCACAGCTACCGTGACTTTCGTGACAACCGATGTTGATGGGACACTCACCTCTACTGCAACCGCAGAGTACGGAACGACAGTTATTAACGACAATGGCACAATATCTTACACGCCAAATGCAAACTACAATGGAGCCGATACTGTCACAGTTACATCAATCGATGACGATGGTGCGGTCACGATTGCGACTTCATCTATCACAGTAAATGACATCAATGATGCACCTACCATTACTGTTGTGGATGCTGTAGAAACTCAAAACCACTCGCTATCGCTTGATGGTGATGGAGATATGATTACCTTTAACGATGGGCTTATTGATCCCAATAACTTTACCATTAATATCACCATTAACCCAAGTAATCTAAATACAGGTGAATGGCAAGGATTTATCGGATTCCAGGATGCAACGCACAGATCACCTTCTATGTGGGTAACGCCAGATAAATCTGGGTTACATTTTGATTCTTATAGTGCAGATAAAAGCGAGAGAGTTTCTGCAGAAATAGACAATGTGTTTGAAAATGGTACTGCGACCACTGTCACGTGGGTAAAAGATGGAAACGAGTATCGCATTCATATCAATGGAGATCCTGAGCCGATTTATGTCGTAGAGGCGCCAGATGTTTTACATGTTAACGATACTTATAACATAGGTGGTGTTGATAATAACTTCAATGGAAGCATTGATGATGTTCAAATTTATAACTCTGCGCTAACACCTGAAGAGGTGACTAGTGTTTACAATGGAGAAGTGACACAAGCGGATAGTCTTGTATTTCAGCTTGATTTTGAAGGTGATACGCCCTTCGAAAATTTAGCGGGTACTGATATTTCATATACGACCGTTGGTAATCCTCAAATTGTTGAAGAGGGCGTGCGAAACATTGTTGAGGCAGATGAGGATATCCCTACAATAGTCGCAACTGCTGCGGATGTGGATGGTACGTTTTCACTTAGTGAAAGTTCTGCTGAATTCGGCACACTGAGCATGGATGCAGATGGCAATATTATCTACACTCCTAATGAAAACTATTATGGTTCAGATACTATTAACATTAAAGTAGTTGATGATGATGGGGCAACGACCGTTACGAAGTTTAATCTTGCGGTAAATAATGTGAATGATGCGCCAATGATCACCGAAGATTTGACTGCAAGCGTCAATGAAGACAATGCACTCATTCTTACCCAAGCAGATTTACTTGCAAACGCGAGTGATGTTGAAGGTGATAATTTAACCGCGCTCAATGTGCAGTTATCAGGATCAGATGCGACGTTAGTTAATAATGGCGATGGTACTTACACAGTAACGCCGAATGAAAACTTCTTCGGAGAGCTTGATCTAACTTTTGCTATTAGTGATGGGGCCATCAATATACCAAGCAGTATTGCTTTAACTGTCGTATCTGTCAATGACGCACCTATCATTGGAGTGTCAACTAAAGCGTCATTTAGCCATGACGCATGGGTCACGAGTGGTGCGGCTAACATTGTTAATGGAGAAGGGCTACTTGTTGAGGATATTGACACTAGTTTAGGTGGCATGCTCTATGAAGCAAGCTTTAATAGTTCTGGCGGGCTGAGAACTAATTTTGACTTCCATATTGATCCAGAAGGTCGAGCAAGTGACGATGTTGGGGATGGAATGGCAGTTGTATTTATGGATGGATCAGCTGTCGACGCGAGTAATTTTGTTTTAGGTGGAGCTGGCACAGGATTGGGAGCATCTGGTTTAAGTAGCGATTTTTTAACCATTGGTCTTGATGCGTATAAGCATCAATTGGTTGAAATTAGAGGGGCTGATGATGTTTTAATACAAAGCATTGATGTCGAATCATTTGGGGGAATGTCACACGAAACAGACAGCAGGGGGTTGCAAGTAGAGATAACCACAGATGGAATGTTAAATATTTCCATGAGCTTTGATGGTGGTACAACCTTTGAAACATTGGTAAGTAATTTAGATTTAGAGAGTGTCGGTGTTGTTATTCCTGAGACCGTTAAGCTTGCATATACAGCCGCAACAGGTCGCGCGGTTGCAAATATGTCCATTGCAAATGTAACAATCGAATCGATTGACACGTCACTCGCTGGTGCTATTGTTGAAGATACAAGCTATATATTTGTCGAGCAAGATCTGTTGGCTAATGCAAGTGATATTGAGGGTGACGATTTAAGCGTACAAAATTTAGTATTACTCAACCCTGAAAATGGTACTGTCATCAACAATAATGATGGAACATTTACCTTTACTCCCGCACAAGACTTTAATGGTACAGTTCAATTTTCATACGATGTGAGCGATGGCCAAGATAATACACTCGCCCCCAATTTTTCTCTTCAAGTTCATGCCGTTAATGATGCCCCTGTTATCTCATCAGATGTTCAAATAGTGACCACTGAAGATACGCCACTTGTCATTTCTGAGGCTGACTTACTTGTAAATGCAAGTGATGCAGAAGGTGATGAGCTTAGCATTACTGGCGTCAGTGCATCAGCAGATACACACGGAACGGTAGGACTGGTACAGCATAAAGCGATTGTTCTTGATGGTATAGATGACTTTATTGAAGTAAGTAATATCGTCCCTGATTTGGTGGGGAAAAACAATATTACCTTTAAGGCAACCTTCACGACGACTTCAAGTGATGATGCCGTGAATGAGAATGTACTATTTGGTATGGCTGATGCAACGGGTGATGACAATGTTATTAGAATTGGCATCTCAAATGGTAGAGTCTATCTCTGCGCAGATAAAGGCGCCGAGAGGCAAGCTGAATTAGTGGGTTCTGGTCTTAATGATGGTCAACCACACAGATTGAGCGTTACCATGGTCGATGGTCAATCTCCCATTGTTATTGTTGATGGCGTAACGCTAGACACTAGCGCATTTCCAAGTTACCCGTTTGAAGTAAATGCGGGAGATCTGGCAACTATTGGTGGTGAGTATGATGGTGTCAATAACATTACAGATAACTTTGATGGCAGTATTTCCGGTATTTCTATTAGCAGCGGCGATAATACGCTTCTTAACTTTGCCACCGTCAATGATAATGTATTGGAAGACAGCTCAGGCAATGGTCATGACGGTACATTTATGGGTGGCACAATCGCTATAAGTGATACAAACCTAGAAGTTAAATTTACTCCCGATGAAAACTACAATGGTGACGCATCGTTTGAATATACGGTTTCAGATGGTAATGGCGGTCTAGCTACAGGTGTTGCCACAATTGCTGTTAGTGATATTAATGACAGTGCAACGATCTCTTTAGAAAGCACGAAATTAGTTGATGAAGATGGCAATGTTAGCATCACCTTCAGCTCTGCAGATGTCGATGGAACAGTTGTTTCAACGATTGCTACGGCAGTGCATGGAACCGTTACCGTCAATAATGATGGCACCATATCGTATGCTCCAGATGCTGACTTTAACGGTGCAGATACCATTACCGTAGCGGTAACCGATGATGATGGCGCGGTAACCATTGCCACATCATCAATTACCGTTAACGGTATAAATGATGCACCAACACTAACGCTGGAATCTACAAAAACAATTGATGAAGATGGCACAGCAACAGTTACTTTTTCAGCAGCAGATGTAGATGGGACATTAACCACGATTGCAATCGCAGGACATGGGACAGTCACCGTCAACAATGACGGCACAATATCTTACACCCCAGATGTTGACTTCAATGGAACAGATACTATCACGGTCACTGTAACCGATGACGATGGTTCGGCTGTCATTCAAACCTCTGTAATCACAATAAATGATGTAAACGATGCCCCATTAATTGCACTTGAGAGTACAAAGTCAGTTGATGAAGATGGTGCTACAACGGTTACCTTCACCCAAACTGACCGCGATGGTACGATAGTTTCCACTACTGCAACCGCGGGGCATGGAACTGTTGTCATTAACGACAATGGTACTATTAGCTACACACCTGATGCAAACTACAACGGTACAGATACGATTACGGTGACTTCAACCGATGATGATAATGCAGTGATTGTTGAAACTTCAGCGATCACCGTGAATGACATTAATGATGCACCCACTTTAACGGTTGAAAGCACAAAAAAAGTTGATGAAGATGGCAGTACAACCATTACATTTGCAAGCGCAGATATTGATGGAACCGTGATAACGACGGCAACCGCAGAGCATGGGACAGTGACGGTCAATAATGACGGTACTATCTCTTATTCTCCCGATGCAAATTATAGTGGCGCAGATACTATAAAGGTTACTGCAACTGACGATGATGATTCATCTGTGGTCGCAACGTCATCTATCACAGTTGATGCTGTTGTAGACGCCCCTGTTGTTGAGTTTGATCAGAATTTAGCCTTTGCAACGGATAACTTTGAAGCTGGCGCTAATGGCTGGAATAGTTCAACAGGCGCAAGTGGTATATTTGGCACAGGAGATATGTTAGGCCCAATAGGATCAGAAACAATATCAAAAGACTATGCTATTCCAGAGGGGCTTGATGATGTTGTTATTAACTTTACGGTGCACGAGATTAACACATGGGACAATGAAAGCTTTACTGTGCTTATTAATGGAGAAGAATATACGTCTGTATTGCTAGCACATGCAGAAAGTGAAGAAAAAGATGTTGGTACTGTAGTACTTGTTGACAGTTCAGGTAGTGTCGTTGGGAAAGTTGTTCATGGTAGTGATGGTATTGTCTCAGGGTTAGGTCAACGGGGCAATCAAGAATGGAGTCAATCCCATGAGTTTACAATTAATGTACCTATTCCCGACGGATATGACACCTTAACACTAGGTTTTAAGGCCAACCTGGATTCTCCAGTTGGTGATGAATCATGGGGACTTGATAACGTAATTTTAGCCGCTAGCCCTACGGCATTTGATATTTTAGCTGCGGAAGATGATGCTAACGTAGACTTGAATTTAAGTACTATTTTAGTAGATGCCGATGGAAGTGAGATACTTCAAGATGTCATTATTTCTAATGTTCCTGATGCAATAACATTGTCTCATGGAATCAATAATGGAGATGGGACATGGACAGTCTCGAGTGACGACATATCAAGTTTGAGCATTACCCCTGACGCAAATTTTAACGGTTTAGTCGAGCTGAATGTCACCGCAACGTCTGTAGAGCAAAGCAATGCAGGCAGTGCAAGTACAACAGAAACGATTAGAGTTTATTTTTCTCCTATTAATGACGTTCCTACTATCACTGCGCCAGTAGATGCAAGTTGCGATGAAGATAATACGATTACTCTTACACAAGAAGATTTGCTTGCCAATGCAGTTGATGTTGATGGTGACACCTTAACCGCACTCAATGTCCAAGGTGATAATGTAACGGTTGTTGATAATGGAGATGGTACTTTTTCTGTGACACCAAATGAAAACTTAAGTGGAGATTTCTCACTTAGTTTTGATGTAAGTGATGGCATGGATACAGTTTCAAGTACTATCGAACTACATGTAACAGCCGTCGCCGACGCACCAACACTTACTGTGCTGAGTAACACTTCAGAAACACTCGTTACCTTTACTGACTCAAACATTACAGGAATTGGAGGGTCTGCGAAGCTGGCAGGATGGGAGACAGATAACCCAGATGGTCAGATGGAAGCGAATGATGATGGTGTTTATGGGGTTGAAGATGGTCGTGGCATGGTTGTTGAGCTTGAGCGAGATGCAGGAGATGCCAGTAATATTTACCAAAATGTCGATGTTCAAGCAGGCGATACTGTCCGCTTGACTTTTGATTTAACGGCAAGAGCAGGCGCTGCAGGTGACGATTCTGCAGTGGATGTTATGTTTGAAGGTCAGGTAGTCGAGACCATTGTTCCTGATGTCGATTGGAAATCATATACTTACACCTTTACAGCAACTACGGACAGCCCGCGCGTTGAACTTGCTGCAACGTCACAAGACGGATATGGCGCTGTTTTAGATGTTATTAATGTGAGTGAACTGATTACAGATATTTTTGAAGATACGGCGGTTGCCGTTAAAATTGATGCTTCTTTAACCGACACCGATGGTTCTGAAAGCCTACAGTCAATTCAGATTGTCGATCTCACTGAAGGTGTGGTTCTCAGCGATGGTGTAAACAGTGTTACCGTTGGTGATGAGCAAACCTCTGTTGATATTTTAGGATGGGATACAAACAACATTACCATACTTCTACCAGCTAATTTTAATGGTGAGTATGTTGTTAAAGTTGAAGTTATTTCCGTTGAGGCAAATGGTAGTACATCCGTATCCACTGCAGAGCAAAGCTTTAGCATTACTCCAGTCAATGATGAACCGGTTATCTCAGGTCCAACAATAGCCAGTGTCGATGAAGATAATACGATTATTCTTACACAAACAGATTTGCTTGCTAATGCTATTGATGTGGATGGCGATACCTTGGTTGCTTCAAATGTTCAAGTTGATGGAACTGATGCAGTCGTGATCGCTAATGTGGATGGCACGTTCTCTGTCACTCCGAATCAAGATTTTAACGGTAAATTAGATTTAACCTTTGATGTAAGTGATGGCACAACCACTGTTGCTAGTACAGTTGATCTAACTGTGAACTCTGTAAATGATGGACCAGTAGCCCTTGATGATGATGGGTCTGTTGTTGGTAATTTAGTTTTGGGTGGTGCGGATGAACTTGTCATAAATTCAGGCTTATCAAATACCAATGGAAAATCCGTTGTTTCTCTGTGGGTAAAAACAGGCTATACCTATGGATCAATCTTTAATATGAATGCAGCAAGTGGTGGTCATGATAGATCGATTACCATCAACGGCGATGGTAACCTTTCAATGTATACGTGGGAAAGTGGCACTAACTTTGAAACGGTTTCTACCACGGGTGTTAATGTTGCGGATGGAGAATGGCATCATGTTGTGTATAGCCTTAATGGCACTAGCTCTCAACTTTATGTTGATGGGAACCTTGCTGCAACAGGTAATCTTGGTGCATCAGGCTTTAATTGGTCTGATCAAATGGTTTTAGGTCGTGAGGATTTTGCGGGTTCAATAAAAGATCTTAAAACATTCGAAGGATCTGGTGCGACAAGCGATGAGGTGCAAAGCTTAATGGCAGGCGACACACCGGCAAGTTTGGCGGATAACTTGTTAATAGAAATGGACTTTAGTAGTGATGCACCTTACGAAGCCAGTGGCCGAACAACAACACTCGTTGGTAGCCCGGATACGGTTGATGAGCAGATTGACATCACGGTTCAAGATATTGACGTTGCAAGTTTTGATGTGCTTGCCAATGATTCAGACCTTGAAGGAGATACACTTTCTATTAGCAGTGCTTCAGATGCTACCGACGCAGCAGGTAATGTTCTAGGAGCTGTTACCATTGTTATGGTGGATGGTAAAGAACAAGTGCAATTCACACCAAACGCTGAGACAAAAGCTTTAGATATTGGCGAAACACTTGACGCTAGGTTCACCTATATTATTAGTGATGGTAATGGTGGGACTGATACAGCAACAGTAATCTTCAAAATTATAGGTGGCAACGAAGGCCCAATCATATCTGAAGGCATTAGCGCAAATGTTGATGAAGATGCTAGTATCACACTGACACAAGCTGATTTATTAGCCAATGCTACAGATGCCGATGGAGATACTTTAGTTGCGTCAAACGTGCAAATAAAGGGCAATGATGCAGAGGTGGTTGACAATGGCGATGGCACCTTTACGGTAACACCAAATGAAGATTTCAATGGGGATGTAAATTTAACTTTTGATGTGAGCGATGGCTTAGAGACCGTTTCAAGTACGATTGACTTAACGGTTAATAGCGTTAATGATACGCCAGTTATTACGCTTGAATCTGAAAAAACAGTCGATGAAGATGGCAATGTTAGCGTCACATTAAGTGTAAACGATGTTGATGGCACCGTTGCAAGTACAACGGCAACAGCAGAGCATGGCACCGTCACCGTCAATAACGATGGTACTATCTCTTATTCTCCATATGCAGATTATAATGGAGCCGATACGATCACCGTCAAAGCCACCGATGATGATGGCACGATCACAACCTCCACGTCTGCTATTACAGTCAATTCAATTAATGATGCGCCTGTGATTGTGACTGAAACAAACCAAGGTTCAGAAACGCAAGTTGTGGCACTTGATCCTATTGCTAATGATTATGATGTTGATAGTGCGGGTATTTCTTACCATGGCGTTGAAAGTGATGTCATGCTTGAAGGAGTGGTTGTGGGAACGGCAGAAATTAGCTCTGGAAGTAAGTCTTACGACCTAAGACTTTCGGATCTGAATGAAGTAAGTCAGTCAAATATCCATGCAGGTCTTAAAGTTGATACCAACTATGTTGGAGGTACTATCTCCATAGGTGGTACAACTTATGACAAAGGGCTTGTCATGCACGCTGAAACAGGTGGCATTTCTGAAGTGACTTATGAGGTGCCTGATGGTGCAACAAACTTTACTTCTATCATTGGGATAGATGATTACACAGCAAGTGGTAGTGTGGTCTTTTCTGTTGTTGTTGATGGTGTCACTGTTTACACATCAGGCACTCGCACAGGAAGTGATGCAGGTGTTTCCATCGATATCGATATTAGCGGAGCAAACAGCATCACGTTGCAAGTTGATGATATAGATGGCATTCTCAGTGATCATGCTGCATGGGGTAATCCTACATTTGTCGGCATTATGCCAACAACGACTATGCAATTTATACCAAACGAGCATTTGCAAGAGCTTCAAGATGGCGAAGTAGCAGATTTGACAATCAATTACACCGTCGTTGACACTGAAGGCTTAGTGACGGCAGGAGAAGCACACTTAAATGTTGTGGGTGCTAACGATGCACCAATAATAAATGTTATCGATAACACGGTAATACAAGGTGTTAGTCAAACGATTGCGCTTGCGAGTGATATTGATGGTGCCGTTTCACTTAGCTTTGCAACAGCTCAGCACGGCACTGTAACAATGGATGTTGATGGAAATATCATCTATACGTCAGATGCGGGCTATGCGGGGAATGATTTACTGCAACTTATGGTGGTTGACAACGATGGCGTAGAGTTTTCTCAAACCGTCAACCTAACAGTAAGTACACCGCCACCTAACGCAGGTAATTTAATTGATGGTGTGGTTGATGGTATTGTTTACACAACTTCATCGGGCTTAGCAGGCATGACAGATGGAAATGGTGGTTTCTTATTTAATGATGGCGATACCATTACTTTCTCTGTTGGCAATATAGAGCTCGGTAGCATTTCCGCGGAAGAAGCGCTTTCAGGTCAAACATTCTTACAAGATATTGCCGGTGTTGATCGTGGCGATCTAAACGATCATTACCTTGAAAATATGGCTACCTTCTTACAATCAATCGACAGTGATGAGGGTGATAACATTGTGATCACCGCTGAGATGCACGCTAAATTAGAAAATGCAGAGATTGATCTTCACACCGCGTCTGAAGAAGAGGTAAAAGCCCTCGTTGAAAGCATTGGCGAAGAATTTGTCAGTGAAGAATATGCGATGGAACACGTACAAAAAATGCTAGAGAAATACACCGATATGCAAAGCGATGATTTTGACAAGCATACCGATGATTCAATTTCAACGGCTACACTCGGCACATCACCAATAGCTGGCGTTAATTACATAACAAGCTCTGGCCTTACAGGCATCACAAATGAGTATGGTTTATTTAGTTTTAATGTTGGTGATGAGATTACCTTCAGTAATGCTAAGGGCCAAGAAATAGCCTCTATTTCAGCAGCAGATATCGGTAGTGATAAATTCATAACAATGCAAGAGCTATTAACCCATGCGTCAGATCAGCAGAATCAAGGAAATGAAACTAGTGTCTTGTTTATAGCAAACGAAGATAGAGAAGTTAGTTTTACTGTTGAAGATTTACTTACGGCTAACAACCTTGATTCACAAGCAATTATTGATGATGTTGATTGTGTTATCGAAGAGCCACTTGTAGAAGAAATGGCTGTTGTAAGTAGCGCTATTACAGGCGCAGAATTTGATAATGCAGATGTATTAAATGGTAGTGCAGGATCTGATTTATTTAGCATTGATCATGATAACGTTTTGGTATCTGGCGGTGGAGTAGCAGACATTTTTAATTTTAATGCATTAGGATCTTCTGGGACTCCAAATAATTTATCTATATCTGACTTTAGTGTCGATGAAGGCGATGTGATATTGTTGGATGATCTGATTGTTAATGAAGACAATAGGCTTGATCAGTTGTTAGATTTTGCTGCAAGTCCCAGTGAAACAGTCATTAACATTAGAGATATTGCGGGAGGCGATGTAACAAGGACTGTGACATTAGATAATGTCGATCTTTCAGTTTATGGTAGTACAGACGCTGAAATTATTAATAAATTGTTAGGTGATGGTAGTTTGCAAATAGATTCCTAGATTCCTGTATTCCACCAGGTTTTAGAAGTTTAATCCTATTGATGAAGTTGCTGATTCGGCCGACACTCTTATATATACTTTCATTTAAAAACAAAAATATATAGATACTGATACATGGATAATCTGTTAACAGCCTTGCATCCTTAAGGTAAATTGCACATAAGAATAAAGATGTTTCTTTATAGAGAGAGCGCTCTATGAACTCAAATGGTAATAATGTGATAATTGGTCATATCGTTACAGAATCGGGACCGGTTGAGATTGTCCGTCAAGATGGCTCAATGAGAATAGCTAATGCTGGGGATCCAGTTTTTGCTGGTGAAATTGTTTCAAACAGTGCTGATTTTCCGATAACGATCATTCTTATTAATGGTCGGTCTATCCTTGTTGAGCGACAACAAGAACTTTTAATGGAAGAGTATATTCTAAGGGAAGTGGATGTCAATGAGCGAGAAGAGAGTAGTAGGATTGATGAGTCGGTGGATGGTTTCTCAAATAATGACTCGCATGATAAGGGGAAAAGGCCAGAAGGTGGCGTATGGCTGGCAAAGCAGGGTGTCGTTGATAGAAGTACTACGCCTGAGAGTAAAGGTTTTTATAAAGGTGAATATAATATAGATGGTATTGAGAGGAAACAGTTCACTGAAGAACCAGAATATAATACCCCAGCCTTACCTCTTAATAACCATCCTGTTATTCAAAGTCAAAGTTTCACTATCAAAGAGCATGTGGCGAGTGATGGGTCGCACACTTTAGGGTCTATTAAGGTAGTCGATCTAGACGAAGGTCAGTCACATGTTTATGCTATAGCTGAAGGTAATAGCGAAGGATGTTTTGCTATTAATCCTGCAACGGGTGATATCACTGTGGTGGGGGAGTTGGATTACGAAAATATAGAAAGTTATAACTTAAGGATTAAAGTAACAGACAATGGCATTCCTCCTTTAACTACGTTTAAAACAATAACTATAAATGTTGCAGACATTAATGAAGCTCCTGTTGCTAATGCTGATGTCGTTACGAGTGATGGAAATGGTTCATTAATAATAAATGTTTTGGCTAATGATGGGGATGTTGACTCAGGTGACAATACTTCTTCTTTTATTCTGTTATCTACTGATATTGTTGATGTTAATGGCAATATTATTATTGGTATGGGAGAGGTGAGTGTTAGTAATAACCAAGTGTTATTTGCTCTTGGCTCGGATTTTGATTACCTCAGCAATGGAGAAGAGATAGATTTATTAGTTCGTTACCAGATGTCTGATAGTGGGGGGCTAACATCTGAGAATTTTGTATCTATTACTGTCACGGGCACCAACGACCAGCCAGTAATTGACTTGATTACCAAATCCGGAGCTCTTGATGAGAATAATAGCACCGTCAGTATCAGTGGTACTATTGACTTCACAGAGCAGGATAGCGGAGACGTTGTTACGATCAGTGAAGTTAATACCGATACTGTCTTGAGTGACGGAATATTTGAGGACCTAGATGCCAGCCTTAAAGCCTCCCTTATTGAAGGATTTTCTGTAACCAGTGGAGGGTGGAGCTATAGCACAACGGCGGACCTTGATTTTTTAAGAGAAGGTCAGACTATCACTCTGAAGTATAAGATTGTGGCTACTGATGACTCTGGAGCTGCCAATGCAGAGTCGGCTGAAAAAGAAGTAATAATTACCCTTACTGGCACCAATGATCAGCCGGGAATTGATTCTATTACTACCATGGGAGCTCTTACTGAGGGTGATGGCACAGCTAGTCTTGCGACCACCGGCACACTTACTTTCACAGAATTGGATAGTGGAGACGTTGTTACAATTAGTGAAATTAATACCAGCAATACTTTGAGTGGTGGAACCTTTGCAGACCTAGATGCCAGCCTTAAAAGCGCCCTTATTGACGGCTTCTCTGTAACCAGTGAAGGCTGGATCTACAGCACGAATGCAGACCTTGATTTTTTGGGGAAAGATCAGACCATCACTCTGACATATAAGGTTGCGGCTACTGATAACTCTGAAGCTGCCAATGCCGAGTCGGTGGAAAAAGAGGTAACAGTTACCATTACAGGTACCAATGACCAGCCGCGGGTAGAAGGATTAAGTATTGCCGCTACTGAAGGTGGAAGTGCCGTGACAGGTAGTTTGAAGGTCAGTGATTTTGATAACATTGATACCCACACTTTCCGTGATGTAGACGAGCCGTCGGAAGGGGTAGTGGCAATAGATAACATGACAAACACCTTAAGTTTTAATCGAGGGACGGACTTTGAAAATTTGGAGGAAGGAGAAACCAGTATAGAAAACTTTACTTCTATGGAGGAGGATAGCTCTGGTGCTGACAATAACGGTAGTGGTAAGAAAACTGTTACGGTTACGGTTACGGTCACGGAGACCGGAACTAAGGATCAGCCGGTTGCGGTGGTGGATGTTGGTGAAACTGACAGCAGCGCTGTAGTAATTGTTGATGTGTTTGAAAATGATAGTGATCTGGATGGCAGTGATATATTAACAGTGAGTGATGCATCTATCACGAACATGATTAATGATATGGATAGTGCGGCTGTTGAGGAGAGTGTCACTCCAACTACTGTTAGCTTTAATGGAGGTAATGTTACCTTCAATCCAGGAGCGGATTTTGGTTATCTGGCAGACGGAGACACTGCAGCCGTCAAAATTGAGGATACCTTCACTGATAGCGATGCAAATGATGCAAATGATGCAAATGATGCAAATGATAATAATGCAGCGTTAACTGAAACCAGTACCTTGACTATTACTGACACAGGTGCCAACGATGCACCAATTATGACAGAGGATATAGGTATTATTGAAGGAAATACGGCGATTACTGTAGATGTTGTGGAAAATGACTTTGATTTGGACGCAGAGGATAAGTTAAGAGTTGTAGATGCCGTAATTGAGAGCGGTGGAGGTCAGGTAACTGCTGGTACTGCAACGGTTGGCCTCAATGGTAGCGATGAGAGCTTTAACCCCAGTACGGATTTTGACTATTTAGCCAATTGTGAGAGCGCTAAGGTGGTGGTTAAGCATACGGTTTCGGATGATCACGATGAGGCGGTAACCGAAGACGTTAACTTATCTATTATGATCAATGGTACTAACGATCAACCAGTGGAGGTAGTGGATAATAGCTCGACTACAGAAAATAGCAGTATCACAGTAGACGTTATAGAGAATGATAGTGATATTGACGCTACGGATTTGTTATCGGTAACAGCTGCAACCATAAGTAGCGGGAAGAATAGCACTGGGAACGTGTTGGTTCTCACATCCTCAGAGGTTAGTTTTAATGGTATGGATGTCACGTTTTATCCTGGATCAGATTTTGATTATCTGGCGGTTAATGAGACTGCTGAGGTAGTCATTGCTTATACGGTTGGCGATTATGACGATCCATCGTTAACAGCGGATGCAACTTTAAAAATCACGGTGACAGGCACCAGCGATAAGCCGGATCTTGGAGATATTACCGTCATCGGTGTTCTGACCGAGCTTAGTAACACTGATGCTCTTAGTGCGACTAGAGATACTAGTTTCACGGATTGATATAGTCGATACTGTTACGATAAGTAAAGAGATAATCAATATCACCTGGAGTGACGGAACGCTTGAGGAGAGCTTTACACCCTTGCTAGCGGCTTATCTGCAACCAATGGAGACTGGAGCTACAGCATGGATGAAGACCTTTACTTTTTAAGAGAAGGCCAGGCCATCACTCTGAAATATAAGATTGTGGCTACGGATGATTCTGGAGCTGTCAATGAACAGGCTGTTGAAAAAGAGGTAACAGTTACCATTACGGGCACCAATAATCAACCGGTAATGACTTCTGTTACTACCACGGGAGCTATTAGAATGTAACTAGGACTATTCTAGCATAATATAAAAGTGCGTGTTGTTCATTGGTTTATGAGTTTAAAGATATTTCTTGTTGTATTGGCAGTATAATATTCTGCCAATATGTCATCAAGAAATAAACGACGAGGACAATGTATTGTCTAATGGAAACAATATTTCAAAAACATCTCCTTGCTGACCTATAGCAGAAGCAAGACATAAATATATCAGAGAAAGGTGCGGCTTCTGAAAATCCAGAAAAGATAAACTGGAAAGGTGGAAGTGTTAAGTATCAGACTAGTACTACAAAAAAAATTCAAATGACCATAGAAAGCTATATAACAGAGGGTAATGTATCAGACGCTCAATTGTTTGATAAAATATGTACATTATGTAACATAAGAAGTAGATTGAAAAATGCGGATTCAAATCTGAAGTGCATCACAGTCTAAGCTGCTAGCGCAGCTCTATGCTCTTCCATTAGTTGGTCAGGAGTTTTGAAACCAAGATGTTTTCTTGGACGAGAATTAAGCCGCTTTACAGCTCTCTCCACCTCTATCTGTGTAACTTTTTTAAAGTCTGCATTCTTTGGAAAATATTGTCGGCTGGGTTAATACTTGAACTGCATTTTTCACTAAGCCTTTGTAGCTGGCTTTCTTGTATCCGAACTGACATTTTATCACTCTAAAGCAATGTTCTACTCTGGCACGAATATGTGAGTTTTTACGGTTTTGTTTCTTTTGTGATGAACTCATATTTTTCTTTGGTTTACGTTTATCATTAACCTTCCAGCTCATGCCAAGGCTGCGTACTCCTCGTTTGTAAGTGTCACTAGTATAACCCGCATCGGCGAATACTACTTTGTCATCTTTGCGCAGTAACTTGGGTAATTCGTTAACATCAGCTTCATTCGCCGGTGTGACGGTTGCGCTGTGTATGGCGTTGCTATTGATATCTGTTCCTATGTGTATTTTAAAACCAAAATAATATTGGTTGTTTTTACGGGTGGAACGCATATCAGGGTCACGTTTTTTGTCTTTGTTTTTAGTAGAGCTAGGAGCTTGGATAATGGTCGCATCTACCATGCTGCCTTGAGATACCTTGATGCCTTTTTCAACAAGATATTGATTGATATCCGCAAAGATGGTTGCACTAAGTTGGTGCTTTTCAATTAGTCTTCTGAAATTAAGTATGGTGGTTTCATCAGGTATGGCATCTAATAAATCAAGTTGCGCAAACTGACGCATTCAGTCCATATCGTATAAGGCATGCTCTGCTGCAGAATCTGATAATGAGTACCATTGCTGTAAGAAATAAATCCGCAACATACTTTCCATTGGCATTGGCATTGGCATTGGTGGGCGACCTTTGCCTTTCTTGGGATAGTAAGGCTCTATAATATTGAGCAGGCGTACCCATGGTACGCTTTTTTCCATTTCATTTAGAAAGAGATCACGGTTAGTGATAACTTTTTTATGGGTGTATTCTGCGGATGCGAAAGTGATTTGTTTCATACGACAATACTGCTTGTTTGTGTGGCTGTATTATCTCACATTTATGAGACTTGTTCAGCGATTCCCTAAGCCTCGGTAGCAAGCTTTGGTTAATCCGAACTGACATTTGATGATCCGAAACGGATGCTCAACCTTGGATCGTACACTGGCTTTCATGTATTCTATATTGCTCATAATGTTGTTGATCCGTGGATGTTTCTTCCAAGCCCTTACTTTTCCTGGACGTTCCGAGATATGCCAGTCGACATCTATGTCTTTCAACTCGTCCCGTTTTTCTGCGCCACGATAACAGGCGTCGACGAAAATGAACTCCTCATCACCATGCAGTAGATTTTCAGCTTGATTCAGATCGTGTTCGTTGGAGGCGGTGGTCGTAAGACTATGCGTCAGCCCAGTTCGAGCATCGACACCTATATGAGCCTTCATGCCTTAGTGCCACTGATTACCCTTCTTGGTTTGATGCATCTCTGGATCACGCTCACCGGCTTTGTTCTTGGTGGAGCTGGGAGCTGCGATAATGGTGGTATCCATCAGCGTGCCTTCTTTGACCAGCACACCAGCATCACTCAGTCAGTTATTCACTTCGGTGAAGATTTTGCGTGCCAAATCATGACGCTCTAATAAGTGACGGAAGTTCATGATCGTGGTGTGATCAGGGATCATCCCATTCAGTGATGGGCCAGTAAACAAACGCATGGCTGGGTGTCTACAAGGCATCTTCCATCGCAGCTGTACCACTGCTGTATACAGTGTGTACGCAGCATCGTCATCAGGGGATGCGGTCGGCGACCATTACCAGGCTTGGGGTAATATGGCTCGATAACTGACACCATCAGTTTCCAGGGAACCAGTGCATCCATCCACTCAAGAAACTTCTCCTTGCGGGTTTGGCGGCGTTTATGCTGGTATTCGCTGTCGGCGAAGCTGAGTTGGTGTCTCATGGTTCATACCATTAAAGAGAAGTGATAGGTATTATCTCATTACTAGGACTTAATCGCACCTTCCCTAAAACGAGGGAGGAATTAGCATTCATTTATGAGAATATTGATTCAGTATTGCTTTTAGCAGAACATAAGCGTGATACGGTTTCCGAATTTATTGAAAATTATTCTGGTGATAATGAGTTTCGCCCTACAAAAACATATTCTATTCCGGTTGTGGATTTTAATATACTTAGGCTAGAGCATTTGGAAACAGCACTAAAACAAATAAAGGTAGTACGATTGCAAGAAAAAATACAGGTCCTAAATCAACAATGGAGGCATGTCAAACAGGAGAGGGAAGAACTGAAATATTTTTATCAATGATATCTTCAGTTGATAAATTTAAAAAGCTTAATAATTCGAGGGACAAAGACCCACTGGTTTTTAATAGAAATACCACCTTATATACTGCTAGCGGCATTTTTTCAGTGTTAGGTGATGAGTTTAGAACGACTTCGGTTGTAGCGAATATAATAAATAATATGAGGTCGTTGGAAGAGCGTGTGCTAGGTGAAAGTTGTTATATTGAAACCGCATGGCAATGTCAAACATTAGATCTGTTGCATTTAATGTTAATAATTAATGAGCGTATGCAAAACGATCCTTCATTTAGTGACGATAAAATATTATCATGTATTTATGATAATGATTTCCCAAAGGAACTTATCTCTCAATTTGGAAGTGTTTATTTTAGGCTACATGATGATGTATTAATAGAGGCAGATTTGCTAAAGTCATCAGAAAAAAACTACTGCATAGTATAAAATACACACATGGAATTATTTAATTTATTGATGATGTGCATAATAGCGTTATATAGTTTTCACGAATAATGTTAATATTTAAAAATGTAGTAAAGTAAAAGCGCACATAAATGTCGATGTCGATGTCGATGAGGAAGGGCTGATAAAATCGATCGGTTACACCGCAGGAAATGTTCACGATTCAAATTGTTTCACTGAGCTATTAGATGGTAAAGAGTCGTCTGTTTATGATGCGGATAGTGCCTATTCCAGCAAGAAGCACGGTGAATGGCTGGATGATTGAAATATTGATAACATCATAATAAAACGTGCTTATCGAAATAAACTATTAACAGAAAATGATAAGTTCTTTAACCGTTTACATTCTGGTGTGCGCTGCACTGTGGAGCGAGTATTTGGCATTTTGAAATACACTATGGCATGATGAAAGCTAGTTATCTTGGCTTAAGACGAAACCGCACACATTTTGAAATAATTTGCGTGGAGCACAATATTAAACGAGGTTTATCGATTCAACAGGCAAGTTGCGCCTGAAAATCGAAAATGAAAGATGAAGTGGCTCGAATGGTGAATATTCGAACTGAAATCGTGTTTTGTAAGGATTTATCCTCAAAAAAATACGATTTAATTAATAGTGGGGCTTATGCAGCGTTATCGTGCAAAGGTCTCATGCTAACATTGGATAATCTCACCTAAATAAAACTAATCTATGGAAAAGTTATCCGTAGTTAGTTCTCTTAGAGGTTTGCGGATGTTTTTCAGTGAGCATATAATCCCCATTAAGAATTTGTCAGTAACAATGTAACCACCTGATTTCTACGTTCCACTCTAATATAAAAAAGAAATACTCAAGAGTATGTTCCCTGTCCTTATGGAAAGAAAAGACAAAAGTTTTTCATAGGAATAATTATTTCACAGGGTGGTTAATGCAATATAAAAAAGCCATGGAGATATACATAACGGATTAGTCAGATGCCAACTATCTATTTTGTGGTGAGGAATGGTATCTAGATTCATGCGTTAGTATAGATATTGAAAGAAGCATCCGATTTTTTATTTGTTTTGTTTGTCTCGCATTTTACCAATTGTAAATTGTTAGATTTAGTGGCGATGGTTACAACTTTTTGAAAGGATGCAGGCATGTATATGCATATGACATCAGTTTAATGCCGCAGGCAAGCAAAGAGATTTGGCAGTATTGTGGGACGGCAAGTTGGACGATCGTGGCGCTTGCGAGAGAGTTCAGGGTATCACGGCCAACTATTTGCAAGGGGGCCGATCGAGCGCAGGAGTTTACGCCATGAAAGTCCACTAATAGATGTTTCCTGGCCGCAAAATTTGGCATGAAGCGCCTGGCAAAAGTAGAAGCCTGAATTGAACGCAAGAAAAAGCAGAAGCAAGACGTTACAGCAAAAGTTACTCAGTCGAGATGATGCATTACGACACCAAGCGCTTGCCTTTGCTCAAGGGCTAGCGCAAAGACAGGCTGTGTGAGCATTTATTTATCGCTATAGAAAGCTTTTCTCGTGAGCTGTATGCAGGCATCCTGTCTGATATAATGAGACCTTTGCACGATAACGCTGCATAAGCCCCACTATTAATTAAATTGTATTTTTTTGAGGATAAAGCCTTAAAAAACACAATTACAGTTCGAATATGCGCCATTCGAGCCATTTCACCCTTCATTTTTGATTTTCAGACGCAACTTGGCTGCTGAATCGATAAACCTAGTTTAATATTGTGCGCCACACACATTATTTCAAAACGTGTGCGGTTTCGGCTTAAGCCAAGATAACGAGCTTTCGCCATGCCGTAGTGTAATTTCAAAACGCCAAGTACTCGCTCCACAGTGCAGCGCACGCCAGAATGTAAACGGTTAAAGCACTTATCATGTTCTGTTAATGGTTTATTTCGATAAGCACATTTTATTGTTCTGTTATCAATATTTCTATCATCCAGCCATTCACTGTGCTTCTTGCTGGAATAGGCACTATCCGCATAAACAGACGACTCTTCACCATCTAATAGCTCAGTGAAACAATTTGAATCGTGAATATTTCCTGCTGTGTAACCGATCGATTTTATCAACCCATCCTCATCGACATTTATGTGCGCTTTATAGCCGTAGGTACTTTTACTCTTCCCGTCAGAACCTGCTTTCACGTTCCACTTCGCGTCAGGATCCTGTGTTGAGTGCTTGTCTTTATCCTTATTTGGGCGACACTGTTTAGCCTCAATTACGCTAGCATCAACAATACTGATACCTCCAGATTTAATATAAAGACCTTTATCTATAAGCTGGGAATTGATTTCTTGAAGCAACTTATCCATAAGCAACAACTTATCGAGCTTCTGTCTAAATCGCCAAAAAGTACTGTGGTCCGGCACTGACTCTGAAATGTCGAGCGCAATAAATCGACGAAATAAAAGATCGCGAGCAAGTTGTTTCTCTAGGGCCGAATCGCTTAATTTATACCAACTTTGCAGCAGCAGTGCCTTAAACATCATCAGTGGAGGCCATGCCTTTTCGCCTCGAGAACTTGAATGTATATCTTTCAGATGATGCTCTAAGCGATCCCAATCAATGAGTTTATGGACAGAGTCGAGTTCTTTCACTGCATCGTGATCAATCAGCATTGAATCTGCTAGACTGCGTTGTTTCAGATTTTTCCAAGCCATAATTTCACCGAAAGGCATTGATTGTGCAAGGCTTATTATACCTGATTTTCAGTTATTTAGCGAGATTCGTGCAAAGGTCTCATAATCAAGCATTGGCAGCAGCGTTTTCGAGACAGGTTTTGGAGGAATGGCCCTACACTATTGAATGCAGTTATTCTGACAATGGTACGGGATATATGGGCAAGCAGGATCATGATTTTGCGGTTTTGAGTAAAGCTCACGGCATTGGACAGAGATTCATGGGAGTTAAACGACCGCAAACAAATGGCAAGGCCGAGCTTGTGCTTAAAACATTAATAGAGGAAGCATACTCTAAACATATCTTTGATTCGAGGATGGTTACAGAATGGCTCTTGCGAGGTTTGTGAGTTTTTAGAATACTGTGAAACTGCATAAAGTCATCAATAATCTGACCCAGTACGAATTATCAGCAGAGTACTTTAAGTTGTAAATAACGGTGCGAAATATCGTAATATGAGTGGTGTGGCTATTATCTTATTGCCCCACCAAAAAAGGTTAGAGTACTTATGCGTAAATGTATGTCATTCATGTGGTTCTTTCTGGTGCTAGCCAGTGGTCTAAAGAGTCGTCCTGGTCGTCAGAAAATTGAAAATAAAGCTATATAGCCTTTCTCCTTACAGTTCAAGCATGAAGTCAATTGAGTGACTATGGGTAGTGATGAAGGGATATGTCAGAATAATGACTGCCTGGTAAATGCTGAGAAATGTCGATAAAAAAACAAATAATTGCTTCAATGAGACTTTGCCAACCGCTTGCGTTTTGTGGATAAGCAGGATTAACTGCAATTTTGAGACTTTTAAATTTCGCGGATTTTAGTCATAAGTGCCCCTTAAAATTTATGCAGCTAACGCCATTTCACTATAAATCTCATCAGGTGTTTTAAAGTCTAACAGTTTTCTTGGTCTTTGGTTTAGTCGGTTTTGTATATCTAAAATTTCTTTGTCAGTGACATTATCCAAAGATTGGCTTTTGGGCAAATATTGTCTTATCAAACCATTATGATTTTCATTCAAACCTCGTTCCCACGAGGAGTAAGGGTGAGCAAAATAGGTATCTACGTTAAGCTTTTTCTTGATTTTTTCATGAAAGGCGAACTCCTTTCCGTTATCAAATGTGATCGTGAGTAAGTCTGATTGGTAAGGCTTGAGCATCGTTATAATTGCTTTCGTCACCACGTCAGCGTGCTTTGAAGGAACACGTTTTACCAAATTTAATTTACTCACTCTTTCCGTTAATGTAACCAGTACACCCTTGTGTCTTTTGCCAATTACAGTGTCTGCTTCCCAATCGCCTAAACGTATTTTTTGATCCACAATTCCAGGTCGATCATCAATGCTAACACGGTTTCGGATCTGGCCTCGTGCATCGGGCTTTCTTGTTCTTTGCTTATACTTCTTGTGCCGAAGATGTTGATACAAGCAACCACCCCCAGCTTTGTCCTCTCGAATAAACTGGTAAATCGTAGAGGGACATACAGAAGGTTGATTATCTCGTTTAAGGCGTCCTTGTATTTGCTCAGGGCTCCACTGCTTACTTAGTCTGTCAGTAATTTTATCTTTCAGTTCAGCTACCATCTTGGTCGCTTTTGGTTTCTGTTGATGACGTTCCTGCGCAAAATTATGTGCTTGCTTCGGGCGATAACCTCTAGCCCCTGTATTTCTAGCCAACTCTCTTTTAACGGTACTCAAATCACGCCTTAAGTCTTGGGCGATAATTTCATTTGAAACTCCTGCTTTTTTCTCTGACCAAATCTGGTATCTTTCTTCTTGAGTCAGGTGGGTATAACGCTTATTCATAAGTGGTCTCACATTGGTTTTTGGTCGAACCGTGAGTGTACCCTCTGGCTCAACTTTTTCAATATGGCGCACTTATGACTGAAATCCGCGTTTTCATATTGAATGCGCTTGGGTGTAGATGTAATTAGATGTGCTAGGTCTAGCAGGTATTTAGGAGATGATAAAAAATAATTAATACGTTATTTGTTAATATCAGTTTACAGATGACTCCGCCACTGGTAGATTATTATTTTATAATATAACTCCTTCTATTTTATTTATCAGCCGGTTAATAAAAAATGAATATTTTTGATGAAGCTATTGACGTTCTCAAATCCAAGGTTCAGTTACGCAAGTTGTTTCAGGATATGCATTCAGAGGACTTGCAGCGTGTAATGAATAGAATCGAAAGCATTTACGAGGAAAAGTTACTGATTCAGATGGAGGCGGAAGAAGAGCGCCATCGTAAGCGAGAAGCTATCGAAGCCATTATGAGTCAAATGAAAGATATAGGAGTAAAGCTGGAGGACTTTGAGTCTATTGTTAGCAATACACCTACTCGTAAACACAAGCCACGGCAGCGCTTTATGTTTAGTTATGAGACAGAAAATGGGGAGTTGGTCAACTGGGAAGGTGCCACCACGGGTAGAGTTCCTTCGGATTTTTCTAGCTACCTCAAGCGTACTGGGAAAGACCGGAAAGAATGTATTGCTTCAGAAGTCGGTCAGTAAGGTAGCAAAGAGTGATCATCTGTCGATGATCACTCTTTCTCTCTGATCAGTGCATCTAATACTAGTCCAGCTAGGAGCTGATCGAAGACTTGCTATTCGTTGAGTGGAGTTGGGTGATTCTCTCGTAAACCTAGGCTGAAATGTGAAGAGCTACATCCAACGTTAGCTCTTCTTGCGGAGATACCACCCAAGTATTTGGACTTGCCTAAATCAAGACCTAATGACGGGTGCTCCTAGCAGGCATAATATTAGGATGATGGAACCACTCTTCCTGTAAGTCGTCTAAAGTGCCTACAGTTTCTGACGAGGCAAGTTCATCTTGTGTGGCAAGAATAGCTATCTCCCTGGCAAATTTCTGTAGTATGTCAATTACTTCCTCTCTGTCAGGATTAAGGCTCTCATTAATCGCAATTTTGAACAGCGGAGAATCAGAGATTGTACCGTTATCGCATTTTCTCATTAATGACATTTTCAATCCGGGAAATGTATCGTTATTTACTTCTGTCAGTTTGAATGTGACGGATTGAGTATCTCTGAGGACTGACAATAACTTCAGAGCTTCTGCAGCGCTGATGTCTCCCACATCCACGCAGCACTCCACATATTCCTTTGCGGATAAGCCTGATTGGATATAGCTGTCTACAAGGTCTTGTAAAGTCTTATATTTATTATGGTTCATGGAACCCTCCTTCCTTACACCCATGCATGATAAAATGGATCGTAAAACTCCTTTTGCGCATCCTGTTACTGATGGCACACTTCTTAGTTTACCTGATTCAAAGGCAATGTCCACCCATTCCGGTAGAGGCCAATATTTTTTGGTCACTTGTTTAGAGATTTTATAGAAATATTTTTCTTTTCCATCCGGTGATAGCTTCAGTCATAATTGTGAGGTCGTGCCTAATTGTGATTTTTATAAATGTAATTCCTAGCACAAGTCAGTTGCTACCGCATCATTTTTATATCCCTGTTTAGGCATGTTTTCGGTATTTAAATGTCTAAAAGACGTTCCATTGGCGCATTATCACGATGATGTCCTCGAATACAGTACTTTATTTGATATTTCCAAAGTAATTGGCTGCAGGGCACACTGATATAATGGCAACGTTATTGATCGGAATGACATATTATTCCCAGTGGTCGGCCATGAGATTTTTTGTAAGTATTGGAGAGCGCCTGTTTAGTCGGTTCACTATCAGGTGAACCTGGCAAAGCAAGCTCTATGATTGTCCGACCATACAAATCCAAAAACGTAGTTAAATAATGCAATTGAACTCCTACCCAAAAATAGGTCACATATCACACCACACTTGATCGTGTTTAACTGGACTACATTTCTTTGTTCAGGTAATTTTTTATATCAACATGTTTTTTATCGCTAAGGTATAGTTAGGTTTTGGTGGTTAACAACTTACAATATCTGCTCGCTGTATGGCTTTAGAGGATAGATAGCTTTTATGTCGTAACAGTTCAGTTGTTTCTTGTCCGAATTCAGGTTTAAAAGTTAGTTTTTTAATACTTCAACAAAAATGACCCAGCGAGATGATACATTACTGCACCAAGCGCTCGGCCTTTCTCAAAGGTAAGTACAAAGATAGGCTGCAGGAATATTTATTTATTGCTCATAGGTGATTTTTTGCGTGAGTTGTATGAGGATGGCATCCTACCTGATAAAGCCCAAATATCGGCAGCAGAGTTTTTGAGATGGGTTCTGGATGGGTGTCACTACATGATTGAATGCAATTTTTCTGACAATGATGCGAAATATAAAGGCACTCCGGATCATGAATTTGTGGATTTGAGTAAATCTCTCAGCATAGGGTAGAAATTCACGCTAGTTAAACGGCGGCAGCCAAATTTCAAGGCCGAACGTTGCCTCCTCACGCACCTTCGATGTTAACGGGTATAGGTGCTACGTTTTTCGTTCACGCCGCCGATCACGCACTATCTCCAGTTTTTTGGTGTAAGGTCTTATGTCGACCCTAGCTCTGATACTGGCTTAATCTGAAATGATACAGGCTGACGCACCGTTGATTTAATGCATGTATTATGGTGTTGTGCGGGCTTAAATATCCACTGTTTTACAGCGGCTAGAGCTGACCGGTCTAGTTGCTCAAAACCTGATGATTTCAGAATGGTTACGATGGTTATCTTTCCTGTTTCGTCGATCTCTATCTCCAAGTGAGTAGTACCTTCAATGTGTTTATGTCTGCAATACTTGGGGTACTTCGGTTGAATCATCCTTACAATACTCGGAGAAGTGATTAACATGGAGCTACGGCTAAATACATCCTCTATATGTTCTTCTGGGGAGGTGTTAATTCTCTGTATATTCTTAGGCTGAGCCTGTATAGCTTTTTCTTGTATAGCTTTTTCTTGTATAGCTTTTTCTTGTATAGCTTTTTTTTGTATGGGTTCTTCGACAACGGAATTAGACTGCCTTACGAATGTTTTTTTTATAGGTGTTTTTTCCTTTTTGATTTGTTTTTTATGATTTGACTTCGGTCGTTTGACAGTGAGTTCAGTATCAATATAGGGTTTTTGATATGATTTTTCAGCTGACGGTACCAATAGATATTTTGGTAAAGGCTCTGGACCCACTTGTGGCTGAGGCACTCCTGCTAAGTCAGATACAGTTGAGATAGTCAGCCTGACAGGCGTTTGAATGCTACCAGTATTTATTACCATGGTTGGATTTTCTTGCTGATTGAAATAAACAGCCGAAGCTATGTGAACCAGTATAGATAGAGTCAAAGTGAATAGTAGTTTGCGTGACATGGCATTAATTATTAACTGTGTTGGACTATAAAGCCAGGCAAAGCCCTGCGTGAGACCTGCTCTGGTCAGAAAAACCGGACACATTAACTTGCTGAGTTATCGTACCGAACCGGAGATAAATCATTATTCGATGAGATTCGATAAAATTCGATGAGTGCAACCGGTCTAGATTGTAATGCTAATGTCAGCTATAGCACCATTCGGCAGATGCTCGCAGCGTGGTGAGCCGTGAAGATCCAGTCATACTTTCAGTTACTGAATAAGCGTTCGACGGAGGCATTATCCCCGAGAGCGCAAATAGCCCCCCCGAGACACGTTGTATGTCATAGCCCTATAAAAACTCATGAGAGGGCTTACGAGTGTGAGAGTCTCTATCGATGTGAAGCGCCAGTCTTTCAGGTCGACGCCAAAGGTTGTAAACTATCATCATCGCACGGCTAATCAAGACGGTTGTCATGTGATTATCTATTATCCAGCCAATGATGCGACGCTAGAACCACTGCAAGGTACACCAAGTCCCAGGTGGTCTTTAAAGACGTTATATCACCGACCCGAACTTGATCTTGCCTTACAGGGTTAAATTTTTATTCAATAAATTAGCTGCAACAGCATCGCTATTTTTACGCTTTATCATTACCGTGCACGTTATGCAATTTGAGTCTCAGCTACTGAGTAGTTTTGATCTTTAATCAACGTCACCGCCTGTTCTTTAAACTCTTTGTGTACTGTATCTTATTAAAGTGACCAGTTTATTCGGCTAGCATAACATGCAGGTGGTGTTTATGCTGGGTTCACTGTGTTTATTAAAGCTTAAGCAATATGATGAAGACCAACCTTGCAGCGCCATCACCTGCAATGTCGCACTCTCTCGGGCATCATGTACTTTCTTATCGAGTGACACTTCAACTCTGTGTTTTGTTGTGGGGGTGAGTTGATTTTTGGCATGAGTAGAGAGTGCAGGAAAACGATTTCAAAATCATATATTTTAAATGATCAAGGGTATAATAATAGCTAAATTAAAAAAGACCGCTGTTATGGGCCAAGGCTGTTGCCTTTTCAATAACCTGCTTTAGCTCTGCCAGTACTTGGTCACCGCTCACCGTCGCATCTCTTTTTTCTACTTGCAAACAACCAAACAGAGTTTTATTGTTTTCACAATCTTGGATTCCGGTCTCAATCACAACAAGGTTATCGTAAAGCTCAGCTAACGTGCAGGAGCCTATTGCTCCGGCAGAGCTTGAATACTTTCCTTTAGAGAGGAGTTTGGCAGCTTCTGCTGTTCCTAGTGCTTCTTCCACTTCTTTATATTTTTTCCCTGCTTTCCATTTGCCAACCTGGGCTAGAGCCGCAGGGTGTGACGTTATCATTTGTAATGGTAATTGTTGTTCCACAGCCTGTCTGGTTCTGAGCAAACACATCTCAATAGGATGGATTATACCTGCAGTGACATGGATAACTTTATATTCTTTCATGGCTTCAACTGTCGCGTGCACCAGGTTACCCGGCACAAGATCATTGCGTAGCGCAACGAAAGCTTGAGCTCCATGTTTCCAAGCGTCTTTTAATGTATTCAAGGGTGTGCCACTAAACTGAAAGTTAGTCCAGGATTTTCCTTTGTGCTTGCTGAGACGCTTTATTGCTTGATGATTAAAACTGCCTTTTGTGGCTTGGACATAAATTACGGGTTCCACAATTATTTTTTCCTTGCTCTCATATTTATTAAGGTTGTTGCCCAGCTGAAACAGGCCTACATCTGACAAAAACAACAAATCCAAAACGGTATTTATCAATTTTTGAGGAAGTCCGGTCAGACATTAAGATATCTTGCTTGAATACTTTGCCTGCTTCCATTGAATATGTGGGGGTTGCTGATAGCTATAACCCAATCACTGACTACTAATCGTACTACGTCTTGTATCGTGTGATCGCGAAGTGTCTGGTGAAAATAGATAGTGAATATTTTTATCTTTGTATACTCTCGTTACTATTAAAAAATGTGTGTGGCGAGCAGCCAACAACTTTATACATCTCAGTGGTAGTGGTCATATAAGCACATTGAATTGACACAGTTTATAGCTTCATGCCATTGTCAGCAATTACATTCCTGCTTGTTTTGAATTTAGACAACCTCATGAGTATACTTGCTAAAATCAAATTAATATTATTAGACACGTGCACAAGCCGTAGTTTTGTTCGTTGGTGGGACAAAAACTCGAGGAAAGAGATGTTTTATGCTTACAAATGATTGTTTGAGTACGTTTTTATTAGATAGCGGGCAAAAGAACAATCGTGCAAATGTCTCATTACAGGACATAAATGCAGTTACAAGCAGTACACCAAAGAGTTTAAAGAAGAGGAGGTGGCCTTGATTTGAGATCAAAACTTTAACCCTGTAGGGAAAGATCAAATCTGGATCGCTGATATAGCATTAAAAGACCGCCGAGGGCTGGAGGACCTTTACTTGCGCCGTATCATTTGGTGGGCAACCGATAAGAGCATGACAACCGGTTTTATTAGTCGTGCGATGATGGCTTACAACCTTCGGCAATCCCATGAGTGTCGGGCATTTTAATATTATGTATGTTTACTCTCGGTTGAGTCGGTGGAACAATATTTTTCATCTGGGTGCTGGGTGTATGTCCCACTTTTTGCCACCTTCATACGAGTATATTATCTTGTCAATCAGTACTTTCTCACCAGCATTAAGGTGATATTCCTGGCCATTCAATAATTTAACTACACCAATTTTGCTGGATTTACCTGTGTAGGAGAGAGTAGGATCCTCATGGGTTTTAAAAAACTCTAGCTCCTTATCATCGGCCATGTTTGCAATAAAAAATTCGAAGGGTTTAAAGTTTTTAAAAAAGGTGTCAACTCTCATTTTAATGTGGTGCATAGAGCCCCATGTATGCAGTTTGAGTTCTACAAACTTGTTGTTTTCTCCATCACCAACGCTAAGTTTGTCGATAACGACAGCATGGCCAATCGTGTTTGTAGAGTTAAAGGTGTCTAATCCCGTATCAATATTTATAGGTTCTGACATGTTTTTTCGCTTAAAATCGGTTGGTAGCTTCGCTAAAAAGGCACTGAAGGTGCCACGCGCAGTAGCACATATAGACCCCTTTCCACTTGAAGCAAGAACTAAGTCTTGTAAAAATCTTTCCTGCCTTTTTTCTTCGTCTAGATTATGTTCTGTAGACTTTAAGTAAGTAGATACTTTAACAGGAACCCCTAGGAATGTAGCGTTCATTGCATCTTCGAAATGGGTAGAACTAGATTCTCCTAGGTAGTACAGGGGTGCCATCATCAACGAGTCAACATATGATTCCGTATAATCATTCCAATTGAAAGAATCAGGTAGTTTAAGTGTTTTTACATGACCTTCCACCATCGTATTAACTGCGGCCTTGCCTTTATTCAATAAATCTATCGCGATACCAACCATTTTTAGTGGATTTGCTCCCCACGCTTCTTGCAGAATAGCAAACCCGCCGCAATAAGCTATCTTCCGCTGTTTAACCAAGCTACGCTCCCGTACACGGCCTAATAACTGAATAGCACATCTACACTTTTCATTTAGCTTAGGGTCGTTATTATCGAGACTAGCAACGAAATCTTTTATTTTATCGATAGCAAGTAGCCTGTCATTTTTTTTCTTAAGCTGTTCTGTCTTAATTTCTTTTTCTTCTTTCTTTTCAAGCTTGATTGCTTTTTTATAACAAGTAATAAAATCAAGTGTTTTTGCCTTATCAATATAACAAGCATTGTATTGGAAGAGCTCTATGCCACTGGTTGAGTTAAAAAACTTTGTCAATACATCCCTGGCTCCTGAAGGAGTAACAATTCCTTTGATCCGATCAATGCTTATAGCTAAGGCCTCATGTTTCACGGTAGGTATTTGGGATACAGTATTGTTTTTGAGATAATATGTAGTGTTAAAAAAGCCGGTAATGAATTCATCATTAACAAGCTCTTTTACTCTGCCATCAATGCAAGCAATGAAGTGCTTGTTGTTAATTTCAATATGTGCTTCTCCATCTTTTTCATCTATGTGGAGATATTTTCCATCAACAAGTATAGGGCGGTCTTCCTTAGGGTAACGTTTATAGCTACCATCACCGGTATATAAAAAGTATGCACCTGAAATGCCCTGGATCATCTCCCCTTCCCGGAGCTCAATATAATCACCATTCCTATTTGCTAGTACTGTCATGTCCTTCTCGTTATCACTAAGAATAACAACCATATCCTCTTCACCCGCTGGGAATTCTATGGCTGAGACTGGACCATTTTTCTGGCCTAGGACTGTATCGGCACAAGAAAGCTCAATGACTAATGTATCCTTAATGCTAGCTAATTGTTTTCCATTGAGCTTCTCTATTGGGATATTTGTTTTCTGTAGTCGTTCATTTCTTATGTCTGCTTGCTTTTTATCTGAGGCCTGTATTAAAGCATGTACTTGTGCTTTTTTGTTTAACACATCCCAAGATATTAACTTTTCTTTATTGATATCTTCTTTGCTCACTTTATTATTATCTACATTTAATTTAAGAATGCCATGTTTTTGCAAAATATAACACATAGCAGATGGTGAAATAGTACCATCATCATCGAAAACATTTCCTAAGTATTTAGTTAGTTCATCAGTATTAATTTCATCATTATATATGTTCGCTATCAATCCAGACTCGTGATAACCAATATGCGTAAGTTTGGTAGTAAGGCCTGACGTTAGTGTATCATTACCTGAGTCCATGAATATTTGTAATAATGGTTGTTCTGCTATTCTATTGTTAAATGCAGTTATTATTTTTTGTTCTAGTTGTTTAGTTATCATATTGTCCGTATTTTCTCCGTCCTCTAGGTTACTATATCCTACCAGACCAAGTTCTTTGCTATATGTATTTAACAGACACCATTCAATAAGAACAGCTTCATTTAATGCATCTTTTTCATCTGCACCTTCTTCACCCATCAAACTATTATAGATACACTCTTTAAGAATTTCTCGTTTCAATACAGTAAATGCTGAATTCAATCCAAGTCTTAAATCTGCACTATTTGAAGCAGACTCTTCACCTTGTAACTTGGTCAACCCAATATACGCTATAACATCTTGAAAAGTTGATGCCGTTTGGAGTGCACATTTACCTAAGCTTGGCTGTACTAAATTCATTATATATCTAAGCATAGTCTCTACCTTTTCCACCTCTTTATTTCTCTCAATATCAGTTCTGGTGTCTTTCTCCTGAATTAACTCGCTTGTAACTTTATAGCCTGGAAATATATGGTTTTGATCACTCTGAGAATCTTCCGATAATGTTATTGGCTGATTACCAGGTGTGTGCTTTCTGTCTTTAGCCCAAAGTATTTCTTTAGCCATAAAATCAATAATCTTATGATAACCAGTCAAGGCATATGCATAGTCATTATCCTGAGCTATTTTTTCTATGTTCTTAGTATCACGTTTCATTTGATCTATCACACGAGCTTCTGCAGGTGCACAATATTTAAGGAATGCGTTTAATTCTTTAGTTTTATGATTGCCAGCTATATATTTATCTAAAAAAGAGGCCCCGTCTGTGTTAATATTTCTCAAATCTGTAGATATAATATCCTTGTCAATTAATTCTTTTATCGAAAATTTTTCGAGCAGTTGTTCCCACTTCTTAATCCCTTGAATATAATTTTTCTGAATTCTCTCTTTTGTAGAGAGATCACTATCTGTGTTTTCCACCTCCGCATTTTGCTGAATTTTTGCTTCTGGTTCTTTTACCTGCTCCATCTTTGGGATAGCTAGGTTATGGGTTTCTTGGATATCAGTTTTTGTCTTTGTTTTTTCGTCAATAATATTTTTTGGCGCAGTATCACTGTATAAAGCAGCTTGGGCGCGAAGTTTGATGCTCTCCAGGTTTTGTATTATGTCATATTCATTCTTGCTGCTTGCATCAGTATCCATTCCAGTACAGTTTAGGCCTTTAGCTTGCATCTGTGCAGTAAGATGCTGTATTTCGCGTTTTAAGTTGAGAATCTGGTGTTTTTTGTTTTTAAAAAGATCAATATGATCAAGACCTAGAGCTTTCTTATGCGCAACCTTCGCCTTCGCTTTTCCTGCCTTCTCGATTTTTTCTTTCTCTTTCTTCGCAGCTTTTTCTGTCTCTACCTTCGCAGCTTTTTCTGCCTCTACTTCCGCAGCTTTTTCTGTCTCTACCTTCTCGGCTTTATCTTTCTCGATTTTTTCTTTCTCTATCTCCGCAGCTTTTTCTGTCTCTACCTTCTCGGATTTATCTTCCTCGATTTTTTCTTTCTCTACCTCCGCAGCTTTTTCTGTCTCTACCTTCTCGGCTTCATCTTTCTCGGTTTTTCCTTTCGCTTCCTTCGCATCTTTTTCTGTCTCTAGTTTCTCGGCGTTATCTTTCTCTATTTTTTCTTTCGCTTCATTTGAGGCTTTTTTTTTCTCTACCTTTCCGGCGTTATCTTTCTCAGTTATTTCTTTCGCGGCCTGCTTGGGTTTATCTTTTTCATGCGTAACCTGTGCACTCACAGGCTTTTCCGTTTCAACTTCTTTCATCTTAATCGTTTGTTTCTCAATCTTCTCCTCCTTCTTTTCTACCTTCGAGGTCTTATTTTTATGGATCTGAGTTTTCTCGGTCAGCGCTTGTGCAGCCTTATCTTTCTCGGTTTTATCTTTTTCAGGATGCGCTTTCTCAATCTTCTCCTTCTCAGTATTTTCCTTAAATATGTTATTTGTGATTTCATCGTTCTTAAGCAATGCCTTCGCTACTTTCCCTTTCTCATCATTATTTTTAGTTTCGTTCTGATCACTATTTGTTTTCTTGGATTTCCCCATGCCAGCCTGCTTTATATGAATTTTCTTCTGATCAGGTGTTTGTTTTTTTGCCTGCTCCTTCACGACATTATTCTGGGATGCATTATCTCGAAGATAAGTGTCTGCAGCGTATCCATTTATAGTGGTATGATCACCTGTATGTACATTTTGAGTAATAAATGATGGTGTTTGTTTTTGTTTATCAATACTTTCTGTGGCTATTAGTTTTAATCGTGGGTCTTCTATTTGCTCATCACTAATAGGGGGGGTTAGTTTAAGTGACTTCTTTATATCATGTTTTTTATATTTTATTTTATTTTCTTGATGTGACGAATGATTCTCTTTGTGAGTTTTACTAACAAAGTGTTTTTCTACGTCTTTAGTAGTATTAATGCTATTTGTTTTGGGGTTTGAGTGAAGTCCATTCGCCATACTGTTAATATGGGGGTGCTGAATACTTGAGTACAGATTTTTTGATGATGATTTCTGTTTTGGTCTAAGGTTGTTTTGAGATCTCCCCTGTAATGAATTTATGTTTAGTGGTTGAGGATGCTGAAAGCTGTGGTAATAATTTAGGAAACATTGCTCATTATCACTTCTCGAAACAGGGTTGTCACAGAAAGTTATATGGTTATTAAGAGGTACAAAATAGAATCCTGACCCTGCTTTTTTGTCCGCCAACTGATCAGGTGTATAAGCGGAGAAGTTTAAATTTCCTCCTCTATTAGTAGCGGCCATCCTGGTTATATCGGTTAAAGGGTATGCTATAGGGGGTGTTTCACTTACTCTAGGCGGAGGATAACCATTAAAGGCTAAATACTGTCCGTTTAACATCAAGTCATGTTGTAAGTGTTTTTCATGCCTATTAGTGAAAGGCAACAAAGGTTGAAATTTTGGAGTCGCTGATGATAACGACTGTGATAACTGATTTAAATGGCTTGGTAACTCGCTAGCAACATTCCTAGGTAAAGCTTCAAAATTTTGATACAATGATATTGGCTGAGAGCCAGAAGATACTTTGTAGAGTAAGTCAAAATTAGACGGAGCAGAATATTGTTTCTGATATTGTAGTTGCTCTTGTAATACTGGTAAGTGCTGAGAAAATGCCATGATGGCCTGTATATAGTTTGCCAAGGCTACCGTCTTCTGCAACTGGTAATCCAGTAATTCTCGTTGCTGGAGAAGATGAGCTACTGTCTGGCTATGATGAGTATCTAATGGAGTCTGAATGATCTGAATGTTACGGTTATATAAATCTTTATAGAATGCCTTGCTTCCTACTGCCATTTGCGTCATATAATTTACCGCAGGCATTCTTTTAACGCGCCCTGATAAGATGGTATTGTTAATGAGGGGGCAGGATAAAAAACCTGGATGTAGCCCAATTCTGATATTGTTCATATATGGTGTCCATTATAGATTAAGCCAGTAATTATGGTGTTTTTTTAGCCCCTAACATGTTTGTTTTATGACTGTTTTTTATAGCGTTAGTTTTTTATTGATAAATGCGTAAAAAACAAACTACTCTCGGATGTTATTGATGTGTGTGATCTCTCCGCTTTATTCTGAGAAACAACGATTTGTTTACTAATAGCAAGCCTGATCAGCATTAAGGCTGTGCTATGCTTTTAATTTAACATTACAAGCTTGTACAAGTAGCATGCAATAGGACCATATGTTTTTTTGACATGGTTTCAATAATTATGGATGCAAACTCTCAGCTAGCTGATGGCATCACCAATTGTTGAGACGTGATCACGTGTATACATAAAAATATATTTAAGTCGACAGCACCGGCCTTTATTTATGTTATTGGTATTTTATCGGCAAACGTACCAAAGGCTACAGGGTAAATGGCATATAAAAAGTACCCATGATTAGTTAAGTCAAGCATGCGTTCCTTGTACTCAATATTTAAGATGAGTATCCGGCTTGGTGTCATTATACATTTTTACTCAATAAACAAAGTGACGTGACCCAATAGATGCGATCAGGCCAGTTAAAAGAAAATGCCGTACACTGGGAGATTAAGATTTGACCGATAAAAATAAGAACTGAAGGGATTTGAGCTACACACTTCACCATTGAACGTATGAGTAGGCGACCAGCAAGTTGCCCCGATGATCCTGGGGGCAGAGGTACTTTGGAAAGAAAGGTCAACAACCTCACTCTTCAAGAGGAATGGCTATAGATCCTAAGTGCGTGATGAAAACCTGAAACCCTTTATTTTCAAAGCATGGTTATATATCCGCACCTACAATGGTAATGGGTGCAGAGCTGCTTCTTTTATATTTATTATGGTCCCCTGGTCCCCTGGTCCCCTGGTCCCCTGGTCCCGGCGAAGGTATTGTTAGCTCCTCTAAATTTGAAGCCGATCTTTTCTTGCACTCACCGCTACTGGGTACAGAAATGTATCTATTTTTATCCCAAGTATCTTTTATCTCTTTATACTCTGGATCTTTCATCATCTCATTTTCATCATCGCTACAGAAACAGCGTAGAATCATTGATAATCTAATAACATTGTACGGTCTAGCATCTCTGGAATGTACTATTTTTGTATTATCTGTCCTTGTCATCGACTGGTCAACAATATATCCAGAGCCTGTGCAGTTGTTGAGCTCTATCAGAGGTTTAACACAGTTATCCTCAGGACCTGTATAGAGATAGTATTTGTTAGCCCAAGGTATGGGTGATACATACGCCATAGGATGATAATCTGGGGATTTTGTCAGCATCATCAAAGTTTGAGATCTATCGTAACGTGTTTCATACTTTTCAAGAATAAGTCCTAGCCTTATTTTTGAATGTGGTACTGCACTTATGTCATTAGGTCGAGTCACATCTAGTACAGCAAAAGCTAGAAAAGCAGGGTTTTTTTCCGAACTATTCAAGCAATCTCTATGCCAGTTTATAGCGCCATTAGACTCGGAATCATCATTATAAAGCGTAAGCCATATTTTCATATATTTCTTATTCGTATGCTTACTCATGTTTTCAGCTATTTTAGTAATTATTTCATAACCCTCAGGAGACATTTCCAGGCCGTACTTTTTTAGATGTGGTTCCATTATGTCATAGCGACCATGCGAGTTTTTTGAGCTACTACTGTCTGATATTCTTTTAACTTTTTGATAGTTATAACTTAAAAACTCTTTTCTATGATCTTCATCCACTTTTTTAATTACTTGTGGCAAATTAGGTGTTGCACGACGACAACCCCCTACTCTGCAATATGTCATCTCCCCATTGCATACAAAAATAGTTAAGCCAATAGCTGTTTCATTTTCATGCAAGCATATCTTATCTTTTTGGCGTACACCATTTTCTTTTATCCAATCTTTAATAATAGTAACACGCTCCTCTGTCACACCAAATGCAAGATAATTAAATCTACCTTCTCCCGCAGAATGAGCAGAGATTTGTAACTGGTTGCCTATCTCATCAAACGTTGTCGGACTACCCTGCCCATAAGAAAAAGGTATGAAGTGTATATAGCTAGATAAAAGGATAATAATGTTTTTTAATGCAGGCATAGTATTTTCCATTTTCTATGAGTTTAAATAATTACTATTTCTTGGTGGAAAGAGCAGTAGGCCTTTATAATACAATAAGTAGTGTCTTAACATCCCAAATAGTAAAGCATGGTTTATTTGGTTAAGCGCTGCTTTAAAGATTCGAGCAAAGTATCACAAAAACATACTATACAATGTAATTACGTTTCTGATGTCTTACAACCTCACCATAATCAATTACTTTCGGAACCATTATGAAACCACCTTCATGTTGTATGTCATTACGAAGAGTATCAGGGCTCTTCACACCAAATTCATAAACCCTGAAACCCTTTATTTTCAAACATGGTTATATACCAGCACCTTCAATGGTAATAGGTATAGAACTGCTTCTTTTATATTTCTTAGGGGCCACTGGTCCAGATGAAGGTATTGTTAACTCCTCTAAATTGGAAACCGATCTTTTCTTGCACTCACCTTTACTGGGTGCGGAAATGTACATGTTTTTATCCCCGATATCTTTTATCTTTTTATACTCTGAGTTTTTCATCATCTCATTTGCATCATCGCTACAGTAACAGCGAATAATCATTGATACTCTAACAGCATTGTACGGTCTAGCATCTCGGGAATGTACTATTTTTGTACCGTCTTCTCTTGTCATCGATTGGTCAATAATATATCCAGTACCAGTGCAGTTTTTGAGTTCTATCAGAGGTTGAACGCAGTTATCAACATTGCGGCTCTCTGTTACATAATAAGAACACAAGCCAACGGAGATACACTCCTGCATGGGCACGTAATCTGGCTCTTTTGTCATTTGATATCGCCTACTATGGTACAATGCTTCATACTCTTTCTTAATAGATCCTAACTTTATTTGCGAGGGAGGTGTTGCGTTTGTGTTAATAGGTCGAGTTATATCTAGTACAGCAAAAGCAAGGAATTCAGCGTTTTCTGCAGTATACTTATCGAAATCTCTATGCCAGTTTAAAGCGTCTTTATTCGTGGAATCATCATTAAAAAACGAAAACCACATTTTCATATATTTCTTATTCGTATGAGTAACCATGTTTTCAGTTATTTTAGTGATGATTTCATAAACCTCTGGAGATATTGCCAAAACGTTAGATGTCGCACATGATTTAATTATGTCATAGCGATCATGTGAGCTTTCCAAACTGTCATCAGCTATTCTTTTAACTTTTACATAGGAATCAGTAGGGAGATTTTCTATATAGTCTTTATTAGCTCTCTTAATTACTTGTGTATTATGAGACGAATCTAATGAGCAATAACTCATCTTTCCATTACATACAAAAACAGTGAAGTAAATAGCTGATTCACCTTTATGCACAGAATCGCCAGTTGTTTCGAGTGCTCCATTTTTTCTTATCAAAGCTTTAATCATACTAATACTTTCATCAGTTACACCAAATGCAAGTTTATTAAATCTATTTTCTCCCGCAGAGCATGCCTGTTCTTGTAACTGATGACCAATCTCATCAAATGTTGTCGGACCATCCTGCCCATAAGAAAAAGGCATGAAATATATAGAGTTAAGTAAAAAACAAATAATATAAATTAACTTACGCATAGCGCTTTTCTCTTTTTAAAGTTTCCAACAAGCACACTTTCTTGCGAAAATAGCAACAGGTATTGCTAAGGGCATGCGATTAAGTCCAGCTTTTTAAGTGAGTAGACACATTGCGGTCGATTCGAAGGTTAGCAGTCCAATTCTTATTCGTTTTTCAGTGCCTGCATGCCAATTCACCAGTATTCAGGCACACTTATCCCATGTTTTGACCATTGCGAGGTCTTAATCTTATGCTCCCTAATACAATAAGTCGCATATTCACATCCCAAATAGTGGCATGGCTTATTGGTTAAGCGATACATTAAGGATGCGTAGCAAAGTACCACAAAAAACATACTATAACAATGTAATTACATTTTTGATGTCTTACGACCTCACCATAATCAATTACTTTCGGCATCATTATGGAACTACCTTCATTTTGTATGTCATTACGAAGAGTATCAGGGCTCTTAATACTAAATTCATAAACCCTGAAACCCTTTATTTTCAAACATGGTTATATACCAGCACCTTCAACGGTAATAGGTATAGAACTGCTTCTTTTATATTGCCTAGGGGCCTATAGTCCAGAGGAAGGTATTGTTAGTTTCTCTAAATTTGAAGCCGCTATTTTCTTGCACTCCTCTCTACTGGGTACGGAAATGTACATATTTTCATCCCAAAATTTTTTTATCTCTCTATACTCTGGGTCCCCCATCATCTCATCTGCATCATCGCGACAGTAACAGCGAATAATCATTGATACTCTATCAGCATTGTACGGCCTAACATCTCGGGAGTGTACTATTTTTGTACCGTCTTCTCTTGGCATCGATTGGTCAATAATATATCCAGTACCAGTGCAGTTTTTGAGCTCTATCAGAGGTTGAACGAAGCAATCAGTATCAGGAGTAACGATACTGCAGAAAGGAGTATCATCATACTTATGAATATAGACCCATTCCATAATGGGCACGCCGTACTGTGGAGGTTCTCTCATTTGAGGTCGATTACTACAGTACAAAGCTTCATACTTTTCATTAATAGATCCTAACTTTAGTTTCGAGGGTGTTGTTGCGGTTGTGTCAGTAGGTAGCGTCACATCTAGTACAGCAAGAGCAATAAATTCAGGGTCTTCTACAGTATGCGTGCTTGCATCCATATGCCAACTTAAAGCGTGTCTACTCTCGGAATAATCATTAAAAAACGAAAACCACATTTTCATATATTTCTTATTCGTATGAGCAACCATGTTTTCAGTTATTTTAGTGATGATTTCATAAACCTCTGGAGACATTTCGAAAACGTTATATGTCGTACGTGATTTAATTATGTCATAGCGACCATGTGAGCTTTCTAAACTGTCATCAGCTATTCTTTTAACGTTTACACAGGGATTAGGAAGGAGATCTCCTATATGGCCTTTATTAGCTCTCTTAATTACTTGCGTGCCATGAGAAGAATCTAAACAGCAATAACTAATCTTTCCATCACATACAAAAACAGTGGAGAAAATAGCTACTTCACCTTTATGCACAGAACCTTCCTGTGCTTGTAATGTGCCATGTTCTTTTATCAAACCTTTAATAATACTATTGCTTTCATCAGTTACACCAAATGCAAGCTCATTAAACCTATGTCCTCCCGCAGAGCAAGCCTGTTTTTGTAACTGATGACCTATCTCATCAAATGTTGTCGGCTCGTCCTGCCCATAAGAAAAAGGCATGAAATATATAGAATTAAGTAAAAAAGAAATCATACTAATGAACTTACGCATAGTGTTTTTCTCTTTGCTAATATTTTAAATAAGCACTATTTTCTTACGGCAATAGCAACAGGTATTGATGACACAATAGGTAGCATCTTAACATCCCAAATAGTGGCGCATAGTTTATTGGTTAAGCGTTGCATGCCGCATTAAGGATTCTGAGCAAAATATCACACAAAACATACTATGACAATGCAATTACGCTTTTGATGTCTTACGACATCATAGCAACCAAGAACTTTAGACGCCATTATTGAACCGCTTTCATTTTGTATGTCATTACGAAGCGTATCAGGGCACTTAACACTAAGTTTATAAAATTTGAAACCCTTTATTTTCAAACATGGCTATATACCAGCACCTTCAATGGCAATAGGTATAGAGCTGCTTCTTTTATATTTCTTATGGGTCCCTGGCCCAGATGAAGGTATTGCGAGCTTCTCTAAATCTGAAGCCGCTCTTTTCTTGCAATCACCTCTACTGAGTGCGGAAAGATACATATCTTTATCTCCAATAGCTTTTATCTCTCTATAATATGAGTCTTTCATCATCTCATTTTCATCGTCGCTACAGTAACAGCGAATAATCATTGATACTCTAACAGCATCGTATGGTCTAACATCTCGGGAATGTACTATTTTTGTACCGTCTTCTCTTGTCATCGATTGGTCAATAATATATCCAGTACCTGTGCAGTTTTTGAGCTCTGCCAGACGTGTAACTCGGTTATCCGGATTGGGATACCCAATGGTAAATAGTGTGGCGTCCCGTTTGGAGCGCATACGTAATAAAGTGAGAATAGACGCCGCAGAGTAGTCCCTATATCCCATGACCTGGTACGTTGGCTCTTCTTCCAGTTCAGATCGACCACCATGGTACAATACTTCATACTTTTCATTAATAAATCCTAACCTGAGTTTCGAGGGTGGTTTTGCACTTGGGTCAATAGGTCGAGTTATATCTAGTACAGCAAAAGCAACGAAATCAGGGTTGTTTGCAGTATGTTTACAGCAATCTATATGCCAGTTTAAAGCACTCTTACTGGTGGAGTCATCATTATAAAACGAAAACGACATTCTCATATATTCCTTATTAGTATGAGCAACCATACTTTCAGTTATTTTAGTGATGATCTCATAACCCTCGGGTGAGATTTCCAAGTCGTCATATTTTGGACACGTTTTCATTATGTCATAACGATCATGTGAGTTTTCTAAACTATCATCAGATATTCTTTCAACTTTTACAGAGGCATCAGTAGGGGGTTCTTTTATATGTTTTTTATTCATTCTCTTAATTACTTGTGTATTATGAGAATAATCTAATGCGCAATAACTCATTTTTCTATCACATACAAAAACAGTGAGGTCAATAGCTGTTTCACCTTGATGCACAGACTCTTCCTGTGCTTGAAATTTGCCATTTTCTTTTATCAAACCTTTAATAATACTATTGCTTTCATTAGTTACACCAAATGCAAGCTTATTAAACCTATTTTCTCCCGCAGAGCAAGCCTGTTTTTGTAACTGACGACCTATCTCATCAAATGTTGTCGGCTCACCCTGCCCATAAGAAAAAGGTATTAAAGGTATAGAGCTGAAAAAAAACACCATAATACTTTTTAACATACGCATATTGTTTTTCCATCCGTTAAGGTTTTAAACAGTTACTACTTTCACTCATAACTACAGGGTACAGCAATGTATGTATTTTTATCCCCAATATCTTTTATCTGTTTATATATTGAGTTTTCTATCATCTCATTTTCGTCATTGCTACAGGTGCAACGAGCAACCATGGTGAGCCTAACAGTATGGTAGAGTCTCTGCTCTCTAGAATGCACTATTATCCTACCATCAATTGCGGATGATTGATCAACAATGTATCCAGCGCCAGTGCAGCTTTTGAGTTCTATCAGAGGCTTAACGTAGTTATCATCATGGTGAACGCGCCTGTCATAATCGAGGAGAGGCCTAACTTTAACATTATCCCCGAGTATCATACATACCATGGGGTTGTAATCTGGAGACCATCTCAGACCAGGTCGATCAGCATTGTAAAATGCTACATACTTTTTATCAATAGATCCTAGCCCCATTTTCGCAATTAGCCTTCCTGTTTGCATAACAGGCATAGTCACATCTAGCACAGCAAAAGCAAGGAGCTCAGGGTTTCTTCCAGAATCCATCCAGCAATCTCTATGCCAGTTTATAGCATGCCTTTCCATAGAATCATCTTTATAAAACAAAAATGATATTTCCATATATTTTTTATGAGTATGCTTGACCATGTTTTCAGTTATTGTAGTTATAATTTCATAAAACTCTGGATAGATTCCCGTATCGTTATCTGCCTCGGATGCTTTCCTTATGTCATAGCGACCATGTGAGCCTTGTAACCCGTTATTAACAGATATTCTTTCAACTTGCACATAGGAATTATGAGGAAGCTCTTTTATATTCTCTTTATTCATCCTTTTAATTACGCATGGCATGCCTGCAGGATTTTTTACACCATAAGTCATCAGTGCGCAATAATTCATCTTCCCATTACATACAAAAACAGTTAAGTGAACAGCTGCTTCATTCTTGTGTAACCCTGATGTCTGAGTGACTCTCTTTCTTTCATAAAACATTTAATGATAGTCACGCGTCTATAATCTACACCAAATGCAAGGTCATTAAATCCATATTCTCCCGCAGAATAAACAGATATTTGCAGCTGACTACCTACCTCATCAAACGTTTTCGGAGCATCCTGTCCATAAGAAATAGGCATGAAATATATAGAGCAAAATAAACAGATAATAATATTGATTAACTTACACATAGTCTTTTCCCATTTTCTAAGGTTTTAACTAAGCACTATTTTCTTACTAAAACAGTACCAGATAGTGATAATGCAATAAGTAATATTTTGACATTCCAATCAGTGTAGCATGGTGTATGGGGTTAAGCACTGCTTTAAGAGCGCTGTGAAAGGTATCACAAGAAACATACTATGACAAGGGAGTTACGTTTTTGATACTTTGATACCTCAGTATACCCAAAGACTTTAGGCGCCATTATTGAGCTACCTCATTTAGGCACCAGATCTCGTGATTGCATGTTAAATAAAAAGAGCTACAGACACGAGTAGCCTGATACTGAAAACAGTCGCCATAGTTTATACGTGCAAGACCTTGAAAGTCGATGGTGAATAATTAGGGCGAGACACGTCACACAATAGATAGCAGTTTTAAGCGTCGCAAAGGAACGATTAAGATGCTTGATGCACTTCCAAGGGATGCACTTCATGGAGTTGCGCACTATGAGCATAATGCAACGTTGTATTTGAATCTCTGGAAAATCCGCTGTAATAGCGAAATGGAAGCATTTCTATCCATAGCCACAGGTAATAAAAATATCATTTAGACCGTGATTCTGAAGCGTTGTGAGGATATTAAACCAGAACTTTCACCTTTGTTTTCGGATATACACATACCCAGTAATTCTTTATGGACCTCAAGATTAACGCTCGGAGCTAGATAGACAGTTTTGATAATGGCCGCGTGTACTGGTGAATATTAACAACAAGAAAATTCTAATAGTCAATCGGATAAACGGCAGATAAAGGTGTGACCATCATTCCGCCATCAGTTCTAAAAGGCTATCTCGGTTACCGTTATTAACGATGCAGAAATATAGGCTTTGGAGATTTCATTGGTCGTCGTAACAATATAGTGGGTGATCATGCTCTCGGTAAAGACTAGGGGTCTTGCCGGACATTGATGGAATCGGGTTTGTCGTTTACTTACGCATACTGTCAATGGTAACGGGTATAACTCTTAATATACCCGCTCCACTTGAAGGCGTGAGGATGTTTACTAATCCAGATCGCCGATTACTTAAATGATAACTAGTATAGTATCATCAAGTGTGTCTATATTATCGTGAATATTTAGCTCATACTTAGCTAAATACTCACAAACTCACAAGATAAATTGAACTAAACACCTATTCCAGATTAATGACCACAATAGCTCATTATCTATTCCGTATTCGTATTTAAGAGGCTTGATAAATAACCAGTCGCCGTAGAAACTAGCCCTGAATTCCACAAATAGAAAGTATTCAATACTGAGGTTATAGGGCTAGAATAGACCATAGAATTTGCAGTAGTAAGTGCTTTACCAAGTAAAAACACGCCTCCAGAAGAGGTGACCTGCAAGGCCCTGCCAGTTATCTTTGTTGCCGATATTACGGCGTTAAGAGAAGCTTGCCTGTGGTTTATAATTAGCAGAAGCAGCGCTGCATGAGCAATGGGGCTCTTTACTACAGCTTCAATATAGCCATCACGGAAAAAGGCACTAATCGGCTCTATAATGTAGTCTAGTAGGCTATAGCACTTATGTGCATAATTAGAGAGGCTGGGAGCAAACTGTCTATCTTTTATCATGCCTGCTGAATCAGATTCAATGCTATACGCAAACCACTCGTCCAGCGGAATGCGTACTTTTACTGCTACACCGTGGCTATCCGTTCCATGATAGCCTCTGGAATTACTCGTTACTGAATCAGTAATTATTCCGTAATTCCCCATAATATTATAAGTATAAGAAACAGTACGTATGGGGCTTACACTAAAAAACCAGTTAGAAAAGTAACGATTAGATTTAACTGGAATACTAACATTATCATTTATAGATAATCTGCTAGCAAAGATGTTAGATGGAAAAAATGATAATATAATATATTTATTTTTACCTCGTGTCTTTAAAATTATATGATCCCCTTTGCCTTGGATTACTTTATATGTGTTGTCCTCAAAAGAGTCTGGTGTTTCAGTAAGAGAGCATGAGTTTACAGAGCAAGAGTGATAATCAGCATCCTCATCTTCCATTATTTTTTGTAGATTTCCTTTGAACTCATCACTTTGACGGTCAATAAATGTCATGCACTTGCTGCCTCGGCTCTTGAACCCAATAGTAAGATCTTTCGTTAACAATTCTTTATCATAGTCCGGCTCCGCAGAGGAGAAAATATGTGCGTTAGCTTGAAGGCATAAAATAAAATTTATAATGCATCCAAAAACAATGTTGGGTGAGTATTTCAATATCTTCACAATAAACCTCTATCATATATATTCATATAAAGCATACTTACTATGGGTTGAGCGCAACAATTACACTAAACACTCATCACAATATAATTCAAAAATAAAAGTTGTCAAATAAAGAAAAATGCATAAAATACGCGGCAATATTAGGGGGCTGTTTTTCTTTACATGTAGCTTAATAATATGTTTCTTAAATAATGCCATAAACCATTCAGGTAGTTGAGGACTTAAAGTGTTGATGTTATTCTTAGTTTGCTGGCATAAGTGACTCACGCGGGTCTGATAAAAAAAAGGTGGTTCCTAAACTTCCAAAATATTAGATACACTTGGAGTTGAGTTAAGTCTAGTTCTTGGTAGGATGTATGCCAAATATGATTGTAAATCCTTAGGTGCCTCATAGTGTTCTCTAGTTTCACACAATAACTAGCATCTTAACATCCCAAATAGTGGCGCATAGTTTATTGGTTAAGCGTTGCATGCCACATTAAGGATTCTGAGCAAAATATCACACAAAACATACTATGACAATGTAATTACGCTTTTGATGTCTTACGACCTCATAACAACCAAGAGCTGTAGACGCCATTATTGAACCGCTTTCATTTTGTATGTCATTAAGAAGCGTATCAGGGCACTTAACAGTAAATTTATAAAAGCTGAAACCATTGACTTTCAAAACATGGTTATATCCACTCCTTCAATGGTAATGGGTGTAGAGATACTTCTTTTATATTTCTAAGCGCCCTCGGTCTAGGCGAAGGTATTGTTAATTGCTCTAAATTTGAATTTGTTCCCTCATGTCTACGGGATACAGTAATGTGCACCTTCATGTACACTGGGCACAGCAATGTACATGTTTTTATCCCCAATATCTTTTATCGATAGATATTCTGAATCCTCCATCATCTCCTTTTTGTCATTGCTACAGAAACAGCGAGCAACCATTGATACTACAACAGCCGTGTAAGGCCTAGCATCTCTAGAATGTACTATTTGTCTACCATCTATTATGGCTAACTGGTTCGCAATGTACCCCGTGCCAGTGCAGTTTTTGAGTTCTATCAGGTCTTGAGCGCAGTTACCTGTATCGGGAATGCTGCTCAAATAAGTGACAGCCCTTGCATCAAAATTACAAGAGTGCAAAACTATCCTCTTCATGGGCAAGTAACTTGGAGCCTCTCTCAGTTGAGGTCGATTAGCATAGTAAAATTCTTTATACCTTTCATTAATAGATCCTAACTTTATTTTCGAAGGTGGTGTTGCATTTGTGTCCATAGGTAACGTCACATCTAGTACAGCAAAAGCAAGGAACTCAGGGTTTTTCTTAGAATCCATCCAGCAATCTCTATGCCAGTTTAGAGCATGCCTTTCCCTGGAATCATCTTTATAAAACAAAAATGATATTTCCATATATTTTTTATAAATATGCTTGACCATGTTTTCAGTTATTTTAGTAATAATTTCATAGAACTCTGGAGAGATTCCCGTGTCGTTATCTGCCTCGGATGCTTTCCTTATGTCATAGCGATTATGTGAGTGTTGTAATCTATCATTAACAGATATTCTTCCAGCTTTTACATAACATCATTCTAAGATTAAGTGCAGGCACTATCAATATTGCCGCGTACTTCATGTATTTTTCTTTATTTGACAACGTTGTATTTTAGATTATATTTTGGTCATCCTTATAGGTGCTAATTGCTATTAACTTAAAGTAAGTTTGTTTTTATATAAATGGAAATGATCGAGGGTTCTGATGAATATATTAAAATGGTTGCCTAATGTTATCTTTGTAGGCATTATAAATTTTTTTGTATGCTTTCAAGTTTATGCTTATATTGACACTGACTCTGAAACGGACAGTGATAAGCAAGTAAGTGAGAGAACTCCTTTTGCGGGGCTGTACACGCCGGCTAAAAGATGTCAAGCATTTGTCAAGGGTGAAAGAAGTGCTGACTTTAAACGGCAAATGGAAGAGCTAATGGTATCTGAAAATGCATATTATCATTCGTGCTCTTTTATTGAAGCCCATAGGGAAGCAAATATTGGTAAGGGTGACCACATTGTTTTAAAGGCAAAAGATAGAAATAAATATATTATTGTATCATATTTCAGTTCTGAGGCTTTTGCTAACGGATTTAGTATAAATGATAGAGTTGATCTTCCAATTGAAGCTGAGAGGCATTTTTGTAACTGGTTTCTTGGCGTCAATCACATGAGATCCATCTCTTATGTCTATAGTGGGATGACTGATAGTGGAATGATTACTGATTCAGCAAAGGATGATTCCGAAACCTATCGTGGAACTGATGGCTACGGTGTGACAGTCAAGGTTCGCATTCCTATGGATCAGTGGTGTGTGTATAGTGTTGAATATGATTCTGCAGGAAGAGTTAGAGATAGACAGTTTTCTCCAGATATACATAAATTCATACATAACCGTTTCAGGGCTCGTGACTACATTGTTTCGCCAATTAGTGACTATTTCCGTGATAGCTATATTGAATCTGTCGTAAGTAACCCAATAGTGCATGCGCTGGCGCTAATGTTTGTCTTCAAAAACAGGCATACTGTAGCTGCCGGAGCAATGGGAGCAACAATTGCGGTGGGGAAAGGGGTGCAGGCCATTTCTTCTGGGGGCGTTGTTTTAGTTGGTAGCGCGTACCATGCTGTAAATTTTATTCTTGAGGCTAGCCCAGTAACTTCAGCGATGAATCTTTTATATATTTATAATTTAGGTTTGACGAGGGTGGCTAAGAATTACTTATCATTTTTCTTAAAAGGTGATAAGTAACGACATTAAACTATTGCAGTTATTCCTCTGTAATAGGTATGTATTTTAAATTATTTTGTGTGGTTGTGAGTGTTTAGGATCCGTGTGCATTCGCTAAATACTAGCAATCATTTAGATACTTGAGAATGCATACCAGTTATTCATTGAATTAGTCGATGTTTTTGGTAAATCAACACCCATTCCGCCTCTCGGAATGGGTCCTAGATTCCCGCAATAACCGACACACTTGGAATTGATTTGAGAGTCAGCTGCTCCTAAGCTGTAGTTCTCACACAATGACTCAGGTGCCATGGAAACTCTTACAAGCAGCTGACTATGGCTGAACGGCACCAGATTTAATTCCTCAGCACACTCGTATTTTCGGTGGGTAGGCTCGGTGGTTATCTGAACCGCTCAAATAAAACAATCTCCCTAGAGCTCAAGCGTATCACCTGGGGGCTTATAACGCAGAGGAAACTCATCGCCACAGCTTGAGAGGGCGCAAGACGGCTATTAAGTTTCACCAAAGAACTGATGTGGTAAGTCGGCAGGTGGAGTCCAGGCTAAACTTAGGCTTTACACCTGATCAAATTGCAGGGAACATGAACTTTGAGTCTTATGATGGGGTGATTGGTTACCAGACTATTTATCGCCTAATCAAAAAAACCAATGGAGAGGCCTTCTCCCACGCAAAGGTAAGCGTTATCGGCAGCGGAATGGCGCTGAGGCTGGAGGCAGCATCATTCCTGACCGAGAGGATATTTATCAGCGATCAGACTGCGTGGATCTGAAAAAAGAGGTCGGCCACTGGAAGGGGGATAACGTTCACGGCCAAGATGGATGTCTTGTGACGCTGACCGAGCATGTCTCGAAGCTTCTTTTGACGGTCAGAGTTAAAACAAGACCAAAAAAGAAGTGAGCAGGCCATCAAAAAGAAGCTGTGGCCTTACAAGAGTATTTGTCAGACCATTACGTTTGATAACGGTGGCGAGTTTGCCGGCCATGCAAGTATCGATAAATAATTAGGCTGTAATACCTACGTTGCTAAGCCATACCACTCATGGAAGCGTGGACTTAACGAGAATGCTAATGGCTTGCTACGGATATTGTTCTCAAAGAGAGTGAAGATTGGCGACGTGGCGAAAAATAAATTTGATGAGGCTCAGTTTTTAATCAACATACGGGAACGAAAAGATTTCGCGGATTCAAATCTGAAGTGCATCACAGTCTAAGCTGTTAGCGCAGCTCTATGCTCTTCCATTAGTTGGTCAGGCGTTTTGAAGCCAAGATGTTTTCTTAGACGAGAATTAAGCCGCTTTACAGCTCTCTCCACCTCTATCGGTGTAACTTTTTTAAAGTCTGTATTCTTTGGAAAATATTGTCGCAGTAAGCCGTTGGTGTTTTCGTTTAGCCCTCGCTCCCAAAATCTATAGGGGTGCGCAAAATAAACATCTGCTGACAGCGCTTTACTGACCTTCTCATTGTACGCAAACTCTTTTCCATTGTCAGCCGTAATCGCGTGAACCCGATCCTTAATCGGCTTAATAAGCAGGGCGATGGTCGCCGCGGTGACATCGGTTGCACTTTTAATCGACCTGCGCAGATAATGTATACTTCATCACCCGCTCAACAATCGTCACTAGAGCGCCGCTGTAGCCCTTTCCGAGCACCGTATCTATCTCCCAGTCACCGATGCGAGATTTATCGTCAACAACACTGGGACGCTCATCAATGCTCATTCGATTTTTTATCTGCCTCCGCGTAGATTTGTCGTTACGTCGCTTGTCGTATTTCTTGCCCTGGCGGCGCAGATGCGTATAAAGGTCGTCGCCTCCCGCCTGCTTATCGGCCCAAATGTGGCGATAAATAATTTCATGGCTAATCAGCTTCTCCTATCATATAGCAGCCAACCTGACACCTGTTCGGGACTCCATTCATACGGAGCTTGGCCTCGATCACGATTATCATTGCCGGGGTCATTTTAGTCGGTTTAACTGCAGTCTGGCGTCGCTGCATAGCCTTAGCTTGCGCCTGTTTATGACGATAGCCCCTGTCACCCGTATTTCTGGCCAGTTCTCTACTTACCGTAGGCTGACTCACCCCCTATAATTTTCGCCACCTCCCTTTGTGTACAACCGCTGTTCTTTAGGGCTGAAATCTGGCATCGTTGCTCGTAGGTCAGTTGTTGGTAGTATCTCGTCATCACATCATCTCTTGCCGGAGAAAAAGGGTAGGAGCTTACTTTCAGCTGGCCCTTCTTCTACCTGATTAGATGATGCACTTCGGATTTGAATCCGCGTTTAAACTACTCTAGTCCGATTTAGTTTTTATCGGGTAAGCGTGTTAGTTCTTGTGGAAGTCTAGGGGGAATTTAAGTTCTGGGGATTTATGAAATGGCCTTGAATATAGTTTATATCCGGCATGCCGATAGAGGTTATAGGAATGTCTTTATATTCAGGAAACATTATGATTACTCTCGGTTCCAACGGTTATTATGGTGGATACAGCCAAGCAAGCTTTAGTCCTAATTTATTATCTTATGGTATGCTTGGGCCCTATAAAGTTAGTGTCGCGTATAACCAAGGTAATAACATTAACTCGTTTATACGTCTTATGGCCAATAGCTCAGCATCTTTTAATCCAGCAGTCTGCACCCCCCTGCCAGCTGATAAATTAAGGGCCTATGGCACTCCGTTTGGCCCTGTCAACTACCAAAATATTTTTGGGCGATATATTACTCCATGGCCAGTTAATCCATTTTTTGCGAATTTAGGGCTACGTTATAATACTGACGTTTTATATCGTCAAACCCAATTTCTAGCTACACAACAAGCACAACAAATGCAGCAAGCACAACAAATGCAGCAAGCACAACAAATGCAGCAAGCACAACAAATGCAGCAAGCACAACAAATGCAACAAGCACAACAAATGCAGCAAGCACAACAAATGCAACAAATACAACAAATGCAACAAGCACAACCAATGCAACAAGCACAACCAATGCAACAAGTACAACCAATGCAACAAGTACAACCAATGCAACAAGTACAACAAGTACAACAAGTACAACAAGTACAACAAGTACAACAAATGCAACAAGCACAACCAATGCAGCAAGAACATGAACAAGAAGTACATGAACAAGAAGGATCACAGGCACAACAAATAGGACAAGATTCTGTCGTATCGGTGCAAGGGTTAGAGAATTCTAAAGGGCATGCAAGTCACAACGATATGTCCGAAGATCAACTGAAAGCAGACGGACTACAGCATTCTATCAAACAACAAGAAGAAGTTGTTTCCTCGCCAGCTTTCATTCCAGTTGCAACAGACCAATTGAAAGCTGAAACAGTTGGATCAAAACAAGAAAAAAACGTCGATGAGTTAAAGGCTGTAGCGGAAATAGGAATGAATAGTCTAGTTTCCCAGCCTGACAATTCAAATAAACTAAATGGTGTTGAAGTGGAGGTGAAACAGGTGTTCGGAGATGTAATGTCATCAGAATCCTTGGAAAAGATGGAGTCTCTTTTGAGGAGCGGTGATACTAAAGATATTCTTTCATTTTTAAGTGATAAGAGCATTGCTGTTAACTCAAAGATGGTCACAGAAAGCGGTAACACCCTACTACATCTTGCATGCAATTATAGGCGTCATAGCTTTGCCCAAGCTCTTGTAGAAGGTGGATGCGAAGTTGATAACGAGAATAATGATGGCGTGACACCATTAGCTATGGCATGTGCGGATAACAATGTAACGTTTGCTCGGCTATTGTTGGACAAAGGCGCCGACCCCGTAAAACAAGCTAATAATGATAGCCAAAGATATACTATTTTACACACTGCCTGTATCAGAAAACATGGGAGCATAATTAAACTGCTGCTAGAAAAGATGCAAGAGAATAACCTTCCGGTAGATCTTAAAACAGGTAATGGACTTACGCCATTGATGCTATCGGCGTGCCTTGGTGACAGTAGAGCGGTTAACCATCTTCTCAAGTTAGGGGCAAACCCTTGGTTGAGATTTAAGAACAGTGCGGAGGGCACCGATTGCAATTCATATGAGTTAGCTGCGATGAGTAAGTTAAACTTTTTCACCAAGAAGGCATTGAAAAGTTTTATGGGAAAACACCCGATGGCATCTTTCAAAGCCTAGGTTTAACAAGATTATTTTATGATTTCTTTATTCTGCGCCTATATTCAAAATCATTATATGCCTCTTTCCTTTGAAGGTTTGAGGTTGCTCGCTCCTTCGCTCATATCAATCACAGGATTTCTCTAGTCTTATGGGGATTCGATAGCTTGTCGCCTACTCACACCATCAGCGGTAACAGGTAGATCCAAGTACGACAGAATAGACTCAGAAAAATTTATCAACGTCACGTGGTTAACGTAAAGTTTTTATTGGACTGCCTTGCTTTTCTCGATCAACCCTTTAATGGTTGTGCCTTGCACAAGAATAGAAAACATAACAACACCATAACTCATAACCATCAGTAGCTCGCGCAGATCAATATTTTGTTCAGCTACTAGTATGATGCCAGAAGGAACTGACATTGCCATAGCTAAAGCCAAGCCGCCGCGCAGCCCGCCCCAGATCAAAATCTTCTCAGCAAAGGGGTTATAACTCCGGAATCTCCGAAAACACTGATAGGGCAGGACGACGCTTAGGGTGCGAGCAATAAGCACTAAGGGAATGGCTAAAAACATAAACTGCCAGTCAGCATAGTGGAATTCTACGAGTAATAATATCAAACCAATCAGCAAAAAAAGTAGAGAGTTAAAATATTCTTCAATTAAAAACCAAAACCTCTTCAGACGTATGCGACCTTCAGTATCAAAATGGACGTGGGTAGTTAAAGCTCCTAGGCTAATACCGCAGCAGACAATTGCTAGAGGTGCTGAAACACCAATCATCACAGCAATAACGTAACCACAGGTGGGGGCAATAAAAGTAAATAGGACTTTTTGACTCTCGTCGTCACTTAAAGAAATCAGCCAGTGCAGAATTATAGAGAGCAAGAGACCAAACCCAACTCCGCCAACAACCTCGTGAGTAAATAGCCAGCTCACAGAAGCCAAAGTCAATGGCGTTTTAGAAAAGGCGAGCTGGGATATAGAAACAAACAGTACCAAGCCAATACCATCATTAAATAATGACTCTCCCTCCACCTGGATAGCTATTTCCTGTGGTGCATGTAACTGGTTAATGATAGCCATTACTGAGATGGGGTCGGTAGGGGATATTAATGCACCAAATAACAAGCAATAAATAAATGCAAGCTTAATTCCGAGTATTGGTGCAATCAGCCAGAGCAGGCCAGCAACAATGAAGGTGGATATAAGAGTGCTGATCAGAGCCAGAATAAAAACCTCCCATTTTTGTTGTTTCAACACCCCTAGACGAATATTAAGGGCGCCGGCAAAAAGAAGGAATCCGAGCAAGCCATCGACGAGCAAAGATCGAAAATCCAGTTCGTTTAACTCCTTAATAGCTTTGAAATACAGACTCGCACTAAAAAACTTACCAAATACAAGAATGCCAAGGCTTAGGCATAACGCGCTAAGAGTAATGGCGATTGTAGTCTCCAAACGACTAATTTTTGATGATATCAATGCAGCAAGTAGAGCCAGCGCTGAAAGAATCGATAATAATACGTAAGTGCCCATAAGAATTCCTAGTTTTATCTCCTAGATACATTAGCATAACTAATGACTTTAGCTACGCAAATTGGACTTTCCTCATTTTGTAAACCATTATGCAGTTTACCAGCGCATTTAACACTAATTTATCGTATTTATGCACTGTTTCTAATGTTTCATGTTTCTAACTGCTTTTTGACGAACTTACTTTGCATGGCATTGTTTCAGCACACCATAGGGCACCAAAGTTTATGGTCTTTGCGAATGATTGAGGCAATAGCGGTCAGCCGATAACCTCACCATAAATTTTTTTATTCATGGAGAGGTCAATGAACAGAGTCTAGCAAGCACGTAGCCTCTTTTATGAGATGGTGCGTGTCCAGTCGTGTTCGAAACCGTACACCGGTTGATGCTTCGGTAACTTTCTCCTCTCCCTTCTAGATAAGGTGGCAAAACGTGCAAAATAGCAGGCCTCTATGCCCGATACCATTGAAGGTGAGAGCAGTAAGCAGCCGAACAACTTCAATGGGAGTGGGATATATAAGCACTGAGCCAACTGCATATCGAATAAGCGATACCGTGCTCCAAACTAATAAGGCCTGAAACAAAGTCACCAGGGGATAATTGGTGTATCTGTGTTAGAGAGTATATTAAGGAGTAACGCATCAAATTCCAAACCATTCTATCAGCGTTTCCGTATCATCTAGACTACGAAGAATTTGGTAATTTACATCATAGGCAGATCCGACGAGTTTGTGCTGTGCTGTAAAAGATCTTTGCATGCTGATATTTTACCAAAATGTGATCGACTTTGTTGAATTATGAGGAGGCCTCTCTAAATATTGATTTTCCGTAAGAAAAATCATACGTTCTCGATTTCCATAAGAACCGACGCATTTGGAATTTATTTGATAGTTAGTTGCTCATAGGGTGTAGTTCTCACACAACGGGCCAGGTAACCACATGGTAGCTTTTATAAGTAGTGGGCTCTGACTAGGAGCTAGCTTCTCCCACACAAATGAAAATATTATTCTCAGCGTAAGAGCTCCGAGGCAGAAGAGCGCGCTTAAGTTGTGAGATTTATAGGCACTGGGTACAACTTTTTGGAAGATGTAGGCATGAATACAATAAGAATCAGTTTAACGTCGCTGGCTCGTAAAAGATATTTGGCTACACTATGGGGGAGCTGGACGATCGTGGCGCTGGCGCGGGAGTGAAGGGGACCACGGCCAACTATTTACTAGGTGATATTGCCCTTGAGAGGTTTGTAAATTTTTATAATACTGTGACGTCGCATAAAAGGAATCAATAATATGACTCATACTAATTATTAAAAGAGTACTGTAAATGGGACGAAATATCACAACTTATGCGGTCAGTCTAGGTTATTAGAACTCAGCAGTGCTACCACGTATTTGAGGCAGCCAATAATCAGTATAGGAGTATATACTATTATATTGTTGTATTTGAAACTGGGGAGATACTATCTTCAGATAACATTTTTTGCCAAGCATTGAGGTCCTTAGATAATTCAATCAGTCGATTTCGGCGGAGACCACTTCGCCAGTTAGTGGTAACATGTCCAGAGTCATCACTAAAAATAAAATTAACCACGGCTTCAATGGATTGTTTCTCGAAGTCATGATGGTTTATATCAGTGTGGTAAGGTATGCTGAGATCATATAGAGTGGTTACTAAAAATCCATCATCAAGAATAGTGACGTCATAACGAGCCTGAGATCTATCGTTGCTATGATGGTTTCGCAGCTGAAGAAAGGATATCTCAAAACTTTCCCGTTGCCAGCGAAAGAAATTAGGTGTTGTCATAATAACTTGCCCTCTGTTTGCTATACTCGCCTCCTTTGAAGAAGTGAGGTTTTTGCCTACTCTCTCTATCATCAGTAGCGAGTACGAATATTAGCCATTATAATGAATTAATAATCTTCATGCACGGCGACTATAGATCCTAAAAACTATAACATAAGCTGGATCTAAGCAGTATGTATAGTCACCATTTCTTTTCAAAGATAGGCGTCGATCGGCGTTCGCAAGAGGTGTCAGCTCTCATTTCTATCGAGAATAAACGACAAAGGGTCTATTAAGTAGTGAATTATTGAGAGCAGTCAACGGTCTAGTGCAGTAATGGAGTAGTCTGTATAAAAGCATGCCACAGCTGTCTTGCACTACGCATTTAAAGATGCTGAAAGTATTGTGAAGCATCGGGATAATCGACGACTTTAGGCTGTCATTTCATCTCTCTAATTTGTAAGTTATTCCGAAAATTGCTAGTCATTTAACACCAAGTCATCGGCTTTATTCACTTCTTCTAATGCTTATGACTAATTTTTTGATGCACCTCTTCCGTATAACGAGACCTTTGCACGATAACAACGCTGCATAAGCCCCACTATTAATTAAATCGTATTTTTTTGAGGATAAAGCCTTAAAAAATACGATTTCAGTTCGAATATGCGCCATTCGAGCCATTTCACCATTTATTTTCGATTTTCAGGCGCAACTTGCCTGCTGAATCGATAAACCTCGTTTAATATTGTGCCCCACGCACATTATTTCAAAACGTGTGGGGTTTAGGATTAAGCCAAGATAACGAACTTTTGCCATGCCATAGTGTAATTTCAAAACGCCAAATACTCGCTCCACAGTGCAGCGCACGCCAGAATGTAAACGGTTAAAACACTTATCATGTTCTGTTAATGATTTATTTCGATAAGCACGTTTTATTATTCCGCGGATTTTAGTCATAAGTGCCCCTTAAAATTTATGCAGCTAACGCCATTTCACTATAAATCTCATCAGGTGTTTTAAAGTCTAACAGTTTTCTTGGTCTTTGGTTTAGTCGGTTTTGTATATCTAAAATTTCTTTGTCAGTGACATTATCCAAAGATTGGCTTTTGGGCAAATATTGTCTTATCAAACCATTATGATTTTCATTCAAACCTCGTTCCCACGAGGAGTAAGGGTGAGCAAAATAGGTATCTACGTTAAGCTTTTTCTTGATTTTTTCATGAAAGGCGAACTCCTTTCCGTTATCAAATGTGATCGTGAGTAAGTCTGATTGGTAAGGCTTGAGCATCGTTATAATTGCTTTCGTCACCACGTCAGCGTGCTTTGAAGGAACACGTTTTACCAAATTTAATTTACTCACTCTTTCCGTTAATGTAACCAGTACACCCTTGTGTCTTTTGCCAATTACAGTGTCTGCTTCCCAATCGCCTAAACGTATTTTTTGATCCACAATTCCAGGTCGATCATCAATGCTAACACGGTTTCGGATCTGGCCTCGTGCATCGGGCTTTCTTGTTCTTTGCTTATACTTCTTGTGCCGAAGATGTTGATACAAGCAACCACCCCCAGCTTTGTCCTCTCGAATAAACTGGTAAATCGTAGAGGGACATACAGAAGGTTGATTATCTCGTTTAAGGCGTCCTTGTATTTGCTCAGGGCTCCACTGCTTACTTAGTCTGTCAGTAATTTTATCTTTCAGTTCAGCTACCATCTTGGTCGCTTTTGGTTTCTGTTGATGACGTTCCTGCGCAAAATTATGTGCTTGCTTCGGGCGATAACCTCTAGCCCCTGTATTTCTAGCCAACTCTCTTTTAACGGTACTCAAATCACGCCTTAAGTCTTGGGCGATAATTTCATTTGAAACTCCTGCTTTTTTCTCTGACCAAATCTGGTATCTTTCTTCTTGAGTCAGGTGGGTATAACGCTTATTCATAAGTGGTCTCACATTGGTTTTTGGTAGAACCGTGAGTGTACCCTCTGGCTCAACTTTTTCAATATGGCGCACTTATGACTGAAATCCGCGTTCTGTTATCAATATTTCGATCATCCAGCCATTCACTGTACTTCTTGCTGGAATAGGCACTATCGCATAAACAGACGACGCTTCACCACCTAATAGTTAATTGAAACAATCTGAATCGTGAACATTTCTTGCTGTGTAACCGATCGATTTTATCATCCCATCCTCATCGACATTTATGTGCGCTTTATAGCCGTAGGTACTTTTACTCTTCCCGTCAGAACCTGCTTTCACGTTCCACTTCGCGTCAGGATCCTGTGTTGAGTGCTTGTCTTTATCCTTATTTGTACGACACTGTTTAGCCTCAATTACGCTAGCATCAACAATACTGATACCTCCAGATTTAATATAAAGACCTTGATCTATAAGCTGGGAATTGATTTCTTGAAGCAACTTATCCATAAGCAACAATATATCGAGCTTCTGTCTAAATCGCCAAAAAGTACTGTGGTCCGGCACTGGCTCTGGCTCTGAAATATCTAGCGCAATAAACCGACGAAATAAAAAATCGCGAGCAAGTTGCTTCTCTAGGGCCGAATCGCTTAATTTATACCAACTTTGTATCAGCAGTGCCTTAAACATCATCAGTGGTGGCCATGTCTTCTCGTCTCGAGAGCTTGAATGTATATCTTTCAGATGATGCTCTAAGCGATCCCAATCAATGAGTTTATGGGCAAAGTTGGGTTCTTTCACTGCATCGTGATCAATCAGCATTGAATCTGCTAGACTGCGTTGTTTCAGATTTTTCCAAGCCATAATTTCACCGAAAGGCATTGATTGTGCAAGGCTTATTATACCTGATTTTCAGTTGTTTAGCGCGACTCGTGCAAAGATCTCATAGTATTACCTAAAACTTTGGATTGAGCCATAAGCCATGAGCTAAGTTATTACAAGTAATGAGTTCGTGCAAAAATGGCGAAAGACACGGGAAGAGCGATTCCTGGCAAAAATGAGGAAACTATGTAACCGCATGATTAATATTTTTATTTGAGCTATATGCTGGTGTAAATATAACAAATATCTTGTCAAATATTGAATTGGCGTTGGGCTTGATATATCTTGCTAGAATTCTGTTTATTGTTTATGAATTTAACAGAACGTTGCGTGGCATTCAGAAAGCCGATAAAATTAGTTGGTGTCTTTCTTAAAAGTACATTGGCAAGAATTTAAATTTCAAGTAATGAATAAGCAAGTATGACAGATAATAAACTTGTATCAACTCTGTGGCCAGTTAATGTTTTAGTAGGCGTATTGAGAATAAAAATATAAAACATTGGGAGGGTCTACATTATTAGATCGTAAAAGTATGCAGTTACAAAAGTCGAAATTTATTGATAAAATATATGTCGGATCGGATCGGATCGGATCGGATCGGATAGTGATGAAATTTTGGAAGTGGCAAGGGGTTTTGGTGTCATTTCTGTTAAGCGTGATGTTAAGGCGTGTGATGAAAGTTAAGCCTCAGCAAACCTTATGATAAAAGATTTTGTAAATATGGTTTATACTGATATCGCCATACGGGCACATGTTATTGCTCTCACCGTCAATAGTAACGGGTATATCATTCTCTAATATGTATAAGTGTTTCTACAGATTAGAGGACAAAAGGTACATGAATGGCTAAACAGTAATTGATTAGCTTCCTCCAACTGCAATGTTTACCTGATTATCACAGGTAAACATTGAGCAATTTAGAACTACTTAAAAGAGCTGTTGCCCCCAGTGGTGGTGGGTTTAAATAGGGCAGGACGTGACTGTAAAGCCGGAGCATTTTTGAGATCAGCTGCCATTTCCTCTTCATGGATATTTCCCAGAAGCATCAACAAATACTCGCTGTTATTTGCCCCCATCAGCTGAAGACCTATAGGGAGGTTATCGTCATCAAAGCCACACTGAACGGTTATGCGAGGACCACCTGTTAGATTGGCTAGAGCCGTATGAAATGCAAGCAGATAAGCCTTAGATAAATTGAGTTCACCTGTCTCTTCTAACTGTGGTAGCCAGTTATGTGCTTTTTTTGGCGCGCTTGTTAATGTAGTAGGCATTGCTATAATGTCTACTTTTGAAAACAAGTTGTTGTTAAAATGATTTTGTAATATCCTCTGGTTTTCTTTAGCTTTACCGACTTGATTATCGCTCAGTGCTGTCCCCATAGTTAATGCCATCATTGTTTCTACTGGCACGCCTTTGTCGATAAAGATTCCTTTCCCATTAGCTTCTCCTTTTCCAAACAAAATAATATGAGTAGCCCATAACTGTTTTCTAAAGCCTTCAGGCATAAACTGCATCTTCACCAAAGGATTCTGGTTATTGCTACGATACTCTTGGAGCCTTGTGGACAGTCTATCAACACATTGGAGTGTCTTTTCAGCCACTTGTACATCAGCGTGTTCAAACCAGCTTGGATCAATACCGATTTTAACGTCTTTTAACGCTGCAGATACAGCGGCTGTAGGAAACTTGCCGCTAGATGCTTGATAGCCAATAGCGAGATCCTTCGTGCTTTTTCCAATTAAGCCAATAGATACCAAGCCAGGAGCAGCATCATCATAATTTTTAGATGACAGTTTGTTCACTGTAGGCTTAAGGCCAGGCAGTCCGTTGACGGAAGCAGGGATAGATACAGAGCCGCCACCATCAGTACCAATTACTAGTGGTGATAAGTTAAGAGCAACCATCAAGGCGCTGCCACTGGATGATCCTCCTGGAACATGGTCAGGGCTGAAAATATTTGATTGTTTCGGATAGTGTGGGTTTTCACCGGTTGCTCCAAGGCCGAAGATGTGCTGATTAGATTTTCCCAGAATAACTACACCAGTATTTCTCAACATACGCACTACTTCTGACTCCTGGTCATTTGCCACTTCAGAAAAGTGATGATCCGTGATTTTTTCAGGGTCAAGACCGTAGGATGTTATATAGCCTTCAACAGATACTTCAGACTTAACGGCCATAGGGATGCCGTCCAGTAATTTGACAATGCCAGCGGCTTTACAGGCCTCAACTAGACCACTTTGCTTGGTCTCCTTAGCTGGTATTAAAGGTTCATATTCACGAGTACTACCTGCAGATAACTTACTGAAATCAGGGTGTGCACGACACTGCGCCCAGCGTTTGTCAGATTCAGCAGCACTTTTAAGCGCTAGATCTTTTCGCTTTTCAATAAGCACATCTTGCATATGATCTGCCAGCGTTGAGTCGTACCAATCATAAATCTGCTCAACGAGATGAGTGGGCGTTAATTCACCTTTTGCAAACAGTTCATGAATATACTCAACACCACTCATATTCTTAGAAAATAGACTCATATATGCTTCAAAATTTGATTTTTTTAAAATTTCAGTTTCAAAAGCAGGGCGTGCTTCCATGGCAGGGATCTTACGATTTAGCGCTTTAAGCTCTTGCTCTACAAATAGTTTTGGATCATCAACTTCAATACCACTATCTGGCAATGTGCTTCTGACAAAATCAACCCTAACTTCAACTGGGTCTGATGTATATCTCGCTGCACTCGGAGACTCTGCCGAGTAATTATTGCTCGTGTGAGCATTTTCTGGATTATTACTTGAAGTCTGGTTACCTACTTTGTGGTTGTTTTCCAAATAGCTATTATCTGCATGGTTAGGTGTAAAAACATGAGATGCCAGATAATTAGCACTATTACGGATATAATCATATACATGATGAGCTAAAACTTTGTTCCATATCATTTTCTGCACCATGTACAAAGGATATCCAGAAAGATTTATTGATCCTTTTAGCCAGTCAGGAGAAAAGTTTTTTGTGGTATGTTTTTCTATATTTAAATCTTGTTCTACTAAATCAACTAGCACCGGGTTTTTTAATTCGATACCATTAGTTGTGGAAGTAAATAGAAACAAACTTATATAAATATATTTGCTTATTTTATTCATGAGCTCTCCTTATAACTATATTCGTACATAGCTTGTTATTTATGAGTGTGCTTAAGTCATTTTTCATTAGACAAAGCAGGCATGTGTGGTAATATTTTGTTTGCGTCAGGAAATGGCATGCTATTTCCTATTAAATATCAAATAAAACTGATAGTATATTTATTCCTTGGTTGTCGCTTAATTAATCTGTATTTCTACCTATCGAAAGAATGATAATATGCACAAACTATGACCCCAATTATAAGAGTAGACCATAAATATAAAGAACAGTTCCTATATGTACATTATATTCGATACCACTCGAATGAATTTGAGAGTTAACTGCTTAGGTTATCTATCAATAATGGATAGGTGCCCAACGGGGCGTCCTGGAAGCAACTGATTCTGGTTAAACGATAGCAGGTTCAATCCCTCAGGTACTCGTATTTTGGGAGTGTAGGATTGGTGGTTATAAGCGTGGCTCCAATAAAGTAATATTCCTGGAGTTAACGCGCTGCCATCCTAGATCATGACGTATATTAATTTCATAGAAATGGGCTGCAGCGGCTAAAGTCATAAAAGAACTGATGTGGTCAGTCGGCAGGTAAAGTACTAGCTGGGCTTAGGCTTTATACTGGAGTAAATTGGCTGAGTGCAGAAAAGTAAAGGTGATGATACTCAGTTCTTTATCAACATTTGGTCATGAAAAGCCTTAAACCACCATAGTCCGATGGAGTTTTTATTTGGTAAGTGCGTTAGTTGTTGTGTAAATCTAAGCTTAAACTTTATCGCTATCCGCGCAGTACACTATTTCCACGAATTTCTTCACCAATACTAGTTTCAGGTCCATGACCCGTAACCACTACAGTTTCTTCATCAAGAACGTATAGTTTTTGATAAATGGACTTTTTTATTGTTTTAAAGTCTCCTCCCCAAAGATCAGTTCTACCAATGGATCTGCGAAACAGAGTATCACCCGCAATGAGTAGTTTTTCTTTTTCAAACCAAAATGACATGGATCCTGGCGTGTGACCTGGGGTGTGTATAGAAACTCCCTGGCAGCATGGGAGCTCTTGTTCGTCTTCTAGCCAAAAATCAGGATCGGGCACGGGGTGATAGGGAGCGTTAAACATTTTGCATTGAAGTTCCAAATTATCCCAAAGAAATTTATCTTCTTTATGCAGATGAATTGGTGCACTTGTTTGTTTTTTGATATCACCACTGGCAAGGAAGTGGTCAAAATGGGCGTGGGTGTGAATCAGTGCCTCAACCCGTAAATTTAGGGCTTGCAGTGTTGCCATTATTACTTGAGGATTTCCACCAGGATCAATCACAATAGCTTTTCCTGTCAGCCTGTCACCGATAATAGTGCAATTGCACTGTAGAGGACCCACGGGAAATGTTTCTCTTATCAGTGTTGTATCAGTTGTCATTAGGGATTATCTTTTCTGTAAAATCACCAAGAAAGGCTTTAAAGTATATACCTATTTACTCATGATGGTGTGAGATTGCTGACTGATGTCACGCACTTTAATCATCTATTAGTATAGTAGATGTGGTTTAATGGGCTTCGTTTGTTTGTTGTCAACTCATACTTTCAATAGGAACGGCGATAGGTGTTTGAGAAAAAAGACTTGTTGAAAATTGCTAGGTTTCCCATGCCATTTGGTAAATATCATGGACGCACTCTCATTGACCTGCCGGAAGATTACTTGCTTTGGTTTGCCCATAAGGGTTTTCCCGAAGGAGAGCTCGGGCGATTGCTTGCTTTGACGCTTGAAATCCAGAGAAACGGATTAGAATCATTGATTGAGCCACTAAAAAATGTACCACAATCCTGAGTCAGTAACTTCCTGATTGCAGGATCTATCTTTTATAGTAGACCATGTTCACCCGCTATCTCCTTGAGACGCGATATCAATGAGGCATTTATACCACTAAGTTACTTGGCATCCATAGGGTATAGCAATGTTTATTCCATTCTCACGAATTTGTTTTGAGATTGGTATGCCGGAGGTTCATTATCTGGTGAGCTGAGGATTTATACTTTTTTATGCAGAATATCCTGCGAGCAGGTTAGGATAAAATTCTACTTTTAACCTGCGGTATTGACGGCAAATGTTGGCCGTAAGTCAGGAAATCAAGCCCACTGATATCGTTTAAGCGGTGTCATGATCAATCTTTTTATCTTTACTAAAAAAACGATAGACCATTATTACCGGGCCAGAACAGGCATAGGCAAGAAAAACTAACATCAACACTCTTGGAGGATCAGTAAATATCACAGCGAATGTTAGAATAATCGCCAGCATAAAAATAAAATGCACGCGACCTCTAAGGTCTATTTTTTTAAAACTATAATAACAGACATTGCTACACATCAACACTCCTGCTAGTGCCACAACCACTGAGGCTATAAGCGATACCAATATTGATTCGCCATCAATGCCATAATCGCTCAACGCCCAAATCATACCTGCAACCAATGCAGCGGCAGCAGGGCTTGGCAAGCCCGTAAAATAGCGACTATCTGTCACTTCAATTTGAGCATTAAAACGGGCCAATCTGAGAGCTCCGCAGGCAGAATAAATAAAAGCCACAACCCAGCCCACTTTACCAAGATCAGACAAAGCCCAGCTATAGGCAACCATAGCTGGAGCAACGCCAAAGGTAACCATGTCGGCCATGCTGTCATATTGCTCACCAAACTTACTTTGGGTGTTAGTTAGTCTGGCAACGCGCCCATCAAGCCCGTCTAGTAACATAGCTATAAAAACAACAATACAGGCAGAAGGAAAAAATCCAGCCTGTGCGGCAATAATGGAGTAAAACCCACAAAATAGATTGCCGGTTGTTAATAAATTAGGTAGTAAGTAAATACCTTTTCTTCTTACGGTCTGACCACCCTCGTCAGCTTCTTCTACGTGCTCGTCTACGGGAAATAGCCCATCAACAACAGGCTCAGTATTTTCAGGCCGACCTTCTGTATCCCCCATTAAGAACCTGCTCCAACGCATACATAAAAAAATATCTTACCACAAAATAGGGCTTAGGTATAACACTTATATTCTTCATAGATTGAAAACATATGCCTAAACTGTGAGCTCATTTGCAATAAGTTCAGCTTGTTTCAATACCGCTTCCGTTGCCAGCTTTTGCATATCAGCAGGATAGCCATATTGTCGGAGTGTGCGCTTGATAATGACTTTCAACTTAGCTCGCACTCTCTTTTATTGTCCAGTCTATTGAAGCGTTTTGTTGCACTTGCTCCGTGAGTACACACGCCAATTATTTGAATTTATCGTGTTGCATTAGCTCTTTAGCACTGTTGTTATAGGCATCTGCTGTATAAAAGGCGTATTCGAAATCGGTTAAATCTAGCTCGCTTGCCTCGTTATCCATATTTATAATGTCTTGACTCAATTGAATGAGCTCATCCATCACTTCAGCGGCAGTGATCACCTTGTTGTGATATTTTTAATCGCATTTTTCAGTATATACATCAATGATTTACTTTTCACCAGATTTTTTCTTGATCGAGATTTCAACTCATCAGTGAGTAACTTCTCAACACACGCTTTCCATCCAGATGGGTAGAGAGCTGTTCTTCGCTCGGGGTGTTGCCTTCAATTTGCAAAGTACCAGTAATCGTTTTTATTTTATTGGCTTTACGCAGCTGTGGAGGTAAGCCATTTTCATTGAGGGATAACGTACCGAGCCTTTCGCTAATCAAGCTGACCTGATTTAAAATAGCAGGGTAATTTTAAAAGGTGGCTGGTAGTTCATTCAACACCGCCAATTGATTCTTCTTGAATTTCAGTAGATGTAATGTCTTTAAGAAATCGTGAGATTTTACGCCTTTTGGTATCCCCCCAAGGCATAGTTCTGTTTTCAGGCCATGTGACATATAGCAAGCGTTTTGATCGGGTAAACGCGACATACAGATTATTTTTTTCTTGAGTCAGTTCAACGCCGCCACTACGAACTGCACGATAATCGGGAAAAGTCTCATCATCCATACCGATCATAAAAACAATATCAAACTCTTGTCCTTTCATCGTATGTACCGTGCTTAGGGTCACGCCAGAGTGCTGTGCCAATGGATGTGTTTGCCCCAGTGCCATCGCATTTTTAAACTGCTGTAGAGATTTATTATCTGTTACCTTGGCGTAGTTATGCCAATGATCCAGCAGCTCATCAATATCTCTGAACAGCATGTCTTTTTCATTATCATCGGTAATCGCTATCTGTTCTTTATAGGCTTCTAACTCATTTTTGATATTACTGCCATCGTCAACCAGTGACATAACCAAGTTGATAACTATCTTTTGGCTGTCATCGTGAATACTTGTTGCGATTTCAGATAAATCTGAGAATTCTTGTTTATCTAAAGATAATGCGGCCAATAAACGTTTTTTGTGAAGTTCATCCTGCGTATTAAGCTTGACTCTCAATGCTAAATCAAAAATTTGCATAAGATCGGATTCAAACTTTAAAGCCCCAGGTGTCATTTTGTAGTAATGGGGAATATTGGAGGCTTGTAATGCCTCTTCCAGTGGTTTAAATAAATATTTATTTCTTGCTAATACCGCAATTTTTTCATAACTCAACTCGCCTTCAATATCAGCATGATTTTTTAACAAATAAATTTCTTGTATCTTTTTGACTACCATTTGGGCTTCAATGGTTTCATTCTTAAACTTATATAATTCAAAAACACCCTGTTTAACTGCACTATCTATCGGCCCAGTATCAGGGATAAGTTGTTGTGCTGCTTGCAATACTGCGATTGAAGAACGGTAGTTTTCATTCAGTTCAATTATTGCTGGTTTGAAGTCATTGACAAATTTCCGATCCATATAATCTGGTGATGAGCCGTTGAAATGAAAAATCGACTGATTAGGGTCACCCACCATTAAAATATTAGTAAACTCAACATTTGCCAATGCTTTCAATAGTTGATACTGGGCATTATTCATATCTTGTGCCTCATCGACACAAATAGCAGAAAAACTACGACGATATAATGCCGCTATTTTAGGATAATCCATAAATAAGCCATAAACTTTGAGCAATAAATCATCAAAATCAATGGCGTTTTGTGATTTCAAAATATCATGATAACCACAATAAAGAAGAATAATATTAGTATCATTCGTTTGTGCGGAGATCTCTGTTTCGTTGATTAACTTACACTTTATCTTTGCGATAAAGTTCAAAGTTCTATAGCGAAAATTTATTTTATCTTTTCTGCTCTTCTTACTATAGATAGATGCATAAGAGGGAGTTAAATGAATTGCCTGTTCGATTAATTCCAAGCGGTCGCCTTCATCCTCAAAAATATGAGGCATTTCGGCATAACCAATTAAATGCCCGTGATTTTCCAAAACCGATTGACAAAAGCCATGAAAGGTACCAACAAAGGTTCTTTTCTCAATATCTTCAATATTCTCTAATCGGTCTTTAATCTCCTGCCCTGCCTTGTTGGTAAATGTCAAGGCCAATACTTTTTTATTGCTTCGAGACAATAAAACGCGAATACGCTCCGTTAATACACGGGTTTTACCACTGCCAGCACTGGCTTTAACATAGAGTGCACCATCTTTAGCATCAACAATAGAACGCTGTTTTTTTGAAAGATCGATAGAATGACTCATAATGTCACCTCGGGGATATTTAGAATAGATTTCATCTTAGCGAATAATTCTCTAATCTTAGGGGGCGCGGATTTCAGTCATAAGTGCGCCATATTGAAAAAGTTGAGCCAGAGGGTACACTCACGGTTCTACCAAAAACCAATGTGAGACCACTTATGAATAAGCGTTATACCCACCTGACTCAAGAAGAAAGATACCAGATTTGGTCAGAGAAAAAAGCAGGAGTTTCAAATGAAATTATCGCCCAAGACTTAAGGCGTGATTTGAGTACCGTTAAAAGAGAGTTGGCTAGAAATACAGGGGCTAGAGGTTATCGCCCGAAGCAAGCACATAATTTTGCGCAGGAACGTCATCAACAGAAACCAAAAGCGACCAAGATGGTAGCTGAACTGAAAGATAAAATTACTGACAGACTAAGTAAGCAGTGGAGCCCTGAGCAAATACAAGGACGCCTTAAACGAGATAATCAACCTTCTGTATGTCCCTCTACGATTTACCAGTTTATTCGAGAGGACAAAGCTGGGGGTGGTTGCTTGTATCAACATCTTCGGCACAAGAAGTATAAGCAAAGAACAAGAAAGCCCGATGCACGAGGCCAGATCCGAAACCGTGTTAGCATTGATGATCGACCTGGAATTGTGGATCAAAAAATACGTTTAGGCGATTGGGAAGCAGACACTGTAATTGGCAAAAGACACAAGGGTGTACTGGTTACATTAACGGAAAGAGTGAGTAAATTAAATTTGGTAAAACGTGTTCCTTCAAAGCACGCTGACGTGGTGACGAAAGCAATTATAACGATGCTCAAGCCTTACCAATCAGACTTACTCACGATCACATTTGATAACGGAAAGGAGTTCGCCTTTCATGAAAAAATCAAGAAAAAGCTTAACGTAGATACCTATTTTGCTCACCCTTACTCCTCGTGGGAACGAGGTTTGAATGAAAATCATAATGGTTTGATAAGACAATATTTGCCCAAAAGCCAATCTTTGGATAATGTCACTGACAAAGAAATTTTAGATATACAAAACCGACTAAACCAAAGACCAAGAAAACTGTTAGACTTTAAAACACCTGATGAGATTTATAGTGAAATGGCGTTAGCTGCATAAATTTTAAGGGGCACTTATGACTAAAATCCGCGGGGTAATACTTTTCCACTTTTTACTATTTGCTCTGCAATGACTGGAGCAAACCGAGTCTTATGTTTAGTGATTTTTGCACACAAGACATCTTCGCTGTATTGCTCTATTTCTTTTATCTTCTGAAGCTCTTTGTTTTTTTTATGTTTACTGTTGTCGTATATAATAAGAGTAGCAATGGATTTTCTAATTTCTTCAAGAAAGCCATCTTTTATCAGTTGTTTTTCTAGATTATTGCCATCATCTAAAAATACAAGCACGTCATTTTCTGTCTTTGATGAGCCGCAAACGACGAACTGTTTTATTACACGGGCTTTTATATTGGTTTCTGCATCACTCAATATCAGCCAAGGAATATTTAATGACTCAGCAAAGATTAAAAAAGGCAAATAATTATATCCACCCACACCAACAAAATCTATCCCCATTTCAACGGCAGATTTTCCAAAATAATGTTGGGCCAAGATCGGCAATGCCTGCTCTTCGGTTTCCCCCTCAAAAAACACCAACAATTTTGAAAAGAATATTTCTCCTCGGCTACTGACTACTTGTCGTTTGATTTTCCATTTCCATTCATCCGTCAGTGTATCAACTGCCACTTTGCCACAGCTGACTTTCTGTTCTTTGTAGAAGTTGCGTATCTGCCCTAGTTCCGCCACCGCTGCAATATAAGGTGAATGAGTAGAGATGATTTTTTGCCCCTCAATGCTGCTGATTTGATTATACAGTTGCTTTTGAGCGTTGGGGTGTAGATGGGCTTCGGGTTCTTCAATGGCCAATATAGGTAAAAAGACTGTTTTTTCTTTCTTGGCATTGCCTGCCAGCAAACCGATAAAGGATTTCAACGTTAATAAAGAAGACCAACTCCGTGTTCCCATACCATGATATTCCATGGAGAAGCTGTCTTGACTATCGCCATAATAAATCGTCAATCCCTTGTTTAAATCTCGGATTTTTTTAGTGAAGGGGGTTAATTCAACGCCACTGCTGGTATTTTCTAGTGCCGAATCCAAGCCTTTCAGAGTCGTTTTGATATGGCTAAGAATATCACTGCTACTCACGGCCTTGTCATTCAGTTGTTCAATTTGTTGCTCTATTGCTTGAATATCATCGGCTGAATATTCAATTTTAGACAACATCTTGCCCAGATAAGAGCCGCGTACCTTGGTGTCTTCCAGAATATCGCGTTGAGCATCCATATAGAAAAAAGGCAACTCATCAAAACGGAAGCGGGTTTTTTTGCCATTATCGGCATTGAACCAATCTATTTCGCCCATTTTAATAGTCGGCCATTTGTTCAGGATAGTTTGCTGGACTTTATAGCTGTTTTTAATCGTATCAAAAGTTACCGAGGTTCTGAGCGGTGAAAAATGCTTTATTCCGTCGGTACGTATTCGATCGGTGGTGAGTAAAACCTCCCAGTCTTCGCTAAAATCCTCTGACTGCTTGCCATCGGCATCAATGGGAACAATCAGCACATCAATGGTGATGTTTTCAGCACAGCGGTTATGTTTAATGAAAAAGTCATCTTGAGAAACAAACTGGCGGTTGCCCAAGGCGATCTGTAAGGCTTTGAGAAAAGAGGTTTTGCCTGTGTTGTTCATGCCCGTAAGTACGGTGGTTTGCTCGAGTTCTACCTCGATATTTTCCAGACCACGAAAGCCTGCGATACGAACCGTTTTTATTAGAATGCTCACTGGATTGTCTCCTTGTCGTATCGTACCCGAATTTCCCCTGACCATGAATGGTCTCTATGGGTAGAGACGCAAATCATTGTATCTCTACGGGGTGGAAATAATTTATTACGTTTGCACTGCGTATTGTTCATCATATTTTTATCTGTGTTTCCCTCAATCATTATTGATGTCGGTGGGTAGAGGCGCAATGTATTGCGGCTCTACGAGGTGGTAATGATTTATCACGTTTTCCTGCGTATTGTCCATCATTATATTTTCACCTGTATTTCACCCGACATTAATTTGGGCAGAATGGTGTCGTGTAGGTTTTGTAGGGTGTGGATTTGTTTATAGCTCCTTTCCATCTTGGACACACATTTGATAACGTGACTCTCAAAATTTTTCTGTATTTATGGTAGTGGAATTGGGATAATAAATGAGGTACTTTTATACTTGATTGCACTCGGCTAATATCTAATTGTAGAATTCCACCATTTTTATATTTCAAAACCTGAAATAAGTACAAAGATGAAATGTTTTTTGCAGACAAACCGATCATATTTTTTTGGGTTATTTCTAAACCAGTTTTTGTAAGTATCTTCATCAACATATGTTCTAATGACTGAGTAATCAACAATCCTATTTTCTTTACCAAGAGCATGTACTTCTATTACTGGAAAAGCACAAGGCTCCCTTAAACTGAGCACCAATGAGTGGACGCCCAGCCTACGGCAAGAGTAATGCCAGGTCGCCACACCTTTTTAGGCACGCTACCGCCCCTCTACTTACGCCAGTGCAGAAATGGCGAATAAAATAAAAATATGCACCAAGCGCATCGATCAATGCACCCTGTGGTAACCCATTGGCGTTGCATATGCTTCTCCATCTGACGCGAGCCATACCACTGCGTTTGCAAGAACTGGTTATCGATGAATTTCATAAACCTCAGGCTCTCTGCACTTTCGCCCTTCGGTTGATAATAATACAGACTCAAGCGCACGAGCAACTGAACCGATGCGGTAGCTAAAAAACTATTTTCACCTCAAGCTGGCCAATCTCCGCCGAGCTTGGCAAGCATCGCGGCCATGCTCTTAATCGCAACACGGTTCTGAGTCTAGTCCTGGGTTGAATGCACGCCGTGCTTATTCTACAATTCCGCCAGAGTCATTCCCTCAAGTATTGCTTCCAGCGAAACTTTGGCGTTGTAAATCTATGGAGTATGTCTTTCGTTGCGTCAGAGTGAATCGTCCTTCTGTTTAGGCGACCCATATCAACAATTAACTCGGAATTCTACATAACCTGCTTTTGATTACAAATCACAGTTTATCGTTATATAGCGTGAGTTTCCAGTGTTATAATGGCAATGTCGTTCTTTCAGTGCGTCAGGAAAACATCTTTATCTAAACGTATATGATATGTGGCGGACACTCTGGTGACTACTGAGAGCGCTCGCCGTAAAGCTAGATAAACCTTGTGATTACTGATCATGCCAAGGTCTAACAATAAGTTAAATCTGGTTGTCGAGAAAATGTGTGCACCTTATGTTGGTATTTGGATAGTGATACTAACTAATACCTCAAGGGGTGCTAACATGATGGAACTTATTCATAAATTACTACCCTAACATATAACTACTTAGTTGAAGTCAATTAATACATCATGACTTCAGTGCTATGTTTTAATATTGAGATAGCTTTGTTTTAATTTGATAGTAATAATTTAAATAGGTGTTTTTAGATAAATAAGAGCGCGTAGCCAAACTCGTTACCAAGTAGGAGGCCAGCTAACGGGGTTTCATAAATCTCATGGTAGTGGGTGCTTATTGCTTATGGTAGCAGTAATAATCCCACGTTTTTAATGGTGGCAAGCATATAAGGGTTTTTGGTTATTGTTCTGAGTAGTCTCAAATAAGGCCAGCAAATAAAAGGCACATCTTGTTTGTTGTGAGTTTAATATTTTATATTATTTACTCGGATGCTGCTCTTCTAAATAGGGAATGTATAATGAATATATCAAATTGCACATCTACAAGTTTACGTGGTTCGAGAGATATGGCTCCGATGCAAGCAGAGGCGCAATCTGCTGAAGTTGCAAATAATGTGCTTTCCAGGTGTTCAGCATCGCCCCCGGGCGCATCATTGCCAGAGAGTCGCAATATAAATAGCCGAGATGTTATAAACACAAAAGATGGTGCCGACTTAATTCAGTTAAATTCAGAATCTGTAGAACAGCAAGCTGCTACCGTGGAAGCTAGATTATCTGTCACATCAGGTGTCGGTGCAAATAAATTTACTACTATGGATTGGTTTGAAGTTTTTGCGCCATCTTACTATAGGAATTTAGTATATTTCCATTCTAACGAAAAGTATTTGAAAGACTTGAGTAGTAATGCACAAGGAATTGTAAAAAAGTATCTTGCTGTCTGTCGCTCTGCTAGAAAAGGCAGCCAGAAAAAAATACCTGAGATTATTATGAAAGTTATTGCATCCTTGTTTTTTGTTGACAGTATGATTTGGGGAGACTTGTCGAAGTCTATTACTAATGAGGTTGCTATCAATATGTTGAATATAGACCGAAAGATGATAGACTGGTTGAATTCAAGAGATCAAGATGAGCTATTTACACTCGGGGCAAAGGCCGCCATGAAAAAACTTGAATCTTATGCTCGGGATTTTATCTGTGACTCTTATTATTCTAGTTTTTATTATTTCATAGGTTATGATCAATTCGAAGATGCTCTAAAGTGCCTTGAAGATGCGACTTCTTTTATTGAAGGGTCTGAACTGATGGCTATATCATCAGAACAAAGTAGAATATCACTGTGTGGGTTTTATTTGTATGATAGGGCAGGTGATTTTAATTTTGCTTTATCTAAATTGAATGAGAGTGAAGATAATGGACTTCCTCAGGCTATTTGGAATAGTGCAATTATCGATATGGGACTTTGCAAGTCATATCGTCGTAAGAGTAACCCGGGTAGAGCATTTAAAAAACTAAGATCAATCCAAGATAAAACTAAAAAATGGAGGGCGAAGAATAAAACATCTGGTCTCGCATTTAGGCAGGAGGATATCCAAAATACAATAATAACCATCTGGAATGATTTTAAGGATAAAACTATACTCGCGGAAGATTTTTCAAAGGCTAGGGACTGCTGTTTTAAAATGATTGCTAGCATAGAAAAAGAATTCGCAGACGTCAGTAAAAATGGGCTAACAATTCTTCACCTAATGGGAAAGGAAGATCTGCTTGGTGATCCGATGTTAACGCAGTTGGTGGAAAAAATTTATCCTGCTTCTGATTGTGGGCGTGAGAAGTGGCAAAAAATGTACTATATATTACACTGTCATCTTAAAAACGAAGTTGCCGTAGAGTGCTACCCCAAGTACGTTGCCGAAATGAAAGACTGTCTGATGGGATTTGGTGTTCATGAGGATCTTATAGATCAATATTTTGCTGGTATCACTGATACTATTGGACTGCAAGCAATCATGTCATATAATTATGATTTGATAGTTAATTATATTGCGTGGGTGAATACGGTTAAGAAAAAACGAAAAGATGATAATAAGGTTAATAAGGTTAATAAGGATGAAGTGCGTAAAGTATTCACTATTATCACTGATTTGATGAAAGGAAATACTGACGCCGAGTGGGTAGCTAGCCCCCCTGAATGGCTGACTAGCGTGATTCCTAGCCAAGAATGGGCAAGGCAAAGTTTGGCTTCACGTTATGATATTTATGGAACAGGTGTAAATCAGGAGGCAGCTGATTTCTATGCGCTCATGTGCCAACATGCGTGTGCGAATGAATGCAAGATCCTAAGCGATTCGAGTGTTCTTCCTGTGATAACTACTGGAGAAGAAGGCCGCCTAAATTTTGCCAGTACGGCATCGGCAACAATTAAGAATAACACGTTATCTTCTGATTATTCTGTTATTGTTAATGCTATAGCCTTGATTGAACGTAGCGAAAAAGAATATGCCGTTCGTCTTATGGAGACATTTATTAATAACAATAATAGCGCTGTTGTGGAGCATTTGTTAGGGTACTTGAAAGAAGTTCAGTCTAGAGATTTAAAAGGTGATGAATTCAGGAGAAAACAAGATGAAGTAATTGGACACTACCAAAGTGCTGGTAAATATGGTATAGAGTATGCTGCAGAAAGAGCTGGTATATTCTTGCGAAATAGATCTATTTTTAGAATAGCAGAAAGTAAGCGTGAAAAACAAAAACAAAATGCCCCTCTGAATTATACTAATGACAGTCCTAGTGATTGTTTACGTACATCATCATCGTTAATGGATATGGGGCAGCGTTCCTCCTCTTTGGCTGATAGCCACGATGAACTCTTTGAGCCGTTACTATCTCAGGCATGCCAACTAAAATATGAAACGCCACTAAAATTTGACATCTCTCAGGAGTATCGTGATGGTGAAGTGAAGCATAAGAAATATACATCACTACCTATGGCCATAACACAATATCATACTGCAATGGAAAGTGAGGATGGGTATGGAAGTGATATAGATTTTGATAGAGCATATTCTGCCATTGAGTCAATGGAAAACGCAATTAAAAATGATGATGAAACACCTGTTGCTACAAAAATTCAAGTAGAACAGTATAAGGCGTGGTATTATTATAAGATTCTTAAATATAGTGGAAAATATAAGTTGAGCGAGGATAATAAAAAAGAATTTAATCGCTTATTCAATAATGCTTTAATGACTGGGTTCAAGTTGTTTGATGTGGATATTATGGTAACTGACACGGTAACCAGTGTGCGCAATATAAGGACAAGCGGAATACAAAAAGATCTTGCTGGGCAGGATCCTGAGATTAGAACTCAGCTTGGTTCGCTAGCCAGTACTTGGGGGCACTTTTATTCTGATATCCGGCCACACAAAAATCAACATCAAGCACTTTATGAGTTGTCATTATGGTTGAATCCATCTAAAAACAAATCACATCGAGCCAATATTCCTTCAGGTAAATTGAACGTGGTGGAAGATATAGAGCCGCTTAGGCTAGCTAATAGCTCGTCACATAAGACAAGCAAGATTTATTATAAATGACGGCTGTATTTACTGGTAATGCATTATGGCTGTTGTTTGGTAATATTAGTGTTTTTTGGCGTATTGTTGCTGTAGAAGAGGCTGTTCCTAGATTGCTAGATTGCTAGATTGCTAGATTGCTAGATTGCTAGATTGCTAAGATTGCTAGATTGCCAGATTGCCAGATTGCCAGATTGCCAGATTGCCAGATTGCCAGATTGCCAGATTGCCAGCGGACCTTCAATGGTGGTTAGTATATATGGTATTTTTATTATTATGATGCGTCTCAAGTGCGACCAGCAAATAAAAGGCGCGGCTGTTTATTATGAGTTGCTACTATTTAATATTTTTTACGTGAATGATGTTCTTAGGAATAGGTAATATATAATGAATATATCAAATTATACACCCCCAAGTTTAAGTGGTTCGGTTGATATGGTTCCTATACAAGCAGAGGAGCAATCTACGGAAGTTGAAAATAATGTTCTTCCCGTGTTCTCAGCATCACCTCCTAACTCTCCATTAGCAGAGAGTCGCAATTTAAAGAGTAGAAATGTTATACACACAAAAGATTGTACTGATTTGATTCAGTCAAATTCAGATCCGGTAGAACAACAAACTGCTAAAGTGGAATCTAGATTAGCTGTCATTCCATGTGGTGAGGCAGGGGAATTTACTATTCTGGACTGGTTTGAGGTTTTCCCGAAATCTTATTATATGGGTGTAGCATATTTTTATTACAACAAGGAAGCTTTGGAGGAGTTGAGTGGTAATGTAGAAAAAGTTGTAAAAAAGTACTTGGCCATCTTGCGATCTGGTAGCAGAGAAGAAATAAAGAGCATCCCGGACATGATTATGAAAATTATTGCAACATTGTTTTTGGAAAAGAATCTTACTGGGCGCAAACTAGAGAATGTGATTACGAGTAAGGTCACTTTGGCTAGTCTGGACATAAACCAAAATAAAATAGACTGGCTGATTAGAAGAAAGATGGGTAAGCTATTTACACCCAAGAAGAAGGCAGCGATGAGATATCTTGAATCTGTTATAAGGGATTTTATCTGCAGATCTTGCTATAATGCTTTTTACTATTGCATGAATTGTAATAAATTCGAAGATGCTATGGACTGTCTTGATGATGCTACTGATTTTGTTAAAGGGACTGAAAGATCATATATGTCTTTAGAAAAAAAGAGAATATCACAGTATAAGTTTTATTTGCATTATGCTGTAGGGAATTTTGATGTTGCTTTAGATGAGGTAACTAAGAAAGAAAACAGTGACTTTCCTCAGGCCATCTGGAATAGTGCAATTATCGATATGGGGCTATGCAATGCATATAGGAACAAGAGTAACCCGTCTATGGCATTTAAAAAACTAAGATCATTCCAGGATAAAATGGGAGGGTGGTTGGAGAAGTACAAAACAAATGGCGTGGCATCATCCAGGCAGAAGGATATTCAAAATACAATAATTTTCATCTGGAAGTGTTTTAAGGATAAGACTATACGCGCTGAAGATTTTCCGAAAGCAAGGGATTGCTGTTTTAAGATGATTGCTAGCATAGCAAAAATAGTTGAAGACGTCACTGAAAATAAAGCATCAGTTCTTAATAGACTTGCAAGGGAGAACATCTTTGATAGGCCGCTGGTAACGCAGATGGTAGCAATGATTTATCCTGCATCTGAGAGTGGTCGTGATAAGTGGCAAAAACTGAATTCTAAATTACGATACTTCCTTAGAGACGAGGATGGGATATATTTTTCTTCCAGGTTTGTTTGCGAAATAAAAGCCTGCTTGATGGAAGTTGGTATTTCTGAAGATATTATAGATCCAGTGTTGACTAGTCAAGATAATCTTTTTGGGCTGAGAATACTCACATCATATAATTATGATTTTATTGTTAATTATATTGAATGGTGGCATACTGTTAATAAAATTCGAAAAGATAATGATAAAGTTCATCAGGATGAAGTGCGTAAAACATTAATTATCATCACTGATCTTATGCGAGTAAGTGCCGGCGTTACAAATAACAAATTCGAGTGGTTAGCGAACCCTCCTGAATGGTTTACGAATGTGGTTTCTAGCAAAGAATGGGCAAGGCAAAGCTTGGCAGCGCGCTATGGTCTTTATGAAAAAGGAGCTAATCAGAAAGATGCCGATTTCTATGCACATATGTGTCAACATGCAAGTGCGGATGAAAGAAGGCTCTTAAACTATTTGAGCGCTCTTCCTGTGATAGCTACTGGAGAAGAAGGTTGCCTAAGTGATGCCAATGCGGCATCGTCAACGATTCAGAACAACACGTTATCTTCTGAACATTCTATTATTGTTAATGCTATAGCCTTGAGTGAGCGTAGCGAAAAAGAAGAAGCTATTCATCTTATGCAGACATTTGTTGATAGCAATGATAGCGCTGTTGTGGAACATTTATTAGGATACATGAAAGAGCTTCAGTCTAGAGATTTATACGGTGATGAATTCCGAGATAAACAAAATGAAGTAATTGAACACTACTTGAATGCTGGCGCCAAGGGTATAGAATATGCTGAGGAAAGGGGCAGTATGTTCTTACGTAATAGATCGTTCTACAGAATGATAACAATGAAGCAAGAGCAAGAGCAAGAGCAAGAGCAAGAGCAAGAGCAAGAGCAAGAGCAAGAGCAAGAGCAAGAGCAAGAGCAAGAGCATGATGTGCCTCTGAATTCTACTAATAAGACCCCTATTTACAGTTTAAGTAAATCATTATCTTCAATGGATTTGGAAAAGCATTCTGGCTTTTTGACTAATAGTCACGATGAACTCTGTGAGTCATTTCCACCTCAGGCATGTCAATTAAAAGCTGAACAGTCACTAGCATGGGATGCTCATCCTGCACTTCGTGATAGAGAAGTTAAACATAAGAAATATATATCACTACCTACAGCTATAGCACAATATCATATTGCAATGGAAAGTGTAGATGGATATGGCAGTGATATAGATTTTGACAGAGCATATTCTGCTATTCAGTCAATGGTAATGGCGATTAAAAATGATGATAAAACACCTGTTGCTACAAGAATTCAAGTAGAGCAATATAAGGCTTGGTATTATTATAAGATGCTTAAATATAGTGGCAAATATAAGTTGAATGAGGGTAAGGAAAAAGATTTTAAGCGCTTATTCAATAATGCTTTAATAGCTGGGTTCAAGCTGTTTAATGTGGACGTTATGGTAACTGACGCAGGAGTCAGTGTGCAAAATATAAAGGAAAGCGGAATACAAAAAAATCTTTCTGAGCAGGATCCTGAGATTAGAACTCAGCTGGGTTCACTAGCCAGTACTTGGGGGCACTTTTATTCTGATATACGCCCACACAAAAATCAACATCATGAACTTTATGAATTGGCATTATGGTTAAATCCATCTAAAAACAAAGCATATCTGGAACATATGCCTTCAGGCAAATTGGAAGTGATGGAAGATATAGAGCCACTTAGACTAGTTAATAGATCGTTAGATAGGACAAGCAATATTTACTATGAATGACGGCTGTATTAATTGGTAATGCATTATAGCTGTTGTTTGGTAACATTAGTGTTTTTTGGCTTATTGTTGCTGTAGAAGAGGCTATTTCTATATTGCCAGAATACCAGCGGACCTTCAATGGTGGTTAGTATATGTGAGATTTTATTATTATTCTGATGCGTCTCAAGTACGACCAACAAATAAAAGGCGAGGCTGTTTATTATGAATTGCTAATATTTAATATTTTTTACGTGGATGATGTTCTTAGAAATAGGTAATATATAATGAATATATCAAATTATACACCCCCAAGTTTAAGTGGTTCGGTTGATATGGCTCCTATGCAAGCAGAGGAGCAATCTACGGAAGTTGAAAATAATGTTCTTCCCGTGTTCTTAGCATCCCCTCCTAGCTCTCCATTAGCAGAGAGTCGCAATTTAAAGAGTAGAGATGTTATAAGCACAAAATTTTGTACGGGCTTAATTCAGTCAAATTCAGAGCCTGTAGAACAACAATCGGCTAAAGTGGAATCTATATTAGCTGTCATACCACATGTTGAGGTAGGTGAATTTACTAGTTTGGACTGGTTTGAAGTTTTACAGACCCCTTACTATAGGAATCTATCATATTTTTATTTCAACAAAAAATCTTTGGTTGAGTTGAGTGATAGTGTATAAAACGTTGTAAAAAAGTACTTGGCCATCTTGCGCCATGGTAGCGAAGAAGAAATAAATAACATACCAGATATCATTATGAAGGTTATTTCAACCTTGTTTCTGGATGAAAATCTTACTGAGGCCATAATGTATAAAGCGATTACGAGTGTCGTTACTGTAGAGATGCAGGGTATAAAACCATGTCAGATAGAGTGGCTGTGTACAAGAGAGAAAGATAAGATATTTACACCAAGGATGAAGGCAATCATGAAAAACCTTGAGGCTTATGCAAGGGATTTCATCTTCAACTCTTATTATGAAGGTTTTTATTATTATTTAGATAATGATGACTTCGAGTATGCTCTGCATTGCCTTAACGATGCGACGGCTTTTGCTGAAAGGCACTGTATATCATCAAAAAAAAGCAGAATATTATTGAATAAGTTTTCTTTGTATTCTGCTGCAGGTCATTTTGATGCTGCTTTAGGTCAATTGAACAAGAGCGAAGATACTGGCTTTCCGCAGGCCATTTGGAATAGTGCAATTATCGATATGGGACTTTGCAAAGAATATAGGCATAAGAGTAACCCGGATAGGGCATTTAAAAAATTAAGATCAATCCATTCTAAGGCGCAAAGGTGGAGTGAGAAGAATAAACTAAATGGTTTCTCATTCAAGCAGAAGGATATCCAAGCTACAATAATTACCATTTGGGGTTATTTTAATAAGAGGACTATGCATGCAGAAGATTTCCCAAAAGCCAGGGATAGCTGTTTTAAGATGATTGCTAGCGTAGCAAAAACATTCGAATACATCAATAAGGATCACCTGACAATTCTTGAAATAATGGCAAAGAAAGAAAAATTTGATGATCCGATGTTAATGCAGTTGGTGGCAAAGATTTATCCTGCCTCTGATTGTGGTCATGAGCACTGGGAAAAGTTGTATAATATATTACATTACTACCTTGTAAGCACATTTGACGTAACATGCTATGATGAGTTCGCTGCAGACATGAAAGGTGGCCTGATGGAAATTGGTATTCCTGAGGATATTGTAGATTCATTCTTTGAAGGTTGCGCGGATATTTCTGGGCTAGTTATAATCCTAGTATATAATTATGATTTTATAGTTAATTATATTGAGTGGACGAATACTGTTAATAAAATGCGAAAAAATGATGATAAAATTCATCAGGATGAAATGCGTAAAACATTGATTATCATCACTGATTTTATACTAGGGGATATAGATGTTACAAATAACAAATCCGAGTGGCTAGCGAACCCACCTGAATGGTTGACTCGTGTGGTTTCTAGCCAAGAATGGGCAAGGCAAAGCTTGGCTGCACGTTATGATCTTTATGAAAAAGGAGTTAATCAGAAAAATGCCGATTTCTATGCATATATGTGTAAGCATGCAAGTGCGAATGAATGCAGGCGCCTAAACGATTTGAACGTTCTTCCTGTGATAACTACTGGAGAAGAAGGTAGCTTAAGTGATGCCAATACGGCATCAGCAACGATTCAGAATAATACGTTATCGTCTGAACATTCCGTTATTGTTAATGCTATAGCCTTGATTGAGCGTAGCGAAAAAGAAGATGCTATTCATCTTTTGCAGACATTTATTAATAACAATAATAGCGCTGTTGTGGAGCATTTGTTAGGATATATGAAAGAAGCTCAGTCTAGAGCTTTAAAAGGTGATGAATTCCGATATAAGCAAGACGAAGTAATCAAACACTACAAGAATGCTGGCGCTCAGGGTATAGAATATGCTGAGGAAAGGGCTGATCTGTTCTTGCGTAATAGATTTGTTTCTAGAATGGCAGAAATGAAACGTGAGAAACAAAAGCAAAATGATCCTATGAATTATAATAATGAAATCCATAGTAACTGTTTAAGTACATCATTATCTGTAATGGATTTGGAGAAGAGTTTTTCTTCTTTGGCAGATAGTCACAATGAACTCTTTGAACCGTTAACATCTCAGGCATGCCAGCTAAAACCTGAAGCGCCACTAAAACTTGACACCCCTCCGGAGTTTCGTGATAGGAAAGTTACAGATAAGAAATATACATCACTATCTGCCTCTATAGCACAATATCATATTGCAATGGAAAGTGTAGATGGGTATGGAAGTGATATAGATTTTGACAGAGAATATTCTGCCATTAAGTCAATGAGAAATGCAATTAAAGAGGATGATGCAACACCCGTTGCTACCAGAATTCAAGTAGAACAGTATAAGGCTTGGTATTATTATAAGATGATTAAGTATAGTGGCAGGTATAAGTTGAATGAGGATAATAAAAAAGATTTTAAACGCTCATTCAATAACGCTTTAATAAGGGGGTTTAGTTTATTTAGTGTGGATATTATGATCACTGACACGGTAACTAGTGTGCGCAATATAAAGAAAAGCGGAATACGAAACATTCTTGCTGAGCAGGATCAGAATATTAGAATTCAACTGGCTTCACTAGCCAGTACTTGGGGCCACTTTTATTCTGATATACACCCACACAAAAATCAACATCAAGAACTTTTTGAGTTGTCATCATGGTTAAATCCATCTAAACATAAATCACATCTGGTCAATATTCCTGCCGGTAAATTGACAGTGGTGGAAGATATAGAGCCGCTTCGCCTATTTAATAGATTGTCACATAAGACAAGAGATATTTATTATAAATGACTGATGTATTCTCTGGTAATACATTATAGTTGTTGTTTTGTAAGATGAGTGTTTTTTGGCGTACTATTGCTGTAAAAGAGGTTGTGATTATATCCATTCCCTTAAAAAGTAAGAAGTTGCTGGTTGTCCGACCTTCTAATATGGACAAGCCCTAATGTGCAAGTATATTTGCCACCTCTTCTGATCTTTCCAGCTTAAACAGCGGTGGAGTGATTAATGATTATTTACTCAGAAGAGTTTAAAGAATCCATAATTCAGAAAATAATGATACTTCAGAATGTTCCAGTCGGTCAATTGCTGTGATGTGCCACTTCCCTGCGGCTGTCGTTGGCATCATGACACTGCCAAGCCTCGTCAGATCAAAGATTTGGATATATGACGGGGTATGTAAACAGCGTGTTCTAAAAAGGATGTTAATTCTTGCTGCTAGGGAGTAGAGCTAGTACGGAGCTCACAGCCAAGGCATTAGCCTTCCTATCCAAGATATGAGGTGATCAGTGAATAGCCATCAATATCTAAAGCAATATGAGGATGTTTATGTAATCGGATATGGATGGCTGAGACTGGAGCATTCAGAGTAATGATGACTTCAGCAGGGTATCATTACACAGGTATTTTGTTAACAGGCAGCAGGTTTTTTTGAGGGTTACTCCCTGATTTATGGAATATCCGACGAAATAAAGACCGCTATCCTAGTATAAAACCAAGTGTTAGTTTGTTATATGTTCAATTTCACGGAAACTAATATTGTAGGTGAAATAATGATGGGAATGTATTTTACTTTGTCGGTATTATGTTGTGCTGGGTACGGGTAATTGTTTCTAGTTTCAAGTCATAGGTTCAGGAAAGAGTCTATACTTTGAATAGTGAGCTTTATCTTTATTTGTTAATAATAGATTTAAAAAGGAATCAGTATGCTATCTGTAGAAAGAGAACACGTAGGAAGGATTAAATTATTGGTCGATAGTGGTTTATCTATGGCTGGCGCCTTCATAAGAGTATTTGAGCACCATGTTATTTATGATCATAAACCATTGATAGATCTTATTCTCAGGCACTATGCTATTAGCGGCATTAAATTAGACTCTGACTATTTCTTTATTGATGGCAGTCGATTAAGTATTGACACAATTAGCGATTGCATGCTGGCAACTAAAGCCATAAATAGCGATCAGCATACAAACAAGTAAGCACAATTTTAAATAATAATTATTGACTAACTTTAGTGGGTGCCCAGATACTTTTTTATAAATATTCAATTTAATTATATAGGTTGTACATTCCACCTATAGTGTTATAAGTTTGTTCTGGTTGTTATGATCAACTGCTATGAATGCAGTAGTTACAGGCGCAAGGCGGTTGGGGAAAGATATTATTGTTAAGAAGCTAAAAGCAATATTGGAACCATTTGAATCAAGATATACCAACGTACTTTGAATATTCGCTTCATATTCTAGCCGCGGTTATATAGCATTCTTGCTACCAAGACTATCATTCGTAACGTGCCAATCCGCTCCATGATCTTTTGTCAGCTGTACGTCTTTGTCGTTGAGAACCTAGTTGAGAAGCTTATATTGGTGTGGCATATAAGGATATTAATGCGACCTTCATTAATGATGTTTTTGGCTTCCAGAGGACGATGAATCTTCGCCAATAATGATCCCACAGATGGTGCTCTACCAGCCGTGTTCGAAACTGTCCCAAGGTGGAGGCTTCGGGAACTTCTCCCACCGAGGTAAGGTGACAAAACTTAAGAAACAGCAGGTTTCTATACCCGTAACCATTGAAGGTTTGAGTAGAATACAAACGAGAGAAGCCCAACAGCCCAACAGCCCAACAGCCCAATAGCCGATTAGTAGCAGATGAGTGAGAGCAGTCAACAGTCTCACACTCTTAATGGTGGCATACACATCTCATAAACATAGAGCGACGTGTTACGGAGAGGGAGTTTATCCCTCACTATTATTAAGTGCGATACTTGATGTTTTTGTACAAAGAGGATGTGCCGGTGTTATGTTCTGTCAAATCATGGATTGAGAAAGACTATGGTTAGAGTATCAATGTTGCTGACCAACCACAGATGAGCATTGGAACACTGAAATGCAAAAATGTTGGTATAACCGTGTCGTTAATATGATTATGTTGGCCGTCTATACTGAGCCCCATGGTTGGTCCAATTGTGGATTCTGATGCGGGAGATCCTACGTCTCCCATGGCGGCAGAGGTGCCAATTAGTGCAGCTATTGCGAGAGGGGAAAATCCCATTTGTGTGGCCAGAGGGATAAAAATAGCCGCGATGATAGGAACTGTAGAAAAAGAAGAGCCGAGGCCCATAGTAATTAATAAGCCGGTAACCAGCATCATGAAGGAGGCAAGGGGTTTATTCCCTGCTAGAAGCGCCGTGATAGAGTTAATGAACGATGGAATATCTCCAGTTTGACGCAGTACCTCACCAAAACCAGAGGCCGCCATCATTACAAAAGCAGCAAAGGCCATCATTTTAACTCCTTCAACAAATACATCGTCGGCTTTATGCCATGGGATAACATTGGAAATAACCATGACTAGAAATCCCGCAATGGCTCCAAGTAGAATAGATTCAGTTGCGATCTGAATAAGCAGCGCCAAAACAACGGCAGAACCTACGATAAGGAATGTTCTTTTAGTAAGTTTTTGTGGGCTATCGGTAATCACTTTGCTTTCAATTGTTCTGTAGATTCTGGGCTTCCTATAACTGACAAAAACAGCCCATAACATACCGACAAGCATGCCTGCTACAGGAATGGCCATAGCTAATGGCAAAAGGTGCTGCTCGACAAAAACGCCGTTGGTGGCTAAATTTTCGGATAGGACTTGATTCAAATAGATATTGCCAAAGCCAAAAGGAACTACCATATAGGTGGCACAAAGGCCGAAGGTAAGCACACAGGATATTGCGCGCCTATCTAGTTTCATGCTCCCGAATGCTGTCAATAGAGGGGGGATAAGGATAGGAATAAAAGCAATATGCACAGGAATAATATTCTGAGAAGCTATTGCCATCAATAAAATTCCAAGCAATAAAGTGTACTTACCTTTGGCTTCTTTGGCATTTGTGTTTTTATCAAGCTTTTGGGCGACTCGGGAAGCTAGCCATGATGGAGCATTAGAGTAGGCAAGGGCGGCAGCAAAAGATCCTAGTAGCGCATAGCTGAGCGCGATGCTTGCTCCTCCCCCCAGTCCAAGAGTGAATGCATCCATTGTTGAGGCTATACCAAGACCTCCGTTTATTCCGGCCACAATAGCACCGATAATGATAGAGAGCACGACATTTATTCTTGCCATACTCAAAGCCAGCATGGTGACAATACCAATAACTACTGTGTTCATATATGCACCAGCTTTTCGTCAGGTTCTGTGAGTGCATATTACACTGGTTTCTATACTCGTTACCAGTGGCTGTGTGATGGATAGGTCAACAACCACACATCTTCAGGAATGAGGATAAGAGGAGGCTATTTATTTACCAGAAAGTGAGGAAAATATAAGCATGCTTTAAGATTAACAGATGCTTATTAGTTTTCGTGACTATTTAAAGACATATTGCCCTGTGGTTGTCCGTAAATGCTACGTTGGTAATGGGCGAATCAGGTACTTACTTTGGGAATTTATTTTTTGGTCTATTTTCCGTGCGTTCTCGGCCATGGTAGTTTGTATTTTTGTGTGTTTCTCAATCATACTTGGAACTAATGTTTCCGATATATGCGTGATAATTTGTTTTTTTATTTTTTTATCTTTTTCGACCGTGGCGTTATATCTAGCACCAACGGCCTTGTGATCATTTATTTTTTCTTGAACAGACTTGCTAGTATTATCGGAGAGTGCTTTGTTAACAATGGAATCCAGAGCAGACGTCCCGTCCTTCTTCACGAATTTTAATCTCTGATAGTTCGTACCCGTGAGGTTTTTCTCTTTCTCTCCAAGCTGAGTATTTACTTTAATCAGGTCCCCTGTAGGAGTACCTGCTTGAGTTTTGATCACTATGTCTGAGGTGCCGTGATTAACGTGGGGCCTATAAGGATTATTCTCATCCGATGAGGCGGGAGTATCAGCAGATGCTTTTGTGCTAAGAAAGTGAAATATTTTATCCAGAAAATGGCATATATGACCAAAATTAACACAGTTTGATAGCGATGATACTGGTGTTAATTTCAACATTTCTAACGTTATTAATATACCTTGTAAGAAATGTTTCATGTTCATAGAAAATTTATCAAAATCACCTGTGTTTTTGTATGATATTATATTTTTGTGTATGCTCCTCATTTGGAAAAGTCCGCTATCATGGTCTGGGTCAGATAATATGCGGCTTTTACTGCGTACTGATTGGTTATCTTTGGTAGCGTCATTGGCCAGAATATTTATTAGGCTACAAAGATTGGTTGATAATGTTTGTAATTCACTACTAGCGGTGTCTGCAAAGCATGTAGCTTTTGCTTTGTGCGCTTCTAAGGCTTGCTGATCACAGCTTTCTAGCGCTATGTTCTCAGAATTGATATCATCAGCTAGCTTCTGTAATTGAGTCTTTAACTGCTGTTGCATATTGCTTTTTGCATAAGTATCTGATACATTTTCTGTTATGTTTGATTGTATATCTTGATTGTTACAATCTCCTTGAGAAGTTTGACTTATACTCCTTTCGGTGAGGGTGTGTATTAACTTTTTCATCTTGTTAGCATAATGCGATTGATTGAGTGACAATTCTTCTTTCGGATCTTTGGATAAGTTCGGAGTGCTATTCGACCGTTTCGACCCCATTGAGGTGGACGGTGCGGGAGATGGAGTAAGACTGCCGAGTATCTTGTCAATCGCTGTATCGGTTTTTATTTTTAATTTTTTAGATTCCATGTCAATCAGTTGCTTTTCTTTCCGGAATAGGTTTTGGATCTCTGCTTTCTGTTTTGCTCGAAAGGCTGAGTGTTCAAATGAAATAGTTTGTTTGGAAAAATCATTATTAGCCCTGCTGTACATGAAAGCTTGTTTGCAGAGAATGATAGCTTCCCATTCAGCTATTTTATATTTTTTCAGTTCCTCTATATGAGGTTTTATCTGTGTATTCTTACGCCATAAAATTAATTGTGTTTCTAGTGCTGCGAGAAAAGATTCTTTCATGCTGGCTATAGGGGAGTCCTTCACTGCTTTTGATGTATTCAGTGATACTATTATTTTATGCTCACAGGCTTTGTTTAATTCGGTGTTTTCTAATTTTTTTATCGTGTTCTCGCAGCTTTCCATTTCATTCCATTGAGCTAAGGCTTTATCTCTTATGGTTTTCTGTGTACTAGAACTAGTATCATATTTCCAGTTTTCAATATCATTTTTGGTTATTATAATAGATCCGTCATAATGTCTGAAGGGGTCGTTATTTCTATCACGACCAATAGTCTGTTGCACCGTAGCTGATGATTTGTCAAAAAGATTACAAAAAACAAAAGCAGTATCTTTATGTTGTGCTGCTGTATAACCCCGTGTTTCAGTCATCCACGTTATAAATCCTTTGCCTCCATTGCTATATATTTCGTCTTTATCAGCATTGGATAGTTTGCAGCCAGTATTCTCACCATAGATAGGGTGATCTTTAGTATATCGATAAAGATGACCATCTTTAAAATACAAATGTCCAGTAATCTTTTTGCTATGGGAGACCTTGTCAAATGCTGCAATACCTTCTTTTGCAAGCGTTTCAGAATCTGCATTGCCTGAGTTATATTCTGGATAACAGAAGATCAAGTCTTTACTATTATTGTAAGTTGATATAGCTTTTTCTACTGCTGCATCCACACGAGTTTGGCCGGTCTTTGTATTTATAAGTTTCCAGTCTGAATCAAGAGTATAGCGCTCGGATCTTTGTTCGCAAGTATTAACATCTTTATTTACTATATCGCTACCATCCATAATCTTATCTAAGTCGGTCCCATCAGTGAACTGCAATAGGCCAAAGTCAGTATTTGTTGAAGCGGACATAAATATTACGCGCTGTTGGGCTGCATTATACTTAAGCTGATTGTCTGTGACCGAGGCTGGGGTGATATCATTGATATCTAGTAGGTTACCAACATCATTGGCTATTGCCTCTAAGTTATTGGTGCTGTCACACTCATCTATTATTATTAGAGGATTACTCGTATTACTTGCGCTCGTTCCTGTTAGAAGAGCAATTATTTCGTTCAGTAGTTGAAAATTCTCATCTTTCTGGTTTGCGGAAAGAGATGTATGCAGTGCTATTAGAGCTGCTAAGTCGGTGGTAGACATGGAAGCTGGTGTCTTTTTTGTGTGATCATGAGAAGGATGTTTTCCGCGGACCATGCGAAGTATGCTTTTTAGTGTATTGGTGTCTTCATACCACTTATCGTTATGTTCACTAATTTTTTTAATATCTATTCTATTGTAGGAGAAGTTCTGACGTCTAGCATACAGTGACATCTCAATATCAAAATTAGCTACATTCTCTTCTGGAGCAATATAAATACCTCCAATATTACTTTGGGATGCTTGTCTTAATAAAAACATACAGCTCGTTGTTTTACCATAACCAGTTCCAAACTGACAATATGTTCTTGATGGCTCTTGGGTCTTTTGTTGTGATATGTTTTGAATCTTCTTAGCAAGTTTTTTTGTCGTCTCTATTTGATAATCTCGGAGTGTGCTTTTTTGTGTGGATTCAAACATTCTGATGTAGATGTCTTGTGCTGTTAGTTGTTCTGTACTTATATCTGTAAGTCGCTTATGTAGCGTATGATGTGCACAGGATATTCTGCAATTCTCTGCATTAATAATATTAGCCGTAAGTTTTACTTCAGGAATGGTTGCATACGTGCTGTTCACACTATATTGTTTCATGTCAGCTAGAAGTTTTTCCATATCATTAATAAGTACTTGAGACCCATGTGCCCCAGTTTCGGCTACCATAAAGGCAAGTATTGTACGAGTGCATATTTCTGAAATACAATTAGAGCCTAGCAAATTTTTTGCATCTTCAGTATTACAAGGTTTCAGGTGATCTGGTAATTTTTCGAACAATGAAATCTCAAGTCTCGAGCAGTCTTCTAGATAACCAATATATTCTTCTTTTTGGAACTGAATGTGCTGTTCCATTTTTGTTATTTGTGAATCAATACTTCTACTTACCTCTGCGTTCTTTGTTACTGGTATGATGGTGCCAGTAAAGGCTCTTCTTGATGGAAATACAGAGCTTTTAAATTTTATTATTTCATTCTTTCTTTTGTTAATCATAGAGGTGGTAGATGTCAGGTTGTGTGTCAATTTATCTGCCATGGCATCGAAATATGTCTGCTGTAGAGTTTCGAAGTCAACAGGCAGACGTTGAGTATCTAATGGAGTAGTTATAATATCTGTGCCTCTATACTGTTTGTTTGCTCTATGTTGAAGAATAAGCACAGAGTCTGGAGTAATAGCGTAAGCGTTATGAGTTGCAAGATATGGTGTAGCTTTGGCAGTTGTGGTATTTTGCAATATACGCACGGCATTATCTATGTCTATAGGTGCTAACCATGAGCAGTTATACTTGTCCAAATTTGCACTAGCAGTCGTCAAATATTTTTTAAAATCAGTAAGATTCTGTGTCTTATTCGTACTGGATTCATGCCTAGTTTCGTAAGCGCTATATGCTTGTTTCATAAGATATTCTGCCTGTTTTATTTGTCTCTTTTTAATACAGGCGGCATAAGCAAAGATGCACCCATCTAATATCTCTTGATCTGCATCCTTTTCTGGACCTATAGCTGTGCATTTCAATATATGGAAGTTACCATCATTATCAATGTTTTCAATTACTTTAAAATAAAAGTGTTGGTTATTAATCAGAACAAGTTCGCCTACTTCAGTGGACATTGTGTCAGAAACCGGCAGACTGTTGCGGTGTAGTGAGCCGTTTTTGGCGGTCTCTTTAAATGGACTTTCATAATTTGGAAAAGTTAGGTATAGTGTTTGATCACAGGTTTTATTACTACCAGATATTTCAACAGATAGTTTGCTTTCCTTAGTTTTTTGTTTGAATAGTAGCACAGGCTTTGATGATTCATCGGCAACCGTGATTTCACCTGTTGTTGTAATCTCTTTATATTTTACATTTCTTGACTGGTGCAAATAGCTTCCTAGTAGCCCCTGACTCTTTATAGTACCATTAACAATGTTTTGAGTGCCATCGTTAGCCTCAATATTAGCCTCGAAATATGGGTTTTTGTTTTTAGCAAATAGTTCAAGCTCTTCGTTATGGGGAGATTTAACGGCGAGGCCTTGCTTATCTTGTGGTTGACCGCGATAAAATAGTTTGTCATTGGCGGAAATAGAGTGTTCTTTATCAATAAGACCCAGACATAGGTTCGAAAACTTAAGGGCTCTAGGTTTATCTTTTTTCTTGGTGAGTCCAGGTTGAGCAGTGTATCTTTTATCAAGAATGGAGAGAACAGGAGATTTAATGTCTAAAGTTAAATCTAATAGTGTGATGAGTATAGCTGACATTGATGGCTTATACGTTAGCCCATGGGACGAACAAATGCTAGTTATCATTTTTTCGGTAGATCGACAATATTGTGCATCTGCATCATTATTATCATTATTTGTCTTAGTGGCGCAGTATATTTCTGATTTCCCTTTTTCGATACTAGAGACAGTATGCTTCTGCCGACTAACCATCCATATAATATCGGTTAATACGTCTTCGTTTTTCATGATATCTTTTGTTAGACGTAAATCATTATCACTTACTTTATTTAGAACTGTATTATACACATCTACTGGATGCTCTGTATCGTCAAATAATGAGAGTCGTATATCTTTTGGTGTGGATTTATTATTACTAATAGTTTTTGTTATAGTCTTGTCTATTGTGTTTAGTGTAAAATCAACATAATTATTCTGTTGTGTCTTAAATGCCTCTGGTAACTGTCTTCCCAGGGTGCCTAGATTTTTTATTCTTAATTTATGAGCGCACTTTTTAAGGTTTTCTGCGCGCACTTGGTATTCATGAAGGTTTTGAATAGTGATTTTTTTGGAGACGATGCTCTTTGATTGTTCGGCTATTTCCAGCAATAGCTGTCTGGAAGTCTCGGTGAATTTAAACGAGGTAATTGATTTGTTGGGTGTTATTGATCCAGGTGATTTAGTGAGCTCTGAAAACATATGAGACAACTCCATACTTATAAACTCATCAGTGGACGTTATGTTAGATTTACTATGGTCTGAGAATTGTGTTTTGTAGGTGGCTGCTAGCGTGAGAGGTGTTACCGAGGCCTGCTCAAAGCCATCAAGTTTAGTTTTATAGTCATCAGCGTATTTTTGAATCTGGGATATAGCCTTATCTAAAGGTGGGATGACAGAGTCGGACAAATATGATGCTATATTGCTGATCTCTGTTTTTTCGCTGGGCATTTGGTCTTGACTAGCTGACGTTGCTTTATCTTTTATAGTTTGCTCTATAGTCTGTTTTAGATTGCTAGAATCAAGCAGATACTGGTGGCACAGCTTATGGTGCTCATGTAGATTTTCAGTATCAATTACTGTTTTTTCTGTTAGATCTTTTGGGAGAGTTGTGTGCTCTATCTTCTGTATCGCAACGACAAGCTCTCTATGTGTACGTGCTATTTTATTAAGAGCCTGGATAATGACTGGTGTAAGTTCACGTTTGAGAGTATCTATCGCCACGTTCCCTGTCATATTGTCATTTTGACTTTGGATATTTTTTATTATCTGGTCAATATCGTCGATGTTGCCTGATTCATGTGGGGTTATAGGTGTTGTCAACGCTATCTGGCGTTTTATGGCTGCATTCTTATTTTGTTCTTCTTTGAGTTGCTTTTGTAGAGCTGATAGCTCCTTCATCTTCCCTTGTTGTTCCGTACTTAGATGCTCTATTAATGAGTTTATTTCTTTTAATTTCGTTATCAAATCTTTTTTCCCATGGAAATCAATTTGTTTTTGTATCACAGAGATGAGGTCTGAGCAACTATCGGCGTTTTTAAAGTCATAGCTGTTTATTTTATCTATAACTGACGTGTATGTTGCTATGTTCTTTTCTAGGGCACTTATTTTAGATGTTAGGTGCTGTATTTGTGAATCTAGCTTATTATTCTGCTCTGCTGTATTTTTGATTGTGGCATCCATTTCCTCTGATGATGTTTTTTTACTCTTTAGCAAATGGGCAATGGCTTTGGCACTATCCTTCAGTGCATTTAAATCTTCGGACATATTTGTATTTGTAGGTTTGGATATTTCCGAGGTGATTTTATCTATTGCCGTGTGTATATCATCCAGGGTGTCAGATTTTATGGCGATAATAATTTGTGTTTTAATCTCATCTATTATTTTTGTTTCAGTGGCTGTTGTCTGTAATGTTTGCACCTGTGTACCAACGGTTGTTATCTGTTTAGTAAGTTCTTCGATATGGTTTTTGCAATGTTTTATTTCATTATCAAGGTCTGTCCTTGATTTTCCTCGATTGTCCAGTGTTTGTTGAAGTTCTAAGGTCTTCTGCTTTAATTCGAGGTTAAGTTGTTCTGATATTTTATGTCCACTTGTGGACTCCTTGAGAGATGCTATGGCTGCATCTAAATCTTTTTGGATATTGATTGTCTTCTCATTCAATTCATCTCTAACTTTGTCGGAGGCCTCTGATTCTTTATGTAGTTGTTTTATTATATCAATTAATTCTTTGTTTTTGTTTTCAATATTGGTCTTTTCTTGTTTTAACTCACTGTGCTCTTTTTTAAGCGTGGAAATATTTTCAGTTGTCTGTCCTACTAAGTTATCTAGCTGTTTTTTTTCATTATTCAATGTAGTAATCTTTACTTGCAAAGATATTTCTTTTGTTTTCAATGATGTTATGTCTGCTTCTTTTTCATGTAACTGTTTTTCCTGCTCTTGTATTTTTTTGGTTAGTGCAGTGCAAGTTTCTTGTGATTTTAGTGAGGAATCTGCAAGTGAAGTGTTGGCCATGTCTAGATCTTTTTTGATTTTATCACATTCTGCTACATTATTTTGCAAGGAAATTTCTGTTTTTGTTATATCTTCTTTTGCATTTTCTATCTGGTTGTTAAGATCTAATTCTTGCATCTTTAATTCTTGTACTGTGTTCTTTTCGTTGTCTAAATTTGCAGTAGTAGTCTTGAGCTGAGACTCTAGTTTAGCATGGATTTCTATGTTTTTTGAGTTCTCTGTTTTATAATGACTAATCTCTTTTTCAAGATTATCTGCAGATTCTGTAATGTTGTCTAGATCATCTGAGGCTTTTTCCAATGATTCTATATACTGACTGTTTTGCATTTTAAGATTTTCTTGTTCTTCGTGTAATTCACTTAGTTCTTTAGAGAGTGAGTCAATCCTCGCCTGTTGATCGCTGATCTGTGCCGTTATCGCTATGTTGTTGTCAGAATAATTTTTTATAATGTCTTCTTTGTCAGATAAGGTGCTTTGTAGCTGTTTTATAAGAGTCTCGGTTTGTTGTAACTTATCTAGGAGTTCTTTTGATTTTTCGCTGCTAGTTTTATAATCTTGGTTGGCAGTATCTAATGTACTTGTGACATCATCTAATTTTTTCTTGGCTTCGTCCAAATATGTTTTATTTTTTGTTACATCTAAGATGGCTTCTTTTAACGAAGTGGCAGCATTATATTGATCAGATGTTAACTTGTCAATTATGTCTTTGCCTTTCTCTAATTCTGTTTCTTTGGATGTTATGGTTTGCTGCAGAGCATTTATAGTGTTATCCAGTGTGTTGTTATCTTCTTTCAGCTGCTCTATACTGCTTGACTGATCTGCAGTTTTTTCTTTCTGGTTCGTTAATTCATCCTCTAGCTCTTTAATGTTGATCTTTAGGTTATCGTTGGCCTCTTTTAAACGAGTTTGGCTATCCTTATTATGATCCAGCATCTCTTCATGCTTCTTTAGAGATGATCTGTACTCATTTAGTTGATTCGTGTTCTGTTGTAATGCTATCGTCAAGCTTGTTTGTTGTGTTCTCAGCGTCTCTATTTCTTCTATTTGCGAATGATGTTCTTGCTTGCGATAATTTATCTCTTCCATAAAAGAGCTATTTTGTTGGGCTGTAATGTTGTTTTCTTCTGATGCTTTAGAGAGTGCGTTTTGAAGATTATTCAGTTCTGTTCTGAGCTTCTCTAATTGCTCTGTATCACTTTTGTCATCTATATTTTCTATAGAACGTTGTAATGATGTCATCTGTATCTTCAGTTTTTGATTTTTCTGTGTCAGAGTCTCAAGCTGTCTTTTTGCGATGTTGAGTTTCTCTGTAAGTTCTGTAGATCTGGAGACGATTTGTATGTTTTCAGCTGTTACCTTTTTTAATGCTACTCTGGTCTCTTCTAAGTTACGTTTTAGTTTTCTTTGTAATGAGGTGGCCTGTGTGTTTGAAAATACTTGTATGCGTAACTTTTCGGTTAAGTCTGCGGTGTCTGTTGTGTGTTTAGAGTTGCTTTCATCAAGATGTTTTTTAATTGAGAATATTTCCATTTCTAAGTTTTTGTTTTTTGTTTCCAGTTTGTCTATTATTTCCAGTCTTTCTGTTAACTGTAATAGATTGTCATTCAGACGGTTTTTCGTGTCTTTTAAATCTGATATTTCGTTGTCGCTTTTTATCTGATCTTGAGTATGCAACTCTATTAAAGCGTTCAGTTCTTGTATCTTGGAGTCTTTTTCGGTTGTTGTGTGTTGTAGTTTTTTATGTTCTGTTTCGATGGCAGTTACCTGATCATTGATTATTTTGTTTTCTTCTTTGGCGCTGGCTAGAGTAGTATGCACCTCTTGTAGTTCGCTTTGAATGCATTGTATCTGTATGTCTAATGAATCTTTTTCGGTGGAGATCACATCTTTTTCAGCATTCAAGGTGGCGATACAAGCTTGCAAAGTTGAAGTCGTGCTCTTATTATGTTCTTCAGTATTGGCTATAGTTTTCTTTAGGGATAGGTTGTTTTTCTGCAATTCTGTTATTTCAGCTGTTTGCTGCTCTTGACTGTTTTTAAAAGAGTCTAGTTTCTCTACCATCTGGTTCATCTGTGTTTCTAGGGTGAGTGATTGCGATGCTTTTTCTAGGTTTGTATTCTGTAGAAAGGTGTTTTCTTCTCTAAGATTTGTTAAAAGATTCTGAAGGTTTGCTATCTGTTCTTGAAATTCTTCATTTTCATGCAAAATGGTGCTGTAATTATGACGAATGCTATGTAACGTACTTTCCAATTTAAATATTTTTGCTTTTGAAAGTGTATGCTCGTATAATCCCGTATGAAGTAATATTTTTATTTCTTTTATTTCTTTTTGTAGTTGCGCCTTTTTCAGATGAAGTTCTGTGTTTTCTTTGACGATGATGTCGTATTTTTTCTTTAAATTGTTCAGTTCTATTTCTATCGATGAGTTAGGTATTGTTCCACGAAGGTGTGTCCAAAGCTGACGAATTTCATCTTTAAGGTTTAGTATTTTTTCATTACAGCTATTATGGCTTTCTTTTAGCAAGATCGTTAGTTTCTGATCCATTTCCGAGAGCTGTTTCTGCAAAACATTTAATTGATTATCTGGTCTTTCTCCCTGGAGTAAGCCATGAGGCTGTGAGTACTGAGTTAGCGGCTGATGCGAGATATTGACGAGCCCAGGATATATTATGGGATATTGGATGTTGCGGTAGAAATTATGTGCCTGCTGAGCTAACCCTCTATTTACATGATTAATCCACATTGCGTGAGGTAGCATAGGATTTTGAAATACCATGTGTGGCGCTGGTGGCTGAGGTTGAAAATAAAAACCTGTTTGATCTGGAGTAGGGGTAAGTAATGCATTACCTGCTACCCAATGACTGTGTGGAGCAGGGAAGCCGGTTATGACCCTACTCTCTGGTTGTATTGCCCAAGGTTTAGGTAGCCATGGGTCTGGCAGAGACAGTTGTGGTTGATCAATACATCCTATCAAATACTCTAAGGCGATTGGTTGTGGTTGCATGGAAGGCTGTGGTAAAAGATAGCGAAATTGTGCAGGAGGAAGTTGAGCCTGCACAGCCATTGAGGCCAGATGCTGAATCCTGTTTTGTATTTGTAATTGCAACTGGGTCATTTGTTGGTATAGTGAGTTAATAACTCGGTGCTGGTTGTTAATTAAGTTATTTTGCAAAACGGCAAATGGTTGTATAAGGTGTGCAGGTAGGTTTCTGCCCATTGGTGCGATCATTATGGGAGAGCCATTAGGTTGTTGGAAAAAGAGACCGTTAACGTCAGTTAATCTATTGTGGCTTGTTAATAGTGGGTGCAACAAATGCATGCCTGAGTAAATTTGACTTTGTTGCAAGGTCAGGGTATGAATTTGTTGCTGAGCATCGGTTATTGATGGATGCGATATGTTGTGGTTAGTAGTGTCCCTGGTTAGTATGGGTTTTTGGTGGACGGTATTTGAATTGGTGTCTATTGGTATCTCTTTTTCAGACAGAATAGTTTTGATAGGAGTATCATTACCTTGATTGTCTCCTAGGGATTGACTATTAGGTATGTTATTCCTGTTATTTTTTTCGTTGATATTCATTTATGTATACCTAATTCTGTTGAAGAGTTTTTTGTTGGTTAACTAGTTGTTCAGCAGTATTAGCTTCGACTACGAGAGTGTCAGCTATGAAGTCTGTATATGCGGAGGTTATGTCCGTTGTTATTTGTTTTGTGATGCTGTCCATGGTTGTGGCTAGTTTTTCATCATTTATGAGGGTGAGCTCCTTTTCTTTGGTGGCGCGTTTTAATTCTGTGATGGCATTAGTTAACTCGAGTGGTATAAACAGTGGGAGACTATTCTTGCTAAAGGTAGCATCTTTTTCTTTAGTATCGACGTGTCTCATTACGAACTCTAGCTTATTGTTACAATTTTTCGAACACACCACCTCCATTTTATTCTTTCCTTTAATTGTAAATATTGGGGCTGGTGTGACATGAGGTCGTAGAGTAGGGAGAGGATATGCGGATAAGATACTATTCATTGTCTCAGCGGCCTGATATCCTTGTGCCGAGGGTGTAGATACGTTGACAGATTTACTGACCTCTTTGAGGCTTATCGAAATGGCTTCTTTTATATCTTCTATGATGGGGTCGACTGACAGCTCATTCATTTTTGTGGAATCTAGCGGTAAGATGGAGTCTAACTTCTTTTCTCCATTATTGTTGAGTGGAGCGTTGCTCTTATTTATGGTGGCCGACCACTGATGCTTTCTAAAACTGGCCAGAGATTTACGTGTTTTGAGTATAAAGCTTCTTAGTTGAAGGCAGATTTTAGCTTGGGCATCCGTATAAGTTTGTATGGAGGATTTGTTTGTTGTGACCTCTTGTGTTTTGGTTCTTGCGAGGTCCATTGCTGTAGCTATATTGGCTGATAGGTTGCTAGCTTGGATAAGCGAATTTGTATTATCTATGGTGGTTCCTGGTGGTGTCGTTCTACGATCAATATTAGTTATGTTTGCTTTCATGTTATTAATATATGATGCGTATGTATCATCTAAAGTCGTTGTGCTGGCATTGTGCTTACTTATGGTTTTTAATATAGGAATTATAACACTCCAGGACTCTGTAACCTGGGTGCGATTCTTTATGTGTGCTGGTAGTGTATTATTTGTATAGAAGGATAATAAAGATGGCAGATTATTTTCTATATAAGTGAATTGTTCTTCTTCTGAAGTCAGGCGCAGGAACCCTGCTGGCAATATCCGATTCTGATCTTCATTTGATATCAGAGAATTATGTAACTTTTGCTTGAGTTCTATGAGTTTAAAGTGTAGCTGTCGTTTTTGATCCGTCAGTTTTTCAGGACTAAGAATTGTTGTGAAATTTTCTTTCATCTTATTATATGCCGTGCGACTATGCTTATCTACTATGTTAATAGCTTCTGTATCCATCCAATGCTTTTCATTAGCGAATAGACTTTTGTATATGCTGTCAGTCTGCCCAATAATAGCTGAGTCCTCATGACTCTTCGTATAAGTAGTTGCATCTCTGCTGGCTATTTCAGCAAAAAGAAGTATCTTGGCATCAAGTTGATATATCTCTTCGGCAATAATATATTTTTGAAGAGCATCAAGTGCCGCCGTGTATTGTTTCTCTTGCATAGAACTTTTTAGGGTGTTGCATGATTTTTCAGCAGCAGCCGTTAATCTTTTTATTTGTGTATCTCTGGTTAAATCGTTAGTTAATAGAGTGTCTAGTGGTTGTTTAGAAAGCTCACTAAGCATACTTTTAACCTTTGAATTATGTATTGATTTTAATTCTTTTTCTAGATTTGCGCTAGCTGTTATTACGGAAGTGTTGCTTGTATCATAATTGTTAATTAGCTCCTTAATGCGTGTATTATCAGGACCCTGGTGTTTCTGTTTTATTTTTTTTATGTCATCATCTGTGACAGTTAAATATATACTCTGTAGTGTATAAGGCTCTTCACTGGAGCGAGTACCTCGGCCCAGCCATTGTTCAACTAAGTCGAAGCGTCCATATTCGGTTGACCCGAACACGCCGGTTATCATGAAAGCAGTATCTAAACCTTGAATAGGGTCAGAGCCAACACCCTGGTCAAGGGTTAAGGTGTTATCCATTTTGGGGGCGCCGGTAGAGCGAAGGAGTTTGTTCTCAGCATTAGTGAGAGCTCCTCCGTATGCGTGTTTATTGTTATACCTAGGGTTGTTTTTATCATAAAGCATAGATTTGCCATCATCATTTATATAGCCCATTTTAAAACTGTCAGCATGGTCACTCCACTTATTGCTCCGAGCTTTGGACATTAAGTCGCCCCAATGCTTACCGGTATTACTATGAAGGTTTTGTGCCTTATCTTCGTTTTCAGCTGTGTCCAGTATTGTCACTCCTTGGGTGGACGATAGATGATTGACGACTTCAATGGCGGCACTCTCATCGTTAGAAACACGTAATATTCTGGCTCTAGATATTCTGGAGCTTGCTCTGAGCCGTGTTGTTAATATATTTTCTTGTAATTCACTAGCTGTTTCTGAGTGAGAGCCTTTTTGGGCAATAATAGCTCCCATAAGAGGTGTGCCTTTGGTGGCTGAGAGGCCAGTGAATATGAAAGAGTTACTAACGACACCTGTAAATGCTTCGGTAAGATCGTGTGCTTTAATGCTAGAGTCATTTGGTAGTGTGCTATTGACATTTTCAAGTATTTCATTTTCATCAGATTTTGTGTAAGGCAATATGCCTGATATGCACTCATCTCCGAATAGTACGCCATTAATAAGAGAATCATTTATTTCGTTTAGTAATTTTTTGGCCTCTGCAGGAGTATTGCTGTCTTGTAATGCTGTCGTTACTCCATGTTGTAAAACTTGGAACTCTGAAAATGAAAGTAAGCATGCACTTCTATTTTTTTGTATTTCATTGTTTATTTCAGTGTCTACTGTTTTTTTATTAATTCCTAGTAATTGATTCTGAATAGATTTCAAATGTTGTGTATTATGCCACCATGTTTTTTTATCGTTAGAGTGTTTAAGTTCCTGAATGATCTGTATTTGTTGTAACTGCCGTTCTTGACGCTGTTCATTTAAGCCTATAGCCTGATATAATTGTTTGGCGTTATTGTCTGGGGCTATAATAAGAATAGGACGGCGGCGTTGGTTTTCTGGAGGGGTTGTAGACATCGAGTTGATTGAGCTTGACACCATTGCTTCTAGGCATAGGCTTTTACCACCCCCAGTGCCTTCCATTAAAAACATACTATCTTTTTGGTTATTAATAATGGCATTGGACTGCCTCAGCATTAAGTCAGGTACAGCCTTTAATTGGTTCGGGCGAAGTTGGATATTGCGATCTTCTAGAAACTCATATAAAGAGCAGCTTGTGGCATTTTCTGTAGTGCCAACAGCATCAAGAGTGCTTAATATTCCAGTAATGTGTGTGGTTATTTTTGCAAGATTTATATTTAGATTCTGAGCTAGCTTCTTGAACCTACCAGGTTCACTTAGTCTAATGGTCTCAAGGGCGGCAAGATCTGCTTCATGTTTTGTTAACATTTTATTGCAGACAGCAATCTGGTTAGCAGTCCAGTTTAATTGTCCTAGATGCCACATGTTTTGTGAGTATGCTAATTGATCTGCATCATGAGAGAAGGTAGGACCTTTTCCCTGAATCCATAGCTTTCTTGCATCATCAACATCACTAAGGTTCATGGGGGACGTTTTGAGAGTGTTTTTTAATGTTTCGTATATTTGAGAGCTCGCCATTGATAAACTATTTTTATGTGAGCTAAGTTTACTATGGATTCTCTTAATGGCTAGGATATTATCGTCAAGGTTCTTGTCTTTTGCGCTAACGTTAATAGTGGCTGCATCGTATGTTTCTGCTTGTTTAAGAAATCCGTATTTAAATTTGGTATTACATGCCTCCATATGATGGATTAGATCATCATTATCTTCATTCTTCAGGTGTTCTATATACTCTTGCTCGCAAAGTTGAAACGCTGGTGTTAAGGAGGATGCAGGGAAGTTGTTATTCGATCGTGTGGCGTGAATTATTTTAAAGGTGGAGCCGTGTTGTTGTGAATTTAGTTTTTTCTGTAGTTGAATAATGGCAGGATGGTTCGTGTAGACTGCACCCTTTGGCAGTTGAGTGGTATGTTTTACTTCGAACAAACTGTATGCATCTGAATTTTTCATACTGGCAATAGTAAGTTTGTTTATTTCATAGCGCACATTATTCAGAGCTTTGCTTTTGTTGCTTGTGGTCATCCATGAAAAGCCATTGGTAAGTTTTTGAATCATACCCTTATCACAAAATGTTCTAAACTTGGTTAAAGCAGATGCATCTTGTGTAAGTTTACGTAAGTCGCAATAAGCTTTAAATGCCTGTTTAATCTCTTCTGTTGGCTGCGTGCCCTGGGTGATGGATTTAGCGTTTGTAGCAGCCGCAAGTTTAATGTAACCTGATATTTTTTGCTCAGCATGATGATCTGGTGTTTGTGCGCCAACGGGCCTGCAGCGCCATTGATCCTGATCATTTAACGTGTACAAGTAGCAGGTGTCGTCATCTATATAAAGGAGTCCTTCGCTTTCGTTGCCTGTTGTTTTATCCTTGTTGACGATAGGAATATATGAAGCTGTAGCATCTTTAAATGGTATTGTCACATTGGGATGGTTGAGGAGGAATGCAGGTGATACCTCCCAGGTAGAGCCTCTGAGCTCCAAAATTTCAATGGGATTACCTTCCATATTGGTACGAAAGGTAATTCCCTGATCCGTAAAGTTATTGTTTTTGTCTAAATTAATGTATACATCGCCAGTAGCTGTAAATTTTATTGCACTTAGATCTTTGTTGAAAGCCTGCCTCAATACACCAGAGGTAAGAGTTAGTAGATCTTCTCCACTGTCAGAGTTTGTAGATAAGGATTTAAATATAGCGAGTTGTGTGTTCTTGAATTTATCCAGGGTTTCTTGCTCGTCATGATCTTTTTTGATGAGTTTATTGTTTTTTTGTGTCGGCGTGCTAGTGGTGACACCGCGGAGAAATATTTCTGGTTTTGTAGATAGAGAGTTTTCTATCTGAATAAAAGCATCTACGCTATTAGCGAGGGCGTCAGATTTTGACATGCCTTCCTTTGTTTTGTCAGTTGTATGATAATCTTTTAAATGTGGTAATATGCCGGAGTCACCTGAGGCTATGTCATCCATTGTGGCTTTTAAAAAAGAAGCGACAGTGTACTGTTGTCGAATATCAAACTCATTAAGGAGGCGACGTATGGATCTCTGAGTATATAACTGATATACGCTGTTTTCTAAAGTGGTTTTGTTTGGTAGAACAACTTTCTTTAATGCAATAATGTTTTCTAGCCATCTTTTTGATAACTCTGGATTTTTTTTAAATAATACCTTGATCTCATCTGTTTCTGAGGTGCAGTTGTGATCTGTTATTTTTTTATTGAGATTTGAATAGGAGTTGTCCTGGGTTTGTATAATTTCTTTTGCTCTTGCAGACCCTATTTTTGTAGAGAAATGAGTATCTATTTCCGTTTCTGTAATCTTGCAATAGTCAGTAATCCATTTTTTTGCATTTGTGGAAATGTACGAGGATTTTTTCTTTCCGTGTTTATCATTACCCCAGTTTTCTGGGTTGACTAGGTTGATGAATTTTTGAGATTCACTGCGTAAGTTTCTTAATGTGTCTGGATCTGCGTCTTTGCTATGTTTATACAAATGAATACGCATGGCAGTTAATGATGCTGCAATTACTTTCCCACTTAAATATCCATTTATATGTGGGTTTTGATCTTCGATATCGTTCTTTGTACTCGACGTCAGATGAGGTGTAAGTACTACTTGGTTTATACTAGACCATGTTTCTGAGGCCTTAAACTCTGGAGTCATTAGATGACGTGTAATTGCAGATTCGAATGTACTGGCAGGCAAGGATTCATGTTTTTTATTTATAACATCAGTAATGCATGAATGTGTGCTTTTTCCAGAGTCATTCTGTTTCTGTGTGGTTGCCGTAATGGAGCTAATGTTATTATATGCGTCACTGCTTCCCTTTTCATTTGTAAAAAGTTTGTTTTCAGTGCAAGAAGTACTGTCAAATATGTTTTTAGATATGGTAGTTACTCTATCGGTGTATTCTGTGCGCTCTTTTTGTCTTAATTTGGAAAAATCAGATGTGAGTGATGATATCAAGGTGATATGTTGATTCTCATTTCCATCCTCATCAGGGGACGTATTTTCTTGATGTTCAACTTCTATTTTGTTGACAAGTTCTGAGATTTGGTTGAGGTCATCATTTAGATTACTTTCATATTTTCTTAATAGTACCATTTTATCTTTGTTAGTTTCTAAGTGGTCTGGTGGTATATCCATAGTTGAACTTGGTGATGTATAGTTGTCCTCTATAGTAGATAACTCATGTTGTGTTTTATGCCAGGTAATGGTTATATTTTTCACTAATTGATTAATATTCTTAGCATATTCGGTGAAATGAGCAGACACGGGGCCAGATTTCTCATGGGCAGTGAGTTCGTTTGATATGCTGTTTGCTAGTGTCTCACTATCATCCGCATAATGACGCATGCTGGAGGCGAAATCGTTAGTTGAGCTCAGTATTAATTTGTCTTTTTCGGCCTTCGCGTGTTCTTCTTCTTTGGCCTTCGCGGCCTTCTCGGCCGTCTCTTTATCTGCTTGTTCTTGCGCTAATTTGTCTTTTTCGGCCTTCGCGTGTTCTTCTTCTTTGGCCTTCTCGGATTGCTCTGCTTTATCTTTCTCTAATTTTTCTGCTGCGGCCTTCTCGGCCTTCTCGGTCTCTGCTTTTTCCGCTAATCTTTCTTCTTCGGCCTTCGCGTGTTCTTCTTCTTTGGCCTTCTCGGATTGCTCTGCTTTATCTTTCTCTAATTTTTCTGCTGCGGCCTTCTCGGTCTCTGCTTTTTCCGCTAATCTTTCTTCTTCGGCCTTCGCGTGTTCTTCTTTTTTGGCCTGCTCGGATTGCTCTGCTTTATCTTTCTCTAATTTTTCTGCTGCGGCCTTCTTGGTCTTCTCGGCCTCTGCTTCTTCCGCTAATCTTTCTTCTTCGGCCTTCGCGGCCTTCGCGGCCTTCGCGGTCTTCTCGGCCTCTGCTTCTTCCGCTAATCTTTCTTCTTCGGCCTTCTTGGTCTTCTCTTTCTCTGCTTGTTCTTGCGCTAATTTTTCTTTTTCGGCATTCTTCTCGGCGTTATCTTTGTCTACTATTTCTTCTTCGGCCTTCGCGGTTTCTTCTTGCTCTTGAATCTCAGCGGTATTGATAAGAGTAGCAATGAGCTTGTCTGCTTCGGATAAAGTTTTTTCTGCGAGTTCTTTTAAATCTTTAGTATCATTGTTATCGTTAATCTGTGCTATGGCGCTGAATATCCCCCTCTTTTTCTCAGGTAACTGTTCTTGTAGTCTTTTCAATTTTTCTATATTGTTGATGTTTTCTTCTATTGTAAAAAACAAGTATCCTGATTGCTCGGTGATAAGCTTAGATACCTTTTGCGCTTGTTCTATCTGTTCATTTGCGAGTATTTCTTTTTTACTTGCAATGGTTTCTTTTTCAGCTGCAGTATTAATGTCGTTTGTGAGCTGTTCATTCTTTATAGTGAGTTCACCTATATTATTTTTATATTTTTCAATATCAATAAGGTTGTTTGAAATATGTTGTGCTATCACTATTATGTTATTTGTTGTTTCTGTGGGTGTTGTGTCATTGCTTTGAAGTGCCTGTATTACTTCTTTTACTTCAAGTATTGTGTTTTGCTCGGTTATGTTGTCATTTTGCAGAGCATCACGCAGCTTTTGTATCATGCTATCAGTGTAAGTTGTTGTTCCCTTTATTTCCAATAATGACTCGGCGAGTGTATTGTTTTTGTTTTCTGCAGTAGTTAGTGCTGTTTGGAGATTCTGTTTTTGTTCGGAATTATCATCAATCTTTTCAAACATTCTTAATGCGCTTTTGGCGCAGGTGCTAATGTTTGCGGCTGAATCCTTCATGTTAGTTATTATAGAGTCATCTGGTGTATTCTCTGGCATAATGTTTTTCAATTCAGATTGTACGCGTTCAATATTTTCTATAATATCCTTTATATCATAGTTAGTGTTTTCTCCTTCTCCTTCTCCTTCTCCTTCTGGTTTATTTCTGTTAGCGATGCTAGTGAGAAGGGTGTTTCTTATATCGGTTGTCTGCTTATTTAGCTTAGTTAAGTAAGCTGGAATGGTATCTGGATTGTTATGTATATCTTGCATCTGTTCTTTTAGTTTATTTAATTCATTCACTACGGAATCATGAGCGTTGCCTTCTTTGATTGATGTTTCCTCCAGCGCATGTATTTTATTTTGTAGTTCTTTGAACGTGTTAATATCGTTTTCGGATGTGTTAATGTAACCTTGTGTTTTATCTAATGATAGAGTTAAATCTTGAATCGCTGCTGTAGTGAGGTCATTACTGGTAGAGTGCTCATCGCTAGCATCTGTAAGTATCTGGCGTGCCGAAGTTATATTCTCGGTGGCGGCTTGGATGTAGGTATCGGATTGCGCGTGATTGGAGTGGGCTTGTTTGATGTTTTCCAAGGCTTGTTCTTTTAAAGAATTAATCTCTTTAATTTGATGTGTAATGGTGTTAGGTATCTGTTCCATATCAGATAATTGGTTTTGTAGCTCTTGGAGAGTAGTGTTTGCTTTCGTTATGGAGGAAAGGTTTTCTAGCCCTAGTTCAAGTTCTTTTACTATTTTTTTAAGAATATCCAGGTATTTTTTATTGATGCCTGACAGAGGGTCATTGTTTTCTGTGATGTTTTCAATCTTTGCTAATATGTCTTTGATCTCTGCATTTAAGTCATAAGTATCTTTATTTTCTAAGATATCTCCTAAAGTATTTTGGATTGCATTTAGTTGCACAGTAACTGTGTCTGGCGGACATTCATCGGTTGACGTAGCTATCGATTGTGTTTCTTCCTTTTTCGGAGTTGTTGTTATTGTGGATCTTAGGTTATCATTCTCTGCTGTTTGCTTTTTCAGCTCTGCTTCTATATCTTGCTTATCTTTTTTTGCTTGGGCAATCTGTTTTTCCGTGTTTTGGAGTTTTTCAGCGTGTTCGGCCATGATGGCCTGTGTATACTTGTTGATATCGGATATGGCTTTTTCTGTGAGATCTCTCTTAGTTTTTGCTGCGCTTAGCTGTTGAGATAAATCTGTGGCGCTTTCGTCAGTTTGGGATTCTGTGCTTACAGGTTGGACTGTTTTTTGTTTACTAGGCTTTAGTTCAGACTCGCCTTGCATAAGGTCTATCTGGGTACTATTGTGATCGATTGTCTCTGGCTGATGACTAGGGCTTGGTGATAATGGAAGAGATTGAGGCATTAACATCGACAATGGATTAGATATTACAAACTGTGGTAATAGATTCTGCAAGCCCATAGGGCCTTCTGGTTGTGGTTGTTGTTTCATGTATTGGGCCATTGGGGAAAATAACAACGGTAAACCCTGGCCAGCGGGTAGTGGTTGTGACGGAAGCATATGAAAGCCGTGTTGTTGCGGCGTGGTGGGATTGGGATGCTGTAAACTTGGTTGAAGCATTGGTTGAGGCATTGGTTGGAGCATTGGTTGAGGAATTGCTTCTTGATCTTGCCAATTCATTGCAGGGTTATTCCATTGCTGGGGGATCGGTGTGTCCTTCCAGGCTAATAAATCATTTAATCTAACGGGCATGGGCTGTATGATAGGGTGCATTATAGATTCTATAATATGCTGTGGTGCAGTACCATTAGGCATTTGCATTGCAAGTTGTGACAGTTGCTGTTGCTGCGTTCCTAAAGCGTTTAATAGGCCAAATGTGATATTGTTTTGATGTTGAGAAATTCGGCTCATGATATCCGTGTACCGATTTTGTACGGCAGGGTGGCGAGGGAAATCTTTAAGGCTTATGGGTGGGCTACCATCCCTCGGCTGAAAAATGATTTCAAATTTACCTTGTGATTTACCTAATATTGCAGGGAGAGCCGAGCATTGACTGCCAATATTGTTAATGTTTTGCATTGACAACTGCATTTCTTTTGGGAGATATTGAGCATCAGGTGTGTGTATTGATGGGTTTCTGTCGGCTACTGGTGTGCCAGAGAGGGGGGTGCTAAATTGAGGAATACTTGGTTTAACCAAGTCAGGGTTTTGCGTAGCGATATTTTGTGTATTTGGGCCTATAGGCTTTGTCTCTGACGGTGGTATTACGTTGTTGTTGTTGTTGTTGGGGCCTATGGTGTTCATTGCTCTAGTCCGTTGTTGTTATATTCACATAAATTTAAGTATAGACACTACAAGTGGGGAAATACAAAGCCATGTTGACGTATTGGTGTGATGGGTTAACTAGTCATTAAGACATAAATGATGAGCAATGTTCGTGATGACTGGGTAAACAGAAAAATTCAAAATATAAAAAGCAGGAGTGCAGGCCATAGGATACAAGAATAGAGAGAGATGTACTTTTATTTGTGTGGGGGTTGAATATTTATTTGTCTGATGTAGATAATTGCATATTCATAACTCAAACAGGGAGAATTTTTTATTAGATATTTTATTTCTGGCGTTACTATATGTAACAGCAAGGACGTTATTGTTCTTTAATTAGTTTTTATGAATAATACATGTTTGCAATCCTGTGGTTTCGAATTATAATGAAAGTTATAGTGTTTGTATATAATACAGTTTTTGGTAATAAGTTTAATCTTTGAGAAAAACAGAACGCTGGTATAATAAGGATCTTTTCTTACCAGCTGCACTATTGGGAAAGTAGTGATAAAAAGCCGTATGAAACGTAATAATGTTAGATCATGAAAGGATGTTCTGGTTTATTTATTGGGCTAAATCTCAATAAACTAATGTTGTAGTATTTTGATGGTTTCGAGCAATAAATATTGCAAGCGCTAACCTATTATTGGTTGCAGAGATTACATAAATGGGCCGTATATTTATTAGCTCCTGCAACTGTATGGCATGTGTGTGAGTCAGTATGGGGCGAGACTATAATAACCATGTACGATACTTTGTCAGATGGTATTTACCAACAGGTATTGAGTTTGATTAAGTGACAGATGATTAAATAGTCACCTGAAAATTAGAGACTGTCGATTACCAAGAGAATTATTGAAATGTATGCAAGTATGCTTAGTTGTAGAATAAATATTTTATAATTACTTTATGAATGTTTTTTGGAAGTGCATAAATTTCAGTATACTGGATAAGGGTATTAATTAGTCCAGCTGCTAATAGACTGTTAGGGAAAATCCACATTTATTCGGTTGAGTAGTACGATAATAATATTTGAGGTTGTCATGAACTCAGTACCGACTAAAGACTCTTGGGGTGCCTCTGGCAAGCCATGCTCTCGAGCTGACCCCCTGCTTGATTGTCTTAAAATTTTAACTAGATATTATGGCAATCCTTATTCCTCTCAATCGCTTACTGTAGGGCTACCATTAGAAAATGGTGCGTTAACACCGGAGCTTTTTATTCGTGCGGCTGAGAGAGCTAGCCTCTCATCAAAACTTAAGGTCAGAAAGTTATCTGATATTTCATCGCTTGTTGTTCCTGCTGTTTTACTCATGAAAGAAAGAAAAGCGTGTATTTTACTCAGTATTGATAATGATACTAATCAGGCAACAATTATTTCCCCTGATTCTGAAGATGGAGAGCAAAGCATTTCGTTAGATAATCTAACTAAGTATTATGATGGTAGTGCTATTTACGTAAGAGAAAAGCACAGGTACGACATGCGCACTCCTCAGAGTCTTAATGTGCGCTCACGTCATTGGTTTTGGGGAACGATTCTGGGTTCTTGGAGGATTTATAGGGATGTTATTGTGGCATCTCTTCTTATTAATATATTTGTCCTTGTCAGTCCGATGTTCACCATGAACGTTTATGATCGGGTAGTACCAAATGCTGCATTTGATACTTTATGGGTGCTAGCTTTGGGAGCATTTATTATTTTTTCTTTTGACTTGGTAATGAAAACAATTCGTGGGTATTTCATTGATCTTGCAGGTAAAAAATCTGACATATTGATTTCTTCAAGAGTAATGGAGCGAGTGCTTGGTCTTAAAATGTCTGCCAAGCCTGTTTCGGTTGGTTCGTTTGCAAAAAATCTACAAGACTTTGACTCTATTCGTGACTTTATCACATCATCCACGATCGCAGCGTTAGTGGACTTGCCGTTTACACTAATTATCCTCATCGTTATAGCTATTCTTGGTGGTCCAATTGTAATAATTCCTATTACAGGGATGATTATTATTGGTATTTATAGTTGTGCCATTCAAGGGCCTTTAAAGAACTCTGTAGAGAAAACATTGAGATCAGGATCTCAAAAGAATGCAGTATTGATTGAAAGTCTTTCGGGAATGGAAACAATAAAAATTGCTCAAGCAGAGGGTGAAATTCAACGTAGATGGGAAAAAGTAGTGGGTCATATTGCAACATGGAACGTTAAAACTAAATTGTTGAGTGCTTCCGCATCAAATTTTAGTGCTTACATTCAGCAACTCACAACAGTATGTAATGTAATAGGAGGCGTTTATCTTATTACGGATGGTGCGCTAAGTATGGGGGGGCTTATTGCCATCTCCATGCTTTCTGGCCGTTGCCTTGCACCAATGGCTATGGTTGCAAACTTGGCTACTCGCTACAATCAGGCAAAGTCTGCGCTGAGTGGACTTAATGAAGTTATGCAGATGCCAATAGAGCGCCCGAATGATAGGAATTTCAGCCATAGACCTGACTTAAAAGGGGATTTGGAATTTGACAGTGTTAGTTTCAAATACCCTGGAGAAGAGGTTCATGCTATACGGGATGTGTCATTAAAAATTAAAGCAGGGGAAAGGGTGGGCATAATCGGGCGCATCGGTTCTGGAAAAACAACACTTGGGAAAATGATACTTAATCTTTATGAACCTGAGGCAGGAGCCATTAGAGCGGATGGTATTGATTTAAGGCAGATAAACCCCAGTGATTTGCGTAGATGTATTGGTTGCGTTTCTCAAGACATAATTTTGTTTTTTGGTAGCATCAAAGACAATATTGTCTTTGGTGCTAGCTATGTGGATGACGAGATGCTATTAAGGGCAGCTGAAATTTCCGGAGTTACGGAATTTTCTAATAAGCATCCTTTGGGGCTCGATATGAATGTTGGTGAACGAGGACAAAATCTTTCCGGAGGACAGCGTCAAAGTATTGCTATAGCACGGGCTTTGCTAATGGATCCGTCAATTCTTGTACTGGATGAACCAACAAGTGCTATGGATAACACCACCGAGCTTAGGATTAAGAGTCAATTAACAAATGATGATAAAAATAAAACTTTAATTTTGATCACGCATAAGGCTTCAATGCTAGAGTTGGTCGATAGAATAATTGTTGTTGATGGAGGTCATATTATCGCTGATGATTCAAAGGAACGGATACTTACTGCGTTAAAGTTGGGTAAGCTAAAAATGAGTTAGGATTGGATTATGAAAAAAAGTATGGATAATAAAAAAACTCAGTCTATGCCTGTGGAGGCATCTGATCACAAAAAAGGAGGCCCAGTGCATGAGTCGTTTGGAAAACTATTGCACAATACGGAGGATCAGCTTCTTTCCGGAGACTTGGGTGATATTCAGAAAAATGCCAATGCTGAAGACCTGGAGTTTATGTCTGATACCAGCGCTGCCATGCTTATTCGAACACCAAAAGGTGGGCGTGTACTTATTGGTGTCATGTTTCTGGCTATAGTTTCAGCTATTGTGTGGGCGAGCTTTGCGCAGTTGGATGAAATAACCCGAGGCAGTGGAAAAATTATTCCATCTTCGCGTTTGCAGATTATTCAAAACCTTGAAGGTGGCATTCTTAAAGAGTTATATGTAAAAGAAGGTCAGTGGGTGTTAGCGGGAGACGCCCTTTTGCAGCTAGATGATACTCAGTTCAGAGCATCGTTTCGGGAGGGGGCTGTTGAGTATTATGGTGGTCTGGCAAAAGCGTACAGATTAAAAGCAGAGCTGTCAGGAGAGAAACTAGTTTTTCCAGCAGTGCTTGATAAGTATGAGAATTATACTTCAAGAGAAAGAGATGTTTATGGCCAGCGTGCTAAAGCGCTTCAGGGCGAGCTTAATATACTAGGAAAGCAAGCTGTACAGGCTTATCACGCACTTACCTCGACCCATGCCCGGTATGAGTTTTTATCGAAAGGCTACCAGTTGGGCGCAAAAGAGTTGGCTCTAACTAGGCCGTTGGCAGAACAAGGTGTCATTTCTCAAGTGGAATTATTGCAGCTTGAGCAAAAAGTGAATGATCTTGATGCGGAGCGACGCATGGTTGAACTGTCGTCACCAAAGCTTAAAGCAGCTTATGAAGAAGTCATAGCCAAAAAAGAGGAAGTTGCTATGAAATTTCGTGAAGAAGTGGTGGAAGAATTAAAAGATATTGAGATTGATATTGGGCAATTGGCTGCAATTCAGGCAGGTATGCAAGATCAGATGACACGCACATTGGTTCTTGCTCCGTTGACAGGAATTATCAAGAAAATTGATGTAACCACCATTGGCGGAGTTGTTCAGGCAGGCATGAAATTGATGGAAATTGTACCTGTTGAAGATTCTTTGCTGGTGGAAATTAATATTCAGCCAAAAGATATTGGGTTTCTTCGACACGGGATGAGGGCTGTCGTTAAATTAACTGCTTATGATTATGCTATTTATGGGGGGCTTGAGGGGGTTGTCGAACATATTAGTGCGGATACCATTCGAAATAAGGATGAGGAGAGTTTTTATGTTGTTCGCATTCGAACCACCAAAAGTTATCTGGGACACACAAGTGAGGAGATGAAAATAATCCCAGGCATGCGAACTAGTGTTGATATTATTACGGGCCAAAAGACAGTTATGCAGTATTTGCTAAAGCCTGTGTTAAGAGCGCAACAAAATGCACTGACCGAACGCTAGTGTTGTGTTAATTCTCTGTTTTGACCTGTTTAATGAAATTTATTTGAATGAATACCCAGCTCTTTGTGTCTCACAGAGAGTGCAGGGAATATTTAATCTGCGAACTGCTGTATTTCGGTGATTGATGATCACACCGCTCTAGCTATGAACGCAGTTTAGCAATACAGTATATATAAGGCACATGATAATGTGATACGTATTTCGCATAACTAAATGTGTTCAACGAGTGGCTATGTCGTTCGATTTTCATGAAAGACAAAAACCTAATATAGTATGGCAAAAGGACGGCCATGAAGACTGATCTTGAAAATATCACCACTATTCAAGCTCCTGTGCAGCATAATGCTGGGAAAGCTTATGTTGAACTACTGCAGCCTTTTGCATCTCAAAATACAGGCGACAGTAAGGTGTCTCATTTAAAATGGATATCAGGCAACGAAGTAGGAGTTAGTTTATCTCTGGGAGGTACTCAGCTGGAAATTGACCTTGATGCTTACGATTTCATTATTGAGGATAGCGCTGAGGAGCTACGCTATCAATATCGTATTGACACACACCATAGTAGTTATTCGCAAAACACTGTAACTATAACAATAAGGGCGGATGCGAATGACCATCCTGTTGTATTTTCGGCCATATTAACTACAGATGAGGCCTTGGATGCGGATACCGAACTTAACGAAACCACGTATGTAAGTGAATTTCAAGACCCCATATCAGAAGTGCCACCCAGCGAAGGCTTCTCTATTGTTGATACTGGTCAGGATAAAGCTGAACATACTATAAGCACGAGTGTTGAGCTCATGAGCGCAAACTTAAATGATGAGTATGAAGATGGGAGTGACTACGATTCAGGGCAAATTGATGGGGGTGAAGTAATAGATGGTTTAGAGCTAGAACCTGTGTCACCGGAAGAGGAATTGACAAGCTTGGTTGCGAGTTTGTCCGATGGAACAGAGAAGGAGTATCATGAGCTGTCAGAGTCTACGGATGGCCTGGAGCTGCTGGTAGAGCAGTTAGGGCGTGATCACGAAGTAGAAAGAAACTCTACTGACACCTTTCTGCAGGAACAGTCTGAGCAAGAGGAGAAGGTAAGCCCTATTTTATGTCAGGAAATGATGATTGCTAGTGCTGAGAATTATGTCTTTGAGCTTGCCGACTTCGATCCCAAGGGGCATGGTTTGGAAGCAGTTCGTCTGGATGGAATTCCTGAAAAAGGACATTTGTTGTATAATAAAGAACCTGTCATTGTTGGGCAAGAGATCCCCAGACTAGATCTGTTAACAGGGAGGTTGAGATTTGAGTCGTGTGGTGAGCATTCAACGTCAGGGGAGATGCGTTTTTTATACTCTGTTTGTTATAAGGGGCAAACATTTGATGCTCAAATGAATTCAGACCCATCTGTGCATGTTTCACTATCTATAGACGTGACGGCTAATATTAGTAATGTTCTTGTGGCAAGCGGTAATATTGGCCTCTGTACGGATGATCTAGCAACTGTAGAGTTGATTTCTGGAACAGTAGATGGGTTATATGGAGCTCTTACAATTAACAGTAATGGTTACTGGAGCTATGAAGCCGATAGCTCGCAGCCTGCTCTTGTTCAGTTAGGAGAAGGTGAGTTTTTGTACGAGAGAATACTTGTTTCGGCAGAGCATGGGCATTCTTGTATCATATCTCTTACAATAATAGGGCCGTGGGGCGAAGCACAGATAGTGATAAAGTGATGTCTATACAATCCACTGTTACAGTGTGCGTAGGAGACAAGCGAGCGAAGTCCTATAAGCCTACGAGTAGTAGGCAATTTGGGGGAGTGAGAGTAGTCAAGAGCGGTAGACCTTCTATGGGTATAGGTTTAGGGAAAGTGTTTTTTTGCTATTGATCCTAATTATTTTCGTTTTTTAAACAGCTTCTTAGTAATTGGTATCTATTGTGCTTTCTTCATCAATATGGGAGTTATTAATTTCCCAGTTAGCGAAGTCGGAAGCTAAGATTGTTGTGCAAATAAAAGAACTTTCATTAAAGTTGGCATTACAAAAATCAGCATTATCAATAACTAAATGGTCAAGTCTGCATTTCGTAAATATTGGGGCATTTTCACAGCTATAGCAATCTGTCATAATTCCTTTATTAAAAATAACATTGTCAAATATTGCACCGTCAAACAGTGCTGTGTTTATATGTACCCGATCTAGTCTGCTATTGGACATATTAGTACCAGAAAATTGAGGCTCGTCCAGTTCGCAATCTGTTATTAGGATATTGTTCATGGAGGAGTTTGAAAATATTGGGCCTTCTTCAAAACTATCACAGCTGCGGAAGCAGCAGTCATCTAATGTAGCACTATCAAAATGAGTATTGTTTAGGGTACAGTCTCTGAACAGCATGTTTTTTATTTCTGCATGAGACATATCGGTACTAGCCAAAAAACTTTGGACTACTTGGCTGTTAAAGAGCTTGGTACCCTTGCAGGAAGTTTTATAAAGACTCATGGCTTTCATGGAACAGTTATCAATTATCGTTTGGTCCAAGGTGCTGTGATCAAGATTAGTCGCAAAAAGGTTGCAGTCTATAATCCGCGCATTGAATAGATTGCACTGTCTTAGGTCAGCACCATTAAGGTTGCAGTCATTAAAAGTAACATTGGTCAAATCTGATTTTCGAAAGTCTGCACCAGAAAGGTCACAACGTGTAAAAATGACATCTCTGAGTGCGCACTCTCTCAGTTTGGTATTTCTGAATAAACTTTCTGTAAATCGTACTCGCTTAAGATCACGTCCTGAGAGGGTCAGCCCCTGGAAAAAAGCTCCGTGCGGAACGGTATAGCCGGGGTGAAGGCTTTTTAGCAGAGATTGGATAGATTTGGATCGTTTTTTTTCATGATATAGGGATGCTTGAATGTCATTCTGTGATTTTACCATGTAGTCAAGGATGTTTTTTAACGTCATATCACTCTTTTGGGTGAGTCCTGTCGTTTTAATGCTATCCACATCTAGGATAGGTGGGCGGCCAAGTTTGAGTGATGATTTTATTTCAGCGTCTTTGATATGGGCATTGCGATTTTTTTTATTATCAGGTTTATCGCCATTTCTCATGTGTCTCTTCCTTCTGGGATTGGGGGTACTTGGTATTTAAAGGTATTTAAAGGTGCAAATGTGAAAGGTACTGCTCTAACTTTTGCGCTCTAGCTCGTCGTTGTGCTTTGCTAACCGCCTGCCAGTGTCTCCAATTGTTGTGGGTCTCTAATGCTAAATAATCGGCTGATGCTGGTAAAATATGAGCCAAAATAATGGCAGTTACGCATTTATCTGGTTTTTTTGCATGTAGTACGGCATGTAGGCAAATGCTATCGGATAAATATACTGTTCGTGAATTTGAAATATTGATAGGTGTTTTCGCGAGATTATGATGGATTCAGTAATCTGAATAAGGGGTTATGTGTTTTAGCTGTAATATGATGCTGTAGTCGGGAATAATAAAATAAAAAAGAAAATGACATAAGTCAGAAGTGGAAGATCAGGTAGCACTGGGAGCTTGCATGTGAATAAAGGCATAAAACAACTGGCCAGTGAGTATGACGTCGCAGTCGTGCAGGTGAGTTAGTTGAAGTGCGAATTACTCCAGGGGGGGGATTCCTGAGCTCTGTTATAAAACAAAGGCTGAGGTGGGTTCAGGCGTGCTTACAGCTCCTCTATATCAGAAAATCGGTCGGCGTAAGATGGAGGAGCTGGACTGGTTGAAAAAAACTGGAAATGTTCATTGATGACAAATGCCGGTATATAGACCCAAGTCATTCAGAGATAAGCACTCAGTATCAGTGAGAGCTGATAGGAAGTGCCTTTAATTTGTTGGTTTACTATCTTGACAGGGGAGTCAGTTATAATCGTATCAAAATATCTTTTACGTCGCCAGCAGACCGTTATGCGCTCTAGTTATGCCGTGATTTTTGTTAACGGAGCGCAGGTTTTTTTGAGAGTCGTTTTCTGATTGGTATAGCTAACGAAATACAGAGCCTCTGTCGGAGTATAAAATTAAGTATCAGACTGAGACCTTTGCATGATTGTTCTTTTGCCCGCGGGCTTCGTTAAAAGCGTACTCAAACGATCATTTATAAGCATAAACTATCTCTTTCCGTGCGTTTTTCCTCACCAGCGAACAAAATTACGGCTCGTGCAACGGCATCAGACTGTTCTATTTACAATTGCACGAAAATTCACTATTTAGGTGATATGCTGTTAGGTATTTCCGCCTTGTATGCCTTTCGTTACTTTGGGTTGAGGTCATTATTTATGGTTTAAAGTCATGAATTTAGATATTAGCTCAAAGTTGGAGTGCCACTTATTTTTTCATGTTTTTTAGCCGACGTTCAATCTCTTTTTTCAGGTCTTTCTCTAAATTTTGGAACTCCTGGGCTTGACCGTTAATGAAAAAGGATGGGGTCGATGACACGCCAAGCATCTGAGCAAGATCTATGGCTTTTTGTACATACGTGCCAAATGAGGATTCATCTTTTGTGGCCATACATGCAGTGAATTTGTCTTGATCAAGACCAAGTTCTTTAGCAATTGTCAAAGGTGAACTCTTGCTTAAACGTGAGCCCATACGGTAAGACTTGTCATGGAATGGCCAGTATTTCCCTTGATTTCCTGCGCAGTAAGCTCCATGAGAAACATAAGTGGATATGCCAGGCATTCCTCGGTCAAGCACCGGATAGTCGACATAAAAGAATTGAACCTGATCCGGGAATTCTTTGATAATATCGTCGACGACTTTTTTTGCTGTTACGCAGTGAGGGCAACGATAATCCGCAAGTTCGACAAGTTTGATAGGCGCACTTTCCTTTCCTTTTGAAGGGAAGGGAGTGAGATCCATTTTAAGTACAGGAGCTACAGGAGCGGGAAGAAAGCTGACAAATCGGCCATTATTTATTAATTCCTCGATCAGGAGTTCTGCTTTCATCTGGCGACTTGTCACCTCCAGCCTTGCCTTAATCAGAGGTATAACCTCTTTAAGAGGAGCGCCTATTTTTTCTTTGTTGTCATCATAAAATTTTTGAATTTGCTTGTCATCAGCAGCGGTGGCAGGTACAAGACTCAGGGAGACTTCGTCTATTGTCGTTTTGTTTTTTTCGGCTATCGTTGCAAAATAAGCATGCAGCATGGCCTGTTTCACCACTTTGGCCTTCTTCTTTTGGGCTTTGGCTTCTGCTTTGCGGTAAGTATGTTGTAATTTTGAATCGATATCCTCTAGTAGGTATTCTTTTCCGTCCAGTGAGAATAACGGGACTGACATTTTCTCTGCTAATAAAGTGGCAGGCACTAGGGATATTAATGTGGCCACTGCTAATAATCGTTTGTAAGACATTTTTTGTTCTTCAAGTTTAGTAGGTTACAAGTGATTCATAGTGTTATACACTATGGGTCATGCATTAAAAAGAGATCTTTTCGCAAATGCTGTTTTATTCCGTGAGGTAATAACCGCAATAAAAACAGCGATGGCGAAGTAAAATATGGTGAGTAAAGGTCTTTCCTATAATCACATTTATGGTTCGTACATAGGTCTCAATAAGTAAATTAATATTTCGTTCTAAGCATACACCAGTTACACATGAGGATACTTGATTTTGTACTGTTTATCTAGCCATTCTCTCCTCACAGCAAAAAAGCGAACTTGGAGTCTCTCCACAAGACAGCGCGTAATGCTCTTGGGAATCTCTGATTGAATCTCCAAAACCTAGTACAATAGCATTGCTATGGCAAACCGGTTATCCAAAATGAAACAACAAAATTTTTCGTCTCTCAGCTACGCAGCCAAAAAACGCAAAACTCGAAAAGAGTTATTTCTTGAGAAAATGGAATCTTGTAGCAACGCTAATGTTCCTTTGGCAGCCTTTGACGTACTCATTAGACCACATTACCCGAAAAGTGGACGTATTGGAGGGCGCAGCCGATCGGCCTGACCACCATGCTGTGTATCTATCTCATGCAGCAATGGTTTCAACTATCCGATCCGATGATGGAAGACGAGCGGTATGAAATTGAATCAATGAGAATATTTGCCAAATTAGAGCTGTCCGAAGATCGATTACCTGTCGAAACAACTATCCTGAAATTTCGTCACCTGTTGGAGCGTAATCAATTGACTGACAAGTTATTTGCTGCGGTCAGTGAGCACCTAAAACTACACGTCCTTGCACTTTTAAAAGGCACCATGGTAGATGCCACATTAATAAGCGCTTCGTTCTCGACCAAAAACGCCGAAGGCAAACGTGATCCTGAAATGCGCCAGACACGTAAAGGAAATCAGTGGTGTTTTGGCATGAAGATCCATGTCGGTACGGATGTGAATAGTGGTACTGCTCATACAGTAACGGTTACCTCAGCCAATAAAGCGGATATTGGCGAACTGCCTACTTTGTTGAAGAAGGGAGACGAAGTAATCTTTGGCGATGCTGGCTACACCAGCGACACATATAAACGAGGCGCTCGATGCTTAGGATTACACTGGAAAGTCAATGACAAGCGCAAACCAAGAAAAGACAACCTAAGTAGCAGTCAACGCAAACGTAATCGCCAGCAATCAAAAATACGAGCCAGGGTCGAGCACCTGTCCCGAATCCTCAAGTGTCAGTTTGGTTACCGTAAAGCTCGTTACCGTGGTTTGGAAAAAAACAGGGTGCAAGTTATGAGCCTGATGGCAATGGCCAATTTATACCTGCAACGTAATGCGTTAACGGCATAGTTGCGCCCTAAATCCGCCTCGAGAGCGGATAAATGGGAAAAAGAGACGCGTATTCAAATCTGAAGTGCATCACAGTCTAAGCTGATAGCGCAGCTCTATGTTCTTCCGTTAGTTGGTTAGGCGTTTTGAAGCCAAGATGTTTTCTTGGACGAGAATTAAGCCGCTTTACAGCTCTCTCCACCTCTATCTGTGTAACTTTTTTAAAGTCTGTATTCTTTGGAAAATATTGTCGCAGTAAGCCGGTGGTGTTTTTGTTTAGCCCTCGCTCCCAAGAGCTATAGGAGTGCGCAAAATAAACATCTGCTGACAGCGCTTTACTGATCTTCTCATGGTACGCAAGCTCTTTTCCATTGTCAGCCTTAATCGTGTGAACCAGATCATTAATCGGCTTAAGCAGGGAGATGGTCGCCGCGGTGACATCGGTTGCACTTTTGCTATCTACCTGCGCCGATAGTATACTTCATCACCCGCTCAACAATCGTTACTAGAGCGCCGCTGTGGCCCTTGCCGATCACCGTATCACCGATGCGAGATTTATCGTCAACAATACTGGGGCGCTCATCAATGCTCACTCGATTTTTTATCTGCCCCCGCGTAGATTTGCCGTTACGCCGCTTGTCGTATTTTTTGTCCTGGCGGCGCAGATGCGTATAAATGTCGCCTCCCGCCTGCTTATCGGCCCAAATGTGGCGATAAATAGTTTCATGGCTAATCAGCTTCTCCTGATCATCTAGCAGCCAACCTGACACCTGTTCGGGACTCCATTCTATACGGAGCTTGGCCTCGATCACGATTATCATTGCTGGGGTCATTTTAGTCGGTTTAACCGCAGTCTGGCGTCGCTGAATATCCTTAGCTTGCGCCTGTTTATGACGATAGCCCCTGTCACCCGTATTTCTGGCCAGTTCTCTACTTACCGTAGGCTGACTCACCCCTATAATTTTCGCCACCTCCCTTTGTGTACAGCCGCTGTTCTTTAGGGCTGAAGTCTGGCATCGTTGCTCGTAGGTCAGTTGTTGGTAATATCCCGTCATCACTTTATCTCTTGTCGGAGAAAAAGGGTAGGAGCTTACTTTCAGCTGGCCCCTTCTTCTACCTGATTAGATGATGCGCTTCGGATTTGAATCCGCGAGACAAAATGAATCGAAAATTACGATGAAATAAGCGCGAAAGTCAGAGAATTTTATCGCAAATCTGACAATCGACTTGCAAGCCACTTCAATCAGAGATTCGCTAGGCTAGAGTGCTACCGCATTGCTGGAGTAAGAAAGTTAATCCACGTTATCTACTGCTTAGGCTTTGAGAAAGAGTGCGTTAGCATAATACGCCATCTGAATGGCTACCTGAAAAAGGAAAATCGGAGCCCTGAAAATGATGGCAGAAAAATGAGCCTGGATGTTTGCCCAAAAAGCACAGGGTTAGGGAAAGCAATTGGAAAGATCCTTAAACGGCTGCATCCTGCTCTCAGTAGGAATAGCCTCTTTTGATAGGTGTTTTATTTTACCGTCATCATTTGAGAGCGTAAAGTATAGAAATTTAACCCTTACCGCCCCAAACTGGATTTATACAATAAAGTGCAATCGACTAATTAGTGCATTGCGTTCTCACGCGTATACTTATTTTTATTGAAGGTGTGAGAGTATTGACCTCTCTCTCGCTTATCTCAAACACTTATTGTTTGAAAGTGCAATTGATAAAACCTTATTTCTGTTTGCGATTCACTCGCAATGAGCTTAATAACTCAGCGATCAAGTCCTCGCAGAGCTTGTAATCAGGCTCGTTGGCCTCGCCCTTCCTGAAACCACGAATACTCCAGAGCTTTTTGCCTGACCTAGAATCACGCACGTATAAACTTAAGAATATCAGAGGATGACCTTGTTCATCGGTTGTCCAACTATGAATTTTACCGCCGACAGTAAACCCTGTGCCTTTATATTGCCTAAAATCGTGACGATTATCTGCCTCGACTTTTGATAGAGTGGAAAAATCAGCATTCCGATACATTATGGGGTTCTCAACTCCAGCAGACCGTAGTTGTGAGACGAGCACTCGTTCAACCAAGGGGCCGGCATGTTTATCTGTGGAGAAATTCGCAAAAGGCGTAATATACCATGATGCAGTGCCAGGGAATCCTTCACTATAGAGGTTGTGTACGTTGCTTTGGCAGCCTGTCAGCAAGATTAAAGCGAACAAGCATCCACGCATACATCTAGATTTTAACATGTGTAGTTATTTCTCTATGATTCAGTTTCAACCATTGGATCGCAATCACTGTTGACGCGTTAGCTATACGACCATCCTCAACCATCGAGTATGCTTCATCCAAAGGGATGACATGAACTTTGATATCCTCTCCTTCTTTTTCAACCCCAAAAACACCTTCTGCATCACTCGCATCAGCAATACCACAATAAAGCTTCATTCTTTCATTGGAACCACCGGGAGTCATATAAAAGTCCATTATTGGAATTAATTGTATTAATTGGCAATTAGTTTCTTCTAGCACTTCTCGATAAGCTGTGCCATCTAAACTCTCACCAGGATCAGATATACCTGCAACCACCTCCAGTAGCCAAGGGTCATCCTCGGATATGAAAGGACCTATCCGAAACTGCTCTACCAGAATAACAGCTGTTTTAACTGGGTCATATAGCATAACGCCAACAGAGGGAGGCCGAACAATAACTTCTCTTTCAAGCAGCTCACTCGTTTTGCCATTAAATAGGCGATGACGCAGTCTGTATCGCCACAATTTCATAAATCCATCTGAAAGAACACTCTTTTTTTCAATATCAATATCGCTAAAAACTAGACCAGATAGTTTCATAACACTTCCTTCAAGTAAAGCCTCTTGCTTCGAATATACTCAAAAACAGAAGGGAGAAGTAAATGTTTCAGGCTACTACTCTCTTTGTCTATATCACCACCTGCAATAAGCTGTCGGACTTGGCTGCTTCGTACATTAATTCTTTCTGTTGCTGTAAATATTAGCCAACGTTTTTCTATATCACTAGCTTTATAAAAGCGCTGCCAGGTGTCAGGATCTGCGTTATCCGACCCCCGAATAAAACACAGTTCCACACTATCATCTTTATAATATTCTTCTAAAGCTCTCATTAGGTCAAAGGTATAAACTGCTTTACCTCCAGATCCACTGTTTTTAAAAAGATAGTCCTCGATTCTACACACTGTTACCTGACAACGGCAAGACTGAATCAAAACATCTTTCACAAATATATTTATCATTTCAACACGGCAGTTAAAAGGCTGCATTTCTTTCAGAAAAGCATGTTTTGCGCTGGGAATAAGTAGTATTTCGTCATGAAAAGGTGCCGCTTGCTTCAAAACATCATAGTGCCCAATAGTTGGTGGATCAAATGCGGAGCCAAATACACCAATCTTTTTCTTCTCGCTCATCCTTACCTGCCACTTTTTAATTTACATCATCTTGATTTTAAAATGCAAAGTTCTTAACGCATGAAGTGATGCTATAAGATGTTCTGTGATCTTATAAACATTCGGCGAGGCTCTTATTAATGTGGCATCTACCATGGTGCCTTTTGAAAGTGCAAGGCCTTGTAGTTTCAAGTGATCACTGACCGCAGCAAATAACTTGTCAGTCAATTGATTACGCTCCAATAGGTGACGAAATTTCAGGATAGTTGTTTCATCAGGTAACCGATCTTCGCACAGCTCCAATTTGGCAAATCTTCTCATTGATTCAATTTCATGCAGCGCGTCTTCCATCATCGGATCGGATAGTTGAAACCATTGCTGCATGAGATAGATGCGCAGCATGGTGGTCAGGCCGATCGGCTGCGCCCTCCAATGCGTCCACTTTTCGGGTAATGTGGTTTAATGGTTGCTTCAAAGGCTGCCCAAGGAACACAAGATTCTATTTTCTCAATAAATAACTCTTTTCAAGTTTTGCGTTTTTTGGCTGCGTAGCTGAGCGACGCAAAACTTTGTTGTTTCATTTTGGATAACCGGTTTGCCATAGCAATGCTATTGTACTAGGTTTTGGAGATTCAATCAGAGATTCCCTAGGGAAGGTATACTCGGCCCAGTGTATAGCTCGCAAATCAAGGTTTTTTAATGGCAAGGTATCTAGCAACTCTTTAGCGTCAGTATTCATGTCGCCCATTAGAACAACATGTTCATAGTCCTGAATCAGTTCGCAAATATAGGATAGCTGTAGATGTCGTGTTCGCTGACCTAAGACTCGGTGCAACATAACAACAATTATAGGGTTATCAGCCTGAAATCATGCAACGATAGCTCCTCGCCCAGGTATCAAACCTGGTAGTTTATGATCCTCCAAAAGAAACGGTTTTAAGCGACTTAAAAGACCGTTGCTATGTTGTGCGATCCTACCGAGCTTTCTATTTAGTTGTTGATACCAATAAGGAGAGCTCCCCATAAAGAGCCAGGTACTCTGTTTGATTAATAAAGTCAGTTCTAAAGCTGCCTCCATCCACCTCTTGCAAAGCAGCTAAATCAAAATCGGAAAGGAGAGAGTCTATACGGTCAAGATTACCAAACCGAGAAGAATAAGAAAATATATGCTGCCACCCACGTGTAACATAGTGGTGGTAAAGCTGAGTGGTACTGCCTACCTGAATGTTACAGGGAAGAAGTTTTAGACGACCGTGACACATACGAGGGGCTATTAAAGCTTAGCTCCCTGTAGCTTACTCCTCGGAACACTTGCCTGCTAGCGTTGCGAGGTACATACGCTTTTAAATTTTCAATAGGCATGTTTGTAAATAATCTAACAGCTTGATATTACAGGGCTCACAAGGCTTTATGGTTAAACAAAGCATCTATTTTCCGACTTTTCTGCGCTATAAATGCCCACTATTGGGCTCTCTTGTCATCGTTAACTAGGTTTTTTTATCACGGTCGCGCCGGATTTTTGCAATTAGGTAGTCTGTGATGTCGGTCATTTTTTCAAGAGACTGAGCGAGACCAGGCTCAACAATATACTGTCCTCCAACGACTAGGGCTGGAACCCCGGTTATACCATACGCTCTAGTTCTGGTAGAAGCTTCCATTAGCTGATGTGTTACCTTTAGAGATTTATAAGTCTTTAAAAATTTGTTTTTATCGACTTTAAACTTACTCTTTAAGAAAGCAGACATTTTACCACTATTTTCCAAGTAATTTTTCTTATTTTGTATTTCATCAAAAATCCCATAGTGCACCTTGTCAACAATTCCCATATTTTGAATTGTATAATAAAGATTTGCGTGGTTTTTCCAGATATTGGGCCCAAAAAAGGCAGGAACCCGTATAAATTTAACATCCTTCGGCAGCGTCTGTTCCCATGAGCTAGCAATACCCTCAAGCGTGTAGCAATGTGGGCAGCCATACCAAAAAACCTCTGCTACTACGATCTGAATTGCTGTAGCGTCGTGCTTTTCAGGGGTTTTCAGCACCCTGTAATCCTCGCCTTCTTTGTAGTCCGGTGATAACTGTTTTAGCTCTGCACTAGGCTCTCCTGTTACTTTCGCTTCTTCATCAGCACTGACAGTTAGCGAACAAAAAAGCAACAACCACAATAATTTAGCTATTATTGGCATATAAAACCCCACTCCGAAGGTTTAATTTGGTAAACAGGAGCCTAACAGATTCTAGCCTAGTTCCTAATAGGAAGTTTCTGTATATGGACATTCCCATTGAAAGCATGAGTTATGCTGCCAGCAAGCGAGCCGCAGCGAATTTAGTAGTAATAGAGTATTAAGGTTAGAGATAACTGTCAACAACCGTATATATTCAATGGGAACTAGGAGGTAAAAAAGGGAGAAAACGGCCATGCATAAGCACGGTAAGCGGCGGGCTAGCACAGTCAGCAGCCTAGTATTGTTGTGTGCACTGGCTATAATCACTCGTTCTTCCCTAGGCCTTGAATGTAATGCGCCACAGCTTCAATTTCTGCATTGCTTAGCCTGCTGGAAACATCTCGCATAATGGCGTTGTCATCGTTATCCCGACGTTTTTCCCTGAAGTCAGTAAGCTGCTTAATTATATAGTCCGCATGAAGCCCTGCAAGGCGAGGAAAGCCAGCAAGAGCGATACCATTACCGGAGGGTGCATGGCACTCCATGCACGGTGGTGAATTATCACTACCCCCTCTATATATTTGCTCTCCCAAAGATATATGTTTTGACTCCGTAACACCGGATGGGGCAGGCAGGCTAGCATAAAAAGAGGCGATTTTGTTAATATCCTCCTTGGACATGTCTTTAACAAAAGGGAGCATTTCCGGCACGTTACGAATACCAGCCTTAATATCCATAGTTTGTTTAGCCAAATACTTCGCCCCCTGCCCAGCTAAGCTGGGAAAGTTGGGCGCAATATTAATCCCCTGTGTGCTATGACACGTTGTGCACACCTCCGTAAGCTTGGCTGCATCAATAACTTGGGTGCCTTTTTTTTTGCTATCTTCATTAGCGCCAAATGCCAAGGATGCGACTCCCAAAAATACAATCAGACTAAAAATAGGTTTCATCATTAGTTGCCCCAATTACAGTACTTGCTATAAGCGACTATTATTAGTCATCTATACTAGTTTCCCTTGAAGCTGTTAGTAGCTTGCACGAGCGAAGCCCGTTGACCCTGCTAGCAGTAGGGGGTTTGTGGTTCGTGAGAACAGCTAGCACCTCGTCCCATCAAAGGGAATGGATATAACCTTACTGTTCCTGCTCTTCAGCAGTAATTATCTACAGCAGGTGACACTACTAGATATACCCAGAACCGCCAAAAGTATATACTAATGGCTGTACTTAGTTCTATTGTCACTACTTTTTTTCGACATCCTGGTAAAACTGGCTTGATAAATGACTGAACCTAAGAGAACCCTACGCTACCAACAAGCCTTTTTCCTGAAAAGCGCTGCAAAACTAAACCAGTGTCCACCAGATACCGGACGGGAGGCTGCTTTTGCAGGACGATCTAATGCTGGAAAATCCAGCGCCCTTAACGCATTAACTGGTTCTAAGAAGCTTGCACGAACTAGTAAAACCCCTGGGCGCACACAATTAATAAATTTCTTTCAGGTGGAAGAAAATATTTATTTGGTTGATCTTCCTGGTTATGGTTATGCCAAAGTTCCAGAAGCCACGAAAAGAGAGTGGCAGCATAACCTAGATAATTATTTGACTTGCAGGTCCTCTCTTTCGGGTCTTATATTATTGATAGATATCCGCCATCCCATGAAAGAATTCGATAAAATGATGCTTCAATGGAGTATTGAGTCAAACCTGCCCCTACATATTTTGCTGACAAAATCAGACAAGCTCAAGCAGGGAGTGGCAAGACAGGCGCTAACACAATTGAAAGAGAAGTTCCATACATTCCCGTTGATAAGTATCCAACTATTTTCTTCTTTAAAAAAAACAGGTGTTGATGAGCTCACTTTAAAACTGGATGAGTGGCTATTACGTCCGCTACCGTTGGAGGTGTGAACAGGCGCCTAGTAAAGATCTCGGGAGCTTACGAAGAACGATGATTGTAGAGAGTAGCGTAGTCCACACCCTTACGCCATCAGGGAGGAATGGGTATAATCAGGCATCCTTAAAGTATTTGTAAACTGCCAGGAAGGCCAATCACCGCTCGTCAAACGGAAAACGTAATGATTTCTGTTTTTTAGCAGCGCGCTTTGTACAATGTGATGCCGTATCGTTTCAGGAGGGCTCTTTTTTCACCAGCAAACAATTAACCTATATGAAAAGATGTAGCAGACCATAATTTCAGTTCTGAGCTATTTAATTGAGAGCCAGGTGACAGTCAGAGCAGCACTTGCGTCAATAAAGAAAGCAACTAGAGGCTTCGTGCAATAACATCAACGGCTTATTATGATAGTTTAATTTACAGGTTCGAAAATGACAGAGCAAACCTTTATTGGTGATGATGGGGTAGAGCGTCAATCCCTAAAAACCTATACGGAAAATGCATACCTTAACTATTCAATGTATGTCATCTTGGATCGGGCATTGCCGCATATAGGTGATGGGCTTAAGCCAGTTCAAAGACGTATTATTTATGCGATGAGTGAGCTTGGCCTCAAAAATACGGCTAAGTTTAAAAAGTCGGCAAGAACAGTAGGGGACGTCCTGGGGAAATTCCACCCTCATGGAGACAGTGCGTGCTATGAAGCAATGGTACTGATGGCTCAGCCGTTTTCTTATCGCTACCCTTTAGTTGATGGGCAAGGCAATTGGGGCTCACCGGATGACCCCAAGTCTTTTGCGGCCATGAGGTATACAGAGTCTCGACTGACGCCTTACGCAGACAGCCTGTTGAGCGAGCTGGGTCAAGGGACCGCGAACTGGTCGCCAAACTTTGATGGCTCCCTGGAGGAGCCGGTAACTCTTCCTGCGCGACTTCCCAATCTTTTGCTTAATGGTGCCAGCGGTATTGCTGTTGGTATGGCTACAGATATTCCCCCTCATAATTTAAAAGAAGTTACGGACGCTTGTATACATATGCTGGACAACCCTAAAGCATCTGTTGCTGATCTATGCAAATATATCCAGGGTCCAGATTTCCCCACTGAAGCAGAAATTATCACACCGAAAGAAGATATATTGAGGATCTACGAGCAGGGCCGCGGCTCTTTGCGAATGCGAGCCGTTTACCAGGTGGATAGCGGTGACGTGATAATTACAGCATTGCCGCATCAGGTTTCTGGCGCTAAGATTTTGGAGCAAATCGCAGCTCAAATGCAGGCTAAAAAACTTCCGATGGTTGTTGATCTTCGTGACGAATCTGATCACGAAAATCCTACTCGGCTGGTGATCGTGCCTAAGTCTAGCAAGGCAGATATAGGCAGTATTATGCAGCACCTATTTGCCAGCACCGATCTGGAGCGCACATACCGTGTGAACTTCAATATGATTGGTGTTGATGGTCGTCCCCAGGTGAAGCCACTTAATACAATACTGACAGAGTGGCTGTCATGGCGATGTGGAATAATTAAACGGCGATTAAAATTCAGGCTAGACAAGATACTTAACCGTTTGCATACCCTTGAGGGGTTGTTAATTGCGTTTCTTAACATTGATGAAATCATTAGCATCATTCGGACGGAAGAAAAGCCAAAAGCTATTCTTGTGGATCGCTTTGGGTTGTCAAATATTCAGGCGGAAGCCATTCTTGACTTGAAGCTGCGCCATCTTGCAAAACTGGAAGAAGTTAGAATCAGGACGGAGCAGGGTGAGCTTGGGCAGGAGCGTAAAAGTCTTGAAGTAACGTTAGGTTCTGAAAACAAGCTAAAAGCACTGCTTAAAAAAGAACTAAAGGCTGATACTAAACTCTACGATAATGCGCGTCGTTCACCGGTAGCTGTGCGAGAAAAAGCAAAAATTCTAACGGAAACGGATATACTGACGTCTGAACCTGTCACGGTTGTGCTTTCAGAAAAAGGATGGGTCCGTTACGCGAAAGGACATGATGTCGATGTCGCTAACCTTAATTATAAGTCAGGCGACAGCTACCGAATGTCTGTTCAAGGGAAAAATAGCCAGTTGTCTGTATTTATAGACTCAACAGGCAGGTCTTACTCTATTCAAACGCACACTTTGCCTTCTGGCAGGGGGCAGGGAGAGCCTCTAACAGGGCGGATAACCCCCCCCACTGGAGCAACTTTTGAGGGACTTTGTTTAGGGGAAAGTAGCGATTATTACCTATTGAGTAGTGATGCTGGTTATGGGTTTATTGCGCAGCACTCAGACCTGGTCTGTAAAAGCAAAGCTGGCAAGGCTATGCTAACTTTGCCGAAGGGCGCCAGAGTAATACCTCCAATAAAAGTTGTAGGGGGTAATAAAATTTTGGCTGTCATCACGAACGAAGGACGAATGTTGGCATTCCCTCTAGCTGAGCTGCCAAACCTGTCTCGGGGGAAGGGTAATAAAATCATAAGCATACCAAGCCACAGAGTGGCTGAGAGGAGCGAATTTGTCGCTGCACTGGCTCTTCTTGGTGAGGGGGACTCACTTGTTCTCCATGCTGGACGTCGTCATATCACCTTAAAGTCCTCGGACTTGAAGCACTTTTTAGGAGAGAGAGGTAGGCGCGGAAATAAGCTACCCAGAGGCTTTCAGAAAGTAGATAGTGTGGATGTGATTGTGAGTAGTGATCATGCTTTACGGACTTAGGTGCAGTAATGGCTGCAGGAATATTGGCTGTGCCCGCTTACCCCGAACACTTATAGGTTGTTCTCCCTTGAAGGCGTGAAGATGTTGACTGCTCTCACCTTCAATGGTACGGCTACAGAGCGAAAGCAACATCTATTTTAACTGGCTACAATAATCTAGTCCTTGCTGCACTTAATGCCGCAGCCCTTAATAATAAGCTGGGTTAGGCTTTCTGTTGCAGCCTCAATATCTTTCTCGCTAAGATTTTCTTTGCCAAGTACTGATGCAACCTGAGGGCGAAAGTCAACATAGTACTGAGTTGTAGCCCATATAGTAAACAGTAGGTGCAGAGGATCAACAGGATCCATTTTGCCGTCCTTTATCCATGAGCGAATAACACCTGACTTTTCATTTATCCAGTTAGAGAAGCAGTGAGAGTATTCTTTAAAACGTTGTCCGCCGTGAATTATTTCACTGCTAAAAACCCGAGAGGCGTTAGAATGGGCTTGGCAATATTGCATTTTTGCACTAATATACGAGCGAAATGCCTTTTCAGGATCATCACTAGCATCTAGACCACTGAAAACAGTTTCCCATAATTCCATGACATGCTTCAAAACAGCAGAGTAAAGATCCTGCTTGCTGTTAAAGTAATAATGGACATTTGCTTTTGGCAAGCCGGCTCTATTGGCAATATCTCTAATAGACGCGCCCTTAAACCCGCTGCTTACAAATTCATCCTCCGCAGCTTGCAAAATAATTTGTATGTTTTTCTGCCTAACCCGACTAACTTTCACTTTAGCCTTTTCAGGTTTGGCTATAGATACTTGCATGGCTATTTCCGTATTGTTTGTGAATAGTAAGGCGTAAGTGTCGCATAATTATGGGTAAAAACAACAGCTCAATAAGCGCCATATCCAACAGTCTATTTTAATATTACGCCTTAGTCTAATCTGTTTATCATAGTTTGGATAATAAGTTCATTTTCTGAGAAAGGCAGCTTGCGAATATAGTTCTGATCTTTTCTCAGTAAAAGATGGATTCATCAATAAGCAATCGGCATCACCTTCACCGAATAAACGTCGAGCGGCATTCGCCTAGATACCAAGGGCCATTGAATATTCTTGGTTTTAAAGCTGTTTTTCTGAACTCTCCGCTGATGCCAAAAATCAACAGCGCAGAAAAAAACAGACTTGGGTTACTCGATAAGCAGCTTGAGTCCAAGAGTATTTGTTTGCAAAAAAAACTGAAGAGAGTGTCTTGTAGGTTTGATTCTGAATAATAGGCTGAGTTTGTGGAGTGATACGAGGCTTTGAAGGGCTCATTAGCGGTGTTTTTTCGTGAATTATGTTTATCTAGGGAATCTCTGATTGAAGTGGTTTGCA
>JASXSV010000020.1 GCA_030674915.1 Candidatus Endonucleibacter bathymodioli
ATTGAAAAAATGGTTAATAAATGGTTTAAGGTGGATTTATAAACGTGCTCTATTTTTGGTTTTATGCGACTTTGGCATATATTAACTCATCACTTAACAATGTTTTATTGGATAGCTATGAATATTATTTGTGGCATGATTAAGTGGTTCTTAGCTGAATTGAAAATTCAAGCGAGTGGATAATGCCTATGCTAGGATGCTTGAACATGGTGGAGATAAAACAGGAGCAAGAACTGTGCCCAAAATACAGCATCAGTTTCCGGTTTTTATACGACACTAGTAGTCGTCATATTGGTATAGGTCAAAGCCCGCTTGAGCTGCACATACACAAATAATAAGGGGCTAATTAAAAGTGTGAGAGGCCAAAAAACCAATAGTTGCTGCAGTCGTTATATCTCAGGTGTTTAGAGAAAAGATTGGATCTCTGAAAATGTATTATCGTAGCTTGTTCAAGTATACAGGATGCTCATAGTTGCTGGATGTGATCTTAAGAGGGAGTATTTTCTATTTATACTCATTCCTCTCAAGGGTACGAGGTCGTTGATTGTCCTCACGCACCCAAATTATCTGCAGCTCTTAGGATTATATGGTTTTGTTCGTTTGTCTACTTTTAGCTACATTTAATTTTGGTATGTTGGTATGTTGGTATGTTGGTATGTTGCGGGGCTATATTTTATGTCAAAGTCAGGATCTACTTATATAGGCCGGTAAATATGGCACTATATGTAATAAAGTGATTTAAATATTGAGGGAAAAACATGTCAAATGAAGGTTATCACGAGCCTGTAGGAGATCTTACACGCGATACAAGAGATATGCATAGAGCTATTACATCATTGATGGAAGAGCTTGAAGCAGTAGATTGGTATAATCAACGAGTAGACGCTTGTAAAGATGAAGAGCTAAAAGCAATTCTTGCTCATAATCGAGATGAGGAAAAAGAACATGCAGCAATGGTGCTTGAATGGATTAGAAGAAAAGACCCTAGCTTTGATAAAGAGCTAAAAGATTATCTGTTCACAGAGAAATCTATTGCTCACAAATAAAAAAGAGCCTGTAAATAATTCTGTGTAAGCGCATTATTGAATAGGCGCAGTGAGCTGCTCCTATAGTTCTATCATAAGGCACTTATTGCTATTTTTCAGTCTTTTGTGGGTATCGGCAATTTCTTTGATGCTGCCGTGAGATTAAGTTTTTGCAGAGTTGTCACAGGGAAAACGTTTCGGGTGTTCATAGTCTGGCTGAGCGCGCTATTAAGTAACTCCACGGAGTTGGTCGTGTATGCTCTTTGTCACTTAAGGTGTGAGGAGGCGGTAAGCTACTGTGATCCTATGAGTAGTAGGTGATTTAGGTGAGTAAGAGCAGTTAGCATGCTCATAGATCCAAAGGGTGTAGGCATAGAAGTTCTTTCTGATCTTCGAGGTTTATGCTCGGCGCCAGTTAGGATGATGTGTTATGGACTGTTTTTGATGGCGGGCTGCAATTATGCTATAAATCCAAGCGCACTACGGAATACGCCTCCTTTAGCGGACTATCTTGTCACTGACAGTCGTCATTTTGATGTCGGAAAGCACGAGGCAGAAAAAAGAAATATACAGAAAATTGAGTAGAAAATCTTAATTTCAGGACTTGGCTCAAGCGGCGAGTACGTAATATCATTTGTTTTTCAGAGCTGGAAAAAATGCAGACATTGTTTTCTGGATATTGATTAATAATGTCGAGCTAGATGTTGGTATTCATGCAAGATTAAACTGAGAGTAGGTATATCGTTAACGGTATTGCACTTTTACTTGCAGCGGATACAAAAACTCCTTGCAATACTTTTGTATTTCTCAAAAAAGGATGAAAGCGGTAAGGTAGTGTTACGTTTGGTTACAAGAATAGCGCCCACAATTTACGCGAAACCCTCATTTTTTAGTCCGTAAACTACCAATATATTCAGGTAAAGCTTTATCTATACTTATTTCCTTTGAGTGTGTAATAGTTGTTTGCTATCCTCGCTCACTCGAATAACTACTGCCAGTAGGTTTGTGGAATGACGCTATGTTGTCGTCTGCTCTGACCTACAATGGTAACGAGTGTTGATGGCGTGTGATATGCATATATTATGTAGAAAGAACCGTAAGGTTAGCATGTTGCTAGAGGTATGCCCAGTGTTGCGCAAGGTTTTGTTACCTTGAGCTCGGTGGAGAAGTGACTGAAGACTATGCATTGGGACGGGTTCGAACGTGACTGGGCGAACATCGTCTGTGGTATGAATTATTGACTAAAATCAATGACGGTGGATAAAGGCGTTGATTATACTGAGGGCTCTAATATATATCAGCTGTCATTTAAGGTGTTGCTTAGGGAGCCTCTGATTAAAGCCACTTTCGTAATCCCAGAGGAGGCTGGGATCCAGCAAAATCAATACCTTATGGATCCTGCCTGTGTGGGAATGACCTTGTTCAGGGCTTTCTTAGGGGGTTAAGTGTCATGAGGTTGCGAGGAGTAGCTTGGGATAAATCATAATAGTCAACAGTCTTATATCTTTGAAGTTAGTGAGCATAAAAGGATCATAAAATATGAGATTACCTAAGCCAGTTAATGGGGTTAGTTCGCTTGGCATATTGCGCTCTAAATTGAGTCTGAAGAAGTCTGTGAAGGGGCTATGGAATAAGTATGTTGTTGGCATACTTTCTCCTAAAAAGGAATATTCTCTAAAGGGTTCTTCTGGCGTGTTGAATAACCAGGATGGTAGGCAGGAGAAAAATATTCCAGTTAAAGATCTGTTCTATAGAAAAATAGGGGATAATAACATGGTGTTTTCCAATATAAATGAGGATGATGAGCAGTCTAAATAAATTCCGTGGTGGTGGTCGTAATGGCTGACAAAATTGGATAAGAACAATGACGGTGGGTAAAGGTGTTGATCATGCTGAGTACTCTAATATATCAGTTGTCATTTAAGGTGTGATCTAGGATAGTGGTGGGTAAGTTACATGAGGTTGCTAGGAGTCGTGACTGGGATGAATGAGAGTAGTTAACAGTCTCACTCTTTTAATATGATGGAGTATGAAAGGATTGCGAAATGATTAAGCCATCTGGCTCACATAATGAGATTAGTTCGCTTGACATAGAGAGCTCTAAATTTAATCTGAAAAAAGCTGTGCAGGGACTATGGAAGAAGTATATTGTCGGCATGTCTTCTTCTAAAAAGAAGTATTCTCTAGATGGTTCTTCTGGCGTGTTGAATAACCAGGACGGGAGGCATGGGAAAAATATTGCAGATAAACCTCTGTTCTATAGAAAAGTAGGGGGTAACAACATGGTGTTATCCAAAATAAACGAGGATGATGAGCAGTCTGAAGTATTGTGTCGAGGAAAGTCCAAAGATCATCTGTTAAAAGCAAAAAGCAGAGGTGCTGTTGCGGGTCATGCTGATAAGCTTGTATCATTAAAATACTGTATCGCAAAAGTTACTACAGATGCGGAATATGACGTATACCAAAATAGAGATAGTAATGGGTTAGACTCCATCATACCAAAAACAAAACTTGCAGAGAATTTGACGCCAGAGGAGCAAAGTTCAATAAAAGACTTAGAAGGGCAAAGGGGTGCAAATGAAAAGATATTGATTATGGACAAATCAGGAGCGATGATTGACAATAAAGACAAGCGCGAATTAGATATAAAAATTGGATCTTCGACAGCATCGGTATCACAGCTTGAAAAAAGTGGCAGTTCTAAGCTCAAGGCTATATGTAAAAAAGTAAAGCATAAAATTCTTGATCATGCAACTGGATCAACTGAAAATAAATATAGGCTTGAGGGGCTGAATATTAATGGACATAAACCAATTATGTCTCGCATTTTCTTAAGTCGTAACTCTACTAAGCACATTTATAATGCGCTCAATATTACAGGAGGTAAGCGCGCTGAAAATATTGACAAGATTACTAAAGAGTTAATGAAAATTAAAGACACTTTAGGAAAGGCGGGTGTTACATTTGTTGCTAGTAGCGTTTTAATTGTTATTGACGAAAAGAATCCTGCAAATACAACCGTAAAACTCATTGACCCTGCTCATCCGCTGAAAGAAGGAGAGGACTTAACATACCAGAAAACAAAAGACCGATTCTTACATGGGGTGCAATGCTTGATCGATGATATACAGGAAATGAAATTTTAGAACATGATCCTGTAAATTTAGCAGTGTCTAGATTTCCACAATAACCGATACGCGTGGAATTGATTTGAGAGTCAACTGCTTATAGGCCGCAGTTCTCACACAACGAACCAAGGGGCGTATGGAAAACTCTTTCAAGCAGCTCACTCGGGGTGAGCAGTGCCAGATATAATCCCTCGGCACGCTCGTATTTTCGGCTAGGGTTGGTGATTGTATGCACCGATACAATAAAACGGTCACCATGGAGCTGAAGCACTGTAACCTTGGGTCATATGATGCAGAGGAAGCTCATAGGAATAGCCTGCAGAAGCGCAAGACGGTGATCAAGTGTGCACAAAGTACTAATGCGGTAAGTGGGCAGGCGAAGTCCTCCCTGGGCTTAGGCTTTATACTGGAGCAAATTGCAGGGTGCATGAAACTTTAGTCTTGTAATGGGACGATTGGTTACCAGACTACCTATCACCTAATCAAAAAAACCAATGGTGCTGACTTCTCCCTCGCAAAGGGTAATGTTATCGGTAGCGTCAGGGTGCTGAGGTAGGATCCCGTTTAATTCCTGACCGTGTGGATGCGGATGAGCGCCATGACTGAGTGGACCTGAAAGAATAGGTCGGCCAGAAGTGGATACCGTTCACTGCCAAGATGGATGTCTTGTGACGCTAACCGAGCGTGTCTCTAAACTGCTTATGACGTTAGAGTTAGAGCCAGACCAAAAAAGTAGTGAGTCAGGTCATCCAAAAGATGCTACGACCGCACAAAAGTATCTGTAAGATGTAAGGCCGTTACGTTTGATAATGGTGGCGAGTTCGCCGGCCTCGCAAGTATCACTCAATCATTAGGCTGTTTGCTAAACCATACCACTCGTGGCAACGTAATTTAACGAGAAGACTAATGTACTACTACGGAGCTTCTTCCCAAAGGGAATGAAGATTGGAGGAGTATCGAAAAATAAAATTGATGAGACTCAATTCTTAATCTGCATGCGGCCACAAAAAGCCTTAAATCTTAGATTACCATCATTAGTGACACGCTTTGGTCATAGAAAAAATCAATAGGACTAAGGTGCTGTGAAGTTTTTCACGGCTGTATGCTAATGTACAATAAGTCTCATCAATTTCATTATTCGACAAGCAGTCCAGAGGAGTATGTTTAATATATGGTACTGCCTCCTAAGTCTTGCTCACGAAATTCTTCCTTATCTCTGGTCAGCATGATTACAGCACCGTCGATAAGACTAGTACACGCATCGTGGACATGAGAAATATCATTAAGGAGTGAGCTTGCCATATAAGAATCTACCTGTTCTGACCTGATTAGTTCGTTTATAATGCTATTAGTTTTGCGGTCCTGTTCCTGTAACTCAAACTTTAGCTGAGCCGTGCGTTCATGAATATGGTCATAATTTCTTTTAACACCAAGGAGATCAATTAGTTTTAAGGTTGAGGCAAGGCATAGCCTTAGCTGATTATATTGATGACGAATTTGTTCGTTGTCTGACTCTATGTAGAGGCCCATATTTTTATAGATGTGTTTTACGTGCTTGATGGCCTGAACAAAGTTTCGGCAAGCAACTTTAAGGGCAAATAACTCCTGGGCTTGCTGCTTGGGTAAACTACCCTCGAGTGCTCCGCCAAAATGGATGATATCAGCATAAATACCCTTGATATGTTTTATGTATAGCTCTTTGATAGACCACTGCTGGTCTTTATGTTGCCAGTTATCTACTAAGTCAGACAAATTATCTGTTGCTCTTAGCTGTTCTCCTGAAAAGTAAGTTCCATAACAAATCAGTTCTAGCGTATTCCGGTAAAGCCTGGAGCATTCTTTTGTCATAGCTCGCATAGCGGTGTCTGGGTAGGTTAATACTGCTTGGTTAAGATAAATTGCTCGTTCTACCAAATATTCATCAGCATTAGCAAGGTTTAGAGGTTTCTTGCTAAATGAGGCGGAAAATAAGGTGTTAAGTTTTTTTACTAGAAGATTGATGAATGGTAGAAAGACAATGATCCCGATAATGTTAAACAAACTATGGAAAATGGCTAACTTGATTGTGTATTTGTCGTTAGCTAAACCTAAAAAACTTGCAATGTTATCAACAAGCCCCAGTAAAGGATTGAATAATATAATAGCAATAGCACCTATGACTAAGTTGAAGACGAGGTGCGCCACCGCTAATCTTTTACCCTGCTCATTAGCCCCAATTGCGCCTAGAAGAGCAGTAACAGTTGTCCCTATGTTTGAGCCAATAGCAATTGCTAATGCATTATCATAACCAAGTTGTCCTGCAGCTAATGCTGAAAAAACAAGAACTAACAAAGCATTGGTGGACTGCATGACGATAGTTGCAATAATGCCTACCAAAGTGTACATCAGCACACCGTAGAAGCCATTTATCTTAAACTCGGTAAGATTAATAGTACTTTGGAAGGCGTCGAAGCCCTCTTTCATGTAATGGATACCCAAAAAAACAAAGCCAACCCCTACAAGAATATATCCTACACCCTTGTAGGATTTTTGATAGCGGCTGTTTAACAGGAGCCCAAAAACGAGGAGAGGCATGGCATAAGCAGACAGGTTAATTTTTAGGCCAAATAGAGCGACTAGCCAAGCTCCGACTGTACTGCCAAGATTAGCTCCAAAAATAATACCAACACCGGCTTCAAGACCTATCAATCCTGCACTTACAAAGGAAATGACAATGACAGATGTTAACGAGCTTGATTGAAACAATGAAGTAGTGATACAACCAAAGCTAATGCTTTTCCATAACGTATTAGTGGTTTTTTTCAGGATATTTTCAAGAAATCCTCCAGTATAAAGCTTAAAGCCTTTTTCAAGATTAGCCATTCCAAGAAAAAAAACAGCCACACCAGCAGCAACAATCTTAAATTCTGAGCTTATCCAAAAGCCATAGAGTAATAGTATGGATACAGTGGGTAGAAATAATCTGTTTAGCATGCTCATTTCCACGCACTCTTTCGGACAGGAATTCTTGGACTAATCCTAATTATCCTGATGCTGATTTATTTTTTCCTGTCAGGGAAAGTGCCAGGAATCCTTTTATACGAATACATATCGGCAGAGGCAAACAGGTTTTTATAATAGGTAAGATATTAATCGTCATACTTGAATACTACAGATTATAATGCTACCTTTTAACACTATAATAATAGTTGGCTACAGGTGGTCCTATTTAATAGAGTGTTGGCAAAGGGAAAAGCTGGTGTGTGTTTGGAACTGCAGTACGATAAAGAATACTAAGCCTTACAAAATATAATTATCAGGTTGTAATTGTTTTGTGTGAAGACAAGATTTCCATAAGCTTAAATTCTTTATTTAGGTGCTTTCATCCTCGTGAGTGGTGGTGTTGTTAAGCTAGGATGGAGGTGGTTTTCATTAGTTTAGATGTTTAAGTGGCTGGCGGATAAAATGGAGCAAACAAAGTTATATTGTTGTTTTTAGAATGCTCGGTGCTTATAAAGTGGGGTAGTAGTTATTAGGTGAGCTGCATGAGCAGTGAACTAGACATACCATCTCTCTGATCAGAAATGTACAACCATCCCTTGGAAATAAGAGTCTCCGGACCTATTAAGGAGATGGGTATTATAAATATATTAACTAAAACAGGATTAAAAATGAATATTTCCGACGATCTTCTTTATCAGTTAAATAGCAAAATAAGAATAAGGTCACTCTTCAGAGACGTTGACAATGATGATATGAGAAGAATAATGCATCGCATGAACAGTGTTCTGGATGAAAAAATAAAGGTTAAAGATAAGGAAAGTGAAAAAAGAGAAGAGCGTATGAAAATGCTTGTAGAAATACAAAAAAATATGAAAAGTCATGGTCTATCCATTGATGATCTGTATGTGAGTAGTGGTTCCTCTGGTTCCACGAGCAAGAAAGGCAAAAGAGAAAGGTACTCATTTCAATATGATACCCTGTCAGGAGATACTGTATGCTGGTATGGGTCTGGCGTTGGACGGTTACCGAAAGATTTTCTGCTTTATCTGGAAAGAACTGGTAAAAAAAGAATGGACTGTGCCGTTTATGAAAACTAGACTGAGATCAAATAATAGGTAATGTATTTCTAAATGTTGAATCAGCTAGGCTTTATTTATTGGAGAGTGTGGAGTTATAGAGCTAGCCATATGTAATGGCTGAGATTATGTTGCCTGCTAACATTGCACAAGCACTAATGTCTTTAGCAATGGTAAAACTAGGTTGTTAGCAAAAATGACACGTTATTACCAGATAAAATGCAATCAGACTAAAGTAGTTAAGGCTTGTTGCTGACGCATGTTGATATAAACTTAGCTTCGTCAACTTCATTTTCTGACCAGCCGCCACTCTTCATTTCTATTGAGATGAATCGCCGCAGCATGGCATTAGTGTTTTCGTTCAGTCTATGTTGCCAAGAGAGATATGGCTTAGCAAAATATAAGTGCAGTAAAATGTCGGCAAGCGACGTGCGTTGCAGTCGAACTAACCATGGTTGGTAAAGGAAATGTTCTTACAGATATTATTGTAAGGTCTAAGTACTTTTTTTTACGGCGAGGTTGCTGTTTTTGGCCTTATTTTTAACTCGTACTGTCAAAAGTAGTTTCAGTGTACGTTCGGTCAGAGTCACAATTCATCGAGCATATATAACCTGAGGGTAGGTGGCAAGCAGCGAAGCCATATGAGACTACGCATAGTAGGCAAGGGAGGAAGTTAACAACCACACCTTCAAGTGGTAATTGTCTATATAAGTACTAAGCCAACTGCGCATCGGATAAGTGATATCATGTGCCAAGCATTAGGGTCTAAATAAAGTCATATGAGGATAGCTGGGGCAGATTTGTGTCGCCGTAGATTGAGGGCGGCAATGTCTCAATCTCTGACCATTTCAATAGCGCTTTCGTATCATTCGGGCTGCGAAGAATTTGATGATTTAGATCAATAGTTGATACGAAGAGTTTTGGCTGTGTTGTAAGGAGGTTTTTCACATTAGTATTATACCTGAATATGATCTATTTTGTTGAGTTATGCAGAGGTCTCAGTTAGTCATGCATTTTATTTGACCTGTTCCTTGTTCGTGACATTTGTTATCATGGTGAGATTTTCCAAAATAAAATGACTAGGAGACCTACCTCATGAGTGACATTATTAATGTAACAGACCAGACCTTTGAAGAAGAAGTGCTGAAAGCAGAAACCCCTGTTCTGGTTGACTATTGGGCTGAATGGTGTGGTCCATGTAAGATGATCTCCCCCGTGCTCGATGAAATCGCTAGGGACTACGACGGCAAGCTGAAAGTTTGTAAATTGAATATCGATGAAAACGAGGAAACACCACCTAAATATAGTGTGCGTGGTATCCCGGCGCTGATGTTATTTAAGGGTGGGAGTGTGGAGGCTACAAAGGTTGGATCTCTTTCAAAGTCGGAGTTAACAGCCTTTCTTGACAGTAATATGTGATTTTAACATGACGGTCACGCGTCAGGCGTGCTCTCAATGCTAAGCGGATTTTGGCTTCCATAGATACCATTCAGGTGTGTAGGCTTTAGCCAACTAGCTTGGATGCTGGCAGTCAAAATAGACGCGGAGCGTATTCAAATCTGAAGTGGATCACAGTGTAAGATGCTAGGGAGTCTCTGATTGAATCTCCAAAACTTGGTAAAATAGCATCTATGTGCAAGCCGGTTATCCAAAATAAAACAACAAAGTTTTGCGTCGCTCAGCTACACAGCCAAAAAACGCAAAACGCAAAACGCAAAACGCAAAACGCGGAAAGAGTTATGTCTTGAGAAAATGGAATCTTGTGTCCCTTGGGTAGCCTTTGAAGCAATCATTGAACCACATTATCCGAAAAGTGGACGTCGGGGCAACCTATCGGCCAGACCACTATGCTGCGTATCTATCTCATGCAGCAATGGTTTTAACTATCCGATCCGATGATGGAAGACGCGTTGTATGAAATTAAATCAATGAGAATATTTGCTAAATTGGAGCTGTGCGAAGATCGGTTACCTGATGAAACAACTATCCTGAAATTTCGTCACCTATTGGAGTGTAATCAATTGACTGACAAGTTATTTGCTGCGGTCAGTGAGCACTTGAGACTACAAGGCCTTGCACTTTCAAAAGGCACCATGGTAGATGCCACATTAATAAGCGCTTCGTCCACGACGAAAACGTTGAAGGCAAAGGTGATCCTGAACTGCACCAGACACGTAAAGGAAGCTCTGAACAAGGTTGTTCTCGCACAGGAAGGAATCTATAAGGTATTGATTTTGCTGGATCCACGCCTCCGCGGGGATTACGAAAGTGGCTTTAATCAGAGGCTCCTAAGGAAGTCAGTGGTACTTTGGCATGAAGATCCATGTCGACATGCAGATGTGAATAGTGGTACTGTCCATACAGTAGGTTACCTCCGCCAATAAAGCGGATATTGGAGAACTGCCCGCCTTGTTGAGAGAGGAAGACAAAGTAATCTGGGCTACACCAGCGACACATATAAGCGAGGTGCTCGATGCTTATGATTGCACTGGAAAGTCAATGACAAGCGCAAACCAAGAAAAGGCAACCTAAGTAGCAGTCAGCGCAAAGGTAATCGCCAGTAATTAAAAATACGAGCCAGGGTAGAGCACCTGTTCCGAATCCTCAAGTGTCAGTTCGGTTACCGTAAAGTTCGTTACCGTGGTTTGGAAAAAAACAGGGTGCAAGTTATGATCCTGATGGCGATGGCCAATTTATACCTGCAACGTAATGCATTGACGGCATAATTGCGCCCTAAATCCGCCTCGAGAGCGGATAAGTGGGCAAAAACGACAAAATGAATCGAAAGACCACGGTGGAATAAGCTCGAAAGCCAGAGAATTTTATCGCAAATCTGACAATCGACGTGCAAACCACTTCAATTAGAGATTCCCTAGCTGACGGAAATAATGCCTTTTAGAGTATAAGGTAGCACGACAGCATACTTTATAATCCTACAGCTAAAGATAGTAATAGTAAGGTATTCTCATTCTCCTTGAATGCGTGAGGTTGCGGACTGCTGCCACGCACCATAAGCATCTACGACTATTACGTGTAGGTTTAGGGTGTTTCACACGGTGCTTACGCACACCTTCGGGTTATATCAACACCTTCTGACGTTTTGACCTTCTATGCTTCCCGTCCAGAAGATATATTCATCTCATTACACATCTTGATGTTGTCAATAAGGTTTGATGAAGGCTCATGCTAAAGGATTTAGGGAGTGAACTGGAGGGCACTATCTTATTCTGGTTATCTAATACCTGTGATTTTACGCCCTTGGCGCCTAGATTCTTTCTTCTTGAAGGTATAAACAGTCAAGAAATTATCGCCTGTAAGGCGGAAGGAGTATATTGAGTGACATCTTTTAGTCCTGCCTCTTTAAACCCTTTTATGCGATAACGACAGCTACTACAAGTACCGCAAGCCAGCCCTTGCGGATCAGCTTGGTAGCAAGAAATAGTTAAACTGTAGTCAACATTTAAGCGATAGCCTTTTTTGATAATATCCGCTTTTGTTAATTCTAATAGAGGTGCCAGAATGTGAAAATGATCACCTTCAACCCCTGCCTTTGTAGCTAGATTAGCCATTTTTTCAAAGGCTTCCAAGAACTCAGGTCGACAATCCGGATAGCCAGCATAATCAATATTATTGGCACCAATAAAAATATCCCTTATGCCTAACACTTCAGCCCAACCCAAAGCTAATGATAAAAATACAGTGTTGCGGGCAGGAACGTAAGTGATAGGTATGCCGGAGTCTAATTCCTCCGGAATATCAATATCATCTGTTAAGGCAGAGCCACCAATCTCGTTTAAGTTTAATGTTAATACTTTATGTTCTTTTGCTCCATGGGCTTTCGCGATACGTTGTGCTGCTATTAGTTCAGAGCGATGACGCTGACCGTAATCAATGCTAATGGTATAGCATTCATATTCCTGATCACGGGCAATAGCCAAGCAAGTGGCTGAGTCCAAACCGCCAGATAGCAGAATGACTGCTTTTTTATGCATTACTTTTGTCTCGCTTTTGGTAACCTGTACCCAATGTTATTAGTTATATTTAGATCTTTGCACGCACCGTAAGTTTGTTCGTTAGTGAAGCAAAAATGCACGGAAAGAGATAGTTTATGCTTATAAATTATCGAATGAGTACGTTTTAACTAAGCCAACTGGCAAAAGAATAATAGTGCAAAGGTCTCATCTGAAAGTAATTGAAAATGCCTGTAGTCGCCAAGGAAGTAAAGCTATTATTTATACATACTAAATACGAAGGGTGTATGTGTAATAAAAAGGTATTTTGAGTATGGGTATCAGACTCCTTTTTTATCTCCCCAAATAAAACGATGCAACTGTATCTGGAAACGAACTTTTAAACGATCATCCAGAATCCATTGTACTAATTGACTGGGAGCCATTTGATCTGCTACCGGTGAAAACAATACGTCTGACACTCGCTCTTCTAATCGATACTCAATCATCTTTGATCTGGACCACTCGTAATCTAAGCGATTAGCAATAACAAATTTAATCTGGTCTTTCTTATCAAGATACTGAATATTGCTGTATAGGTTGCGACTTACCTCTCCGGAACCAGGAGCTTTTAAATCCATAACTTTTACCACCCGGGAATCTATTCTAGACAGATCAAGTGCACCACTGGTTTCAAGGGATGTCTCATACCCTTGATCAACAAGGTTTTTTAACAAATGTATACAATTAGGCTGGGCTAGAGGCTCGCCACCACTAACGGTTACATAGTGAGATCCATATTGTCTAACCTCCGCTTCAACCGCTTCAAGGGTCATTTTTTCCCCGCCATGGAAGGCGTATTCCGTATCACACCAAACACATCGTAGCGGGCATCCGGTTAGGCGCACAAAGACTGTAGGTAATCCGGTTGTTCGGGTTTCACCCTGTATGGAGTAAAAAACTTCAGTAATTCTGAGGGTATCCAATGTTATTTGATCCAGAATTTGTTGAGGAACTCAACACAATATATACTAATTTTCATTGATGGTGAGAGGTTGCTGGTTCTCACTCCCTTACTTAGTCACCTACTACGTGTGGTCTCATGAGGCTTGGCTTGTTGGTAGCCACTTACGCCTGCAAGGGGAATGTGTTTAGTAGTGAGTAAGGTTAACGTAATGACGTTACTTTTTTATATTTTGTAAGAGTTTTCCAGAGATAATGCCGAGGGTAATGTAAGGGAATGCCTGTGCCAATTTCTCTTGAAAGTTATGGGTTGTTGGCTGTTCTCAATACCTAAATCACCTATTATGCGTAGGTGATTGGTGGCTTGATTGTTTGTCCTACCCATGATTTTAATGACCGCAGGTAGAGGTAAGATTGAGGCCTCGTTATAGTTTTTTTGCATTTTGCATTTTGCATGGGGCAGATGCTACGTGGACATGATGGTTCAGGCATCACGTAAACGTTGTAGGTAGTTATCGGATAATTTTGCAGCCGTGCTATCAGGGTATTTGCGGATCACGGTCTCAAAGTAATTTTTAGCCTGCTGTTTGTCGCCCATAAGGTCTAGTAAGTGTCCTAGCTTATAAGTAGCGTCAGGCACTTTTGAACTACCAGGATGATTCTTTAGCACTGAAAGGAAAGAATTCTTAGCATCAGGATATGACCCCTGAGCCATTTCAACCTCACCCAACCAGTACTGTGCGTTATCAGCAAAGTTACCTGTTGGGAAGTCAGCCATTTGCTGTATTAATATTTTTTTAGCATCATCAAACTGTTTGTCGTGAATCAATTTTAAAGCTTTTTTATAGGTGGCATCTTCGCTCGTCTTCCCAGCACTCTCTCTTGACGGAACAGGCTTGTTATTGTCCGTCATTGTTGGTTTGTTAAGAAAGTCTGATAGGCGAGTAATGCGCTTGTCAAGGTCGAGATAGCGATCTCTGCCGTCCTGTTTCACCTGTTGAATAAGATGAGCCTGCTCTTCTAACTGTCCACGGAGCAACATTGTTTCCTGGCTTAGTTGTTCCAGTATGCCCAGAAAGTAAGCAGTTCCTCCGTCAGTAGAAGTATTGTTACTTGTTTGATCGCCTCTTTTACTAACAAAAGCTGCTATCTCATGTGAAGGACTTGGAGACAAAGACGTGTTCTTATTAATGGTGGTGATTTCGGGCTCTGACACGAAAACGTCCGCAAGGGCAGAGACCTCAGCAATAATAAAGGTAGAGGCTAGTAACGTTAACAACCTGCTCTTTCTGAGCATACAAGAACAAATTATTGCACTGCATCCTTGCAATTTTTTTATTGATAACTTAGCAGTCATTCTATTTCAGTCCGTTTTTTAGTCCGCAGCTATTCTTGTATGACAATTACTGCGCGACGGTTTTTAGACCAGCTAATAGCATCGTGAGATGTATCCAGAGGCTTTTCAAATCCAAAGCTGATAACTTCTATTCTCTCAAGAGCAACGCCTTTAGAGATAAGGTAGTTTTTTACTACGTTAGCACGGCGTTCTCCCAGAGCAAGGTTGTATGTTCTCGTGCCTCGCTCATCGGTATGACCCTCAATAGTAAGGTTTCTTTTTAAGCCTTCACTAGACTTTAAATAGGCGGCGTGCACATCTAAAGCAGTGTAATCGCTAACGCTCAACTCAGAGCTGTCATAACCAAATTTATACACATGTTGGTCCAACATTTCTTCAATCTGTTCAGGAGATGCATTAATAACACCACTGTCGATCACAGCTTGTACCGAGGGATCCTGTACCGGCGTTATTTCAACAGCGGCGTTTGTGCCGTGAGTATAGTTGTTGTTGCTGTTACCCCTAACGTCTTCGTCATCAGCGGTTTGCTTGTTGGATGAAGCACATCCAGCTAACCAGATAGCCGTTACGGCGACTGCTGTCACCTTGAGAAATGTAGCGCCTTGCATATTAATCTCCACTAGTTATCACTAATAATACATTTGTGTTCACAGAACACTACCAGAATTGATTGGTATTGACTAGCGTAGCCGTTGATTTAATAGCTACCAAAATCAACTAGATACCACTTCAAGTACAATTTAACAAATTTTGCCTCTATTAATGCCCATTATATTTAAACATATAGGTCAATTGCTATCACCTACTTTCCCTAAATTAATAAAATTTAGTTGACTTGTCGCGGACCCACATATCAATGGTAAAGAGTATGTGCGTGGCAAGCCAAGCAAAATATACGTAATGTTATGATAAGCTAGAAGAATGGGTTACACGTCAATATTGCCTAGTAACGCTAATTTATTACTAGCATCACGATCACGGCTGCTGAAAAGTAGATGAGATAAAAACAAGCAAACATCCCAAGCCAATATAAACGCCAACTATACAGTAAAATATCTTTCTGACAAAACTAAAGGACTTTTGCAAAAAAGAAAAATACATAAAAGCAAACAGGGCATCAAATTTGCCATCATTATTTTTGGCTCTATGCATGGTGTCTTATACCAACCTTCATTGATAAGATGCAGGCAGGCGGCAATCAGTTAACCCTTAAAATATACGAACATCAAAAGAAAAACCCCAAGAGACTACCTGTTTTTGGCTAATAATCATGACAATATACCATCCGCAGTCAGCTTATCAATTTTACCCAAAAACCTTTATTTATACGTCTCACGACATTTATTATAGCATCTACAGTTAGTAGCAGATAACTGCTATTCTACATTCAATCTAGTCAGTATCAGATAAAGTTATACTCTTATAAACAAGTGTTTATTCGTTATTTTTCAGGAACAAAAAATACCGTCTAACTAGACAGGTGCTGTAATGTAAGCTACAATATTCTTCCATTGCATTAGGGAATTTCTGATTGAACATCCAAAACTTGGTAAAATAGCATCGCTATGGGCAAGCTTGTATCTTTAACTTATTTTCAGAGCTCAAATTACACCTACTGCCTTTTGAAAGTGTGGGTTTGTTGTTGTTGGCTATGCGCGCTTATTCTAATCACCTAGCAATGGTGGTATCGTGGAACTTCTCTCAGTTGTACCCAGTACACCTTAAATGGGAGATGGTATAAATTGTAAGCCTGGGTGGGGTGCATGCCATTCATTTTTTAAAATTAATACTGGGGCCCCATACGGGCTCGCGAACATCACCTGATGCTGAAGGTAGACTGTACCTTACCATGCCGTCAACAGAAACAATACGCAGCTCACCATAAGTTTTACCTTGAGTAGAGTAAATTAACCTACGTCCGCCTGGTGCAATGCTTGGAGAATCTTCCAAGGCTGATGAAGTTAACCGTCTAATACGACCGGTGGCAAGATCTTGGATAATAATATTGAAATTAACTGACTGCTTGCCTTTATGTATTATCGCTAGAGACTTTCCGTCGGGAAAAACCTTGGCACGGGCATTAAACTGGCCATGAAAAGTTAATCGTTTTGACTCACCTTTTGCTAAAGTCAGTCCGCCAGGCCTAGACTCAATATGAAGTTGGTATATCTGGGCGCTGCCTCCTCGGTTCGAAGTGAAAATAATGCTGTTTCCATCAGGCATCCAGTCGGGCTCAGTATCAATCGAAAAGTGCGAAGTAATCTGGCTTAGCTTGTTACTGGGCATATCCAGTATATAAATGTCAGGACTACCATTTTTGGACAAAACAAACGCAATTTTTTTACCATCTGGTGACCATGCAGGTGAGCTATTTAATCCTTTATATGCAGTGATCTGTTTTCTTTTGCCTGTTGTTAGCTCCTGTATAAAGATAGAAGATCGTCCAGTTTCAAAAGATACATAGGCGACACTGGATCCGTCAGGTGACCAGCAGGGAGACATTATTGGTTCTCTGGATTTAAAGATTGTAAGCACTCTCTTGCCATCAGCATCAGCATACTTGAGTGAGTAGTCGTAGACTGGTGGAACGATAGTTTCCTTTTTCCTGCGTACTCTTTTTTTGGCTGGAGTAACTATTTCTGCTGAGATGTATAAAATTCGAGTAGAAAAGTCACCTTTAATGCCTGTCATTTTTTCATAAACAATATCACTAACATGATGTGCCAAAGCGCGTAGTTGATTTTCTTCGCCCATAACCTGGCCACTGGAAATACTCTTTTGTCGGACAATATCAAATAACTGGTAATAGATCTTATAAGTATCTAGGGCCCTTTCAACACGACCAGTGACGAGATAGGCTGCGCCCAATACTTTCCAGTCGCGATAGTACACCTCGGACTGTGTATTGGGGAAACTCAACATGTTGTTCCGTGGGAGCGCCTCAAATAGACCGCTTAGAGTTAAATCATTATCAACAATGCTCGCCATGTCTTCAGGTAAAATGGTGTTACCTGTCCAGCCGAAAGGTGATACAGCAATGGTGGTTAATTTATCATTACCATGAGTGACGTTCAGCACCAAATCGGCTTGTGCCAAACCAATAAAAGAGACGATGGTAAGTAATAAGACCCATCTTATCCATGAAGGCAGAGCCGCTGGCAACATCTCGTCTGCAGGGAGCGTCGGTAGGCTACCGGTGCAGGTGTCTGAGATGGTAGAAGCGGTATGCTCCTGCTTATGGCTGGTTATCATTTCATCAGGTCCTCTGGACTAAATTTAAATGTAAAACGCCTGAAGTACTTTTCAAAAATTCTCGGATCAAGCTGCTTTAGCTCGGTAATAGGAGTGCCTAGCTTTATAGCCTGGATTGCTGAACGATCAAATGCGTCGTTACCACTTCTGTTAATTATTTTAAAGCCTTGCAAGTCCCCAAAAGGAGAAAGATGTATTTCTAAAACAGTCACCATGTTATTAAGAGCACTGGCAGGGCGATTCCAATGAAGAGACATCCTAGTGATTAGAAGGTTGCTGTAATATGCTATTTCTAACTCATCTTTTTCTACCTGTTCCTGCGCCGCTTGCTCCTGCTCTTGCTGAGTCTGTTCTTCAGCTATCTTCATCATAAATTCTTCTAGTTCTTTTTGACGCTTGGCAGCTTGTTGCTTCTCCAACTCCTGACTTTTCTTCTGGGCTTCTATCTTCTCTTTTGCTTCTGCCTCTTGCTGCTTCCTTTTCAGATCTATTTGTTTTTTTTGCTCAGCTGTTTTTTTGCGAGCCAAGGCTTGCTCTTTTTTTCTCTGCACATTGAGCTCTTTAGCCTTATGTGTCTCTGCGGCTTTTATGCGATCACGCTCGATAGTCTTTGATGCTGATGGTTTTAGTTGTTTCGCTTCAATTAATCTGGCCGTCAGGTGTAATGGAACTATATATTTCACAGGAGTTGGAGGCAAACTGACTACAAGTAAGCCAAATATACCTCCATGAATGATCATAGAAATAGCAATGGCTATGCCGTAATCTTTATGTAATTTCAAGCGAAACTTATCAAAAATAGTCTTCATTTCACTTTTCATTAAGTGCAGTTGGGCTGGTGATAAGCCCCACATTTTCAACTCCGGCACCTTGCAAAAGAGCCATTAATTCAATTACCACCCCGTACACAACATTTGTATCACCCTTGATTAATACTTGCATTTCTGGTTGAGCTGCCACAATCTTGCTGACTTTTTCTTGTATAACATTTAATGAGGTAGCCTGATCATGCTGCTTGCCTAGATCAAGAAAATAATCACCATTGGCTTGAATGGAGATAATCAGATTTTTCTGACTGTCAGCAACAGGTATAGGTTTGCTGGTTACTTTGGGCAAGTCGACTTTAACTCCCTGGGTTAGCATTGGTGCACTTACCATAAAAGCCACCAGTAGCACCATCATGATGTCAATAAAAGGCACCATGTTAATTTCAGACATTGGCTTGTGCCTAGCTGTGCTTCGAGCCATATAGTCTTCCCTACTCTGAATTTGAGTGACTGTGAACCTTGCGATGAAGAATGCTTGCAAACTCATCGGCAAATATGTCGTAGCTGGTTAGGAGTGCCTCAACACGGGAAGAGTAACGATTATAGGCAATAACCGCAGGAATAGCCGTAACCAAGCCAATAGCTGTAGTCAGCAAGGCTTCAGCTATTCCTGGAGCAACGGAGGCTAGTGTCGCTTGTTGAACTTGAGCAAGGCCACGAAACGAATTCATAATACCCACAACCGTACCGAATAAGCCAACATAGGGGCTGGTTGAACCGACACTGGCAAGAAATGGCAAATGCATTTCTAATTGTTCCTGTTCACGGGAGATAGCAACACGCATTGCTCGTTGAGTGCCAGTCATCATGGCATCCGAATCAGTGATACCTAGTTCTCGTAAACGCGAGAATTCCTCGAAGCCTGCTTTAAAAACCTGTTCCATACCGTTATATTGGTTTTTTTCATCTGCGATTTTATCATAAAGTTGATTTAGATCTATTCCCGACCAAAATTGGTTCTCAAATTCCTGTGTCGACTGCCAAGCCAGCCGCAGGAGCATGCTTTTCTGTATAATAAACACCCAAGACACTGCGGAAGTGATTGTCAGCATTAACAATACTAACAAAACAACCCAGCTGGCGCTGCCTATCAAGGCTAACAAAGACATACTTTCTGTCACAAAAACCTCTCTCGATAAATGGTTAAAGCTTCACCGAGGCTTATCGGATACCGCGTGAAGCATAGTTGTTTGGATGTTGGTCGGCAGAGGTGCAGGCTTCATGCTTTCCATATTCAAACAGGCAACCACTATGCGCCCTGTGCACAGTACTTTTTTGCTATGCTCCTGCAGGACCTGTTGATGGAAAATAATCCGGCTCCTGCCTACTGAGTCAAGCTCGGCAGTCACATCCAAAACGTCATCCAATCGCGCAGGGAGATGGTACTTAACGTGAGCGTCAGCTACCACAATAATTCTGTTTTTGGCTAGCATCTCGCCACTTGCAAAATCCAGAGTGCGTAGAAGTTCTGTTCTGGCACGTTCCATAAATTTAAGGTAATTAACGTAAAAAACAATGCCGCCAGCATCAGTGTCCTCAAAATACACACGTACCGATATACTGAAAGGTTCTGAGTCGCACAAAAACATGTTATACACATTTCCCTTGGAGGTGTAGAGTTACTGACTATTTTCACTCATCCATATCACCTGCTACTCGCAGGATCATTGGGATTCGTTCGAAAATCTCTCTTTGGCTTACAAGAAGCAGGAGAGGTGGTTGTGTTCGTCCACCGTAGCTAACTCTGCAAGTTGTGGTTGCCAGTAATTTGCAGCCTGCATATACCAATATCAGGATGGTTTTTATTCCCTGAGACCGCAGTAATAAAGTGCAATTTAGGTTTTTCGAGGTTCAAAACCAAAATGCACATAGGCGCTTTCCGTTACTACACGGCCTCTTGATGTTCGTTGAATATACCCCTGTTGAATCAAGTATGGCTCTAGCACATCTTCAATGGTATCTCTTTCTTCGCTGATAGCTGCAGCAAGGCTATCAATTCCTACAGGGCCACCATCAAACTTTTCAATCATGGCCAGCAGTAATCTACGATCCATATTATCAAAGCCGGAGCTATCAATATCTAACATATTCAGTGCAGCATTAGCTACATCTTTTGAAATAGAACCTGCTGCTTTCACTTCAGCAAAATCACGCACTCGTCTTAACAGTCGGTTAGCTATACGCGGCGTTCCTCTTGAGCGGCATGCTATTTCCCTGGTGCCTAGGAGATCTATAGACACACCAAGAATTCGAGCTGATCGATCAATAATGGTGGCTAGGTCATCAATGCTATAAAACTCTAGTCGCTGCACGATGCCAAATCGATCTCGTAACGGGGATGTTAGTAAACCTGCTCTTGTTGTTGCCCCCACCAACGTAAACGGAGGTAAATCTAGTTTTATGGATCGTGCTGCAGGGCCTTCTCCTATCATAATATCCAGCTGGTAGTCTTCCATCGCAGGATATAAAGTTTCTTCGATAACAGCACTAATTCTATGAATTTCATCAATGAAAAGAATGTCGTTAGGCTCAAGGTTAGTTAGTAGTGCTGCTAAATCACCAGCTTTTTCAATAACAGGGCCAGATGTTGTTCTTATATGGCTGTCCATTTCATTAGCAATAATATGAGAGAGTGTCGTTTTTCCCAAGCCTGGAGGTCCAAATATTAGCGTATGATCAAGCGCTTCACCTCTGTTGCGAGCAGCTTCAATAAAAATAGCCATTTGCTCCTGGACTTTCCGTTGCCCTATATAGCCTGAAAAGTTGACAGGACGTATAGCTCTATCCTGAGATTCTTCTAATGGCTTTTCTTGAACTGAGATTAAACGATCTGCTTCTATCATGCATATGAAAGCCTGTATCAATAATGAGTAAGACTAACATCTAATAAAGTGTATCGGTACTGAGGATTATGTTTTTATCGTGTTTGAAAGGAGTCATATTAATTTCTTTCAGTACAAATGCTATTTGCATGCCCGTCACTTAGGATAAAGCGAGGCGATGGAGTAATCTCGGAAAGGCAAAGTAAGAGGTTACCTTGCTGTTTTGTGAGTAGTACGGTCAGAGTAATTGCGCATGCCAGCTCTTGTTTCATTAAATCATGCTTTTTAATGACTGCCTGATTAGCTCCTCACAAGTGATACCTTCGCAGTAACTAGCTTTCACTGCTTTGTTAGCTTGTATGGGCTTATAACCAAGGCTGATTAGCGCCGATACCGCTTCGGATTCAATGCTAGCTATTACTTGGCGGCCATTCCCACTTTGAGACATTCGTACAAGGTTTCTATTAGGCTGAGGCCTGGGTAGCCAGTTATCCAGTTTGTCGCGAATTTCAACAATAAGACGCTCAGCTGTTTTCTTGCCTACGCCCGGTAGTTTAACAAGTGTGGCGCTGTCGTTATCATGAACGCAGCGGATAAATGCTTCGCTTTCTATGCTGGATAAAATAGTTAATCCCAGCTTCGGCCCAACGCCATGGACTTTAATTATTGTCCTGAATAAATCCCTTTCATTTTGATCGCTAAAGCCATAAAGCAGCTGGGCATCTTCGCGAACCACAAAGTGAGTATGTAGAGTGACCTCTTCTCCAACTTCAGGTAGCTTGTAAAACACCGACATTGGTGCCTCTATCTCGTAACCAATGGCTGCCACGTCAACAACCAATATTGGAGCCCGCTTTTCAAGTAACACTCCTTTGATTCTACTAATCATAAATAATACTTTGGATAGTCTTTATATCCATTCCTCTTGAAAGTGTTAGATTGTGACTGTTTCCACTCACCACAATTGCCTACTATTCGTGGTTTCATAAGATTGCGCTTGTTGTCGACTACTCACGCCTACAATGTAAACGGGTATAAATTCACTTTGTTTAAACTCTTTTCATTCAATGGTAAGTCATTAGGTAAGATAGTGGAAAATGTATATCTCACCAATTAGCATGGGGCTGGAATAAAAAGCCGTTGAGGTTACTATAACTAACACAAGTGTTATTAGGGCTAACAATTTTAAGATGAAAGGGAACTTTAACATTTCCCTGTCCTCTAAGGTAACTCATTCAGCATGCTACTGGCAGTGTAAATTATATGTCCCGTGCAAACTTGTTTTTTAACTTACTTTGGAAGCTCCTTCCTGCGGCTAACTTGGCTAATTTCTATCATCACTGTATGAGTATTAGTCAGGCTGAAGACTTTCTTCTCAGGTCTTCGCAAGCAGAGAGGAGTTCTTCAACAAAATCACAAACACCTGACTGTCCGCAACTGGAGAAGCCCTTGCGCAGCTTTACCACTTATATCAAAGGGTACGGTACGCTGCCTCTTAACGACCGATCATTAGTTATTTTGAGAAGTGCGCACTTGAATAGGTCCTATCACTTGCTCCGATCGCTATCTATAATGGCGCTAGATCATGGTTTGCAGCCCAGTGATATACAGCTCATCCCTTTAGGTCGCTACGCCCCTGGCTGGAGTATTAAAGAGCAGCTGTTAATAAGAGCCACAGATGATCTTAATAAAAAACAGGGTCTGGATGTTAAAATATGGAAAAAGCTACGCACATTCTATAGTCACGGACAGATATTGGATATTATTTTCTGTGCTGGAGCCTTTCATCTATGCGAGTCTTAACAAGCAGCTTAAGTCACTCAGCAGCGAATAGCTTTAGATGCTCAAATAATGCTCACTGTACGGACATACCAATTATTCTTGAGGGCGTTAGGTTGTTGGCTGCTCTCAATCAATTTAATTACTTGCTACCGCAGGGTCATGAAATGTTGTTTGTTTGTCGCCTATTCACGTCTCAATGGTAGCAGCTATTGATGCTATATTTTTAATCTGGTGCGGCAATTGAGTGAATAATTAATTTTACCCTCTTAAGCCTGTCATCCGAATTAAGCCGGTTCGTGTGTGGGCATGGCAAAGAGCAATCCCCAATGCATCAGCCGCATCGGCTTGAGGCGTGGCATCAAGTCTCAAAATGGATTTAACCATATGCTGAACTTGCACTTTGTCTGCTGACCCCCTGCCCACCACGGCTTGTTTAACCTGGCGAGCTGAATACTCAGCTACTTCTAGGCCATGGTTAACTGCTGCAACAATTGCTGCGCCTCTGGCCTGTCCTAACTTAAGGGCTGAATCAGCGTTTTTTGACATAAACACTCGTTCAATACCGACATTCTGCGGGCAATAGCGTTCGATGATAGTAAAAATACCATTATAGATTTGCTTAAGGCGCTCAGGTAAAGCGGCATCTTTGACGCGGATGCAGCCTGAAGCAATATATGTACAGCGGGCTCCGACTTCTTCGATGACACCATAGCCAGTAATCCTTAATCCAGGATCAATTCCTAAAATAATGGAAATGATAGCACCTCCTTTTTAGCCAAAATATTTTCCATGTGTATCTGAAGTTATTATGCAACCTCAGCATAACTCAATGAAGTCGATTATATTCTGGTAAAATGTCGACATGCAAAGATCCTTTACAATACAGTCCAAGCTCTTCGTGTTAGCCACAGACCTATACCCATTCCCTTTGAGGGTGTGAGTTGTTGACTGCTGTCACTATCGCCGTCAATGCCTACTGATATAGAGACTTGCTGTTTCGCAAGTCTTGCCACTTTGAACTCGGTAAAAAAGTTCTCGAAGCATTCATCTTGGGACGGTTTCGAGCACAATCTGTGTGATCAATTATTGGAGGAGATTCATCTTCAGCTGGAAGCCAAAAACATCACCATGAGTGAAGGTTAGCTAATATCATTGGTGCCACACCGATAGAGGTTGCGTAATTAGGTTCGGGCAACGACAAAGACGGAAAGCCGATAAAAGATATTAAAGCGATCTAGCACGTTAAGAGTGATGGGATGCCGTTTATTGGAGCTGGCACATAGCCACCAATCCTGCGCGGTGAAAATACTAGTTTACAGAGGGGTTGAGTCTGGTATGGTTCAGGCAGAGTAGGCTGCGTGTAAGGGTTGCTCAGATGATCACCAGATTCGTTATATGTGAGCTATCGCCTGCGATCAGCTAACTCTCATATCTATCCCAAGTGTGTCGATTATTGTGGAGATTTAGGGTTGATTAGTTAATGAGTAAGCATAGACTGCGCTATCGGCTTATACTGTGATGTATTTTGGATTTTAAACAGTGAAATTATTTTAAGGTGGTCAATATCATTATTAAAAAGTCATATAGATCAGCCGTATTTCTATCCTTTCTAATGCCGTCCTTGGCAGGGTTATTTCTGTTTGTTACTCCTGTAAGCTACGAGGGGAGTCTATCTATACCTGTGGCTATCTTGTCTTCTACCTTGCAATCAGTCTTGAAAGAATACTTACCAGCTACCATTACCACTATTGTGGTAATGGTAGCTATCATTACCGTTATATCTAAGTTTGCCAAGCTCGCATTTGTTAATAATAGTAACTTCCTGAGCGGGATATTTGATGTTTCACCGCTATGGTGTCTTACCCGAGTGGCGGGGGCAGTGTTTATAGTAGAAAGCTACTTTCAGATTGGCTCTCTTGCTGTCTGGTCAGAAGAGACAGGGGGGATGATGCTGAATGATCTGTTGCCAGTCCTTTTCTGTATATTTATTGTTGCAGGATTATTGTTGCCACTGGTTATGAATTTTGGTTTGTTAGAGCTGGCAGGTACGCTCTGTACCCGTGTAATGAGACCTGTGTTTAACCTACCGGGGAGGTCAGCTATTGATTGTATTGCATCTTGGTTAGGTGATGGAAGTGTTGGTATTTTAATGACCAGTAAGCAGTATGAGTCTGGGCTTTATACACAGCGCGAAGCTGCTGTAATTGGTAGCACCTTCTCGACTGTATCTATTACGTTCTCCTTCGTGGTTATTGCCCAAGTTGGCTTACAGCATTTATTTGCTCTGCTTTTCTTGACGATATTTCTGGCAGGTATTGTTGCTGCTATTATTGTTCCCCGATTGCCTCCCTTGTCGTGGAAGAAAGATATCTTTATTAATGGTCAGCCAAGAAGTCCTGAGGCTGACATCATTCCTGAAGGGTGGAACAGTTTCTCTTGGGGTATGCAGAGAGCACTGGAAAAAGCAGAAGGCGTGAAAAGCCCTGTGAGCGTAGTAAAAGATGGAATTAAAAACGCCGCTGATATGGTGTTCGGAGTGATCCCAGTTGTTATGGGGATAGGGACTATTGCCTTGATAGTTGCGAAATATACTCCAATCTTCACCTATTTAGGTATGCCTTTTGTGCCGTTATTGGAGTTGCTGCGCATTCCAGAAGCTACCCAAGCGTCCACTGCTATGGTTGTGGGATTTACTGATATGTTTGTGCCATCTATATTGGCTTCCTCTATACAGAGTGAGATGACTCGTTTTGTTATAGCGGCTGTATCCTTAACTCAACTGATTTATCTTTCTGAGATAGGTGCTTTACTGCTGAGTAGTAAAATCCCGATTGTTATCTGGGAGTTATTTGTTATTTTTATTCTCAGAACCTTGGTTACGCTACCTATTATTGCAGGTATTGCACATCTATTTTTTTAATATATCAACATCTTTGATAAGCTTGGCTATTATAAAAGCTATTTTTTCGCAATTTATTATGGTGCGTTTATATTTTTGCTTTACGAAAAAACAGAGCGTGCTAATAGGAAGAGCGTTATGCCATTAATCACCATTATTGTTGCGGCTATTACTGCCATCGTTACGGTGATGCTCGCCTACTTTTTTAATCGGCAGCAGTCATTACACCATCGGGAGAGGTTGGAATTAAATGCCAGTCAGTGCAACAATCAGCTTGTAAAGATGGAGCAGGTAGAGGTGGCGCTGAACAATGAGCTGAGAATAATTAGGGATGAGAGGCAGGAGCTTTTACTTGAAAAACGACGCCTAGAGGTAAGTCTTGCAGGCGTTGAAATAAGATACTCTGAAAGCGCTAATGAGTTGGTTGAGCTTAAAAATAGAATTATAGAGTATGAACGGAATTTCCAGAGAGTCTGCCAGATTGAGGGGCAAGCCAAAGAGCAGAGCATTCAGCTTGTTCATCTGCAATCAGAGAGATTGGAGTTTCTGGATAAACTGGAAGCTGAACGTTTAGCCTGTACACAAGCAGAAAAGCATTCTCAAGAGTTAAAAACTCGATTAGAAGAGCAGCAAAGACACAATCAAATAGCAATTAAACAGCTTAATGAAAATAAGGATGTTTTGAAGCAAGAATTCAATAATCTTGCGAACGATATTTTTGAAGCTAAAGCAAAAACTTTTTCAGATCAACATAAAGATCGTCTGGAGGGAACGCTAAAGCCGTTTAGGGATCAGCTTACCGATTTCAGAAGTAAAGTGGAAGAAGCAAGAAAGGAAGAGCATGCAGGACGTGCAGCATTAAAACAGCAGCTTGAAATGTTGCATTCATTAAATCAAAAAATCACTGATGAAGCGGGCAACCTTACCAGAGCGCTGAAAGGAGATAAAAAGCTTCAGGGTAGCTGGGGTGAACTGCAGGTAGAGAAAATCCTTGAAAGTAGTGGTTTGATAAAAGGCCGCGAATATGACAGAGAGCCTAACTTTAAGGATAATGAAGGGCAGAATAAGCGGCCAGACTTCGTCGTTTATCTTCCGGAGGGTAAGCATCTGATTATTGACTCAAAGGTATCTCTTGTTGACTACATGGATTATGTTAATTCAACTGTAGAAGCTATGAGAGAAAAGGCCTTGTCGAGGCACATTAATAGTATACGGAATCATATTAAAGGATTAAGTGAAAAAGGTTATTCAAAGTTGCCCAGCTTGCAGTCACCGGACTTCGTGTTTATGTTTATGCCCATTGAGCCGGCCTTTATGATTGCTTTTCAGTATGATCAGCAATTATTTAATGATGCTTTTGAATTAAGGATTGTTGTTGTGGCCCCAACAACGCTATTGGCAACATTAAGGACTGTGGCAAACTTATGGTCCATTGAACGGCAAAACACTAATGCAAGAGCTTTAGCTGACAGAGCAGGTTCTGTATATGACAAACTCAGGGTGTTTGTTGATAAAATGGAAAGACTTGATGGTCAGTTATCTGTAGCTCGAGATACCTATGATGATGCCATGAACACCTTGAGACAGGGGCGAGGAAATCTTATGTCCCAAGCTAATGAATTTATGAACCTTGGTGTTAGGGTCAAAAAGGAATTTTCTCAGCAAACATTGAGTGCTGCTGACCTGAGGTCAGACAGCACCCTGGAATAGACAGTTACGGCCATTAGCAGTCTGTTCGTATTTCGCCGTCAGGAGTGGTGTTACTGTTTTTGTTGGATGGCCATTGAATGTCTAAAGTGCGGGTTGGGAAAGCGATATCTGCACCATGTTTATGAATAATTTGTGCTGTATGTAATAGTATGTTTTCTTGTATTCTCAAGAAATCTTCGTATTGTGTGCATGCGGCAAAACAGTATATCTGTATATCTATAGACGATGCACCAAACCCTATAAGTCTAACTTCAAGAGCCTTTTGTAAGTCTATTTCTCCGCAATTGTGGATATACCAAGTTATTTCTTTCGTTATTTCTTGAAGACTATTCAAATCTTGGTATCGCAAGCCTACAAATTGTTTTATTCTACGGCTAGTTATTCGAGAAGGGTTTATAACGGCTGAATTACCAAACATGCCGTTGGGGACATAGATAGGCTGCCGTTCATAGTTTCTGATCCGTGTTTTGCGCCAGCCTATTTCCTCAACCCAGCCCTCAACATCGGAACCCATTACTTTGATTTTTTCACCGACATGAAAAGGCCGATCAAGGTATAAGACCAGTCCACCAAACAGGTTAGTCAGCATATCTTTAGCTGCTAGGCCTACGGCCAAACCACCAATCCCTCCGAAAGCCAATAGTCCAGAGATGCTTATCCCTGCACTTTGAAGAAGCATCATACTAAAGGCAATAATGATTAATAGGTGTGAAATTTTATAAAGTACTTCCGCTGTATTGGCGTTAAGCGTGCTGCCACTGAACTGATTAGCTTGGAGGTTTCGATAGCTGCTATTTATCAAGCTGAGAAGAAACCATGCCAATAGTAAGATGATAGCAATACGCTGAATAAGAGGGGTGGCATGTAAAATTGGTAAATCAGTAAAAGTGAGAGTGAGATTAAGAATCCAGCCCAAGGCTATTATCCAGATTGATAAGCTCAGAGGCAGTCGAGCGGCTTTCACGATAGCGTTAATGTATGGGCTTTTTTTAATATCAACACGCTGTGATAGGTGTGCAAGAAAGCGGCGAGCCATATAACTAAGAGCGAAGGTTAGTATTATAATAACCAGGAATTGACTAATCCAGGGGATGTGAACGTGGCAGTATTCTTGTAAAAACGGACTCACTTTATCTAACCACATGTATTTCTACTCAAATATCAAAAAAAGGTTATATCCAAAATAGTTGGATATGCTAGTTAGGTGGGGATCGAACGCCAACGTACTCTTAGATGGCTAAGTGTGCTTGAGGTATGCTAGAGACTTTGCATTTATTAAAAAGCCGTACGGCCTAAAAACAATGGATACCCATTCGCATTGAGTCTGTTGACAGCTATAACGCACCCGCGCACCTACAAGTGATAAGTGATCTCATTGGTGGGGCTCGTTTGCCGCCTACGCGCACTTTAACGGGTATAGGTGGATAGACTGCGAAGTCTCAGCCACTCCTAGAAGTTTCTCATTACAGAAACTCGGAATAAGTTTTTTAGCAATCATTTGTTTGCAATTGCCCTAGTTTAGGTGCTAGCTCACTTAATGCTTTTCTATAAACCTCCCTTTTAAATGAAATGACTTGGCCCAGAGGATACCAATAAGTTACCCATCGCCAGCAGTCGAATTCTGGGTTGCTAGAATAATCTACTCGTATGCAGTCATTATTACGCAACAGGTTTAGCAAAAACCATTTTTGCTTTTGTCCAATACACAAGGGGTGTTGTTCTTTGCGAACTAAGTGATTAGGCAGTAGATATCGGAGCCATCCACGAGTACATGCCAGTATCTCAACACTTTCCGGCGGAATTCCTACTTCCTCGTAAAGCTCTCTATACATAGCCTGTTCTGGTGTTTCAGAAGAATTGATGCCTCCCTGAGGGAACTGCCATGCATCCTGATTGACTCGACGAGCCCATAAAACCTGTCTGAGGTGATTTGCTAGGATAATACCCACATTGGGTCTGAATCCATCTGAATCAATCACACAAAAGACCACCCAAATATAATATTTTCGATATTGTGTCATAAAAAGTATTGATACCGCAAATCATGATGCGAACCGTCATGTTTAATCATAGAAATAGTTTGGCAAAACCAGATTATACTAGGTGTCATTGACGGTGTAGTAGGAGGCATATGGGTTAGCACCATAAGCCTACGAGCAGGAGAAAGTTGTGGCGTCAAAAACCTCACATCTTCAACGGTAACGGTTAGAGCCTGGGTGTTTTCACCAGCATTACTCTTTGCTAGAGTGTTCTCTCATGAGTAGACGGAGCTATTTAAACAGAGTAGGATTTTGCGCATAACAAAGGCAAGACAGTTTTTTCTGTCAAATAGTTTTGATTGTTATTAGGAGGGTGAAAAGCAATGTCTTTTGCCTATGGTGTGATTGAAGGGTTTTATGATCAAAAAAAGAGCTGGAATTGTCAGGTCCGTCATGATTATGTGGATTTTTGTGAAAGGAAAGGCTTTGGTTTTTTTATCTATGCGCCTAAGAATGATCCATTTCTTCGAGAACAGTGGCGTGATCCTTGGCCTGAAGCAGAGCTAGAAAACCTAAAAGCGTTAAGTCATGCTTTTCAGGAAAAAGGTATGGATTTTGGTATTGGCTTTACCCCTTTTGAGGTTCATACCCTTGATAATCAAACTAAAGGACTGCTGCGAACGAAGTTGGCGTTAATCAATAGTATCAAGCCTACAATGCTATCCATTTTATTTGATGATTTTTGTAATGATATTCCTAATCTAGCTAAGATACAGTCAGATATTGCGGAGTTTATTGCATGTGAAAGTAATGCCGAGAAGTTTCAAGTAGTAGGCACCTACTACTCCAGAGACCAACTTCTTACTAGAACTTACGGACCTAAACCAGAGCATTATTGGGCTGAGATGGGGGCTGCGCTAGATCCCCAGTTTGAAATTTTTTGGACTGGAGATCATGTTATTTCAATGGGTTATGATGAGTCAGGGTTAGCTCGTATGACAGAGCTGTTCCAGCGCAAGCCTTTTATTTGGGATAACTATCCGGTAAATGATCCCACATGGCTGAAGCAACGTCTGCGTATTTACTCGTTTACTGGTCGACCGTGGAGATTGTCAGAATGGAGCAGCGGCCATGCAGTGAACCCAATGATTCAGCCACGATTGTCTATGATTCCGCTTGCTACTTTAGCCGATATTTATCGTCAGAAGGATCAATTCTCTGCAAATGAGTCTTTTAAATCTGTGCTTCATGACTTATGTGGGAATGAACTTGCTAACACCATACAGAGCAATTTATTGTATTTTACAGAAATGGGTGGTGATAATTTCACGCCTTCTACCATCAAGCGCTTGAAAGATGAGTTTGGTAAGTTTGATGACCTAGCACAATTACCCTATACGAAGGAGGTGCTTGCGTGGCTAGATGGTATTTCAGGGGGGGGCTAAGTTGCCTATGCCCTAGCAATTGAAAATGTAGATAAAACAGAGGTGTGATGTAGGTACCTATATCTCTTTAAGTATGCAGGTACACTGGAAGGGGTGTATATAGAGGAGTATGCCTGGAGATACGGTATAATTCTTTTTTTACAGCGGGTTTCAAGGTGCCAGATTGGTGGAAATCCAGCTTCCATATTTACTTATAACTGTTACAGACTGGAGGCGAGGACAGTCAACAACCTCACTCTGTCAAAGGGGAATGGGTATAAATTAGTCAAAATGTGGTACTAACGTTAATCTCATTCGCAAACGGATATATGCAATAAATGACATTAGAAAAACGCTGCGCATCTGGTCATCCAAGGGATTTGCCGGAAAGTGCTAGAAATCTTATCAAAAAGCTGGAAGCCCGTCCTGAAAGTGAAATAATGGGTTCTGAAGCGTTACGAGTTGTCCGCTTGGTGTGGCCTAAAGCGTTTATGGTTTCTTTTCCTAAACCTTTGAAAATAGGGATACACAAAGATATGAAAAGGAGTAACTGTATTCCTGCTCATATTATTGGTGTTGCCCTACGGTTTTTTACAAGGATTGAGCGTTACTTGGTAGCCATTAAGCCTGGTGCGGCAAGAATTGATCTTAATGGGAAGGTGGCTGGTAAGGTAAGGCTTAGCGAGGCTGTTGACGCTGAAATTAAACTCTTTAGGGGTAGCTCTGATAGCTGTGAACCGGTCGAGCGCACCCGTATTATTATTAGTAAGATCAGGCTGCTTGCTGTTAAAAAAGCAAAGTAATGTAGGAGATTTGCAGAGTTTGGCTCTATTCTAGCTAAAGGATACCGATAAGTTAGTTATAGACAGATCTCATTGGACATAAAAGATATCATATTTACATCATAATGAAAGTAAGTCTCCGTTAAAATGAAATGACCAGCTTATGGAGTAGAATCCCTGTCGGTAACAAGCATGGGACTGAAATGTAATAAAGGATTGAGAGGGTATATATCCGTTACAATTTTCGGAGGGAGTAGCTGACAAATAAGCAAGGCCTCATAATCTTGGGAGTAACGGTGCGCGGTGCGCGATGGGAGTGGATCTAGCTACTTACAAAATTATCTATTGACTCAATTAATGAGACGAGAAGTTTTTTAGCAGATTAAAGTATTTATAAAGTTTGGGGTTATTGGGGTTATTGGGGTTATATAGTTACACTCATTCAGCGTGAGTTAAGTCTTTAGAAGTTGTATATTAATTGAAACCTAATTAAGACGTTTCGCTATACTATGGAGGAGTATGCCATTTTATTTTTTTGATAAAAGTCAATTAAGGATTGCCAGTCAGTCATGGTGTAAGCGTTATGGATATTATGATAACGACCAAATAAAAAATGTGAGTTGTATAGATGAGGGACTATATTATCGATATATGTATAGGTGACTGGAATGAAGGTGCTGTGGTGGTTAAGGCCCTGAAACGTGAGTTGCGTCAAATACTTTCATATAATAATTGTTCTCCTGACAGGTAAGTATGCAAATTTATGACTACCGCATAGGTAAGCTATATAAGAAATTAAAAATGAAAAGTAAAAATGACTACCTTATATAATTTTCCGAGCATGAAATTATATAAGGGGTAGTAATTATATTTGCTTGCAGCGTGATTACGTTGCACTTATTACTTGAGGGAGTGCCTTTCTTGTTTGGGGAAATAATGGATTTATATCATGAAAAAGGATTTTCATTACTAGAAATAATAGTGACACTTGTAATTGCCACGATTATTGTGTCTTTAGCAGCTCCGAGCATGAAGTCGCTGATCGCTGATCGACGTATTGTTATGGCTACGGAACAAATATACAAAAGCATAGTATTGTCCCGAAGTGAAGCAGTAAAAAGAGGTGTTTTTGTTAGTCTTTGTCGTGCGGCTAACGTTAGTCAGTGTGCACCAAACGGAGAGGACTGGGCATCAGGATGGCTAATATTCACGGATAAAAATAGGAATGGTTATATGGATGTGGGTGATGAGCTAATTCGTGTACAGCAAGCAGTATCTTCATCGATTAGCATTATCTGGAATCGAGGCAAGTATCTGCGGTTTAACAGCAGGGGGGTGGCTATTGATGCAGGCACGTTCACTTTGTGTGGAAAAATTACTGACAGCGATGCTATGCGCACAATAAGTGTCAGTATGACCGGAAGAGCACGGGTGGCAAAACCGGACAGTTGCGATGGGTGACTTGATGAGCAGCAGAGGAGGCAGAGTGATAAAAAACAAAAAAAGTGAGTTGGGTTTTGGGTTAATGGAAGTACTGGTGTCTTTTTTTGTGCTTGCTGTTGGTATTCTTGGTATGGCAGGCCTTCATAGTCGTAGTATGCAGTATAACCATATGGCTTACCTGCAGTCTCGGGGAGTAATTATTGCTACGGATATGCTTAATCGTATTCGAATTAATAAAGCTCAGGCACTAACAACTAATAATTATGTTGTTGGGGCTAATGATGCTGTTCCTGCATCTTGTTCCAGTACAGACTATACGGATAGTTGTGAAGCAAGTTCGTGTTTACCAGATCAGCTTGCTCAGTATGATATCAGTCAATGGAAATTCAATATTTCATGCCAGTTGCCAGATGCTAATGGGGTAATAACCTATGAAGAGTACGGTGATCATCGTATTTATATTATTTTATTGTCTTTCGAAAATAAAGTGGGGGAGTTTAAGCTAAACGATCTGATAATAAGGAGCGTTATATGATTCTAAGTCATGAGGGTTTCTCCCTGGTAGAAGTCCTGGTAAGTTTATTGCTTGGAATGATCTTAATTACAAGTGCCGGACAGCTTTTGGTGTCTACTAATAAGACTTATGTGTTGCAGGATGAGCTTGTTCGTATTCAGGAAAGTGCCAGGGTTACTCTTGATCTTCTTACTAGGAATGTGAGAATGGCTGCCTATACTGGTTGTCCCTCGTGGACGAATTTGGGTAATGCTCTTTTTAGTGATAAGCCTAGTAGGTTATGGATGGCGCATTTTGATAAAGGGATTATAGGAATTTCTGCAGGAACCAGTGCCAAAAACTCAGTGGATAATAAGGCTGTCTCTGAGGCGATTGTTATTCATAAGGTTGACTGGGAAGGAAGTATTCCTGTTGCCAGTCAGGATAATGCCTCCATGCTTATTACTCTTCAAGCAAGGCATGATTTCAATCAGGGTGATTTGTTGGCCCTTGTTAGTCAGGATTGCAAACAGATTTCTATTTTTATTGCTGGGTCTAGTACCAGTGGGGCAAAGGTTTCTTATTCAACGATTTCAAGTGAATCTTTATATAACTGTACACATCGTCATCAAGGTTCTTTTAATTGTATGGAATCACAGCGGGGAGAAAAACTGTTTGATCATAGTCAATCTCAGTTAGTACCAGTTTCATCCGCAGCTTATTATATTCGTAATAATAATGGTATACCAACACTGTATATGAAGAGAGGTGGTGAAGCAGTTTCTGGCAGAGGGCTGGCGGCGGAAGCTTTAGTTGAAGGTGTTGAGGAGCTAAGGGTATTTTACGGTTATGATGCTGATAATGATGGTATCGTTAATCAATACCTTTTATCTTCTGATATACCACTATATAGTGATGAATGGAAAAACATAGTCAGTGTTAAAATTGAGATTCTGATTAGAAGTTATAGAGAAATTTCTCCTCAGCCCCAGACTTATTTTTTTGCTGGCTCTGATATTACCTCAGATGATAAATATATTCGCAGATCTTTTATGGCTACTATTGAGCTCAGAAATAGGGTGCCTTAAATGGAGCAGCATGGAAGCGTGTTATTTATTAGCCTAGTGTTTTTGCTGATTTTGACGTTAGTCGGCGTTACTGCAATGAACTCTTTAAATATTGAAGTAAAGATTGCAGGTAATTATAACGATCAGCAGCTTGCTTTTTATGCTGGTGAGGCAACGTTACTTGATGCTGAAAAATATATTGCTGAAACTGATTTCGATGTTACTGAATTTACATCTGAGTGTGATAATGGACTGTGCTTTAGTGGTAGGCATGTTAATGATATTTCAAATTGTAGTGCTAATTCTGTTTCACCATGGCGGGAACAAGATTTATGGAAGGACAGTGCTAGAGTAAAAAAAGTTGATCTGGATTTTGACGGGATGATTTTTCATGGTTGGTATATTATTGAGTTTCGCTGTTATTTGCCTAAGGATCATGACGGGCTAAGTCCAGATATAACCAATATCAATGAGTGGTCTAGATTTTTTAGAATAACGGCGAGAGCCGGTGGAAGTTTAGGGAATGCACGAGTAATGTTGCAGAGCACTTATAAAAAAAATATTTGAGACGGTGTTCTGGTGGATTAGGGGTAGGTGTTTATGGAAAAACAATTACAGTCATGGATTTATGTCTTATACCTTGCTTTGTTTATTGATGCTTCCGCGGAAGCGTCTTCCAGCTTGTATTCTGCGACACCACCGTCATTAAATAAGGCCACGGACCCGCTGGTAATGCTTGTCATGTCAGTAAATCATGAGCTGTTTAAAAAAGCATATAGTGATTACTCTGATCTTGATGGTGATGGTATCCTGGATACCACATATAATGATAATTTTAACTATCTAGGCTATTTTGATAATCAATGGTGTTATACCTATAAAAATGCAAAGAGTAAGTATTATCCGGTAAAAAAAGCAAATGGTGTTAATCAGCATTTTTGTACCTCCAGAACGGCAGGCTGGAGTGGGAATTTTTTAAACTGGGCGACAATGTCCAGAATTGATGTTCTCAGGAAAGTATTGTTTGGTGGTAAACGCTTTAAGGATACAGCAGGCCAAACTATTTTAGAAAGATCATACTTGCCAAGAGACATTCATTCCTTTGTTAAAGTGTATAAAAGCACTGTTAATGCCTCGGTCAGAAGTCTTACGCCATTTAACAATGGTACTATAAGTCTGTGCAATTTGTCCGTTTCTGAGAATGGCGAGCCTGTGGTAAGAGTGGCGTCTGGTGAATGGCCTCGATGGGCTTCTACTGAAGTCCGGCAGTGTCAATGGGGAAGCCAAAACTCTCCTTCATATTCATTAAAGCTTGCAGAGCACAATGTATATGTTCAATCGTGTGTTGCGGGGAGAGGTGCAGATAATTCTAAACATTGCAAAAGCTATATTGATGGAAAATATAAACCAGTTGGTATGCTCCAGCATTACGGAGAAGAAGGTGGCATACGGTTTGGCCTAATTAGTGGAGGATATGATAAAAATATTTCTGGAGGATTGTTGCGAAGGAATATTACCAGGTTAGTGGGTAATGAAGATTCAGCTAATGATGAAATAAATATTGTTACAGGTGAGTTTAATAAATCTGTAAGAGGAATCATTCATCATATTAATATTTTCCGCATTGCTAAATACAGTTATGATAGTAGTAAATATTTGGATTGCAGCACTTATGGTATTAGCACTGATAGATTCGTTAATAGTATTAGTCGTGCGACAGGATCCAGCAAACATTGTAGTAATTGGGGTAATCCGTTGGCGGAAATGTATCTGGAAGCTCTGAGGTATTTTTCAGGAGAAGAACAGCCATCTACGCAGTATAATACTAATAATGATAATTACTTTATTGAAGGCTTGAGTAAAGAAAACTGGATCAGTCCTCAAGGGAATGGTAACGCTTGTGCTAACTGCACTATTGTTTTAATTTCTACAGGGTTTAATTCCTTTGATACAGATGAGTTTGGTGGTGCAAATGATGTACCAGGGATAAGGGCCGCAGGGGGGGTTGATCGGTTAACCGATAATGTTGGTCTTATGGAAGCAGTAACTAACCCAGACGTAAATTTTCCCGGAGTGTTTCTCGCGGATAAGATGGGCGGAGGTAAGCAATGTGAAGAAGTTGAAATAAGTAAGCTGTCAGATATTCGTGGTATTTGTCCTGAGTCACCACAACTTGAAGGAGGCTATCATATTGCAGGGTTGGCATGGCATGGACGTACAGCAGACCTACGAACGGATCTTGCAGGCAAGCAATCAGTAAAAACTTATACAATTCAATTAGCTGAAAGTATTCCTTCATTTTCTCTGGATGCAGCAGGTAAAACGGTTACCTTTCAGCCTGTTTGTCAGGCTCATAGCAATCGTAGTGAGTGCTCATTAACAGATGTTGTTGTTGAGTTTCTTGCCCTTGATAAAAAAAAGGGTAGATTTTTGTTCACATGGGAAGATTCGTTATGGGGTAATGACTATGACTATGATGCTAGCTCGAGTATTGAGTTTTGTATAGCAAGTGCTTGCTCCCCAGCAATTGGTGAGCATCAGGTTCAGCTGTCTGTAAGACAGGAATCAAAAAATGCAGGAGCCGAAACTTGGTATTCTTACACTATTACCGGAACAGGGAGGGATGGCATCGTGCTTCCTATGGCTCAGGATGCAGGAGGCAGTAGCAGTAGCAGTCAGGGGCAGGGGGAGACAGTTACAACTATTTTTAATGCTATAGGACACACAGCCACTCAGTTACCGAAGCCATTATGGTTTGCTGCAAAATATGGTGGATTCTTTGACCTAGATAAAGATAGTTCGCCAGGGAATGACTTCAATGGTGATGATTCTCCGGATATAGGAGATACCCGTGAATGGGACAGCCGAAATAATATTACTGGTGCTGCTGGTGCAGATGGCTTGCCTGATAATTATTTCTTAATTCGAAATCCTTCTTTATTGGAGCGTCAGCTTGGGAAGGTTTTCCATGATATTTCAGCTAGGACGGCTTCGGGTGCTAACGTTGCTCTAGTTGCCCATAGCAGTAAAGGTACAGGAACTTTGTATCAGGCTGTTTTTCAGCCAAAACTGGAATTGAATAAAAAAGTGGTTACTTGGGGTGGGATGCTTCATGCCTTATTTATAGATAATAAGGGTTGGGTGCGGGAAGACTCTAATAAAAATGGAATGTTGGACGATTACAGTATCGATAGGGTTATTGAGTTGGTTTTTGATCCTGATACAGGGCAGACGGTAGTGCAGCGTTACTCCGTAGTTAATGATAATAAAATTATAGATGGAGGAGGACGACCATTAAAAGATCTGAATGCTTTGTGGGACGCTAGGGATGCATTAGCAAGTATTACAAACCTGGTTGATCAGAGAACTTATAATGCAGTGGCATCTGGGGGGCGACACATATTAACCTGGCTTGATAGTAATAATGATCAAATTGTTAATGGTGATGAAGTTAGGCCGTTTGTCCCTGCAACATTTATTAATAAGGAAGGTTATTTGGGTATAGCAGCCAGCAAGGCGGCAGGTCTTGTTAATTATATACGGGGAGAAGAAGTTGAGGGATTGCGCTCCAGAATTATTGACTATGATCTAGATGGTATTGATGAAGCTTGGCGGTTGGGAGATATTATCAATTCCACACCGATAGCCGTCACCGTGCCAACAGATGCATATGACACCCGTTACGGTGACAGTAGTTATGGAGTATTTAAAGAGTATTATAAAAATAGGCGACATGTTATTTATGTTGGTGCTAACGATGGATTGATTCATGCGTTTAACGGAGGTTTTATGGATGATGATGTCTATGCTTATAACGTGTCTGGAGGCGCAGGGGAAACAGCTCATCCACTAGGTTATGAATTGTGGGCATATGCTCCCATGAATCTGTTGCCTCATCTTCGTTGGTTAGCAGAGCCTGATTATCCGCATGTGTACTACATGGATGGTGAATCCCAAGCTTTTGACGTTAATATTTTCACCGCTGATGCAGATCATCCCGGTGGGTGGGGGACGATCCTTGTTATGGGTATGCGGCAAGGTGGCGGAACTATTGATGTTACTGTCGAAGGTAATAAACGTATTATGCGCTCAGGTTATGTTGTACTTGATGTCACCAATCCAGAAAAGCCACCGCAATTGTTAGATGAAATAACTAGCCCTGCACTGGGGTTTAGTACATCCAAGCCTGTACTTGTAAAATATAGAAAAGCTGGGGAAGGTGGTGATTGGAGTAACCCGGTGAGAAATCAATGGTATTTGATTTTTGCCTCTGGTCCTTCTGGGTCAGGCAATATAGGTCTTAGGAGAGCGTTAGAGCATGGAGAAAGCGATCAAAATCTTAGTGTGTTTGCTTATGATTTGAAAAACAAGATGCTGGTAAGCGGGCTTGACCCGTTAACCACGGCTCGCTCAAATAGCTACGGCGGAGATATGACAGCTACTGACTGGAATCAGGATTATCAGGACGATGCAGTGTATTTCGGTGCAATTGATACTTCGCGTACTATTTTGTCTGGTGAATTACTTCGCTTTAAAGTTGGTGATAGTATTGAAAGCTCGGCGGTGAGTTCATTGCTGTCAACAGGACAACCTATAACTGCAGCGCCATTAACGCTTCGTGATGGAAATGATTACTGGATTTATAGTGGTACCGGTCGATTGTTAGTTAATAATGATAATAAAGATAAATCTGGGAACAGTTTTTATGGAGTAAAAGAGCCGGCAGATGTTAATGGATTGCATCTATTTGATAATGTTAGCCTTGGAAGTCTTATCGATACTACAAATATTGTTGTGAAGACATCTGGTCAGGTTTTGTTGCGAAATAAAGATGGTTATTCACCTGTGATTATTGGTGGCAATACAGTGAATAGTTTCGAATTTTTAAGGCAAACAATGCGTAAGCAGCCTGGCTGGAAAATAGATTTGAGGTCGGATGGTGTGGCACCGTCGGGGAAAAGTATGAATAAAGCTAATAATTTGTTTAGTATGATTCTTTTTTCTGAAAATAAACCATCAGCAGATAGTTGCCAGCTCGAAGGTCATGGTTTTTTGTATGGATTGCATTATTTAACAGGAACATCATCGCCTAAGAATATATTAGATGTTTTTGATGTCACTAAAGGTAATGAAAAGCTGTCGCTGACAAATGTTGATTTTGGATGGGGTTATCTTTCATCTCCATCCATTTTCCACGAACAAAAAGGACAAAGCAAGATAGTTATGAAAGGGGCTGGTGGAAATTTTTATACTCATGAGATTGTATATGAGTTTTCATCATTTGGGCGTCAATCCTGGCGACAAATATTCGAAGTGCCATAAGATACAGGTGCCAAATGGTAAAAGTAATGAAACAAAATAAACAAGATGGATTCACTCTGATCGAAGTTGTTATCGTTGTTGCTATTTTGGGTATACTCTCTAGTGCTTTTGTATCAATGGGATCTATGACTCGTGACTTTAGGATAGAGTATGCTAAGGAAAGGCTTTATAATTCTATTATTTTAGCTAGAAGTGAAGCGATTTCGCGAAAGGAAAATATTACTGTTTGTCGAAGTATATTAGGAACAAATTGTGATTCTGGTTATAACTGGGTGACTGGGTGGATAGTTTTTGTTGATGGAGATGCTAATAAAAATCTTGATGATGGAGATAAACTTATTCGTGTTTATAATAATATGTCTTCGGCTTTTAATGTTATCTGGAGTGGTAGTGAAGGCGGCTTCTTTTTCAACTCAAGGGGACAGGTTGATTTTGATGAAAACAGTACATTTTCTTTATGCCTGGATGGCATTGAAAATGGCGCTCGTAGGGAAATATTGGTTTATAGTAAGGCCAATAGAGGAAGAATTGGGTTGTCATCGGATTATGGGGACTGTAATAACAGTGCTGACGGTCCTGACGCTCCTGAGGTTCCGGTTCCTGACGCTCCTGAGGTTCCGGTTCCTGACGCTCCTGAGGTTCCGGTTCCTGGCGCTCCTGAGGTTCCGGTTCCTGAGACTCCTGATCCTTGGTGCTTTGGTTGGTGGAATCTATGGTGTTAAAAAGCAGTCAAGCCGGTTTAAATAAAAGTAAGGGGATGGTTTGTAGGTGCTTTAATATTTTTTCTTATTCAGAGTGAATGTTTAAAAAATATTAAGGATAATAAATAACAAATAATAGAGAAGATATAATTCTATGAAAAAATATAAGGCAAAACAATCAGGCATTGGCCTTATAGAGGTGCTAATTAGCACTGCATTGCTTTCAACGGTAATGTTGTGGATTACTGATGGACATATGAAAAGCCTGAGCCATGTTACTGACGGTGCTAATAGTAGTACGGTTATGCGACTTGCAGAAGAGATGCTTGAGCGCATTAAGCTAAATCTTTCTCCTCAATTGTATAAGACAGAAATTAATGGGGTGAACAATCGTGACACTTACTGTCAGACAATTCAGAACTGTACCGGCAATAAGTGCGTACAGTCAGAGTTAGTTAAATATGATGTGCAGCAAACATATTGTCATGATCTTGATGGGATTAGTAATCTTAAAATGCGGTTCGAATGCTTTGATGTTCACACTGGTAGCGCTTTGACCAATTGCGCTCAGCGGAGCATATTACGAGGAAGAGTCAGCATAACGTGGGATTCAAAAGGAGGCAAGAGTGGGGAGTTGTCAACTGACGCAGATGCACTATTGAGGGTTAATCAAGCTTTATCTTTTGATGGTGGTAATGGCTATTTAAAAGTTTCAGGAGCAGGGACTCCAAGTGCAAGGGGGGATTTCACCATCGCCATGTGGGTTAAGCCTAAGAATCTAGCAGATGCTGATTTTTTTGGTGCGCCTGGTGATGGTAATAGACGTTCCATCGGGCTGTCAGTTAAGGCTGATGGGGGGGTCAGGGTTGACTCTTACGGCAAAACAGTTACGCATCACTCGGAGGAATACTGTGTAGCCCGTGCCGTGTTTTGCTGGGATTGGGAAACGAGACGTTGGACTACAACAAATTATGTTAGTTATAACAGGACTATTAATAATTTTTTCTCTCCTGAAACGTGGGTTCATATTACTTGGATAAGAAAGGCGAATAATTATTTTTTATACAAAAATGGAGCGTTGGTTCAGAGGTGGGCAGTAACTAAGTCACTTGATGTAAAGAATTATTTTTTCATTGGTAGAGTTAATAATTATTTTAACGGTGAAATTGATGATGTTCAAGTTTATAGCGCTGCTATATTGAAATCTCAAGTCAGAGTTGTAATGCGGGGGCAGGTTGTTGCTCAGCCATTGGCAGTGCATATTACTTTCGATGGTAGCTCATTTAATGATGCAAAAAAGGATAGGTCTAAAAACAACAGGACAGTTAGTGCTCATGGAGGAGTAAATGAAAACAGCCTTACACACGCAGTTAGATAGCCATAGAGTGGAAAATAATATAAAGCAGGTGGGGTTATCATTAGTGGAAATGATGATATCAGCGTTGCTTTCTGTTGTGGTCATACAGGGGATGTTTGAAGTATTTTTCGCCAATTTACAAAGCTCTAGTTATAGTGAGACTCGAGCACAGGCACAGACTAGCGCTCAGCGAGCTTTGGATATGCTAGGGCGAGATATTCGTGAAGCTGGTAGCGGTAGCGTGAGGGTTGGTGTTGGAGGTTACAATCTATATCCTAACGAATCATTTTCAGGGGCAACCACCCGTAAGACAAATACGTTACTCAATTCATGTCAAGCGCACTGTGATGGAAGTGATTCCTGCAAAGGCTTTTCATGGGGGAGTGGATATCTTTCTAGCGGTACTCATGATGGTGATTGTAGGCTTAGTTATGGCGCAACATTGAGGAGGGGAGCGCCAGCTTGGATAACCTATCAGAAGGTTGAAAATACTCTTTTTTATCGAGGACTCTGTGACGGAGAGTTTTGTACCGATGAAGGTGGCGGCAACCAGAGTGATGCTGTAGCGCCTGTCCTTGATCCGGGCTATAACTCAGATTGTACTGGTGTTTATGTCGAAGGAGCGATAGTCAATCGTTATTTTATTGATACGACGGCAGAAGGGGAGAAGGGTTTGTTTTGCAAGAGCTTTAACACTGATGGTAGCCCTCGAGGCGATGGCCATTTGATGGTTGAAGGTGTTGAGCAACTCCAAGTGTTATATGGTTATGCGGACGGTGGAGGGCGAGTTGTAACTAGTTACCGGGAAGCCGATGATATAGTGAATTGGGGTTTTGTTAAAGGGGTGAAGGTGGGAATTTTGGTAGGGGGAGGCAATCAAATTGGACGTGGCGTAATTAGGAACCGCAGCTATAATGTATTAGGTAGTACGACTCTTAGTATTAATGATAAAGAGCCACGCTATGTGTATACTATGACTCAGTCTCTTTTTGCAACGAAGCAAGATAACAGCTGGAGAGAGCGAGTATATTCTGAGTCGGGACAGGATGAAGCACCAGATATTCCTGAGCCAACTCCTGAGCCTCCCGAAGTACCGCCCTTGGATTGTTCCGATCCAGACACTGCAGACCCTTCGCTTTGCCCTGCAGATCCAAGCGATGAGATAGTTAATCTTTTTCAAGAAATGGTAGATTTTACCTGTAATGGAGGCCCTGAACCGTCAACACCTATACCGGCTGGTTTGGACATACGATGCCCAGACGTGCCAGATCCAGACGCAGATCCAAATTAAGATGAAGGCTAGCTTGAAGGTCTATGATTGTTCATGTTTGTTTGGGTTATATTTGATCAGTAATTTAATATTTTACAGGCAGGTGGTTCGCTGGTTTAGTTGGTCTCAACCAGGTCCAGTCCTGTTTCCTGTGCCATAATAGCTAAAGAATCATCTAACCCAACAGTGCTCACCACCTGATAGTCTGCCGCATCAATCATTACTGCCCAACTACGTATCTGTTCTTATTAGGATTGTACGGTACTCAAAAAGAACTGTTCAAAAAACGATTAAAGTACTTATGTCGATCTGTAAATGTTTTGTCTTGTGTATAGATCATCAATGTCAAATAACTGTTTATTAACGCAGCTCTGTTCTTTTCAGAATGAGGTTTGCACTATATTAGAAAATGATATGGTTATGATGACCTTAATTTTGGTTGGTTATGTTATGTGAGGTGGTATTAAAATTTTGCACTACACAAAATATAAGCTAACATTAATATATACAGTCGCGTAAAAATAAATACCGTAATTAGGTTGTATGCTGGTGCTCTTATTAGTTATTCCAAAGAATGGAATCTTGGAATATTATCTATAGGGAATATTGTTTGACTCAAGAGTATTAATAATAAGCATTGCCTTTTCTGCTAGATGAGTGATTAACAGTTATTAAGTATTGCAGTTATGTGATAGCTATCTCAACAAGGAGTAAGCTCTAGATGTTAATAATAAAGATTTTTTAACTATAGGTAATAGATATGGTTTTGCTGAAAAGGATAGTGTTGTTTTTATGAAATAGTGGCAGAGCAATAAGGTTCAGTATGAATATGATATCAAAAAACAAATATGGACTGAAGGTCGGTTTTCAATGTCTTAAATTGGCTAAAATAATCAGGTGGTCTTATGGCTGCGTTTAGTTTTAACAATAGACCAATAAAACGTAAAATACATTACGCACTGCAAATTACGGCATATACTGTTTTGTTGGTTTCTTTATCTATTCAGACTGTTAACGATATCATCAGTTCTCGAGCATCTCTAGTTACTAATGTTGAGGCGTTAGCTGAGATTGTTGGTTCTAATGCTGGAGCTGCTTTAATGTTTGATGATAGCCAGTCAGCAAACCGTTTATTAAGTGCGTTTGCTACAGCTCCTTATATTAAGTTGGCTTACCTGGTCAACACTAATGGTGATCAAATAGCGGCATACCACAGAAATAAAAGTAAGTCTTTGACATATAAGCAGGGAGGACATCATCATGGTGCTACTGAATTTATTAAAAACTCCTTGCATTTATATCGACCAATTAATTTTGACTCTCAGTTAATTGGCACTATTTATATTCAGTCTGATCTTTCCCAACTTTATCAGGCTTTATGGAAAAACTTATTGGTAGCTTTGCTCGCTGCACTTGCTTCTGTTTTTGCAGTTTACATTTTAACCTCGCGACTTCAAAAGTTATTAGGCCACCCAATTACGGAGCTTGCTAATATTATTAGTGAGATCACCAAAAATGGAGAGTTCGATAGGCAGGTGCGTAAGTTTGATAATGATGAAATAGGAATGCTATATGATTGTTTTAATGAAATGTTGCTGCAGATCCAAAAACGAGATTTACGCCTTAAAGAACATAGTGATGGGCTTGAGGTTGCTGTGGCAGAGCGTACTAAGGAACTTGATAATACTAACTCGGAATTAAAAATAAGTATTTTAGAAACAAATGAAGCTAAAGATTCTGCGCTTGAAGCTGCTAAAGCTAAAAGTATGTTTTTGGCAAATATGAGCCATGAAATAAGAACGCCAATGAACGGAGTGCTGGGAATGCTAGAGCTTCTTAAGGGCACTGAGCTAGATGACGAGCAGAGAGATTTTCTAGAAGTATCGTACTCTTCTGCAGGTACCTTATTGCAAATAATTAATGATGTTCTCGATTTTTCTAAAATAGAGGCGGGGAAAATGGCAATAGAATCTATTGACATGAACCCGAAAGAGTTAACCGAGGATGTTTGTGCATTGCTGGCGGGTCAAGCCCAGATGAAGGGCCTTGAGATTAACTGTTATACAGACACAAAATTGCCCTCACTCCTCATGGGTGATCCGTTAAGACTTAGCCAGATTATTACCAACCTACTTGGTAATGCTGTGAAATTTACAGAGAAAGGCAGCATTACAGTGCGTGTTAGGGAAGTAGAGAGGTTGTCTGATTCTATTGATGTAGAGTTCTCTGTAGAGGATACAGGTATAGGTATTTCAGATAAGGTACAACGGAAATTATTCACTGCTTTTACGCAGGCTGATGGCAGTACAACTCGTAAGTTTGGAGGCACAGGGCTAGGTTTGACAATTTCTCGGCAATTGGTTTTGTTAATGAATGGTGATATGCGGGTAGTCTCAAAAGAGAGCGAGGGGTCAACCTTCTTTTTCACAATAAATATGAAAGTATCTAAGACTGAGATAACTGAAAGCGATAATGTAGACTATAGGCTCGGTGGCATTAAAGCGCTTATTGTTGACGATATTGCGATTAATCGGGAAATTATAAGGAGCTATTTGGATGTTTGGAATATCACGCATGATGAAGCTGCTGATGCAAACGAAGCTGTATGTAAGTTGCTAGAGGCTGCGAGTCAAGGCAGTCCTTTTGATCTGGCATATCTTGATCTGAATATGCCAGGAAAAGATGGTTTAATGTTGTCCAAAGAAATAGAAGATAACCCTGCTATCAATAATATAAAGCGCATTCTAATCAGCTCTGCTGGTCCCATTTCACAAACTAGGCAAAATGAGATTGGTATTTCTGCAAGCCTTACTAAACCTATTAGACAGGCAAGGTTGCTTGAAACGACAATAAAGGTAATGAAAAAAAGATCTATAATTAAAACAGTTGATACATCAAAATCAAAGAAAGGATCTGAGTTGGTTTATAATGATGTACATATCCTTTTAGTTGAAGATAACATCGTTAACCAGAAAGTAGCACTTAGTATGTTGCGGAAAGAGGGTTTTAATAGGATAGATTTGGCAGAAGATGGAGAGATAGCATTAAGAAAGGTAGAAGAGAATAGTTATGATCTAATATTAATGGATTGCCAGATGCCTAAAATGAGTGGGTATGAAGCCACCGGCCACATAAGGAAAATGGAACTATCGAATAAGCAAAGAAGAACGCCAATACTGGCTATGACTGCAAATGCCATGTCTGGTGATAAAGAAAAGTGTTTAACGGCAGGTATGGACGACTATTTAACTAAACCAGTAAAAGCAGATGTTTTAATATCTCGCCTGACACATTGGCTTAATGTAGATGTGGTCCCTACTACTAATGAAACTATTAAAGTACAACATCAGAGTGATAATGAGGTGATTACAGTAGAGTTAATTGACATTCAGACACTGGATGCGCTTAAAGATCTCATGGAAGAAGATTTTGATGATTTATTAGAAAGTTATATGGAGGATGCTCCTAGCTTATTTGATGATATTCAGCACTCATCGCGTCAGGCAGATCTTGAGGTGCTGGCTAGAGCAGCACATACGTTAAAATCAAGCAGTCAAAACGTAGGAGCCATAAGGTTGAGTGAAATCGCTATGAAAATAGAAGTTGATGCGAATAACGGTAGTGTCCGCGAGGCAGCATTGAGGATGTCTGATCTTGAGAATACGCTGCTAGAATCCATTGCTTTCCTTAAAGAATATCGAGTAATAAAAAAATAATGGTAATAAAGTAATTGAAATGGTGTTCAAATGAACAATGATCAAAAGATAAAAACTAGAATTGTTAGCCTGTTTCTCAGACCTCGTAGACTAATGAAGTATTCGTTGAAAGAAGTTAAACTTGGTTTAGGAAAAAGGTTTAAATTCAGGCTTGTCCGTATATTTCTAAACGAGTCTGTGATTGGTGGTTTGGCGATTGTCTTACCATTGGTGGTGATTGTTTTTTTTGCAAATTGGCTTGTTAAAGGCGTATCGCACTGGATAAGCCCACTCGCTGATTTATTTAACAGATATAATCTTCCTGTTGTTCTGTCTGATGTTATTGTAGTGATACTGTTTGTTATAATTTGTTCCATTATAGGACGAGTGGTGAAAACTAAGCTTGGGGGATGGATTTATCAAAAAATAGAAACAGCGCTTCTAAAATATATACCAGGTTATCAACTTTTAAAAGATATGGTGGAAATGATCGCAAGTCAGGAGGCGGGTGTATTAAAAGGAGACGTAGCTAAAGTATGGCTTTATGGGCGGTCGGTTCCAACATGGACCATTGCTTTAATTACTAGCAAACAAGAGGATGGAACTTATACAGCATTTGTTCCCACATCCCCAAGCCCAGCATCCGGAGTTGTCTATCAACTGCCTTCTGAACAGGTTGAAATTCACCCAGACATCACTATTGAAAATTTTCTCAAGGTCGTAGTCTCTTGTGGAGCAGGGTCTTCAAAATTATTTGAGAAAATTGTTCATAAAGAAGAACTTTCGAAGTTATATGAGAAAAATATAACCTTACCGGCAGATTAAAGTGTCACTAAAGATGATTATTTATGAGAGCTACAGAGTTTCATCAGTTCTTGATTCCTCAGTGTCAGCTAAGGCATAAAACCTTGGTAACAGTCGTTTTAAATAGTGCCGAGATTGAATTAGTTTGCCTTGATACAATGGTTGATCAATAGCTTTGGGTTTGAGTTTTTTTCTGGTTTTTTAGCCATAAGTAGCCACATTTAGGCATAAGTCACATATGCAAAAGCGTGCAGGTGCTCAACACAGGCAGCGTTTGCTGCGTTGGGATTGCATCATTAGTTGGGAAATACGGTTTCCAAGTATCTTCAGTGCTTTTGACAATGGCGCAGTAAATTCTAACTGCTGCTCTTTTTCGAGAGAAAGGTGAATTTCATTGGGAAAGTACTTAAAGACTGCGCCATTATTATGAGAAATATTCTTTCTCAATAAATAAAGTGAGACCTTTGCACGATAACGCTGCATAAGCCCCACTATTAATGAAATTGTATTTTTTTAGGATAAAGCCTTAAAAAACACAATTACAGTTCGAATATGCGCCATTCGAGCCATTTCACCCTTCATTTTCGATTTTCAGACGCAACTTGCCTGCTGAATCGATAAACCTCGTTTAATATTGTGCGCCACACACATTATTTCAAAACGTGTGCGATTTCGGCTTAAGCCAAGATAACGAGCTTTCGCCATGCCGTAGTGTAATTTCAAAACGCCAAATACTCGCTCCACAGTGCAGCGCACGCCAGAATGTAAACGGTTAAAGCACTTATCATGTTCTGTTAATGGTTTATTTCGATAAGCACGTCTTATTATTCTGTTATCAATATTTCTATCATCCAGCCATTCACTGTGCTTCTTGCTGGAATAAGCACTATCCGCATAAACAGACGACTCTTCACCATCTAATAGCTCAGTGAAACAATTTGAATCGTGAATATTTCCTGCTGTGTAACCGATCGATTTTATCAACCCATCCTCATCGACATTTATGTGCGCTTTATAGCCGTAGGTACTTTTACTCTTCCCGTCAGAACCTGCTTTCACGTTCCACTTCGCGTCAGGATCCTGTGTTGAGTGCTTGTCTTTATCCTTATTTGGGCGACACTGTTTAGCCTCAATTACGCTAGCATCAACAATACTGATACCTCCAGATTTAATATAAAGACCTTTATCTATAAGCTGGGAATTGATTTCTTGAAGCAACTTATCCATAAGCAACAACTTATCGAGCTTCTGTCTAAATCGCCAAAAAGTACTGTGGTCCGGCACTGACTCTGAAATGTCGAGCGCAATAAATCGACGAAATAAAAGATCGCGAGCAAGCTGTTTCTCTAGGGCCGAATCGCTTAATTTATACCAACTTTGCAGCAGCAGTGCCTTAAACATCATCAGTGGAGGCCATGCCTTTTCGCCTCGAGAACTTGAATGTATATCTTTCAGATGATGCTCTAAGCGATCCCAATCAATGAGTTCATAGACAGAGTCGAGCTCTTTCACTGCATCGTGATCAATCAGCATTGAATCTGCTAGACTGCGTTGTTTCAGATTTTTCCAAGCCATAATTTCACCGAAAGGCATTGATTGTGCAAGGCTTATTATACCTGATTTTCAGTTATTTAGCGAGATTCGTGCAAAGGTCTCAAAGTTATTGGATACCATTAGGAATCTCTGATTAAAGCCACTTTCGTAATCCCCGCGGAGGAGTGGGTCCAGCAAAATCAATACCTTATAGATGCCTTCCCGTGCGAGAATAACCTTGTTCAGAGCTTCCTTAAGCATCATCAGTGGAGGCCGTGCCTTTTTGCCTCGAGCACTTGAATGTATATCTCCCAGATGATGCTCTAAGCGAGCCCAATCAATGAGTTCATGGACAGAGTCGAGTTCTTTCACTGCAGCTAGACTACGTTGTTTCAGATTTTTCCAAGCCATAATTTCACCGAAAGGCATTGATTGTGCAAGACTTATTATACCTGACTTTCAGTTGTTTGGCGCGATTCGTGCAAAGATCTCATATAGTGCCACTCACGAATTCGGTTATCTTTAAATGTTGCGATTATCAGATAGCCTGTCATACGTATCGTTTGCCTGTATATAAAGGTGGTTTTTACTCATTCGTGGTGATGTTTATCATGTTGGGTTCTTCAAGTATGTCATCAGGTGTTTTCTGGAGCAGGTTTTTTGTGTGTTTATTCTGGACTTACTAGGCTGAGGGCTTTTAGCTGGAGATATAGCTTATATTCGCGGCTTTTCGGTCTACAGGAGACTAAGGAATGACATTTTAGGGGTTTGTAATAGCCGAGTACCCATACCTCAGTGAGGTGGGTATATGCTAGGTGTCAGATCTTTACTTGTGATAGAGAAAGGATTTTTGGTAGGTGCTAAATCGGACGTGTGGCTTGAGTCAGCCAGGTTAAGTCATTTCCATCCAGTAAAGGAGAAAGTGCTTCGTTAACCTTTGTATGGTACTGATTCAGCCATTTAATCTCTTTACTATTAAGTAACGCCATAACCAAAGGTTGGGTATCTATGGGTGCCAAGGTTAATGCTTCTAGTTTATAAAATTGACCAAACTTAGTTTTAATATCTTCAACCACAAGCATTATATTCTCTATGCGAATACCATGTTCGCCAGTTCTATACATGCCCGGCTCATTAGTGATCAGCATGCCCGGTTTTAAGGGCACGTCTTGCCAACTAGGACTGATGCCTTGAGGCCCCTCATGTACATTAAGAAAGTAGCCGACACCATGACCTGTACCATGGCTATAATCCATGCCCAATTCCCATAATGGCTGTCTGGCTAGTATATCAAGCTGTATGCCTCGTGTTCCCTTTTTGAACTTGGTTTGGGCAAGGTTGATATGGCTTTTGAGTACTAGGGTATAATCATGCTTTTCTTCATCGGTCATTTCTCCGCAAGCAAAGGTTCGAGTAATATCCGTTGTGCCGTCAGGATATTGGCCTCCAGAATCTACCAGTAAAAGGCCTTTTGGTTTGATTTGCAGGCACGATGCTTTCTCTGCTCGATAGTGACAAATAGCCCCGTTGGGTCCATACCCTGCAATAGTAGGAAAGCTCGGCCCTTTAAATTCTGATGATTGGGCGCGGAAAGATTCCAAGTGCTCATCAATGTCTACTTCTGTTATATTTCCAGTAGGAATTATATTTTCAAGCCAGCGCATAAAGCGAACGATGGCAACACCGTCTCGCCGATGACAATTCATCATTGAAGCAATCTCCACATCATTTTTTACAGCCTTCAGAAGATTGGTAGGTGACACTGCCTCAATGATGCCAGTGGACTCGGGGAGTGACTCTAGAAGCCAGTGGCTAGTTGTCTCAGGGTCAAACTGGATTCTGCTGTTGGTGGGTAGTAGTCCGAGGTCGGAGGCTACTGTATCATAAGCGCGAAGCTCCACACCGAATGAAGCCAGGGCTTTGCAGGCGTCAGCTTCGACCCTGCTGTCATTAATATAGAGGCAAATACCTTCTTTAGATAAAATAAGGTAAGAAAGGAATACAGGGTTGCATTCAATGTCAGAGCCTCGAAGGTTAAGCAGCCAAGCGATATCATCAAGGCTGCTGATAAGAAGATGATCTGCGCCTTTTTTAGTCATTGCTAGGCGGACGAGCTCAAGTTTTTGCTCACAAGTCTGTCCAGCGTGCTCGAGGCTATGTAGGAAAACGGGCTTAGACGGCATGGCTGGGCGGTCAGTCCAGACTGAATCTAGCAAATCATGACCTGAAATGAGCTGCAGGGATTTCCCATCAAGACTTTTACTTAGTCTGCGAACTGCAGCAGAGCTCATAGTTTTGCCGTCAAACCCAATCGTATTTTTATCGTCAAGATTATTGTGTAGCCATTCACCCATAGTAGGTGTGTCAGTATGGCCTTCTTTCATTAAAGTGATGCCGGAGCCCTCAAGCTCTTTTTCTGCTTGAACAAAGTAACGGCCATCGGTCCAGAGTGAGGCGTGGTCTTTAAGTACTATTAGCTTACCTGCCGAGCCACTAAAGCCCGAGCACCAAGCTCGTCCTGACCAATGGTCGGCAACATATTCACTCTGGTGGGGGTCGGAGCTGGTAATAACCCACGCGTCTACCTTTTGCTTCTCCATTTCAGCACGTAAAGCTAAGAGTCTTTCAAGTATTTTTGCCATTCTAATTTTCCTGATCGAGCGTGTATATTCCCGCTTCTATTGACGGTGAGTCCTCAGCATAACCAACTACTTTAGCCGTCGTCATTGAGTTTTGCCATTTTGTAAGCAATTATGAAGCTTGCCAGCGCATTTAACACCAAATTATCGGTTTTTTGCACTGTTTCTAGTGATGAGGGCTGATTTTGACGCAGATATATCGTTACCATTGAAGATGAGAGTGGGTGATTGTGGTGAGTGGAGTAATTAATTAACTGTTAGTGCTTGTTTGATCAGGGCTAGTCAATTAAACTATGGTGTTCAGAAAAACTAATTCTTAATTCTTAATTCTTAATTCTTTAGTAGAGATGGAGCAGAGATGGCTAGAGTAACAGTTGAAGACTGCCTTGATCACGTAGAAAATCGTTTTGAGCTGGTGGTACTGGCCTCAAAGCGTGCGCGCCAGTTAACAATTGGGGGCAAAGATCCGAAGGTAGAGTGGGGTAATGATAAGGCAACGGTAGTGGCTCTTCGTGAAATTGCGGAGGGACTGATAACTACGAAGACTATTGATGAAGGCAACGTTGGTGATGACGCAGCAATGTTTTTATCTGGAATTTAAGGTTGAGAAGCTGTACTACAACAGTAATAATTGACGTCTATTTGTAAGCTGTACGGGAGGAGTCGGTTTTGCTTACTATCGATAAGTTTACCGACCGCCTAAAGTCCTATCTCAATACCGAGCAGATAGACCTTGTTCGCAGCGCTTATTATTTTGCAGAAAAAGCTCACACTGGGCAGGTTCGCCGGAGTGGTGAGCCTTATATTACCCATCCCCTGGAAGTTGCTTCTCTTCTTGCAGACATGCATCTGGATCATCTTAGCCTTATGGCGGCAATGCTGCATGATGTCATTGAAGACACTTGCATAGAAAAACAAGCTATTCAAAATGAATTCGGAGGCGTGGTTGCAGACCTGGTTGACGGGGTAAGTAAGCTGACCTATACGAAGTTTAAAAATAAAACTCTCGCTCAGGCCGAAAACTTTCAGAAGATGGCGCTTGCCATGGCCAAGGATATTCGAGTTATTCTGGTGAAATTGGCAGATCGTCTGCACAACATGCGCACACTTGGCGTATTAATGTTAGAAAAGAGATCCCGTATTGCCAGAGAAACCCTAGATATTTATGTGCCAATAGCCAACCGGCTTGGGATGCATACTCTTAGGAGTGAGTTGGAAGATCTTTGTTTTTCGGCAATATACCCCATGCGTTTTCGCTTAATTGGTAGCGCAGTCCAGCGAGCCAAAGAAAATAGGAAAGACCTGCTTACGAGTGTACAAAAAACAGTTACTGATAGGCTTAGAAAAGAAGGACTTAAGAGTCATGTCGCTACCAGAGAAAAACACCTCTACAGTATTTACCAAAAGATGCGTAATCAACGCAAATCATTTTCTGAAATCATGGAGATTTTCTCATTTCGTATCATCGTTGATGATGTTGGGAACTGCTATCGAGCTTTGGGCATAACGCATAACTTATATAAGCCCATTCCTGGTCGATTCAAGGACTATATAGCCATTCCAAGGGCTAATGGTTATCAATCACTTCACACCACACTTTTTGGTCTAGAAGGTGCTCCTATTGATATTCAGATCCGGACTCAGAGGATGGAAGATGTAGCGAATAGAGGTATTGCTGCCCACTGGCTTTATGACAGCGATAAGAAAGCGCTGTCTGCTAGCCTCGCCAGAACTCGCCAATGGTTGAATGGTTTGTTAGAGTTGCAGCGTAACGCCGGAGATTCTCTAGAGTTTATTGAAAATGTTAAAATTGATTTATTCCCCGATGAAATTTATGTGTTTACACCCAGGGGGGATATTTTTGAGCTGCCAAAAGGTGCTACACCAATAGACTTTGCTTATGCTGTTCATGTAAATGTGGGTAGCGCATGCGTTGCCTGTAGGATAGATAAACGACTGGCAACTCTAAGTCAGCCGCTACATAGTGGGCAAACGATTGAAATAATCACTGGGGCAAATGCCGCCCCTGATACTGAGTGGCTTGATTTTGCCATTACTGGTAAGGCGCGTTCAAATATCCACCGGTTATTGAAAAGCCAGCGTCGAAACGAGTCCATAGCAATGGGACGACAGCTGTTAAATAGAGCGTTAATGGGCTTTGATACATCGCTGGAATTGATCGGTAATGACATAGTTCGCCAGCAAGTGCAGCTAGAATGTGAATCTTTGGATGAATTACTCGAAGATATAGGGCTCGGTAATAAAGTGGCTTATGCCGCTGCCATAATGCTAACTGGCTCTGCCGAGAATGTAGAAATAACAAATCGCCTTGAAAACGCTAAGCCAGAAGCGCCTCTTTCTATTAGGGGTACTGAAGGCATGACTATCCATTTTGATCGATGTTGCTACCCTATCCCTGGTGGGGCTGTTACCGGGCATATAGGATCTGATAAAGGCGGTATCGTCATTCACACGAAGGATTGTAGCAATATTGCTACAATTTGCCGTAATACGGATAGAATTATTGATATCATCTGGGATAAGAGTGTTAAAGGTGAGTTTTCCGTTGCGCTACAAATTAAGATTAATTACCAAAAAGGAATGATTGCCGCTATTGCCGCCAGTGTTACAGAGGCTGAAGGGAATATCGACAAAATAAGTATGGATGGAAAAGTCTCCACCTCGTGCCAGATTCACTTGTTGATTAATATTCGAGACCGCCTGAATCTTGCTAGAGTTCTCCAGCGACTCAAAAGGATAAAGGGTGTTAACTCTATAACGCGCTTGCGAGAGGCGTGTATTTCTACAGTCATTGGAGATGCTGGAAGGGATAGGGGGTAGGGGCTGAGGTCACGAGAGTTTAGATTGCTAAGTTATATACCCATTGTTTCTTGAATGTGTCTACTGCTTTCACACGTCCTGGAAGCCTGTTACCCATAGGTTCATGGGGCTTGCTTATTTGTCGTCTATGCACGCCACGGGTTGGCTTGAGTAGGAGTATTTTGGCATTTTTCGGCTGTTTAAATGGTTAAATGAGAGTGACGTGTTTGGTTTCTCTTGAAGAAGGTAGGTGTTTAATTGTTCATCGATTTGAAGCGGTGACGTAGATCGATTAGATCCATGTATCGATGATTATTTTTAGTAAATTGCGTGGGCCCAATGAGTAATAGACAAATTATTTGTACTGACAAAGCACCAAGAGCTATTGGCTCTTACTCGCAAGCAGTAAAAGCCGGAACTACAGTGTATATTTCAGGGCAAATTCCTTTGGTGCCTGAAACAATGGAGATGGATAGTGGAGATTTTAGGGCTCTAGCTCGCAGATGTTTCGAAAACCTGAAAGCTGTAGCAGAAGCGGCTAGAGGTTCATTGGCTGATGCAGCCAAAATCACTATCTATCTTACAGATCTGGGTAATTTTCCGGAGGTCAGTGATGTTATGGCTGAATACTTTAATGAGCCTTATCCGGCTCGTGCTACTATTGGAGTCAAGGCCCTGCCGAAAGGTGCGCCTGTAGAAATAGAGGCTATTCTGGAGTTGAGATAACAGCCCGTATACCATGTCTTCTTTGACGGTGTGGAGGGGGAGGGGCTTTCTTGCTTTAACGCACTCTGTTCATCTTCTGCTGTAGGTTCTTTAGGGTCCAGTTTATTTATTGTCTGTTTTTATATTCAGAGACCTTTGCACGATAACTCTGCATAAGTCCAGCTATTAATTAAAGCGTATTTTTTTGAGGATAAAGCCTTAAAAAAACACGATTTCAGTTCGAATATGCGCCATTCGAGCTATTTCACCCTTCATTTTCGATTTTCAGACGCAACTTGCCTGCTGAATAGATAAATCTCGTTTAATATTGTGCACCACACACATTATTTCAAAACGTGTGCGGTTTCGGCTTAAGCCAAGATAACGAGCTTTCGCCATGCCGTAGTGTAATTTCAAAACGCCAAATACTCGCTCCACAGTGCAGCGCACGCCAGAATGTAAACGGTTAAAGCACTTATCATGTTCTGTTAATGGTTTATTTCGATAAGCACGTCTTATTATTCTGTTATCAATATTTCTATCATCCAGCCATTCACTGTGCTTCTTGCTGGAATAGGCACTATCCGCATAAACAGACGACTCTTCACCATCTAATAGCTCAGTGAAACAATTTGAATCGTGAATATTTCCTGCTGTGTAACCGATCGATTTTATCAACCCATCCTCATCGACATTTATGTGCGCTTTATAGCCGTAGGTACTTTTACTCTTCCCGTCAGAACCTGCTTTCACGTTCCACTTCGCGTCAGGATCCTGTGTTGAGTGCTTGTCTTTATCCTTATTTGGGCGACACTGTTTAGCCTCAATTACGCTAGCATCAACAATACTGATACCTCCAGATTTAATATAAAGACCTTTATCTATAAGCTGGGAATTGATTTCTTGAAGCCACTTATCCATAAGCAACAATTTATCTAGCTTCTGTCTAAATCGCCAAAAAGTACTGTGGTCCGGCACTGACTCTGAAATGTCGAGCGCAATAAATCGACGAAATAAAAGATCGCGAGCAAGTTGTTTCTCTAGGGCCGAATCGCTTAATTTATACCAACTTTGCAGCAGCAGTTCCTTAAACATCATCAGTGGCGGGCATGCCTTCTCGCCTCGAGCACTTGAATGTATACTTTCAGATGATGCTCTCGCGATCCCAATCAATGAGTTCATGGGCAGAATCGAGTTCTTTCACTGCATCGTGATCAATCAGCATTGAATCTGCTAGACTGCGTTGTTTCAGATTTTCCCAAGCCATAATTGCACCGAAAGGCATTGATTGTGCGAGGCTTATTATACCTGATTTTCAGTTGTTTAGTGCGACTCGCGCAAAGGTCTCATTCAATAACAACGAGTATAGCTAATTTTGGTCGCAGGTTAAATTTGTGATTTAGAGTAACATGCTTGGCATCAAGTGTTATTAAAAGTTAATTGCCTTGACTATATAGGTGGCAGTCTTACGAAGGCTGGAAAAAAGATTGAGTGGAAAAGTCTTAATTTTAGAAAGTAGACCAAAAGGCTGTCACGTTAGGGAATTTGTTTTTCGAGGCTAGGGAAAGGCAGTATAGTAATCGATCTGTTGCTTAATGAGGCCTGGTTTGGAATTGATATTCATGCAAAGTTAAGGTTTGGCAAGTTCCCCTTATTCTTTTGGATTAAGCTTGAGCTGTTTCAATTTATCCATGTTGCGCCATGCGGTTTCATTGTAGGAGGGAGCCTGATCTATAGCTTGTTGAAATAACTTTTCTGCAAGGATGTTATCACCGCCCATCATGGCCAAGTAGCCAGCATCATTAATTGCCTCGTGTGGCTCCATGAACTGTTTTAAAAGCTCAATAGTGCGATCAAAGCGTCTTGCTCGGGCATTAACCAAAGCTAAATTGTAAATAGCACGTGTATATTTAGGTTGTATTCTTAGGACTTTACGAAGCAATGGTTCCGCCTGCTTCCAGTCACCAGAAAGATACAGAGAATAGGCTAGGTTATGCATTAGAGTTATTGAGTTCGGATCAACTTTTAATCCCTGTCGGTAATATGAGTGAGCTTGCTTATAGTCACTTATCCTGTCGGACAGTAATCCTAAGCCATTAAATGCCTTAATGGGAGTGTAATTGTGTGCTCTATGTGCTCCGGGTCCCTGATTTTGAAAAATAGTAATAGTCTTGACTAGAAAGCTGCGAGACTCTTTTATATTATTCTGATCTAAAAGGATTAGCCCTATCCCTTCAAGACTGGGAAGATGTCGTGGTGACTGTTTCAGTAAGAATCGATAGAGTTGTTCGGCTTGACCTACGTTACCAGATTTTTGGTGAAGAGCCGCAAGCTGATAGCCTGCTTCTACATTTTTTTTGTCAAGTTCAAAGGCTCGGGCATAAAAAGCGGCAGCTTTATTAGTATTTCCCTGATGCATTGCCCTTTTTGCAGCTTGCTCCGCAACAGTGGATGTTTTGGTTTTAATGGCAAGCTGAATGCTTTCATCCCATGCGCCCTGGTAATACTCCAGAGTAACGTCAGATTTCTCTGTAGCAGAGGTTTTTGCTTGATCCCTGATACTTGTTTTTTCAATGGTACTGCAGCTGCATACGACCAAGGAAGTTAAAATATAGCTGGTTATTTTTAGCATTACTCTCCTAGCCTCTGAGCAGTTATCTTACGGCTCTTTTTCATGAGAATGCTACAGGATAACAAAATAATTATCTCGGTGAATAGTTTAAATTAGCAAGATGTGTCTGTATCCTGTTTTGGCGTCAGTATATATGGAAGCATAAGTTGCAGAATTATTAGCTGATTATTGTGCATTTGTCTATTTATAAGAGAGGGAGGTTGCGTCATTGCTGGTGTGTAGAGGAGCTTGCCAGCAAGACAGTAAGGCGTCATGGATCTGATTTGCTAATTCTACGCTTCAATATAGAGTCTCTACAGGAGTGCCTTTGCTGTCATTGGCTAGTAAATATGCCATGATTACTGTGCAATTATTAGAATAAATATGATGGTCATACGTTTTTGGTGACGAGAGTGCTCTTCTTCCGTCTTATCTGATTGGGTAATGGATTTAGGTTTGGTCATGAATTCCATCGAAGCGAATGAAGAAGAGAGTGATACCAGTTTTCCTTTAGGGTGTGAGGTTATTGGAGGCTCTAGCATGTCTCAATTACCTGCTACCCTTAGAGGCTTGGGTTTTTCTCATTCGTCTTCTGTTTGAGTCTTTAGTGGTGATTGGTATTGATATGAGTTAAGTTTATTTATAGTTGACTGTCTAGTCGATTTACTGGTATTTATCGTAATTGCATTGGTTGGAGGCTATGCGGTTGTTCTTTTGATTGTTACTCTG
>JASXSV010000021.1 GCA_030674915.1 Candidatus Endonucleibacter bathymodioli
TACCTGATGAGATTTATAGTGAAATGGCGTTAGCTGCATAAATTTTAAGGGCGCACTTATGACTAAAATCCGCGATCGAAAAAAAACAATGACCTGAAGCCTAGGTGTAGCACGTATAGACGCCCTAGGTTAACTATTGATCTAGGGGAAATACCTTCTTTTAAAGGAGGGCACCTAACTAAGAATAGATAAGCCCATAATAATCCCACAATAAATTTTACTAATAACATAACTATTGTCTTACCCTTACACTTGTCTGAAAGTCAGCAGAAGTTCTATAAAAATTCAGAGTAAATCATCAGAGGCCCATTTAATACTTTGGATAATATTTTCTAGATACTAGCTATATTATGTAGAGCTATGAGTTTTATTTTGGTCTCTACACGTCAATTTGCAGATAATATACGCAACACTAGACAATATTTCAAACAGATTTGAATAAAAAGGCACAAAGAAATAAAAAAGACATTAGCTCCCGTGAAATGTACACCTAGATTTCCACAATAACTAATACACTTACCCGACAAAAACTTAACCAGACAAAAGTAGTTTAAGTCTTTTTGTGGACGAATGTTATTAAAAATAGAGGCGCATCAATTTTATTTTTCGACACGTCGCCAATCTGCATTCTCTGAGGGAAGAATCGCAGTAGACGGCCATAAGTATTCTCGTTAAACCCACGTTGTTCTGAGTGGTATGGCTTAGCAACGTATATATTGCGACCTAATTATTCTGGTGAGTGAGCACAGGCAATAACCCCAGAGCTACAAGGGTGTGGGTATGTTGGTGTCGAGTTTTGATGAGTTGAGTGGGAGCTAATGAATTATTTTTCTTGACCGAATGCCTTCTCCACCTTATATATTGATAGGGCTTCTAGCTTGTATTTGTTGTAGAAGTGAAACTATTATACTCGTTACCATTTATACTCGTTACTATTGGAATTGTGTAGGCTATAAAGGAGCGAAACCCATGATCCTAAGAACAGTAGGTGATTGGGGTGAGAGAAAACCATCAAGAACCTCATGTCTTCAAGAGGAATTGGTATAAGGTGTGTGGTGTATCAAATGGCATCATTACTGTTATATGAGATACCGGTCGAAACATTGGAACAGATTACAGGGCGTGTAAGATAGCATGGGTAAATCGCTAGTTATCGTCGAGTCGCCTGCTAAGGCGAAAACCATCAACAAGTATTTGGGTAGTAACTTTGTTGTTAAATCCAGCGTTGGGCATATTCGAGACTTGCCTACATCTGGAAGGGCAAAAAAAGTTAGTGACCCTAAGGCTCGAGCCAAAGCTGCCGCTGAGACACGCAAGTTATCTCCGTCTATGCGTGCTGAGAGAAAAAAGGAAAAGGCAAAAGAGCAGCTAGTTGACAGAATGGGTATTGATCCAGAAAACAGCTGGGCTGCCAACTATGAAATTTTGCCAGGTAAGGAAAAAATAGTTGAGGAACTCCGTCGTTTGGCCGCTTCTGCGGATACTATTTATCTAGCGACGGATTTGGATAGGGAAGGAGAAGCGATTGCGTGGCACCTGAAAGAGGCTATTGGCGGTGATGATGAGCGCTTTCGTCGAGTAGTATTTAATGAAATCACAAAGAATGCTATTCAATCAGCGTTTGAAAGTCCTGGGCGTTTGAATCAGGACAGAGTGAATGCGCAGCAAGCGCGTCGATTTTTAGACCGAATTGTAGGCTATATGGTGTCCCCGGTACTGTGGGCTAAAATAGCTCGTGGATTATCAGCAGGTAGGGTTCAATCTGTTGCGGTTCGGTTGGTTGTTGAGCGAGAGCGTGAGATTCGTCGATTTGTCCCAGAGGAGTTTTGGGAAGTTTATGTAGACTTATTAACGGATGCTAGTGCTGCCATCCGGTTTCAGGTAACAAAAGAAAATAACGAGGCCTTTCGACCGACCAGCGGTGACAAGATAGATGTAGTTCTTGATGTGCTAACAAAAGCCGATTACCGTTTGCTTAAGCGAGAAGATAAGCTTGTTAAAAGCAAACCATCCGCACCGTTTATTACCTCAACGCTACAACAAACAGCGAGTACACGTCTTGGCTTCAGTGCTAAAAAAGTGATGATGATGGCGCAGAGGTTATATGAATCAGGGTATATCACTTATATGCGAACTGATTCAACAAATATTAGCTCTGAAGCGCTTGAGAGTGTTAGAGGGTATATTGTTGACAACTTTGGACAGGCTTACTTACCTGATGAGGCTAATCACTATTCTAGCAAAAAAGGAGCTCAAGAGGCTCATGAAGCTATTCGGCCTTCAAACGTTAGCGCAAAACCTGAGGATGTATCTGAAGTAGAGCGGGATGCCCAGAGACTCTATGATCTGATTTGGCGTCAGTTTGTTGCTTGCCAGATGATGCCAGCTGAGTACCTCCGTGTTAGTTTAACGGTGAATGTTGACAGTTTTATACTGAAAGCTAGAGGGCGAACTTTGAAGTTCGATGGGTTTACAAGAGTGCAGTCTTCTCTGGCTAAGAAGGGTGAAGATATTATTCTTCCTGTTTTATCTGAAGGTGATAAGTTATCGTTGGCTCAGTTGGATCCTAAACAATTATTTACTCGTCCAACTGCTCGTTTTAGTGAGGCTTCGTTGATTAAAGAGTTGGAAAAATGCGGAATTGGTCGTCCCTCTACCTATGTTCCTATTATTTCAACGATACAGGATAGAGGTTATGTCTCTGTTAAAAGTCGCCGTTTTTATGCGGAGAAAATAGGTGATATCGTTACCGATCGGTTGGTTGAGTCTTTTAGCGACTTGTTGGATTTCAATTTCACTGCCAAAATGGAAGAAAACTTAGATGCTGTTGCGGAAGGTAATGCAGCATGGAAAGCAGTTCTTGATGATTTCTACGACGATTTTTCTGAAAAGCTGGAGAGTGCTTTAGATGAAGAAAAAGGCATGCGAGCCAATGAACCCACGCCGACTAGTATAAAATGTCCAACCTGTGGTATGGATATGGTGATAAGAACGGCTAGTACTGGTGTGTTTTTGGGGTGTTCAGGGTATGCGTTACCACCAAAAGAGCGTTGTAAAACAACAGTGAACCTGGTTGCAGGAGATGATGTTGAAAGTGATGATGAGTACGCTGAAGTCAATGAGTTAAGAGCGATGCGTCGTTGTCCTATGTGTTCAACAGCTATGGAAAACTATCTTATCGATGAAGGCCGCAAACTCCATGTTTGCGGTAATAATCCTGATTGTTCAGGCTATGAAGTGGAGAGTGGGAGCTTCAAGCTTAGAGGTTATGACGGTCCTATACTTGAGTGTGACAAATGCAGCGCTGAAATGCAGCTAAAAACAGGTCGTTTTGGTAAGTATTTTGGTTGCACTAACGAGGAGTGTAAGAATACCAGAAAGCTTATGAAAAGTGGTGAGGCGGCCCCTCCTAAGATGGACCCTGTCCCTATGCCTGATCTTGAATGCCGTAAAGTAGAAGACCACTATATTCTTCGTGATGGTGCTTCTGGACTTTTTTTAGCTGCAAGTAAATTCCCTAAAAATAGGGAGACGAGAGCGCCTTTGGTGGCTGAGTTGTTTCCTTATAAGTCTGAAATTGATCAAAAATATAATTATCTTTTTAATGCGCCTTTGCAAGATCCTGACGATAACCCATCGATTATCCGCTATAGTCGGAAAACGAAAGAACAATACGTGATGAGTGAAGTTGACGGCAAGGCAACAGGCTGGAGTGCGACCTATAAAGATGGTCGTTGGGTTGAAAAAAATAAGAGTGAAAAAGCAAAAAAATGATTTTTGTATCACCAGTTGATTGATCTAGACCATTTTTCATTGAGGGTGTGATTGTCGATTACTCTCACATACTCTACGAATTATGAACAGAGTACTTTAAGCTGTAAACATATAGTACGAAATATCGCATTTAAAATACTAGTTTACATGGGAATTGAATCTGGTATTGTTCGGAAGAGTAAGTTGTTTGTAAGGATTTTCTGTGTGATCACCTGATTCATTATTTGAGAGTTACAGCTTGCCATCAGTTAACTCTAAAATCCATTCTAAGGGTGTCGGTTATGTCGGGTATTCTGTGTCTAGGATCGTAATTTAAGCTGTAATACTTTAAAAGGGTGCATCCTCGATGACTTTGGGTATAAACTGCCAGATTCCCTAGTATATGCCCTAATGCGAGGCCAACGTCAGGTAAGAATTACGGTTTTTATAGACTTGTGTAAATAATGTGGAAGTAACGTATGTTGAAAAATAGCATGAGAAAAGTTGCTATAATTGTTGCCGTAGTTGTAGCAGGAGTAGTGATAATACTAGTGACTGCTGGTTGCTCCATCCCCTTGGGAAAGGATATGGATAAGTCTGAAATGGAGAGTGATTTTATTGTAAAAAGTCCTGCTGATCCGCGGGACTACCGTCATGTGACGCTGCCATCGGGCTTAAGGGTGTTGTTAATTTCTGATCCAGATACGGATAAGGCTGCGGTAGCGGTTGATGTTGGGGTTGGCAGCTACGATGATCCGAATAGCCGGTTGGGCTTGGCTCATTTTCTTGAGCATATGCTGTTCCTTGGCAATAAGAAATACCCAGAAGTAGACGGCTATTTTGAGTATATTCGTGCCAATGGTGGGTCTTCCAATGCATATACTTCAGATGTCCATACCAATTATTTTTTTGATATTAATAGTAATAAATTGCAGCCCGCGCTGGATCAATTGGCTCAGTTTTTTGTGTCTCCAACGTTGGACCCAAAGTATGTTGATCGTGAGAGGCATGCTGTTGACTCGGAGTATAAGCTTCACGCCAGAGAAGATGCTTGGAGATTGTTTAGTGTGATGGGTTTAACCTCTAATCCTGATCACCCTAAAAGCCGATTTAACATAGGAAACCTTGAAACACTGAGCAATGATGATGGTGTATCTTTATGGCAAGATCTAAAGTCCTTTTATGATAAGTATTATGTGGCTGGTAATATTAAGGCGGTTGTGTATGGCAAAGAATCTATAGACATTCTTGAACAATGGGTGAAGCTATCATTCGAGGGGGTGCCGACTGGGGTATCCAAAGATAAAACTATTGGCATAAAACCGTACGCTAAAAATCAACTGGGTGTTCGTATTAACTTGGTGCCTATAGATGAGTCTAGGAGCTTATATCTTGATTTCCCAATGGAAAGTATTCAGCCATATTTCCGAAAAAAGCCAGTAGATTATTTGTCTCGAATGTTGGGGTATGAAGGGAAAGGAAGCTTGCATAGTATGCTGAAAGAGCTGGGATTGATTAACTCTTTGGGTGTTTCTTGCAATGATTTGGCTAATGAATATTGCGAATTTTCTATTAGTATGGATCTAACACTGAAAGGACTTGATAAGGTTGATGATATTACTGCAATGGTATTTGACTATCTGGATCTGATAGGTAAGGAAGGTATGCGAGAGAGCTTTTATCTTGAAAGTAAAGATATCGCTAAGTTAAATTTCCGATACCAGCAAGACATAGCGCCACAGCATATGGTCTCTAGTCTTGCTGTTAAGATGCGATACGTGCCAGTTAGGCATATTCTGGATGCAAATTATCTTTATGAAGAATATGATTCCAAATTGATTAAAAGTTTTCTCAGTAAAATGACCCCAGATAATCTGCGTCAGGTTGTGGTAGCTAAGAGCTTGCAGACCGACAAGCTTGAACCATACTTTGGCGCTCATTATTCGATTGAGGCCCTTGCTTTATCTTTACTAAAACGGCTTAAAGCCCCAAAAAAACATAAAGCACTAACTATTCCCGCAGTTAATGAATTTATTGCCAGTGATTTTAAATTGCGTAAATCAAGTAATGGTGAGTCCGGTGAACCTAAGCGTATTATTCATCAGCCTGGCATAGATGTTTGGGCGAGGACTGATACCAGTTTTTCCATGCCTAGGGCTTCAGTGCAGATTAAAATATCCACATCCAAGGCGTCAGACACAGTAGACAGTCTTGCTCTTTTGCAAGTTTATGAGTCTTTGTTGAGCCGAAGCTTAGAAGAGTATGGATACCCTGCTAAAGAAGCGGACTTGAATTATGCTGTTTCATCGGATAGGGAGGGGTTAGTTATTAGCATATTCGGTTATCAAGATAAGCAACATCTGTTGTTAAAGGGAATTATGAAAGCGATGACGCAGTTTGCACCAGATAAGAAAGATTTTGATCGAGAGCATGCCTTGTTGATAAGAGCCTGTAAAAACAAACAATTTCAGCTTCCTTACCGACTAGTGGCAGATGCTGTTAAGCAGATTATTTATAGACGTTATCCCAGCGATGAGAAATTGTTGAAGGCGGCTGAGTCAATCACTTTTGATGCTTTAAAAAAGTATGTAAAGACGTTCTATCAGGATATTCATATAGATATGCTGATATATGGGAATCACGCTCGTGACGAAGCAGCAGCTTTGGCCGCCATGGTTGAGAAAGCGCTGTTAACACCGGCTAATAGGAGTGAAAAATATTCGGAGCCGTTTAATCTTTTGGCTAATGAGCAGCGTGTTTTTGAAATGGATATAAAGCATAATGATTCTGCTTTTATGATCTATTTGCAGCGTCAGGAAACCGATAACAATACTCGGGCGTGCTATGGGTTATTGGCACGATTGCTGGCTACACCTTTTTTCAACTCATTAAGAACAGAGCAACAGCTAGGTTACGCTGTTTTTGCTTACCCCTATCCGGTAGAAAAACATCCATCGGTAGTGTTTTTAGTGCAGTCTCCCAAGGTAGATCCGCTGGAGATTGAGGTTAGGTTTAGAGCCTTTATGAAGGAGCAGATTGTCAGAATAAAAAGCTTAACAGATGGAGAGTTGGAGGAGTATCGTCAAGGTTTGATTGGTGAGTTACTGCAAAGGGATATTAATCTTGCAAATCGAAGCTTTAGGTTCTGGGCGAGCATAGTTCAAGAAGAGCCTTTTGATAATCGGAGCCGAATGGCAGAAGCTGTTCGCAATGTTTCTATTGCTGATATTCAGCGAGGGTTTAATGTACTACTTGAAGACAAAGGGCGTGTAATAATTCGTTCTTTTGGTGAAAAGCATCAGTCTGCAAAAAAACAGATCAAGGAAAAAGGTGTCTGTCGTGACTTGAAGTGTTTTGATGATTTACCAAGTGGGGCTAGGGGGTTGTAGAATATAATCATTCAAAAACATTATCTTATTTCGAAAGTTAGTGGTTGATAAAAAGTCGTACATTTGATTAGGGGAGGGGCTTGCAAGCAAGTCTCTTATTTTAAGCTGGAACGAGCTTGTTTTCTGGTGTCAGTATGCAGCTTTATGCTGGTTGCTATTTAAGGTGTGATTTAGCGAGAGTATCAGTAGCCCCGAAAGAATGGGGAGCGATCATATAAATTATTGTTAATAACGCACTTTTGCGGTCTTTATTCACCGCTATAGCGCTGTATTAGTCATCTAGGTCTAAGTTAATGCAAGGTGCAGGTTTCAATATCTCAAAGTTGTCGTTAATCCTGCTGCACAACTAAGCGCCAATTTTGGGTAAAGTTTTTGATAGGATATTATCTATTTTGTGTCGGAGCTCATTAGAGGTTGCGAAGTATGTATTATTCCATTATTCGTTTATTACCGTCCATGGTTGTTTCATTGGGTTCTGATGTATGTATGCTGTCTGGCAGAAGTAATGTAGCTTTATTTTCAAATTTTCCTGGCCTCTACCAACTTCTTTGAGCTATGGTGGTCAGCACCATCAAGTACCATATGAATGACATCAATTGTTGATTTCTCTATCATACCTACTATCCGTAGATTTATAATGATTTACTTGTTTATCGCCTACCAGCACATCCAATGGTTACAGGTATAAACTCGTCTATGAGGTTTGATTAGATCAGGAGATGAACTTGTTAGGTGATGATATATTCTAGCCTTTTATTTCGCTTCAACTCCCTATTTATTGACGAAGTAATTTTATGTAATAAGTTGGTCGCCTTATTTTGACTGAGGTCTGCTTTTCTTATGACGCAAATATGGTATTGTTTGTTTTTATTCAGCAGGTTATAGCGAGTTTGGTAATATTTTTGGCGAGAACAGGATTGAACTATGAGCTATACCAACTATTATTGCAGGTGAGAGTAGGAGATAGCGGAGCTAAGTCCATTAACTTACGAGTGTGAGCAAGTGTAATCAACAACCTCATCCTTTTAAGGTCATGGGTGTGTATTAGTCTGGCTGTTTCTATTTCAATAATTATATGTGCTATCCGAAGTTGTGGTGTTTGAAGGTGCTACAGCTATAGACTCCTTGAGAGTTCCCACTGATCTTTAGCTATAGAGGTGTCTATGACTGAGGCTGTTATATTTAAAGAGCTTGAAGCCGATAACGGTAAGAAAATTGGAGTTATAAGGCTGAATTCGGAGAAGACACTAAATGCTCTGAACTATGAGATGATTGATTGCATATACAAAACCTTGCTTGCATGGAAGAGTAACGACACTGTTGTTTGTGTTTTTCTTGAGGGTGCGGGGGAGAAAGCTTTTTGTGCGGGTGGGGATATTAGCTCCCTTCGCACAAATGTCCTTGGAGGGGATCTTGATGCTCCTTTGCGTTTTTTTTCAAAAGAATATCGTCTTGATTATCTAATTCATACTTACCAAAAACCTATTATTGTCTGGGGGAACGGGTTTGTTATGGGAGGAGGTATGGGGTTAATGTCCGGTGCAGGCTTTAGAGTGGTGACGAGCACGTCGGTATTGGCTATGCCGGAAATAAGTATTGGTTTGTATCCTGATGTTGGTGGTAGTTGGCTGCTGGGGCGAATGCCGGTAAAAATTGGTTTATTTATGGCTTTGACAGGTTGTCGTTTGAATGCTGGTGATGCTATTTACATGGGGCTAGCCAACCGATTTATTGATGACTCATTTCGCTCAAATGTTCTTCAGTCTTTGCAAGGAGCGAAGTGGGAGTACGAGAGAAGTTATGAAACAGTTTACGAAATCATGAATCAGTATGTGGAAAATAATGAGGGTTTAATACCATCTTCTAAAGTTCGTGAGCACCGTGATTTAATTGCCAAGTTAATGGATCAGCCTTCTTTAGGCGCTATAATGGATCAGTTGGCTAATCTAGAAACTGATGATGAGTGGTTGAATGCTTCCAGGGATAATGCGATGAATGGTTCACCATTGTCAGCATGTATTGCTTATGAACAACAAAAACGAACTAGGCACTTGTCTTTAAAGGAGGTCTTTATGGTGGAGCTTGTGCTATCTGTTAACTGCTCATTGAGGGGTGATTTGTGCGAAGGTGTTAGAGCGTTATTGATTGATAAGGATAAAAAACCAAAATGGTTGTTTGATTCAGTTGGAGATGTGGATAGTGAATCGCTAGAGGTATTCTATCATCCTCTCTGGGGACGCGTTGAACACCCTCTAGTAGGTATGTGACAGGAGGATATTCAGTTTTTTATTTCGGAATTTTTCATAATCAATGGCAATCGGTATAATTAGATAGATTGCTAGGAGCGGAAAGGAGCGGAAAGGAGCGGAGCGGAGCGGAGAGGAGTGTAATTGATTTCTGCCGGAGATAAGTTCGCAATGGTCATCAAAACAGGCAGCTATATTGAGGTGTGGTAGGTCAGTGTTGTCGACAAAAGGTATCCTACGCTTGCTTACGTTGTGGTGAAAGGTTGTTGGATGCTTTCGCCTTCAACGGTAACTGGATATGTTATGTATCCTGGATTTTGATATGCTGTAGTTTTATTCGATCTTCGTTAATCATGCGCTTAGAGCTACAGTCATATTCACAGACCATCTCAGTATTCACGGATTTTATTTGAGCGATAGAATTATTGCTACCATCCGTATCAGTAGCTTTAATTTGAAATAAAGCTGACACACTTATTCTAATATTGTTATTATTTAGTTGTTTTATTTCAATATTACACTTTCTGTTTTTTTGATCAGGTTGAAATACATATAAATTATTGTTATTTACAACGCTAAATTGATGCTCTTGTATCTCTTCATATAGAAGCACAGCAGATGGGGCATAAGCACCTTGTGTAGTCATAGACACGAGAAATCGGTAAAGAAATTCAGATTGATCTTCTGGGTATGTTTCCGAGAATTTTTTAATCTGATCAAGACGCTCGGTGTTTAATTTAGTATAGTGTTTTGTTCTGCTGTTTTTGTCTGTTGCTGTTATATCCGTGTAATCTTCTTTTTGAACTGAGCTGTGAGTACTTCCATCTTTATCTAATAAGTTATAAGTAATACTGTCTCTCTCTAGATCAATATAAAACCCTCTTTCAACTTTTTTAGTGCTCTCAACAGACTTGATGAGATTTTCACTTTTCTTAAAGTTATTTTCTTCATCTTGAGCACTCTTTTCTTTAATTATTATATCGAAAGTGTGTTCTTTAACTAATTCTAATTCACAAAGCTTGGCTTGATTTTTTACAGTAAGCAAAATAGCATCCATTCTTTCGACAGTTGCACTCATTTCTGGTATGTTAATCATTTCATCAATAATATTACCAAGTATTTCCATTGTATCTCTTTGTGCAAGGTAAAGATTGTGGCTTTTTAAATTAAGTTGGTTTGAGTTTAATGAGGCTTTTTCTTCTAAAACTTGCAATAAAGCTCTGCTACAATCATTAATCATAGTTTTATTAGTGGGGTCTGGAAGAAGTGCTTCACAATATTGCGTTAGTATGTCAGTATTTATAGGTGTAGTAGATAGGTAAGGTAAAAGATCATTTAAACAATCCATAGTAATGACATGTTTGCTAGGGACACAGCAAATATCATCATATTCAGGTGCTGGTAAGTGACTAGCGTTTTTGTTTGCGGATGCGGATAAGTGTGCGCTAATACTGTTATTTTTTTTATGTGAGCGTAGATTTAGAGGGCTGTTTTTTTCATGCATGTTTACATTGGAATCTGGGATTTTGATATGTTTTGTTGCATGGTTAGTAACTTTCCTGTAGAAGAAAAAAGAAAAAATTGCCTGTGGTGCATTTTTGAGAGAGATGATATTATTCCATAGTTTATTTAAGTACAATTTTGTTTTCATGTTGTCATCCTTAATACATAGTTGTGATGTTTTTATGTGGTGGTTTGTTTCATCATAACATATAAAATACCTCTGGCAAACATGTAGTGCTATTTAATAATACTGGTTGTTAAACAATAATAAATATGAGGTCTATTTAGATTAAGGATTATGCGATTCAGTCCCATTTTTTAAGTGAATCGACACATTGGGTCGATTCTCAGGTTAATAGTCCAATTTTTGTTCGTTTTTCAGGTGTTTGCATGCAGAGTTTCTGATATGTAGGCACACTTATCCTATGATTTTTGACTATTCCGATGACTTAATCGCATGCTCTCTAGCTATCAGGAGGTGTGGCGGGGTCAGTATTGTCGGCACAAGGGATTCTATACCTGTGTGCTTTGAAGGTATAAGACCGTTGGCTGCTTACACCTCTAATGGTAACTGAATATGTTATTTATCTTGGATTGTGATATGCTGTAATTTTATTCTATCTTCGTTAAGCATGCTCTTAGGGCTACAGTCATATTCACAGACCATCTCCGTATTCACGGATTTTATTTCATCGATAGCATCATTTATACCCTCAGCATCAGTAGCTTTAATTTGAAATAAAGCTGAAACACTTATTCTAATATTATCATTATCTAGTTGTTTTATTTCAACATTGAACGTTCTGTTTTTTTGACTAGTTTGAAACATATATAAACCTTCATTATTTCCAATGCTAGATTGATGTTCATGTATCTTTTTAAATAGAAGTGAAGTAGATGGGGCGTAAGCACCTTGCGCAGTCATAGATACAATAAATCTGTAAATAAATTCAGATTGATCTTCTGGGTATGTTTCCGCGAATTTTTTAAGCTGATCAAGCAGGGTAGTATTTAATTTAGCATAGTGTTTTTTTTGGCTATTAGCATCTGTTGCTGCTATATCATCATTATCTTTTTTTTGAATTGAGCTGAGAGTACTTCCATCTTTATCTAATAAGTTGTAAGTAATGCCGCCTCTAAATAGATCAGCATTAAATTGTCTTTCTGTATTTTCAGTATCCCCAATCAATTTGATGATGGTTTCACTTTTTTTGAAGTTATCTTTATTATCTTGCGCACTATTTTCTTTAAGTATTGTATCGAAAACATTTTCTTTCATTAATTCTAATTCACAGAGGCTGGCTTGATTTGTTATAGTTAATAAAATAGTTTTCATTCTTTCAACAGTTTCACTCATTCCTGGTGTCTTGATCAGTTTAACAATCATATTGCTAAGTGTTTCCATCGTATTTCTTTGCTCAAGATAAAGAGTGTGGCTTTTTAAATTAAGTGGGCTTGAGTTTAATGAAGCTTTTTCTTTTAAAGCTTGCAATAAAGCTCTGCTACAATCATTTATCATCGTTTCGTTGGTGGGGTCCGGAAGAAGTATTTCGCAATATTGCTGTAGAATGTCTGTATTTATAGGTACGGTAGACAGACAGGTTAAAAGATCATTAAAGCAATCAACAGTAATTTTATGTTTGCTGGGAATACAGAAAGAATCATCATCTTTAGATAAAGATAAGTGACTATCGTCTTTGTTTATAAGTGAGTGTAAGCTAGAAGTATCATCTTTTTTATGTGATCGTGAATTGATAGGGCGGTTTTTTTCATGGATGTCTAAATCAGGATCTGACATTCTGGTAGCTTTTCCTGGATGAGTAGTAACTTTCCGGAGGAGGGAAAAAGAAAAAATATCCTGTGTTGCTTGTTTGATAGAGGCTGTATTAGCGTGTAGTCTATTGAAGAAACTTTTTATCTTCATGTTATCATCCTTGATGTTTTGATATGTGTGTGAATGTCTTTTAGTGGTCCATTTCATTCTAATCTAAAAAGCGCATCTAGTAAAGAGGTAGTGTCATTTGATTCTGTTTGTTGTTTAACTATAGCAAATATGAGTACTGTCATAATAGTAAATAAAATGCACAAGGCACAAGGCACAAGGCGCAAGGCACAAGGCACAAGGCACAAGGCGCAAGGCACAAGGCACAAGGCACAAAGAAATTATTATATACCCAAGCGAGCTCAAGAGGCAGCTTTAAGTATCTGAAAATTGTAGTTAATTCTAACAAGCATCTGAGTTCGTGGTTCGGAGTTCGAGGTTCGAGGTTCGAAGTTTTGGTCAAGTTTATGAGAGAGGAATATTTATTTTCTGTCGAAATGTCTTCGCAGTTGCTAAGTGTTTATTATTTTTGGCATGTTTATTCATGACTTTCCGTAGTCGCTTAACTGGATTCAGATTTGTGCTGTATGGAGGAAGGTAGGCAGCACCATCAAAAATCATATGAATGACTTCCATTGATACATCATAACTACGATTTCTGTTGTCAAAATACGATCATAACTCTTCTATTAGTGGTTTTTAATTGATAAAAAATAGCTACTGATAAATTGCCTGGTGCGATAGCGCCGACGATGCTTAGTCGCAAGAGTCTCACCATCGTACTGATGACCTTATTATCATCTTTTCTAATCCATACTGAGGTGATTGTTGTCATTTGTGCTGGTTGAACCGCATCCATAAAAAGCAACACCTTGCCCTCTGGTACTGATGACATCAAGGCTTCATAGTATTCCATAAACGGATTCTGTTTTTCAAAATCAGACGTGCTAGGTCCTCCCTTTGGTTGTTGCTAGATAAAATATTGTTGATGGAGCCATTTGTTCTGGTTGAATGGATCAGGCACGGTACATACGCAAAGTCACTGAGACGCAGATAGGCCAGATGGGAGCGAGGTCAGTGATTGCGGTAATACCTTGTATATTCAAGTGTAAAGGGTATTCAAGTTTGTATCCCTACGTCTTTTGAATGCGGGAGGCTGTTGATGGTTTTCATCTACCCTAATCACCTACTAAATTGTAGAGTTGAGGAGGCTTTGATTATTTATCACCTTCTCATGCCTGCAATGGTAGAGGGGGTAGTATGGGTTTTGAAAAATTTGTCATTGAGTTCTGCTATGGTCTTCGTTGTTTCTCAATGTTAAAATTTCATAGCCGTCTGAAGTTACAAGAATAGTATGTTCCCATTGGGCTGAAGGGCGGCCGTCTTTGGTGACGGAAGTCCATTTGTCTGGCTTCAGTTTGGTGCCTTTTTTTCCAGCGTTAATCATGGGTTCAATGGTGAAAATCATACCTGCCTGAAGGGTGTAATCAGAGCTATCCTTATAGGCGCTATAGTGGAGTACTTGTGGAGCTTCATGAAAGCCAAGACCGATGCCGTGACCGCAGTAATCTTCAACAACACTGAAGTGGTTAGCATGGGCATGGCGTTCTATGGCTCGGCCAATATCGTTTAGGAGAGAACCGGGTTTTACCTGCTCTATTCCTTTGTACATGCACTCTTGAGTGACCTGAGAAAGGCGTTTCTTAAAAGGTTCTACGTTTCCCACTAAGAACATTTTACTGGTGTCACCGTGATACCTATCTTTAATCACTGTAATGTCAATGTTAACGATGTCTCCGTTTTTCAGATTTTTTTTGTCTGAGGGAATGCCGTGGCAGACAACGTCATTGATGGAGGTGCATATGGATTTTGGAAAGCCCGGCCGCTCCGATGTGGCGCCATAGTTAAGAGGCGCAGGAGTAGCTTGTTGTTCATTGACTATGTAGTCATGGCAAATACGGTCAAGCTCTGCCGTCGATACGCCTGGTTTGACGTGACCTTCAATCATTTCCAGAACGTTAGCGGCAAGTTTGCCTGCTATGCGCATTTTTTCAATTTCTTCTGGTTTTTTAATAATTACATTCATGCTCAAGGACGCTGTATAGGTTATATCTTCACATTTCACTGAGTGTGTCTTTTTGTTATTTCTACCTGCTATTTATACTAGTTTCCGTTGAAGGTGCGAGTAGGCGGCAAACGAGTGAAGCCTGTCGTAAGCCTACGAGTAGAGGTGGTCACGGTAAAACGTGGCTGTCAATAAACCTCATGCACTCAATGGGAATGAGTATACAATGGGTAAAAATGGTACAGGAAGATTAATCAGTAAAATGTTTGCTTAGGATAGAAGAGTAACAATCTATTTTTCTAAAATCAGCATTTTTATGAAAGGGAGTTTTATTTTATCGACTTTGACCTTGTTTTTGTGTTTTACAGAAGGCTTTCAAAAAATATACTGGTGGTCATTAAGGCTGAGCTCTTCCAGTCTGAGTGGAAGTATGGTATAAACCAGTGGCAAGCGGCGTTGGGAAGTGTCATTAATACTGACAAGAACGCTATTTTATTTTATAAAGACTCACATTTACCGACACATGTCTCTGGGTGCTCTTTGGTCAATCATAGGGTCGAGACATGGGGTATTTGGAGGCTCAACCCTAATTGCGGGAGCGAATTATGACTCAAGTAACCATGCGTGACATGCTCAAAGCGGGTGTGCATTTCGGTCACCAAACACGGTACTGGAATCCAAAGATGAAAAAGTTTATTTTTGGTGCGCGGAACAAAATACATATCATTAATCTTGAGCATACTCTGCCGGCATTCAATAATGCTTTATCTTTTATCCGTAACCTAGCTGAAAAAAAGAACAAACTGCTGTTTGTTGGTGCCAAGCGAGCTGCTGGTAAAATCATTCGTGTAGAGGCTAGGCGTTGTGGTATGCCCTATGTTGATAATCGCTGGTTGGGTGGCATGCTGACTAATTATAAAACTATTCGTCAGTCTATTCGTCGTTTGCGGGATTTAGAGGCTCAGCGAGAGAGTGGTGTTTTCGAGAAGTTGACCAAGAAAGAAGCATTGATGCGCACTCGTGATTTGGAAAAGCTGGATCGAAGTTTGGGGGGAATTAAAGATATGGGAGGCTTGCCTGACGCACTGTTTGTTATTGATGTAGAACACGAACGTATTGCTATTCAGGAGGCTAATAAACTTGGTATTCCAGTTATAGGTATTGTTGATACCAACTCTAGCCCAGAGGGTGTTGATTACATTATTCCTGGTAACGATGATGCTATCCGCTCTATTCAGTTATACGTTGAAGCTGCGGCTAATATTGCTATTGAGGGGCGTACTGCTGCGAATGTTAGAACCGAAGAAGCTAGAATGCAGGCTGCAGCTGAGGCTGCTGAAGCTAAGAAGGCCGCTGCTGAAGCCCGGGAAGCGGATAATAAAGCCGAGAGCGTAGCTGATACTGAGGTGAAGGAAGATGCCGGAGCCCAAAAAGTAGAAGCTAAGGTTTCAAAAATAGACACAAAAGCTCCGAAAGTAGAAACCAAAACCATAGAAATCGAAGTTAAGGACTCAAAAGCAGAAGCTAAAGCTCCAAAAGCAGAAGCTAAAGCTCCAAAAGCAGAAGCTAGGGCTCCAAAAACAGAAGCTAAGGCTCCAAAAGCAGAAGCTAAGGCTCCAAAAGCAGAAGCTAAAGCTCCAAAAGCAGAAGCTAAAGCTCCAAAAGCAGAAGCTAAGGTTCCAAAAGCAGAAGATACGGCCGCAAAAGTAAAAGATAAAGCCCCGAAATCAGAAAATATAGCCCCAAAAGTAAAAGCTAAGGCCTCAAAATCAGAAGCTAAATCTCCTAAAATAGATAGCGATACTGGTAAAATAAAAGCTGAATCTGTTAAAGGTGGAAAGGCTGATGTTGCAGGAGAGTCAAATGATAAAGGTGAATCAAAAGCTTGATAGATAATGTGATGTAAATAATAGAGGCTTTTGCCTCTTTTTTAAGAGTAAAAAATAGTTTCACTATTTTTGTGTGAAAATAATGACGCTGCCTGTGAGTGGGTGGTAAAACTAGTTACGAGAGGGTTCAGTAATGGCAGCAGTTACGGCAGCAATGGTGAAAGAGCTGCGTGAGCGCACAGGGCTGGGTATGATGGAGTGCAAAGTAGCTCTTGTCGCCGCGGAAGGCGACATCGAGAAATCTATCGAGGATATGCGTAAGTCTGGTCAGGCTAAAGCTGCTAAGAAAGCTGGTCGCATAGCCGCTGAGGGGATCGTTGCAATTAAAGTTGCTGAAGATAACAGTTTTGGTGTTTTGGTTGAGGTAAATAGCGAAACTGATTTCGTTGCCCGTGATGATAACTTTCTAAATTATGTTAAGCAAGTTGTTGCGGTGGCTTTTGACCGAAAAGAGGATGATGTGGCCAAATTGATGGAGGGGGAGCTTGAGGAGGCTCGTTTGGCATTAATCCAGAAAATTGGTGAAAATATTAGTGTTCGACGAATTCATTCCATTAAAGGAGGCGTTGTTGGTGAGTATGTACATGGCAATAAGCGCATTGGTGTTTTAGTTAGTCAAGAAGGTGGTGATACAGGATTGGCTCGCGATGTAGCTATGCACATTGCAGCGATTAATCCGCAGGTTGTGAGTAAGGATGATATGCCTGCTTCTTTGGTGGAGAAAGAGAAACAGATTTTTAGGGCTCAAGCTGAACAGTCTGGTAAGGCTCCAGAAATTGTTGAGAAGATGGTAGATGGTCGTGTGGGTAAGTACTTGGCTGAAAACAGTCTGCTGGAGCAGCCGTTTGTTAAAGATCCAGACATTAAGGTGGGAGCTTTGGCGAAAAAATCGGGTGCTACTATTTCTAGTTTTGTTCGCTTTGAAGTGGGCGAAGGGATTGAGAGGGAGAAAGTTGATTTTGCTGCCGAGGTTCGTGCTCAAGCTGGATTATAGATTATCAAGTGAGGTTATGTCAGCTTCCCTTGAAGGTGTGCGACTTTATTGCTAGCACGCACCTACTGCTGGGGAGGTCTATGGGCCTCCTCGTGTGCTGTTTACTCGTACTTTAAATAGTCACGAGTATAGGATGTTTTGTGATATTACTGGTTTCTTGTGGGTTTTGATTTTTTTAGCTTTGCCTGTTACTTATAGTGCTTACTTGTTTCTTTTAATTGGACAAATATTAGGGATAGGAACATTCTAACTTCTTGGTTTTGTCTGAGGTGATGGTATTTCTATGAAATTTATCATTGAATGTGCGGGTAGGGGAGCACGAAAACCCTATGAGTTTGCACGTAGTTGCGCTTGGGTATATTGAGCGTAGTCAGCCACTTTACTCCTTCACGGTGGGTATCACTGTATTGGCCATCGATAGTAGACATGGTTGGTGGGAAGTGTATCTTGTTAAATTTACTGGTCTTTGATGCAGGAGTAGAGTATGCCAGCAAATGATCGGCAACCTAAGTACAAGCGAATACTTTTAAAGTTAAGTGGTGAGGCTTTACAGGGTGAGGGAGGTTTCGGCATTGACCCACGTGTATTGGATCGTATCGCTTTGGAGATTGGTCAGCTTGTAGGGATTGGTGTGCAGGTGGGAATTGTTGTTGGTGGAGGGAATTTGTTTCGGGGGGCAGCGCTTAATGCTGCAGGGCTTGACCGTGTGACTGGTGATCATATGGGAATGCTAGCAACGGTTATGAATGCGCTGGGTATTCGTGACGCTCTTGAACGTTCTAATATAAATACGCGAGTCATGTCTGCTATTCCCATGAGTGGAGTGGTTGAGCACTATGATCGTCGAAAAGCGTTAAGATATCTTAATGGCGGTGATGTGGTTATATTTGCTGCTGGAACTGGGAATCCATTTTTTACAACGGATTCTGCCGCTTGCCTGCGGGGTATTGAAATTGGTGCGGATGCAGTTCTTAAGGCGACCAAAGTTGATGGTGTTTATGATAAAGATCCCTCAAAGCACAGCGATGCAGTAAAGTTTAGCCAGCTGACCTACGATGACGTATTGGCGCAAAAACTTGGGGTGATGGATTTAACTGCAATTTGCCTGGTAAGGGATCAGCAAATGCCTGTTAGGGTCTTCAATATGAACAAAGCCGGAGCTCTTTTGAGAATTGTTGTTGGTGGTGATGAAGGCACACTAATTAATGGAGGCGACAAAAATGGTTAGCGCAATCGGTATGGACGCAGAGAAGCGTATGAAAAATAATGTGGAATCCCTGTCTATTGCGTTTGCCAAAATTCGTACTGGTCGCGCTAATCCGAGACTGTTGGATGCTGTCAGGGTATCTTACTACGGTTCAGAAATGCAGTTGTCGCAGGTAGCTAATATCAGCACTGAAGATGCTCGCACGCTGTCTGTTCGTGCCTGGGAGAGAGCAATGGTTCCGGAGATAGAAAAGGCTATCTTGAAGTCTGATCTGGGTTTGAATCCGTCCACGGCTGGAGATGTGATTCGCATTCCTTTGCCAGCGTTAACAGAAGAAACGCGTAAAGGTTTTATCCGTCAGGCACGACAGGAAGCAGAGAGCGCCAGAATTTCCGTAAGAAATGTACGCCGTGATGCGATGTCGAATCTAAAAAACCTGGAAAAAGAAAAAGAGATTAGTGAAGATGAAGAACGTTGTGGGCAGGACAATGTCCAAAAGTTGACCAACATGTATATTGCCAAAATCGAGAAATTGCTGGTAGATAAAGAAAGTGACCTAATAGAGATCTAGTGTTCCTATTCTAGAGTGCACGGCAAGTGAACTAGGCCTCATGTGCCTATGAGTCACAGGTGTTTGGGGTGAGTTAGAGCTGTTAACAACTTTGTGCATTGGAAAGGTAACTGGTGTCTGGTGCAAGTGGTCTTTCATTTATATCTTTTTTACACTGCCTTGAATAACTTAGCGATTCTTTTCAGTGAAGTAGAGTATACTAACTGTTGTTATGGAAAGATGAAGATGAAAAGAGTGAGAGCCAGTAAATGTGAGTTTTGGCTGGCATGTTGACTAGTTTATGAAACAATATATCGTGAGTGTTTTAGTGGGATTGTGCTGTATTTTTCAGGTGTATGTATGTGGGACGCTCAGATTGACGTTTTATAACACCAAAGCAGGTGAGAGGTTAAAGCTTAGTGTTAAATCAAAGGGTGATGACAGGATTAGTGCTGGGTCCTCTAGCTTTGATGGCTGTTTTTTGGTTGCCTGTTGATTATTTTACTATACTTGTTGCGCTTATTGTTATGTTGGGTGGCAGGGAGTGGGCGAGCCTTGCAGGTATTGAAAATAATAATTTGAGGTGGCTTTATGCGGCCATTATCGGCTGGCTTTGTTTTCTGATTAGTATTTATTCAGTCTCTCCTATGGTGGTATTAAGTGTTGCTATCTGTTGGTGGTGTGTGGCGTTTTTTTTGATTATTCGTTATCCGGATAGTGCGAGGTGGTGTGCAAGTAAAGTTGCGAGGTTGCTAATGGGATTCGTTACATTGATTCCCGCTTGGTTGGCAATGGTTGTACTTAAGACGGTTCACGGGCCGTTTTGGATTGTGGTTTTGCTGTTTTTGGTATGGTCGACCGATGTGGGTGCGTACTTTGTGGGAAGGAGTTTTGGTAGGTGTAAGTTAGCAGGAAATGTCAGTCCAAAAAAAACCATAGAAGGGATGCTTGGTGGTGTAGTGTTGTCAATTTTTGTGGCAGTTTTTGTTTGTCTTTTCTGTGATTTTAGTTTTGTCGAAGGGCTGGAGTTTATAGCCTTAGCTGTTTTAATTGCGTTAGTCTCAGTTTTGGGTGATTTGCTAGAAAGCTTGCTAAAGAGGGTGAGGGGGGTTAAAGATAGTAGTAATCTGTTACCGGGTCATGGGGGGATTCTAGATCGAATTGACAGCCTGACAGCTGCTTTGCCGGTGTTTACGCTTATTATTATAGCGAATGGAGGGTAGAGTGCAGCAAGTTTGTATTTTGGGTTCTACTGGGTCTGTTGGGCAAAATACACTGAATGTTATTGCCCTAAATAGTGAGAGATACCGTGTTCATTCACTGGTAGGCGGTAAGAATTACAAAGTAATGTTGGGTCAGATTCGCCAGTTTGCGCCAGAAAGGGTTGTTATGTCTGATCCTTATGCGGCGAAGTGGTTATGTGAGGCTGTAAAGGTTGAGAGTCTTAAGACAGAGGTTTTAAGTGGCTCCTGGCAGATGGAGAGTGTTGCTGCGGATAGTGCTGTTGATATTGTTATGGCGGCCATTGTAGGTGCTGTAGGTTTATTGCCAACTCTGTCTGCTATTAAGGCGGGAAAGAAAGTATTGCTGGCTAATAAAGAAGCCTTGGTGATGATGGGCGATTTGTTTATGGAGTCGGTTCGTAATTCTGGGGCGGTACTTTTGCCTATAGATAGTGAGCACAATGCTATATTTCAGTGCATGCCTAAGGAGTATGCTACAGGACTTGATAATATTGGTGTTCGCCGTATTTTGTTGACGGCTTCCGGAGGGCCGTTCAGAGATAGGCCGTTGGACACTTTTGCAGGTATTACACCAGCGCAAGCTTGCGCACATCCAAGATGGTGCATGGGGAAAAAGATTTCAGTTGACTCTGCGACCATGATGAATAAAGGGCTTGAGTTTATAGAGGCTTGTTGGTTGTTTGGCGCTAGAGCCTCTCAGGTAGAGGTGGTTATTCATCCCCAGAGTATTATTCATTCGATGGTTGACTACAATGATGGTTCTGTCTTGGCTCAGATGGGGAATCCTGATATGAGAACTCCTATTGCCCATGCCTTGGCGTGGCCTCAGAGGATTAATTCGGGTGTTTCTCCTTTGTCGCTGATAGATATAGCGAGGCTTGATTTTTATGAACCATGTATGAAGCGCTATAAGTGCTTGGGGTTGGCAACTGAAGCTGCAGCAGCAGGAGGTACTGCTGCTGCGATGCTGAATGCGGCTAATGAAGAGGCGGTGGATGCATTTCTTGGAGGGGGCTTACAGTTTGATAGTATTGCGGAGGTTGTTGATTTTACTTTGCAGTCTTTGCAGGTAGTGCCAGCGGATAGCGTTGATTCGGTGCTGAATGCGGATCGTTTGGCGCGATCGATAGCTAAAAAACAGATTGATGGGCTGGGGCCGGGGCATGGTAGATGATGAAAATTTTGTTGAGTTTTTGTTCGTTTTATGATTATTTTGGTGAGGCGCTGGCATGATTTTGGAAGCACTGCAAGCAGTAGTTGCATTCGTTTTTACGCTTGGCATATTGGTTGGCGTTCATGAATATGGTCATTTTTGGGTGGCTCGTCGCTGTGGTGTAAAAGTATTGCGTTTTTCTATAGGGTTTGGAAAACGCTTGTGGACTCGGACAGATTGTCATGGTACTGAGTTTTCTTTAGCGGCTATCCCTTTGGGTGGTTATGTGAAAATGCTGGATGAGCGTGAAGGTCCTGTTCCTGATAATGAAAAACATCTATCGTTCAACAACAAAACTGTTATATCACGAATAGCCATTGTCGCAGCAGGACCTGCTGCAAATTTTTTATTGGCTATTGTTGCGTTGTGGTTGATGTATTTACTTGGAGTTAAAGCTGTTATTCCTGTAGTTGGTGAGGTTCTGCCTAATTCGCCTGCGGCAGAGGCGGAAATTAGAGTGGGTGATGAAATTCTTTCTGTGGATGGTAAAGATGTTTATGGATGGCAGGATGTTAATATGGCGTTGCTGTCGCTTATCGGTGAAACGGGAGTAATTACTGTATCTGTTCGTTCCGGAGAGATGGTAGGTAAGTCTGAAGGTTTTGTTTTTGAGCGGAAATTAGTGTTTAATGATTGGCTTGTTGGGAATGATCCGCTTGATCCGCTAAATTCTCTGGGGGTTGTTCCTTATGCGCCGGTGATTATCGCTGTTATTGGCGAGGTTGTAGCCGGTGGTGCTGCTGCAGGGGCAGGTATTGTTTTTGGCGATAAAATTTTAAGTGTTGATGGTATTGAGGTGAAAGATTGGATACATTGGGTTGATCTAGTTCGTGCGAGCCCCAATAAGGAAATGGTGGTAGATGTGCTTCGGTCAGAGCATATTATCTCTTTGACATTAATACCGAAAGTTAAGGAGATAGAAGGGCAGGAAGTAGGCTATATTGGTGCCGGTGTGCAAGAAGTGATCTGGCCTGATGGTATGGTGAGAACTCAGAGGTTTAATCCTATAACTGCTTTGTTTAAGGGGGCTGAGACTACATGGATATTAACCTCTATGACGTTTGGATCCCTCTGGAAAATGGTAATTGGACTGTTGTCGGTAAAAAACTTGAGTGGGCCGATTACCATTGCTAAGGTTGCAAGTGCTTCACTGAGTTCTGGGTTTGAGAGTTTTTTGTATTTTTTAGGAATTCTGAGTGTTAGCTTGGGTGTACTTAATCTGTTGCCTATTCCTGTGCTTGATGGAGGGCATCTTATGTTCTACTTGGTAGAGCTGGTTAGGGGAAAGGCTTTGTCTGAGTGGGTCCAGGAGTTGGGTCTTAAAATTGGAATGGCCCTAGTAATGTGTGTCATGATACTGGCTATCTATAATGATTTAGCTAGGTTGTTTTGATCATATATCCATTACTTAAGGTGTGACTAAACGATAAGCAAGCGAACTACATGAGTCTATGGGTAGTAGGTGATTGTGGTGAGTTAGGGCAGTCGATAACTTCATGCCTTTAAGTGTAGTGGTTGTATACTGGGTAAATATGAATACGGATAAAAATGGGCGCTATGAATCGATTACTTTTGTCACTGCTGTTGGGTTCCGTAGTTTATATGTCAGAAGTTCAGGCATTTATTATTTCTAATATCAGGGTTGAAGGCCTGCAACGCGTTTCAATGGGTACAGTATATAGTGCTCTTCCTATTGAAATAGGCACTGATGTTGATTCAGCTGCTATTGCTGCTTCTGTAAAGGCTTTATTTCGAACTGGGTATTTTAAAGATATTGATGTAGGCAGGGACGAACAGGTGCTTGTCATCACTGTTGTTGAGAGGCCTTCTATTAGTGATATTGCTATCAAGGGCAACAAGGCTATAAAGACCGAAGACTTAATAAGCGGGCTTAGTAAGGCGGGATTGGCAGAAGGAGAGATTTTTCAGCAGGCAACCTTGGATTCGATCAAGCTAGAGTTGGAGCGGCAGTATGTTGGGCAGGGTCGCTATGGAGTTATCATTACTGCAGATGTAAAGGCGCAGCCTAAAAACAGGGTACAACTGTCGATTAATATTAAGGAGGGAAGTGTTGCCAAAATCAGCCATATTAATGTGGTGGGGAATACTGTCTTTTCGTTGCAAGACTTACTAGATCTGTTCGAGTTGAAAGAAAGTAGCTGGTATGGCTTTTTCTCTTCAAGTGATAAATACTCTCGAGAAAAGCTGTCGGGCGACCTTGAACGACTACGGTCGCATTATCTTGATAGAGGGTATATTAATTTTGATATTTCTTCTACACAGGTGGCCATTAGTGCTGATAAAGGAAATATTTATATCACGGTTAGTATTGATGAAGGTGAACAGTACAAGATTAGTGATGTTAGGCTTACAGGGGATTTGATTATTCCTGAGGATGAGGCAAAGGGTCTATTGTTGGTGAAAGAGGGTCAGGTATTTTCCCGTAAAGATGTAACAGCAACAGAGGAGTTGATGAGTAGCCGTTTGGGCAATGAGGGTTATACTTTTGCGAGTGTGGCGGGAATTCCTAAGGCCAATATTGAGAATAAGACTGTTTCGTTGACTTTTTTTGTTGACCCAGGTCGTCGTGCTTATGTACGGAGGATTAATTTTTCCGGTAACGTCAGAACGGATGATGAGGTGTTGCGCCGAGAGATGAGACAGCTTGAAGGGGCTTCGGCCAACACTGAAAAAATAGAAATATCCAAGACGCGTCTAGAAAGGTTGGGTTATTTTCGAGAGGTGCGGATAGAGACGTTACCAGTAGCTGGTACAAGTGATCAGCTTGATCTGCATTATGCTGTGGAAGAACAGCCATCCGGCAGTATCACTGCTAGCGTTGGTTACTCGCAATCTGACGGGTTGCTGCTGGGTGGTTCGATTAGCCAGAGTAACTTTATGGGAACCGGTAACAAGGTTTCACTTGGTTTGAATAAAAGTGATATTAGTCAGTTGTATAGTTTTAGTTTTACTGATCCTTATTACACCGTAGATGGTGTTAGTCGTGGGTTTGGTGCGTATTACCGGAGTACTGACTATAAAGACTCTGATATTTCCAATTACTCGGCGGATGCATGGGGAACAGATATTCGTTTTTCTTATCCGTTGTCTGAAACTCAATCAATTAATTTCAGCCTAGGGGTTGAGGGAACTAAAATATCAACAGGAACGTACACCACTACTGTGATTACAGACTATTTAAAAAAAGAGGGTGATAATTTTACTAATTATAAGGCAAGTCTTGGCTGGTCTGAGTCTGAGCTTAATAAAGGACTACTACCTACGCGTGGGTTTGCCCAGAGTGTGTCGTTGCAGGCGGCAGTCCCAGGGTCAAGTATTACATTCTTTAAAATGATCTATAGGGGGCAATATTTCCAGCCGTTGACTGAGACTTTGACTGCTCGTTTTTCAACCCGTTTGGGCTATGGTGCTGCCTATGGTACGACTAGTGATATGCCGTTTTTTGAGAATTTTTATTCCGGTGGTTTTGGTTCTATAAGAGGTTACAAGGACAATACTTTGGGGCCGAAAGCGAAGGAAAATAAAGTTGATGGCAGCTGGAGTAGTATCGGAGGGAATGCCGTTGCTGAAGGATCTGTGGAAATATTATTCGCTTTACCTTTCATTAAAGATCAGCGATCCTTGCGAACTAGTGTGTTTTTAGATTTTGGTAATGTATTTGATACATTTGCTGGTAATAGGGGAGGTAATTATGAGGGTGCCAAGCTAAGGTTTGATGAAATAAGATATAGTGCTGGTGTTGGTTTGACGTGGGTAACACCGCTAGGGCCGTTAACCTTCAGTCTGGCCCAGGCTCTTAATGAGAAGAATAGAGATGAAACTCAAATATTCCAGTTCTCTTTGGGGGCGCCATTCTAGTTGTAGGAACTCAGGCTTGGTGATTATCTGCTTGTGAAAAAAATATGCTAATGGAGTGTGTGTTCCTAGGTCCGTTGTGGTTTTTTTTCTGAATGCATATACCCATTCAATGGTATGTGCGAGTAGGCGAGAAGAGAGTGAATCCACGTGAGCTTAAGAGTAGTGCAAGGTTAGGGGGAATGAGAGTAGCCAGCATAATTAACTACTTTAATGGTGAAAGGGTCGTGTCTTCTTTATGATTGAGCTAAGTGTGCTTAATTGGGTATATTAATTTTAAGTTCTTGTTGTTAGGTACTGCCCAGAATTTTTTAAATTTTCATATCTGTGGTACTTGTGTGATTTTTATTGGGTGATACTGTTTGTTCTTTTGTTGTAAGACGGTATCGGATGAGTGTTAAATAGATCGGGAGACTGAATTTGAAACAAATAAGATTGGTTGTGATTGAACTAGCTATACTGGTTTCATTGTCCTTTGTTGTTGGTCAATCTGTGGCTAAGCAGCCATTATCAGCCATAAAAACTAATGAGGTGAATAAAGTATCGGTAAGAATTGCGATTGTTGATTCTGAAATGGCTGTGCTTGAATCAGATGATGCTAAAAAGTACGCCAAGGAGTCTGCGAGTTTGTTTGCTCCTAGAATAAAAAAATTGAAAGACCTGCAAGAAGACATCCAGAATATGGAAAAAAAACTTGAAAAAGACAGTCCCATACTGACTGAGTTGCAGAGGGATAACCGGCAATTAGAAATTAAGCGTAAATATGAAGATCTTCAGCTGCAAGATCGTCAGTTGCGTATGGATAAATCACGCTCTGATCAAGCAGAGCTTGGCAAAATTAGACCTAAGTTGGATGGAGCTATAGAAACAGTTGCGAAGAAAATGGGGTATGATTTGGTACTTGAGAAAGGTGCAGTTCGTTTTATGGAGGCCGAGCTTGATATTACACGCATGATTATTGAGCGTATTAATCAGATTAAATAATCCTACAGATTGTATATTCTATTATTCTGTGGTGAGGTTGCTTACTGATTTCACTAATCTAAGCACTCACCATTAAGCTTAGGTCGTTTGTCCTTTGTTCATGCCGGCACTAACAATGGCTATAGACGAAGAAAGGGTTCGGAAGTACATCCTCAATTCAGAAGATAGTGGTGAACATCGAGATTAGTTGGGCTCCGGTGTTTGATGCACCAAACGTGCTAATTTGAGCCATTTTAGGGCGTCCATTGAGAAACATCCGGTTTCCTGAAGTAATTTGATAATGAAACAAGACTCGTACACATTGGGAAATCTAGCGGAGTTTGCAGGATCGCGCTTGGTCGGTGATGCACGTAGAGTTATTTTTGGTATCAACACTTTACAGGATGCTGGTGAAGGAGATCTTAGTTTTCTTGCTAGTCCTGCCTATGCTAGATACTTGAATACGACTAAGGCAGCAGCTGTTATCTTAGCGCCTGATAGAGTGGCGGAATTCTGTGGTAATATGCTGGTACTTGATAATCCCTATCTTGGTTATGCCAAAGTTTCCCATTTGTTTAACCCTGATAAGGGTTTGACGGCTGGCGTTCATTCAAGTGCTGTAGTGAGTACTGATACTGATATCCACTCTGATGTGGCAATAGGGCCAAATGTTGTCATTGAAGGTGGGGTTGTTATTGGTTCTGGAGTTCGGATAGATGCTGGGGTTGTTATTGGTCATGATACTGTTATTGGTAGGGATACACATTTATCTAGGAATGTAACTATTTGTCATGGAGTTGCTATCGGTGAGCGTGTGATAATTCATCCTGGAGCAGTGATTGGTAGTGATGGTTTTGGTAATGCTAGAGATAAAGACAAGTGGTGTAAAATAGCGCAGATAGGCGGTGTCATAATTGGTGATGATGTTGAGGTTGGTTCTTGTACTTGTATAGATCGAGGTGCGTTAGGGGATACTGTTATAGGTGATGGTGTCAGGCTGGATAACTTAATCCAGATAGCTCATAATGTCATCGTTGGCAAGAATACAGCTATTGCTGCTTCTGTTGGTATTTCAGGAAGTACTCGCATAGGAGAAAATTGTACTATAGGTGGGCAGGCTGGTTTTGCTGGTCATATTGATATCGCGGATAGTGTTCATGTTGGTGGTATGGCGATGGTAACGCGTTCAATTTCACACCCAGGATCTTATTCTTCGGGCACAGGTCTAATGAAGGCGAGAGAATGGAGAAAGAGTGTAGTTCGTTTTAGGAAGTTAGATGATTTAGCTAAGCGTCTTAAACGGCTTGAAAATCGGTAATTATTTTCTAGGTTTCTAGTTTTCTGGTAGTCATAAAAAGGCTGATTGTCCAGTCTTTTTCTGTATAAGTCCATGATTTGAGTTGGTAATCTATGATCAAAATTGAGGGGATAAAAAAAATATTGGCACACCGATACCCATTTTTGTTGGTGGATCGGGTAACGGTTGTAGATTTGGCTAACAATGTTATTGAGTGCGTTAAAAATGTATCAGCCAATGAACCTTTTTTTTGTGGTCATTTTCCTGGGCATGCCATTATGCCGGGAGTACTGATTGTTGATGCTATGGCTCAGTCGGCAGGTATATTAGGTTATCATATGGCAGGGCTTGATTCAGAGGAAGATCATATTTATTATTTTGCCGGTGCTGACGGAGTTCGTTTTAAACATCCTGTTGTGCCAGGGGATCAGATAATTCTGAAAGCAAAGTACTTAAAAAGAAAACGCAATATATGGGTGTTTTCTTGTGAAGCTTTTGTTGAAGAAAAAATTGTCTGTTGTGCCAGAATTACTTGTGCAAGAACGGAGTTGAAGATTTGAATTATTCTTGCCTTGAAAATAATGAGGTAACTGGGATTCATCCAACGGCGATTATTAATCCTGGAGCCAGGTTGGCTAGTGATGTGCAAGTTGGTCCGTGGACATTAATTGGTGATGAAGTGGAAATCGGAGCAGGTACGATTATTCACTCTCACGTTGTTATCAAGGGGCCTACTAGAATAGGTAGAGATAATCGTATTTTTCAATTTTCTTGCGTGGGGGAAGATTGCCAGGATAAAAAATATAATGGAGAGCGTACTTGTTTGGAAATAGGCGATAATAATGTTATCCGAGAAGGTTGCACTCTTCATAGGGGTACAGCTCAAGATGAAGGATCAACCTGTGTTGGTAATGATAATTTACTCATGGCTTATGTCCATGTCGCACATGACTGCGTGATTGGTAACGGTTGTGTTTTGGCAAATAACTCAATATTAGGTGGGCATGTTAAGATAGGTGATGGTGTTATACTTGGAGGTTGTAGCGGTATTCATCAGTTTGCTGTTATAGGATCTTATAGTATGGCTGCCGGTCACTCTGCCATTTTTAAGGATATTCCGGCATTTGTAATGGTTAGTGGTAATCCGGCAAAGGCTCATGGTATGAATTTTGAGGGTATGCGTAGGAATGGATATAGCACGGAGTTGATTCAGACGTTAAAACAGAGTTATAAAATCATCTATCGGCAAGGGTTGCGAACGGCTGAGGCTATAGAGAAGCTTGAGTCTATGGGGAAAAGTGTTGAGTTGCAGTTGTTAATTGACTCTCTGACAGCATCCACCAGAGGTATTACCCGTTAGTTTATGAGTAACTATGTAGCTAAAATAAGGCGTCCTTTGAAAGTTGCGATGGTTGCCGGCGAGGCCTCAGGTGATTTTCTGGGTGCGGGTCTGATAAAAGAAATCAAACGTCATCACCATGATGCTTATTGTTATGGTATAGGTGGTGCTCTGATGCAGGATGAAGGGTTTGATAGTTTGTTTCCCTTGGAGAGGCTGTCAGTTATGGGGTTTGTGGCAGTGCTCGGTCGTTTAAAAGAGTTGATAAGTATTAGGTGTAGATTAAAAAGGCGATTTATCGATGACCAGCCTGATGTTTTTATTGGTATTGATGCTCCTGATTTTAATCTTGGTCTTGAATTACAGCTTAAAAGTGCGGGTATCCCAATAGTTCACTATGTCAGTCCTCAGGTTTGGGCTTGGCGCGAAGGCAGGTTAAAAAAAATCAAACGTTCAGTGGATCATATGCTGGCGTTGCTGCCTTTTGAGGAGGGTTATTACAAAGATCACGGTGTTGATGTTACTTTTGTTGGTCATCCTTTGGCTGATAAAGTGGCTCTTACCTCGGATAAAAACGCTGCTCGTCTAAGTTTGGGAATTACTGAATCAGGTACTGTTATTGCTATATTGCCTGGTAGTAGGAAGGCTGAAATTGCCAAGTTAGGTAAAATATTTTTGACCACAGCTCGTCTTCTTAGCAAAGAAATTCCTAATGTTAGGTTTATTGTACCCTGTGTTAATGAAAAGCGGAAACGTCAGCTGATTGAGTTGCTAAAAGATTTTAACGATCTTAATTTGACACTGTATGATGGGAGTGTCTCTGAGGTTATGGCTGCTTCTGATGCGATGCTGATTACATCTGGTACTGCAACCCTAGAAGCTGCATTGTATAAAAGGCCTTTTGTCGTTAGCTATCGTGCTGGTAGTATAACCTTCGCTATTGTTAAGAAAATGGTGAAGGTTAAGTATGTTGCTCTACCAAATCTACTTGCGGGAAAAGAGCTGGTGCCGGAACTGTTACAGAAGGATGCAACACCGGAAAAATTGTGTGCAGCGATGTTGAAATCTATTCGAGATAAAGCGTATCAGGCAGAGCTTGAGCAGGAGTTTATGGCTATGCATCTTCAGCTGAAACGCAATGCTAGTGAATTGGCATATGGAGCGATTAAATCAGTGATGAAAGAAAGGAGGCTGGAGCATGCGACAACACTTACCTGATACGCTTATTTTTAAGGTTGATTCTCGAGCTGCTATTGTTGCTGGTGTTGATGAAGTAGGTCGGGGGCCGCTGTGTGGTCCGGTGATCGCGGCAGCGGTCATTCTTGATGAAAAGCAATCTATTGAGGGTTTGAGAGACTCCAAAAAGCTTTCTGAAAAAAAACGAGAGTTATTTTTTGATGAAATTAAATCTAAAAGCCGAGCGTGGTGTATTGGTCGTGCTGAGGTAGAAGAGATTGATAGACTGAATATTCTCCATGCAAGCCTGTTGGCAATGCGGAGGGCAGTGCTTGGTTTATCAATGATGCCTGACTTGGCTCTTATTGACGGTAACCGCTGCCCAGAATTACCTTGTCGGGCTGAAGCTATTGTCAGGGGAGATAGTAAAGTATCGGAAATTGCAGCTGCTTCTATCTTAGCCAAGGTTACGAGAGACAGGGAAATGCAGTTGCTTGATTGTCAGAATCCTGGTTATGGTATTGCGGGTCATAAGGGTTACCCAACCAAAGCACACCTTGAGGTGTTAAAAAAGCTTGGGCCAACAGCTATATACCGACGATCTTTCAAACCAGTTAGTGTTCTTTTAGGGAATTGATTTCAGGTTTGTTTTTGAACGCCTAGGAGTGCTTATCTCAAACATATGAATATGCAGGTTGTTCCAGTCCGGTTTGAGCTTTAATTATTATTATTACAAACAGCTCTGGACTGTCTCTCACTAAAGCTGCTAGATCTGTTATAATAAAATTCCTCCTCAATATATATTCCATACATATCATGTCTGTACGCTTTATTCATCTTAGGCTTCATACCGAATTTTCTATGACCGATGGTTTGGTTCGAATTAAGCCATTAATTAAGTCTATTGCGGATGCGGGCATGCCTGCTGTAGCAGTTACGGATCAATCTAACTTATGTGCTCTGATTAAATTTTACACCGAAGCGATGGGGGCTGGTATAAAGCCTATTTGTGGTGTTGATCTTTGGGTTACTCATGCTGATCCTGATTCTGCGCCGGTGAGATTGGTTTTATTGTGTATGAATGAAAGGGGCTATAAAAATCTGACTGAGTTGATTTCCAGGGCATTTTTAGAAAATCAGCACCACGGTAAAGCTATTGCTAAGCGGGAGTGGGTGAAGGAGAAATCTGACGGTTTGATAGCTATTTCTGGTGGGCGGGAAGGAGATGTGGGTCAAGCTTTGTTGGCGGGTAATGAAGCTACTGCTCGGGAGTATCTAAGTGACTGGATGGGAGTTTTCTCTAATCGTTTTTATTTGGAGTTGCAGCGAACTGGCCGGGTTGATGAGGAAGAGTATCTTCATGGAGCGGTTGCTCTTGCTGAAGAATATGGCTGCCCAGTGGTAGCCACTAATGACGTAATGTTTATATCTAGAGAAGATTTTGAGGCTCATGAAGCGAGATTTTGTATTGGCGAAGGTGCGATGTTGGATGATCCTCGCCGTAGACGTAGTTATTCTGAGGAGCAATATTTAAAATCAGAAGAAGAAATGATCGATCTTTTTTCTGATATCCCTGAAGCTATCGAAAATACGGTAGAAATTGCTCGTCGCTGCAATATTGAAGTACGTTTAGGGGAGTGTTTTCTACCGGATTTTCCTGTTCCTGAAGGAAAAACTATGGATCAGTTCTTTCGTGAATTATCTCATGAAGGTCTGACTGATAGACTGGAAGTAATTCTTGAGAGCAATGATCCAGCACACGATACAAAAGAAAAAACTTATCGAGATCGTCTCAACTTTGAACTTGATGTTATTTTGAAGATGGGGTTCCCGGGATATTTTCTGATAGTTATGGATTTTATCCAGTGGTCAAAAAAAAATGACATCCCAGTTGGTCCAGGACGAGGATCTGGTGCTGGTTCGTTAGTAGCTTATGCTCAAAAAATAACAGATATTGATCCAATTAAGTACGAGCTTTTGTTTGAGAGGTTTTTGAATCCTGAGCGAGTATCCATGCCTGACTTTGATGTGGATTTTTGTATGGATGGTCGTGATCGGGTTATAAGTTATGTGGCGAAAACCTATGGTCAGAATGCAGTATCCCAGATTATTACTTTCGGTACTATGGCCGCAAAGGCGGTGATTCGTGATGTGGCTCGGGTGCAAGGAAAGTCTTACGGTCTGGCAGATAGGCTGTCTAAGATGATTCCATTTGAAATTGGAATGACTCTTACTAAGGCTTGTGAACAAGAAGAAGAGATTCGTAATTTTCTTAAGCAGGATGCAGAAGCCGCAGAAATATGGGAAATGGCTCTCAAGCTGGAAGGTTTAACCCGCAATATAGGCAAACATGCTGGTGGAGTGGTTATTGCTCCTACCAAATTGACGGATTTTACTCCTCTTTACTGTGATGATCAGGGTGAGGGGGTTGTCACTCAGTATGATAAGAATGATGTAGAGGCAGTAGGACTGGTAAAATTTGACTTTCTTGGTTTACGAACACTAACCATTATTGATTGGGCGTTGAGGATGATAAACCCTCGACGACAGCAGGAAGGGAAAGACCCAATTGATATTGTGGATATTGATCTGGTAGATAAGCCTTCATTTGATGTATTGAGAAAGGGGGAAACAACTGCCGTTTTCCAGCTTGAGTCACGAGGAATGAAAGATCTTATCAAGAGACTGCAGCCGGATTGTTTTGAAGATATTATCGCATTGGTTGCGCTGTTTCGTCCAGGTCCTTTGCAGTCAGGAATGGTAGATAACTTTATTAATCGGAAACATGGGCGTGAGATAGTTTCTTATCCGGATCCTCACTATCAGCATGAGTGGTTAAAGCCTATCCTTGAACCTACCTATGGCATTATTTTGTATCAGGAGCAAGTAATGCAGATTGCTCAAGTGCTTGCAGGTTATACCTTAGGTGGCGCTGATATGTTGCGCCGAGCGATGGGTAAGAAAAAACCTGAGGAAATGGCCAGTCAGAGAACTATTTTTGAAGAGGGCGCAACGAAAAATGGCGTAGATGCTGAACTGTCTATGAAAATATTTGACCTGGTAGAGAAGTTTGCGGGTTATGGTTTTAATAAATCGCACTCCGCTGCTTATGCACTGGTTTCATACCAGACCTTATGGTTAAAGGCTCACTATCCTGCTGAATTTATGGCTGCGGTTATGAGTTCTGATATGCAGAACACCGATAAGGTCGTGACCTTTATTGAAGAAAGCAGAAGTATGGGGTTAATTGTTTTGTCCCCAAATGTTAATAGTGGCGAGTATATGTTCACTGTTACTAAAGAAGGATCTCTTGTTTATGGACTTGGTGCAGTTAAGGGTGTTGGGGAGGGTCCCATCGAAGCGATTGTTGAGGCGAGGAGTAAGGGAGGGGTGTTTCTTGATCTGTTTGATTTCTGTGAGCGTGTAGATTTAAAGAAGATTAATAAAAGGACTATTGAGGCGCTGATTCGTTGCGGCGCATTAGACTTGCTAGGGCCATCGGAAAAAGGAATAGGGAATCCAAGTTATAGTCGTGCAATTCTGGATGCGAGCCAAGAGGAGGCTGTAAAAGCTGCGGAGCAAACTGCTAGGAGTCTTAGGTCTGGACATTCTGATCTTTTTGGTGAGCTGGCTAATGCAGGTAGGAAAGATGTGTATGATAAATATTTGGATGCTCAGCCTTGGTCGAACAAAGTCCGGTTGTTGGGTGAGAAAGAAACGCTTGGGCTTTATTTGACAGGTCATCCAATTGATGATTATGAGGGAGAAATAAAACATTTCATCCGCAATCGAATAAAAGACCTTCAGCCTGCTCGTGGGGATAGTCAGAATATAGTTGGACTAGTTGTGGATCTACGCTTTATGAAGAATAAGCGGGGTGATAAAATGGCATTTATGACTCTGGATGACAGAACTGGGCGAATAGAGATTGCCGTTTTTGCTGGTGTTTTTGTTGAGTATCAATCATTGATTCAGAAAGATTCCGTATTATTTGTAGAGGGTGAAATTAGTAACGATGACTATTCCGGAGGAATGAAGATTCGAGCCAAGAAAATAATGAAATTGGAAGATGCCCGTGGTCATTATGCAAAAAGCCTGGTGTTGCAGTTGTCAGCGAAGCAAGTAGACAAAAAACTTTCTGTCCGGTTGGCGCAAATATTGGGTGAGCATACGGGGCAGTTGCCTGTCCATGTTAAATATTGCGGTGAAGACGCTAGCGCTAGTATTATTCTTGGAGATCAGTGGAAGGTGAATCCTAGAGATGAATTGATCTTGAGTCTGCGTCAATGGATTGGAAACGAAGCCGCAAATATCGAATATCCATAGGTGCTCTATTAGGTATCGTGGGAATAAGTTTCTAAAGTACGCAGCAAACAACGTCCCTAATGCGTAACTTTGATATTAGCCTTAATCGTTCTATATGTGTCTTTCGACGTTTTTGAACGACTTAGTTATCTGCAAAACTAGTTGTGCCTCATGGCGTAATTCAAGGCTTAAGTTATGCTGGAATTATCTCTTGGTTTGGATTTAATAGCATCTTCCATGGATCAGTTTGCTGGCAATAAACCGATAGTCGCCAAGCTAATTACTCTTAAGAGTAATGAATACTGTTATTTGCCACATGTTGTATTGTACATAGGTTATGGTGTCCGAAGTGTTTAATGATCTCTCCATTGTTTTGGTTAACCCATCTCATCCAGGAAATATTGGTGCTGCTGCGCGGGCCATGAAAACCATGGGGTTAAGCAATCTTTATTTAGTTGAACCAGATGACTTCCCTTCCGATATAGCTAAAGCGCTTGCTTCAGGTGCGGATGATATTCTTGATCAGGCAGTGGTGGTTTCAACGCTCGAGGAAGCTGTTGTTGGGTGTCAGTTTGTTGTAGGTACTAGTGCTAGGGTGCGGGGTGTTTCTTTGCCGTTGATGGATCCCCGTGGTTGCGCGGATGCAATTCTAAAAGAACTATCTTGTGGTTCGGTTGCTCTTGTTTTTGGTAGGGAAGACAGGGGGTTGACTAATGAGCAGTTATATCATTGCCACTTACAGGTACATATTCCAGCAAATAAAGAGTTTAGCTCATTAAATCTTGGGTCGGCTGTTCAGGTATTGTGTTACGAACTGAGAATGAGCTGGTTGTTAAAGGCGGAGCTTGTTGTTTTGCCGAAATCTCGCAGTCATGAATTGGCTACTATGGGTGATATGGAGAGGTTTTACCGGCATTTATATGAAGTATTACAGAGCATTGGCTTTCTAGAACACAGTAGTCACGAAAAAATCATGGCCAAACTTCGACGGCTTTATGGACGTATTCGTCCTGACCGAGTTGAACTGGCGATACTCCGAGGCATTCTTTCAGAAACTCAGAGGTGTTTAAAAAAGGAGTCATAAGCTATGGTTTGTTTGTAAGTTATATATCCATCCCCATGTAGATGTGAGATTTTTGATGGTTCTCACTCACTCTAAGTACCTATTGCCTAATTACCTACTACTCGCTGGCTCATATGCTGCGCTTGTTTGTCGCCTATATATTCAATGGTAACTGGTATAGGTAGAAATAATTGTTGACCATTTTTATCGGGTATCCCATACTCTTCGCTTATGATACTCATGATGTTGTTGTGTGGATGGCTTGGAGTGTGACTTCTAACTAAGAATTAACTGACGATGAAGTACCGTTGCATATCACGGACTTTGGTGAGTAGAAATAAAGTTAGGCTTGTGCGTGAAGTGGAGAAATAGGCATGCGATTAACCACAAAGGGGCGTTATGCTGTAACTGCTATGTTAGATATGGCTTTTCATTTCGAGCAGGATCCTATTGGGCTGGCGGATATTTCTGAGAGACAGGGAATTTCTCTATCCTATCTTGAGCAGCTTTTTTCTAAACTCAGGAGTAGTGGGCTGGTTTTTAGTGTAAGAGGGCCTGGGGGCGGCTATTTACTGAGCAGAGATTGCAGTGAAATTTTCGTTGCGGAGGTTATTGATGCGGTTAATGAGTCTGTCGATGCCACCCGTTGTGCTGGGAGAGGTGACTGCCAGCAGGGCATGACCTGCCTGACTCATCATTTATGGCATGACCTGGGGCATCAGATCTATGCGTTTTTGAGTGGTATCAGTTTGGCGGACCTGATGTCAAGATCAGATGTGCACAGTATCTCTTGTCGGCAGGATCAGCAATGGTTGACCGAAGGGCTTGTTGTAAAGAGTGGCCAAGATACTATTTTGTAGGCTGGTTTAATGAAACGCATAGTGTTTGGAGAAGTATCTGATGAAGTTACCTATTTATCTCGATTATTCGGCTACCACTCCTGTGGATTCTAGAGTTGCAGAAAAAATGAGTCAGTGCCTAATTGCTGAGGGTGCTGGAGGTTCTTTTGGAAACTCGGCTTCTCGTTCTCATGCGTTTGGGTGGAAGGCAGAAGAGGCCATTGAAAAGGCTCGTCGTCAGATTGCGGATTTGATTCATGCTGATCCTCGGGAAATTGTTTGGACTTCTGGTGCCACGGAGGCAAACAACTTAGCTATTAAAGGTGCTGCACATTTTTATAGGAAAAAAGGCAAGCATATTATTACTTCCCGTATTGAGCATAAGGCCGTTCTTGATACTTGTCGTCAGCTTGAAAGAGAAGGGTATGAGGTCACTTATCTTGATCCCGGTGAGGGAGGCATTATTCAGCCTGAGTCAGTGTCTGAGGCGTTACGGGATGACACTATTCTGATTAGTCTGATGCATGTTAATAATGAGATTGGTGTTATTAATGATATTGAGGCTATAGGTGCAATTGCGCGTGCTCGCAAAATAGTCTTTCATGTTGACGGAGCTCAAAGCGTTGGTAAGCTGCCTCTGAATATGGAATCTATGAACGTCGATCTGTTATCAGTTTCTGGGCATAAAATGTATGGGCCTAAAGGTATAGGGGTTCTTTATGTTCGTCGCAAGCCAAGGGTTCGTCTAGAAGCTCAAATGCATGGTGGTGGCCATGAAAGGGGTATGCGTTCAGGAACGCTGCCTACTCACCAGATTATTGGTATGGGGGAGGCCTGTCGCATAGCCTCTGAAGAGGCAGCGTCTGAAAGTGAGCGATTGGCAGTTTTGGCGCGGCGTTTTCTTGATCATTTTTCTGATATAGAAGAAGTTCATGTTAATGGCAGTCTTGAACATCGTGTTTCTGGTAATTTGAATATCAGTTTTGCGTTTGTTGAAGGTGAGTCTCTGATTATGGCTTTAAAAGATTTGGCTGTGTCATCGGGGTCAGCCTGTGCCTCCGCTAGTTTAGAGCCTTCTTATGTTTTACGTGCATTGGGTTTAAGTGATGAGTTAGCTCATAGTTCTCTGCGTTTTAGTTTTGGTCGCTTTACGACTTCAGAAGAAGTGGACTATGCAGCAGAAAAAGTCATATATGCAGTGAATAAACTACGAGAGCTGTCTCCTTTGTGGGACATGTATCAAGATGGTGTCGACCTGACAACAGTTCAGTGGGTTGCACATTGAGAGGTGGATTTGAGAGGAGCTTAAAATGGCTTACAGCGAAAAGGTAATAGATCATTACGAAAATCCCCGTAATGTAGGAAAGCTTGATCATAATTCTCCTTCGGTAGGTACTGGCATGGTGGGTGCGCCCGCATGTGGTGATGTGATGCGCTTGCAGATTCAGGTGAGTGACGAAGGGATTATTGAAAACGCCTGTTTTAAAACCTATGGTTGCGGTTCTGCTATTGCATCAAGCTCATTAACTACGGAGTGGATGAAAGGTAAAACTCTGGAGGAGGCTAGTGTAATTCGTAACACGGATATTGCGGAGGAGCTTGCTTTGCCACCGGTTAAAATTCACTGTTCTGTGCTGGCGGAGGATGCCATTAAAGCAGCCATTAAAGATTATCGTAGTAAACAGGCTGTCAGATAATCCAAGCTATAAGGCATTTTTTAAGTAATTATGGAGGCGGAACAGCCGGCGCTCCTCGGTTAGTCATTGATTGGGGTGAGTGTGAGTGGTCAATAACTTCTCGCCTTCAAGGAGAAATGGGAATAGCGAGGTGATAAATTTTTAGTTGTTGGAGTAGGTGATGGCAATTACCATGACAGAGGCGGCAGCCAAACATATTAAAAAACAGCTTTCTGAAAGAGGGAAGGGCGTAGGGGTTCGTTTGGGGGTAAGGACATCGGGCTGCTCTGGAATGGGATATGTCCTTGAGTTTGCTGATGCGCAAGTGAAAGGAGACATGGTGTTTTGTCATGATGAAGGTGTGAAGATTTTCGTGGACGCTGAAAGTTTAGTGTATATGGACGGAACTGAACTGGATTTTGTTAAGGAAGGTTTAAACGAAGGGTTTCAGTTCAATAATCCCAACGTTGCTAGTGAGTGCGGTTGTGGTGAAAGCTTCAATATTTGACTTATTGGCTGAAGATGAATGCAGTAGCGAGACAGGCAAGTATTTACTTTTATTACCGTACTATGCTCGTCATTATTGAAAGAGAGAGTAGTCAGCAACCTCACGACTTTAACGAAGGGGTGTATAGAGTCATGTTTTTTGCTTGCACTCATGCTTTGAGTGGTAAGTAGGTTGTGGATAGCTCGAATGATTTAAATTGGCATGAGTATAGAGTGAATATCACACTAAATTATTTTGAACTTTTTCAATTGCCTGTGTCATGTGAGTTGAACTCTGGCCAATTGACGCGAAGATACAGAGAGCTTCAGAAGGTTGTTCACCCCGACCGGTTTGCATGCGAGTCTGATCGACAGCAAACGTTGGCGGTGCAATATGCAGCTTATGTTAATGAGGCGTACTCAGTACTTAAATCGCCCTTGAGTCGTTATATCTATATGCTCCAGTTGTCAGGGCGTCAGGTGGGTGTAGAGCAGAGTATGGTAGAGGATCCGGCTTTTTTGATGGAACAAATGGATCTGCAAGAGGCGGTAGCTGAACTCTCAAAACAGTCTAATTCTGGGGTTGATCTGAAAAACCTAATGGGTCAGGTGGCGGCTTCTACGGCAGAGCTTTCTGGGGAATTTATCCGTCTATGGCAGCAGGGTGGCATAGAAGCTTTGGATCAGGCTGTGTTGATTGTGTGTAAGATGCAGTTTATTGAGAAGGTGACGAAAAAGCTAAAACAGTTAGAATTTGAGCTATTTGATTAGAATGCCAAACTTCTTTTTTGGGAATGAATACATATCTCTTCAATGATAACTGGTATAGCTAGCGGTAAGAACGTTTATTTTAAATGTTCTGAAAGCTAATTAGTTGGTTAAGTGGCTACATGAATCGATGAGTCTCTCAGAGAGATGAATATACTGGGGTTGCTCCTGGTTGTGTTTAGTGCACTTGTTTTTGGTGAATCAGAGGTAGAAATGGCGTTGCTGCAGATTTCCGAACCAGGACAGAGTCATGAACCACGTCGGCAAAAAAGAGCTATAGGCATTGATCTTGGCACGACAAACTCCCTTGTTGCCACTGTCCTCTCTGGGTCGGCAATTACTCTTGAAGATGAGCAGGGGAGGCATATTTTGCCTTCTGTTGTTTGGTATGGGGAGCGAGAGCGCCAGGTGGGTCGCTTGGCCCTCGATCAAGTAAGTTGCGATCCTCTGAATACGATTATCTCTGTCAAACGTTTGATGGGTCGAGGAGTTGAAGATCTTAAAATGATGGGTGGTATTATGCCTTATCATTTTTCTACCGTATCAAGCTCAATGCCGTTTATTGAAACTAGTAGTGGTTCTGTAAGCCCGGTAGAGGTTTCTTCAGAAATCCTTAAAGTATTAGTTGCTAGAGCGGAAAAGTCTTTGGGTGGAGCACTTGACGGTGCAGTTATTACTGTTCCTGCATATTTTGATGATGCTCAGCGACAGGCTACCAAAGATGCAGCCAAGCTTGCGGGTATTAATGTTTATCGTTTGCTAAATGAGCCGACAGCTGCTGCGATAGCTTATGCCTTGGATGCTGATATTGATGATAGCGACGGTGTTATAGCGGTTTATGACCTTGGTGGTGGCACTTTTGATGTTACGATTCTGAATCTGGAGAAAGGAGTTTTCCAAGTGCTTGCCACGGGTGGGGATACGGCACTGGGCGGTGATGATTTAGATAGACTATTGAGCGAGTGGATTCTTGAGCAGTCGGGATGTGTAGGACAGCACTTGAGTAATGAAGAGTTACGTGAAGTCATTATGCTGGCCTGTAGTGTCAAGGAATCTCTGACAAACAGCGAAAGTATTGATATCACGTTTAGGCAATGGTCTGGTAAAATTTCCCGAGAACAGTTCAACAGTATTATTGATCCGCTGGTGGATAGAACCATTCATGTTTTCCAAGGGGTATTACGTGATGCTGAGATGAAAACCTCTGATATTTTGGAAGTGATAATGGTGGGAGGTTCCACTAGGATACCAAGAGTTAGGGCGCAGGTTGCAGAATTTGCCGGTCGCCAGCCATTAATAACTATAGACCCTGATCGGGTGGTGGCTATTGGTGCTGCACTACAAGCTGATGTACTTGCTGGCAATCTATTGGGCGATAGCATGTTGTTGCTGGATGTTATTCCATTATCTCTTGGTTTGGAAACCATGGGCGGGGTAATGGAAAAAATCATCCATAGGAATACAACTATACCTTTCAATAGCTCTCAAGAGTTCACCTCTGCAAGGGATGGGCAAACAGCAATGAAGGTGCATGTCTTTCAGGGTGAAAGAAATCTGGTTAGGGATAATAGGTCTCTGGCACAGTTTGAATTGAAAGGAATTCCTCCATTACCTGCGGGCACTGCGAAAATCAGGGTTGTCTTTCAAGTGGATGCGGATGGTTTGCTGAATGTTACGGCAAAAGAATTGTCAACTGGTGTTACCAGTAGTGTGCAGGTCAAGCCTTCTTATGGTCTAGGTGATGATGATATTTCTAGAATGATAAAAGAAGCTCATGAGTATGCCGGAGATGACCGAGATAATAGATTCTTGAAAGAGCAGGAAGTTGAAGCAGACCGGATGATTGATGCGTTAGTGATTGCGTTGGATAAAGATGGTAAAGAGTTGCTTTCGGTAGAAGAGAGAAAGTTGTTGAAGGATGACGTTAAGCAATTGCGTTTAGTAAGAAGTTCAGGAAGTGCTGATGTGATCATGGCTGAAGTTAAGCGAGTAAACGGGACAAGTGAAGAGTTTGCTGCTCGCCGTATGAATCAGGGTGTTCGGCGGGCTCTTTCAGGACAAAGAATTGATGATTTTGAGGATTCATGATATGACCCGGATAGTATTTCTTCCCCATGAAGACATTTGCCCTGAAGGGGCAGTTTTTGATGTGGAACCGGGGGTAACTGTCTGTGATGCAGCGCTGCAAAATGGCATTGAGATTGAGCATGCTTGTGAAAAAGCATGTGCCTGCACCACCTGTCATGTGGTTGTGCGTGAAGGATTTGAGAGTTTGAATGCTGCGGATGAGCTGGAAGATGATTTGCTGGACAAGGCATGGGGGCTTGAGCCTGAATCCCGTCTAAGCTGCCAAACAGTGGTAAGTGATGAAGATCTTGTGGTAGAGATTCCTAGATATACACTTAATCAGGTATCAGAGCGTCACTGATGACTGCACCGTTTCCATTGAGGGTTCGTAGGCGATAAATGAAAGAATCCCCATGGTCTAAAGTAGTAGAGGGTTTGGGTGAGTGAGAGCAGCCAACAGCCCCACACCTTCAATGGGAGTGGGTATATACTAGTTTTTATTGAAGGTATGAGGCTATAAAACGATTTAATCCCAGTGAGCCTACGAGTAATAGGTAATAGGTAATAGGTAATAGGTAATAGGTAATAGGTAATTGGGATAAGTGGAAATAGTTAATAACCTAAGCCCTTCAAAGGGAATTAAGCACAGGTGATTCGGGAAAATAATTATGAGTTTAAAGTGGACTGATGTGCAAGATATAGCGATTGAACTAGCTGTCAGTTTTCCAGACCAGAACCCTCAACTTGTTAATTTCGTTGATTTGCGTAACTGGGTGTTGGCTCTGGATGAGTTTGATGATGATCCTAGTCATTGCGGTGAAAAAACTCTTGAAGCTATTCAAATGGCTTGGATAGAAGAGGGTGAGTAATGGATTGGGCATAACACCTTCAATGGTAGCAGTTATAGTGTTTTACTGGGTGGCTAATAGTGGGTGTTAGAGGTGATATTCTGCCGATTGGTGGAGCTGATGCTATGCTATCAAGTGTTTTTATGGGTCTTTACTTGTTACTATTAAAGGTGTGAGGTTGTTGACTGTTCTCAATCGCCTATTTTCTTAGGCTCATGGAGCTTAGCTAGGCTACTCACGGATCTAATGGTAATTGTTCATAAGATTCCACACCTTACGGCTTATTTAAGATAAAAACGGAGAGTTCAATGGTTGTTGAGCGTACATTGTCGATTATCAAACCTGATGGAGTGGCCAAAAATGTAATTGGCGAGATTATTCAGAGATTTGAAAAATCAGGTTTGAGCGTTATTGGCTCCAGAATGCTGCATCTTTCCAGAGAGCAGGCCGAGGGTTTTTATGCAGAGCATCGGGAACGTCCTTTCTTTGGAGCTTTGGTTGACTTTATGATTTCTGGCCCTGTGGTGGTATCTGTACTAGAGGGAGAGAATGCCATTTTAAAGAATAGGGAGTTGATGGGGGCTACTAATCCAAAAGAAGCGGAGGCAGGAACTATACGGGCGGACTTTGCGACAACTATTGATGAAAACGCCGTTCATGGCTCTGATTCTTCTGCTTCTGCCGAGCGAGAGGTAGCTTACTTCTTTGAGCAGTCTGTAATTTATCCTAGAGCACGGTAGTTGATTGATTATCAGAGACTGTAGATGTATCTGGGGATTTCTAGGTATGGATATATACTCATTTATCTTGAAGGTGTAATATTGTTGACTGCTATCGCTTCCAAGGCTCCTACTCATAGGCTCATGATGTTTCACTCGCTTGTTGCCTACTCACGCCTTCAATGAAAATGGGTATAACATGTCAGAAGAATTGGTGAGTACTAAAACCAATTTGCTAGGTTTATCTAGGGCAAAAATGGAGTCTTTTTTTCTTGGTATTGGTGAGAAAGAGTTCCGTGCTCGGCAAGTTTTGAAGTGGGTTCATCATAATGGTGTTGACTCTTTTGATAAAATGAGCAACATTAGCAAAGAGTTGCGTGATCGTTTGAATGTTATCGCTGAAATCACTGGTCCGGAGGTGGTTAGTAGCTCTTTGTCAGAAGACGGTACTTGTAAGTGGGTAATTTGTGTTGGTAGTGGTAGTCATGTAGAAACGGTGTATATCCCTGAAGGTAGGCGTGGTACTCTTTGCGTATCTTCTCAGGCTGGTTGTGCCCTTGATTGTAGTTTTTGTTCTACGGGTAAGCAGGGGTTTAGTTCCGACCTGACTGTTGCAGAAATTATCGGACAAGTATGGATTGCGGCTAAGCACTTTGGCAATCTTCCTGCCAGGAAGGGGCGCGCTATCACAAATGTTGTTATGATGGGAATGGGTGAACCTTTACTTAATTTTGATAGTGTTGTTGATGCCATGAATTTGATGATGGATGATCTTGGTTACGGCTTATCGAAGCGTCGGGTAACATTGAGTACATCTGGTGTTGTGCCAGCATTAAGAAAGTTGGGTTCAGTGTCTGATGTATCTCTTGCTATTTCTCTTCATGCTCCCAATAATGCTCTGAGAAATCAGTTAGTGCCTATCAATAAAAAATATCCATTGGAAGAATTGCTTGATGCGGCGGTTGGATATATGAACGGACTGGCTGATAAGAGTCGCGTGGTTACCATTGAGTACGTGCTTCTAGCTGGCGTGAACGATCAGGAAGAACATGCTCGGCAAATGGTAGTACTATTGAAAAATGTGCCTTGTAAAATAAACTTGATTCCTTTTAACTCTTTTCCTTATTCTGGCTATGAACGTCCAAGTAGTAATGCAATTAGACGTTTTCAAGAATCGTTACAGAAATCTGGTTTTAATGCCACTGTCCGCAAGACTCGTGGAGATGATATTGACGCAGCTTGTGGTCAGTTGGTTGGATTAGTTAATGATATAACGAAAAGAAGTGCACGATATATTGCAGTTAGACAGCTGGATACGGGGATAAAGATGCCGAATGATAATATGATACCTGCATAATCATATAAAGGGGGAGTTTTATGGCTTTAAATTGGGGACTATTGCTTGTTGTTATAGGGGTGTTGTTGGTAGGCTGCAGTAACAATTCTAAGCACTACTCTGAAGGACAGGATCAAGCTGCAGGTAACTATCTGAACTTGGCTAAAGGATATATTGAGGAAGGCTATGTAGAGAAAGCGCTTAAACCACTTCAGAGAGCATTGAAGATCACCCCACGTTCTTCTGATGTTTATGGTATGTTGGCCTTAGTTTACCAGCTTGGGGGTGAAAATAAAGAGGCAGAAAAGGCTTTCAAAAAGGCACTTAACTATAATTCTGATGCTGCTGATGTGCAAAATAATTATGGTGCATTTCTCTTTTCTCAAGAGCGTTTTGATGAGGCGTATAAGTATTTTTCACAGGCGGCAAATAATCTTTTCTATGACAAGCGCAGTAGAGCTTATGAAAATATGGGTATTGTTGCGCAGAAACAGAACAGGAACGAGAGGGCAAAGTATCACTTTATCAAGGCACTAAAGCTGAATGGAAAATTGATAACTGCTCGATTAGAACTAGCCTATATTTTGCATCAGCATGGTGAATACCGTTCGGCATGGTCACACTATTTAATTTTTGCAAAACAGTCAGATCAAAACTCTAGAAGTTTATGGCTAGGGGTTCAACTTGCCCGTAAAAACGCCGACAGAAATGCTGCTGCTAGTTACGGTCTTCAGCTGGAGAAGATGTATCCACAGTCTAAGGAATATCGAGAATATCGAAGTCAGGGCAGAGAATGAATACTGAAAGAGGGAATGATAAAGACTGCGAGGTGCGCATGGAGCAAACGCCATGGGAAATTCTGACTGCTGCCAGAATAAAGAAAGGGTTATCTGTAAAAGATATTGCTATTTATTTGAAAACTACGGATGCTTATATTTTGGCTTTAGAGAAAGGCCAGTTTGAAAAGCTTCCTGCGTTGGCATATGTTCGAGGATACATTAGGAGCTATGCAAAAATGATGGGGCTAGACGGAGATCAGCTAGCTATAAGTTTAAATGCTTGTTTGGAAGCAGAAGAAAATCCGCAGCTTTTGTTGAAACAGACTAAGAGGTTGACGCTGGATCTGGGCCATTCCTCATTTTTAATACGATACTCTATCACGCTGGGATTAATAACTATAATTGTTTCAGGTTGTTATTTTTGGTGGCATAAAAATAACAATGTATCCATTTCTGATGACTCTCAAATTTCAGTTGACCTTGAAGCATCAGAAGCATCAGAAGCATTAGAAGTATTAGCGCTTGATTCTGCCTCACATGGGGACCAAAATGGTGAGGCTGTTTCTGATAAAAATAGCTGGGAGTCTCAGGAAGTACTAGATGTAGTAAAAGTTACAGTTGACAGTGTTGACGCGGAGATGGAGGTATTAATACCTGCGCCTTTGCAGAAAGAAGTGACAAGGCTCTATATTTTGTTTGATGAAGACTGTTGGGTAGAGCTGTATGACATGAATGATAGAGTACTGATTTCTGGGTTAAAGAAAGCTGGTTCTGAGCTGGATATGGAAGTGCCATCTTCTGTTCGTTTGCGACTAGGTAATGCTCCTGGTGTCGGTGAACTTAAGTTTGCTGGTAAAAATGTGGGTGTGTCAGTTAAAGGCTCCAATAGCAGAGTTGCGGACTTTATGCTTAAAACATCTGCACAAGGTTAGGGTATCTTTTAATAAGTTGCAGTCATGGGCTATATTATCTTTCTATAGACTAATGAGAGAAAATTGTAATAAAGCTTCTTCTTAATGATGGATTACAAGTTTAGTAAGCTACCGGATGGGCTAATATTTCACAGTGGTAGATGGTCTCAATACACAAGTGTGCGCTATCTATGTTGCTAGAGCTATGGGGTACGATAGTCAATGTCCGATGTTGGCGTTTGCTGGTCGTAGTCGAAGAAGGCGCTTTCTGTAGCTTAGCATGACTAAATATTCATCAATCCTTCCGCGAACCTTCCGCGAACATATGAAGAATGATGTTAGAGCTTACATTAAGTATTACAAGCTAGACCTGCTTACACTAATCGAATCAAATAATGATTTTTCAATTGTTCAGTAAAGAATTGCAGAAAATAATGTATTCGGTTTTCTCGACCAGAGCATTACGTATTATTTAAGCTACGAAAAATTGGATGATTTTTAAGTTAGAGGCTGATCTGAATAGTTTGGGCTGTGCTGTAAAGTGTTTTTTCATGCCGGAATTTTCCCAGGATATAGTTGCTACTTCAAACTCTTTCGCGCTAACTTTCACCTAAAAAACGTATAGCCAATTGAATGTTTTGTATATTAGCATCCAAGTCTAGAAAATATATTATATAAATTACAGGTACGAATACGATTAAGTATTTTGTTTTTTTGATAATAGAGTCTGCGATAGTGTCTGCAGTGTTTGCATCGTCTGTTCTATATAGGCCCGCTGTTGTAGTACGAACGGTACCAATTGTTCCGTCAGTTTCCTGGTCTTCATCCTCATTGTTCTGATTAAGGGGTTGAGAATCTACAGTAGCATCTTCACTAGGATCTATTTGACTGTTATAATTAGTACGAATGCAAGCCATTTGAGCAATGGCTAGATAGTTTTTATGACTATCAAATAGGTTTTCTTCATGAGTGTTTTTATAGGTGGCATCTATATACACAGAGCATGGTTGTATAGAGAATGGTTTCAGGTATGTTTTTACTTTCGCGGCACAAATAATTGGGTATTTATTTATTAAGAATTGGTTGCTAAATATAGGACGTGGTTCAACTATATAAAAGCATCGTGATATTTTAGATATTGCAGTATGTGTGGTTTTAAAATGAGTTGTTGTGTGTATAGATGGTACGAGGAAACGTTTTTCTGCACTTCTTTTTGCAATATCCATAATCTTTTGAATGTACTGCTTATCGTTATTTAGGTGTACCATAAATTCAACCTCTGTATTTTGACACTTGCATTTAGCAAATACCGCTATTTTTTGTATATAAGTAATCTCTCTTAAACGCTTTTTCAGGCTATCAGACCATACTTTTTCTGGCTTTAGGTTGGCGTGTGCACAGAAAAAATCAAGTTCTGTTCTATCTAGGTCATTGTTTGTATCAACTAGTTTGGCTTCTGTGGAAATTATCTGGTAATCAGTTTTACCATCAGGGTTATAAACTGCTAATGGATATAAAGTGTCTAATTTTCCACGGTCTAGCGTGTGGTAAATTATTGTAGATAATACTTCGTTATCTTTTGATGAATCATTTTCTATAGTTGTATTTTCTTTGTGTTTTCCATTTAGGTGTTCAATATTGAGTCTAGCCATGTCTTCAGACAATAAGTGAGGTGTAGAGTAAGTAAGATGTTTTTTTCCATTAAATTCATTTTCATATGGTTCTGTGTCATATGTTCCAGGCTGTTGTGAAAGTGTCGGAGTAATAGCTTTAGGGCTTTCATCTTTCTTTGCTGTTGAAGTCAGGTCCAGGTAAGTTGAATGCGTATCCGTATCCTGAGGTAATGAAGTGTTTGGATAATGCTGCTCCGTAGTTAGCCGTTGAGGTGTTGTAAGTGTAGGAATTTCTAAGGAGTGTGTTTGCTGCGGTACTGGATGTTGTGTGGGCTGGGGGGAAGGTAGATGATTTTCAGATGTATGCCCATGCAGAGAGTCGCCGGTGCCTGCTTGTAGACACTTTTTCTCTAAAGGTAGGACGCGTGCTATGGAATAGAGTGGTAAACACTCTTCGTTTATGCGTTTAACAAACATGTGTAATTTTTTATTATGCATGCATGATTGTAATGTTTGAAACATTGCAGCAACGCCTTCTTCTTTTTGTAGCAAGACCAAGAAAAAGTTAATCGTAACTATGTGTTTCTTGCGTTTATTAGGAGGTGATGAGGCACGTATCGTGGTGGTGGGATGGGAATTAGTCTTGTATGTGTAAGCCATTATAGTGCGTTCAGAAAGCTGTGGATACATGTTAGAGTTTGAGAGAACTGGATATAGATATTTTCTTTTAATTTTTTCTTTTCTAGGTAAGTTTTTATCGAATATTTTAGTGCATAATTTACTTAAGTAGCTTAATAGTTGTTCTCCGGGAGTCTTTTCGTCATTAGGATTATTTAGGTTTTTTAAGTGTAGATAAATACTCCGGCAATTCTCCTCTGTTATGGTCTCAGGCGCAGCAAACGTTTGCTCACTGATAAGAATATAGTATGCACATAATAAGACGTATTTTGCCATATCTTTACTTAATCTGTTACCTAAAAATCTCATAAAAAACCTTAAATATAGAAGCAGTTTACATGAAGCTTATACTATGAGACCTTTGCACGAGTCTCGCTAAACAACTGAAAATCAGGTATAATAATCCTTGAGTAATCAATGCCTTTCGGTGAAATCATGGCTTGGAAAAATCTGAAACAACGCAGTCTAGCAGATTCAATGCTGATTGATCACGATGCAGTGAAAGAACTCTACTCTGTCTATGAACTCATTGATTGGGCTAGCTTAGAGTATCATCTGAAAGATATACATTCAAGTTCTCGAGGCGAAAAGGCATGGCCGCCACTGATGATGTTTAAGGCACTGCTGCTGCAAAGTTGGTATAAATTAAGCGATTCGGCCCTAGAGAAACAACTTGCTCGCGATCTTTTATTTCGTCGATTTATTGCGCTCGACATTTCAGAGTCAGTGCCGGACCACAGTACTTTTTGGCGATTTAGACAGACGCTCGATAAGTTGTTGTTTATGGATAAGTTGCTTCAAGACATCAATTCCCAGCTTATAGATAAAGGTCTTTATATTAAATCTGGAGGTATCAGTATTGTTGATGCTAGCGTAATTGAGGCTAAACAGTGTCGCCCAAATAAGGATAAATACAAGCACTCAACACAGGATCCTGACGCGAAGTGGAACGTGAAAGTAGGTTCTGACGGGAAGAGTAAAAGTACCTACGGCTTTAAAGCGCACATAAATGTCGATGAGGATGGGCTGATAAAGTCGAGCGGTTACACAGCAGGAAATGTTCACGATTCAAATTGTTTCACTGAGCTATTAGATGGTGAAGAGTCGTCTGTTTATGCGGATAGTGCCTATTCCAGCAATAAGCACAGTGAATGGCTGGATGATCGAAATATTGATAACAGAACGCGGATTTTAGTCATAAGTGCGCCATATTGAAAAAGTTGAGCCAGAGGGTACACTTACGGTTCGACCAAAAACCAATGTGAGACCACTTATGAATAAGCGTTATACCCCACCTGACTCAAGAAGAAAGATACCAGATTTGGTCAGAGAAAAAAGCAGGAGTTTCAAATGAAATTATCGCCCAAGACTTAAGGCGTGATTTGAGTACCGTTAAAAGAGAGTTGGCTAGAAATACAGGGGCTAGAGGTTATCGCCCGAAGCAAGCACATAATTTTGCGCAGGAACGTCATCAACAGAAACCCAAGCGACCAAGATGGTAGCTGAACTGAAAGATAAAATTACTGACAGACTAAGTAAGCAGTGGAGCCCTGAGCAAATACAAGGACGCCCTTAAACGAGATAATCAACCTTCTGTATGTCCCGCTACGATTTACCAGTTTATTCGAGAGGACAAAGCTGAGAGTGGTTGCTTGTATCAACATCTTCGGCACAAGAAGTATAAGCAAAGAACAGGAAAGCCCGATGCACGAGGCCAGATCCGAAACCGTGTTAGCATTGATGATCGACCTGGAATTGTGGATCAAAAAATACGTTTAGGCGATTGGGAAGCAGACACTGTAATTGGCAAAAGACACAAGGGTGTACTGGTTACATTAACGGAAGAGTGAGTAAATTAAATTTGGTAAAAACGTATTCCTTCAAAGCACGCTGACGTGGTGACGAAAGCAATTATAACGATGCTCAAGCCTTACCAAACAGACTTACTCACGATCACATTTGATAACGGAAAGGAGTTCGCCTTTCATGAAAAAATCAAGAAAAAGCTTAACGTAGATACCTATTTTGCTCACCCTTACTCCTCGTGGGAACGAGGCTTGAATGAAAATCATAATGGCTTGATAAGACAATATTTGCCTAAAAAGACAATCTTGGGATAATGTCACTGACAAAGAAATTTTAGATATACAAAACCGACTAAACCAAAGACCAAGAAAATTGTTAGACTTTAAAACACCTGATGAGATTTATAGTGAAATGGCGTTAGCTGCATAAATTTTTAAGGGCGCACTTATGACTAAAATCCGCGGTTCTATTGTTTTATTGTTTTATTGAGTTATGCTGAGGTTTTATAATGTTGTTTTTAATGCGACTCAGGCATTGAAATATGATAATTTTATACTACTAAGAGACCTTTGCACGAGCCATAATTTGTCGTTGGTGAGGAAAAACGCACGAAAGAGAGAGTTTATGCTTATAAATGATCTGTTGAGTACGTTTTGAATGAAGCCAGCGGGCAAAAGAATAATCGTGCAAAGGTCTCACTAAATTAAATGAGGTTTATCGATTCAGCAGGAAAGTTGCGCCTGAAAATCGAAAATGAAGGGTAAAATGGCTAGAATGGCGCATATTCGAACTGAAATCGTGTTTTTTAAGGCTTTATCCTCAAAAAATACGATTTAATTAATAGTGGGGCTTATACAGCGTTATCGTGCAAAGGTCTCATTGTGTTGTATTCCAGATTGTGATGAGTGATCCTGAGAAATAGACGTGATTATTCCATCTTTTCCGTCTGATGAGGGGGGATGAATAAACTCCTCTTTTATCTGCGTAATAAACCTTTGTAATTGTGGAGTATCCAGACATGATTTTAATGCTAAATGCATTTTAGCACTGCCTACTTCTTTTGGAAGTTGTATCAATCCCAGGAAAAAATTAAACGTAAGTATGCTTTCTCGATTTAGATTTATATGATGAGCCATAAATGTCAAGGTACGATCACCGTATGTGTAAGGAATTATAGTGTCTCTAGATATATATGGAAGGATATTAGCGTGTAATAGACTAACCTCTAAGTCTTTGAATTTTATTCTTTCTTGTTTAGGTAGTTTGTTATTGAATATGTTCAGGCATAATGTATATAAGTGCATTGCTAATATATAGTGGTGTTGTTCTGTGCTGTTAGGGTCAGAGTTCTTCAAGTTTTTTAAGTATGAATATATGTTCTTGCAGTCATCAAGTGTTATGGTAACATCTCCAGCAAGCGTTTTTCCGCTTATAAAGATGTAACATATAATGAGCAAGACGTATCGGGTTGTATGTTTTCTTAATAGATTGCTTAGATATGGCATAAAAACACCTTAAGTTATAGGGAAAAGTTACATGAGGTGCATATTATACCAGATGTTATTAAATATATCTTTATATCATCATCCTTGGATGTGTGAGATTGAATGTTTAGCTCGCCACTGTCGCTCACTGTCGTCAGCTGCCAGTGGAATTCGGGGATAGTGTGTCCGATTTTCTTGATCAGGACATTCAGTATCATCTGGGCTATGAAGAATTGGATTGGTTTAACTCAGTGGCGGATACTAATAGCTTGTGATAATATGTTGTAAAAGTTTTTTTCATGCAGAAACTTTCCAGAATATAATTGTCTTTGTTGAGTTATGCTGAGGTTTTATAATGTTGTTTTAATGCGACTCAGGCAGTTGGAGTATGAGAATTTTATACTACTAAAAATGAAAATAAAATATGATCCTTCCATTTCAGGAAGGATCATATTAGTTGCTATTAAAGTTCTTTCTCGCTAATTGTGCTCTAAAAAACTAATAGCATGTTGAATGTCTTCTTGGTTATCTGGACTTAAATCCAGAACATGTATTATGTAAATTACAGGTGAGGAGAAGTCTAAGTATTTTGTTCTTTTGACGATATCATCTGTCTTGATTATTTTATATTTACCAGCTGGTGAAGCACATTTTATGCCACTTATGTCTTGAGTGATAATATTTCTTGCCTCTTCAATTTCCATATTGTAATCATCTTCATCTTCATCTTCATCTTCATCAATATCAATATCATCTTTCCAATTAGTGAGAATGCAACACATTTTAGCAATAGCTAGATAATTGTCTGGCAGTTTTGTTCCATACGTGTTGTCATGGGAGGTATCTATATCCAGAGATTTGGCTAGCATAGAAAATTGATGCCGACTAATATCTGTTGCCGCAGCACAAACGACGGAATAACGCTTTCTTAAGAACTCTACATTCAATTCAGTATGTGGGTCAACTATATAAAAACATTGTGATGTTTTAGATGTTATATTATTGTGATATTTCAAATGAGCTGTTGTGTGTGTAGATGGTATAATGAAATGTTTTTTTGCTATTTTTTCTGGAGTATTAGTGTTACATAGGGACATGATTTTATTAATGCACTGATCATCATTCTTTAGGTGTACCCTAAATTCTGTCTTTGTGTTTTGATCATTTCCTTTAGCAAATACAGCTATTTTTTGTATATAGGTAATCTCTCTTAAATGATTTTTATGATCATCTGCCCATAGTTTTTTTGGTTGAACACTAACATTTTCAAAGAAAAAATCAAGTTCGTTTTTATCTAGTATATTTTCTGTATCAACTATTTTGGCTTTTGTGGAAATGATCGAGAAAACATTTTTACCATTAGGACTATGAATAGATAAATTTTCTAAAGTGTTGTCTAGGCTGTGGATATTTATTGTAGTTGATGCTACGTTCTCTTGTGATAAAATATCTTTTATGGTTGTGTTTTCTTTGTGTTCTAGCGTTGATGTATATGCGCATTGAGAAGTTATATCTGTGCTTTGAGAAGGTATACATTCAGGTGTTTTATTCTCATTTTGGTCTCCAATATTGAGTGTTGAGATGTTTTCTGACAATGGGTCAGGTATTTCATCAAAAAGACATTTTTTTTCACTAGAATCATTTTTATGTAGTGTCTTTTCATTCTTTTTTTTGTAGCATATTTCAGGTTGTGATGAGGGATTATGAGAAATAGTCTTGGGGGGGGGTGTTGAGGGTAGTAGGTCTAAGCGAAGTGGTTGCGTATCTGTATCCTTCTCAGTACATGCTGTTGGAGTAGGTGAGGTGCTTGTATGATCTTGCTCCATAGTTAGCGTTGCAGATATTGAAGATGCAGGAGATGTTGCGAAGTGTTCTTGCTGTTGGTCTGGCAGATATGCGTGGCGAGGATTATTTTCAGATATATGCCTATGCTGAGAGTCGCCTGTGTTTGCCTGTGGATGCCATTGCTCTACAGGTGGCGTGATTGCTATGGAATGGCGATGCATGCACTCAGCTTTTATATGTGTAATAAACCTTTGTAACTGTGGGGTACTCATAAATAATTTTAATGCCGTATGCATTTCAGCGCAGCCTTCTTCTTCTGTTTTTTGTAGAATTTCCAGAAAAAAATTAAGCGTAATTATGTATTTCATCTTCCATTTCATGTTGTTGTGATTAAGGCTCCTTTTGGGTTTAAAATGCCAGGTAGTACCCTGATATGTGTAAGGCAGCACAGTTTTTGTAGGAAGGTTTGGGTGCTTGTGAGTGTGGGAGAAGATAAACTGTAGTTCTACAAAATCTATTCTTTGTTCTTTTTGTTCTTTTTGTTTGAATATTTTTTTGGATACTGCATCTATATGGCTTACTAGTAATGAGGGATGATTTTTTTTATTAGCAGGGTCATTTATACTTTTTAAGTATTTATATATTTTGTGGCAATCATCAATTGTTATGGAAATAGGTTCAGCAAGCGTTTTTCCGCTTATAAAGATAGAAAAGATACTTAGCAAGACGTATATGGTTGTATGTTCTCTTAATAGTTTGCCTAGATATCGCATAAAAAAACCTTAATAAAGTTACATGAGGTGCATATTATACCAGATATTATGAAATATATCTTTATATCATTCTTGCATGTGTAAGGTTGTTTGATTTTTTAACTCACCACTGCCACCTACTGCTCGTTATCTTCAGTGTGTTAGTGCTCATCTGGCTAGTACTCATCTGGCAAGTCTCATAAAACATACGGCATAGTTGGGCTAGAAAGGATGCATATGAATTTATTTTAACGCCAATACCATGTATGTCTTTGTTACAAGAATAAAAGATGGGAGAGCAAGATTGTCTAATTTATCAGACCTGGAGCGATAGGCTTATAGGTTCCGAACTTTTGTTTGAATCTTTTCTGGTCCATCTGTGTTTTGTTAATTAAAGTTATTTCTCGCTATTTTCATATAAAAAGCGCATAGCATCTTTAACATCTTGTTGGTTGTTAGCATTCAACGGTAGAAAATATATTATGTTTATTAAAGGTTCTAAGATGTTTACTGTTGTTTTACAGTTGACGTCAGTATCTTTATCATCAATTTTATATTGGTCAGCTGTTGTAATGAAATCGGTATCAATTATATCTTGATTAGTGGTTTTTGTATAGTCCATATCGTCATCATCATTCTTATTAGGGCAGGAATAGTCAGAATTATTAGTTTGATTATTGCAACTAGTACGAGTGCAAGTCATTTGAGCAATTGACAGATAGTTTTTATGACTATCAAACAGTTTTTCTGTATGTGTGTTTTGATAGGCGGTGTCTCTATCAGCAGAGTATGGTGGTATAGTAAATTGATTGCGAAGATCGTTTTCTGTTGCAGTACAAATAACGGTATATTTATTTATTAAAAACTGTTTATTAAGTTTAGAGTGTGGTTCAAGTGTATGAACATGTTGTGGTAATTGAGATGTTTCAGTATTTTGAGTTTTTAAATGAGTTGTTGTGCATCTAACTGGTATGATGGAAGAACATTGCACTCTTCCTTCTGGATGACTATTCCTGTTTATACAAGTGTGCATAATCTCTTTAAGGCACTGCCCATCTTTCTTTATGCGTACTATAAATGCAGTCTCTGTGTTTTGATCATCGCATTTAGCAAATACAGCTGTTTTTTGTATATAGGTCATCTTGGGTAAAAGAGTCCTTAGCTGTGAATAGTGGTTTTTTTCTGGTTCAGGCTGGGGCTGGTGCGGTGCAAAGAAAAAATCAAGTTCTGTTCTATCTATGTCATTTTTTGTATTAGCTAGTTTTACTTCTGTAGTCATTATCCGGAAAGATTTTTTGTCATCATGACTATGAATAGATATTTTATAACAAGGGTGTGATGATATATTATTGTCTGTTTTGTCAGGTTTAGTAGCTTCTACGGTGTAATGTTGTTTGATGAAGTCGTCCCTATGGGTGTTTTCTTTGTGTTTTCGTGTCGGTGTGTCTGCGCTTTGAGGTGGTGTGCATTTACTTTCTGGACATGACACAGGTATTTTATTTTCATTTTGGTAGCCAATATCTAGTATAGAGATGTCTTCAGCCAATGATTTAGGTATGTCACCAAAAAAACAATTGTTTTCATTAGATTTATTTTGATTCAGTGTCTTTTCATGCTGTTCCTTGTCGTATGCTCCAATCTGTTGTGAAAGTTCCTTAGTAGTAGTCTTGAGGCTTGCATATTTTTCGGCTGTTGAGGACAGGTCTAAGCGAAGTGGTTGCGTCTCCGTAGTTTTCTCAGTACATGCTATTGTCGGAGATGAAGTATTTGTATGATCCTGTTCCATATTTAGCGTTGCAGGTATTGAATATGCAGGAGATGTTATGAAGTTTTCTTGCTGTTGGTCTGGGCGATGTGCGTGTTGCGGATTATTTTCAGATGTATTCCCATACTGAGAGTCGCCTGTGTCTACTTGTGGATGTCCTTGCTCTACAGATGGAGTGCTTGCTATGGAAGTGTGAGTCATACACTCAGCTTTTATCTGCGTAATAAACCTTTGTAAGTGCGGAGTACGCATAAATAAGTTTAATGCCATATGCATTTTAGCGCAGCCTTCTTCTTCTGTTTTTTGTAGAATTTCCAGAAAAAAATTAAGCGTAAGTATGCATTTCTTCGTTGTATTTCTTTTGGCTGTATATGTCCAAGTATATCCCATATGTCTGTAAGGCAGTACAGTTCCTGTAGGAAGACTTGGAGGCGTATCAGTGTTTGAGAATATATTCTGTAATTCTTTCAATGTTATTGCTTTTTGTTTATGTCTTTTTTTTATGAATATGTTTTTGGACACGTGATGTATGTGTTTTACTAGTTCTACTGGATGATCTTCCTTTCTAATATCCACATGTATGTTTTTTAAGTATGCATATATTTTACGGCAATCATCAATTGTTATGCTAACAGGCTCAGCAAGCGTTTTTTCGCTTATAAAGGTAGAAAGTATAACAAACAAGACGTATGTAGTTGTATATTTCCTTAATGTATTAGCTATATATTGCATGAAAATACACCTTAAATATAGAGGGAAGTTAGATAAGATGCATATTATATCAGATATAATTAAATATATCGAGATCTTTGCACGAGTCGCGCTAAACAACTGAAAATAAGGCATAATAAGCCTTGCATATTCAATGCCTTTCGGTGAAATTATGGTTTGGAAAAATCTGAAACAACGCAGTCTAGAAGATTCAATGCTGATTGATCACGATGCAGTGAAAGAACTCGACTCTGTCCATGAGCTCATTGATTGGGTTGGCTTATATAGCATCATCTGAAAGATATACATTCAAGTGCTCGAGGTGAGAAGGCATGGCCACCACTGATGATGTTTAAGGCACTGCTGCTGCAAAGTTG
>JASXSV010000063.1 GCA_030674915.1 Candidatus Endonucleibacter bathymodioli
TTATAATTGATAAAATCCGCGCATCAAATTAGCGTCCTTTTTTGCTGATAAATACAATATATTAGTTGTATGCATTTTTTATTTCAGATAACATTTAGGTTTGTATTTTGTAAAATAAAAAGGTCTTGTGCTAACGATACAGAAATGCAACAGTCAGGGTGTCAGGGTGTCAGGGTGTCAGGGTGTCAGGAAGTAGAAATGCGAGCCAATATTTTGTCGTTTAAGAACAGCGAACTATACAATACCCATAATCTTGATGATAACTAAGGAGAGAAGCATGATACCACCAGGGATAGTAGGTCAAAACAGCATTGCAGAACTGCAGACAAAATTTGAGAAGTTTCAGGCCAAAGATTCCAGTAGTGTGGCTGCAAAATTTGGTAAAACTGTGAAAAGGTGGGTGCAAAAAAAAAATTATCAGTCCATAAAGGGGCAGCTTGTTGATGCTCTATTGAAAGAAGAAGCAGTATCTACTGACGTTAAAGATGCATTGATAGAGAGAAAGGCAAGATACGTTCCGGCAAAAGTCATAATTAGGGCGCTTGGCGAAATTTTAAAATCTTCTAGTCCTCAGCAATATGCGGTAGATAAGCCGGGAGCTAAGACGGGAGGCAAGCCATCTGCCACAGTCTCGGCACTTAGTTTGTCGGAAAAAGTAGAGAAGTCTAGTAAAGAATTTCAAAGTAAAATTGAGGGGCATGAATGGCCAGAAGATATATTAACTTCAACCTCATGGAACAATTTTGACATGGGCGATAGTTGGTTTAAAACGAATTTTAAATTGCTTCCAAATGGCGGTGGGATAGACAAAAAGGATCAAGAGAAAGCTGACAATGGTATGTTTAGACGCTATGGTGATTTTCATAGGGCAGGTAACAAATCTGCTGTCACATTCAAGGACAAGAATTTTCCCCATCAGCTCCATGCAAATAAGGTAGAGCTATTGGGACAAAAATTTATTGCTCACGAAGCCATAGAAGCTGAGGATGGGACAAGGAAAAATGGTAGTGATAGCTTTGGAAGCTTGCTTGCCATGTATAGTGAGCAAAATGTACCGGTCTCAGTCAATTTAACCGAGCCCTTTGAAGGTGGTTCGGCGAAAGGTTATGGTATAGGAAGTTATGTGAGCAAGGAGGATCTAAAGCCAGGGTCAGAAAAAATAGTGAGGGATATAGCTGGAAACAATCATACATTGAAAGTGCTTGACATGACGACTCAAACACTGAACACGAATTCAAAGGTCACTATTGAAACAGTAAAAGTGAGTATCGATGGCAAAGACCATACCCATATTTACTGCAAAGGTTGGTCTGACCATGGAGTTCTATCCGCTGAGGTGTTGGTAGAGATTTCGCATATGCATCATCAGCTGAGAGGTGATTCTACTGGCCCAACAGCTATTCACTGTAGCGCAGGGGTAGGGAAAACAGGCACATTTATGGCTGTTGATGCTGTCGCTAACGCAAAAGACACTTCTAGATTGTCTACGGAGAGTCTCGTTGCAGGTATTCGCACTGCCAGGCATGGTGCCATACAGACAGAAGCCCAGTATAAAATAGTTGATACAGTGGTAAAGCATAATGGCTATATCCGAAGCCTACTGCAGTCTAATACTGCTACAAGTGCCGGTAAAGTCAAGGAAGCAGCTAGCAAACCTAAAACATCCCGTAAGCCTGAGATAGTCTCTGAAGAAGATCCTGTATATGCAAATACCGGCGCACCCATCATCCTTACCGCTAAAGAATTCAAGGAGCAGATGGAGCGTGACACTTATAAGAATCTACAAAATGGAACAGTTATGTATCGTGAACAATGGAGGGCTGATCTTGACATGCTTTCCAGCTTAGAAATAAGTAATTTATTTTTAACAGAGAGAGCTCCCAAACGTCTAAAAGATATTCCTGAAGCACTAAAAAATGACGTATATGAGTGTCATGCAAAAAAGAGAGTTGGTGACTTTATTGATCAAGCGATAAGTAATACAGATTTAATAGACGATAAGAGTAAGGCTGATTACGTGAGAGATAAAATTATATACCATCCCTTAATAGGCAATTCTGCTTGGATGGATAGCGCAGTGGCAGAGCTCAATAATACATGGTCCTGATGGTGGCTATGTTATGACAATTTTTGACAAAAACGCCATAAGAATCTACGAACAGGATTATTGTGGTGAATGGATGGAACCCCTGCATTAACATTGAGCATGAGAAAAGATAACCACAGCCAACTTCAGCCCCAATGGCCGCCATCTGTCGACATCTAGTCGCGATGGCACGGTAAAAATCTACGGAAGACATTCGAAGAAAGATGATTGTAGTAAAGACAAATGGCGTGAGCAAGCAACTATACAGCATACGTACGTGGTATCGTCAGTTCTTTTAGCAGAGATGGCCTTCACTTGATAATAAGCAGTAGGGGTGGAAACGCAATAATTTACGGACTTATTTCTGGGGATAGATGGAAGAGAACGCTACTATTAGTATGGGCGTTAAGACATTGGTCACGGCAATATTCAGCGATGATAGTAACCACGGGCTGGTTTTCTCCAAGTATCTTACGGATAAAACAGTAAAGCTTATGCCGGATGTGTTGTTGGGGAATGTTTTTATTTTACCATGAAGGATGTTACAGTTAGTGAT
>JASXSV010000064.1 GCA_030674915.1 Candidatus Endonucleibacter bathymodioli
GTTTTTGGTCGAGGACGAAGCGCTTATTAATGTGGCATCTACCATGGTGCCTTTTGGAAGTGCAAGGCCGTGTAGTTTTAAGTGCTCACTGACCGCAGCAAATAACTTGTCAGTTAATTGATTACGCTCCAATAGGTGACGAAATTTCAGGATAGTTGCTTCATCAGGTAACCGATCTTCGCACAGTTCCAATTTGGCAAATTTTCTCATTGATTCAATTTCATATCGCTCGTCTTCCATCATCGGATCGGATAGTTGAAACCATTGCTGCATGAGATAAATACGCAGCATGATGGTCAGGCCGATCGGCTGCGCCCTCCAATACGTCCACTTTTCGGGTAATGTGGTTCAATTATTGCTTCAAAGGCTGCCCAGGGAACACAAGATTCCATTTTTTCAAGGAATAACTCTTTTCGCGTTTCGCGTTTTTTAGCTGCGTAGCTGAGCGACGCAAAACTTTGTTGTTTCATTTTGGATAACCGGTTTGCCATAGCAATGCTATTGTACTCGGTTTTGGAGATTCAATCAGAGATTTATTAGCGAAGGGTGAAGCATAACAGTTTCAAAGTCAGGAGTTTTTACTGGTCATAAGTACACCTTGATTTTCAAGCAAAGATTTTACAACCCCGGGGTCGGCTAGTGTTGAGATATCTCCCAAGCTCTCATGCTCTCCGGCAGCTATTTTTCTGAGTATCCTGCGCATAATCTTACCAGAACGAGTTTTAGGTAATTTCGGGGCCCACTGAATAATATCCGGTGTAGCAATGGTAGATATTTCTTCTCTAAGCCATTGCTTCAGCTCATCTTTTAGTGGGTTGGTGTACTCTACATCACAGTTTAGCGTGACATAAATACAAATGCCTTGACCTTTTATCTTATGAGGAAAACCAACAACAGCAGCTTCCGCAACATTCCTGTGGGCATTCATTGCCGACTCAATCTCCGCGGTTCCCAATCTATGTCCTGAAACATTAAGCACGTCATCAACTCTACCAGTAATCCAATAATCACCATCGTTATCGCGACGTGCACCGTCACCGGTGAAATATAACCCCTTGAAGGAAGAAAAATAAGTTTGAATAAACCGATTATGATCACCGTAAATAGACCTTGCTTGTCCTGGCCAACTATCCTTGATAACCAAATTGCCTTCCGATGCTCCTTCAATTATACGTCCGTCACTGTCAACAAGCGCCGGTTGAACACCAAAAAAAGGACGCATCGCAGAGCCGGGTTTAAGACCGCTGGCTCCCAAGATCGGTGTGATCATAATGCCACCGGTTTCTGTTTGCCACCAAGTGTCAACAATAGGAGATTTCCCCTTGCCAATAGTTTTCAAGTACCAATGCCATGCCTCAGGGTTAATGGGTTCTCCTACGCTACCTAGTATCCTGAGGCTAGTGCGGTCAGTATTTTTAATAGACTTATTTCCCTCCGCCATGAGGGAACGAATGACCGTGGGAGCAATATAAAGAATATTAACCTGATGTTTATCGATGATTTTACTCATGCGATTACTTTCAGGGTAATTAGGCACACCTTCATGCATAAGAATAGTTGCACCGTTCAGTAATGGGCCATAGATAACATAAGAATGACCGGTAATCCATCCAATATCTGCATTACACCAAAATACTTCACCCTCTTGATAGTCGAATACATACTGATAAGTCATTGAGGCATAAACAAGATATCCACCTGTCGTATGTAAAATTCCTTTTGGCAATCCTGTTGATCCAGACGTATAAAGAATGAATAGAGGGTCTTCTGCATTCATTACCATTGGCTCACAATGAGGCGATGAAATCTTTACGATATCTTGCCATACTACATCTCTATGACTATGCCATTGAATTTCCCCATGGGTATACTGAAAAACAATCACTTTTTCGATTGTTCGCGTGCCTGGGTTAGTAAGGGCTTTATCAACATTAGCTTTCAAAGGAATGATTTTTCCTCCACGTTTTCCTTCATCGACAGTGACAATAATTTTTGCTTTAGAGTCAATGATTCGTCTGGCCAAAGATTCCGGTGAAAACCCTCCAAAAACAACAGAGTGTATTGCACCAACACGGCTACAAGCCAGCATAACAACAGCCACTTCCATAATCATGGGCATATAGACGGCTACCACATCACCTCGCTTTACACCCTGACTTTTCAGAGCATTAGCAAATCTAGACACTTGCTCATGCAACTCTCGATAGGTTATTTGTTTTGACTCACCTTCTTCATCAGGCTCCCAGATAATAGCAACTTGATCTGCTCTTTCTTTTAGATGACGATCAAGGCAGTTATAAGAGGCATTGGTAGTACCATCATAAAACCATTTAATATCAACATTGTGCTCATCAAAAGAGACTTTACGAATCCTGCTATAAGGTTTAAACCAATCTATCCGTTGTCCATGCTCTTGCCAGAAAGCATCAGGATGAACTACAGACTGCAGGTACATTTCTTTATACTGGTCATTGTTAAACAAGGTGGTATTTTTAAAATCAATTTGAACAGGAGGAAGAGATACTTCGGTCATGATAATTCCTTGCTAATCATACGCG
>JASXSV010000022.1 GCA_030674915.1 Candidatus Endonucleibacter bathymodioli
TAACTTTTTTATGGGTGTATTCTGCGGATGCGAAAGTGATTTGCTTCATACGACAATACTGTTTGTTTGTGTGGCTGTATTATCTCACACTTATGAGACTTGTTCAGAGATTCCTTAAACATCAGCAGTGGCGGCCATGGCTTCTCGCCTCGAGCACTTGAATGTATATCTTTCAGATAATGCTCTAAACGAGCCCAATCAATGAGTTCATGAACAGAGTCGAGTTCTTTCACTGCATCGTGATCAATCAGCATTGAATCTGCTAGACTGCGTTGCTTCAGATTTTTCCAAACCATAATTTCACCGAAAGGAATTGATTGTGCAAGGCTTATTATACCTGATTTTCAGTTGTTTCGCGCGACTCGTGCAAAGGTCTCAACTTACTTTAGCCAGATTGAGTGTTATCGGGTAAGTGTGTTAGTTATTATGGAAATATAGGTATGAATATTGAGCTAACCTCACACAGGATAACCATTGTCGCACTCCAAATAAAATAATAGGTCTATAGGATGCTTGGAAGGCCTGTTTTAAATGACGAAAATTGAGGATAGAACTGTTCAACCTCGGACCATTCCAACAGCTTTGCCATATCATCCAGACTACAAAGAGTGACTACTACGAAGAATTTGGACTGTATTTGTAAAGGATTTTTGCATATCAATATTTTACCATAATATGATAGACTATGCTGAGGTCTAGCGATATAATATGCCTATTTCAATAAACAAGTGATTCTCTCCTATATTGATTTGTATAATTTTAAGCATATTTCGCCCAGCTATGGAGAAAGAGGGCAGTTCTATATTACTGAATATTTTTCAGCTGCCGAGAAAAAGGAAAAGAGAGTATTTCATGGGGTTACTCCCTAGTAGTAGAAAGTAGGGGAATATAAATGACGACCAATAAGAAAGATGAATATCAGATATTTGTTGCCGGATCTGGTCGTCCATTATCTGGTGAAATTAGAGTGCCAGGCGACAAATCCATCTCCCATCGCGCTATTATGTTTGGCTCCCTTGCTGAAGGAATAACGGTTATTAACGGTTTTCTGGAAGGCGAAGATGCTCTATCGTCTGTTGACGCTTTTCGAGCCATGGGTGTAATCATTGATGGCCCTTATAATGGACGAATCATTGTTCATGGCGTGGGCATGAGGGGACTACAAAAGCCGATATCCCCTCTTAATCTTGGCAATGCAGGAACTGCAATGCGCTTAATGGCAGGTTTACTGGCTGGCCAATTATTTGATGTTAGCTTGGTAGGTGATGCGTCATTATCGAAGCGTCCAATGACTAGAATTGTTGAACCATTACGGGCTATGGGAGCAGAGATTACTTCTGCCGAGGGTGGTGTACCGCCTTTGAGAATTAAAGGTGGAAGTTCGTTAACAGGAATCAGCTATGCGATGCCGGTTGCATCTGCACAGGTTCAGTCATGTCTGTTGCTGGCAGGCATGTATGCTGAGGGCAAAACCTCCGTGAGAGCACTAGGAACTGTACGTGATCATACAGCACGGATGCTTTCTGGTTTTGGTTATCCGGTAGTTATTGCGCCTGATACTGTGACCATTAATGGTGGTGGCAAATTATGCGCGGCATCGATTGATGTACCGGCAGATATTTCGTCCGCAGCCTTTTTTATGGTCGCTGCCAGTATTGCCGAAGGCTCTGATATTCTATTGTCCCACGTAGGGATTAATCCTACTCGCTCTGGCGTCATTGATATTCTACGGTTAATGGGCGCAGATATTACCATTCTAAATGAGAGGCTATCTGGTGGTGAGCCAGTTGCAGATATACGTGTTAAGTTTTCTGTTTTACACGGTATAGACATACCTCTTGAACTTATACCTGTAGCTATTGATGAGTTTCCAGTACTGTTTGTTGCCGCAGCTGTGGCTTCTGGCAAAACTCTATTAAAGGGCGCAGCTGAACTACGGGTTAAAGAGAGTGACCGAATTCAAGCTATGGCTGATGGCTTTGAGATTCTAGGGGTAACTGTTGAGCCACTGCAAGACGGTATGATTATTCATGGAGGACCTTCTTTCACCGGTGGTACTGTTAATAGTCATGGTGATCATCGCATCGCCATGGCATTTGCAGTTGCCGCATTGAGGGCAAAATCGGAGATTCGTATTCTTGATTGCGCCAATGTTGCCACTTCTTTTCCAGATTTTACTAAAATAGCAACGCTTGCCGGCATGTCTATTGTAGTTGAGGATAGCAATACGTGAATAATGAGTCACCTTTGCGGATAGTGACGATTGATGGCCCTAGCGGCTCTGGCAAAGGAACAATATCGGCGTTACTGGCAAAACAGCTGCAATGGAACTTTTTGGACAGTGGTGCGCTTTATCGACTTACTGCACTGAGTGCAATAAAACAGAGTGTAGACTTAGGCGATGAGTCTGCATTAATGATATTAGCCTCTCGTCTGGATGTTCGGTTTGTGCTGGCAGAAAAGTCAGAGATGGAAATCATTATTCTTGACGGAGAGGTTGTTGGGACAAAATTGAGAACCGAGGATATAGGGATTAAAGCCTCACAAATTGCGGCTTTACCCGGTGTTCGTGCCGCCCTATTGCAAAGACAGATAGATTTCGCAAAACCACCTGGCCTGGTTGCTGATGGTCGAGATATGGGAACCGTAGTATTTCCCGAAGCAGATATAAAATTTTTTTTAACTGCAACTGCAAAAGAGCGCGCCAAAAGAAGAGTCTCCCAGTTGCATACGAAAGGAATTGATGGTAATTTTGATGCCGTTTTAGCCAGTATAGTGGCAAGAGACCAGCAGGATAGCGATCGCTCTATTTCACCGCTAATGCCTGCGAAGGACGCTATTATTATTGATAGTAGCGAGATGGGTATTGATGCCGTCTTCAACAAAGTGATGGCTGAAATCAAGCAGAAATTATTTCTTACCCAAACTTAATTTGGGAGAGGCAGAGCATAGTTCCCATGAGCTAAAGAGCTAGATCAGTTACCCTTAGGGTAGGCCTCAACCTAATGGATACCTATCGGGTAGTAGGTTATTGGGGGTAATGAGAACAGTCAACAACCCCATACCTTAAAGAAAACTGGTGTAAATGACTGATATGGCGAGAAATAACATAAGCAACATTGCATTTTTTAAGAGTGGCGACTACGGAGCTATTATAATAAACACCGCTGGCTTTTGCTGGTAGTGTCTGTGTTTTGAGTCTGAACAAAAAACACCTTTTACGGTGGTGTGGAGTCGATAGGTAGCCAGCAGTCCGGCTTTCACATCAAAAACAATGTTAACCCACATAGGCTGGCTGTGTGGCTATTAAGTAGTACATATTTAAAGGCCTTTAGCTGGCGTATATATTAGGATTAAAAGTGCATGTAGGCGGACAGTAAGCAAAACCCTATAATCTTTGAAAGCAAAGTAATTATAGAGGCAAGTGAATACAGCCAATACCTCTGCACCTCCCAGTACGTCTGGCATTTGATATTGAATAAGTATCAGATGGCATTGCTTTAAAAATTACTACACATTTGTTGGTATAGGAATGAGCATGAGAGAGAGTTTTGCCGAACTATTTGAAGAAAGCCTGAAAAATATCGAAATGAAACCTGGAGCTATTGTGACCGGCCTCATTGTTGGTATTGACAATGATTGGGTTATTGTAAATGCTGGTCTGAAGTCTGAAGGCATTATTCCCAAGGCCCAGTTCCGGGACGAAAATGGTGAGATGACCGTTGAACTGGGAGATGAAGTCCAGGTAGCTTTGGATGCGGTAGAAGACGGTTTTGGTGAAACTCGGCTCTCTCGTGAAAAAGCCAAGCGCATGGAATCTTGGGGTGAGCTTGAAAAAGCATTTGCAGCTGAGGACGTAGTCAAGGGTATTATCAGCGGAAAAGTAAAAGGTGGCTTTACTGTTGACGTTCACACTATCCGTGCATTTCTGCCTGGATCGTTGGTGGATGTTCGTCCTGTCCGTGATACAACTCACTTGGAAGGAAAGGAGCTTGAGTTCAAAGTTATTAAGCTAGATCAGAAGCGAAACAATGTTGTTGTTTCTCGACGTAGTGTTTTGGAAGCTGAAAATAGTGCAGACCGCGAGCAATTACTAAGCTCTTTACAAGAAGGAATGGAAGTTAAGGGTGTTGTTAAAAATCTAACTGACTACGGTGCTTTTGTTGATCTAGGTGGTGTTGATGGTTTGCTTCATATTACTGACATGGCATGGAAACGCATCAAACACCCAAACGAGATCGTCAATGTTGGCGATGAAATAGATGTTAAAGTTCTAAAATTTGACCGTGACCGTAATCGCGTATCTCTCGGTTTGAAACAGCTGGGTGAAGATCCCTGGATTGCTATTACTAAACGATTCCCTGAAGGAACACGAGGCTCAGGTCGTGTCACCAATTTGACTGATTATGGTTGTTTTGTTGAGTTAGAAGAAGGTGTAGAAGGTCTGGTGCACGTATCTGAAATGGACTGGACTAACAAAAACATTCATCCAAGCAAAGTAGTTGCTCTTGGTGACGAGGTTGAAGTTCAGGTTTTAGATATTGATGAAGAGCGCCGTCGTATATCTTTGGGTATCAAACAGTGTAAAGCAAATCCTTGGGAGGAGTTTTCTGGTAACTACGCTAAAGGTGATCGTGTCTCCGGCAAGGTTAAGTCCATCACTGACTTTGGTATTTTTATCGGCTTAGATGGCTGTATTGATGGCTTAGTGCATTTGTCTGACATATCCTGGAGTGAGGTAGGTGAACAAGCTGTTCGTCAGTATCGAAAGGGTGAAGAGGTTGAAGCTATTATTCTAGCCATTGACTCTGAGCGGGAGCGTATATCTTTAGGTATCAAGCAAATATCTGAAGATAAATTCAGCTCGTACACCGGTATCCATGAGAAAGGTAGTATTGTTAAGGGTATTATCAAGGAGGTTACCGCTAAAGTCGCTATTATTGAGCTGTCTGAAGAGGTGATGGCTACCCTGAAAGCTTCTGAAATAAGTGCGGATCGTGTAGAGGATGCTACCAAGGTTTTAAAAGAGGGTGAAGAAATAGAAGCTCGTATTCTGAGCGTGGATCGCAAGAATAGAAATATTAGCTTGTCCATTAAAGCCAAGGATGACGCTGAGGAAAAGCAGGCTATGAAAGAATTGCGTAGCAAACAAGAACCAGAAGCTGCTGGCCCCACTACTATAGGGGAGCTGATTAAGGCGCAGATGGATGGCAAATCAGATTGTTAATTTTTTTAGATACAATCTTTTGATGCTTTAATGAGAGCAAGGAAAACCACGAATATCTATCGTGTTATTACCATTGCAATATGATGTTATTATTGCCTGCTCTCTACTACTCGTATGCTCGTGGTTCTGCGCTAGTTTGTTAGGGTATAGAAATCTATTGCTTCTCAAGATGTAAGCCCCACACACACCGGTGAATAAGCTTTTGGAGCTTACATCTTGTGGATTGTTTCGAACACAACTGTTCGGATGCCACCTGCGTGATCAATTATTTGCGGTGATAAATCGTCAGCTGGAAGCCAAAAACATCATCCTGCATGATGGAGTGCTATGATAGTAGCTAAAATAGTTGGATATACTGAGGTCTCACCTTAGACAATAATTGCTCTCCTAACAGATAAGCATGCCTGCCTATGAGATGCCGCTGAGACTCTCCCTACAAATTATTGTGAAAAATCAAAATGAACTCCCTTAGACAAACGCTTAGTACCTGCAGATCACTTGCTTATCCCAAAAGGCCTGAAAAAAACATTTAATGATCTGTACGTGTGTTTACGTACAACACAACCAAACTGCACTTATAACTTGAAAGTTAGCTCTATTTCTTTGTGAGCTGGTTTATTATTTACGCTGAAATGACACCTTTGCACGATAACGCTGCATAAGTCACACTATTAATTAAATCGTATTTTTTGAGGATAAAGCCTCGCGGATTTTAGTCATAAGTGCGCCCTTAAAATTTATGCAGCTAACGCCATTTCACTATAAATCTCATCAGGTGTTTTAAAGTCTAACAGTTTTCTTGGTCTTTGGTTTAGTCGGTTTTGTATATCTAAAATTTCTTTGTCAGTGACATTATCCAAAGATTGGCTTTTGGGCAAATATTGTCTTATCAAACCATTATGATTTTCATTCAAACCTCGTTCCCACGAGGAGTAAGGGTGAGCAAAATAGGTATCTACGTTAAGCTTTTTCTTGATTTTTTCATGAAAGGCGAACTCCTTTCCGTTATCAAATGTGATCGTGAGTAAGTCTGATTGGTAAGGCTTGAGCATCGTTATAATTGCTTTCGTCACCACGTCAGCGTGCTTTGAAGGAACACGTTTTACCAAATTTAATTTACTCACTCTTTCCGTTAATGTAACCAGTACACCCTTGTGTCTTTTGCCAATTACAGTGTCTGCTTCCCAATCGCCTAAACGTATTTTTTTGATCCACAATTCCAGGTCGATCATCAATGCTAACACGGTTTCGGATCTGGCCTCGTGCATCGGGCTTTCTTGTTCTTTGCTTATACTTCTTGTGCCGAAGATGTTGATACAAGCAACCACCCCCAGCTTTGTCCTCTCGAATAAACTGGTAAATCGTAGAGGGACATACAGAAGGTTGATTATCTCGTTTAAGGCGTCCTTGTATTTGCTCAGGGCTCCACTGCTTACTTAGTCTGTCAGTAATTTTATCTTTCAGTTCAGCTACCATCTTGGTCGCTTTTGGTTTCTGTTGATGACGTTCCTGCGCAAAATTATGTGCTTGCTTCGGGCGATAACCTCTAGCCCCTGTATTTCTAGCCAACTCTCTTTTAACGGTACTCAAATCACGCCTTAAGTCTTGGGCGATAATTTCATTTGAAACTCCTGCTTTTTTCTCTGACCAAATCTGGTATCTTTCTTCTTGAGTCAGGTGGGTATAACGCTTATTCATAAGTGGTCTCACATTGGTTTTTGGTCGAACCGTGAGTGTACCCTCTGGCTCAACTTTTTCAATATGGCGCACTTATGACTGAAATCCGCGCCTTAAAAAACACGATTTCAGCTCGAATATTCACTATTCTAGCCATTTCACCCTTCATTTTCGATTTTCAGGCGCAACTTGCCTGCTGAATCGATAAACCTCGTTTAATATTATGCGCCACGCACATTATTTCAAAACGTGTGCGGTTTCGGCTTAAGCCAAGATAACGAGCTTTCGCCATGCCATAGTGTAATTTTAAAACGCCAAATACTCGCTCCACAGTGCAGCGCACACCAGAATGTAAACGGTTAAAGCACTTATCATTTTCTGTTAATGGTTTATTTTGATAAGCACGTTTTATTATTCTGCGGATTCAAATCCGAAGTGCATCATCTAATCAGGTAGAAGAAGGGGCCAGCTGAAAGTAAGCTCCTACCCTTTTTCTCCGGCAAGAGATGAAGTGATGACAGGATATTACCAACAACTGATCTACGAGCAACGATGCCAGATTTCAGCCCTAAAGAACAGCGGTTGTATACAAAGGGAGGTGGCGAAATTATAGGGGTGAGTCAGCCTACGGTAAGTAGAGAACCAGCCAGAAATACGGGAGACAGGGGCTATCGTCATAAACAGGCACAAGCTAAGGCTATTCAGCAACGCCAGACTGCGGTTAAACCGACTAAAATGACCCCGCCAATGATAATCGTGATCGAGGCCAAGCTCCGTATAGAATGGAGTCCCGAACAGGTGTCAGGTTGGCTGCTAGATGATCAGGAGAAGCTGATTAGCCATGAAACTATTTATCGCCACATTTGGGACGATAAGCAGGCGGGAGGCGACCTTTATACGCATCTGCGCCGCCGCAAGAAATACGACAAGCGGCGTAACGGCAAATCTACGCGGGGGCAAATAAAAAATCGAGTGATCATTGATGAGCGCCCCAGTATTGTTGACGATAAATCTCGCATCGGTGATACGTGATCAGCAAGGGCCACAGCGGCGCTCTAGTGACGATTGTTGAACGGGTGATGTATCGGCGCAGGCCGATAGTAAAAGTGCAACCGATGTCACCGCAGATACCATCGCCCTGCTTAAGCCGATTAAGGATCTGGTTCACACGATTACGGCTAACAATGGGAAAGAGTTTGCGTGCCATGAAGATCAGTAAAGAGCTGTCAGCAGATGTTTATTTTGCGCACCCCTATAGCTCTTAGGAGCTAGGGCTAAACGAAAACACCAACGGCTTACTGCGACAATATTTTCCAAAGAATACAGACTTTAAAAAAGTTACACAGATAGAAGTGGAGAGAGCTGTAAAGCGGCTTAATTCTCGTCCAAGAAAATATATTGATTTCAAAACTCCTGACCAGCTAATGGAGGAGCATAGAGCTGCGCTAGCAGCTTAGACTGTGATGCACTTCAGATTTGAATCCGCGTTCTGTTATCAATATTTATATCATACAGCCATTCACTGTGCTTCTTGCTGGAATAGGAACTATCCGCATAAACAGACGACTTTTCACCATCTATTAGCTCAGTGAAACAATTTGAATCGTGAATATTTCCTGCTGTGTAACCGATCGATTTTATCAGCCCATCCTCATCGACATTTATGTGCGCTTTATAGCCGTAGGTACTATTACTCTTCCCGTCAGAACTGGCTTTCACGTTCCACTTCGCGTCAGGATCCTGTGTTGAGTGCTTGCCTTTATCCTTATTTGGACGACACTGTTTAGCCTCAATTACGCTAGCATCAACAATACTGACACCTCCAGATTTAATAGAAAGACCTTTATCTATAAGCTGGGAATTGATTTCTTGAAGCAACTTATCCATAAGCAACAATTTATCTAGCTTCTGTCTAAATCGCCAAAAAATACTGTGGTCCGGCACTGACTCTGAAATGTCGAGCGCAATAAATCGACGAAATAAAAGATCGCGAGCAAGTTGTTTCTCCAGGGCCGAATCGCTTAATTTATACCAACTTTGCAGCAGCAGTGCCTTAAATATCATCAGTGGCGACCATGCCTTCTCGCCTCGAGCACTTGAATGTATATCTTTCAGGTGATGCTCTAAGTAAGCCCAATCAATGAGTTCGTGGACAGAGTCGAGTTCTTTCACTGCATCGTGATCAACCAGCATTTAATCTGCTAGACTGCGTTATTTCATATTTATCCAAGCCATAATTTCACCGAAAGGCATTGATTGTGCAAAGATTATTATACCTGATTTTCAGTTGTTTAGCGCGACTCGTGCAAAGCTCTCGGAATAGTTGAAACATGCAAAAGTATTTAATGATATTCATGAGGTTACTTGATTTATCTATTGTGTTTAGTTAGAGTAGAGATATGGTTAGCCAGTATGGAAACGGTGGTTAGTCAGTATGGACGCTGCCTGGCAAAGTCCAGGCTAAAATGGGAGTAGCAGAAAAAGGAAGATAGCTATGACCCGATCTGAATTGATTGAAAGAATAGTGGAATTACAACTGCAGTTATCTATTAAGGATGTAGAGATGGCGGTTAAGACGGTGATTGACCAGATGGCGCATGCTCTCTCTAACGGTAACCGTATTGAAATACGTGGATTTGGTGGCTTTTCTCTTCATTACAGACCACCCAAGTCTGGGAGAAATCCAAAGACAGGTGAGACTATTCATCTGAAAGAAAAATATGTGCCTCATTTCAAACCAGGAAAGGATATGCGTAATCGCGTTAATAAATTGAGCACTGCAGAAAGCACTGTAGAAAGCACTGTAGAAAGCTGAAAGCGTGACTTTTAAGGAAGTCTATAACTATTTGAGTGACATTGGCAGTTATCCCTAGATTTCCACAATAACCGACACATTTGGAATTAATTTGAGAGTAGCTGTTCATAGGCTGTAGTTCTCACACAACGAACTAGGTGACCACATGGAAAACTCTTACAAGCAACTGACTCTGTCAATAATACGACATAGCCTGCAAAGGCGCAAGACGGCGACCAGCTTCACAAAAGAACTGATATGGCAAGTCGGCAGGTGAAGTCCCAACTAGACTGAGGCTTTACACCTGAGCAAATTGCAGGGCGCAGGAAACTAGAGCTTTTAAGGACGGAATTGGTTACTAGATCATCTATCCCTTGATCAAAAAAAACAATGGTGCTGTCTTCTCCTGCTACCGATATCGTAAGGGCGTTAAGGGCGTCAAGGGCGTTAAGACTGGAGCCAATTGAAGACCGGATCTCGTAGATATTGATGAGCCCTTTTCTATGCGAATCTGAAGAAATAGGTCAGCCACTGGGAAGATAATACCTTTCACGACCTCGACGGGCATTTTGTACATTGACTTACCTCGTATCGAAACTTCTTTTAACAGCCAGAGTTAAAAATAAAACAAAAACAATGAGGCAGGCCACCAAAAATATGCTACTACCTTACGAGAGTAACTGTAAGACCATTACTCTTGATAGCGGTGGTGAGCTCGCCGACCACGCAAGCATAGTTCAGGCATTAGGTTGTAATATATATTTTGCTAAGGCCTTACCACTCATGGCAACGTGGATTTAACTAGAATACTAATAGTCTACTGTGGCAATTATTCCCGAAGGGACTGAAGCTTAACTGTTTCTAGCAAAATGAAATAAACGAGTCTCAATTTTCAATCAACATACGGACGCGAAAAGCCTTAAACTACCTTAATCCTACTGAGCATTAATCGGACAAGCATGTGTCACTTATGCTGGCAATCTAGGATTTAAGCCATAACCCTGTAATCGTTAGTGTTATATTTATAGAGTACTGGCTATTATTTTGTTTGATTATCGGTAAGAGGTAAAGGTCATGGTAAATTAAAATGAAATTTTTATCTGGTAATCGTTGCTTGACAGTAGCTAATAGTTGTATTGTGTATACTCTCATAGGAGCTAGTATTTACAATGACTACAACATTGATGGTGTGGATTAAGCGTATTTTTGTAGCATTCCTGTTATTATTAATGTTGATTCTTTTGGTCAATTTTACTGCATCCAATGCTGGTGAAGTACAGCTTAAGTTATTTTCCTGGCATATAATTTCCTTAAAAATATCCGCACTAGCTATTAGCTCATTTGTGTTCGGTGGAGTTGCAGGATTGATAGTTGCAGCATCATCTATTATACGACTACAGTTGAAAAACTCTTGTTTGAAACGAAAAATAGATCGAAGAAATACAAAGCTACAAAAATTACGAAGTAGCACGCTCAAAGGACTGACTGATGTCTGACCTTGCCCTTTTGATGCTGTTATTTTTTGCTATAATAATTGGTTACATGCTGGGTCGTTATTGTTATCAAAAAAGATTTAAAGAGCATAGATCAGTCATCTCTAAGAGTTACTTTATAGGTCTGAACTATCTGCTAAATGAGCAACCCGATGCAGCTATCGATACTTTTATTAACGCTCTCGATATTACTGACGACACCATCGACACATATTTAGCACTAGGCACCTTATTTTGTAAGCGCGGGGAAGTAGATCGCTCCATAAGAATTCATCAAGAACTGCTAGCAAGGCCAAGTCTTACTCCCTCCCAATCAATCAAGGTTCAGCTAGAGCTCGCTAAAGACTATATGTGCGCAGGTCTTTTCGATAGAGCGGAAGGCATTCTAGTAGAGTTAATCAGTCATAATCATGAGTTTAAATATGACGCGCTGCAGCAATTACTAAAAATATATGAACAGGAAAAAGAATGGCTGAAAGCGATTGATGTTGCAGAACGTCTGGGTCGCCACCAGAAACCAATCTACTCTAAGACCTTATCTTTCTATTATTGCGAGCAGGCTGAGCAACACCTTGACAAAAATAACCGGGTTGCTGCACACCGGTATATAAAAAACGCTTTTGGGCGTGATAAAAATTGTGTCCGGGCAAGCTTACTAATGGCTAGAATGGATTATGAAGAAGGACGATATCGCGATGCAGTAAAGACCCTTGAGCGAATTGCAAAGCAGGATCTGAAATACATTCCTTTATCCATTCCGCTACTGGAACTCTCTTATGCCAACCTGCAAAATGTTAAAGGCTTGGGTGCGTATTTATCCAAATGCCTTAATGAGAAGCCTTTCAGCACACTTATTCTTGCCATGACCGACTTACTGGAAAAAGAGCAAGGACAGCACCATGCGTTGGAGTTTCTAGTTAATCAACTACACAGGCAGCCAACTCTGAAAGGCCTGGCGAAATTAATTCAGCTCCAACAGGTGATGGGACAGGAAAAATATGAAGATAGCTTTAATCTTTTTCGTGTTTTGACAAAAAAGATGCTAGATCTCAAGCCTGTATTTAGCTGTGGCTCCTGTGGTTTTAGCGGGAAAAAGATGCACTGGCAGTGTCCAAGCTGTAGAGCCTGGGGGTGCGTATCCCCGATAGAAGGGATAGAAGGAGAATAATCAGCTGTTGGATATGAAATCTAAGGTTGCTGAATAGTTTCAAACACCTACCCCACCTACCTCAGATAGTATCATAGGCTTAGCTCGCATACCATCTACTCACACTGCCAATGGTAACTGGTAAACTGCTGCGTAAAAATAGCGGAATTATCAAGGTAACGACTCTGGTTCGACTTGCCCTAGGCTTTAAAACCTGATGCTGAGCTGTTAAAAATGGCGTCTTTCATTAATATTATCGTGAAACGGCGAAACCACGGGCAAACAAGAATGAGGCTGACAAGGCCACTCCTGCTTTTTACAAACTTAAATTTATACCCATTCCTCTTTATGGTTTGATGTTGTTGACTACTCTCACCTTCAATGGTAATTTATATTTTCGCTAACTCGCCCCTGCACTGCATCTAAAGTGATCAACAATGCAACAATGGAGCACATGAATAAAGCCAATATTTATAGCTCCAAGAGAGGGATATGAGTATAGATAAGGGAAACGCTTGTCTATTTGTTTTTTGGGTCTTTAGAAATGCACCCAGTCGCACGTAGCGTCGATATTCTAGGGCGGTAGCGTGCAAAATTATAATTATACAAGAAAGCTTATATAGCTTCCAGATATTAACTTAACATATACGCTTAAGTTACATCCATTACCGTTGAGGCTGTGAGCTGTGAGAAGGCGGCAAATAAGAGAAGCATTATAAGCCTACGAGCGGAGGTGATTTGGATACGTAAGAAAGTCAACAACCTCACTCCTCCATGGAGAATGACATAACATCCAAAGCATTTGATGTTATCATGCTGAGTAAAAGTATGCCACCATCGTGAATCTACAAGTAACAGAGTCCACACAAAACATGCTGATAAAGCTCAAACAAAACGTTGCCGAAAAATATTGCTTTGCTTTTTTATTTATAGCACTACTTTCTATTGTCACTATCGATAATGACAAGTTGGTTATTAACATATACCGACTATTAATTTGTTTACCTATATTAATTTTATCAAGGTGGTCAGATATAGTTTGTTTTTTAAAGCAGCCATTTGTAAAACGATATTTGCTGTTAACGACATTCTGCTTATCCAGCTTGCTATGGTCTGATCCGGGTCACATAAAAAATGTATTTCTTAAGCTTTTAACCATAACGGTGTTTTTGTATCTAATCTATCTTGTCTTTGTTTACCAAACGTCTTATTTTTATAAATTAGATTCTATTTATATTTTTTTATCAACGACCGTGCTTTCTTTATTTATTTTATATTATTTTGGAGGAAATATTCCAGCCGAAGATACTTATGGTGTTTTTGGCAACAGAAATGAAATAGCTTGGTTTTTTGCTATTTCTTGTGTGATTTCAGGATATAAACTAATATCAGAAAAATTTGATATTTATTTATTCAGTATTTTTCTGATTACCATAAGTACTGTTTTGGTTATTGCTTCAAGAGCTTCCATACTGGCCGTTCTTGTTGGTTTATTATTTTCTATTATTATCACCCCTTTTAAACCTAAAGCTAAGAGCTTGTTGTTGTTACTGTGGTTTATCTGCCTGTTGACTCCACTGCATATTACTCACGACAGGATGACTCATAGCTTAATTCAACGAGCTGATTCAGGCAGGTTTGAAATTTATAGCAATGCCTTTAACGAGATAACAGAGAGTACAATGACTTTTTTCCTGGGCCATGGCATGGCTACAAGCTCAAGAAACCTATTACATTCTGATCTGATAATAGGTCATTGGCATTCAATATATTTAAACATGATGTACTACTGTGGACTAACGGGCTTGCTGTTAATGCTTTATTTCTTGTTTTATCGTTTTTGGTTGTTATACAGAAATAAAACTACTATTTGTGTATGGGATGTTGTAGTTTTAAGTATGGGCGTAGCTCTATTATTTGATGGCAATAACATTTATAGCTATCCTGGCGGGGTATTTATGAGCTTTGTATTACCCGTATTTTTTGCAAATATTTCAAGTAATAAACCGTGAAACAATCTAACAGAGATAATTATTATTATAAATTATACTTTACATAAATAATACTGACAACAATGCTACAAAACCTGTGGAAAATCTCTTTATTTTATAACGGGAACTGGTTTGACTGATTATTATACCCACTCCCCTTGAAGGTGTAATGTTAATGGGTATATAATTCCTGATTAATCCAGAATTATTTAGACGCATTGAGGTTATAAATCTAATATCATTGTTCAGAGATTCCCCAAGGAACACAAGATTCCATTTTCTCAAGAAATAACTCTTTTCGCGTTTTGCGTTTTTTGGCTGCGTAGCTGAGCGACGCAAAACTTTGTTGTTTCATTTTGGATAACCGGTTTGCCATAGCAATACTATTGTACTAGGTTTTGGAGATTCAATCAGAGATTCCCTAGAGGAGACATCAAGCAATATTGTTCCTAGGTCAATTGCTGGTAATATCCAGTCATAACCACATCTCACCTCATCACTTCATCACTTACCGAAGAACAGGTCGAGAGTATACCTTCAGTTCAAAACTCCTTTTTCCTAGCTGTTTCGATAATGCACTTAAGATTTGAATTCTCGACAGAATATATTTCAATACTAAAAGAAAAAGCAAACATACGAGTAGAATAATGTGTTAGAAAAAAGACCCTACCCGTATAACTATCTTGCACACAAAGTCACTAAAAATGCACGCAGCACGAAAGAGGCAAGGCACATTTCCTCCCACTACATTAACTATATCGATTACAATAGCAATAACTCTTTAATCTACCATATCGTCTTTATCCGCGTCATCCGCGTCGATATCTGCTCCCCCAAGTTCATCTGACTCTGAATCTGACTCTGAATCTGACTCTGACTCTGACTCTGACTCTGACTCTGACTCTGACTCTGACTCTGACTCTGACTCTGACTCTGACTCTGAATCTGAATCTGAATCTGAATCTGAATCTGAATCTGAATCTGAATCTGAATCTAACTCTGAATCTAACTCCGAATCTAACTCAAATTCAGGTGCATCAGGCTCTGCAACCCTGGCAATCCCTACAAGTTTCTCATCCTGACCAACTTTAATCAGAGTAACTCCTTGGGTATTCCTTCCTAAAGAAGACACCCCTTCAACACTTGTTCTAATCAGAGTACCTTGATCTGAGATCAACATAATCTGCTCATGAATGGACACTTGAATAGCCCCAACCATTTCACCATTTCGCTCGGTGCACTGCATGGCAATAACTCCTTGCCCTCCCCTGCCGGTAATACGGAAGTCTTCAACCGGTGTCCGCTTACCATAACCTTTTTCACTAGCGGTTAAAATCTGGGCGTTATCCTCCGGAATAATCAAAGAAATAAGTCGCTGCCCATCCTTCAGCTTTATACCTCTGACGCCTCGAGCTGTCCTGCCCATAGCACGCACATCAGTTTCTTCGAACTGAATAGCTTTACCTGCACTGGACAACAGCATCACCTTAGCATCTCCCCTGGTAATTTCCACCCCTACCAAAGTATCTCCATCATCTAAATTTAGAGCAATAAGTCCGCTAGAACGAGGACGAGAGAACAGCTCAAGCGGCGTTTTCTTCACCGTACCGTTCATAGTAGCCATAAATACATACTGCCCCTCTCCATACTCTTCAACTGGCAGAACAGCTGTCACACGTTCATCTTTTTCCAGAGGAAGAATATTCACCAACGGACGGCCTCTAGATGTTCGGCTTGCCTGGGGAATTTGGTATACTTTCAACCAGTAAACCTTACCTCTGTCTGAAAAGCACAAAATCTGGGTATGAGTATTCGCCACCAGCATGTGCTCTACGTAATCTTCTTCTTTCACCGAAGCCGCTGACTTACCCCTACCACCCCTACGTTGTGCTTGATAGTTATCAAGAGAAGTTGTTTTTGCATACCCTCCGTGGGACAAGGTAACCACCATGTCTTCTTCATCAATCAAGTCTTCAACGGTCAGATCCAGACGAGAGCTGGTAATTTCCGTGCGCCGATCATCACCAAACTCATCTCGTGCACTTTCTAGTTCTTCACGAATAACCTGTCGAAGTGTTTCAGGGTTAGCTAAAATCATCATCAATTCCGCAATACGCTCCAGCAATTCACGGTATTCGGTTAATAGCTTTTCATGCTCAAGACCAGTCAAACGATGCAAGCGCATTTCTAGAATAGCCTGAGCCTGAGTCGGCGACAGGTAATAGCTACCATCACGCAAGCCGTAAATCTCCGGCAACTCATCAGGACGACAGGCGTCAGCACCAGCTCGCTCAGCCATAGCAGTCATATGCCCAGGACTCCACGCCTCCCCAATCAACTTTTCTTTAGCTTCAGCAGAAGACGGAGATTTTTTAATCAGTTGAATAACCGGATCAATATTGGATAGCGCAACTGCCAAACCTTCGAGAATATGACCTCGCTCTCGGGCCTTTCTCAGCTCATAAACCGTTCTCCGTGTTACCACTTCACGACGGTGACGAATAAAAGCTTCAATCAACTGCTTAAGGTTCAATAACTTAGGCTGGCCATCGACCAAAGCGACCACGTTAATGCCAAAAACCGATTCCATTTGCGTCTGAGAATAAAGATTATTCAAAACAACCTCAGCATTTTCACCACGCCGTAACTCAATCACCACACGCATCCCATCTTTATCAGATTCGTCCCTTAACTCAGAGATACCTTCAATCTTTTTTTCTTTGACCAACTCTGCTATTTTTTCAATCAAGCGAGCTTTATTCACTTGGTATGGAAGTTCAGCAATAATAATTGTACTTTTGTTTCGCTTCTCATCTGTCTCAATACGAGCCCGCGCCCTAATGTAAATACGACCACGCCCAGTGCGATAGGCCTGCAAAATACCGGCACGGCCATTAATAATCGCAGCCGTAGGAAAGTCAGGCCCAGGAATGTAATCCATCAGGTTATCAACGGTCAGCGTCTCATCATCCAATAACGCTAAACAACCACTGATCACTTCACGTAGGTTATGGGGAGGGATATTCGTTGCCATCCCCACAGCAATACCGGATGAGCCATTAACCAACAAATTAGGAATACGAGTCGGCATCACCGCAGGAATCTGTTCAGTACCATCATAATTGGGGACGAAATCTACCGTTTCTTTGTCCAAATCAGCCAATAACTGATGGGAAATCTTATCCATGCGGATTTCTGTATACCGCATGGCTGCAGCAGAATCACCATCAATAGAACCAAAATTACCCTGTCCATCTACCAACATGTAACGGAGAGAAAATGGCTGAGCCATCCGAACAATAGTGTCATAAACAGCAGAATCACCATGGGGGTGATATTTACCAATAACATCACCAACAATACGTGCTGATTTCTTGTATGGTTTGTTCCAGTCATTGTTTAACTCACTCATGGCAAACAACACCCGCCGATGAACAGGCTTAAGACCATCCCGCACATCAGGCAAAGCCCGACCAACAATGACGCTCATCGCATAGTCCAGATAGGACTTCTTGAGCTCATCCTCAATATTTACCAGTAAAATCTCTTTGCCGATATCAGTCATGAAAAACCAGTCGTCCTTTCGCTTACGCCCACCAGATAAGAAACAGTATTTTTTCCAAGTCCGCAAAACCAAATATAAACGGAACCCGTCTTGCTCAGTCTCCCCCCTTCCCCTTCATATCCACAGCAATTAAGCCAGAACACTCAATACATGATAACTAGTTACGGTAGTCAACCAAAAAACATCTCTCAGCCACACGCCAAAATGCATCGTCACCTAAGATCATGAAATCTCACTCTTGCTAGCTATACCTATTTACTTTAAGGCATGAGGTTCTAGGCTGTTGCCACTCCCCCCAAACACTTACTGTTTACAGGCTCCTGGGACCTAACTCGTTTTTAGCCTACTTATATTTTCATGGAAACAGGTATAGTTACTTTAGGTTAGAGCTGCTCTCATCAGCTTAAAGCAGCTTAAAGCAGATTGCCCAACCATTACTTTCAGTCCGCAGACAGTATATTGATTTATTGACACCAGAATACCATAAACCACCCCAATGCTGCGAGCCACTGCGACAATCAACATTAAATAAACCTATACTTGAAGCCTTAGACTCCAGTTAATTGAACTTTCCAAGCATATACACATAGTGATTAAAGTGAATGCGCGCAATTAACACCCCCCTCCCCTCGTCTAAGAAACGAGTAAAATCTGACACATTATTATCTATACCAGTTAATGTTTTAGGTTAAATAAACTGCAAACGAGCTAACCCCAACGAGCCTATGAGTAGTAGGTGATTGAGATGAGCTAGAACAGTCAATAACCTCACACATTCAAGGGAACTACGTGTATAATACGTCATTGCTACCTCCAAATGAATAATCAATTATGCCATCAACACAAAATGTAGACTCGGAAGAAATTGCAAAATTTGAACAATTGGCCAGCCGATGGTGGGATCCTGAAAGTGAATTTAATCCCCTTCATGCAATTAATCCTCTTCGCCTTAACTTTATTGATCAACGCATAGGCCTAGCCAAAAAAAAGGTTCTGGACGTAGGTTGTGGCGGTGGCATTTTAAGTGAGTCCATGGCCTTAAGAGGAGCCATAATAACCGGCATTGATATGGGTGACGCACCATTATCGGTAGCCCGCCTTCATAGCACTGAGTCCAACGTAGAAGTCAATTACCGTAAAATAACGGTAGAAGAGCTCGCCGAAGAAATGCCCAGTGAATTTGATGCAATAACCTGCCTAGAGATGCTAGAACATGTTCCGGATCCTGCCTCAGTGGTTCAAGCGTGCAGCAAGCTGCTGAAGCCAAACGGAGATATATTTTTTGCAACGCTGAATCGAACAACAAAATCATGGCTCTTTGCTATTATAGCTGCGGAGTATATTTTAAAAATACTACCCAAAGGCACCCACAAACATAGCAAATTTATCAAACCCCACGAACTTAGCCGATGGATGAGACAAAACAATATAAAACTCCGGGAAATATCCGGCCTGACTTACAATCCATTAACCAAAGTTTATCGTTTAAATAAAACTGACACTGACGTCAATTACATCCTCCATGGTAAACTGCAAACCTGAATGAGTAACAACAAAAGAACTATTATGCCTAAGAGAAAACCCATTAGCGGCGTCTTTTTCGATCTAGACGGCACACTGCTGGACACTGCCGACGACTTCATATTTGCAGTCAATCACTTACTACAAGACTATAATAAGCCACCCAAAGACTGCGATATTATCCGGAAACATGTATCGGCAGGTTCAAGAACTCTCACCGCCATGGCTTTTAATCTTGACCCAGACCACCCAGATATAGAACCTGCCCGCCAACAGCTTCTAAGCCACTACGAAAAATACATTAACGACCTCCAGCGCCCCTCTCCAGCTGCCATTTACCCCGGCATTCAAACCCTATTAAACGAATTGGAACAACGAGACATCCCCTGGGGCATTGTCACTAACAAGCCAGAAGTTTATACCACGCCACTTCTGAAACAAACCAAACTTTATAGCCGCGCAAAAGCTATTATCTGCCCTGAGCACGTAACACAGCCAAAACCAGATCCTGAAGCATTATTACTAGCATGCATACAGGCAAATTGCTCACCTAATACAAGCATCTATATTGGCGATCACAAACGGGATATTGACGCAGGCAAGATGGCCGGCATGACTACCGTTGCCGCACTCTATGGATACATCAACGATGATGACAACCCTAGAAACTGGCAAGCCGACTTCTTGGCCGAAAGCGTTAGGGATATTCACCAGTGGTTGGCCAGCCAAAATTGGACAACACCTCCTTGAATAATCATTAAGAGTGCTCGCAAAACTATGTTTAAGTATCAAGCCCCTTCCAGCCTACTCAAGGGCCGAAATATTATAGTCACAGGTGCTGGCAGCGGAATCGGAAAAGCAGCTTCACTTGCCTTTGCCAAGCATGGAGCCACAGTGATTCTCCTTGGGCGTACAATATCAAAACTGGAAGCCGTATATGATTTAATCGAGCAAAACAAATCGCCTCAAGCAATCATCTACCCAATAAACCTTGAAGAAGCAACAGAAAGGGATTATCAAAGAATGGCAGAGGCCGTAAGCCATGAATTTCATCATATTGATGGATTACTTCATAACGCGGGGATACTCGGAAAACTAAAGCCTCTAAGCCAGTATGATTATCACACCTGGCAGAATGTTATGAATGTTAATTTAAACGCCCCGTTTTTAATAACCCGTGAATTATTGCCTTTACTGCGAAAATCCACTGACGCCTCTATAGTCTTCACCTCATCCAACGTCGGCCATAAAGGCCGTGCTCACTGGGGTGCATACAGCGTTTCCAAATTTGCCATTGAAGGATTAATGCAAATACTCGCAGACGAAGAAGACGGCATTAGCCATATACGTTGCAACAGTATCAATCCTGGCAGCACCAGAACATCAATGAGAGCGTCTGCCTACCCCGGCGAAGATCCTCTTAGCCAACCAACCCCAGAAGAAATTATGGCCGCCTATCTTTACCTCATGGGATCAGACAGCACAGGTATAACCGGAGAAGCTTTCCACGCTCAACAAAACAACCATATATTTCCAAATTAAAATGGTGCGCCCGGGAGGATTCGAACCTCCGACCACCTGGTTCGAAGCCAGATACTCTATCCAGCTGAGCTACGGGCGCTTAACATAATTAACTCATAAACAAAAACACCTGAAGCACGGTACTGACTACACTACCCCACCTACAGACACTTAGCATAAGCTTCACTTTTTTGCTACTTTCAACTTTCTAGGTACTTTGAGTATGCACCTACCTCCCATAAAGGTGTGAGGTTCCTTACCGTTTTGACCTAACATTACCTCAACACCTACTACTCGTAGACTCATAAGAATTCATTAATCTCCTACTCGTACTTTTAATAGTGATGGTAGCTGTAATGGACATAAAGTACTAACAACGGATGGTTACTATACATACACCCCTTCATCACGTCAAGTGCAGTTTTATGCGGCCCCATTACCATTGAACGCATATGTGTGCGGGGGGGGGGGAGACGGGTAATTACTATCACTCAACCCAAGCACCTACTATTCGTATGTTCCTAGGGCTTCTTTCTTTTGTCGCCTACTCACGCATTCAATGGTAACAGTTATAGATTCAAAAACTAGAAAACGCAACTGGCTTTAGCAGCTACTGAATGCACTTTATAATCTCCGCTTAAACTGTAATCGTAGTCAAGACCAAACGAAAGCCCCCCAACAGCACAAGATAACCCAAGACCCATGACTGCTCGTCCCCGATCACGCTTTTGCCCCGCTACCACTCCAAACAGCGATGTCATTGACGGAATATAAATAACTTCACCTTCAACTTTGTTGTCTTTTAGATCATAGTAACCCATAACTCGAAACTCTGACGTAAACACAACCTTTCCCAATCCTATATTGCCTAAAAGACTAACACCAGCACCCGCCTCTGCTATCTGAATATCTTTCGTTTTATGACGAATATCATTTGCAGCTAGTGCAGCATCAGTTTTCATATTTCGATCATCGTAGCGCATGCTAACAAAATTAAACTCGGATTTTGGCTTAAGTGCCCACTTTCCACTTATAGCTATAGTATAACCGCCTCCAATGGTCATACCCCAGGTTTTCATTTTACCATCACTTTTAAGATTTCTATACTGTAGCGGAGCCCCATTTACAGGGTTATTCCCTAACGGCTGATTATAGATATATTTATTCTCTTCCTCACCATAACTCAACATGGTATCCACAAACCAAGAGCCTTCAGTCCAACCGAAATAGAGCGTCCCCAAGTAGTTATCACCATTTTGCGATCTAAGTATCGCAGAACCATCTTTAACATCTATATCTGTCTTGCCGTAGGTGAAAGCGAAACCCACAGTTAATTGTTCATTAACTATACCCTCTAACCCAAGAGTAAAACCATTCAACCTAAAAGCAATTGCATTCTTATCATCGTCCTGCTTTTGACTGCCATCGCTATAAATATAACGCCCCCAGATACCCTGCGACTCAAAACTATCACCTGCAATGATAGCATCCGCAGCATTACGTCCATTGAGCCTCTGTTCAATATTGCCGTGTACTGCATGAATCAGAGTCGAGTCCACTGCCACGCTCATCGTGGATGAAGCCTGAACACAACCAACGACACTCCCCAAAACTACAGCAGCTGACAAATATTTCAACCTTACCCCAAATCTTTTAACTTCCTGAACTCGTTTCATTATGACCCAACCTATATCTATATATTCAATGTACTGCATGCAATTCTTATATGCGAACATCCCTTACTCACCAACAACGAGATATTTGCCGCCTTAAGAAAAACAAAAACACCTAGTTTCAGGCCATAGATAATACAGAGACAAAAACATAGTGTAAAACATTAATTAACAATTAAAAAAAACTATCTCTTCTTAAAAAACATATAGAGACTTTTATGCAAACCATACATTTGATTCCATGAAATAGCATAAAGCAAAGAATAGCAAGTAACAAAACGTTGAGGCTTACCTGCAAGCCTAAAACCAATTCAGGACAAAGTTTGACTAGATTTTAACAATAAATCCAATACACTCGTGTTTGCAAAGCCTTCTGATGAACAATATTGCTTCATCAATTCTAATACCAAAGCCTCATATAAATAAAAGCATGGCATCCTAATCAACACCTTCGCATACCATAGGGATTTTATCCTTATAACATGGCGACACTGTCAGTTAGCTTGCCTCCTACTCACACTTTCAATAGTAACGGATAAATATGACATAGCGTCCATCTGTCTATCTTGAAGATTTCATACTTCCCGACTCTATTACCGAAGAACAGAGCAGAAACCTGAATAACATGATGTCAAAGCTAGATGGCTTGTTGCCGAGATTTCATCCAAGGCAAAAGCACCGAAAAGCATCCTCGAAAGAATAAAAAAATGTTGAAACTGGAGCATATGAAAGTTGGCATCAGAGATTTAGCAGAGCATCTAACACTGGGTCATTGAGTGTCAGTTTGGGCTAGGAAAAACAAGATATATAACCGTTACCTTTGAATATGCAGATAGGCAATAAACGCACGAACCACCATAAACCTAAAATCACCTTAACATTAGCTTGATTCTATAAAAAATCTTTACACTCCCCACCTTTTATCTCATCTATCTCATCTATCTCATCTATCTCATCTATCTCATCTATCTCATCTATCTCATCTATCTCATCTATCTCATCAACGCTATTTTGATAAAGATAAAGATATCATAGAATCTAACGACGGACTGCTCAAGGGTTTCCACCAGCCACAACGGCACAAATAAACAAACAGAAAAAATAAAAAAGAATCTACTTAGAGAATAAATTGCACCAAACCTACCGTACCGAAAGCAACATAGTACACGCATAACAGGCTTGCATGGTGCGCTCGGGAGGATTCGAACCTCCGACCCCCTGGTTCGTAGCCAGGTACTCTATCCAACTGAGCTACGAGCGCGCAACCTAAATCTCATGGCGGTGAGGGAGGGATTCGAACCCTCGATACGGCTACAAACCGTATACTCCCTTAGCAGGGGAGCGCCTTCAGCCACTCGGCCACCTCACCAACAACGATAGCAATAATACTCTTATTATCATGGAATGCAAGCATTTTACATATTACTATACCAAGTACCTCTGTAGATGTGCGTAGACAACAAACTAAGGAATCTCTGATTGAAGTGGTTTGCAAGGCGATTGTCAGATTTGCGATAAAATTCTCTGACTTTCGCGCTTATTTCATCGTGATTTTCGATTCATTTTGTCGCTTTTGCCCACTTATCAGCTCTCGAGGAGGATTTAGGGCGCAATTATGCCGTCAACGCATTACGTTGCAGGTATAAATTGGCCATCGCCATCATCGCCATCATCGCCATCAGGCTCATAACTTGCACCCTGTTTTTTTCCAAACCACGGTAACGAACTTTACAGTAACCAAGCTGACACTTGAGGATTCGGAACAGGCGCTCTACCCTGGCTCGTATTTTTGATTGCTGGATATTACGTTTGCGCTGACTGCTACTTAGGTTGCCTTTTCTTGGTTTGCGCTTGTCATTGACTTCCCAGTGTAATCCTAAGCATCGAGCGCCTCGTTTATATGTGTCGCTGGTGTAGCCAGCATCGCCAAAAATCACTTCGTCTTCCTTTCTCAACAAAGCAGGCAGCTCGCCAATATCAGCTTTATTGGCTGAGGTAACCGTTACTGTATGAGCAGTACCACTATTCACATCCGTACCGACATGGATCTTCATGCCAAAACACCACTGATTTCCTTTACGTGTCTGATGCATTTCAGGATCACGTTTGCCTTCGGCGTTTTTGGTCGAGAACGAAGCGCTTATTAATGCGGCATCTACCATGGTACCTTTTGAAAGTGCAAGGCCGTGTAGCTGCAAGTGCTCACTGACCGCAGCAAATAACTTTGTCAGTCAATTGATTACGCTCCAATAGGTGACGAAATTTCAGGATAGTTGTTTCATCAGGTAACCGATCTTCGCACAGCTCCAATTTGGCAAATCTTCTCATTGATTCAATTTCATACAGCGCGTCTTCCATCATCGGATCGGATAGTTGAAACCATTGCTGCATGAGATAAATACGCAGCATGGTGGTCAGGCCGATCGGCTGCGTCCTCCAATACGTCCACTTTTCGGGTGATGTGGTTCAATGATTGCTTCAAAGGCTGCCCAAGGAACACAAGATTCCATTTTCTCAAGAAATAACTATTTTCGAGTTTTGCGTTTTTTGGCTGCGTAGCTGAGCGACGCAAAACTTTGTTGTTTCATTTTGGATAACCGGTTTGCCATAGCAATCCTATTGTACTAGGTTTTGGCGATTCAACCAGAGATTCCCTAGAGAAGCCCCATGACCTTACGAGTAATATGTGGTTATGAAGAGTGAGAGCAATCAGCCACCCTCAAATATTCAAGAATAATGGATGTATACTCCACTTTCTTATACTAAGCAGTTGTTACATGTGCAAATATACGACAAAGAAATAAAGAGCAACACCAATAATATTAGATCATTAAGCACCCCCCTACACTTGCAGTGACGCACGAGTATGCGCAAGATATATTACAAGAACAAAGACATACAGGACAACATATGAATAACTAACAACAAACTGAGACACTGCGATACCGAACAAAAACATTAGGACACAAGTCAATATGACACAGGCGTAGACCCTAGACCTCCACAATAACCTATACACTTGGAACTGATTTGTTAGCGAGAGTCTGTGTGCAGAAGAAGCTCATCGCCACAGCCCGCAGAAGCGCAAGACGGCATCCAAGATTCACAAAAGAACTGATATGGTAAGTCGTCAGGTAAAGTCGTAGCTAGGCTTAGGCTGCACATCGGAGAAAATTGCAGGGAGCAGGAAACTTGAGTCTTATTAATGGGCCGATTGGTTACCAGACTATTTATCACCTAATCAAAAAAATTAATGGCGCTACTTTCTCCCACGCAAAGGCAAACGCTATAGGCAGCGTCAGGGTGCTGAGGCTGGAGCCAGGATTCACTCCTAAATTCGTGAATATTGATGCGCGCCCAGGCTGCCTGGATCGGGAAAAAAGGTCAGCCACTGGGAGGGAAATACCGTTCACGGCCAAGATGGATATCTTGTGATCCTGACCGAGCGTATCTCTAAATTTCTTTTGACAGTCAGAGTGAAAAACAAGACCCAAAAAGCAGTGAGCCATCCCTCAAAAAGATGCCACGACCTTACAAGGAGTATCTGTAAGACCATTACTCTTTATAACGGTGGCGAGCTTGCTGCCACGCGAGTATCGCTCGTTCATTAGACTGCAAGATCTACTTTGTAAGCCATACCACTCATGGCAACGTGGACTTAACGAGAATACTAATGGCCCGCTACGGCGATTTTGGCGATTTTTCCCAAAGGGAATAAAGATTGCCGACGTGTCGAAAAATACAATTGATGGCGCTTGATTTTTAATCAACATACGTCCACGAAAAGCCTTAAACCACTTTAGTCCGATTGAATTTTTATCGGGGCAGTGTATTAGTTATTGTGGAAATCTAGGGTTCTCTAGCCCCCTCTCTAACACAGAAAGTATCTTTACAATCTTTCCACAAAACACCAAGATAAAAAAATACCCAGTCACAAAACTAGGCACTCAAATAAATATCACCTATTCAACCGGCTTTTACCTATCACGACCACTATAATTTTTTAGTAAGCCTCGGAAACCGTAGCTGGCTCAGCACCATACTCTTTTTCCTTTTGGATTCGCTGGTAGATCTCTTCTCGATGTACCGCCACTTCTTTCGGTGCGTTAACACCAATGCGAACTTGGTTACCTTTTACGCCAAGAACAGTGACAGTCACCTCGTCCCCAATCATCAACGTTTCCCCTACTCGACGAGTTAGAATCAGCATTACAATCTCCTTATTTACAATCTCTGTAATTCAATAATTATTATCCTGAGCACAATGCCGCCATTGGTATGTTCAAAGAGCATTCTAGCCACTTAGCACAAAAGCACCTGAATATTCTTTTTTACCCTACTTCACAATTTACCAATAACAGAGAACAGCATAGCTTTTTACCCCAAGACGACTCACATATTGGGCTCAGACAAAATAGTATATGACACCCAACCAATTCATGCTTAATAATTTTTCAACACAAAAAAGTTAGCGAACAAACACAACCTTGCCACGAGTACTGTTACTTTTAAAACTCTACAATATAGGCATGAAATCCATAGCACTTTAAGCCAAAATTAGAGCCAAAGAATCACTCTCAAAACGCCTCATATTCACAAACAGACCGGTATAGCGAATACAAAACAATCCCTAAAGCACCAATGTCAGCCGTTTAATAACATAAATTCATCACGCTATAACAATTTAGACATCACTTGTTTTAAATGGTTCCCTTTCAAGCCCAAAAGCTACATGTAAAGCCCGGACAGCCAATTCAAGATATTTCTCAGCAATAACCACAGATATCCTTATTTCCGAAGTAGCAATAATTTCAATATTAATGCCTTCTTGTGCAAGAGCTTCAAACATCCGTGTTGCGACCCCAGCATGAGAGCGCATTCCTACCCCGATTATGGATACTTTCGCTATCTTACTATCCCCATCATAGCCACTGGCTTTTAGATCATCAGCCACCAGAGAGAGAATACTCATGGCATTCTGATAGTTATTCCTGCTAACCGTAAAAGTAAAATCAGTAGCTTGATCCTCTCCCACATTTTGAACAATCATGTCTACTTCTATGTTAGCCCTACCAACAGGACCCAAAATATGTACAGCTACACCAGGAACATGTGGCACTCCTCTAATGGTGAGTTTGGCCTCATCTCCACTAAAAGCAATGCCGGATACAATCTCCGACTCCATCTCACGCCCCTTATCTAAAGTAATAACGGTTCCAACTCCTTCCTGAAAAGAATTCAGAACCCTCAATTTGACATTATACTTCCCGGCAAACGCCACCGCACGAATATGCAACACCTTAGAGCCAAGACTAGCCATCTCAAGCATTTCTTCAAAGGTTATGCTTTCAAGTAGACGCGCATCCTCCACAATCCTAGGATCCGTAGTAAACACACCATCGACATCAGTATATATTCGACATTCATCAGCTTTAAGTGCTGCAGCCATAGCTACCGCTGTCGTATCAGATCCACCGCGCCCAAGTGTAGTAATATTCCCAGCACTGTCACAACCCTGAAAACCAGCAATTACCACTACTCGACCGGCATCTAAATGTCGGCGAACAGTGTCGGTATTAATATTCTGAATCCGAGCCTTTGTATGCGCACTATCCGTACTGATACCCACCTGCGAACCAGTTAGAGAAACAGCAGGGCAATCAGCGCTATTAAGAGCCATACTCACCAAGGCAATGGTAACCTGCTCACCTGTAGACAAAATAACGTCCATCTCCCTTGTGTCATTCGCCCCCTTAACCACCTTGGCTAATTTAATCAAACGATTAGTTTCGCCGCTCATCGCAGAAACAACAACAACTATGCTATATCCCTGAGCTTTGAAACCCTTTACTTTTTCAGCTACTAGTTGGATTCGATCCAAATCGCCCACCGAAGTACCACCAAACTTTAGCACTATCAGCGCCATATTTATATCGCCTAATATCAATACTAGGAAAAGAACTGTACCATGAATACAACTTTTATAAAATGACCATTCTCACAAAAAACCAGAAAACTCTATATTTATACCCGCCACCATTTAATATATAAGTCGATAACGAATAAGCAAAGACTCATGAACCTACAAACTACAGATGCTTAGAGTAAATTAGCAGCCAACAAACTCGCACATTCAAAGCACGTGGGTATATACCAGCGGCCATTGAAGATGCTTGATTTTGAAACTATTTTTTACACTCTCAGCTCATGCCAAAAATAAACCTAACAGCAAACAACATACTTGAAGTGACTCCATAAGAAAGCGTGTAATACCCAGAAAGGCAACCCCATTAAGGCAACATTGACGGATTCGGAGGGCAGACCTGCGCCATCTATTTCTCATTCCTTACAAAACAGTCAATTCAGCATAAAGATGCATACAAATGACGGCCTGAAAAAGGAATAGTTTAGGCCTAAGAATAGTGAAAGCAGAAATCCCTTTAACTAAGAGCAAGCTCGGCATTTAATCGCACAGCTATACTCATAGCCATCAGATTATCATGATATTTCCGAGCATTTAAATATTAAATATACCGTGCCCTTCCTACATAAATGAATTTATTAACAAAACGTCATCTACAAAAAACTAAATGTAACACTGATCAAGCCTACTTCTCAGAAATAGGATGCATTTGTAAATCATTATGAGACTTTGAACACCTCATTATAGAAGGCAAAGTGTTTCTTTTCATGAATGCTATTCCTCCAACGCAAGCAACAAAATCACCTCAGAATAGATTCTAAACGTTACAAATAAAGATACATTACCTTCCTCTTTGCATCCAAAATCTGAAGCCAATTGAGAGACTATGGAAGGATACATCAATAAATACACCAGGGAAAATAAATACTTGGTAACTGCGAAGGAGTTTCGACAAAAAATAAATAATTTACTCTACGAAAATTTACCAGAAATTGGCTCCTCCTTGTTCATCAGGATTAACGATAATATTTTATATCAGTCTCCATTGATGGCGAGAACAATCAAAACCTCACCCCCTTCAAAGGAAATGAGTATAGATAAACCCAATAAACACCTAGGCTTTGTCTTCTAACCAGCCCGCCACAGACTCAAGGGCTACCGGCAATAGTTCCGGTTGAGTACCACCACCTTGAGCAAAATCCGGGCGTCCCCCTCCTTTACCACCAACTTGATCAGCTACCATCTTCACAAGGTCCCCGGCTTTAACCTTGCTAGTCAAGTCTGCAGTGACTCCCGCAGCCAAGGATACCTTCCCTGCGGCTGGTGCGGCTAAAAGAATAACACCGGAACCCAGTTTATTTTTTAACTGATCAACCATACCCCTCAGAGATTCAGAATCCCCATCGGTCAGAGCAGCAACAAGCAGTTTTACACCTTTAACATTCACTACCTGAGCCATCAAATCGGAACTACCTTGACCAGATAACTTCTGTTTAAGAAAAGCTATTTCCTTTTCAAGATCCTTAACGTTGTGCACCAATTGACCCACTTTATTTAACAAATATTCAGGCTTGGTTTTCAAATAACGACTGACACTATTCAACTCATGTAACTGCGCTCGAGTCCAGATATCAGCACTACCACCAGTGCTAGCTTCGATACGTCGAACGCCAGAGGCAATTCCAGATTCAGATATAATCCGAAAAGAGCCAATATCACCGGTATGCCCAGCGTGAATGCCACCACATAGTTCAACTGAGAAGTTATCCTCCCCCATTGTAAGCACCCTCACTTCATCTCCATACTTCTCACCAAAGAGCGCCAAAGCACCCTTACTTTGAGCTTCACTAATTGTCATTAGTTCAGTTATTATCGGAGTGTTGGCACGAATCTGATCATTCACAATGGATTCTACTTGCTCAAGCTCTTCCGGCTTAACAACCTCAAAATGAGAAAAGTCAAATCGCAACCGCTTAGAGTCCACCAGCGATCCTTTTTGGGTTACTTCACTACCAAGAACCTTACGCAAGGCTCCATGCAACAAGTGAGTTGCAGAATGATTACAAGAGATAACTTTACGCAAGTCTTGCGCAACCAATAACTCCACCATTTGCCCCACCCTAAGAGGGGCGAGTAGGTCTGAAAGCTGATGCATAAAAACTTCACCCTGTTTACGGGTATTTATAACCTGCACACCATGGCCTTGCCACCTTAATACCCCAGTGTCACCCACCTGACCTCCGGACTCCGCATAAAAAGGTGTAGCCTCCACAACCACTAATACCCCTTTATCTTCAATTGACGCCTGATCAACAGACCGCCAAGACACTCCCTCCTCATCTTCAACAAATATCCGATGAACAACAGAGCTGCCGACCGTAGCCTCATAACCATTAAATTCAGTTTTCCCTTCTATATTCAGGTGATCATTGTAGTCCATACCAAACTTGCTGGATTTGCGAGCACGCTGACGCTGAGCCTCCAAGGCTACTTCAAAGCTAGCCATATCAACACTCATGTTGTGCTCACGAGCAACATCTTGCGTCAAATCAACCGGAAATCCATAGGTATCGTAGAGGGTAAAAGCAACCTCCCCAGGAACAATCCCATCCGTCAACTTTGCAATATGTTCTTTAAGCAAGCCCATTCCCCTGCCCAGGGTTTTAATAAATTGCTCTTCTTCTTGTAGCAATGCTCGCTCAATTAAGCCTTGCTTTTCTTTTAACTCAGGATAAGCATCACCCATAACACGAACTAGGGATACCACCAACTTATAAAAGAAAACACCATCTGCCCCTAATTTATGACCATGACGGCAGGCTCTACGAATAATCCTACGCAACGTGTAACCACGACCATCATTAGCAGGCATAACACCATCAGCCAATAAAAACGAACAGGATCGGATGTGGTCCACTATTACTCGTAATGATGCTTCAGTTGTCGCCACTCCACCCAAAACATTAGCTGCATCCTTTAACAGCTCTTGAAACAAATCAATTTCATAATTACTGTGCACACCTTGCAATACTGCAGCAAGACGCTCTAACCCCATACCGGTATCAATCGAGGGTTTGGGCAATGGCTGCAACTGACCGTCAGTTGTGCGGTTAAACTGCATAAAAACCATATTCCAAATTTCAACGTACCGATCACCATCATTAGCTCCCCCTGGAGGGTCACCCTCCACATGATCACCATGGTCGTAGAATATTTCACTACAGGGACCACAAGGACCAGTATCACCCATAGACCAGAAGTTATCTTTCTCACCCAAACGGGAAAACCGGCTAGCATCAAGCCCCACTTCCCTCAGCCAAATATCTTCAGCTTCCTCATCACCTTGATAAACAGTAACCCAGAGTTTTTCCTCTGGCAGCCCCAGTTTTTGTAGCAAAAACTCCCAAGCAAAAAAAATCGCCTCTCTCTTGAAGTAATCACCAAAACTGAAATTACCCAGCATTTCAAAAAAAGTATGATGCCGTGTTGTATAACCAACATTATCAAGATCGTTATGCTTCCCTCCTGCTCGCACACACTTTTGCGCTGTTACCGCTCGGCTATAGGCCCGCACTTCACGACCAAGAAACGTTTCTTTAAACTGATTCATACCCGCATTGGTAAACAACAAAGTGGAATCATTAGCTGAAACCAGAGAGCTACTGGCAACAATCTGATGCTCTCTTTCCTTAAAGAAATCAAGAAAAACAGAGCGGATATCGGCACTCTTCATACAAATTATTCCATCGGAAATATTCACAAAACACGCTTACTACCCATTACTATTCAAGATGAAAGTAATAGACAAACGGGATATGCCCATGAGTCTACGAGTAACAAGTGCGAGGGGTGAGTAAAAACAGCCAACAACCTCTCGCCTTCAAAAGTAATGGGTATAAACTCATTGAGTTTAAAAATGCAAAGTACTAGCTGCAATAACCTCAAGACGAGCCAAAAGACTTGTTGCATCCCAGCGCCCACCCCCCATAACCTGAACGTCCTTATAAAACTGATCAATAAGCGCTGTTAATGGCAGGGCACTGCCAGATTTTTCTGCTTCGTTCAGACACATACCCAAGTCTTTCCTCATCAAATCCACAGCAAAGCCATGATTATAATCCCCTGTCATCATGGTTTTATATCTATTTTCCATTTGCCATGACTGAGCAGCCCCTTTAGCAATAACATCTACTACCGCCTCAACATCAAGACCAGTTTTTTTTGCAAAATGAAGACCTTCTGACAATCCTTGGACAATACCCGCAATACAAATCTGATTCACCATCTTGGTCAACTGACCACTGCCAACCCCCCCCATCAACCTAATACTTTTGCTATAACACCCCATCACCCTAGCCACCCGATCAAATACCGCTTGGCTGCCACCGCACATAATAGTTAACCGACCGTTCTCGGCACCGACCTGACCACCGGATAAGGGAGCATCTATAAAGTCCAACTTTCTTGCAGCAGCTATTTCACTCAACTCTCTGGCAATGTTTGCTGATGTTGTCGTATGATCAATAAAAACAGCACCTGGCTTCATTGCCATAAAGACTCCCTCTGGACCAGTGGTTATCTGCCGCAAATCATCATCATTCCCCACGCAACAAAACACAATATCTGCACCTTTCGCTGCCTCTTCCGGTGTTACTGCAATAACCCCTGGGTATTCAGACAACCAACGATCTGCTTTTCGGGTCGTTCTGTTATAAACCACGGTTTCATACCCTTGCCTTGCTAAATAACCGGCCACTGGGTAACCCATTACCCCCAGCCCAATAAAAGCAATACTTGGTTGATCCGACATTTTCATTTCTCTCTACACAAAAGACTTTAATTTACCCGCATTGAAAGTGCTGAGGGGGAGGTTTGGGCACACCAATCTCCCCTTGATCTTGAAAATCCACACTTAATGAAGATCATGGGAAATGAAGCATAACAATCCGCCTTTATGGACAAATACCATCATCGTATTTGAAGGAGCAGGGTATTATTCGCTCCTACATACCAACCACATTTATCATTAGAAGGGTGGGACATGCCATTAATATAGCTTGCCAGCAATTATCAAACTGGTGATTCACTCTTTTTCTCAGGACGCCTTGTCTCCTGCTTAACCCCAGGCTGAACAGTTAACAACTCTGCCCTGATCAATCCTTCAATTTCAGCAGCAATTTCAGGATTATCTTGCAGGTACTGTGCAGCATTAGCCTTACCCTGTCCTATTTTGCTACCCTTATAGGCATACCACGCTCCAGCCTTGTCTACCAACTTCTGCTTGACGCCCAAGTCAAGAACTTCACCCATGCGATAAATACCCTTACCGTAAAGAATCTGAAACTCGGCTTGGCGAAAAGGTGGTGCAACCTTGTTTTTTACTACCTTCACTCTGGTTTCATTACCGATTATTTCATCACCATCTTTGACTGCACCAATGCGACGAATATCCAGACGAACAGATGAGTAAAACTTCAGAGCATTACCTCCTGTAGTGGTTTCCGGATTGCCAAACATAACCCCTATTTTCATACGAATCTGGTTTATAAATATTACCAAACAATTGGCGTTTTTAATGGATCCCGTCACTTTACGCAAAGCCTGAGACATCAAGCGAGCTTGCAGACCCACATGAGTATCACCCATATCACCTTCAATCTCAGCCTTTGGAACCAGTGCTGCTACAGAATCAATAACGATTACATCCACTGCACCAGAACGCACCAACATATCAGTAATCTCCAACGCCTGCTCGCCGGTATCTGGCTGAGATACATAGAGGTCATTAATGTTAACATTCAGCTTTTTCGCATACTCAGGATCCAAAGCATGCTCAGCATCAACAAAGGCACATGTGGCTCCCTTTTTTTGCGCTTCAGCAATAACGCTCAACGTCAAAGTGGTTTTGCCGGAAGACTCTGGGCCATAAATTTCAACAATGCGTCCTTTTGGTAATCCACCAACACCAAGAGCAATATCAAGTTGCAGGGAGCCTGTTGAGATAATGGGCATTGCCTCTATCTCTTGGTCGCCCATACACATGACAGCCCCTTTACCAAACTGCCGTTCAATTTGCCCAAGGGCGGCCTGTAATGCTTTCTTTCTATTATCATCCATTATCTCAAATCCACCTCTTACCAGAATAAAAACCAATAAATGATATCCCTAGCACCTGAAGGTACAGAGGTGCACGCTATGTCACCTTGCCTCTCACCGGCATCTCCAATTACTCTTACTGTATAATATTTAACCACATTCTGTATGTTTGTCCAGCTTATTTCCTTTTTACAGTATTCTAAAAAATTTGAGTGCCAAGTTATATATACTCCCAAGCTCCGGCTACTGACTTAAGACTGATATCCTTACGGAATGGAATAGTAAAAGCATTGTGCGGCACCCAACAGTAGAAGCCCAACATAACCGTAATAGCATAGCAAAATTGTCGCCAAGAGCCGATAGTATACTCCTCCACCATAGAACACGCCACTGAACGAACTCACTAACCACGCCATATATTTTTAATTAAGCCTGAGGCCCCAAGAGTTTATATTTGCTGGTATTTGAATAATTAACAATACCCCTAAAACCACCGTGAACTACCAAAACACTTATTGACACGTAGCTCAACCAATCACTTACACCCTTGGAAGTATGCGGCTATTGACTGCTACCTACTTACAATAGTAACGGACATACAATCAAAACAATCAAACATGCAGGATTTTAAAGCACATTTTTCAAATCTGCATAAACACCTACTCCTTGGGAGGATAACGGAACAGTGGTTACAAAAAATTGCTACTCACTCTTCAGCCAATGCAGAACAATCTGAATAATCAACAATCCAAAAACCAAAAACATCACAATTTTTGATAAATTATTCTGCCTAGTAACGCTTAATGGCTTACCATATTTCTCAACAATACCAATAACAATAAAAAGTGTTACCGCTAATCCCAGTAAAATCCATAGTAATTTCATATCTCTACAGCACCCCATTCATACTAATAGTACGATTGGCTCAAAATCATTCGTTAAAAATCATTAAAAACCAAAAATCCATACCCGTTCTCATGAAGGGCGTGGGTAAGCGACAAACGAGAGAATCCCCATTTAGCCACCTAGGAGTAAGTGACTGGGGGGGGGGTAGCAGTCAACAATCTCACACCTTCAATGGAAACTAGTATACACTTCAATATCAACTTCAGTGTCACCATCTATAATATGCAAATTATCAACCGCCCTTTCAATCTGGAAAACTGCGATTTCTCTTCTAAAGTATCGCCCCTGATGGCACGTATATACAACGCTCGTGGCATTAATAATGAAAAATCCCTAACAAGGAAATTAAAAGAACTACCAGATTATCACCAACTGAAAGACATTGATAAAGCCTCAGATATTCTCTCTGAAGCAATAACCCATCATCAGCAAATACTAATTATCGGTGACTACGATTGTGATGGCGCTACCAGCAGCGCCCTTGGTGTACTGGCTCTCCGTAAAATGGGTGCCAATGCCAATTATCTAGTACCCAATCGTTTTGAATATGGCTATGGTCTCACCCCCGAAATTGTTAACGTTGCCACACAATATAAACCAGATATCTTGGTCACGGTTGATAATGGTATTTCAAGTATAGAGGGTGTCGCTGATGCAAAATCTAGGGGGATGAAGGTAATTGTCACCGATCATCATTTAGCAGGAGATTCACTTCCTGATGCAGATGCCATCGTTAACCCCAATCAGCCCAACTGCCCATTTCCCGGAAAAAACACCGCAGGGGTCGGTGTTATTTTCTATGTCATGTGCGCCTTACGCCAACGTCTTCGAGAAAATGGATGGTTTAATAAACACCCAGAACCAAATCTTGCCTCATTTCTCGACCTTGTCGCTCTGGGTACCGTAGCCGATGTTGTTAGTCTTGATTCTCCTAACCGTATTCTGGTTTCCCAGGGCTTGGCTCGCATTCGCTCAGATCACTGTCGTCCTGGAATCAAAGCTCTTGCTGAAGTATCTGGGCGAGATATTACCCAGCTAGCTGCACCGGACTTGGGCTATGCCCTTGGCCCTCGCCTAAATGCCGCAGGCCGACTTGATGATATATCCATCGGCATTGAACTTCTAATGACTGAGCACGCCGATCATGCCAAAGCGCTAGCCACAAAACTTAACAATCTTAATCAAGAACGCAAAGAAATAGAAGCGAGTATGCAGAGTGAGGCCATAATCGAACTTGAGCAACTACAACTCAATAATGTAACCGAACTACCTTGGGGTCTATGCCTATTTAAAGATAACTGGCATCAAGGAGTCATCGGCATTCTTGCCTCACGCATCAAAGAAAAATTACATCGCCCTGTTATCATTTTTGCCCAAGTCGATAATGGTGAAATCAAGGGATCAGCACGCTCAATCCCAGACCTACACATACGTGATGTCCTAGACAATATCGCTAAAAAACACCCTAGATTAATCTTGAAGTTCGGGGGGCATGCCATGGCAGCTGGCCTGTCTATTAAAAAGGTGGATCTTCCTCTTTTCAAAAAGGAATTTAACGAAGAAGTACACAACCAACTTAGCGAAGAACACCTGAATTCAGAAATTTATACGGATGGCGAACTCCAACCCGAAGAGATCACCCTAGCCACCGCCAGGCACCTTAAAGAAGGCGGGCCTTGGGGACACAACTTCTCAGAGCCTTCGTTTAACGGACGCTTTCAGGTTATCGAACAACGTCTTGTAGGCAAAAAACACCTGAAACTACTATTAAAAACGTTGTCTTCCGAGCTATTGATTGACGCTATAGCATTTAATATTGACCCTCAACTCTGGCCAAACCTCGACATAAAACAATTAGATATTGTTTATAAACTCGACATCAATAAATACCGAGGCAAACAAAACCTTCAGCTTATGGTGGATTATTTGCACACTTCCGTATGAACAAATCAATACCATTTACTCTAACAGGACAAATCCCTCAAGTAAGCTATAGTCTATTAGCAAAAATCGAAAATAAATTTTACGGAACCATCAATGAAAACACAAAAAATATACTTACTTTTAGCTGCACTCCTATCTGCCACACTTCTAGTACCGGGAATAACCCAACCGCTTATAACCCTACAGGCAGACATGAATCGCCAAGCAATTGTAAATGAAGGGAAAAGATTGGTCGGCGAACAAAGCATGCATCCAACCATGGCATCAATGGCCACTCAATTTCTTGACGGTCTAAAAGTTCAGGGAACAACCAATCTATATAATAAAACCCGCTCTATATTCGGTACTGCCGAAGATCTGTGGAAATCTGGCCACCTTTTGGTAGCATTGCTCATCGTGATATTCAGTATTATTATTCCAGCCACAAAAACCCTGTTAATACTGATAGCCTGCATGATTAAAAACACCAGCGCCCTGATTAGGTTAAATAGTTTTCTCAGCAAGTGGTCCATGGCTGATGTATTTGCCATAGGCGTTATTGTTGCGTGCCTTGCCTCTAACAGCACATCATCACAAAAAGCATTGATCACATTTAATGCCCAATTACACGCCGGATTCTATTGGTTCCTAGGTTATTGCCTAGCGTCTATTGCCGTGGGACAATTGCTCGTTAATATTCAGCCCACTGCTACTAAGCCAATGGTCATTAACAAGGAAGGATGAGCGCTAGGGGGGGGGGGGAGCCTTCACAAAAATAGCATTTTCTTACGACAGTATTCATCCAATTCAGTTTTATTCAACGTCACCGTTTCAATAATATTGGTTGGATAATTTTCTGAATTATGGACTCTTTGAACTCTTCTGAGTAGCTGGTAATTAATCACTACCTAACCACCTCAGTTTAAGTTGAAAAAATCAGGAGACGCGGCAACTATGTTGGCACAGGGTGGGCCCTTGAATTAGATTTAGGTGTATACCAATTACCCTTGAAAGGTGGAAACAGACAAGAACCGAGTGACATATTTGGACTCAAAAAAATAAAAACGCTCCAGTTAATGTCTAAAAAACAACCAATATCGAATTAATCATATTTTTATCGGTAGTTATCAGTTTTCTCGGCATTTATGCTCTGGGTTATGCACCGATTCTCTGAATAATTAAAGTTTTCCCTATGATTCTAACGGTTATAATTTTTAGAAAATACTTATCCTGCCGTGTATTCTTTTGATATTTATCTAAAAAACCATGTATACTTGCGACTTTAAGGGTTTGAATTGAAACCATGAAAATAGGGTTCACAAACCGTTTTTTCCCGTTTACTCTCCGTAAGTAGAGCTGCGGAGAGTATATATAATGCTAAAACGATTTATTGCTGGAGCAGTGTGCCCTTCCTGTGGTGTAATGGATACCATTCGAATATTCACAGATGGAGTACTGAAACATCGTGAGTGTGTTGCATGTCACTATTCTGATGAAATAAGGTCTGAGCAGGGCCCTAATCACGAGCTGCCAAAAACGCGTATTGATAGTGAAGAAATTACTTTAAACAAAGGTGTTGATGTTATTCGAATTATTGATAAACCTGTGAATAACTCTATGTAATCAGCAATTCCAGCTCCTTATCCCACACCGGTAGCAGCTATATGAGCATAGCAGTAACCCACTTGAGCTACACACATAAAATAATAGAAATCATTTTAACAGTGTGCAAACCCAAAAACCCAATTATTGCCACAGACAGTTCTGGTGAAAAACACCGGACACAGTAGTTTTAACCAAGCATGGTTAAAATTTTGAAGCAATAAATTAACTGCAACAGCATCACTATATTTACTCTTCGTCGCCACCCTGTACACTATGCGTTACTTGGCTTATAGATTTAATTTACCCATGATTTTCATGGTTTGGTAACTAGTAACCAACACGCACGGTATTGATATGAGAGTTCTCACATAACGAACAATGTAACCACCAAACCTACGCGCCAACAATACATTGTGCTACAGAATTGAGTCTGGCATAGTTAGCTGGAGTCAAATATTTGTAAGAGTTTCCCATGTGATCACTTGGTTCGTTGTGTGAGAACTACAGCCTATGAGCAGCGATTCTCAAATCAAGTCCAAGTGTGTCGGTTATTGTGGAAATACAGGAACATAGCTTCATTCGCCGATGTGACGGTTGCGCTGTGTATGACGTTGCTATTGATATCTGTTCCTATGTGTATTTTAAAACCAAAATAATATTGGTTGTTTTTACGGGTGGAACGCATATCAGGGTCACGTTTTTTGTCTTTGTTTTTAGTAGAGCTAGGAGCTTGGATAATGGTCGCATCTACCATGCTGCCTTGAGATACCTTGATGCCTTTTTCAACAAGATATTGATTGATATCCGCAAAGATGGTTGCACTAAGTTGGTGCTTTTCAATTAGTCTTCTGAAATTAAGTATGGTGGTTTCATCAGGTATGGCATCTAATAAATCAAGTTGCGCAAACCGACGCATACAGTCCAGCATGCTCTGCTGCAGAATCTGATAATGAGTACCATTGCTGTAAGAAATAAATCCGCAACATACTTTCCATTGGCATTGGTGGGCGACCTTTGCCTTTTTTGGGATAGTAAGGCTCTATAATATTGAGCAGGCGTACCCACGGTACGGTTTTTTCCATTTCATTTAAAAAGAGATCACGTTTAGTGATAACTTTTTTATGGGTGTATTCTGCAGATGCGAAAGTGATTTGTTTCATACGACAATACTGTTTGTTTGTGTGGCTGTATTATCTAACATTTATTAGACTTATTCAGAGATTACATAAGGCAAATACACAGAGTTATTTACACTATCCTTTGTTGTGGTATCCTCTGATTTCACACATTGATATCTTTGTGCTCCATTGTAACTTTAACCCTGAAGGGCAAGATCAAATTTGGGCCGATGATATTGCGTATGTAAAGTGGCTATGCCTGGCAGGGGTGATTGGCCTTTATTCGCTGAGCATCATCGGCTGAGAAACATATTGCTAAACCATGCATAGGGATGAAAAAAAAGATGGCGTAGAAATTTCTCGCCTAAAAAGAAAGATACTGGTTCGTGCAAAGTTATCACGAACTCTATTCTCTATTGATGTCTTGATAATGATTTGTGTTTGCAATACGGTTAGTTATTCTTTTTTAAGTAGAGTATTATTCCTGACCATGCGAAACGTATGAAACGTACCAAACGCACCAAACGTACCAAACGTATTGCAATGCTAAGGCTGGTATTGTTATTTTGTCATAAAATAATTATTATTAAATATCACCATCCAAAGATCAACAAAGTTGTGACCATGATCTAATGCATGAAAGTCAGTATACGAGCCAAAGTGAGCATCCGTTTAGGATCATCAAATATCAGTTCGGATTCACCAAAGATTGCTACTTAGAACTAGCTAAGAATGACAGCAAATTGGCCATGCTTCACTTAAAAATATGGACTTAATCGTACTTTCCTGAATATTGTGTAAATTTAGGAAAGACTGAGCGGTAAAACTTCCTGCAATATTCACTACATACATTTGTAATTAGGCCATACCGTAACAGTTAGCCTTTAAAACCATACTTATTTAAGGATGTGCGCATATGCTTAATGGTTGTATCTGAGCAATTCAACAAATCTATATAAATAACGCTAGATATTTTTAGTTCATCGTTTATATTATTAATAAATTTATCGCATAATGCTTCAGATGCTATGATTCCCAGCTCATCATAATACCTTGTATCATGTAATACAGGTAAATAAACATGTAATTTTGTTACATCTGGATTTTCAGCCAGTAATTTTGATAATCCTTGTTTAATATGTGTATATGACTCGCCTTTTTTTATATACTCAACATCAGAATTAGCATCCACGTCCGCTTTATCCATTGCATTCTGGCTTAGTTTATCTGATCGTATATTGGCAAATCCTGCGTATGTACATTTAGTGTAAAACATTTTACATAAGTCGCTACCGTCTGCTGCTTTTTTTACATAAAAACGACTACTACACATCTTCTGTGTATTGGATTGGTTGTCTAATAGTCCTGGATGGATACTCCATTCAGCGGCTATATTCAGATCAAGCTTTATACTACTAAGAGCTTGCACTGCTGCAACAAACAGATCATAATATTCTGAATTTTGAGTACCTACATCCCAAAAGGCAGGAGAAACCACCACTGCTAGAGGAATGTCATTATCTTGTGAGTGTACCTTGTACAGATCTCTCGATTTTGTACATATATTATAAATATTATATTCAGTACAGCATGAATCAGCAGTAAAAATAGAATACTCAGTCAATACAACTGTTATATTATCTTTAATATACACTTCTTCTACTTCTAGACCAGCAAATGATTGACTGAACTGAAAAAAACTTAATAGTACCATTAGAAACATTGTGATATTATTCATGATTTTGGAATTTATTTGTTCTCTCATTTTATTACCTTTAAAAAATATACTTAATGAAATACTGACTATCATAAGACAACTAAACTCAATCTAACTCTAATTTTATTTAATAGTTTTGCAGCCAATTTCAATAACTTGCATAAAGAACATGTAATTAAGCCCCGCTTTTTAAGTTAACCGACACATCCAGGTCGATTCGCAGATTAACAGTTCATATTTTGCTTGTTTTTCAGTGCCTACATGCCGTTTTACCTACATACAGGCACACTAACCCTATGTTTTGGTCATTTTCCCCACTGGGAAGATGTGCACTAGAGCAAACAGCATGGCCAATTTGCTGTCCTTCTCAGCAAAGCCTCTGTATCATCTTTGCTGAATCCGAACTGACATTTTATTATACGAAACTGATTGTCAGCCTTGGATTGGACACCGGCTTTCATGTATTCGATATTGATCACAACGTTATTGATCCTTGGATGTTTCTTCCAAACTTAACGTACCCGAAGGTTACGCGATAAGCCAGTAAAAATATATATCTTTCAACTCTTCCTGCTTTTTGCGGCACGATAACCGGCGTCGGAGAATATGAACTCTTGATCACCATGTAGTATATTTTCAGCTTGATGAGATTATGTTCGTTGGCAGCGGTGATCATAAGGCTATGCGTAACCCAGGTTCGAACATCGACACCGATATGAGACATCATACAGAAGTGCCACTGACGACACTTCTTGGTTTGATGCATCTCGGGATCGCGCTCACCGGCTTTGTTCATGGTGAAGTTGGGCCTTTAATCAATAATGCTTGTATAAGTGGTCGCAATAGCGTTGACTTCTCAAAAAGTGTTATCGAAAACAAGGAAAAAAGTTGAAGTGTGGGGGGTTGGGGCTGTATGATTGCATTTATTAAATGATAGACAAATTTGTGGCACAGATATTTCGACGATGATAACTTACGTCGAGGGCGGTAGCGTGCCAAAAAATAATGCTATTATATGAAGTGCTTCGCTGCCATACGGAAGAACAGGATAAACTTCATGCAAAGATCGATCAACTGATCAAGGTAAACGGTTTTTTAGCCAAAATGTCAGCTCAGAGGGCAAGGTGGCTGTGAGTGTAGGTTCTGCGGTAAGCAGGCGAGAGTGGGGTTTTAAACGTCGCATTATTCGTTATCTTTAATGTATTCAAGGTACTACAAGGAAGGTACTAAATAATGGTAAAAAGGCAAGACTCCTGTGGAAGGTTTGAAGGCTTGAAGGTTTGAAGGCGTTACACAGATATGAAATTATTGGTTGTTTTTGGTACTCGTCCAGAAGCCATAAAAATGGTTCTCTTCATCAAAAAACTTTATTCCTGTCAAGCAGGTCAATGTGAAAGTATGTGTCACTGCTCAGCATCGGTCTATGTTGGACCAAGTGATGACTTTGTTTGGTATAGCGCCTGACTATGACCTGAATATTATGAAGCCAAGTCAGACGCTTTCCAGTCTGACTGCCGATATACTGAATGGTATGGAATCTATATTGGAAGAATGCAGGCCAGATATTGTTTTAGTTCATGGCGATACAACAACGACTATTGCAGCTTCATTGGCCGCCTTTTACCATAAAATACCTATTGGGCACGTAGAGGCAGGATTACGAACGGGTAATTTTCTATCGCCATGGCCAGAAGAAGCCAATCGTACCATAACAGCATTATTGGCTCGTTGGCATTTTGCGCCAACGGAGAATGCACGGATAAATTTATGTAATGAATCAGTGTCAAATGATAAAATTACGGTGACAGGCAATACCGTGATTGATGCATTGTTGTCAGTAAAAGAAAAACTGGAGAGAGTGTAAATAACTCTGTGTATTTGCTTTAGTTAAACGTAATCTGATAATCGTGTTTCAAAAACAATCGCGAATCATAAAGTGATTCAGTGCCGAACGCCAATTGCGTATCGGCATCGTCCAATTTTTCGAGGCCTCGCGCGTGGCAAGGTAAACTACCTTTTTTGCCGAATCATCATGCGGAATACGGAAATAACTTACGTTTCTTGATCGCTTTTCTGATCACGATGTTCATTCAATAATTCAATCGCATTGGTGGTGTAAATCGCCTTGCGAACCTCTTCTTGATACGCGAAAAACGTATTCAAATTGTCCCAGTTTTGACGCCATAATCGGCTTATCTGAGGATACTTTGAAAGCCATTTCTCTTCAAGATTATCAAACTCTCGCAACGCTTCCTCTTCTGTAGATGACCTGTAAACTTTCTTTAAATCAGCGCTTACTTCTTTGTAATCACGCCAAGGTACAAACTTCATGCTATTACCATATGAACGATGCAGAGTTGAATGTGCGTGTCAGGGCACACCGCTTGAATGGCTTCAGGAAATCCTTTAAGGCCATCCACACAAGCGATTAGAATGTCTTCTAAACCGCGATTCTTGAGCTCAGTGAGGATGCCTAGCCAGAATTTTGCACCTTCATTTTCTGATAGCCACATACCAAGAGGCTCCTTGTGCCCCTCAATATTTACTCCAAGCGCTAGATAGACAGACTTGTTGATGACCTGCTTATCCTGCCTGATTTTGACCACAATACAGTCTAAATAAACAATGGGATATACCTGATCAAGTGGTCGTGCTTTCCACTATATAACCTGATCCATAACGGCGTTTGTGACCTTAGAAATTAGGCTGGGGGATACATCAGCATCATACAATTCTTTAATGAATCTCTGAATAAGTCTAATAAATGTGAGATAATACAGCCACACAAACAAACAGCATTGTCGTATGAAACAAATCACTTTCGCATCTGCAGAATACACCCATAAAAAAGTTATCACTAAACGTGATCTCTTTTAAAATGAAATGGAAAAAACCGTACCATGGGTACGCCTGCTCAATATTATAGAGCCTTACTATCCCAAGAAAGGCAAGTTAGTTTGCCCCCTGGGTTGTGGCGAGTCGGTATTGATAAATGGTTGAAGCAGGATCAGTGGCTTAATAGCTATTGGGTATTTCCTATTTCTCATCAAATTTTGGCGAGTCGCTTACCCATACAACACTCCTAATGCAATAATGAAAATATACCAAATGTTACTTACTGCGTTTAGATTAGGGATATTTAATATATTAAAGGTGGTTATCTATCGACTGGGAGGGGGAATTAGGTTTTTATAAAATTAAATATCCATTAAGTCAAGGATGGAATGGCCTTTTTTTAAATGGTCATTCATGCAGTGCCAATAACATGACACGGGATACCAGTCTGCAGCATCGGGCTGATGAATGGCTGCATGGAAATATGTTATTTTTCTCACATGAAAGGCTATCTTGCTCAGTTCCACCGAAGTAGCGTAATACGCCTGAGGGGATTGAAGCTGGAGATAAGTTATCTCATTGGTCTGATATTGCTGATTTCAATCCTACAGTCGGTGATATAAAAAGGGTATGGGAGCTTTCAAGATTTGAGTGGTTGTTGACGTTTACTGGCGCTTATTGTTTGACTAAAAAGCCGGTCTATCTAGCAGCAATGAATCATTGGCTACAAGACTGGGTATATGAAAATCCACCCAATGGTGGCCCAAACTGGAAATGTTGTCAGGAAGTATCGATTCGTTTAATTAGGTTATGTTTAGCCTGTTTTCTCATGAAAGAGCAAGCTTCTCCTGAGCCTGCTCTGACTAGATTGATCTATGAAAGTTGTCAAAGAATCAAGGCAACGCACCATTATGCTATGGCTCAAGATAATAATCATGGTACCAGTGAGGCGGCGTCACTCTTTATTGGTGGTGTTTTTTTGCAACAATGCCCAACATTAGAGTGTGATCATGGTACGTTACAGACGTATCATGATTTTGAAAAAACAGGACTTTATTGGCTTGAAAATCGTATTAAAAAACTGGTATTGGCAGACAGTAGTTTTTCACAGTACTCGGTTGTTTATCATCAGCTTATGCTGGATACACTCTCTATTACTGAAAGATTCCGTGCGGTTTTTAAAAGGCCCGTATTTAGTGAGCGTTTTTATGAACGTGCCTGTGTTGCAACGCGCTGGCTTTATATAATGGCGAATCCCCTAACTGGGAGATCGCCAAATACAGAGTTAAAACAACCGTTTGTCAAGGGAAAACGGACAGGTGTAGTTGATAGCATTCATGTCATAGAATTTGACATCCCTTATACTAATGATACTATTTTTTTAAAACGATCTATGCTGTTTTTACAGTTTTCATTAAAAGGCATTCGTGTTGCTTTAATAGAACCTTATGATGTTTTATTGGCTACTTCGACGCCTTTGACCGTCGCCATACCGGGTTTAGTGGCTCGTTGGTTACGGAATAAGTGTTTTATATTCGAGGTGAGAGATCCTTGGCCGGAGTTGCCACGAGCAATGGGTGTTATTAAGAACCCTGTGGCGCTTTGGGCAATGGGTCTGCTCGAATGGTCTGCTTATAAAAGTGCTCACCGACTGATAGGGTTGTCGCCAGGTATTGTGAGCGGTATTGCAAAACGAAATATTCAGGCAAGTCGTATAAGCATGATACCGAATGGCTATGATCTTTTGCTGTTTGCACAGGACAAAATCAAGCCGTGGCACCCAAAAGGGGGTGAGTTCTGATGATTTTATGGCCATTTTCACGGGTGCTCACGGCATTTCCAACGGTCTTGATACGATACTAGATACTGCCAATCTATTGAAAGAAAAGAGTCGTCGTGATATTAAAATAGTCATGATAGGCGCAGGGATGATGAAGAAAAGTCTTATTGAGCGTGCAGAACGTGAGGCACTGCATAATATTATTTTTCATGATCCTGTAGATAAGGATACACTGTCAGGGCTTATGGCATCTGCCGATGTTGGTCTACAGATTCTTGCCAATATCCCAGCCTTTTATTACGGCACATTCCCCAATAAATTCTTTGATTATTTTTCGGTAAGCTTGACTGTGATTACTAATTATCCCGGTTGGATTGCTGATATAATCACTGAGAATCATCGCGGTCATGTGACGACGCTCGGAAACCCTGAAGCATTCGCTGATGTGCTGATTGATTTGGCAGATAATCGAAAATTACTACTACCCATGGGCAATGCAAGCCGAGCATTGGCAAAACGATGCTTTGATAGAGAGCATCTGGCTGACCAATTTGTTGCTTGGGTGGTGGATGGGCGACGAATCAGTCACTCTATGAGTATATTCGCTAAACCATTAGCTGAAAAAAGCAAACAATCATAAGTCTAACACTATATTTTAGTTAAGGCGTCATAATGAAACGTACTTTTGATATTATCGCTTCTCTCGTTGCTATTTTTTTATTATTTCCTGTTATGATTTTTATAGCGATAGCAATATTTAAAAAGGTGGGTGCACCTGTTTTGTTTTATCAGATAAGACCGAGTAAGGACGGCAAACCTTTCACTATTTTAAAATTTAGAACGATGGACGAAGGTTATGATAGTAATGGGAATTTGAAGCCAGACAAAGACCGAATTACCACGTTTGGTGCTTTGTTACGGAATACCAGTCTGGATGAGTTGCCTGAGTTATGGAATGTATTAATAGGTGATATGAGTTTGGTAGGTCCTCGTCCATTATTGATGGAGTATCTGCCATTGTATACCAAAGAACAATATAGACGCCATGATATCAAACCTGGTATTACTGGATGGGCGCAGATTAATGGACGAAATGCCATATCATGGGAGGAGAAATTCTCACTGGATATTTGGTATGTTGATAATCGCTCCTTTTTGTTGGATATTAAAATACTGTTTATCACTATCAAGAAAGTTATATCCAGAGAGGGAATCAACGCGGAAGGGTGTTTAACGATGCCTTTTTATAAGGGCTCAGAAAAACAAGAAAGATGATGGGCGTTATAATAGCATTGGATTAGTATGGTGATGGCTTTTTACAGACTACCTAGGCGATCAGCGTTCATATGACGTTTCATTAAAGAAAGGCTGCTTTATTGACATATAATATATTATGAGTAATGCAAACGATTAAAATGAGATATTATGTCCGAATTTAATATACTTTTTACGGCTGCGGAACGGCGCGTATCATTGATAAAGAACTTTCGTGTAACAATAGAAGGCTACCATTTCCGGATGGTAAATTTGATAGCGTTAGCCTGCTAGATGTTATTGAGCATGTTTATGATCAGAAAAAAATTCTTGATGAAATTTGTAGAGTATTAAAGGAAAGTGGGAAGCTCTATGCAACCATTCCGAAAAAGTATATTGTTTCTTTTCTTGATATAGGTAATTTCAAGTTTGTTTTCCCATAGTTTCATAAACTCTCTTATCAGTACAAATACTCTAAAAAAGAATATAAAAAGCGATATGTTATATGTGAAAATGGACTTTTTGGTGATATTGAAACGCAAAAGATGTGGTATCAAGGTTTTTCATAACTAGAGCTGTTCACCTGCTTTCAAACAGTCATTTTGATTCAGTTGACATAGATAGTTCGGGATTATGTACCAGACCATTGCGATTATTTATGTTGGCATTTCCTTTTTTAAAATGTTATTTCAATGCTATAGAAGTGTCTGATAGTAAGTATTTTTCCAATATGAATTTGTTTTGTGCGTAGGCAAAGAAAAGCACTGATAAATCAGCACGTTATTGCCTAGATAAGTAATCTATTAATTCTGTTTAGCTATCGTAAATATTTTTGGTATGGGATTTAATATGATAAATACTCCTTTCTCTTCATGGCCTGATTTCAGGAAAGAAGAAGTGGATAGTGTTGCAAAAGTACTGCTGTCCAACAAAGTCAATTACTGGACTGGGAATGAAGGGCGTGAATTTGAAAAGGAATTTGCTCGTTATTGCAATACCACTTACGCTGTAGCTGTTGCTAATGGTACTGTTGCGTTGGATATTAGCTTGAAGGCACTGGGAATCGGGCATGGCGATGAAGTGGTAGTGACTCCCAGAACATTTATAGCATCGGTCAGTGCTATTGTGAATGCCGGTGCCACTCCAATATTTGCAGAGGTAGACAGAGAGACCCAGAACATAACTGCATGCTCTATTGCTTCAGTATTAACCAATAAATCGCGGGCGATTATTTGCGTTCATTTTGCGGGAATGTCTTGTGATATGGATCCGATTATGGCACTGGCGACAAAACATCATCTATGCGTTATAGAAGACTGTGCCCAAGCACATGGTGCAAAATATAAGGGGCGATCTGTTGGTAGTATCGGTCATATTGGAGCATGGTCGTTTTGTCAGGATAAGATCATATCAACCGGTGGAGAGGGTGGTATTATCACCACCAATAGTCTGAAATTTTGGGAATATATGTGGTCTTACAAGGACCATGGCAAGTCCTATCAAGCGGTTTATCATCGGGAGCATCCCGCTGGTTTTCGGTGGCTGCATGAATCTTTTGGTACTAACTGGCGAATGACGGAAATGCAGTCGGCTATTGGACGTATTCAGTTAGAGAAATTGCCTGAATGGACACGGTTGAGGCAATACAATGCGGCAGCTATCCGTTCAGTCTGTGAAGATATTGCTGCATTACGGGTGTCTGAGCGACCAGCGGATATAGAGCATGCCTGTTACAAGTACTATGTTTTTGTCCGACCTGAATGTCTGAAAACAGGTTGGAGTCGGGAGGCTATCATTGAGGAGGTGGTGAATAGAGGGGTCCCTTGTTATTCTGGGTCATGTGCTGAAGTTTATCTTGAGAAAGCATTTGATAATACAGGGTTAAGACCCGCGGTGCGTTTGCCTGTGGCACGGGAGCTGGGAGAAACCAGTCTTATGTTTCTCGTTCATCCAACGTTGACAGAGGCTGAAATCAAGAAAACATGTGACGTGTTAACAGCTGTAATGCATGAAGCCTCCCAGCGATAGTAACTGAATAATGAACGTTTATGAATACTTGCAATAATCAATATTATCAATAAAAGCAATATGTTTTCGGTGCCAGGTGAATGATGAGGAAACGCGGATTCAAATCTGAAGTGCATCACAGTCTAAGCTGCTAGCGCAGCTCTATGCTCTTCCATTAGTTGGTCAGGCGTTTTGAAACCAATATATTTTCTTGGCCGAGAATTAAGCCGCTTTACAGCTCTCTTCACCTCTATCTGTATCTGTATCTGTATAACTTTTTTAAAGTCTGTATTATTTGGAAAATATTGTCACAGTAAGCCGTTGGTGTTTTCGTTTAGCCATCGCTCCCAAGAGCTATAGGTGGTGCGCAAAATAAACATCTGCTGACAGCGCTTTACTGATCTTCTCATTGTACGCAAACGATTATCATTGCCGGGGTCATTTTAGGCGGTTTAACCGCAGTAGTCTGGCGTCGCTGAATAGCCTTAGCTTGCGCCGGTTTATGACGATAGCCCCTGTCACTCGTATTTCAGGCTAGCTCTCTACTTACCGTAGGCTGACCTGACTCACCCCTATAATTTTCGCCACCTCCCTTTGTGTACAACCGCTGTTCTTAAGGACTGAAATCTGGCATCGTTGCTCGTAGGTCAGTTGTTGGTAATATCCCGTCATCACTTCATCTCTTGCCGGAGAAAAAGGGTAGGAGCTTACTTTCAGCTGGCCCCTTCTTCTACCTGATTAGATGATGCACTTCGGATTTGAATCCGCAAAATAAATATTATCACTATCTCTAAACAATAGCTTTCCGCTGTTATTAAAATAAAAGCGTATCAGTAGCACGTTGATTGGTTAGGGAAGGTGCGATTAAATCCTCGTAATGAGATAATCCCTATCACTTCTCTTTAATAGCATGAACCATGAGACACCAACTCAGCTTCGCCGACAGCGAATACCAGCATAAACGCCGCCAAACCCGCAAAGAGAAGTTTCTTGAACGGATGGAAACACTGGTTCCCTGAAACCTGATGGTGTCAGTTATCGAGCCATATTACCCCAAGCCTGGTAATAGATGTCAACTGGCATATCTCGGAACGTCCGGGAAAAGTAAGGGCCTGGAAGAAACATCCACGGATCAACAACATTATGATCAATATAGAATACATGAAAGCCAGTATGCGAGCCAAGGTTGAGCATCCGTTTCGATCATCAAATGTCAGTTCGGATTCACCAAAGATTGCTACCGAGGATTAGCTAAAAATGATAGCAAATTGTCCATGCTATTTGCTTTGGCGAACATCGTCCGAGTGGGGAAAATGCTCAAAACATAGCATCAGTGTGCCTGTGTGTCGGGAAATCGCATGCAGACACTGAAAAACTAATAAAAATTGGACTGTTAACCTGCAAATAGACTGCAATGTGTCGATGCACTTAAAAAATCTGGACTTAATCGCACGTTCCCTAACATTTGATCTTTATTCATAGTGCTTATCTCCCATAAAGATTAATGATAAACAAATACACAAACTAATCTACAGTCTCCAACAAAAGCTTACACAGAGGTGGGTCATTGGGTATAGCAATGTATGTCTCGCGATCCCCCAAGCATTTTGTCATATTATATGCTGCGTCTTCCTTCATCTCCTTTTCATTTCCAAAACTAAAACCGCGAAGAACCATTGATAATCTCCCAGCTTGGTACCCTCTATAGTCTCTAGAATGTACTATTTTCGCATCAGTGTTTATTACCATCGATTGATCGACAATATATCCACTACCAGTATAGTTATCGAGTTCTATCAACCGTCGAACACCAGTATTATCACAATAGCCGGTCGTTTCACCCTCAAAATAATTCATCCTGAAATTATATCTAGATCCATAACATGGAGACCGTGTTTTTTCTAGCACAATTTTATTAGGACCGTAAAGATTTTGATAATCTATGTTAATTAATCCTAACTTTATTTTTGCATAATCACTTACCTTTTTTGCAGTTGGCAAAGTCACATCTAGTACCGCAAAAGCAAGAATATTAGGGTTTTGATTATCGTTATCCCACCAATCTCTATGCCAGTCTATACCACATTTAAACTCGGAGTCATCATAATAAAACGAAAGCCACATAACCATATATTTACTATTCGTATGCCTCGTAATATTTCCAACTATTTTGCTAATAAGTTCATAGAATTCAGGAGAGGTTTTTACGCCTTTATCGTATCGTTGAGACATTATCATTATGTCATAACGATCATCAGTTTTTTTAGAAATATCACTCCCAAATGTCCTTTTAGCTTGAGAAAAGTTTAAGTCTAAATAGTTATCTTTTACATAGCCTATATCTATCCTTTTAATTACAGTGTGGTAATCATCAGAAGGGACTACGCTGCAATAGGTCATCTCTCCATCGTATACATAAACAGTACAATCAATAAATACTTCACCTATATGTCCACTATCTTCAACCGTGGCATCCTTACCATTTTCTTTCATTGATGCTTTAATCACCTTAATATCGTCATCAATTATACCAAAGGCAAGACTATTAAATTTATCTTTTCCCGCAGAATAAGCGGAACTTTTTAACTGAACACCTACCTCTTCAACCGTTTTCGGATCACCCTGCCCGCAAGAAAAAGGAATAAAATATATCATACCAAATAAAAAAACTATAGCTCTAATGGACTTGATCACAGAATTTCACCACCTGATATTTTTTATGGAAGCTCGGTGCCGCCTTACTACTCTGCAAAATACTGCAAGTAGCTACTTCAGCGTCATAAGCCTAGGAGAGTTAGCTTTATCTCTTGGGAGACCATTTATTGGAACGCTGCATATAACAACTAATCCTGCGCACTGAAAGTACTAGTTTCGGAGTGATTCCTATATTTCCACAATAACCACCTCCCCTTGGAATTGATTTGAGAGTCAGATGTTCATAGGCTGTAGTTCTCACTCAACGAAACAGGTAACTACAATGAAAACTCTTACAAGCAGCTAACTCTGGCTGAACTATACCAGATTTATGCCCTTAGCACACTCATGTTTTCGACAAATAGGATTGATCACCATATGCACCAATCTGTGATATTTAGATGAGTAGCGGATTAAAATCTGAAGTGCATCACAGTCTAAGCTGCTAGCGCAGCTCTATGCTCTTCCATTAGTTGGTCAGGCGTTTTGAAGCCAAGATATTTTCTTGGACGAGAATTAAGCCGCTTTACAGCTCTCTCCACCTCTATCTGTGTAACTTTTTTAAGTCTGTATTCTTTGGAAAATATTGTCGCAGTAAGCCGTCGGTGTTTTCGTTTAGCCCTCGCTCCTAAGAGCTATAGGGGTGCGCAAAATAAACATCTGCTGACAGCGCTTTACTGATCTTCATGGTACGCAAACTCTTTCCCATTGTTAGCCGTAATCGTGTGAACCAGATCCTTAATCGGCTTAAGCAGGGCGATGGTCGCCGCGGTGACATCGGTTGCACTTTTACATCGACCTGCGCCGATACCGTATACTTCATCACCCGCTCAACAATCGTCACTAGAGCGCCGCTGCGGCCCTTGCCGATCACCGTACCTATCTCTCAGTCACCGATGAGATTTATCGTCAACAACACTGGAACGCTCATCAATGTTCACTCGATTTTTTATCTGCCCCCGCGTAGATTTTCCGTTACGCCGCTTGTCGTATTTCTTGCTCTGGGGCGGCGCAGATGCGTATAAAGGTCGCCTCTCGCCTGCTTGTCGGCCCAAATGTGGCGATAAATAGTTTCATGGCTAATCAGCTTCTCCTGATCATATAACAGCCCACCTGACACCTGTTCGGGACTCCATTCCGGAGCTTGGCCTCGATCACGATTATCATTGCCGGGGTCATTTTAGTCGGTTTAACCGCAGTCTGGCGTCGCTGCATAGCCTTAGCTTGCGCCTGTTTATGGCGATAGCCCCTGTCTTCCCTATTTCTGGCCAGCTCTCTACTTACCGTAGGCTGACTCACCCCTATAATTTTCGCCACCCCCCTTTGTGTACAACCGCTGCTCTTTAGGGCTGAAATCTGGCATCTTTGCTCGCAGGTCAGTTGTTGGTAATATCCCATCATCACTTCATCTCTTGCCGGAGAAAAAGGGCAGGAGTTTACTTTCAGCTGGCCCCTTCTTCTACCTGATTAGATGATGCACTTCTGATTTAAATCCGCGTTCTGTTATCAATATTTCTATCATCCAGCCATTCACTGTGCTTCTTGCTGGAATAGGCACTATCCTCATAAACAAACGACTCTTCGCCATCTAATAGCTCAGTGAAACAATTATAATCGTGAACATTTCCTGCTGTGTAACCGATCGATTTTATCAGCCCATCCTCATCGACATTCATGTGCGCTTTATAGCCGTAGGTATTTTTACTCTTCCCGTCAGAACCGACTTTCACGTTCCACTTCGCGTCAGGATCCTGTGTTGAGTGCTTGTTTTTATCCTTATTTAGACGACACTGTTTAGCCTCAATCACGCTAGCGTCAATAATACTGATACCTCCAGATTTAATATAAAGACCTTAATCTACAAGCTGGGAATTGATTTCTTGAAGCAGCTTATCCATAAGCAATAATTTATCGAGCTTCTGTCTAAATCGCCAAAAAGTACTATGGTCCGACACTGACTCTGAAATGTCGAGCGCAATAAATCAACGAAATAAAAGATCGCGAGCAAGTTGTTTCTCTAGGTCCGAATCGCTTAATTTATACCAACTTTGCAGCAGCAGTGCCTTAAACATCATCAGTGGCAACCATGCCTTCTAGCCTCGAGCACTTGAATGTATATCTTTCAGGTGATGCTCTAAGCGAGACCAATCAATGAGCTCATGGATAGAGTCGAGTTCTTTCACTGCATCGTGATCAATCAGCATTAAATCTGCTATACTGCGTTGCTTCAGATTTTCCCAAACCATAATTTCACCGAAAGGCATTGATTATGCAAGGCTTATTATACCTGATTTTCAGTTGTTTAGCGCGACTCATGCAAGGTCTCAACTGAATAATAACACTCCAATTTTTATTTTAACTATACAGCATTATTTAATTCTTTCAGGTAGACGCATTCATACTTACACTATTCCAGAGTCGTTCAACAAAAATATCATCACTGTAGCAATTTTGCATCCATACTGATCTTGATACTTACTCTTTGATAACACCTGTAAAGTCATCGTCGGTGAACTGATCTCCGGATCAGAACTGAAATATCCTGAACACCAATATGATCCGGAGCTTCCTCAAGGGCATCCATACAGAAAGCAGCATCTTTTGTGTAAGATACTCGTCAACCTAGAATTAGACGACTTAACCAGTTGATTCTTAGCCTGATGCGAATTACCTAAGGCCCAATTCGTCGCATCAATCGCCTAACTCATTTCCTGCTTATGCGGTAGCCAATAGCCTGAAAATGCACGTATCTTTCAGGATCAGTAGCGCAGAGCTTCCAAGTATTGCGCATCAAGCAGAACCCTCAATTCAAGATCATCTGGCTGACACTTTTGGGACAAGTGATTACATCTGACCGCTAAACGCCCAGCAAAAGACACTGCCTGACAATGGATACTTCTGAATGGTGTTGTTCGATCAAAGTTAGGCGTACACCAACTTTTCCATGATAGAGAACTTGCTTACTGACAAAGCGCGGCCCAGCGAGGGCTCACCGATCTGACTATAAGGATGATCGACGTCTTCCTGATGGATTTTGGTATTCTTACTAACCTTACCACCAAATGGCTCTCCATCCAGCCTCAGCACCACCCTACTCCCATCTTCTTACCACGGGGTCGGGAATTTAAATAGACACACCTTTAACTTGGGTAACTCGTTAACATCAGCTTCATTGGCCGGTGTGACGGTTGCGCTGTGTATATGATGTCTGTTCCTATGTGCATATTAAAACAAAAATAATATTGGTTGCTTCTACGGGTGGAACTCATATCATTGCCGTGTTTTTTGTCTTTATTTTTAGTAGAGCTGAGAGCGTGAATAATGGTCCCACCC
>JASXSV010000023.1 GCA_030674915.1 Candidatus Endonucleibacter bathymodioli
GTAAGCAAAACTCATAGCCTTTGGTGGTGATAAAGGTCTGCCTGTATGTCCTAATGAAACACGTGAAATCATGGCTAAAATCATCCCGCCCATACCTCCAACTGTTAACAAATGCCACGCAAGGTTAATTTCAATTTCAACAACGACATAACTCAAACCTAATACTATTAAACCAAAGCTAATGAATTTCACCGCAATATGTATTGACCATAATAAAGGGATACTCAATGTAATCCATGGTTTCCATCTTAACCAACGAATAAACTGGAAAACACCAGAAAATACAAGTAACACACCAAAAAATAGTGTAGAAAAACCTACTAAAGGCTGTAACAACAAATATATCATTGCAACAGCAATAGTGCCGCTAGCCATTTTGTCCAACCAAGGCAAGGGTGTTACTTTATCTGTACATGTGCCATTTGCAGTAAACATAGGTACAACGCGCCCAGCTATTACTGACATTAAAAAAGTGATCAGCATAACTCCAGCGTATCCAGAAAAAGTAAGTGTAAATGTTTGAGGGAAATATATTGCCGCATACATTTCGGTATTTGCAACCGTGAATAACAGCAGTACAGGCACAAAAAACAAGTTCCTATACTGTTTAACGGCAATAATGGGCTTAGCCAAAATAAAAGCAACTGCAGGTAAAAAAAACAAATCAATGAGGTTACTAAGTTCATCTCCTAACATACCTGGAAATAGTAAGGCAATACGCCCTAATAACCATATTAAAAACAACATCAACAAGGTATTGCCTTGAACACCACGCATACCGGTCCAATTTTGTACCGCGGTTAATAAAAAACCAGCAATAATAGCACCACCAAAGCCAAAAACCATTTCATGTATGTGCCACCAATATCCGCCCCCAAAGGGATCTATGTTGAGTTTACCTTTATAAATAAACAACCATAAAGCAATAGCGACAGCCCCAAAAATAGCTCCTCCTAAAAAGAATGGTCTGAAACCTAAGCGCAAAAAAGAAGGTTTTTTTTGTTCTGCAGCTAAATCTGTTACTTGTATCATAAAACGTCTATTTGTTTATTCATTTTAAGCCTTTATATCAATTACCCTTAAATGAGTGCGGCAATTGACTTCTCACACCCCAACTCCCCATTGCTCGCAGGCTCATGAGCCTCATTGCACTCATGCCTGCAATGGTAACTGGTATAATTATCACTATAAAATAGACAACCCTGGCGCAAGTTTCTCAGGCATAATCAATTCGCTAGACTCAACACTAGCAACAGGGTAAGAGCAATAATCAGCCGCAAAGTAAGCGCTAGGACGATGATTTCCGCTTTCTCCTACACCACCAAAAGGAGCGGCACTACTACTACCGGTAATAGGACGGTTCCAGTTAACAATACCCGCACGAATGTGCTGAAAAAATAGATCATAATCTGACTGATGTTCACTAAATAGTCCTGCAGAAAGTCCGTAACGTGTATTATTTGCCTCTTCAATAGCATGTTTAAAATTTTCATACCTTATCACCTGAAGAAGCGGGCCAAAATACTCTTCGTCTGGCAGGCTTTTTACTTTGGTTACATCAATAATTCCGGGGCTTAATAAAGCTGTTCCTTCTTTAATTTTTAGACTTTCCAACAGGGAAGTAGCACCTAATGTCAACAGCTTCTGTTGCGCAGAGAGTATACTGTCTGCTGCTTGCTCTGATATAAGCGCCCCCATAAATGGCTGGGGATCATCATCCCAACACCCCACCTTTATACGTGAACTAGTGCTGACAAGATCGTCTAGAAACTTATCCCCCCAAGAACCGCTAGGGACAAATAATCGTCTTGAGCAAGTGCAACGTTGCCCTGCTGTAATGAATGAAGAGTGTATTGTGTCGTGTATCGCTGCTTTTCTATTCTTTACTTCAGTAACAATAAGAGGGTTGTTACCACCCATCTCTAAAGCCAACATTTTCTCAGGATGACCACCAAACTGCTTATGAATAAGCTTACCTGTAGCGGAGCTTCCCGTGAAAAACAAACCATCAATATCAGGATTAGCAGCCAAAGCCATACCTGTTTCTTTTCCACCCTGAACGAGATTCAACACACCAGCTGGCAAACCAGATTGCTCCCAGAGCTTTACCACTTCTTTTGCTGTCGCAGGCGCTAATTCGCTAGGCTTAAAAACAATGGTATTACCAGCCAGTAAAGCCGGTACAATATGGCCATTGGGTAAATGACCTGGGAAATTATAAGGGCCAAAGACTGCAACTACTCCGTGTGACTTGTGACGAATCATAGCCTTGCCCACAGGAACGCTATTTTCCACAGTACCTGTGCGTTCTGAGTATGCCCCAATAGATAGAGCGATCTTACCTTTGATTGCCATCACTTCTGTTTTGGATTCCCAAAGTGGCTTTCCAGTTTCTTTAGCAATAATAACTGCCAGTCGATCACTGACCTTTTCTACCTGCTCCGCAAAAAAAATGATAATTGCCTGACGTTCAGATAACGCCTTGCCTGACCAATCTGACAGCGATGCCCTTGCAGACGCTACTGCCGCGTTAACCTGCTGACTGTCTGCTGACGTCCCCTCCCAAACAACCTCTTTAGTAACTGGGTTTAATGACTGAAATGACGAACCATCACCACTCAGCCAACAACCATTAATATAGTGCGATTGGTTCATACTGTTACTTACTCCTCTGGGAAAACACATCAGAGTGTATGCCCATTACTCTTGAAGGTGCGAGGTTTATGACTGCTCTCACTCACCACAATCACATCTACCTTTAGGCTCACAGGTATTTTTTAGTTTATCGCCCACCCACTTTTTCAATGGTTACGGATATAAAATTTACACATCTAACCTCTTGCTGTTGGAATTTGCGTGTGAGCATTGAACGACTCTTACTCTTTCAGTTTCGCTGACTTGGAGAGCATTTGCCAGCTCCTTGGTTATGTAAACGGTTGAAGGGCTTTGAAACGATACGGCACTAACCCCACACCGAAAACCACTAAGTTTATCGTTAGAAATAAGCCAAGTATTACTACCTTCTAGCGCATTATCATTACTTATCTTCACATGGTGCAATGCCGATTCACGCACTGCTCTAATGGTGTTAATAGGTGCTTCCAGTAATGGCCCTCCATCAAAAATATCAATATACCTTGTATAGCGAAAGCCTTCACCTTCTAGTATTTTTCGTGCGGCCAATGTATTCTTATGAGTTTTTCCAATGACCTCCTGAGCATCATCAGAAAGTAAATTAACGCATACTGGGTTACGAGGCATTAGCTCTCCAATAAAGGCTTTGCCCTTAGACATATGCTGATCCGCAACCTCAAAGTCTACAGAAAAAAAGTGTCTTCCCAGCCCCTCCCAAAAAGGAGAAACGCCCTCATCATTAGAACAACCTCGCATTTCTGCAATGATCTCCTTACTAAACCTACCTGGATGGCCGGCAAGAAAAAGAAACCGTGATTTGGACAATAATTGCCCATTTTTGGAGTGCCTATATTCCGGATCTAGAAACAAGCTACACAACTCAGAATAACCAGTATGATCATTGCAAATACTTAACGTATCATGGCTATTATAAACTCCAAGTTCCGCAGAAATATGGACATGAGTACTAACTTTGTAGTTATACCACGGTGCATTTAAACCTACAGCAGATTCAATACCGCAAACTCCCACAACCCGACCGACCGACATATCTTCCAGAACAAATAAATAGAGAGCCTCCTTCGGTGGACTAGAATCCATAGAGAGCAGTGCTCGCTCCAGAGTTTTTTTTACAGCGCTACGGCAGGGTTGCAGAGAAGTAAAACCTGGTCCAGTTTTATTGGCAATACTCCATAGACCCTCATGATCTGCAGAGGTAATAGGTCTAATAATCATCATGATGTCACATACCTTATTTTATATCGCAATACACTACAATTACTATCTAGTAATGCATGATCTTGGCGCTCTTACCTATGCAGATCGACGGATGAAGTAGTTGCTGTGTGAGCCATACCTAGACACACATAATTGTAACCAAGTACCGATGCCTCTTATCAGTATACCTATAGCAAATTTCATAGAAGCGTGATCCTGTAGTCTATTTACTCATCCAATGGTAATTGCTACAGCAACACGACCTCCATACTGAACAGTAATATTTTAATTGGAAAATTTGAGTATTTTCACAGATCTTATTGGCTACTCCCCTGTTTGAATGGGCGATCTATACTTTTCTGTAACACAAAATATGAATACTGCAAATGTGTGATAAACATATTTACTCACAAATACTGAAGATTAAAAATCCTTGGTAGTGACAGATATTGAACTATTTACAGAAGAAATACAGGCCAACTCTTTTATTCATCACGACTACACATTGAAGGCATGGAAAGGTGATCCTCATGATTTTATGACTAGCAGGTGATTAACTAGTTCAGGAGCAGAGAGCAATATCAGACAGTGATATACTTTCATTTAGGATATTTTAGCCTTTATCTATCTGGTGTAAATTATTAAATATCCCCCCCTCAAACAAGAGAATAATTTATCTACAGCTTTCTTGTGTCAGTACTTTCAAATATTTTATCTGCTGAGGCAGCAACAAAACCTTGATATAATTTGCCATCGATCATGGGATAACGTTTAGCAAACTCGTAAAAACAACCGGGTATATCCCGATGACCATCAATGAAATCAACCCGAACATCACTGGCTAAAGTTGAAGATTGTTCAAGAAGAACACTGGGAGACCCCTTTATAAGGCCACCACTCTCATTCATTTTGAAACCGGCATCCATTATCTTCTTGTTAACCTGCTGAATATCCTGATAATCACGAAGATGATTGATCGATACGGTGAAGTGATTAGCCTGATAACCATGAGCCGCAACCCAAGCAGCATATTCACTTTCCTGAAGCAGCTTTTCATAAGTATGCAAATCTATATCCCATGGCCTCCCTGAATGACAAAATCCATCTTCCAGAACTTTCTCTTCATCAACCTGGGCCACCAGCTTTTCAATAATTTGTACGGATTCTACCGATAACTTTTCTACCAGGAGCTCGCTGATAAAAACTTTGGGTAGTTGCGGGTCACTATGTTGAAAATACTGGGAAAACAATTTTCGCACAGGAAACTCATACTCATCTTTGACCTTATAGCCAGCTTGCAAAAAAGGGAAAGCGATTTTCCCCAAACTAACCTTTGGCAGGTTAAATGTTCTAAGTGCTATATGATCATTGGTTACAAAACCATCATTTTGTTTGGCAAATAGCTCATGAATCTGCTTGGCATCAGGAGCCAAAAAAAGATATCTCTCCCATATATCGTCAAAAAGATGATGCACATCTGTACTCATGACTTACTCCATTATTATTGTTAACCATTACCATATATTATCACGTTTGGAAAATCAGATATATTGTACCCATCCCTTTTTAGGGCATAGGGTGATTGACGCTCCCTCTCACCCCAATAACCTGCTACTTGTAATCTCATGGTGATGCGTTCGTTTGTCTCTTACCTCACCTTCAATGATAACTGGTATATTTTTTCATCTTCATCATCTATCAGCTCCAATTACGCTCGGCGCATCGATAAACTACTTAATAATGGCATTGCTAAACCGCTCTAATTTTTGCTAGAGCGCCTGATGTCATCTCAATACAACGGCAATAGCCTTATCCAACCTCTCCATTCCTTCATTGATATCTTCATCTGTGATGATAAGAGACGGTGTCATCCGTAAAATATCCTGACCTGCTAGTAACAACATTACACCTGCTTCGCCAGCCTCATTCCGAAAGTCTTTCCCTCTACCTTTCCAGTTTTCATTTAGCACAGCACCTACCAGCAAACCTTTTCCCCTAATATCTGAAAACACATTGTATTTTTTATTTATTGTTTCCAAATGTTTTCTGAACAAATTGTGCTTACGGGAAACATTCGCCAACAGCTGATCATCATCTATCAAGTTCAGTACGGCAAGAGCAACAGCGCAGGCAAGAGGGTTGCCTCCATAGGTGCTACCATGTGAAGCCAAGCTCAGACTAGCTGCAACTTTGTTTACGGCTAACATTGCACCAATAGGAAAACCGCAACCCAGCGCTTTAGCGCTAGTAAGAATGTCTGGAGTAATATTGCTATCCATATAAGCAAAGATCTTCCCTGTACGACCGACCCCCGTCTGAACTTCATCTAGCACCATCAATGCATTATACTTATCACACTGCGCTCTAACTGCCTCCATAAATTCTTGCGTTGCTGTATGCACCCCTCCTTCACCCTGAATAGGCTCCAGAATAACCGCACAAGTCTTTTCCGACATGTGTTTTTTCAATGCATCAACATCATTAAACGGCAAGTGCGTTATTCCCCCAGGTAAGGGAGCAAACCCTTCTTGATATTTTGTTTGACCACCAACACTAACTGTAAATAAACTACGCCCATGAAAACTACCACTAAATGAAATAATTTCATGTTTCTCTGAGTCAAAATGATCATGAGCATATTTACGTGCCAACTTTAAAGCCGCCTCATTAGCTTCAGTACCAGAGTTACAAAAAAATACTTTATCCGCAAAGCTAAAATCAATTAACTTCCTAGCCAAACTTAAAGCGGGCTCATTGGTATATGCATTACTTAAATGCCAAAGCTTATCACTTTGCTCTTTCAGTACTTTAACCAACTCTGAGTGACAATGACCCAAGGCATTGACAGCAATACCACCAGCAAAGTCAATATACTCCTTGCCTTGCTGATCCCACAGCCTTGACCCTTTCCCGCGAACCGGGACCATTGCCTGAGGAGCATAATTAGGAGTCATTACCTCATCATAGCTCGCACGGCTTACCAAATACTCAACCATTACCTTATTCCATTGTTATCTGTGTCAGGAATCTCCTGTAAGCATACCTGATCGCCATTAATTATGCATCAACGCACCTCTATATTTCTCACCAAAAAAGACACGCTCTTCCCTTATATCCTTCCACTATTTAGCCTAATAATAATGCTGATCAACTTGACTTGAGGTTATCCCTAAATACTCGTTGACGAATACGTACAGCATCACAACAAAAGTGATAGCTTGACTCTATCACTAAGCCTGCCCCAAATAGAGAGATCTACGCTATTAATGCTGATAAACAACGTTACCGTCGACAAATGTCATAGAAACGTCATAGTTATCGTTTAATACTGCAAGATTTGCACGCTTATTTTCTTTAATACTTCCCGTCTCCTTATCTAGCCCCAGTAAAGTTGCTGGAGTAAGAGAGGCCATATGCACGGCATCAAGCTCACACGCTCCCACGAGCTTAATCATATTAGCAACAGCTTTATTCAAGACTAAAGTACTACCAGCCAAAGCTCCCGTATGGGTTCTGGCCACACCATTTGTCACTGTCACTGCTAGCAATCCTAACTTATACACTCCATCTCCAAGACCTGCAGCACATATACAGTCTGTAATTAAAGCCGTTTTATCCACTCCTTTAAGCCTGTACACTAAATCCATAATTACAGGATCAACATGCACACCGTCAGCTATTAATTCGGCAAAGGTATCACGATTATGCAGAATAGCTCCAACAGTGCCAGGCTGACGATGGTGCAAAGCCAGCATTTGGTTAAATATATGCACCCCTCCCACCGCCCCAGCATCAAAAGCAGCCTTACTTTGTTGGTAGGTTGCTCCCGTGTGACCCACCATAACTTTAATGCCTTTTTTAGTTAGATAACGGATAGCATCAATAGCTCCTTCCAGCTCAGGCGCAATAGCCAATACTTTCAACTTGCCTCCTGTAGCACCCAACATGGCATCTAATCTATCTTGAGTAGGTGCAAGGAAATACTCAGAAGCATGAGCACCTTTAAACTGGTCTGAAAAAAACAGCCCCTCACTGTAAGCACCTAATAATTCAGCACCTTTCAAACCGATACTGAAGCATTCATGAATATTCTTCAAAGCACAAATGGTTGCATCCCAAGATGATGTAACCGTAGTACCAAGAAAACCAGTCACACCATTAGCTGCAATGGCTGTAGATATAGTATTTAGAGCCTCGTAACTGGCATCCATAACATCAAAGCCACCACTACCATGAATATGAATATCAATAAAACCAGGTACAATTTTACCGTCTCCCAAGTCTACAACGTTATCATTGCGACCGGGCCGATCACCAATGCTAACTATCAGACCATTAGAAATCCCCATAAAGGCGTTATGAATGATTTTATCTTCTGTAAATATCTCTTTGGCCTTGAGATAAAAATCAGCCATATCCGGTACTCTAGTTAGAGTTAAGGCCATAGCCTAACATTTTTTATTTATAAAAAAGCAACATCTTCACCAAGATCAGGACGGACTTACAAAAACAAAGTAACCCATTGCCAACCCATGCAATCATCATAAAGCCCAGAAAAATCAACTCAAACTGTAACAATTGAAGGTCCGAGGTTATTGATTACCATCCCCTTCACGCAGAAGGGGATATGACTACAATTAACGAAGCGCACGCCCGCAGCCACTAAGTTTTTTCCCATCAAGGTAAAGTGTCACCGTTGTGTCAAAAAGCTCACCTGTTGTTGGCTCTACACAGCTTTTTCCTTCAATCACTATAGTTATTTTACTGTCACCGTTATTCATCTGATATGTAGATGTTTCCTTTTCACGATCAACCACAGATACAGAGGTTTTAAATAGTATTCTGGTAGAACCACCACCCCCCACAAATACAGTATTACCTTCAAGGCTCAACTCAAGATACCAGTCAGGATTGTGCCCCACAGCTCGAAAATCAGCACCTCGAAGCCTAGCTTCCTCCCAGATAGCTTTATTTTTATTATTTCGGCACTGTAAAGTGGGCTCATCTACAATTCCTAGGGTGGCCTCCTCCCTCGTAATCCAGAAATTATACTCCCCATTAGAGTATAAAGTACCGGTTGCCATTTTTTTCGGCACCAACCGCTTCGCCCCTTCCGGAAGAAGCAGCCAGACCTCATCCCGTTGGATTTGTGCCGGGAACTCATAACCTCCGACACATTGCATATAAACCACTCTGCCCTGGATAAACTCCTGTGGAAAACCGTTGCCATCACTCGGAATCGCTTCCGTTTTATTCTCTGGCATAGAGCTACACCCAGCTAACGCTGCAACCAATAGTAGTACAGGTAGTAATCTTTCCACTTTACATTCACCCATCTTTATAACATCCACTTATCTAAAAACCTATCAGGATTCTAGCAGCTACTACTCACTGCTTCCATAATGAGTAGAGACATCACTCTTTCATTAATTGTTATTACCACTGTAGACACCATTCTCTAGCAGCAAAGCACTATCTTTTCGTGTTTAATCTGTCCCACCGGCTCACAGTAACCATACAATATGACCTAGAGTGACTCTGCTTGGTAGCATACATAGCATGTAGCCCCAGAAGGAAAGCCAGGAATATTAAAAATCCTCCTAGTTACGGTTGTATAGCCATTTCCCTTGAAAGTATGAAACTGTTGACTGCTCTCACTCACCCCTATCACCGACTAATCATAAGCTCCTGCGGCTTCGTTCGCTAAGCACATATTCACAACTTCAGTGGTGACAGGTACAAATAATGCTCTTAAGGCTTGACTCTGTATTTTATCTGGTTTTTCTGTTTGCGCGTATTATCTCTTAATCTTCAAATTTCTGGTTAGTGCAACTCTATCGATTAGGTGGTATTTTCAACAAGCTATGATTATTCACGTGAGAGATAACTGCCGCACTTATTAACACTCAAAATAACACGACATGGCACGTATCGTTTGGAAATACCGTACCTCTTCCCTGTTGTCGGTATTATCCGCAATACGCAAGTATCCTTAGTAGAGTTTGGTGCTCTAAAAAATATGGAGAATGTAGGAATGTTCAAACAGATGACAGAGTCTCAAGTTACTGATGTACATTTCAAATATGATAAAGATAGCGGGCTTGAATCGATTGTTGCTATTCATAACACCTCTAGAGGACCTGCTCTCGGAGGCTGCCGCATTATTCCTTATACCTCCACTGACTCCGCAGTTACCGACGCTATTCGATTAGCAAAAGGAATGAGCTATAAAGCTGCTCTGGCTGGTCTTGACTTGGGCGGCGGCAAGGCTGTTATTATGGAGCCCCCCCATGCATATAACAGAGAAAATCTATTCAAAGCATTTGGCCGTTTTGTAGAAGAATTAAATGGGCGTTACATTACGGCCATGGATAGCGGTACAACTGTTACAGATATGGATAATATTGCGACTCGAAGCTCTTATGTAACTTGTACATCTTCGGTTGGAAACCCTGCTCCTTATACGGCTAAGGGCGTATTCCTAGGCATACAGGCTTGCCTAAAAACATGCCAGGATTTTAATGACAGTCTGTCAGGCATGCGTATTGCTGTTCAAGGATTAGGCAACGTAGGATATGCACTATGCGAGCTTTTACATGCTGAAGGAGTCAAGCTTTTTGTGTCTGACATAGATGAAAACAAAGTTAATAGATGTGTTGCAAAACTTGCGGCAACAGCAGTTCCTACGGACCAGATTCATAAAACAGATTGCGATATTTTTAGCCCTTGTGGTTTAGGCGGCATACTTAATGAACAATCCATAAACGAGCTTCGGTGCCGAGTCGTAGCTGGATCAGCTAATAACCAGCTGCTGACACCAGAGTGCGGTGAATTATTATTACAGAAAGATATACTCTATGCCCCTGATTACCTTATTAATGCTGGAGGTCTCATCTTTGTGGCGCTGACCTATCAAGGTTTTAATGCAGATAAGTTAAACAGACATTTAGAGACAATTCACCATACTTTATTAGATATTTTTAGAACAGAACAACAAATCAAAGAATCTGGCAGTGTTATCGCTGACCGAATGGCAGAAACCATACTTTTTGGTAATAAAAACACAGAACCACTCAACGCCTAAGCTCCAGAGCAACTGGCACTAATTGACAAATACCTGTCATGGAGAAAGGTCATGTCTCATTACGGAACTATACATATTCCATTTATTCAATTTCTTGATGAAGAGGGAGAAACTCTGCAACAACTCCCTGAGTGGACTGAAGATAGCAACGTTCTAATTAATTACTATAGATCCATGGTTATTGCTCGTCATGGCGACCAGAAAGCTATAGCTCTGCAAAGAACAGGTAAAATGGGCACCTATCCCTCTTGCCTTGGCCAGGAGGCTATCAGCACTGTTTATTCTGCTCTTTTAAACACAGATGACGTGTTAATTCCTTATTATCGTGATCTTCCCGGACTTATGGGCCGCGGCATACCACTTAGTGATGTTTATTTATACTGGGGAGGTGATGAGCAAGGCAGTGCAAGTGCTGCTTGGGGGCAGGATTTCCCTAATTGTGTCCCGATAGCAACCCAAGCAGGTCATGCGGCCGGTGTTGCCACCGCATTCAAAATTCGCAATGAGCCACGGGTTGCTTTATGCGTCCTAGGTGACGGTGCTACATCCAAGGGAGATTTTCCCGAAGCGCTTAATCTTGCTGGCGCATGGCAGTTGCCAGTTGTGTTCGTTATTAATAACAATCAATGGGCTATTTCTGTTCCAAGAACTATTCAGTCCGCTGCACCAACTCTTGCACAAAAAGGAGTAGCAGCTGGATTACCTTCTATCCAAGTTGATGGTAACGATGTTATTGCACTCCATGAAGTTATGAGTGACGCTATTGCAAAAGCTAGGAATAGAAAAGGGGCCACGGTTATAGAAGCCATTACCTACCGCTTATCAGATCATACTACTGCTGATGATGCTAGTCGTTATCGCGATAGTGAGAATCTTAAACTGGCCTGGCAAAAGGAGCCAATTAAACGCTTGAGAGGTTTTCTACATCAACGAAACTTATGGAGCGGGCAACAGGAACAGGAACTAAAAAAAGAAGCTGAGATTATTATCCAAGAAGCAGTTAAAGCCTATATGAGCACACCTTTGCCAAAGGTTTCTGATATGTTTGACTACCAGTACGCTAACATGCCGACAGAACTTGCTCGACAAAAACAGCACGCTAACGAACTAGCTGCATTCGACAATGATAGAGGCTAATATCCATGACTAATCGCATTACCATGGTGGAAGCTGTCAACCTAGCGCTAGATCATGCAATGAAACAAGATCCTAATGTAATATTACTGGGTGAAGATATAGGTGTTAACGGTGGTGTGTTTCGTGCAACTTTGGGGTTAAGAGAAAAATATGGATTAAAGCGAGTTATGGATACCCCTCTGGCAGAAGCAATGATTGCAGGTGTTTCCATCGGCTTAGCTTCTCAAGGGCTAAAACCAGTTGCGGAAATACAGTTTATGGGGTTTATTTTTCCTGCTATGGAGCAACTGATGTGTCATGCAGCAAGGCTCCGAAATAGAACCAGGGGGCGACTAACCTGCCCTATGGTTTTGCGCGCACCTTTTGGTGGAGGCATACATGCACCGGAGCATCACTCAGAAAGCACCGAGGCCTTATTTGCGCATATACCAGGACTGCGAGTCGTAATTCCATCATCTCCAGCTAGAGCTTACGGGTTACTTCTAGCTTCTATCAGGGATCCTGACCCCGTCATTTTCCTAGAACCAAAACGTATTTATCGTGTCGTTAAACACCTTGTAAATGAAACTGCCGACCCCTTACCTTTGGATACATGCTTTACGTTGAAGGAAGGTCAAGATATTACGTTAGTTAGCTGGGGGGCATCAATACGTGAAACTCAGCAAGCAGGGAGGATTTTGGAAGAACACGGTATATCCGCAGAAATTATTGACGTTGCGACTATAAAGCCTCTTGACATGGATACAATATTGACATCCGTTCGCAAAACAGGTCGGTGTGTAATTATTCATGAGGCTTGTAAAAGCTTCGGCGTAGGGGCAGAAATAGCTGCGCACTTGAATGAAAAATCTTTTCACGATCTCAAGGCACCTGTTCAGCGTGTTACGGGCTTTGATATTACCATTCCCTATTATCGCATGGAGCATCACTTTATCCCGTCAACAGATAGAATAGTAACAGAATCAGTTAAAACCTTAGCCTATAAGTGAAGGTACTTGCAGTGGTTGGTGATGCAACTAAAAGAAAAAAGATTATAGTTAAGATGAAGCGTTTAGGAGAAGCGCAAACCTCACCACCATACTCATTTAAAACAGTACAATACATGTGAACAGAAATCTTTTCACACAAACGATAAGAGATATACCAGTTACTATTGACACTGTAGTATGGCTATAAATGAGAAACTCCCCAGTCGTCTACTTACTAGCAGTAAGAGCTTGGGGGTAGTTATAGTAGCCAACAAACCTACACCTTCAAGGATAATGGGTATAGTCAGGAAAGTAGTGTTTTTAATCTATTTAAAGAGAGGGCCTTTCCTTCTACGGATAGATCACCCTACTGCTCGGGAGAATTGCCATGAAGTTTTTCTATTTGCCAGATTTGGGTGAAGGTATACCAGAAGCTGATATTGTTAAATGGCATGTGAATGAAGGTGATGAAGTAAAAGAAGATCAAATCATTGTATCGGTTGAAACGGCTAAGGCTGTGGTGGAAGTACCATCACCTGTTACAGGTACGATTAAAGCTCTCTGCAGTCAATCTGGCGATACGGTTCTTACGGGCGAACCCTTGGTAGAGTTTGTCTCTAATAATGACGATGTAGGCACTGTCGTCGGCGAGCTAGCTCAAGAAAAAATGGGCACTGAAGTTGATGACACATTTATTATTGGTGCAGCACCTAATACCCAGTTAAAAAGCAACCCATTATCTATGTCAGGGTTAGCCTCGTTAGCCGATAAATATAGAATAAATTTGGAGCAAAGTGGCGCTCGACAAACCCAGAGTCCTACTGGGCATTACCCACTTAAAAACCCATCTCCGCTCAAGGGCGTAAGAAGGCATATGGCCAGAATTATGTCTGCCTCCCATGCTGAAGTTGTTCCTGTCACCCTGTTTGGAGATGCTGATATTTATCACTGGGAAAAAAAAGAAGATATTACCGTCCGGTTGATTAAGGCTATTGTTCTAGCCTGCAAGGCAGAGCCTGCACTTAATGCATGGTTTGACGGCGCAACAATCAGTCGTGAGCTTCATAGCTCTGTAAACCTTGGACTGGCTATCGATAGCTCAGAGGGTTTGTTTGTTCCAGTGATTCGTTCGGTGCATGAACTGACTGATAGCGCACTGAGACTAAAAATTAACACACTCCGTGAAGAGGTAAATAATCGTTCAATATCTCCTCTTGAGCTTCAGGGAGCATCAATAACATTAAGCAATTTTGGTGTATTTGCGGGAACTTATGCGACACCTATAATTGTTCCTCCATCAGTTTGCATTATCGGCGTAGGCAGACTAAAAGACGTAGTTGTTAGCATAAAAAAAGTTCCTGAATGCCACCGCGCCCTTCCTCTGTCTTTATCTTTTGATCATAGAGCTGCTACTGGTGGAGAGGCAACCCGCTTTTTAAAAACGATGCTCGATAGTCTTGAGGACACCTAAAAAACAACTCAATAGTTGCAGAAAGACTTAAAAATCCACATTATTATACTGTAATATGAAGTGCAGCATTTTGTGCCATTGCAATATGAGGCATCAAGATTTTATGCAATGAATATCACCTGATATTGAGATATATAGATAGCGGTAGTCAGTATCAGTAAGTATTTTTGGTGCAGATTTGGGTAAAGACGACATAAGCTGATAAAAACTAGCTTTTAGCAACGTTAGTCATATGCTAACTAAGTTCTTATTTTTGATGGATGTCATCTATAACTTCACCTGCTCAGAGTCTACTTCTGATAGTTTCTCCATGTCCTAGACGCTAATACAACAGTCTCGGATTAACGAAAAATAGGTGGCCAAGAAGCTGACTCTGCGGATAGCGGTATTATGAGATTCATCAGTCGTCATCATATAAAGTAGGTGCAACATGGATATTTTTAACAGTTACCAACAGCGCTATCAGTCTCAACAGGAGAAAGAATTTTCTATTCAGGAGTACTTGAATCTTTGCAAAAAAGAACCTCTTTCCTATGCCAGTGCAGCAGAGAGAATGTTAAATGCAATCGGTGAACCGGAATATGTGGATACATCGTGCGATCCCCGCCTCAGTCGCATTTTCTCTAATAAACTTATTAAACATTACCCTACGTTTGATGGTCTTTATGGAATGGAGGAGCCGATTGAACAAGTAGTTGCTCATTTTCGATATGCGGCTCAGGGTCTGGAAGAAAGGAAACAGATACTTTACCTTCTAGGCCCTGTTGGAGGCGGGAAGTCATCATTGGCAGAGCGCCTGAAAGCTCTTATGGAAAAAGCTCCTTTCTACGCCATTAAAGGCTCACCGGTGTTTGAATCTCCACTTGGCATTTTTAGTCAGGAAAAGGACGCTTCGATACTGCAACAGGAGTACGGTATTCCTGAACGCTATTTAGGCTCCATATTGTCACCTTGGGCCGTAAAGCGACTCCATGAATTTGGAGGAGATATCAGCAAATTCAGAGTAATAAAAGTATATCCGAGCATACTTCACCAAGTAGCTATCGCAAAAACAGAACCTGGAGATGAAAATAATCAAGACATATCTAGCCTAGTAGGAAAAGTCGATATTAGGCAGCTTGAAGAGTACTCACAGGACGATCCTGATGCCTACAGCTTTTCTGGCTCACTCTGCAGAGCCAACCAGGGCATCATGGAGTTTGTAGAAATGTTTAAGGCTCCAGTAAAAGTACTATATCCCTTACTGACGGCCACTCAAGAGGGAAATTATAACGGCACTGAAGGTATGGGTGCTATTCCTTTCAATGGAATTGTTTTAGCTCATTCTAACGAATCTGAATGGAAAAGTTTTAGGAATAACCAAATTAACGAGGCATTTATTGATCGAGTTAACATCGTCAAGGTCCCATACTGCACCCGTGTAACAGAAGAAATACTTATATATAAAAAACTATTACAAAACAGCTCTCTAAAAAATGCACGCTGCGCCCCAGAAACTCTGGAAATACTGGCGAGATTTTCTGTTCTATCGCGGATAAAGGAATCGGAGAACTCCAACACATATGCAAAAATGCGAGTATACGACGGGGAAAAACTAAAGGACACAGACCCGAACGCTAAAATGCAACAAGCATATAAAACCGAAGCTGGTGTTGATGAAGGGATGGAAGGGCTTTCAACTCGTTTTGCCTTTAAAATACTATCAAAAGTATTCAATTTTGATCCAACCGAAATTGCAGCCAACCCTGTTCATCTGCTCTATATTCTGGAGAGAGAGATAGAGCAGCACCAACTTCCTAAAGACACCCACGAACGATACCTGTACCATATAAAAGAGTTTCTCTCTCCTAAATATATTGACTCACTAGGCAAGGAAATACAGACAGCTTATCTGGAGTCTTACTCCGAATACGGCCAAAACATTTTTGACAATTATATCACCTATGCTGATGCCTGGATTCAGGATCAAGAATATCGAGACCCTGAAACAGGTGAAATTCTTGATAGAGTGGCGATCAATGAAGAGCTAGAAAAAATAGAGAAAGCGGCTAACATTGCTAACCCAAAAGACTTTCGTAACGAAGTCGTGAGCTTTGTTTTACGGACAAAGGCCAGCAATAAAGGCAAAAATCCTAACTGGTCTAGTTATGAAAAGATGCGCATTGTTGTAGAGAAAAAGATGTTTTCAAATACTGAGGACTTACTCCCAGTCATTTCCTTCAACGCTGAGGGGCTTGCTGAAGACAAGCGTAAGCACAACGAATTCAGCAAAAGAATGGTTGCACGTGGGTATACCAAAAAACAAGTAAGATTGCTTACAGAGTGGTATATTAGGGTAAGAAAATCACAATAATAGTCTTTGATGAAAGCGGGGAAGCTGCCTCCATGGTGGGTCAATAACGTAGGGAAAGTTTATAAATGAGCATTGTAATCGATCGTCGCCTCAACGGTAAAAACAAAAGTACTGTCAATCGCCAGCGCTTTATGGATAGGTATCGTAAACATATCAAAAAAGCGGTATCAGATGCTGTCAATCAACGATCAATAACAGATATCGAATCTGGGAGTCAAGTTAGCATTCCTAGTAAAGATTTGTCTGAACCTTTTTTTAGGCACGGTAAGGGTGGTAAGTACAAGCAAGTTCACCCCGGCAATAAAGACTTTATTGAAGGAGATACCTTCAATCGACCAAATGGCGGGGACGGTAGTGGAGACGGCTCTGGCAAGGCTAGCGATAAGGGCGATGGAATGGATGAGTTTTCTTTCCAGATAAGCCATGATGAGTTTTTAGAGTACATGTTTGACAATTTAGAGCTCCCCAACCTAGTTAGAAAACAGCTTCAGGATGCCACAGAGTTCCAGTTCAAGCAGGCTGGTTTCAACAATAATGGCTCACCTGATCGCCTAAATGTCATTCGCTCTCTCAGATCGGCTCATGCTCGTAGAATAGCTTTGTCTGGTGGTAGCCGCCGTGAACTCAGAGCGCTAAAGAAAGAACTTCGAGAAATGGAAGTAAGCCCAGAGGATACTGATCAAGAAAAAGCTTATACTCTACAGGAACGGATAACAGCACTGAATGTAAAGCTGAAGCGGCTACCTTTCATTGATGATTTTGACCTAAAATATAATAATGTTATTAGGGTTCCAGCACCTAGCAACAAGGCCGTCATGTTCTGTATTATGGATGTATCCGGCTCCATGACCCAGGAAATCAAAGATATGGCAAAACGTTTTTTTATATTGCTATACCTTTTCCTGCAACGAAGCTACAAACAGATTGAGGTTGTTTTTATTCGCCATCATACATCTGCCAAGGAAGTAAGCGAAGAGGACTTTTTTTACTCCAGAGAAACCGGCGGAACGATTGTTTCTAGCGCCATGGAAATGACAAAAGATGTAATAGATAACAAATATAGCCCTACGGATTGGAATATCTATGTAGCACAAGCGTCAGATGGTGACAACTGGGAAGGTGACTCCAGTGTTTGCACGAAAATCCTTACGGAACAGATTATGCCTAAAGTTCAGTATTTTTCTTATGTTGAAATCACCGACCGAGAACACCAGAATCTCTGGCGAGAATATCAGACTATCGCAGAAACCTTTACAGATAGCTTTGCTATGCAACAAATAAAAACACCAGACGATATATATCCGGTTTTTCGGCGTCTGTTCGAGAAAAAGCAAAGCGCATGACTCATGGCGTTTACCTGCTTCAACTAGTCCTTTGATGCTGTTATTGGAGGATAACGAAAGACATTTAAAGATTGCAGACAGTCTCAAACAACGCAGGATAAACAAACGACACTGACTGATAATGGATACTTATGAATAGTATTGCTCGATCCAAGTTAGGTGCACATTTTTTTCAACGATCCCGCTAGGTGCCAAGAAATCTCGATCTACCGAGAGTCTGATGATCTAACGATAACGAGTGTCTGATTTATCCTGATTACTTTTGGCATTTTCACCAACCTTGCCATCAAATAGCTCACCTCCCAGCTTCTGTAGCTCCCGCTTCCAGCTGCTTACCATGGACAGCTGATGAATTTTCGGCTACCAGCTTGAGGCTTGTCTAATCCCCCTTGACGACCTCTATACTCAGCCCTTGTCAGCACTGCATTTTTTGCGCTTCTTCCTCATGATGGCGCAGTCCATTTTGTTATAAAATCAGAGCCTACTCTCCCATCTGAAATTTTGGGACCAGTTCAAGCTCTGCGTGAGCGCTATTGTTGCACATGTCGTGTATTTAAAATGCAAGAATGGGAGCTCCTCTACCGATCAGCAGCCTTGTTTTCGTCAACGCATCGATGAGGATGACAATGAGAAACTTACTGCTAAGATAATCTGGGTAGGCGTCAGAGCATAAGCGACTCTATCAATCATATGCATCTAATTAACTTGACTGTAATTATTTCATTACCTCAATGCACGACTTCCATTTACGCCCTTCCGTGATGCCTTTTTGTGCTCTTTTATCGCGCTAATCAACTATAAGTTTGTTTTTTTAATAATGTTTTCATTTAATTCTTCCATCATTTAATTTATTACTGTATATATATATATACACACTAAACTGCGTCTTTTCAGACCTTTTATAATGAGAAGCAATGGAGAGTTACCTGGATGAATATTTTTGATGAACTTCTTCATCGTCTTAGTAGTAAAACGCGTATTCGCCAACTTTTAAAAGATGTTAAAGCACCAGAGTTGGAACGCATTCTTTCACGAATGAATGATACACTGAAAGAAAAACAACTTGCTCGTGACAGCGAAGAGGAAAATCGTCAGTTAAAACTGCAGAGTATTGATGCTATCAAGCAGATAATGGCTGATCGTGGTGTATCTATGGGCGATCTCGGCTTAGGTGGAGATAGCGCACCAAGACGTCGACGTAATACCCAGAAATATACTTTTCAGTATGAAACAGAAACTGGCGATTCATCCCTATGGGAAGGAGCAACTACAGGCAGATTGCCTCGGGGTTTTCAGACTTATCTCCATCGTACTGGAAAAAAACGTATGGATTGTGTTATTGAGAATCAGGATACGGCTTGATTTCTATACAAGCCGTATCTACTAAGTATATCTTGAGCTATCAGGCTATTTGAAGTCATAGATAACTAACATTGCCGTACTAAGAGATAGATACAGCAATTTGGATTCAGACTGCATGCCTGAGCTCTTAGAAAAACTTTCCAGACCTAGGCCCAGTAGCAAAGATTGTCTTATTGTAATACTTTTTGTGACCATGCATCTCGTACTGTTTATTCCAGTCTGAATGTTGGTCGCAAGAATTGAAGCCTCTTGCTCGTATGTTTCGTACTCTATTGAAACACCTAAACAATTTACTGGGGGTTTATCTCAACTCCATTGAAGGCATAATTTTATTGACTGCTCTCACTAATCACAATCACCTACTATTCGTATTCGTAGGATAAGGATTCTCTCACTTGTCGTGTACTCACATTTGATACAGCCAAACATGCACCTTGCATTTGTCTTACATGTCTCTAGCGCCACTGTTTTTTAACGACAGTAATTGTTTGCATAAATTCAAACTGTTTGAGATACAGCCATAGGATATCCAAACAGCACGGAAACATATTAAATCATCAATTATAATACATTACCAAAAATTCAGCAGAAGACAGGGTGTCCTTACACTTGTCACCTACTTGAAGTTGCCCTATTTTTATTCTCAAATACATATTACCTTTAAATCGCATATGGCTGCTTACTACTATCACTCACCACAACCACATACTACCAAGTATATCCATGGACGTTATCTCACTTATTTATTACCTCATCTTTCACCTAATTGGCATATACGTCAAAACCATATAACATCTCAATACCATGATCCGCAAGTCGCTGAAACATGAAAACTATGCTCTGCTATAACTTAACTACCAGAGTTGTTTACATTACTATTAAGACTGCATAGAAGAAATGAGCACCGCTTGTAAAAGACTTAAAAATAGCAATAAGCCGCTGTACAATCTAATTCCTTGAGCCTCTGATTGCGTATATTAAATACATGCGATAACACATAATTACTGGCAGGATCTTCAGCAAGCAAACGAACCACTAACAGACGAAATATTCATTTAAAAAATTTCCGCAGCATACCACACCGTACTCACCCCCTAGAATCTCATTATATAACTGTTATGGCACAAGGTTATGAGCCATAACACTAGCCTTTCCTATAAATGCTAGTTACATTTACAAATATGTCAGAGACTACTCTAGATCTTATCCCAAGACCAGAAATGCAGACACAAAAAATGAGAAAATAATAAATAAAACTGCAAACAAATGCTGCTATAAGGATAGACGACCCGACTAAAGATAACGTGAGATATACTTATCGACAAAGATCTCCCCAATCTGCCGCTGTCAATACTTGCCCGTGGCCGGAAGGTCACGAGGGAGGCTGCTGAGAGGCATTGGGCTTTCCACTTACCTAGTGTGGACTTGCACTCCAGCCACATCTAGGAGCCTCCTATAGTAGTATTATCGGCTCGGAACTTGACTGACTGGCAAACAGGCCAGGGAGACTTACTCTATACTATAATCCTATTGCCTGGGTAAGTATGTAATTATTAACCGTCGGTAGACTCCAGTACATTGTTTAATTTTCCAAGTAGCTGCTCTATGTGCTGATGGGTAACATCTTGTTCACTGGATATCTGCTGACGAGACTGGAGTAACTCATGACTGATATTCAAGGCTGCCATTACAGCAATTCTTTCTAATCCAATTACTTTCCCAGTTGAACGAATCTCTCTCATTTTATCATTCAGATAGCGAGCAGCTTCCACTAGTACTGCACGATTTTCTGGCTGGCAGCTGACTCTATATTCTTTGTCGAGTATTTTGATGGCTACGGCTGATGCGCTCTCTATCATAACTCATACTCCCATGCCTTCAGGCGACTAATCATACCATTGCTTCGACTCTACTGTATGGAAAATTGCACTCTGTTTTGATGCGTTTTATTCTACTCAATGCAGCTACTAGACCTGCAACACCCTAGTATTTATATTCGTCACCGCAGTACTATTTCAGACGCTTCTTTGCTGAATATTTGCACATCCAATTACTCTAAATATAAACCCGTTACCATTGAAAGCATTAGTTGTAGACAAACGAGCTAAGCCCCTTCAGCCTAGACACAGCTGGCAACAGTATTGAGTGAGAGCAACCAACACCTTCACACCTTCACACCTTCACACCTCAGGTGAGCGGGTATACAACAAATATTTCGGTATTGTTGTTTTTGATGCCTGACAAAGGACTGAGACAGCATTGATCTTCCTGATCAAGTACACCGAAGATGAGAGCAATCACCTCGACCTAACGTGCATCCCATGCCCTACTATAGCTCTGAATAAATATAGCCTGCAATAAAAATAGGAGCAATCATTCAACCAGAAAACTGAATTGGCCCAAAAATTGCCGATAGGAGAATACGCTATGACCCATAATGATATTGGCTGCCAGATCATTAGTAAGAAATGCAAACAAGACAGTGTAACTTTAAGGTCAAAGTTGCCTTGAATGCAAGCAAGGCCGATCAGACAACCCTCAAGCTACTAGCACACTTTTAAACTCACCCCACAATGGTAAAAAACTGGAACCGGAAACTACTGAAGCGAACAGGTGAGCTATTTTATAGCAATGCTCGCAATAATACCAAAAGTCATCAGACGGAAATCTACAATTTTTTTTAGCTATATCGATCAACTCCTTTAAACTATGGTAGCCAGTACCATCAAGAACCACATCAATACCTTTCATTTATGCATAGTCAAGGGTAATGGGTAAATATATGCACCTTGAATACTTTCAAATAATGCTAATACTACAGTTAAAATAGTAAATAATAGTAAATATTTTTAAGATTTACTCATCTAGATATAAGGGCTCGTGATGAAAACTCGCTATACTGAAAAACTTATCTAATTCACTTTAACTTGCATAAGATTATTTTAAGGAGTGCTAGCTTGAGAGGTCACGAACAAAATGAAAGTAATGTAAGCTTTAATGAGCTGAAGGATATGCTGGCTAAGATGAATTGCTCACTCCACCCTTCTGAGATACAAGGGATACTGTGTGGTCAACTATCAGCTGGGCTTCGATTTTCAGAAACTCAGTGGCTCCGATATGCGTCTAGTATGTTAGAAAATAAAAATTTAAATAATAACTGCAAAAGCTTGATCAACCAGCTGTATACATTAACAATTGAGCAGCTGGAAAATCCTAATATTCCTATAATTTTGATACTTCCCGAGGATAATAAAGCCATTCAGTTAAGAACTGAAGCCTTGGGCATCTGGTGCCAGTCTTTTCTATCAGGGTTTGGAGAAGGACAGGTTAAAGAACCACTGAATGCTGATATAGAAGAGGTATTGCGAGATTTCTCCAAAATTTCACAGATTGAAAGCAGCGTAAATGAAAGTGAAAGTGCCGAGAGAAACCTTCTGGAAGTATGTGAATACGTTCGCGTTTCTTTAGTGACTGTGTTTTTTGAGATAAATCACCCTCAGAAAATCGATTTATCCGTTTTGGACACACCGACTTAAGTGAGGGCATTATGTCAAATCAGTATGATGTATTAATTATTGGAGGGGGATTAGTAGGGTCCAGCCTAGCTTGCGCCCTGGAACCTTTAGCTCGATCACATGGTCTGAAAATGGCTATTATTGAGTCTCATAATATAGATAAACCCAGGTCACGCCCTCCCAGTTTTGATGCTCGCTCTTCTGCTCTATCCTACGGCACTAGACTAATTTATGACAAACTGGATCTATGGCCTGAGCTTCAAAATACAGCTGCGCTTATCAAGCAAGTACATATTTCAGACAAAGGGCATTATGGCATCACCAGGATAGATCATAAATCCGAAGGTGTGCCGGCTCTGGGGTATGTCATTGACAACTATTTGCTGGGAGACGTGTTACTAAAACGCCTGGAACATTATAGAAAACAAGGCCTAATTACAATTTATAGCCCAGCTAAAGTGACGGCATTGGAACCGGACTCTGGGGCGATGACGGCAACATTTTGCAATCTTGACAATAATATTCAGACAGTAAGCAGCTCTCTGGTAGTTCTGGCTGATGGCGGCAAATCAGCATTACAAAAGTATTTGGGTATTGAATGCCACTTTCACGATTATGATCAGCATGCATTGATAGCAAATATTTCTGTAGACAAACCCCATAGTGGTATCGCATATGAGCGATTTAATCGTAGAGGACCGATCGCATTATTGCCAAAAGTATCATCTGAACAGCAAGAGTCAAACTTAGCCCATAATAATGTCTATGGCTTAGTATGGTCTCTAGCAAATGATGATATAGAGGAAATATCGGCACTGGATGATTCGTCATTCCTAAAACTATTACAGAAGAATTTTGGTTATCGCGCCGGGCGTTTTCTCCGATGTGGACGACGTGATTGCTACCCACTAACCATGACTGTAGCCCGAGAGCAAGTTCGACCCAACCTTGTTATTCTTGGTAATGCTGCTCACGTTATTCACCCAATAGCCGGACAAGGTTATAATCTAGCAATGCGTGATGTCATGGCCCTGGCTAATAACATTAAAGCGTCAATAATCGCTGGCAACCCTGTGGGGGAGTTAAGTCGCTTGGTACAATACTTACAGCAACAGGAGGCAGACCAAAAACGAATCACCGCCTTCTGTGATGGATTGGTAAAAATATTCTCCAGCAATGAGTCATGGGTCGCACTGATAAGAAATTTCGGGCTACTTGGGCTTGATCTTAGCTGGACTCTCAAGACTAGATTTGCAAAGTATTCCATGGGACTTTAAAAATGGAAAAAGCGCACACGTTTGACGTGATCATTATTGGTGGCGGAATAGTAGGTGCATCCCTCGCTCTTGCCTTGTCTGATAGCAACTTAACTATTGCGCTTCTAGATCAGAGGAAGCTCAACGCAAGCTATAAAAAACCAGCTGCCAAGTTTTCATCAAGAGTTAGTGCGCTTACAGAAGCCTCTATCAACCTATTCCAAAACCTTAATGTATGGCCCCGCATGTTGGCTCAACGAGTATGCCCTTATCGCTATATGAGGATTTGGGATGGCGAAGGTACCGGGGCAATTAACTTTGATGCCAATACTGTCTCTAGGGATGCCATTGGTTATATCGTTGAGAATGACGTTATTCGCAATGCATTGTTAGCGGAGCTAGAAAAAACCACCGTTTCACTTTATGAATCCCAGCCTGAAGTGACTTTTGATCTGGATACATCACAAAAGCAGGTTGTGCTAAGCAACGGGAATGTTCTTGACGGAAAATTACTAGTGGCCGCTGACGGTGCTGAATCACGTCTAAGAAAGGAAGCAGATATTGTATCATCACAAAAAGATTATATGCACCATTGTATTGTAACTACCGTGGAAACAGATCACTATCATCATGATACCGCATGGCAGATTTTTCTTGATACAGGACCTCTAGCTTTTCTACCTTTGCCTTCCATTAATAAAAAACACTATTGCTCTGTCGTTTGGTCGTTAGTACCTGATCAGGCTGAGAGTATTATGGCGCTGGATAACAAAACATTTTGTGAACGATTACAAGAGGCATTTGAAAAGCGACTAGGATATATTATTCATACCGAACCTCGCGTTTGCTTCCCATTGAAGCAGCGACATGCACTAAATTATTATCGTAGAAATGTAGTACTTGTCGGTGACGCTGCTCACACTATTCATCCTCTTGCCGGCCAGGGTTTAAACCTTGGTTTAATGGACACTGCAGTACTGACTGAAGAAATTTTAAGAGCTAACCGCAGGCAAGATAATATTGCTGGCGACCATATTCTAGCCCGCTACCAACGACGTAGAAAGGGTGATAATACAACCATGCTAAAAGCAATGGCAGGCTTTCAGCATCTCTTCTCAGCGAACGACTTAACAGTTCGCTGGTTAAGAAATTCTGGCTTAAAAACGATAAATAATTTTCCTATTCTGAAAGAATTAATTATTCGGCAGGCTTTAGGAATATCTGGCAATTTACCAGCGCTGGTTAAAGCCCATTAACAAATACGGTACTACCACTCTTCACTCCTCTGGGTATACGTTACCATTGAAGCCGTGAGCAGGTGATAAACGAGGAATCCCCATGAACCTATAGAATAGTAGGTGAGTAAAAACAACACCTCATGTCTTCAAAGGAAATGGGTATAATCATAAAATTCAACTAACTTTAGGTAGGAAGGTGAAGATAACACAACATTTTCGTCTGACAAGCATAATACTATGGAGCTGTGTCGTGGTGTTATTTGTAGGGATGACCGCATTTTTTAGCCCGCCTCCCTGCGACAAACCGACTTCTTGCCCTTGGCTTCCAGATCCTCAGACGATCAAACATGATGCAGAAATTGAGACTCCTAATGCAACCATAAATTGGAGTACCGTGGAGGGGGCTTCTGTTAGCTATTTATCTAAACCTTCACCATATAAGGTCTGGATTCAATTACTGTATGAACCTAAATCATTGAAGGACACCCAAGTAAAACAGAGTATGGTAATTGAAATCAGCAACGCAGGAAATGGATTGCCTGATGCTCAGACTATCGAACAGTCAATGCCTGCACCTATGCCTAACCATACCTTGGCAAAAGTGGATATAACCATCAACGATATCATGGCAGAGCAGCAAGCAAAAAAGGTGGCTGCAGTAATAAGTAAAATTATTTACCATCTTCACAAACCTGACAATAATGCTCTTCAGGATAAATAATGTCGTAAAGCGCCAGAGTGCATTGGTAGATCTCACAAAAATATTTCTGACGGCAAAGCACAGGGGATTACTTTCATTCCTTTGCTGCTAACCAGTATTACACCCACCCTCCTTGAAGTCGTGAGGTGGTTAGCTGCTCTCATTCATCCCAATCACCTACTACCTGAGACTCATGGGAGCTTTGCTAGTTTGTCGCCTCGCCTACTCACACCTTCAAATGTGTCGGGTATCAACGCATTACAGTATAACGCATCCTGTCTCTTTTAAACCGACTAAAGACTTTAAGTAATTAGTCCCTAACTTGATTAAGCTTTTTGAACAAGTGGGTGTGGTGGGTGAGAGTAAGGGTGGGAGTGGGAGTGATGGTGGTTCTACAGCTTCAAGCTCAAAGACTTTGATTATAATACCATCTTCGATGGATAGCACATAGTGACCATCGGGGCTGATGATGGCCTTATGGATACTCTTCTCGGAAACAGTAGCATAGGCTTTTGTTCGCCACTGCCAACCTACCTCACTCTTACTACACACCTTGATCATTCCATTAGCACAGGCCATCACCATAGTAGAGCCATCGCCGCTAACGACGAACGAGTTAACATAGCCATCACCGGAAGAAGGAATATTGTCTTCTACCAACTCCCCATTCATACTCAAGCTCCAGACTCTAGAGGTCATTATATCCAAAAAAGAGATATTAATATGAGTGCCATCTGGGCTGAAAGTAACTACGCGAACAAATGCTTCGTCCGTATTGATGGCTTTTTTCTCTATCCACTCACCGTCTCCATTCTGACTACAGATTATGATGTTCTGATCATCACAAATCACCACTAAATGGCAACAATCCTTACTGAATTCCATTGTATCGACTGACCTATAGCTAGTGCTAAATTTTTCTATACACTCCTCATTATCCGAATCTTGTTTATCGCGTAAAATGTCCTTTCCTTTCAATCCCCCATCCGTCCCTAGGCTCCAGATTTTGGCTAGAGTTCCACCACCAGTAGTAGCTATATGGAGGCCGTCGGCGTTGGTGCCGACTGCGTAAACTGGGTTTTCTTCGGTAAATATGTATTTTCCTATCCATTCCCCATCCGCCCTTAGTCTCAATACAGCAGCCACGTTCTTATTATTTCCCACACTGATATTGGACACCATATAAAGGTCATCATTCCAGCTGGTAGGAGGGAGGAATATTTTATGACATGGTGGAGTACTGACTTTGCTCACTACCCAACTTCCGTTCTGCTCAAGGTTCAAGATTAAAACAGGCTTATCACCATCGGAGACCACCAAATAGAGGCTATCGTCGGTAAAGTAGACCGACACACCAGTAAAGAAGGCCGACAAACTATCTATTCTAGTCGTTAAGTCCCCTATCCAAACCCCATGCTCACTGAGATTCCAGACTCCAACATGATTCCCATGCCAGACTACTAGATGGCGGCTATCTGGGCTGAAGGCGGATTGCACCTCAAGATTAATGATGCCGCTTTCTGTCCATTTATTATCAATCCCGAGACTATATATTTTGATACCTTTAGAGCTAAGAGTGACTATCATATGGTGGCTATCTAAGCTGAAGCAGACGGATAAAACAGTATCATCTATGAAAATGGTTCTTTCTTCTCTCCATTTCCCATCCTCATTAACCAAGATTATGATAGTGTCATCACAACCAGTGATTACAAGGTAACGACTATCTTCGCTAAAGCAACCAAAGGAGTCAGTATTATTACAGTGAACACCGACCTTTTGAACTAGCTTGAATTTGAGTACTTCACGAGGCTGGAATACCTCATGCCTACTAACTGTGTAATATGAAATAAGGATATCCCTTATCTCTTTATTGTTCGTCACCTCACTTATACTAGCTATAAATTTTTCCCTATTACTTGTTATTATATCATTTTTGAATATATCCCTTTCATTGATAGAAAGGTTTGACAACCATTCGCTCAGCATGATTTCCTTGTCACTTAGAAACGCATCTAACTCCTCACTATTTTCTGAAATACTATCAAGGTTAGACTGTTGAAAGCTCTCTCTCACCGTTTCATCTATTGTTAGCTCAGAACTATCTTTAGGTAAGACACCCAAGGAATGTATACTTGTACCACTCAGAACTATTGATAGCGTCACAATAAATAGTTTGACCATTCTATTAACCCGAGACCTTTGCACGATAACGCTGCATAAGCCCCACTATTAATTAAATCGTATTTTTTGAGGATAAAGCCTCGCGGATTTTAGTCATAAGTGCGCCATATTGAAAAAGTTGAGCCAGAGGTACACTCACGGTTCGACCAAAAACCAATGTGAGACCACTTATGAATAAGCGTTATACCCACCTGACCCAAGAAGAAAGATACCAGATTTGGTCAGAGAAAAAAGCAGGAGTTTCAAATGAAATTATCGCCCAAGACTTAGGGCGTGATTTGAGTACCGTTAAAAGAGAGTTGGCTAGAAATACAGGGGCTAGAGGTTATCGCCCGAAGCAAGCACATAATTTTGCGCAGGAACGTCATCAACAGAAACCAAAAGCGACCAAGATGGTAGCTGAACTGAAAGATAAAATTACTGACAGACTAAGTAAGCAGTGGAGCCCTGAGCAAATACAAGGACGCCTTAAACGAGATAATCAACCTTCTGTATGTCCCTCTACGATTTACCAGTTTATTCGAGAGGACAAAGCTGAGGGTGGTTGCTTGTATCAACATCTTCGGCACAAGAAGTATAAGCAAAGAACAGGAAAGCCCGATGCACGAGGCCAGATCCGAAACCGTGTTAGCATTGATGATCGACCTGGAATTGTGGATCAAAAAATACGTTTAGGCGATTGGGAAGCAGACACTGTAATTGGCAAAAGACACAAGGGTGTACTGGTTACATTAACGGAAAGAGTGAGTAAATTAAATTTGGTAAAACGTGTTCCTTCAAAGCACGCTGACGTGGTGACGAAAGCAATTATAACGATGCTCAAGCCTTACCAATCAGACTTACTCACGATCACATTTGATAACGGAAAGGAGTTTGCCTTTCATGAAAAAATCAAGAAAAAGCTTAACGTAGATACCTATTTTGCTCACCCTTACTCCTCGTGGGAACGAGGTTTGAATGAAAATCATAATGGCTTGGTAAGACAATATTTGCCCAAAAGCCAATCTTTGGATAATGTCACTGACAAAGAAATTTTAGATATACAAAACCGACTAAACCAAAGACCAAGAAAACTGTTAGACTTTAAAACACCTGATGAGATTTATAGTGAAATGGCGTTAGCTGCATAAATTTTAAGGGCGCACTTATGACTAAAATCCGCGTTCTGTTATCAATATTTCTATCATCCAGCCATTCACTGTGCTTCTTGCTGGAATAGGCACTATCCGCATAAACAGACGACTCTTCACCATCTAATAGCTCAGTGAAACAATTTGAATCGTGAATATTTCCTGCTGTGTAACCGATCGATTTTATCAACCCATCCTCATCGACATTTATGTGCGCTTTATAGCCGTAGGTACTTTTACTCTTCCCGTCAGAACCTGCTTTCACGTTCCACTTCGCGTCAGGATCCTGTGTTGAGTGCTTGTCTTTATCCTTATTTGGGCGACACTGTTTAGCCTCAATTACGCTAGCATCAACAATACTGATACCTCCAGATTTAATATAAAGACCTTTATCTATAAGCTGGGAATTGATTTCTTGAAGCAACTTATCCATAAGCAACAACTTATCGAGCGTCTGTCTAAATCGCCAAAAAGTACTGTGGTCCGGCACTGACTCTGAAATGTCGAGCGCAATAAATCGACGAAATAAAAGATCGCGAGCAAGTTGTTTCTCTAGGGCCGAATCGCTTAATTTATACCAACTTTGCAGCAGCAGTGCCTTAAACATCATCAGTGGAGGCCATGCCTTTTCGCCTCGAGAACTTGAATGTATATCTTTCAGATGATGCTCTAAGCGATCCCAATCAATGAGTTCATGGACAGAGTCGAGTTCTTTCACTGCATCGTGATCAATCAGCATTGAATCTGCTAGACTGCGTTGTTTCAGATTTTTCCAAGCCATGATTTCACCGAAAGGCATTGATTGTTCAAGGATTATTATACCTAATTTTCAGTTGTTTAGCGAGACTCGTGCAAAGGTCTCAACCCAATTAAAATAACGCAATATTATACGCCATTCGCCTTGAAATATTAACTGTTTCAGCTTTTTTTGTTCATTGAACTAGAATAATGCAGAAAGGTGACTAAAGTTCTCAGTAACATTATTTACTAAACTCACAAACCTAGAAATAATTATTTAAATGTGAAAAAATAGTTTTCATATGTTTGACCATGTTAAGCCTGTTTTGTGCCCAGCTTAGCGCAACGCAACTACAATCATTGTTTATGATAGCCCTACATTTATGATCAAAGCAGCAAATGAGAAATATATGAGGTAATAGCAAAAACACAAGCTAAAATTCTCTTCCAGATAAGTAATGCAGTAAAATGCCAGAGTGTATTGCCAGATCGCACGAAAATATTTTCTACTGAAAAGTACAGGTAATGACTTCCATTCCTTTTACCGTTAACCTGTATACACCCACTCTCCTTGAAAGTGTGAGGTTTTTGACTACTCATACTCCTTCCAATCTTCTAATACTCGTAGACTCATGGGAGCTTTGCTAGTTTATCACCTATTCACACCCTCAAGGTATCCAGTATAAAAATGCATTACAGTGTAACGCATCCTATGTCTTTTAATCCCACTAAATACTTTAATGCATGAATTATTAAGCCGGTTAAGGACGTTAAAATAATGCCTGTATTTGCTCTTTTTAATCAGGGGTTGGTAAACTGGGTAGATTCACTTCGTCAAGTGCAAAGACTGTGGTTACATGCCCATCACCAATGGATGCCACATAGCGACTATCGGGGCTGAAAATGACCATATGGGAACCAGTTACACAGTCTTTTTTTCCTCTCCACTGCTCGCCTTGCCCTTCCTCACCCCAAATTTTGACATTGCCATTAGCACAAGCCATCACCATATTAGAGCCATCTTCGCTAAAAGCGATCGAGTTAATGCCTCCATCATTGGAAGAAAAAATATTTTTTTCTTCCAATTCCCCATTTTCCCCCAGCTTCCAGATTGTAAAGGTAGTTTTTCCATTGCAATCTATTAAAGAGGTAATAATCATATGAGTGCTATCGGTGCTGAAGGTAAATGACTGGATAGATCTTTCCTCCTCAATGATTACTTCATCTAGCCACCCCCCGCCTTCATTCTGACTACAGAGTATGATCCTATCATCAGACAATATGGCCATATGCCGACCATCATTGCTGAATTTAGCTTGATCTATTTTCCTATCTAGATTGCTGGAGTCGCCTATATCCTCCGCATTAACGACATCTTTTTTATCTCTCAAAATGTCTTTTCCTTCGAATACCCCATTCGCCCCTAGGCTCCAGATTTTAGCTAGAGATTTAACATAACTATGATAATCCTTAGTCACTATATGGATGCCGTCGACGCTAGCGCCGACTGCGTAAATTACTTTTGCTGGAAACATGGCTTTTCCCATCCATTTGCCGTCCGTCCCCAGGCGAAATATAGTAGCACTCCCAGTACGGTCAGTGGCTACCATATAGAGGTCATCATTACCGATAGTAGCCACTAAGAGAGTGTCTTTACCATCAGCTGGAATACTGTAGAGCTGCTTCCAATGCTTGCTTTCAAGACGCAAGACTATATTAGGCTTATTATGACAGGTGATTATCAGATAGGAGTTATTGATGGTAAAGTAGGCAGATGTAACAATAATATTGTCATCATACTTGTCGTAGAACATACATGCGTTGTCGTGGTTAGACACACGTGCGTTCTCTAGCACCCTATCCTCCCTAACGGTCATGGTTTGAATAAATCTATTATTATAAATTACTATATGGCGGCTATTTGGGCTGAGGGCGGCTCGCATACAGCTATAACTAGTGGATATATTTCCCCATTTATTGTCCGTCCCGAGACTATATATTATAGCACCACAAACATTAAAATTGACTACCATATGACGGCTATCGTGGCTAAAGCAGGCTGATAAGACAGCATCATCATTGGAAATGGTTATTTCTTCGCTCCATTTCCCATCCTTATTAGCCCATATCATGATGGCTTTATCCTTACCGCTAGATAGCAGATAACGGCTATCTTTGCTGAAACTGAGAAAGTAATTATCCTCATTACAGTGATAACCAACCGGTTCAACTAGCCTAGACGTGTGGCCCTCCCTATACTTAGCTGTCTCATGATCAACCCTCAGGCTATTATCTACAGTATATGGATAACTGATAGAATTTCTTAACAGCTTCTTTCCCATATAACCACCTCGCAAAACGTTACATTTAGCGCCATAATTGGTCGCCATCGTACTATTTTTCAATGCATCCACTTCCTTGGACCCAGCTGTTATTACAAACAACTCTTTCCCCAGGACTTCAGTGTCAACTTGATCGTCATGAAATTCATCACCATTTTCTGAAATACTATCAGGCTTAGGACGTTGACAGTATTCCACATCTGTCTTATCAGGCACGGCACTGCCAGCTATAACCTTATCCAATGAAAGATTTTCAAACAGTTGAGAACATTCCTTATCTACTCCATCAGCTTTCAGATCCTGAGTCTTTTTCGGCAAGCCACCCAAGGAAGGCATACTTGCACCACTTAAAACTATTGTTATCGTAACAATAAAGAGTCTAATCATTTTCATAGTAATACTTCTTTAAAAATAAACGCAGTACTGTACACTAATAACCATAAAAGTATTAGATATTTAAGTTAATCTGGTTTTATTCAATTACTGGAAGAGTGCAAAAAGGTGACTGAAGTTCTCGTAAAATTATTTACCAGATAAATGCTGCAGTAAAGTATCAGAGTTATTACAAAAATATATTCTAACTTAAAAGCACGGGGGATTACTTTCACTCCTTTTGCCGTTAACCCGTATCTATACCCAATCTACTTGAAAGAGTGAAGCAGTTGACTGCACTCACTCATCCGAATCACCTACTGATTCTAAAGTCATGAGATCTTTGTCGTTTGTCGCCTACTCACACCTTCCACAGTAGCAGGTATAAAAGTATATTACAGTATAACGCACCTCATGTCTTTGAAGCCGACTAAGGACTTAAAGTGATTAATCATTGTATTTTTTAATCTTTTTGAGCCGATGGGTACGGCTGGTTCTGCAGCTTGAGAATCAAAGACCTCTATTAAGCTTTTTGAGCATTGAGGCAAACCGTATAGATTCACACCATCAAGCCCAAATAATTTAACTACATGCCCACCACCGATAGATGCCACATAGCGACTATCGGGGCTGAAGATGACCATATCGACACTAGAACCAGTAACACAGTCTTTTGCTCGCCACTGCTCGCCTCCCGCCTTCTCACCCCAAATCTTGATATTTCCATTAGCATATGCCATCACCTTATTACAGCCATCGTCGCTAAAAGAGATCGAGCTAACGCGGTCATCATTGGAATAAGAAATATTTTCTTCTGACCATTTCCCACTCCTCCCCATCCTCCAAAGTATAAAGGTATTTTTCTCAGCGCAATCCTTTAAAGGGATAACAATCATATTAGTGCTATCGATGCTGAAGGTAAATGACCGGATAGACCTTTTCTCCTCACTGGCAAATACCTCTATCCAATCCCCGTATTCATTCTGGCTACAGAGTATGAGCATATCATCAGACAATATGGCCACATGCCGACCATCATTGCTGAATTCCGCTTGACAGCCCCCCCTATTTATAGTTCCGGGGTCGCCTATACACCCGTCATTATCGACATCTTTTTTATCGTTCAAAATGTCTTTTCCTATCAACACCTCTTCCTCCACTAGGCTCCAGATTTTGGCGAGAGATTTACTATTACCAAGATCATCCTTGGTCAATATATGGATGCCGTCGATGCTAGTGCCGACTGCGTAAATGATGCTTGCGGTAAACATGGCTTTTTCTACCCATTTCCCGTCCATCTCCAAGCGAAATATAGTAACCTTTCCAGTATTTCCTTCCGCACTGGTAGCCACCATATAGAGATCATCGTTCCAGATCGTAGCTGTTAAAAGCGTGTCTTTACCATTAGATGGAATACTGGCTTTCCTTTCCCAACGCCCATCATTCTCACGACTAAAAACTATACGAGGCTCATTATCAACGGTGAGTATCAGATAAGAGCTATTGATGGTAAAGTAGGCAGATTCAACATCTTTATGGGTTGATTCATGCACAGCTCCTATCACCCCATCCATCCCAAGTATCAAGATTTCAATCCATTCCTTATTGTAGATTACTAGATGGCGGCTATCTGGGCTGAAGGTAGCTCCTGCAGTAACACTAATGGTACCATTTTCTTTCCATTTATCGCCTTCCCTGATATAGACTTTAACACCTACAGAAGTATGAGCTACCATATAACAGCTATCTGGGCTAAAGTAGGCGGATGAGACAGCAGCATCATTAACAATGGTTATGTCTTTTCTCCACTCCTCATCCTCATCCTCATCCTCAGTAGTCCAGATTATTAGGGTGTTATTCTTACCTGTGGTTAGCAGGTAACAGCTATCGCTGCTGAAGCTGAGCACGCAATCTTCATCATTACAGTTATAACCGCCCGATCCAACCAGCTTGGAAACGAGGCTCTCACTGGGCATGGATGTCTCATGATCAACCATTAGGGTACTATCTACAGTATATGAAGGACAGATAGTATTTCTTAACAGTTTATCTACCACCTCATTATTTTGCACAACGTTACACTCATCTCCATTATTGGTTGCCATTGCACTGTCGTTCAATGCATTCTCTTCCTTGAACTCAAGTGTTATTGCAAGCCCATCTTTCACTAGGGCTTCAGTGTCAGCTTTAACATCTGGCATGGTACTGCAAACTGTAGGCTTCTCTAATGAAAGATTTTTAAACAATCGATAGCATTCCCCCACTGCTTCATCATCGGTTTTCTGCTCCTGAATCTTTTTAGGCAAACCACCCAAGGAAGGCATACTTGCACCACTTAAAACTATTGCTAGCGTAACAATAAATAGTCTGATCATTTTCATAATAATACTTCTTTAAAAATAAACGCATAACTATACACCTCTCCTCCTTAAAGCATTAGATATTTGAGCTATTTTTATTAATTATTACTGGCGAAGTGCAAAAAAGTAACTTAAGTTCTCAGTAAAATTATTTACAACTGCACAAACCTAGCAATAATACTCTTCAGGATAAATGATGCAGTAAATTGCTAGAGTGCATTATCAAACCTCATGAAAATATTTTCTAACTAAAAAGTAAAGGGGGTTACGTTCATTCCTTTTGCCGTTAACCAGTATCTATACCCAATCTCCGTGAAAGTGTGAGACTGTTAACTGCTCTCACTAATACAAATCAACTACTAATCTTAGACTCATGGGATCTTTGCTAGCTTGCCTCCTACGCACACCTTCCAAGGTATCAGGATAAAAGTGTATTACAGTATAACGCATCAGGTGTCATTAAAGTCGTCTAAACACATGACGTCAGTAATCCATATATGTGGTCCTTGGCACGGGCCCGAGGATGGTAAGGAGCTTAAGGTGGATAAGGTGGATAAGGTGGATAAGGGTGGCGGATTTACAGCTTTAAGTTCAAAGAGTTTGATTAGATGATCATCGCTGATGGATAGCACATGGCTACCATCAGGGCTGAAGACAACCTTCTTTACACCTTTTGTGGAAAAAGTAGCACAGGCTTTTTCTCCCCACGCATTCCCTCCCTCCTTCTGACCCCAAACTGAGACGCTACCATTAGGACAGCCCACCACCATATTAAAACCATCGAAGCTAAAGTCAATCGAGTTAGCATAGTCACAACTGGAAGAAAGACTAATTTCTTCTAACCAATCCCCATTCATCATCAAATTCCAGACTCTGAAGGTTTTTAGTCGTATCACAAAGTGATCTTTACCTCCATTCTCACCCAATAATATTTCATTTATAAAGCAACAAGAGATACTCATATGAGTACCATCTCTACTGAAATCAACTAAGCTTACAGCGCGTTCATTCATAATTATGGTTTTCTCGATCCACTCCCCGACTTCATTCCGGCTACAGATTATGACGGTATCATCATCATAAATAACCGCTAGATGGCGACAATCATTGCTGAATATCACTTTATAGACTTTCTTATGGATAGCGTCTGATTTTTTTATATTTCCTTCATTATCATGATCTTTTCTATCTTTCAAAATATCTTTTTCTTTCAATACCATATTCGTCCCTAGGCTCCAGATTTGAGCACGAGCCTCATCTTCACCAGTAGTCACTATATGAATGCCGTTAACGCCGACGCTAACTGAGTGAATTATGTTTGCGCTAATGGTGGCTTTTTCTATCCATTGTCCGTCCACCCCCAAGCTCAACACAATAGCAGCCGTATGCTCACCGCTAGTCTTTCCAACCACTATATATAGATCATCGTTCCAAGCGGTAGCTGTGAGGAGCATATTTCCACTTGGAGTACTGGCCTTTTCCACCCACTCCCCACTCTTCCCAAGGCACAATACTTTAGTAGGACAATCTACGATCACCAGATAGGAGCTGTCGTCGGTAAAATAAACAGATTGAACCTCGCCTTCCGTGGTAATAGTTTCTTGTCTTAACCAACCCCCATCCGCATCTAAGCTCATGACTTGAATGTAATCTTTACTGTAGGTTGCTAGATGGTAACTATCTGCGCTGAAGACCGCTCTAGACCTAGTAGCGTACTCAATGGTGCAGTTTTCTTTCCACTTCTTGTCCACCCCGAGACTATAGATTTTAATCACGCAACTATCAACAGTGCATAGTATATGCTTACTATCTGGGCTGAAGCAGGCAGATGAGGCAGCACCATCAGTGAAAATAGTTGATTCTTCTATCCATTTTCCATCCGTATTAGCCCAGACCTTGATGGTGTCATCATTACCGGTGGTTACCATATAACAGCCATCTTCGCTAAAGCGGCCAAAGGAATTAGCACCCTTACAGTGTACACTTCCCTTTTCAATTAGTTCGAGCTGGAGTGCCTCACGATACCTGTATTTCGCATGATTAGTAAGCAGTCTAATAATTGTGTGAGGTACAGCAAGACCATCCTTTATCTATTTCTTATCCGCAAACTTACTACGCCCAGCTACCCATGTTTCATGATCGACCATAGTTATATTTTCTTGTAATTCGTCCCTATCCTTAAGAGAAATTTCTGAAAACCATTTACTAAATATGCGATCACTGTCATCTAAAGGCGCATCTAGTATATGACTCTCTTCTGAACGACTCCTATGACTAGACAATTGATAGCACCCTCTACCTTCTTCATCCATCTTGGATTTATTGTCATACATAAACTTATTTAATCTTTCACTGACGTCTGCAATCAAAACACGATTAGATAGTTTAGTGCATACACTCTCTACTTCATCCTGCTTGATTCCTTCACTGTCAACTGACGGATCATCTAATCCATTAACATGTCCTGACAAACCATCAGGGTTAGATAGTTTAGAACATGAATTATCTACTTCCTTCTGTTTAATTTCACTGTTAACTGGAGGCGTATTTGCCTGTCCTGACAGACCATCAGGATCAGATAGTTTAGAACATCCGCCCTCTGACCCATCTGTTTTTAATGATTCCGACATATTATATCCAACTACGCCCAAGGAAGGCATACTTGTACAACTTAGAACTATCGACAGAGTCATAATAAATAGTTTGAACATCCTAACCTAACAATAACCATTTCCAAATAAAAGAAACAACATACACCTATTTCCCTTACAATACATTAAATATTGCAGTTTTTTATTCATTACTACTGTCCGTGTGCAAAAACATCCTGCTTATGATTACGCTTTTCTTTCGCGCGAATACCGAACTTCAAACCAAAAGCGAAGTGGCAAAAATATCGCAATTTATTTACTCATGTTCGAGGTGCACCCTGAATTTGTCGCAACGGCACCAGATCCATGCTTAATACCTGTAGATATACATCTTTAATTGTTCAATCTCAGACTTTTGCACGATTGTTCTTTTTACAGCTAGCTGCGTTCAAAACGTACTCAATCTATTATTTATAAGCATAAACTATCTCTTTCCGTGCATTTTGCCTCACCACCTAACAACATTACGGCTCGTGCAAAAGTCTCAGAGTATGGTAATTAAAATTCGAAACGAAGGAAATGGATTGCCTGATGTTCAGGCTACCCAACAGTCAATGCCTACACCTGCGCCTAAGCATATACCCTTGCAAAAGTAGATATAATCATAAAGAATGATCATGGCGCAGAGCAGCAAGAAAAAAAGGTGACTGAAATACCAGTAAAATTATTTACCAACGTCACAAGCATGGCAATAATATTCTTCAGGATAAATGATGCAGTAAATTACTAGAGTGCATTATCAAACCTCACGAAAATATTTTCTAACTGAAAAGCACAGGGGGTTACTTTCATTCCTTTTGCCGTTAACCAGTATCTATACCCAATCTCCGTGAAAGTGTGAGGCTGTTAACTGCTATCACTAATACAAATCAACTACTAATCGTAGACTCATGGGAGCTTTGCTAGTTTGTCGCCTACTCACACTTCCAAGGTATCAGGTATAAAAATACATTACAGTATAACGCATCCTATGTCTTTGAAGCCGACTAAGGACTTTAAAGGCATGAATTGTTAAGCCGGTTAAGGACATTGAAATAGTTTCTGTATTTTCTCTTTTTAAACAGACGGGTAAAGTGGGTAGCACAGCGTTAAGTCCAATGGCTATGATTATATGCCCACCACCGATGGATGCCAAATAGCGACTATCGAGGCTGAAAATGGTCATATGGAGGACTGGAACCAGTCACTAATTTTTTTGCTCCACTGCTCGCCTACCTCCTTCTCAGACCAAATTTTGACCTTCCCATTAGCACAGATCGTCACCATATTAGAGCCACCGTCACTAAAAGCGGTCGAGTCAACTCTGTCATGATTGGAAGAAAAAATATTTTCTTCTAGCCATTCCTCATTCATCCCCAAGTTCCAAACTATAAAGGTGTTTTTCCAATTGCAATCCATTAAAGAGATAATAATCATATCAGTGTTATCGATGCTAAAGGTAAATGACTCGGTAGACTTTTCCTCCCCAATAATGAATTTCTCTATCCAATCCCCGTCTTCATTCTGGCTACAGAGTATGATCATACCATAAGACAATATTACCACATGCCGACCATCATCGTTAAATTTCGCTTGACAGATCTTCCTACTTAGAGAATCGGGAGCGCCTATGCATTTCTCATGATCGATATCTTTTTTATCGTTCAAAATGTCTTTTCCCTTCAATACCCCATCCGCCCCTAAACTCCAGATTTTGGCGTTAACTTTCCTAGTATCAGACTCATCAGTAATCACTATTATATGGATGCCGTCGATGCTAGTGCCGATTGCGTAAATCATGCTTGCGGTAAACGTGGCTTTTTCTATCCATTTACTGTCTACCCCCTTGCACAATATAGCAACTTTTTCAGTTTTCCCATCTGGACGGTTGGTCACCATATAGTGGTCATTGTTCCAGCTAGAGATTATTAAATGTTCGTCTTTACCATTAGTTGGAATATTGGCTTGCCTTTCCCAACGCCCATCACCATCAAGGCTAAAGTCTGTATTACGCTGCTTATAACAGACCACTATCAGAGAGGAGCTTTTGGGGGTAAAGTAAGCAGATATAACATCTTTGTGGAGTGATCCACACACGCTTTCTATAACCCTATCCCTCCCAAGGCTCAAGATTTTAATCCATTCATTATTGTAAACTACTAGATGGCGGCTATCTGGGCTGAAGGTGGCTCGCATATGGCAATTAATGGAGCCTTGTTCTTCCCATGTATTGCCATTTCTGAGCCTATAGATTGTAACATTTATAAAAGTATGAACTACCATATAACGGCTATCTGGGCTGAAGCAGGCGGATGAGATACCAGCATCTTTAAAAATAATTCTGTCTTTTCTCCATGTAGTACCCTCATTAGCATTAACCCAGATTGTTAGAACGCAATCATCATCTTTGGTTAGCATGTAACGGTTATTTGTGCTTAAACTGAGAATGGAGTTTTTACCAGTACAGGGATAATCGTCCGATTCAAATCGCTTGGGAACGAGGCTCTCGCTAGCCTTGGATGTCTCATGATCAACCATCAGGCTACTATCTACAGTATATGAAGAATAGAGAGGGTATATTGGCAGTTTAGCTAGCGCCTCCTGATTTCGCACAACGTTACACTCACCTCCATTATTGGTTGCCATTGTACTGTTTTTCAATGCATACTCTCTCTTGAACTCAGATGTTATTGCAAGCCCATCGTTCTCTAAGGATTCAGTGTCAGCGTGAGCATCATAAAATTCATCCTCCCTTTCTGAAAGACTACCAGAAAGACTATCAAGCCGAGACCGTTGAGAGCTTGCCACCTCGGGACTGTAAACTATAGACTTCTTCTCTAATGAAAGATTTTCAAACAGTTTAGAGTATTCCAAATTTCCTTTATCAAGCATGCCATTGCCCACTTGAGTCGCAGCTAATTCATCACTATTCTCTCCACAACAATGAAGGTTAGCTTGTAGAGAACATTCCCATACTTCTCCATAATCGGTTTTCTGCTCCTGCATCTTTTTAGACAAACCACCCAAGGAAGGCATGCTTGCACCACTTAAAACTATTGCTAGCGTAACAATAAATAGTCTGATCATTTTCATAATAATACTTCTTTAAAAATAAACGCGTAACTATACACTAAACATCCTTAAAGTATTAGATATTTGAGCTATTTTTATTAATTATTACTGGCGGAGTGCAAAAAAGGTGACTTAAGCTCTCAGTAAAATTATTTACAACCGCACAAACCTCACGAAAATATTTCCTAACTAAAAAGTACAGGGAATTATTTTCATTCTTTTGTCGTTAATCAGTATTATACATACTCTCTTTGAAGGCGATAAGCTGTTAACTGCTCTCACTCATCCCAATCATCTACTAATCATAGATTCATGGGAGCTTTGCTAGTTTGTCACCTACTCACACCTTACTAGGTGTCCAGTATAACGAACCCTCTGTCTTTTAATCCGACTAAGGACTTTAAGATATGAATTATTAAGCAGGTGCAGGATGTTAAAATAGTTCCTGTATTTTCTCTTTTTAAAAAAGTGAGTAACGTGGGTAAAATGGGTAGCGCAGCGTTAAGTCTAATGACTGTGATTATACTCCCATCATCCATAGATACCACATAGCGATTATCGGGGCTGAAAATTACCATATGGACACTGGAACCAGTAATACAGTCTTTTGCTAGCCACTGCTCATATCCCTCACTCACACCCAAAATTTTGACCTTGCCATTAGCACACCCCATCACCATATTAGAGCCATCTTCGCTAAAAGAGATCGAGTTAACTCCGTCATCATTGGAAGAATTGATATTTTCTTCTACCCATTTTTCACTCTTCCCCAGATACCAGAATTTAAAGGTATTTTTTCCATTGCAATCCATTAAAGAGATCATAATCATATGAGTGCTATCGGTGCTGAAAGTAAATGACTCGATAGACATTTCCTCCTTAATGCTGGATGTCTCTATCCACTCCCCGACTTCATTCGGACCACATAGTACGATCATCTTATTATACAATATGGCCACATGCCGACCATTACTGCTGAATTCAGCTTGATCTATTTTCCTATTTAGAGGCATGAAGTCGCCTACACACTCCTCATTATCGACATCTTTTTTAACGGTCAAAATTTCTTGTCCTATCAATACATAATCCTCCACTAGGGTCCAGGTTTTGGAGAGATATTTATCATTACCAAGATCATCATTAGTCACTATATGGATGCAGTCGCCGCTAGTGCCGACTGCGCAAATGACGCTTGCGGTAAGCAATATTTCTTCCATCCATATCCCGTCCGCCTTCAGGCGAAACATAGTAGCACTTTCAGTAGTTCCGTCAGTATTGGTGGCCACCTATATAAAGGTCATCATTCCAGATAGTAGCTGTTAAGAGTGTGTCTTTACCCTTAGCTTGAATACTGGATTTTCTTTCCCAGTACCCATTACCATTACTCTCAAGACCAAAGATTTTATTAGGCTCATTATAACAGGTGACTATCAGATAGGAGCTATTGGTGGTAAAGTAGGCCGTATTAAGGTCAATATTAGTGTACCACCCATGGATGGTGTCTCCTATCACCCCATTCATCCCAAGGTTCCAGATTTCAATCACTTCACTATTGTAGATTGCTAGGTGGCGTCTATCTGGGCTGCAGGTGGCTCGCATATAGTCTTTAATGGCGCAGCGTTCTTCCCATTTATTGCCATTCCTGAGACTATAGATTTTAACACCTACAGAAGTATGAACTATCATATAACGGCTATCTGGGCTGAAGCAGGCGGATGAGACAGCAGCATCATTAAAAATGGTTATGTCTTTTCTCCATACCTGATCCTCATTCACCCAGATAATGAGAGTCTTATTCTTACCGGTGGTTAGCAGGTAACGACTATCTTTGCTAAAGCTAAGCACGTCATCTTCATCATTACAGTGAGAACTGTCCTGATCAACTAGCCTAGACGTGGGGCTCGCTCTCGGCTTGAATGTCTCATGATCAACACTCCGGCTACTATCTACAATATATGAGAAACGGATAGGATTTATTAGCATTTCAGTTCCTATCAACGGACATCGCAAAACGTTACATTTAGCTCCATTATTGATTACCATTGTACTGTCTTTCAATCCATTCTCTTCCTTGAACTCAGGTGTTATTGTAAGCCCATCTTTCACTAGGGCTTCAGTGTCAACTTGAGCATCATAAAATTCGTCATCATTTTCTGAAAGACTATCAAGATGAGACCGTCGAGAGCATTCCGCCTCGGCTTCGTCTGGCATGGTACTGCAAAATGTAGACTTCTCTAATGAAAGATTTTCAAACAGTTAAGAGCATTCCCCCTCTGCTTTATTCAGCATGGCATTGTCCACTTGAGTCGCAGCTAATTCATCACTATGCTCTGCACCACGATCAAGGTTAGATTGTAGAGAACATTCTCCTACTGCTCTATAATCGGCTTTCTACTCCTGAATCTTTTGAGGCAAACCACCCAAGGAAGGCATGCTTACACCACTTAAAACTATTGCTAGCGTAACAATAAATAGTCTGATCATTTTCATAAATAATACTTCTTTAAAAATAAACGCGAGACTATACCCTAACCCTCCTAAGGAACCTCTGAATAAGCACGTTTGTTTTTTACCAGAGCTTAAAAAGCCAAATTTAAATTTATGGTGTATATATTTATCTTATGGGCGTGTTTTTAGATAAATTCGCCCTATTTTTTTCGTTTTCCCTCGATATTGGCGAGTTTTGGGCGGATCCCCCCCCCAAACGCCCTCGTAGCATGTAAAGATTGGCCAGTCCAAGCAGGGTGAATACTTGAGCTGCATTTTTTACTAAGCCTTTGTAGCTAGCTTTCTTGTATCCGAACTGACATTTTATCACTCTAACGCAATGTTCTACTCTGGCACGAATCTGTGAGTTTTTACGGTTTTGTTTCTTTTGTGATGGACTCATATTTTTCTTTGGTTTACGTTTATCATTAACCTTCCAGCTCATGCCAAGGCTGCGTGCTCCTCGTTTGTAAGTGTCACTAGTATAACCCGCATCTGCGAATACTACTTTGTCATCTTTGCGCAGTAACTTGGGTAATTCGTTAACATCAGCTTCATGCGCTGGTGTGACGGTTGCGCTGTGTATGACGTTGCTATTGATATCTGTTCCTATGTGTATTTTAAAACCAAAATAATATTGGTTGTTTTTACGGGTGGCACGCATATCAGGGTCACGTTTTTTGTCTTTGTTTTTAGTAGAGCTAGGAGCTTGGATAATGGTCGCATCTACCATGCTGCCTTGAGATACCTTGATGCCTTTTTCAACAAGATATTGATTGATATCCGCAAAGATGGTTGCACTAAGTTGGTGCTTTTCAATTAGTCTTCTGAAATTAAGTATGGTGGTTTCATTAGGTATGGCATCTATAATTCAAGTTGTGCAAACCGGACGCATACAGTCCATATCGTATAAGGCTTGCTCTGCTGCAGGATCTGATAATGAGTACCATTGCTGCAAGAAATAAATTCGCAACATACTTTCCATTGGCATTGGTGGGCGACCTTTGTCTTTCGTGGGATAGTAAGGCTCTATAATATTGAACAGCCGTAGCCATGGTACGGTTTTTTCCATTTTATTTAGAAAGAGATCACGTTTAGTGATAACTTTTTTATGGGTGTATTCTGCAGATGCGAAAGTGATTTGTTTCATACGACAATACTGTTTGTTTGTGGCTGTATTATCTCACATTTATTTTATTAGACTTGTTCATAGATTCATTAAAGGGCTTAAAATTCACAAGATGCGTTATACTGTAATACATCTTTATACCTGATACCTTGTGAAGGTGAGAGTAGACGACAAGCTAGCAAAGCCACCATGATCCTACGAATGGTAGGTGGTTGGGATGAGTGGGAGCCGTCAACAATATCACGCCTTCAGAGGGCGAGTATATACTAGTTAACGGCAAAGTAATGAAAGTAATCCACTGTGCTTTTCAGCCAGAAAATACTTTCATTAAGTATAACAACACACTTTGGAAAATTACTGTATTATTTATTCTGAAGATCATTTTCTCTGAGTGAGCAGTTGGGTACAGTTGCTTCTACAGATTCAAGTTCAAAAACTTTGAGGTTATTCTCTTCGCCGAAGGCTAGCACATGGTGACCATCGGGGCTAAAGACAGCAGCAATTATATCCTTTTGCCTAGTACAGGCTTTTGGTAGCCACTGTTCGCTGCCCTTTTTCTCACCCCAAATTATGAGGTCACTAAGATCATCAGAATGGCTCATAACCATAGCCACAGTAGAGCCATCACCGCTAACGTCATACTGTGCGAGATTTCTATCACTGGAAGAAATAATAATATCTTCTACCCACTCCCCACTCTTCCTCAGGTTCCAGAATCTACAAGCGCCAAGCATAATCATATGAGTGCAATCACTGCTGAAGGAAGCGTCGCCTCCATCCGTAATATTAGCTTTCTTTATCCACTCCCCGACTCCATTCTCGCTATAGATCATGACTCTTTCATCATCACCATCATCACTGCAAGCAACCATTACTAAATGTTTACCATTACTGCTGAATTTCACTTCCTGTACGCGCATACGAGGAGTACCGACACCGTCTATACATTCCTCATCATCGACAACAATGACTTTTTTTCTCCATCGCGCATCTAACCCTAGGCTCAAAATGGTAGTGCAATCCCCATCACCAGATTCCACAATATGGATACCATCAACGCTGACGCCAACTGCTTTAACGTCCATTACGGAAACGTCGTCTTTTTCTATCCATTTTCCACCAACCCCCAGACTCCATACAGTAAACTTAGTCTCACATCTCAAGTTAAATTCATCATCATAATCTGCCATGGTCTGGGTCACCATATAGAGGGCATCGTTCCATATGGTAGGTCCTAGTAATACATTGTCACATTGTGGAATTCGGACTTTTGTGTTTACTAAATTATCAGTCTTATTAAGGATAACGACTGCAATCACCTTAGCATATCGGTCCACCTCCACCAAATAGGAGCCATCGTCGGTAAAGTAGACAGATGAAACATCATCTTGATTGGACAGTTTTACTTCTTCTACCCAATTCCCTTTCGCACCAAGACTAAAGACTTTAATAAATTTTTCACCTATGATTGCTAGATACTTGCCATCTGCACTGAATGTGTGTTGTCCGTATTCTAGACAGTTATCAAAAGTGTTTTTTTCTTTCCATTTCTTGTCCGTACCGAGACTATAGAGTTTAATAGAAGACGAATCTTCATCGTCACTAAGCCATATCGTCATATGGCGGCTATCTGGGCTGAAGCAGGCGCTGCGGGCACTATACCGATTGTCAATCTTTGCTTCTTCTATCCACTTCCCATCCTCATTAACCCAGATTATGGTGGTGCTCGCATTCTCACCGTTAGTTACCAGGTAATGGCTATCTGCGCTGAAGCTGTAATATAATGGCGAATACTTATAGTTAAAACCGAGCTTCTGAACTAGCTCGCATTTATTTACCTCTCTCGACTTAAGCTCCTCACTAAACTTTAATTTCTGAATAGGCTTGAATGCCTCATGATTAATCCCCAGTTTTTTCGTTGTCTGATATGCAATCAGAAATTTTCTTCTATCTCCTTCTTCCGTCAACCGCTTCGCCCACTCTTTTATTGTATTGTCATTAACAGGCACTGGATCTGTTTTTAATATATTCTTTTTATAGAGTGAAAGTCCTGAAATCCATTTGCTCAGAGTATTACTCATATGCGCATCTAATTCATCACCATTTGCTGAACTGCTAACAATGCTAAGGCCTCGCGTCTTTGCTTTATCGATTGTCACCCCCACCAGCTCTCGAGCGCTGCTTCGCACCTTTTCTTTTTTATCGACTCCCCCCACCTCCAGTTGTCTTGGCGTGCCACCAAAGGAATACATACTTGTACCACTTGCCAGTTTTTGAGCACCTCGCACCTTTGCTTTTTTATCGACTTCCCCCCCCGCCTGTTGTCTTGGTAAGCCACCAAAGGAATACATACTTGCACCACTTAGCACTATTGCTATTACAACAAATAACCTGACCATTCGTACCACTCTCATTAAAAATGAACAATTATTGTACACACATTTTCTTTAAAAGTATTATTTACTTAATCAGTTTATTAATTTTTACTGCCGGAGTGCAAAAGGAGTACAAAAGGAGCGCAAAAAATGGGGGGGGGGGCGCTCACACAACGAACCAGGTGACCACATGAAAAGCCCCAAAGGGCTTTAGGCTTTACATCAAAGCAAATTTACAGAGCGCATGGAGCTTGAGTCTTATAATGCCCTATTGATTACCAGAGCATCTATCTCCTGATCACAAAAAAACAATAGCCCTGCTTTCTCCAACTCAAAGGGCTCGTGATCAATAGCGTAATGATACTGAGACTGGATCCCGCTTAATTTCTGATCATGTGGATATTAATGAGACACTGAGACTATGCTTACCTGGAAGAAGATATCGTCCACCGGAAGCGAGATACCGTTCACGGCCAAGATACATGCTTTGCAACACTAACCTCGCGTATCTCGAAATTTATTCTAACAGTCCAGATTATCCGTAATACCGTTATGTTTGATAACTGTGGCCAATTCGTCGGCCATGCAAGTATCTCTCAATTATTAGACGGTAAGATATACTTTACTAAGCCATACCACTAATGGCGAAGTAGATTTAATGGTAATACTAATTATTGCTACGGCGATTCGTCCTAAAGGAAATTAAGGTTGGCAGCTTGCAGAAAAATGAAATTGATGAGGTTGGATTTTGGATCAACATGCGACCTCGAAAATCCTTAAATTACTTTAGTTCAATTGAGTTTTTATCAGGTAAGTGTGTTAATTATTGTGATTAATCTAGGCAATTATTTACAACCTTGTCAATACAGGTACTATTTTAAAGCCATTACCTTAGTAGGCTTAACAATTTATGCCTTGCAGCCCGTATCCAGATTCAAAGGTATAAGATGTATTATACTATAATACATCTTATACCTGACACCTTTTGAAGGTGAGAGGTTGTTGACTGCTCTCACTCATCCACTCATCCCAATCACCTACTATTCGTAGACTCATGGGAGCTTTGCTAGCTTGCAGCCTACTCTCACCTTCAAAGGCGATTATCCAGTATATAAGTGTATTACAGTATAATGCAGTCTTCTGCGTCTTTTAACTCGCGGATTTTAGTCATAAGTGCCCCTTAAAATTTATGCAGCTAACGCCATTTCACTATAAATCTCATCAGGTGTTTTAAAGTCTAACAGTTTTCTTGGTCTTTGGTTTAGTCGGTTTTGTATATCTAAAATTTCTTTGTCAGTGACATTATCCAAAGATTGGCTTTTGGGCAAATATTGTCTTATCAAACCATTATGATTTTCATTCAAACCTCGTTCCCACGAGGAGTAAGGGTGAGCAAAATAGGTATCTACGTTAAGCTTTTTCTTGATTTTTTCATGAAAGGCGAACTCCTTTCCGTTATCAAATGTGATCGTGAGTAAGTCTGATTGGTAAGGCTTGAGCATCGTTATAATTGCTTTCGTCACCACGTCAGCGTGCTTTGAAGGAACACGTTTTACCAAATTTAATTTACTCACTCTTTCCGTTAATGTAACCAGTACACCCTTGTGTCTTTTGCCAATTACAGTGTCTGCTTCCCAATCGCCTAAACGTATTTTTTGATCCACAATTCCAGGTCGATCATCAATGCTAACACGGTTTCGGATCTGGCCTCGTGCATCGGGCTTTCTTGTTCTTTGCTTATACTTCTTGTGCCGAAGATGTTGATACAAGCAACCACCCCCAGCTTTGTCCTCTCGAATAAACTGGTAAATCGTAGCGGGACATACAGAAGGTTGATTATCTCGTTTAAGGCGTCCTTGTATTTGCTCAGGGCTCCACTGCTTACTTAGTCTGTCAGTAATTTTATCTTTCAGTTCAGCTACCATCTTGGTCGCTTTTGGTTTCTGTTGATGACGTTCCTGCGCAAAATTATGTGCTTGCTTCGGGCGATAACCTCTAGCCCCTGTATTTCTAGCCAACTCTCTTTTAACGGTACTCAAATCACGCCTTAAGTCTTGGGCGATAATTTCATTTGAAACTCCTGCTTTTTTCTCTGACCAAATCTGGTATCTTTCTTCTTGAGTCAGGTGGGTATAACGCTTATTCATAAGTGGTCTCACATTGGTTTTTGGTAGAACCGTGAGTGTACCCTCTGGCTCAACTTTTTCAATATGGCGCACTTATGACTGAAATCCGCGACTCTATTACGGCATCCACAGCACATTTAAAAACTCCTAATACGAACAGTGCTTTTAAGCCACCAATAAAACCTCGAGGTAATTGGCGGCTGATGGGGCCGAAATATTTGGAAAATAGACCCTTATCAACTTTAAGGTCAAAGACTCCCATAGGTTCACCTCCGATGACTGCCACATAGAGACCATCAGAGCTGAAGACGACCTTCTTGAGATCAAAACCAGTAACACAGTCTTTTTCATGCCACTGCCCGAGTTCCTCATTACCACCCCAAATTTTGACGCTTCCATTATCATAGACCAGCCCCACATTATGGCCATCGGCGCTAAAGACAATCGAGCTGACATCCTCATCACTAGCAGAAAGAATAATGTCTTCTTCCCACTCCCCATCCATCCCCAGGTTCCAGACCCTAAAGGTGTTTTTTCGATTACTATCCATCAAAGAGAGAATCATATGAGTATTATCGGCGCTGAAGGTTAATGACCGGACAGACCTTTGCTCTTCAATAGTGCATTTATCTATCCACTCCCCGACTTTATTTTGGCTACAGAGTATGATCCTTTCATCATACAATATGCCCACATGACGACCATCATTGCTGAATTCCACTTGATATAATTTACTATCTAGAGTGTTGGAATAGTCTATGCCGCCCCCATTATCGGCATCTTTTGCAACTCTCAAAATGTCTACGTTAAATAAGCCATTCTTCCCTAGACTCCAGATTTTGGCGATAGATTCATCATAACTAGGACAACCCCTAGACACTATATGGATGCCGTCGACGCTAGTACCGACTGCGGCAATGACGCTTGCGGTAATCTTGGCTTCTTCCATCCATTCCCCGTCCGTCCCCATGCAAAATATAGTAGCACTTTCATTAACTCCTTCTGTACCACTGGCCACCATATAGAGACCATCGTTCCAGATAGTAGCTGCTAAGAGTGTATTTTTACCATTAGCTAGAATACTTGATTGCATTTTCCAACACCCGTCATCCTCACGGCAAAAAACTTTATCAGGCTCAGTATCATAGGTGCATATCAGATAGGCGCTATTGTCGGTAAAATAGGCAGATTTAATCTCGCTTTGGGTGTCCACATATAATTTTACTACCCAATTTTCATTCTCATCAATACTCCTGATTTCAATCATTTTACTATTGCAGAATACTAGATGGCGACTATCTAGGCTGAAGGTGGCTTGCACACTGCGATTAACGGTGCAGTTTTCTTTCCATTTATTGTCCGTACCGCGACTATAGATTTTAACACTCCCCAAATGAATAGCGACTACCATATGACGACTATCTGGGCTAAAGCAGGCGGATGAGACAGCACTATGATTGGAAATGATTGTTTCTTCCCTCCATCTCCCATCCTCTTTAGCCCAGATTATGAGGGAGTTATCCTTACCGGTGGATAGCAGGCAACGGCTATCTTCGCTGAAGCTAAGAAAGTAGTTATCATCATTACAGTGAAAACCGGCATTTCCAATTATCCTAGATGTGGAGATCTCACTAGGCCTAGATGTCTTATAATCCACCATCAGTTTAGTAACTATGGGATATACATTAAGGCTATGCTTTATTAACTGTTTATTTTTCGTCAACTGTCGTAGCAAAACGTTCAATTTGGCGCTATTATCGTTTGCAATTATACTATTTTTCAATGCATCCATTTCCTTAAAACATAGTGTTGCCAACCATGATTTCACCATGGTTTCAGTATGAACTAGAGCCTCATCTGATCCATTACCATTTTCTGAAATACCATCACGCTTAGACTCTTGGAAGCGTTTCCCACCTGTTTCATCAATCATGGCACTGACAACTGTAGACTCAACTGACAAAAGACGATCAAGGCTAAACTATTGAGAACACTCCTCCTCACCCAGTACAACATCGCCCTCTTGATTCGCATCTATTTTATCACTACCTCCTAAACGACTATCATGCTTAAACCCTTGAGAGCATTTCCTATCTATTCCATGAAGCTTAGTAACAGAATATAACTCCTCTAATAACTGATCATAATTGTGTTTGAAGTATTGCTCTGCTTTATCCGACATGTCATTGCCCAATGGATTCGCATCTAATTTACTATCTTTTAAACGACGCTCAAGTACAGATGATCCATTACCATTTTCTGAAAGACTATCACGATTAGACTCTTGGAAGCATTCCCCATCTTCTTCATAAAGAATAGTAACAGAACATAACTCTTTTAATACCTGATCATAATTGTGTTTGACGTATTGCTCTGCTTTATCCGACACGTCATTGCCCACTGGATTCGCATCTATTTTATCACTACGCTCTAAACGACTACAACACTTAGACCCTTGACGGCATTCCCCCTCTGTTGCATCAAGATCAGCATTGCCAACTGTAGACTCATCTAACAAAAGACGCTCAAGACTAGGCTGTTGAGCACATTTCCCTTCTTTTTTATCAAGCATGACATCGCCCATTGGAGTCTCACCTGATTCATCACTATGCTCTAACGGACGCTCAAGGTTAGACTGTTGGGAGTCATCTTTATCGATTTCCAGATACAGAGTCTTTTTAGGCAAGCCACCCAATGAAGGCATACTTGTAACACCTAGAACTATTGCTAGTATAATAAATAGTTTGGACATGTTCATGATTTTCCCTTAAAAACAAATGCAGTACTCTATACTAACAATCCTTAAAAGTATGCAGCAATCTAACTATTTTTATTCATTGTTACTGGCGAAGGACAAAGAGGCGACTGAAGCTCTCAGTAAAATTATTTACCAACTTCACAAACCTTACAATAATTCGCTTCAGAAGACATGATGCAGTAAAGTCTCTGAGTGTATTGTCAGATCTCACGAAAAAATCCTGCATTAAAAGCATAAGGAATTACTTTCATTCCTATGTCGTTAGCCAATATCTATAACCACTCTCCTTGAAGGTGCTAGGCTGTTTACTGATCTCACTCATCCCAATCACCTACTACTCGTAAATTCCTGGGATATTTGCTAGGGAATCTCTGATTGAATCTCCAAAACCTAGTACAATAGCATGCTAAGGCAAACCGGTTATCCAAAATGAAACAACAAAGTTTTGCGTCTCTCAGCTACGCAGCCAA
>JASXSV010000065.1 GCA_030674915.1 Candidatus Endonucleibacter bathymodioli
CTGTAGCCAAAGTTCCTTTAATTGTGCACAGAGTATAGTAAAAAACGTGTCAAGTCTTGGATCTAGGGCGATGTACACGGCATCCTTTAGCGCGTTGGGGATATTGCCTGTTGGTGCTAACCTTCCGAATACGTGTCCACCCAATCACAATGAGAAGAATTATTGTGATGACATCTTTCAGTGCCGTGATAAGAGTGATGAAAGTGTTTTACTATGCTGTGAAGGAGGTGTTGCTGGGGTTGATCCGGAAACTAGCCTGTGTCGTAAAAAAAATATACCATATAAACTGATATATGTTTGTGATGATAAAACAGTAACTATTAGTGAAGGCAAGCTCTGCGATGGTCGTATGGACTGCCGTGATAAAGCTGATGAATCATCGAGTGGCACAAATCCAGTTTGTTTTGCGTGCAACACGGGCGAAGATGGTCGCAAGGTGCAACTCATTAAAATTAGACATATTTGTGATGGAGACAAAGATTGCCAGAACGGTGCGGATGAGAGTATGACATTCGAGTATGCTGGGGCTAGCTGCTTTGAATGCGGAGAGTTTGCTCGTGTGCGGAGAATTCGCTCTGAGTTGCGCTGTAATGACAAGATGGACTGCCCTGACGGCAGTGATGAGTCCACTAGCGGCATAAATGCCACTTGCTTTGATTGCGGACTAGATAATGGAGGGCTTATTTTCAGTGAGTTACGCTGTAATGGCGAAGACAATTGCTATGATGGACGTGATGAAGGAGGTTGTGACTTAGCAGCACAAGTCGGACTAGGGGTAGGGTTTGGAGTAATATGTGTGGCTTATGTTGCTATGCTTGTAAAGTATAGAGACAAAAAAAAGGCTGGTGGTACTATTACATGGCTTTGCAGTCCTATTACTGAGTCTGTTAAATATCTATGTAAGCTACGTAAAAATTGTGTCTATTATTTGACTTCCTCTCGGGAAAGTAATGAAGATAACATTTAAGAGAATTAGCAGAGTGCCACAAAAGTAACGGTGGTAACAGCTATGCATGTGACGTATGTGATGACTTATGTCGGTGAGGCTATGGAGGTAGCGAGCAGTCTCTTGAATCCATCATCTTAGATTTATTTGTTTAAAGCGGTACCATTGCTGAAAACAATGGATTCTGATCATGATTTATAAGGGTTAAGGTGGTCTGCCGTTGTCTAGTTTTGGATGGCAAGGATTGATAACGCTGGTGAGTCTGCGTCATGTAGTAATTTTTTCTATTTTTGTCAAGAATAGTTCTTTACGTGTCTTTCGGTGTTTTTGCACGAATTTATTATCTGCAAAACTTAGTTGTTAACTCATGGTAAAATCCAAAGCTGTAGGTAATGCTAGAATCACCTCATAACTGGGACTTAATAGCACTTTCCTTAGGCGATAAATAGTAGGTGATCATTCCACTCAGTAAAATATTTTATACATCATTATGTAGTAGTATGCGTTTTTCTAGCTTTTGTTTTGTGTCTTTGTTGGAAATGTATTTGCTCTGTTGTTATATATTCTGTATGATATTTTCCAAGTTAATAAATTTTAGATAGTGATAAGTTTCTATAGTTTTATAGAAATCATGGCTGAATTTCAGTTAAGAATAATGGCAAGATAAAAGTTATGGTGTTAGTTTTATTTATTGTGAGGTTGTTACTGTGTTACATGTTATTAGTTAGATTTTCTCCTTTAAATATAGGTGTTTTGTCGTGTTAATAGTTGATCGTAGAGTTCTATATTTGCAATATCTGGGTTTCATGCTATTGTTGTTTTGCGATAATGGCAAGCGCTTAAATTATATGAGGTATTTTCTTTGTTTGCCAATAGCGCTGGTGCTGCTAGTTACCTCGCTAGCTTACGCTACCAACAAGAATTGCCAGCATGCTACAATTCAAACACCAGTAACGATGTTGTTAAATAGGCCTAACTCTTTAGATCAGTATCTTACCGTTTTAAGAGATGAGCCAGTTATAAATATTCATAATTTTCTCAAAGACATAGTATGGTTAGAGCGAGATGATGGTGAGAATAACAGTGCATATAAAAAAAGAACATTTTTTAACAAAAAGCATTATCAGAAATTTTATGATTTGTATTGTGTGTTATCTTTGCAATATTACAAAGGCCAGTCGTTTACTGGTTTTGTAAAGTACATGATATATAATGAGCCGGATAAGGTGATTAGCCGACCGTTGATGGAGGCTTTGTTTAAGCTTTGTAATGATTATCAGGATAGGCCAGGCATAACCATCGGCAATATGTTTGCAGAAGTGGAGAATAAGAAGCATACCGATGAAGATATTAACGCTTTTCTACGTTACAAAGCTAATAGTTTAGA
>JASXSV010000024.1 GCA_030674915.1 Candidatus Endonucleibacter bathymodioli
TACATTAGTTTTTGGTCGAACCGTGAGTGTACCCTCTGGCTCAACTTTTTCAATATGGCGCACTTATGACTAAAATCCGCGTATATAACCAATCACTTGTTTTACGATTACGATCCTATGGCTAGAGGGTATCTACAGCGATCAGTTTAAAAATTAGGACTCTCTTATAATTACTGATGACTATGATGTGGCGACCATCTGCGCTAAAGCAGGCCTTGTAATGTGGTTCATCGCTGTCACCTCTGGAAATAACAAAACTGACCTTTTCTGCCCATTCATTGTTCTTCCCCAATCTACAAACTCTGATGGAAGAATCAGTACAGGCAAGCACCACATGGCAGCCATCGTCGCTGAAGTTGGCCGTGATGGCCCTCACTTTGGAGACTACTGCTCCTACCCATACTCCTGTTGCTCTCTGGCTATAGATTTTGGTACCACCACAAAAAATTACCACTATCTGACGGTTATCAGTGCTAATGCCAATTGGATCTGCCCATTTACCCATGGGCACAGTAGTTTCATCTACCCAGTACCCATAAGCATTCTTACTCCAAATGTTAATAACATTACCAACTACTCTGGTCACTATATGAGAGCCATCACCGCTGAAGAAGGCTTTACATACAGAGTATTTTTTGGAAAGAAAACCTGTTTGTGACCAGATCCCACATATACCCAAGCTCCAGACCGAGCACATTCCTATCGAAAAAGTGATCAGCATATGAGTACTATCAGGACTGAAAGAGATGCTGTGCACCTTAGCCCTACAGTTCTTAATTAGCTCATCTATAATAATGGGGGTTTTGTCTGCCCACTGCTCGACCATCCCCAATATTGCGTGATCGCCAATTAGCTCGATATCATTGACTACCATATAACGGTCATTATCGCTGATGGCATGATAACGACCATTATCGCTGAGGACAAGTTCTAGGATATTATCTTTTCTCACAAAAATAACTTTTTCATAGCATTCCCTATCCGTACCGACACCCTGGATTATAGTATTTCCTTCACTAAACTCGGTAGTCTGCACGTAACTATCATCGTGATCAACACTGATGATCACAACATGACGACCATCGGCGCTGAATCTAACAGCATGGTCAAGCTGACAGACAAGACAGGCTATCTCCTCTAGCCTAAATTTAGAACATTTATTCATCAGCCCACTAACTTTGTGGAATAATATATGTGGAAAATATTTGTATCCCTGATTTTTAAGAGTAATCATCTCGTCAGCTAGTTTTGGTTTGCCCGCAAACTGAGCTATCCAAGCTCTGAGTTCCCCTTCACTGGTCGACGCTGCGCTCTTTGTGAATTGAGTCTGTTGCTCCGTGGAAAGGCGTGAAAACCAAACCTTAGCTATAGCCCCATTACTCAATATGAGAGCATTTAGCTCATGACAAGTTCTTGAAAGATTGGAAAGGTCTCGAATACTCAGACGAGAAAAAAGATTATGGAGAACACTGTCAAGAAATACAGGAGATACCACTTTCTGCTCTTTCACATTAAGATCTGAACCCTGCTCATCTGCGTCTAATAAATCAAAGACAGCTATACTCGTACTACTTAGAAACATTGCTATAATCAAAAAAAACGGTCTAATCTTTTTCATGAAAACCTCTTTGAAAGCAGTTGAAAAATCAAATTGTGCTATCTTGGGAAAGTGCGATTAAGTCACAACGTTTATTTATATCTCCTATTTTAATAGCGCATTAAAAATAGAAAATTACACAGCTATATTTATATGGTCAATTCCTTACTACACACTTAGCATTCATGTGATTATTCCTGCTGTCTGTTTCCCCCTCTGTGTTTATACTATTCCCTGTTTCCACTGCATGACCACTACACACATGCTTGCTAAATTCATACCTGATAGAAAACATCTTACGGCACACATTGCATCCATAATTTTTTAGCCCTGCATGACAACCCAGATGTCTTTGTAGGCTATTAATAGTTGTGAATGACTGACTGCAAACATTGCATATTATACTAACTCCCTCGTCATGAGTAAGTTTATGCTCTTTTAAATGATTGAAAGAAGTAAATACAGCAGCACAGGTGCCGCAACCAAAAGGATCAGGAATTAAATGGGTCATCTCATGTTGTTCTAATGTCCGGATATAATCAAATTCCTCACTACATCTACTGCTACTGCATCTGTAAAACACTCCCTGTGCATGAACAATCATATGCCTATTTAAACGAGGCATAGTAGCAAATGCACGACCACACGTACTGCAATTAAAAGAACTCTTCTTGGTATGACTAAATATATGCACCTGTATGTTAGTTATTCCATCTTTACCACACACATCGCATTTATACATTTTTCTCTTTCTTTTCTTTTTAATTGACTTTACACTAACTACACGAAGTGCTTCTTTGATTTCAGATGCTTCATGGTTAATTACAGAACATATATCACTTTTTGTATGACTTGTATCATCGCATTGATTTAAATGTTGACTTTTTTGATTATGATTAATTATTTGATAGTTATACCTGACTTTACATATTGGCACATCTATCTTATCACTAAACGTGAACTTACCTACGGCTGCGTATTTTAACATACTTGTTTTAAATGATCCATCTACGGAAGCACATAAAGTAATTTCTGATAATGGATCTACGCATGCATCCATTTCGTTTAATATATTACAGTATTCTGTACTACAAACAGACTCATCATAAGAGTCAGTCAGCTCTAGATCTACCTCCTTCTTTTCTAACATTTTTATCATGGATAAAGCCATATAACTTTCCATTACCGCCTCGGTGTTTAGGTGCTGTCCTGGGCATAGGAATGAATATAAGCCTAGGACCTTCCTTATGAAAAAACATGATTCAATAATTAGCAACACCTTACCATTTCCCATTTTTTCTGGCACTAACTTTTGCTTAAGCTCCTTAAAAACCCATCTGCCTGGTTCAGTAAAATCGTTCATTCCACAGAAAAACAAATCATCCTCTGTAGGTTGTTCTGGCCCAGCCTTAATAAACATTGAAATTAAAAAACACAAAGAAAAGAAACTAAATTTAATAAACGTAGTACTCTTCACTCTACATATACATAATTTTTTAAATGAATATTCTTTTAACATAATTGGTTTCCACCTATATAATCATAGCAATTTAAAACTTATATTTGTATTCTACAAAACAACACATATTTTATATTAAATGTGCTTTTAAATATATCATATCGCGTGTTAACAAACACCAGAGCTGTTATTTTTATTTTTTTCTGGTGTGCTGTCAATTCTTATCTAATAGGATTTAACTAAACATACGCTCTGCAGGTCAATAATGAGGTTTCATATAAGAGTGCTTGGCTCTTGAATAGTCCCTCTAAGAAATAGATCAGTTTAACGCCGCTGGCTCGTAAAGAGATTTGGCAGCATATGAGACGGGAAACTGGATGATCGTGACGCTTGCGCGAGAGCTCAGAGTATCACGTATAACTATTTACAAGGTGATTGACCAAGCACGAAAGCAGGAGTTCTCGCCACGAAAGTCCACCAATAGGAGCGTCACGGCCTCAAAATGTGGCATGAAACGCTTGGCAAAAGTAGAAGCATCAATTGAGTGCAAGAAAAAAGCAGACGTAAGACACTACAACAAAAATTACCCCGGCGCGATAATGCATTACGGCACCAAACTCTTGCCCTTGCTCAAGGGTGAGCGCAAAGACAGGCCGCGTAAACACTTATTTATTGCCATAGATGACTTTTCGCGTGAGCTGTATGCCGGTATCCTGCCTGATAAAACCCAAACAGTGGCAGCAGCGTTTTTGATACAAGCACTGGAGGAATATCCCTACACGATTGAATGTAATTATTCTGACAATGGTACGGAATATAAAGGCACGCCAGATCATGATTTTCTGGCTTTGAGTAAAGCTCACGGCATTGAGCAGAAATTCACGCGAGTTAAACTACCGCAAACAAATGGCAAGGCCGAGCTTTCGTATATGGATTATTTGTTCTCACCAGTAACATGCCTTGGCTTGAGCACGGATTGAATGTCATTATCTTAAGAATAAAGCTTGGCTAGCAAAAAATACGCTGTTCTCACGCATGAATATCATTGCAAAAAATCCATTTATAATCATTCATGGCCTATACATATGACAAGTCCTCTGGATAACGCTACCACACTTACCAAACATTGGCCGGAGGGACGGAGGAGGATCTACAGATTATCAGATACTCCTGACATGCATCAATAGAACCAGGTATAACTGATGCATTGATTCTGGCCACCGAGAAACTTGCTAGTGATTTTTATCTATTTGAAGATAGTTGCCGGAGTTAAATTATGCGTGGCATGATTCAACGCGTACAACATGCCAAGGTGAAAGTTAATGATGACATTGTTGGAAAAGTCAACTCTGGCCTACTTTTACTGCTAGGTATAGAAAAAGATAATGATCACGCAAAGGCAGATAAACTGCTGAATAAAGTAATTAGCTATCGAGTTTTTAATGACGGCATAGGGAAGATTAATCTTGGCCTGACAGATATATCAGGAGAATTATTAATAGTCTCCCAATTCACACTGATAGCTGACACTCGAAAATGGCTGCGACCGAGCGTTAGCTCATGTGCTCGCAAACTTCACAACAAGGTCGTTACAGGCCACTTTGGAGCTAATATGGAGGCTACTTTGCTTAATAATTGGCCTCTAACGTTTATGCTAAAGTCCTGACTTCTTGGCAACTATACCCACAACCCCTCAAAGGTGTGCTTCCTTACCCACAACCACCACTACACGCGTAGGCCAGTGAGGATTAGCTCGTTTGTCGCCTACTCACACCCTTAATGGCAATGGGGATATACTCGCCGCCTTTGAAGTTTCTACTTTGTTCTCAGTGTTAGCTCACCACCGTCACTTAGTACTCTTTAGCCTATGTGATCTCGTTCACTTACCACCGCGTAGAAACTCCAGATCCTTAAAGTATAGAGTCCCATCTACTCTGAAGTTACAAAAAATATTGTCAGCAACAAAACTTATATAGGATTAATCGGTTAAATCTTTTCCTTAAGATGACCAAGTACATTCATATTTATCGCCATCTCATCAAAGCCAGCTGCACCCACTATACTTCCATTATCACCCACCTCTGTTGAAGAGTCAAATTGCTCGCTACCAGCAACACAAACCCTCCTACCCGCCAGCAGACCATGCAGATTACTACGTAGTTCAGCATCAGCTGCGCCGCCGCCCTCATTGCTATTTATTACACCTTGTGACGCATGTTTAATGGAGCTATCATCAAGCTTGGTTTGAAATCTCAGGATTTCCTCTCTCAAACGACCTACCACTTCAGGATTGGATAAAATATTTTTGACCGCCTGATTCATAGCCATACAACTTACATCTAATTCATCATTATTGTCATTACTCCGAGATGTAACAGAATCAAACCTAGAAGTAAAATTGCTAGAAGCCCAACTATAACTACTTTCATCGTCACCCAGTACTATAGAGGAACAAGATTGTGCGCTGCTCGCTGCATTCTCAGTAGTCTTTATTACACCTTGTGACGGATACAGAATATCGTTTTGGCTACGGTGAATTTTAGCTCTAAATCCCATGATTTCATCTCTCAACCGACCTACTAATCTAGAATCTGCTAAAACATTTCTGATCGCCTTATCCATAGCAATATAACTTACACCTAATTTTTCATTACGCAGAGTTACAACCGAATCATACACATTAGTAAACTCGCTAGTTCCCCAACTACAACCACTTCCATCGCCAGTATTTATACTTTGTTCTTTTTTCCGTTGGATGTTATGATCATTAAAGTTTATTCTCGACCCACTATAGCTTTCTTGATATCCAGGCTTTCTTGATATCCAGGCTTTCTTGATATCCAGTCATTACACTAGTACGTCTGCCTTCAGATGCAACCACAGACTCACGTGTGTTTGGAAGATCATTATGTGCGTATGGACAATCAACCTCTATGTCGTCAATCTTAGTCATATCGTTTGGCGTATCTTTTAGCCATGACTCAACACGTTGTCGTTTGCCATCATCAAAATTCACCCGCACCTCTGAATCTATAACATGTTGAGAGTCAGAAGAAACATACTCGTTTCTATCTGACCTACCATTTTCATTATAAATTTGAGAATCATCCACAGACAGAGGAAGAGTGTTTGGATAAATAGTTGAACTAGAACGATATGAATCCACTGATGATGATCCGATATATTCTGCTTCCTTCCATTCTGTCAATGGTGCTAATATATTTTTTGTCTCATTCGCCTTTTGGACCTTAGTTTTATCCATAAACAACCGCCCAAGTTTTTCTCTAGCAGCCTCTTGTGCTAGTAGTATTGCGTTTGCATTTTCTTTTGGTAGTACTTTTGCTTTTAATGTTAGTACAGGTGTTACTGTTTTTTGCATATGAATTTCACCTGCATTTAATCTATTTTCCGCTTTTGACTGAACATTCTTCTTGTTAGATGGAACTAGCTGAGTAGACGCATCTTCCAATATTTCTTTTATGACACTATCAGCTTCAACTTTGCTGCATCTCTTTTTTTCTAGTGGGTCAAAGTATTTTATTTCAATATCACTTAACAACTGAAACTTATTAGCATTTGAGATTAGATGTTGTTCATACTTTTGCAACACTTTAGAACGTTCACTAGTGTATGCTATAAAGAGAGGTGCTACATCATCATCATGTCGACCTCCCTCTTTCTCTAAACATTTAATTACGCAAAGCATTATTATGGTTTAATTTTTTTACCTGCAAATCCCCTATTTCTTTAAGTTTTTTGTCATTGCCTTTTTCTCTTTCTACCTCTGCACGATATAATCTGCATATGTTTACTTCCAGGTCTGAAAAATGTTTAATAATACCTACCTCTACACGCCTCTACACGCCTCTACACGCCTCTACACGCCTCTACACGCCTGTGTAGTGCACCTCTAGCGGAAATAAATCCTGTCTTCTGGTTGCATTGTAACTGACTGCTACTCTCAGGCCCTACCTGACTGTGATCAGATCCATCTCTTACAATATACTTTCCTATGCACTTAGGCATTACAGCGAATAAGTTAAAAACACCGGTACTACTATCAGTATTATTGTTGCCTGACATTGCTCCACTGTCCGATGGTGCGGTTACAGTTGGATTTACTGCATTTCTAAATATATTAAACATAATCACTCTCCATTAGGTATTTTACCAAAGATAACCTCCTTGGCCTAGTAGTTCCATTTATTGACAACTGTTAAAAGATTGTTAACATCTACAATACAATACTTAAAACATATCATAAAACACACTACGCGTTAATATATACAACACGATACCATTTTAAGTAAGTTGAGAGATTTGCACGATTGTTTTTTTTGCCAACTAACTTAGTTAAAAGCATACTACATCGATCATTGACAGCCATAAACCTTCTCTTTTCGTGCGCTTTTTCTTCACAGTGAGAAAAATCAATGCTATCCCAAAAGTCTCAATATATAAAACATTAACTTATGTGAGACCTTTGCACGATAACGCTGCATAAGCCCCACTATTAATTAAATCGTATTTTTTGAGGATAAAGCCTTAAAAAACACGATTTCAGTTCGAATATGCGCCATTAGAGCCATTTCACCCTTCATTTTCGATTTTCAGGCACAACTTGCCTGCTGAATAGCTAAACCTCGTTTAATATTGTGCGCCACACACATTATTTCAAAACGTGTACGGTTTCGGCTTAAGCCAAGATAACGAGCTTTCGCCATGCCGTAGTGTAATTTCAAAACGCCAAATACTCGCTCCACAGTGCAGCGCACGCCAGAATGTAAACGGTTAAAGCACTTATCATGTTCTGTTAATGGTTTATTTCGATAAGCACGTTTTATTATTCTGTTATCAATATTTCGATCATCCAGCCATTCACTGTGCTTATTGCTGGAATAGGCACTATCCGCATAAACAGACGACTCTTCACCATCTAATAGCTCAGTGAAACAATTTGAATCGTGAACATTTCCTGCTGTGTAACCGCTCGATTTTATCAGCCCATCCTCATCGACATTTATGTGCGCTTTAAAGCCGTAGGTACTTTTACTCTTCCCGTCAGAACCTACTTTCACGTTCCACTTCGCGTCAGGATCCTGTGTTGAGTGCTTGTTTCAGATTTTTCCAAGCCATGATTTCACCGAAAGGCATTGATTGTTCAAGGATTATTATACCTGATTTTCAGTTGTTTAGCGAGACTCGTGCAAAGGTCTCACTTATGTATATTAGATAGGTTTATTAGATGATAGTTCCGTGAAGGTTATCATACCCAACACACTTGTTAAATTTTCTAATGCCATGAGGACCTTTGCACAAGCCGTAATTTTGTTGAGAGTTTATGTTTATCAATGATCTGACGAGTACGTTTTTAACGCAGTAATCCCTAGAATATGGAAAAATAGAAAGAGTGCGAAACTCTCTTCCTATTTGTTAATATGCAGAGTGTAGAGATAAATGTTATTCTACACTAAAAAAACAAACCACACTCTGTTCCTACCATAGCACCTAGTATTAGTACCTATCATTATTATTGGAATCTTGGTCAAAATTATAAAAATTATTCCTCTGTACTTCTGTACTGTCGGACTCCCCACTTATAACATAGACGTTCATACTGCCATTAGTTTCTGCATGATTGACTGTTGTGGGTGTTTTGTTATTTCTTTTACCTGTGTCGTCTGAGTTAGTTCTTTCTGAGACAGATTTTATACCAGTCATAAGTGGAATAATATAGCAAATATTAGCATGCACTGAATTTTTAACACGGGCAGCCAACTTCATGATACCTTTAGATATATATTTTACTGGATTTTTCCAGCCCACGATTTTAACCGCAATCTTCTTGAACCTCGAAACCATCCGACATCCGAATTTTCTTGATGACACAATTTCTTTCTTAGTAGTGTGATCTGGAGTATTGACCTCTGTTTTTACATTTAAACTTGTGTTATTCATCATAAGTAATTTTCCTTATATATAATTATTGTGTGTATATGACATATTATCTATCTTAAATTATTAAGAAGCACTAACAAGGTTGTTAGTAATGCTAATTAATATAGCCTTTACGATTGTAGTGGTTGTAGGAGAGAAACCAGCTAAGTTTGTAAACTATGAGTTTGTGATTAGTAGGTGGCTGGAGTGAATAGGAATAGTCGATCCTAGATTTCCACAATAACTAACACACTTACCAGACAAAAACTCAATCGGACTAAAGTAGTTTAAATCTTTTCGTGGCCGTATGTTGATTAAAAATTGAGACTAAGCAAATTTATTTTTCGACACGCCGCGAATCTTCACTCCCTTTGGGAATAATCTCCGTAGCAGGCCATTAGCATTCTCGTTAAGTCCAAGTTGTCATGAGTAGTATGGCTTAGCAAAGTATATCTTACCTCCTAACGATTGAGCGATACTTGCGTGGCCGGCAAACTCTTCCACCATTATCAAACGTAACGATCTTACAGTTACTGTTGTAAGGCCGTAACATCTTTTTGATGGCCTGGCTCCCTGCTTTTTTGGCCTTGTTTTTGACTCTGACTGTTAAAATAAATTTCGAGACACTATCGACATGCCTGAAATTAATAAGGCTCCAGCCTCAGCACCATGGCGCTTCCGATAACGTTTACCTGTGCGCAGGAAAAGGCAGCTCTATTGGTTTTTTTGATTAGCCGATCAATAGTCTGGTAACCAATCGCCTCGTCATAAGACTCAAGTTTCATGCGCCCTGCAATTTGCTCAGGTGTAAAGCCTAAGTCTAGCTGGGACTTTACCTGCTGAATTACCACATCAGTTCTTTTGTGAAACTTGGTCGCGTCTTACGCCTCTGTCGGCTGTGGCGATGAGTTTCCTCCTCGTCATAAGCCCCAAGGCGACAGCGCTTCAGCTCCAGGGAGATTGTTTTATTGCAGCGCTGCAGATAACCACCAACCCTACGCGCCGAAAATACGTGCGTGATGACTGGTATCATTCAGCCAAAGTCAGCTGTTTGTAGAGTTTCCAAAGTGGTCATCTGGTTCGTTGTATGAGAACTTCAGCCTACGAGCAACTGACTCTCAAATCAATTCTAAGTATCTCAGTTATTGTGGAAATCTAGGTTTGGCTATTGAATTTTCCAGCCCGTAAATGGCCACGGCCCCATACCCCTTATTGGCTTCTCTGACCAGATTTCCATTTAGATATCGCATAAACCTACTGATATCCTGTAATCTTATTTGATACTCTTTTTCCAATTCGTCGACCCAATGCAGTAGGGCCCACTTAATCTATCTTGTGCAAGATTGCATTGAACAATATTGACAAACACCCGTGTAGGAGACACCTTACTTTTGACTGCCACTGCTATCCATGGGTAAAACATCAATACCCAGAGCTATGTGATCGTGCTTATCCAATAGAATTAGAATGGGTGAAATTGAGGCATTTAGATTAACAGCGCCCTCCGCCAGAGCGTCATTAATCAGGGCACAAGTGCGCAATCATCTTCATCAGACCTCTGCCGCACACTAATGAATGTGGCATTTGCCGAAGCCCGATACAGCGCTTGACTCAACCATAGTTGTGAATATTATCTACAGCATAAAAATAGCTTTTATCTCTAGCCAGCAGAGCACTATATGCTCAAATCAATTCAATATTGGGAATGCCATACTAGATTACCACGCCGTCTTTGTGCTAACTTAACACTTTAAATTCCGTAATTAGGCACCCAGCACAGCATATAAAAGCACATTACAATATAATGCAACATTTATGGTTTACTCTTTTTTTGACTGATGAGTTAGAACCTCCCCCCATGCTTTAAGCTTATTGCTCTATGACCAGGAGATCCTCCATCTATAGCGCTAAGCTTAAAGATTCTGGTATAGTATCATTACTGATGACTAAGATGTGACGACCATCTGCGCTAAAGGAGACCTTACTGGATTAACGTTGATTACTGGGAGACTCGGGAATATCAACTCTGACCTTTTCTTTCCATTCATTGTTCACCCCCAAGCTCCAGACACTTATGGATAGATCATTGTAGCCAAACACCACATGGCGACTATCGTCGCTAAAATTGGCAGTGTCGGGCCTCAATGTGTAGTCCACCGTTCCTGTGACTACTGGTGTTGTCCATTCTCCTGATGCTTTCTGGCTACAGATGTGGATGCCTTTACTACAATCGAACGCTATATGCCGCCTATCTGGACTAATGCCAATTGGACGCCCGCTATCACCAACCATAATGGTTTCATCTGTCCATCCTCCACCCTCATTCTTACTCCAAATTTTAATACCATCAGTAAATAAGTCCGTCACTATATGAGAGCTATCCGCTCCGAAAAAAGCATTAAACACCTCTGTTTTATTGGAAAAGGCTTCTACTTCTGAGCACTTCCCATCCACCCCCAGGGACCAGACCGAACAGCCCGCTCTACGAGTTGTAATTAGCAGCTGAGCACTATCAGGACTGAACGACATATTGTCTAGTATACGAAAGTTCTTATATTTCTTAGTGAAGTTACAGCTGCTTTTGTCTACCCACTTATCGTCCTGCTCCCGAGCCAATATTGAGAGATCATGAAGGTGAATATCCTTGGCTACCATATAACGTCCATTATCGCTGATGACCTCTGGGTTGAGATTATCATTCCTTACAAAAGTTAGTTTTTTATACCATTTTCCATACGTATCTACACCCCAGACTGTAGTCTTCTCTGCCTTAAACTCGGGGTCCTGCAAATGACTTTTAGCGTGATCAGAACTGATGATCACAAAATTACGACCATCCTCGCTGAATCTAACATTACCGTACTTACATATCCGACTGTCTACCTGATCTAGTCTAAATTGAACGCACTTAGTCATCAGCTCACTAATGGTGTGAAATAATATATGCGGGAAATACCTGAATCCATTATTTTTCAGAGCAATCATCTCATCAGCTATCTGTTAACTTCCAGCAAACTGATATATCCAAGATCTAAGTTCCCCTTCACTTATCTCCGCTGCGCTCAATTCGAATTGAGTCTGTTGCTCAGTGGATAGGCGTGAAAACCAAATCTTAGCTATAACCTCATTATCTGCTATGAGGTGATATAATGTACGACAAGTTTTTGAAAGATTCGAAATATCCAGAAGACTAAGATGAGAAAAAAGATTATTGTTAACAATAGCCAAAAGTCTAGAAAACACCACCTTCTTCTCCTTTACATTAGGCTCTGAACCATTCTTACCTGCACCGAAGACACCCCCGAAGGCTATACTAGTACCACTTATAAACATTGTTAGCATTAAAGTAAACAGTCTAATCTTTTAGGCTTATTACACCTGATTTTCAGTTGTTTAGAGCGACTCGTGCAAAGGTCTCATAGTAGATTATATTCTGGTAAAATATCAACATGCTTATGTGGGATAGATACGTCAAAAAACAGCTCTAATCACTAGAAACAGTGCATATAACTCGAGAATTTGGTATTAAATACATGGTTACCTGATATACTGCATAACTCCTTACAAAATAATAAATATTCAACAACCATGCCTACGGTCGTTGGTAATACTGAGGTATCAATATGTCTTCAGCAAATTTGGTGATTGTATACTATTTATAACATATTTTTTGACAGCTTTTTTAGTAGATTTCTTAGCAGGCTTCATAAAAAATCTCTTAGTAGGTCTCTTGACAGATTTTGTAGAAGCTTTGTCAACATCATTACCTGCTTTTGGCAAATTGCTTTTTTGTTTTGTCCATAGGCTAATAGCGCATTTTTTCGCCTTTACATATGTCTCAGCCATAATAACGGCCATAGTTTCTTTGATCAATGATGATACATATTTATCACATATTCCATCTGCTGTGCCTAATATTTCCAGAAGTAAACTTACTTTTGTGAAGTCTGGTGATTCACTTATAAATTGACCAGGATGCATGTACTCATAGGCGCTTTCATCTGTAATGGATGACCATTCATCTGCTGCCATTTCAAGCGCTATTCCAGTATAAGCACCTGTCGAAAGTGGAGCTCCCAATGCTTCTAATAATTTTACACACTCTTTTGGTTTTGTTAATATGCGGAGAATGGCATCGTTAAGTTGCTGCTGCATAAAACGGGTTGGCTTTCGCACATAGCTATTATCACTCTGGGCCATTATTCTTACAGGATTATACTTGTTCATTGATATAAGCAAGTTAAGCACCGTTGTCAATGAGTTAGATACAGTCTTCATTTTTGTCTCTGGCGTGCTTTTAATAACGCCAGTGACTTCCATTTTTGTGTTATAACTTATAACATTTTTGGCTACAGAAATGCATTTCCATATAGTGTTTCTGGCTAAGCTCTCTGCATCATAGAAAGCCCCCATACTTTTTTTCAGCAATGATTCATCATCATGACCCGCTATTAACCCTATAGATTTAATATTCATGGCTTTCCTCCTATCCAGCTACGAATCATAACTATTTATTAAGTACAATCTTGTTAATTATAATATTCCTTTATGACCATATAGTAACCGTATGGTTAGTACAGATAACAAAAAAGCGTCTTACAGCATTTTTACTGAATAGTTACTTCCGCTCTAAATAAATGACTATACCCTTTGAAGGTGTAGCCTAGATTTCCACAACAACTAAGGAAGGTGCGATTCAGTCCTGGTAATGAGATAATCCCATCACTTCTCTTTAATAGTATGAACCATGAGACACCAACTCAGCTTCGCCGACAGCGAATACGAGCATAAACGCCGCCAAACCCGCAAAAAAAGTTTCTTGAACGGATGAAAACACTGGCTCCCTGGAAACTTATGGTGTCAGTTATCGAGCCATATTACCCCAAGCCTGGTAATGGTCTCCGACCGTATTCCCTGATGACGATGCTGCGTACTCACTGTATACAGCAGTGGTACAGCATGAGTAATCCTGCGATGGGAGATGTCTTGTAGACACCCAGCCATGCGTTTGTTTGCTGGCCTATCACTGAATGGGATGATCCCTGATCACACCACGATCATGAACTTCCGTCACTTCTTAGAGCGTCATGATTTGGCACGCAAAATCTTCAACGAAGTGAATGACTGTCGAGTGATGCTGGCGTGCTGGTCAAAGAAGGCACGCTGATGGATGCCATCATTATCGCAGCTCCCAGCTCCACCAAGAACAAAGCCGGTGAGCGTGATCCAGAGATGCAGCAAACCAAGAAGGGTAATGAGTGGCACTTCGGCATGAAGGCTCATATCGGAGTCGATGCGAACTGGGCTGACGCATAGTCTTACGACCACCGCTGCCAACGAACACGATCTGAATCAAGCTGAAAGTCTACTGTATGGTGATGAGGAGTTCATTTTCGGCGATGCCGGTTATCGTGGCGCAGAAAAACGGGGCGAGTTGAAAGACATCGATGTCGAATGGCCTATCGCGGAACGTCCAAGAAAAGTAAGGGCTTGGAAGAAACATCCACGGATCAACAATGTTATGATCAATATAGAATACATGAAAGCCAGTGTACGATCCAAGATTGAGCATCCGTTTCGGATCATCAAATGTCAGTTCGGATTCACCAAAGCTTGCTACCGAGGCTTAGCTAAAAATGATAGCAAATTGTCCATGCTATTTGCTTTGGCAAACATCGTCCGTGTGGGACAAATGCTCAAAACATAGCATCAGTGTGCCTGTGTGTCGGGAAATCGCATGCAGGCACTGAAAAACTAATAAAAATCGGACTGTTAACCTGCAAATCGACCGCAATGTGTCGATGCACTTAAAAAATCGGGACTTAATCGCACCTTACCTAAGCCTAGGTAGCGCTATTTTATAAATCCGAACTGACATTTAATGATCCAAAACGGATGCTCAACCTTGACTCGTACACTGATTTTCAAGTATTAGATATTGATCACAACGTTGCTGATCCCAGGATGCTTCTTCCAGCCCCTTACTTTCCCTGGCCATTCCGCGATATCACAGTAGACATCGATATTTTTCAACTCGTCCCGCTTTTTTGCTCCACGACAACCGGCATCGGCGAAGCTGAGAGCTTAGATCAGCTGAACCTGGTGTTTCATGGTTCATTCCATCAAAGAGCAATGACAGCGATTATCTCATTACGAGTACTTAATCGGCAGGCTCATAACAATAAACAGCTTTTTCCATGTGCCCGCCCCCAGCCGACGCCGCCCTTAAAATGACACCTGACTTCATATCTAGTACTGCTTTTTACTACTCATATCTTGATTTTGTGCTTTATAGGTAAAATATAAAACATTCTGGATCACTGTTCTGCACAATGGGCAGTGTATTGCTTTATAGCTCGCATGGTTTTCTTCATACTTATTCCAGCAAGTTTTCTCCATTGAATGAACACAAGATGAGAATCCTACCATTTCCACTCCTTTCTTAAGATCATCTAGGCAAATAACGCAAGTCGGAGTGTTATATGAGTATGCAGTATTGGCTGATGCTAGGAGATGTTCCATACCAAGAAACATAGTTCTAAAAAAAGCATCACTGTCTAAGTTAAGAGATGGGGACTCTTTAAGATTCTTCACAATCAACTTAATATAACTATCAGCATACTCTTTTGTAATTTTAAAATCTTTTGCGCCAAAATTATATTTGTCAATTTTTGCTTGTAGTTCTTCTATAGTGCAATTAAAGAGTGATTCTGAAACTTCTAATATACATTCTTTTATATTCTCCATTGAAACAGATTTTAGTGCCATCCTAGGGTCTACATATCGTGGTATGGGAGAGCCATGTTTGAGCATCCCCCACAATTCCCACATATAAAAAATACAGACATGCTGAGTTACTATAAATGCTATTTCGTCTAAGGTCAGTATAGAATTACAGGTAGCGCTAACTGTTTTTGTACAATAGAGTTCATCACCAACATCAAATCTTTGAAAACCAAATCCCCGAATCTCACTTTCCTCATCAACACGTAGACTGCGACTGAGACGGCTTAGCATAGCTTTTTCACAAAACATTATACTTAGCTTATGCACAAGATCAGAAAGCTCAATAACAGTAACTGTATTTTCTAACAATATACGTCTAGGTGCCATATAGAGCAAGGCTCCTACGTCCGATTTATTTATGTTAATATAATCTTTTACTTCTCCAATTTCACTAATTATCTCACTGAGAGCTTTATTTATCCCCCTAAGACGTTTTGTACCATTTATTAAATAACATAACCGAGCATTTGCAAAAGATGCCTTTAATCCTATATGGTGTTTATCATTTATTTCACCTATTATTGACAGTAACTTCCTATCTATTTCCAGCAGCAAAGACAAACAAAGAAAACGCGGGCTCTGTTGCCACTCGCTCTCATTAAAAAACATGTTTTTCAACTGTTCTACTGACTTAAAGCTACACACCAAAGAATCATGTTCTTTATGTGCAATACATGGGAATGAAGGACTTGCGGTACGCAAAGAAAAAATCACTCCTAATTTAAAATACTTCATTGCTTTCAATTTATCATGAAATGTATCCCACCGTTTTTTATTATGCTCTACAATATGGTTCTGCGTCATATACATTTTTTGATATATGTCCTCATATAGAATATTGTCTCTTGCTGATTTTCCCCCTACTGATTCTTCTCCTAAATCTACACTTAAGGACTCTGTTACGACTTCTGGTGTTGCTGATAAGCACTCAGTCATTACTTCTGCTGAAGGAGTGCTAGGGTTATTTCTTCGTAACAGCTCATAAATATCTCCAAGGTCTGGCCTATCATCTTTATGCAACTTCACCACATTAGCCTTTTTCACCACATTACCATTTGTAGCGCTACTTGCCAGACCTGATAAATCTCTACCATGAGTGCACGCGCGTCCTTGCGAGCCAGTCCGCTGCCATCTAGGCTCGAACAGAACTGGTGGAGGTACTTCATGTCTAGAATGACATGCCATCCGTGATTGCCCATCTCCTTCAGTAACATCTCTTGCATTACCTTGTGCGTTATTAGTAATTGGTGACTGAGATGAAGATATAGTTGCGGAAGGTTGTTGTTGAGCCGTTAACTTATTACTCCTTCGATTTACAATAGAGGTCACTTCCATGGGTAGGTCTTCGGTATTTATATAAGTACAGCCATTTTCATGCAAACCTTTAAGGTCTTCGTATGTAATATCATGTACAGCTTTTATCTTCTTACCGCAAGAAAAACATTCAATACGAGCATATTCATCTGTTGAAACCCCCAAATAGAAATAACCTAATTTTATAATATCCTCAATGGTTACCTTACTAAATTTAGTGTTGAAATATTTAGCAAAAGAGAGCAATCGGATATGGCCAGTCTGATATTCTGCACGCTTATAGCCTCCTCCAAAACTCACACCAGTTATCAGGTTACTAGTGAGAACAAATAATACATATACGACAACGACACGCACCCACTGCTCCTTTAATAAAACGCTTTTTTTATTGCCTAAAATACTGTTCACTTATAAATTTCCCTGTTTTTTTGGAAAAAATGTTACATGGTGGCGCTATTATAATATACTTACCAACTACTGAAATTCAAGATATCGGCATCGTAACACATTTTTGCTACACATACTGCGAGATCTTTGCACGAATCTCGCTAAATAACTGAAAATCAGGTATAATAAGCCTTGCACAATCAATCAATGCCTTTCGGTGAAATTATGGCTTGGAAAAATCTGAAACAACGCAGTCTAGCAGATTCAATGCTGATTGATCACGATGCAGTGAAAGAACTCGACTCTGTCCATGAACTCATTGATTGGGATCGCTTAGAGCATCATCTGAAAGATATACATTCAAGTTCTCGAGGCGAAAAGGCATGGCCTCCACTGATGATGCTTAAGGCACTGCTGCTGCAAAGTTGGTATAAATTAAGCGATTCGGCCCTAGAGAAACAGCTTGCTCGCGATCTTTTATTTCGTCGATTTATTGCGCTCGACATTTCAGAGTCAGTGCCGGACCACAGTACTTTTTGGCGATTTAGACAGAAGCTCGATAAGTTGTTGCTTATGGATAAGTTGCTTCAAGAAATCAATTCCCAGCTTATAGATAAAGGTCTTTATATTAAATCTGGAGGTATCAGTATTGTTGATGCTAGCGTAATTGAGGCTAAACAGTGTCGCCCAAATAAGGATAAAGACAAGCACTCAACACAGGATCCTGACGCGAAGTGGAACGTGAAAGCAGGTTCTGACTGGAAGAGTAAAAGTACCTACGGCTATAAAGCGCACATAAATGTCGATGAGGATGGGTTGATAAAATCGATCGGTTACACAGCAGTAAATATTCACGATTCAAATTGTTTCACTGAGCTATTAGATGGTGAAGAGTCGTCTGTTTATGCGGATAGTGCCTATTCCAGCAAGAAGCACAGTGAATGGCTGGATGATAGAAATATTGATAACAGAATAATAAAACGTGCTTATCGAAATAAACCATTAACAGAACATGATAAGTGTTTTAACCGTTTACATTCTGGTGTGCGCTGCACTGTGGAGCGAGTATTTGGCGTTTTGAAATTACACTATGGCATGGCGAAAGTTCGTTATCTTGGCTTAAGCCGAAACCGCACACGTTTTGAAATAATGTGTGTGGCGCACAATATTAAACGAGGTTTATCGATTCAGCAGGCAAGTTGCGTCTGAAAATCGAAAATGAAGGGTGAAATGGCTCGAATGGCGCATATTCGAACTGTAATTGTGTTTTTTAAGGCTTTATCCTCAAAAAAATACAATTTAATTAATAGTGGGGCTTATGCAGCGTTATCGTGCAAAGGTCTCATAAAAGTAACGCCACAATAATGGGCTTTTTTTCAAAAAAACTGGGAGAGGTTAGAAATGAACAGCACTTCATGTAATAAAAAAAGAATTTTATTAAAGAAACAGTGGATACGTAGCTTTTTCGTATATGGATTTTTTGTTCTCACCAGCAACCTGATAACTAGTGTGAGCTTTGGAGTTTATTCGCATGCAGCATATAAGAACTACCTAGAGCGATTGACCTCATTTCCTCTTGAATTAGATACTAAATTTAGTCGGGTCACCACTGAGGATATGGCAAAGCTAGGTTATTTCTATGCAGGGTATTCAACAGATATATATGCTGTAATTAACTGTTTTTCTTGCGGTGTGGTACTAACAGCCGAGGCTGATATTAAATGTGAAACACTAGAAAGTAGACATAACGAGAGCTGTACGTATATGAAAGACGGATATTTACCATTGAATGCGATTTCTCTTGGAAAGCCAAAACGTAGTGAGACCTTTGTACGATAACGCTGCATAAGCCCCACTATTAATTAAATCGTATTTTTTTGAGGATAAAGCCTTAAAAAACACGATTTCAGTTAGGATATGCGCCATTCGAGCCATTTCACCCTTCATTTTCGATTTTCAGTCACAACTTGCCTGCTGAATAGCTAAACCTCGTTTAATATTGTGCGCCACACACATTATTTCAAAACGTGTACGATTTCGGCTTAAGCCAAGATAACGAGCTTTCGCCATGCCGTAGTGTAATTTCAAAACGCCAAATACTCGCTCCACAGTGCAGCGCACGCCAGAATGTAAACGGTTAAAGCACTTATCATGTTCTGTTAATGGTTTATTTCGATAAGCACGTTTTATTATTCTGTTATCAATATTTCTATCATCCAGCCATTCACTGTGCTTATTGCTGGAATAGGCACTATCCGCATAAACAGACGACTCTTCACCATCTAATAGCTCAGTGAAACAATTTGAATCGTGAACATTTCCTGCTGTGTAACCGCTAGATTTTATCAGCCCATCCTCATCGACATTTATGTGCGCTTTAAAGCCGTAGCTACTTTTACTCTTCCCGTCAGAACCTACTTTCACGTTCCACTTCGCGTCAGGATCCTGTGTTGAGTGCTTGTCTTTATCCTTATTTGGGCGACACTGTTTAGCCTCAATTACGCTAGCATCAACAATACTGATACCTCCAGATTTAATATAAAGACCTTTATCTATAAGCTGGGAATTGATTTCTTGAAGCAACTTTTCCATAAGCAACAACTTATCTAGCGTCTGTCTAAATCGCCAAAAAGTACTGTGGTCCGGCACTGACTCTGAAATGTCGAGCGCAATAAATCGGCGAAATAAAAGATCGCGAGCAAGTTGTTTCTCTAGGTCCGAATCGCTTAATTTATACCAACTTTGCAGCAGCAGTGCCTTAAACATCATCAGTGGCGGCCATGCCTTTTCGCCTCGAGAACTTGAATGTATATCTTTCAGATGATGCTCTAAGCGATCCCAATCAATGAGTTCATGGACAGAGTCGAGTTCTTTCACTGCATCGTGATCAATCAGCATTGAATCTGCTAGACTGCGTTGTTTCAGGTTTTTCCAAGCCATAATTTCACCGAAAGGCATTGATTGTGCGAGGCTTATTATACCTGATTTTCAGTTGTTTAGCGCGACTCGCGCAAAGGTCTCGTAGTAATGATTTAACAGCGCAGCGAAAACCTTCAGCAACAATATTTACACCTCAGCCACCAAATATTCAAAACGAACAAAATGATGTAAGCGTCGTTACTGAAGGAGATGAACAACCACTGATTACAGGTGGTTTTACAGATAGAAGACCATCTGTTATGTTGATTAATAACGATCCTAGATGTCAACATACTGGTGTGCAAGGAGGACTTGCGTGTATTCTTATGGATATTTAGTATCAGGCTTGGCAAGAAGTGCTATAAATGATAATGTGGCGAATCCGCAAAAAGATGATAGGCCAAACCTTGGACCAATTTATGCAATGTTAACAAGCAAGAACGATAGACCAGCAAACAAGCGCATGGCCTAGATGTTGTACAAGGCATATTCCATCACGGGATCACTCATTCTGTACCACTGCTGTATACAGTCAGTACGCAGCATCGTCACCAAGGGATATGGTTGGCGACCATGACCAGGCTTGAGGTAATATGACACCATCCGTTTCCAGGCAACCAGCGCTTCCATCCATTAAAGAAGCTTCTCTTTGCGGGTTTATGGGCGTTTGTTTTGGTATTAGTTGTCTGAGAAGCTGAGCTAGTATTCCATGGTTCATCCAATAAGAAAGCAATGACAGGGATAATCTAATTACAAGGACTTAATCGTATACTCCTTAGCCTAAGTGCAAATAAAGGCAATCATACATTTAACATATTTGATTTTCATCTCTTTAATTCTACTCACTTAAAATTATCATCTGCACATTACTTATTCAATTAGCTTTTTCATTTTTTTTATGTTTGGATACTATATGTTTCTTTAAATTGTACTTACGAGCAAATGTCTTGCCGCACTCGGGGCAAAGAATAATATTGGAACTGGCATGAGATTCAATGTGTGCTTTCAAATCATATTTTTTAGCAAATAGTTTGTAACACCCCACCCATTCACACAGGTGTTTCTTTTTTTTTGTATGGATGGACATATGCCTTATGAAATTATGTTTGTAAGAAAACTCCCTGGCGCACTTTTCGCATTGGAAATTTTTTTTATGCACGCCACGTGAATATGCAGCCTCAGAAATGATAGCTGACACCCTATTAGTATTGATACTAGTTACAACACCATGAGACAAAATATCTGTTTTGTTTTGCATTCCTAGCAATTTCTTACTATTATTTTCCGTATCAATACTGCTATCATCATCTTTATTAAGTAAACTAAGATGTTCATCTAGTCCCAGTTTATTATCAAACAACAGGCCTAAATCTGGCAGTTCGATACAACCGACATTATTAATGTGAGAACTATTTTCAGCTGCAGACTCCATACCCTTAAATGATGAAAGTAGCTCTTCTGGTAGGTATGGCCACAGAACATCATCAACAGTACTTTTAACATTATCACACACAAGATCCTTATTTAGCATTTTATCACAGCTTTCATTATTAATTTGACAACTGTTTTTATATGTATCTCTCATACTCTTACCTGACACCAATAGTGGCTTTAATATATCTAGTCCATTGCTAGAGCCATTAATCACTGAATCATTATCATATACTGCACTATTAAGTTCCACCTGTTCAATTTTGAAATTTAATTCATTATTTTTTTCATTGAGGATAAATATAAACACAAATGCGCATTTATATATTTTTTGTTCTAAATTTAAAATATGCAAAAGACCATCAACATCTACTGCCAATAAATCATCCACACTATACAATGCAATACTGTGACCATCATTCATATCTGGAATTGATTCACTATTATCATCTTGTAATAGGAACATTAAGGTGGCACCAATGTGTTGCTTTATACTTTCACTTGATGCTATTTCTTTATCCGTCATAACTATATAACAAAAATCTTCTCTAATGCTAGGTATAAAGATCTTAGGTATACACATAAAAACCCATTTCTCTTTCTCCTTGTCAATATTTACACCTTCAGTAATAGTATTATTTGGCGCAGCATTAATGCACGCGGGTGCTAGCAAACAATAAAAAAATAACATACCATTAACCATAGTTAAGATATTTAATCTATATGGATATAAACTTGACATACACAAGGAAATCAACATTCTTAGTTTTCACCTCCATGACTCTAACCAATTATAAAGTCATCTGCAATCTCATTGATTCAATGGATGACTGCAATAGTTTTCTCATTTATGAATATCACACACATATTTTTAGATAATTATTTCGAGAAAGCATCAGGGCAACGTATTTAAATTAAAAAATTGTTCCTTACTCTGCATTTTTAGATGTGCTCTCAAATTACATGTTTGGATAAATGCTTTGCCTCACCAATTTCTTCGAGGCATCCATGCTCTCTAGGTAGATAACTTTCCGAGCGGATACATCTGCTAGAAACATCTGCCGCTTCTTGATTGCCTTGCGAATGATACTGTTAAGTGACTCAATCACGTTGGTAGTGTAGATTTCCTGCCACTATCATTAGGATAGCCGAACAAGGTATTGATGCTCTACCAATGGTTGTGCCATGATCGACTGATCTTAGGGTAATTATCATCCTATTGCTCACCGAACTGATCCAGATCTTGCAATGCTTCATCCTCAGTAGCTAAGCGGTAGATCTGCTTCATGTCAGCGGTGACACCCTTGTAATCTTTCTCGGTTTTAAGCGCCTTGGCGACTTCTTTGGCGAGTGTCTCCTTTCCTTTCTCATACTACTTATCCTTATCCATTTCTGGCAATGATGATAAGCAGTTGGTCAGAGCACATAATTAATACGCCCATTATGGGCAGAACTTGCGAAATCCTTATGTATTATCGAGAAGCAAATTCTATTTGCACATTAGTTTGTCTAATTGTGTCATTTGTAGACAAATAAAATCTAAGTTGATGAATTTGTGATGCCGCTCGCTGTTTACCTAGCAACACACCATCTTTTTTCAAGCATCCCTCATTTAGAAGGATACCCTATTTCATATCTATTTCTGTTTTTTACTATTCATATCTTTATCCTTATCATGATAGATGGAATCCACAATATTCCGAATCTCTACTCTACACATTGGACATTTTATCGGTAGGTTCTGGTTGCATTTAGAGTGGTTTTCTTCATACTTATCCCAGCATATTTTCTCCATTACGTGGATACAAGATGAGAATCCTATCATTTCCGTCACTCCGTCGTGAAGTTCATCTAAACAAATAATACAAGTCGGAGCGTTATATAAGTAGGTGGTAGTAGATGATGATAAGAGATGCTCACTACCACAAAATACAGTTCTAAAATAATGATCCTCTCCCAAGTTAAGAGATACGGAAGACGCCAGTTGCTTCACAATATGCTGAATATAATTATCGATATACTCTTTTGTAATTGCAAAATCATTTGCGCCAACATTATTTTTGTCAATTTTACATTGTAGTTCTTTTATAGTGCAATTAAATAGTGATTCTGTAACTTCTAATATACATGATTTTATATACCCCATTGAAATAGATTTTAATGCCATCCTAGGATCTACATATTTTGGTATGGGATAGCCATTTTTGAGCATACCCCACATTTCCCACATATAAAAAATGCAGACATGCTGAGTCACTATAAATGCTATTTCTTTTCTTCCAGGTATAGACTCATGGTTTTCGTCAACTGTTGTTTTACTCGCGAGTACCCCACGATTTCTACGTACCCACGCTTCATTTAAAGACAGACATAGACTTTTACGGAGACGCCTCAGTATAGATTTTTTACAAAACATTACACACAGCCCATGTACAAGATCAGCAAGATCAACAGCAGATATTTTGTTTTCTAACAATACACGTCTAGGAGCCATATAGAGTAAGGCTCCTACATCCGACTTATTTGTGTCATCATAATTTATCACCTCCCCCTTCTCATTAATTATTTCACTAAGAGTTTTATCTATCCCCCAGAGATATTTTTTACCCTGTGGTTTATAAATTAAAGAAGCATTTGCAAAAGCTTCTTTTAGTTCTATATGTTGTTTACTATTGATTTCAGGTATCGTTTCCAAAAATTTCCTATCCATTTCCATCAGAAAAGACAAACAAAGCCAGGGAGAGTTACCATCAAAAAAGATGTCTTTAAATTTTACTGCTGACTCAAAACTACAACATGCAGAACCAGATTGTTTAGTTACAACAACCGGGAATGAAACATCATTGGAATCCTTTCGACTCATGTCAAAAGACACACCTAACTCAAGAGGCCCCATAGCTGCCAGCTTACCATAAAGGCAGTCCCAATTCTTTTGATTAAATGGTAGAACACTTTTTTTCGTTATATACATCTTTTGATATATGTCATTATATAGAATATTTCCTTCAACTGATGCTCCCAATGAATCGATATTTGAGGACTCTGTTACGATTGGGGATTCTATTGTGGATTCTGTTGATATGGACTCACGCGCTACTTCTTCTGAAGACGTGCTAGAGCTATTGCCTTCTAGCATTTTATAAATTGGGCTAAGGTCGGGCCTATCACCTTCTTGCGGCTTCGCCACAGCATCCTTTTTCACCACATTGGAACTCATAGCACTGCCTGCCAGACCTGCTACTAAATCTCCTTCACGAAGAATATGCATAAGTCCTTCAAGACCAGACCGACATTGAGGATGCGGACGAATAACAGGTGGAATTCTATCTGGAACATGACCTGCTCTCAATTGTTGTTCATCACCTCCAGTAACGACGCTTACATAATTTTGTTCGTTTTGAGTAATTGGTGGCTGAGGTGTAGATATAGTTGCTGAAGGTTTTCGTTTCGCTGGTAAAAAATTACTATTCTTTGGATTTTCACTAGAAGTCACTCTGACGAGTACATATCCGGCATTCTTATACAAACAGTTCCATTGATGACCACTTTTTAGGTTTTCACATTTAATATCAGACTCAGCACGTAGCATATTACCGCAAGAAAAACATTTAATTATAGCATATACATCTGTTGAATACCCCGCATAGAAATAACCTAGTTTTGCAAATTCCTCAATAGCGACATGACTAAATTTAGTATTCAAGTCAGTAGCCAATGATGCCAATCGGAGACGATAGGTCTTATATGTTTCAAACTTATAAACTCCAAAGCTCACACCAGTTATCAGGTTACTAGTGAGAACAAAGAATCCATATAAGAAAAATATACGTATCCACTGTTTCTTTAATAAAACGCTTTTTTTATTGCCTAAAATACTGCTCACTTATAAGTCCTCTCGGTTTTTTTGGAGAAAATGTCACATGGTGGAGCTATTATAATATATTTACCAACTATTGAAATTAAAGATATCAGCATCATCGTACATTATTTCTACACACGCACCTTTCTTGTGTGTAGATTGATAGGTAATATACCTGAAATACTTTGGTATTCCAATATAATTATCCCAGAGTATCTTTTTTTATAAGTCACGCAGACAAACAGAGAGTCCAAGCCATACCCTTCTTACCAATGACTATCACAAGAAAGGCACAAGAAAATAACGCCCACAGATTTGATTAATCTAATAAACAACAGGGCAATCTTGTTTCTTGCTACAATCTCCCTAGAGTTCAATCTCTGTCACCTTGGGGCTTATGACGCAGAGGAAGCTCATCTCCACAGCCGGCAAAGGCGCAAGACAGCGGCCAAATTTCACAACAGAACTGATACGGTAAGTCGGCAGGTGAAGTCCCAGCTAAACTTAGGCTTTACACTGGAGTAAATTGCAGGGCGCATGAAACTATCGCTCAATCATTAGACTGTAAGATCTACTTTAACTCATGGCAACGTGGACTTAACGAGAATACTAATGGTCTGCTACGGAGATTTTTCCCAAAGAGAGTGAAGATTGGCGACGTGTCGAAAAATAAAATTGATAATGCTCAATTTTTAATCAATATGCGGCCACGAAAAGCCTTAAACTACTTTAGTCCGATTGAGTTTTGATCAGGTCAGTGTGTTATTGTGGAAATCTAGGCACAACATCCAATGGGCAAGAGCTACCAGTGTGATATCTGTAATAATAAATATAGTAGAAATAATACTTCGCGGATTTTAGTCATAAGTGCCCCTTAAAATTTATGCAGCTAACGCCATTTCACTATAAATCTCATCAGGTGTTTTAAAGTCTAACAGTTTTCTTGGTCTTTGGTTTAGTCGGTTTTGTATATCTAAAATTTCTTTGTCAGTGACATTATCCAAAGATTGGCTTTTGGGCAAATATTGTCTTATCAAACCATTATGATTTTCATTCAAACCTCGTTCCCACGAGGAGTAAGGGTGAGCAAAATAGGTATCTACGTTAAGCTTTTTCTTGATTTTTTCATGAAAGGCGAACTCCTTTCCGTTATCAAATGTGATCGTGAGTAAGTCTGATTGGTAAGGCTTGAGCATCGTTATAATTGCTTTCGTCACCACGTCAGCGTGCTTTGAAGGAACACGTTTTACCAAATTTAATTTACTCACTCTTTCCGTTAATGTAACCAGTACACCCTTGTGTCTTTTGCCAATTACAGTGTCTGCTTCCCAATCGCCTAAACGTATTTTTTGATCCACAATTCCAGGTCGATCATCAATGCTAACACGGTTTCGGATCTGGCCTCGTGCATCGGGCTTTCTTGTTCTTTGCTTATACTTCTTGTGCCGAAGATGTTGATACAAGCAACCACCCCCAGCTTTGTCCTCTCGAATAAACTGGTAAATCGTAGCGGGACATACAGAAGGTTGATTATCTCGTTTAAGGCGTCCTTGTATTTGCTCAGGGCTCCACTGCTTACTTAGTCTGTCAGTAATTTTATCTTTCAGTTCAGCTACCATCTTGGTCGCTTTTGGTTTCTGTTGATGACGTTCCTGCGCAAAATTATGTGCTTGCTTCGGGCGATAACCTCTAGCCCCTGTATTTCTAGCCAATTCTCTTTTAACGGTACTCAAATCACGCCTTAAGTCTTGGGCGATAATTTCATTTGAAACTCCTGCTTTTTTCTCTGACCAAATCTGGTATCTTTCTTCTTGAGTCAGGTGGGTATAACGCTTATTCATAAGTGGTCTCACATTGGTTTTTGGTCGAACCGTGAGTGTACCCTCTGGCTCAACTTTTTCAATATGGCGCACTTATGACTGAAATCCGCGCTTTAAGAGACCATATGTACTCCCAGATAGATCAAAATCCTTACAAATATGAATAGCATGAGTGCAACAAGACATTTCATCAAAACTGTAATTTAAAGTCCCATATGCAAACTCATACCAATACACATAATCTCAATAGGCACATTATATCCAAACACAAAAAAACAAGACACTACCTGAATAATAAACTACAAACTGATAATCTTAATTGATTGTAATTACAGCTATGGAAATTAAGCATATACACATTTACTTGCACATAACCTAAGTCTTTTGGCTGTCATCAAACTCGTTTTCTTTTTTTGATAACATCATGTAGTATTAGAGATGAATTACAAGACAATATTCAATAAGCATAAATATTGACAGAGAGGAAAGCAAAATAGGTTTCATATCTACTCCTGAAGTATCATTAATCCATAACCAAAATTAATCATGATAACGATTGCATATGAAACATCACAATCAATAAAAAACTTATAACCAAATTTCAGCAACCTAGTTCATATACAAGAAAATTAAGTTGTACAATATCACACCATCGATAATAATAAAAGCCTCCAAACTTATGGTAGTAACTCTGCGTTATGATCTTGGAAGTGACATCTATGATATTGAGTTTTCCGATATTTACTTTAATGACATGAATGCACTTGGGGATCTAGAACATAATTCTGAAACTAATATTCCTGCGTGTAAAAAAAACAGACAATACAAAACAGCTAAGGAAAAACAACTAAAAATTCAATGCCTGTGGCAAAAATATAGTACCATATGTACTTTAATATACAATTGTAGCCTCTGTGCATCCATACAAATGAAAGGCAGTACAAGCGCTGTCCTCAATGGATATTACAAGGCAATGATTCAAAAACAAGGTTAATATCCATGAGCTTACGCAATCATTCTTTAATTGCCTTATTCTACCTGCTGCCTATAGCAACAACAGTTGGGTTGACTTTGGATGAATGGCAAAACCAGTTTTTGCAGAATAAACTTCCGATTCCCCAGAATCTTCGCGCACAGTACTGTAAAGCCAGAGAAGAATGCGAGAGTACCGCACGCCTACTGGGTCTAACTATTAGGCTTCCCAAGACAACCACTGTTGCTGACAATCAAGAGAACCTCTCCACCAATAATAAATCACCTAAAGACATTACAAAACAACCGCATTCAAAAGAGAAACCAATTTTAGAACAAAAAATATCACACAAAACACCATATTTAGAAACACAAAAACACACTACCGCTGCTGCCTCTGATGCCGCTGCCGCTGTTAATCAGCAAATCACCCTTGATGGACAGTGGAAAATTATCAACGTTATTGGTATTGATAGGGATCAAGTGGGAGTTATCTATCCAGACAACGAAGATGCCACACTTATTAATTTTGCTCTTCATGCGTCTGAAAACAACACAGCAGCTATTCTGCTCCTTCAACAGCTAGACGACTCGAATGCGGAAGCAAATCCAACACTCCGGCTTGTTGAGTCTACAAACTACGATCTATTTATCCCTGCCAACACCTTAGTAGCTATGGACGTCTCATACAGGCGTCCATTTTTAGCTAGCAGCATCTTCAACGAGTCTCCTTTATGTCCATTTTCTGGGCCTGGGAGGACGCTAGTCTGTTCAAAGAACAGCTTCATCCACCTTTCACTAGAGTGACAATATACGCTTACATTTAAAGTACTACCAAACACCAAACGAGCTAAGCCTAATAAGCCTACGAGTAATAGGTGTTTGATGAGTGGGGACAGTCAACAACCTCATACCTTCAATGCGATGTGAGATTTGGTGGCATTAAAACACATTACCGTACCCACCATGTTAGAAGCAGAAGTCATCCCCGCAACAAATACACCGTTAGCCGTAGGCATATTGCCCAGTTGAAACGTATTATGAGACGCCTTTATTCCTCCTCCTAACTAGGTTCTCAAGGAAAAATAAATGCGCATCTGGTATGGTAAGTGTTCTTTTATAAGTTTAAAGCCATAACATACCTGTGAACATTATCCGAATTGCCACCAGAAAAAGCGCCCTAGCCCTTTGGCAGGCTAATTATGTACAACATCAGCTTAAAAACCTCCATCCCAATATAAAGATAGAGCTGATTAAAATAACCAGTACAGGAGATCTAATACTAGATATTCCGCTGGCAAAAATCGGCGGCAAGGGTCTATTTGTTAAAGAACTAGAAAATGCCTTACTAAACAATCAAGCCGATATTGCTGTCCACTCCATGAAAGATGTGCCTATGGATTTTCCAGAAGGACTACAATTGGGCGTCATTTGTTCCAGGGAAGACCCTCACGACGCCTTTATTTCCAGACAATATGAAGATCTCCACCATCTACCAGAAGATGCTATTATTGGAACATCCAGTCTGAGAAGGCAATGCCAACTGCTGGCTCTAAGGCCCAACCTTACCGTTAATTTCCTGCGTGGAAATGTCAACACTCGTCTCAAAAAACTAGATCAAGGCCAATACGATGCTATTATTCTTGCTGCCGCCGGTTTAGTCCGACTCAATATGGAAGACCGTATCCGTTCTCGCCTATCAGTAATAGAAAGTTTACCTGCGGCAGGTCAAGGTGCAATAGGCATAGAGCTCAGGTACAACGATAAGGAAACACTCCAGCTTATCGCCCCCCTGCACCACGAAGAAACAGCAATTTGTGTCGGCGCCGAACGAGCAATGAATAAATACTTACAGGGAGGCTGTCAAACGCCCATCGCCAGCTTTGCCGAGCTTCAAGGAGATAATGTTTATTTACGAGGACTGGTTGGTCATCCGGACGGCTCTATAATTATCAGGGCTGAAGCCATCTACCCACATGAACAATATTACACAGCTGGTATTAAAGTGGCGCAGTCGCTCATTGATCAAGGCGCAGATCGCATACTAACACAACTAACTCTCTAACCTTTTTTTCACTGTCCTTTGCTGGCAAGTCGTTCCCGTGTCATTATAGCTACATCTACATGACTTTAGGCCATTATGTTTTTGTCATCAATTAGGGCTCTAGTTACCAGACCCAAGCTTCAGTCTCAGTCTCTGGCTAACGCTATCAAAAACCTTGATGGTCAGGCTTGGACTCTGCCTCTGATAGAGATTGCTCCAATCACATATAACCAATCTATCCGTCATACCCTGTTGGCTCTCGACCAGTTTAACAAAATCATTGTCACCAGTCACCATGCAGCGCGGATCGGCCTTAACCTAATCGAAAACTATTGGCCACAATTACCTCTAGGTCTTGAGTGGCATGCCCTTGGTCCAAAAACGGCCAGAGCCTTAGCCTATTATGGTATAAATACCAAAATACCCCCACAAGGTGTCAATAGTGAATCATTGCTAACTATGGCATCTCTCACCCATGTACGTAATGAAAAAATCCTGATTATCAAAGGCAAAGGCGGACGCCTTTTGTTAGAACAGACACTCAAGACCAGAGGAGCAAACGTAGAGTGTCTTGATACTTACCAAAGACTGGCTCCAGTATATCCAACAAACACCTTGCCTAATTTACTGAAATGCCTACATATCAACGTCATTATCTGCGCCAGTGGCGAAACTGTAATCAATTTACTCAATATCCTTCCTGAAGATAACTCCACCCATTTAAACCTGATTATTCCCAGTCAAAGAGTGGCGTCTCAGGCCATAGGCATGCCTTTCAAACAAATTATAGTCTCAGAAGACGCGGGCAATAATGCTATGCTGTTAGCTCTGGCAAAACTTGAACAGCAGCAAACAACCCTGAGAAAAACAAAACAACATAGCGAAGAATTATCGTGAGCAATACAACACAAAAGAATACTAAACCGGACAATGGTGCTGAGTTAACTACAAATACCGACAAACTAGACTCTGAACCTTCAGGTACTATTCCGCAAAATTGTACAACTAATCATGTCTCCACTGTTTCTCTTGTGCTATCCATAATAGCTATGGGGGGCATTTCTTATATTATCTGGCACGGCATAGCTATTGAGAAACAACTTCCTGACATCATGGCTCGAACTCAGCAATTAGATGCGCAACTCACTCATCAATACAATCAACTGAATACAGTTAAAGAAAAACTTTCCCCCATCCAACAGCAAGTAAGCGACACTGGTCTTCGAGGTGAGCGTTTACTTTCCCAGATGAATCGGTTATCAAACAGAGTGAAATCTTTGGAAGGCACAAACCGAATTAGCTGGCACCTAGCGGAAATAGAATATTTACTGCGGCTTGCTAACCAGCGACTGCTAATGTCATCAGACATCCTCGGTGCCAAAAACCTATTAATAAGTGCAGATGACATGTTACTTGCTTTAGATGACTACGACCTCTACTCAATCCGAGAAGCGCTCGCTGAAGATCTTGCGGTATTAAAATCTGTCCCAGAGTTTGATCAGGAAGGTCTATATATGCAACTGCAGGCATTGAACGAGCATATTAAGGCGTTACCAATATTTGAAGTAAACCAGTTTAATCAATCTAAAGACAATCCAAATCCCATCACTCTCGCGCCGTCGCCCCAAGATAATAGCTGGCAAGCAAAAGCCACGTCAGTATTGTCCGCAGCCTGGACAAACTTTACGGATCTGTTTCGTTTTACTTCAGACAGAGAGCTACCTATTGACATGCTGGCTACCCCTGCGCAGGAGAGTATGATTCGCCAACATTTAATACTACTGATTGAGCAAAGCAAACTTGCTCTGATGTCTCACCAGCAAGTCATATACCAAGACAGTATCAAGCAAGCTAGAAAATTGTTAAGACAATACTTCTATCAACATGGTATTGCATCACGTAGCATTTTGAAGGAACTTTCCTCCCTTGCAAAGGTTAGTATCAATTCAGAATTACCCAGTATTAACCGCGCACTAGAGGCTCTCAAGCACTACCTCCTACAATCAAGGCTTCACATGAGAGCTCTTCCTAAACAAGAACAGGGTAAAACGGGAAAAAAACTCGAATCTCCTGAAATAAAACCACTTCGACCTGATCACTTAATACCTAAAACACTACCAGAACAACAAAAGATGTCAGATAATTATTCCATGAAAGAGTCCGAATTCATATCTCCGATTGATATCTCGGTAGATAACAGACTCAAGCCAGGAGAAAATCAACAATGAAAAATTTTAGTCTTTTCCTATTGGCACTTGTCATTTGTTTTATCTTAGCAAACGCAATGGTTAACGACAGTGGATATGTGCTTGTGGCTTATGAGAATATGACCTTTGAAAGTAGCCTGTGGGGAGCTCTGCTACTAATCATTGCCACTCTTGGCGGTATCTGGCTGAGTATTGGGTTGCTGCAGATTTTCACGGACATCAGTACTTTTATATACCCATGGTCAAGCACAGCCAGGCAAAGTCGCGCTAGACGTCTTTCCACCAGAGGGCTAACAGAATTTACTCTTGGTCACTGGAAAAAAGCTGAGAAATTATTGGCTCAAGCAGCAGAAGACGGCGAGTCACCATTAACGAATTATCTTGCGGCAGCTCGTGCAGCTCATGAAAGCGGTAATACCGAAGCAATCTCAAAATATTTACGCCATGCAGATCGTAGTACATTAGGTGCTGACATTGCCGTCGGTATTACCAAAGCGCAATTACAGCTCTCCGGCGGGCAACTGGAACAAGCTCTTGCTACATTAACTCACCTTTATAAAAAAGCCCCAAGCCACCCATACATATTAAAACTTCTCAAACAGGCCTACGTTCGACTTAACGACTGGCAAGGTGTTGCAAAACTACTTCCCAGACTGAAAAAATATAAAGTCATTGATACAAAAAAGTATCACGAAATTGAAAAACAAACTATTGAGGCCTTGTTTGAACAAGCCTATAAACAAGGGCGCTCACAAAATCATCTAGAGCAGAGAATCAAGCCCGTAATCAAAGTATGGAAAAATCTTAGCTCCCAGCAACGCAGAGACCCTCTAAGCCTGCTTCACTATTCTAGCAGCCTTGTGATGCTCGGCGCAGGGGATAAAGCTGAACACTTACTACGGGAAAACCTGATTGCCCATTACTGCACCCCCTTAATCAAACTTTATGGCAAAATCCAAGGTAAGGATAACCATAACCAATTACTAACCGCTGAGGCATTATTAAGTGAACGTCCCAACGACCCAGAGCTTTTATTGACACTCGGCAGATTAGCCATGCGTAACGAACTCTGGGGCAAGGCTTTGGAGTACTTTGAAACAAGCCTGAATCTCAGAAAGGGTGTAGACGTTTATAATGAGTTGGGCAAATTACTTGCTCACATGAACGACCATAAAAAAAGCTCACATTACTTTCATGAAGGCTTAAAGCTCGTCGCTGACGACACGTCAGTGGAATTAGCAGTGCAATGCGCCTAAGATATACTCGTTACGACCGAAGACACAGATAGACAACAAGTAAAACATTCTAGCCACCCTTAAAACGACCCGTAGACGACAATCGAAAGAATCCTCATGAACCTTCTAATAATAATGGGAGTTAGTAATAGCTGTCCGCAATCTCAAGCCTCACGATCAGAGTGAGCATATTTAAAATATTATACATTCCTCCTATTGTATTACTCAGTAGTGCAAATTATTCTGAACTTTGACCACAATAGCTCTGGAACGAATATCTAATGGAAGAAAAAGAAATCCAACTACTCATTTCTGGGGCTAGCTGTAGCGCTTGTGTGACTAAAATAGAACAATCTCTTTCAACCGTAGCAGGTGTTTTGGAAGTATCTGTCAACCTGTTAGATTGGAGAGCCACAGTTATAGGGCAAGCATTAAGTAAAGATTTGATTACTGCTGTTGAACGCCTAGGCTATAGAGCCAGTATAATTCAACCCATGTCTTTGCAATTTTCTATACCCTCAATGCATTGTGCATCCTGCGTTAACACAATTGAGCAAGCCGTTCGTCTTTTGCCTGGAGTCAAAATCGCTAACGCAAGTATTGTTGACAAATTGGTTACTGTCGAGGGCTCGGTAAACCCTGCACGGGTTCTGGATGCACTTAATAAAGCGGGGTATCCCGGCATCCTTATAGACTCTGATGAGTTCCATTTCCATCATAACGAACAGGAAGACAAACTACGTTACCGCTATCTACTCAAACATACAGCAACTGCGTTAGCACTGGGTATTCCCCTGATGGTTTGGGGCTTGCTCACTGGTGATATGGAGGTTAGCAGCCCAACAAGACAACTGGTTTGGGGCATTGTAGGATTATTGGTCCTGTTGATGTTAGTAGTTTCAGGCAGACACTTTTTTCAAGGTATGTGGCGAGCCTTGCAATACCGTAGTGCTAATATGGATACTTTGGTTGCAATGGGCACAGGTATTGCGTGGTTTTACTCAATGGTTGTTGTCTGTTTCCCAGAAAGTCTGCCTGCTAGCGCCAGACACGTATATTTTGAAGCATCTGCAATGATCATTGGCCTAATTAATCTTGGCCATGCTCTTGAGCTGAAAGCCAAAGGAAAAACCAGTGAGGCCGTTAAAAAATTATTGGGGCTTCAGGTTAAAACAGCGCGAGTCGTAAAAGGCAATCAGGATATTGATATTGCTGTTGGCCTTATAAAAAAAGGTGATGTTATTCGTGTTCGGCCTGGAGAGAAAATTGCTGTTGACGGTTCTGTTATAGAGGGTGCAAGCTTTCTCGATGAATCAATGTTAACTGGAGAGCCTTTTCCTGTCCGAAAAGGTATTGGAGACCAAATTTCTGCAGGCACTCTTAATAAAAACAGCAGCTTACTATTCAGAGCTGAAAAGGTCGGAAAAGATACAGCTCTAGCACGCATCATTACTCTAGTTAGAAAAGCCCAAAATACTAAAATGCCAATAGCTAGACTGGTGGATAAGGTATCTAGTCTGTTTGTCCCAGTCGTGATAGGGATAGCTATTCTATCGGCATTAGTTTGGTACATTGTCGGCCCAGAACCAAAAGTGGCATATATGCTGGTTGTAGCAACCACAGTGTTGATTATTGCCTGCCCTTGCGCACTAGGGCTAGCAACACCAATGTCGGTCATGGTTGGAGTTGGCAAAGCTGCTCAGATCGGCATGCTTATTCGTAAGGGTGAAGCTTTGCAGCAAGCTAGCAAGATAACGATAATAGTTGTGGATAAAACTGGAACAGTAACAACAGGGTGTCCACAGATAGTCAATATCGTTTGTTGTGATGGTTTTTCTGAAAATACACTTCTGATGCTCGCAGCCAGCATTGAAAAATCTTCAGAACATCCGCTAGCCGAAGCGATTCTGACTGCAGCTAGGGAGCGAAGCCTGTCCTTGAGCCCTGCGATTGACTTTAATGCTATCAGTGGCCATGGCGTTACGGGACAAACGAACCAAAAACAAATCATGCTCGGCAATAAAAAATTGATGAGCCTCAAAGACATTTCTATAAGTCCCCTAAAGCTTCAGGCTGAAACTTTTTCTGAGCAGGGACAAACACCGGTTTATATAGCAATAGACAATCAGCTTGCAGGGTTAATGACTATTTCCGACCCACTGCGCCATGACTCTTTGGATGCCATTAAACGCTTGCACCGAATTGGTCTAAAGGTGATTATGTTAACCGGTGACAACATGCTTACAGCCCGTGCTGTAGCACGGCAAGTTGGCATTACTCACTTTATTGCTGACACCCTTCCGGAAGGTAAGACCGACTATATCCTACAGCTTCAACAGCAAGGGGAAACAGTCGGCATGAGCGGCGATGGAATTAACGATGCTCCCGCGCTAGCTCAAGCTGATGTTAGCTTTGCCATTGGATCAGGCGCCGATATTGCGATTGAATCAGCAGATATAACACTTTTGCGTTCATCTTTGCACGGCCTTGCAGATGCTATCGAATTATCCCGTGCAACATTATTCAATATTAAACAAAATTTACTTGGTGCTTTCATTTATAACGCGTTAAGTATTCCTATAGCTGCGGGGGTTCTTTTCCCTATCACCGGGGGATTGTTAAGCCCTGTTGTTGCCGGCACAGCCATGGCTTTATCATCTTTGACCGTTGTCATCAATGCCAATCGCCTGAAACTATTCAAGCCTTCAAGAAAATAGACTTAAACACATAGAGAAAATATACTTACCACCATTTTCCTAATCGTAGCTGGTATAAAACAATTTTGTGATTCATACAAAAGCCCTTATATTTTTTTGATCAAAGATAATTTCTTTTAATCGCAAATTCATATTTCACACTATTCCTTTTTCCTGTACCATAACTCAACTTTTAAACATTAGTCTCTCTTTTTTCAAGTTAGCTCATATTTTATTGTGCGCAAATAAACAATATCAATCTCAGGGAATTAATGATTAGACCCATTTTACATTAAAGGTGTGAGGTTGTTTACTGCTCTCACCTTCAATAGTAACTGACATATAACATCAGTAAACACCATTGAAACACCACTTTTTTAACAAAAAATACCGGAGATAATAGTTAAAGCCATGAGTATCAACATCAAGACCAGATCTATAAAGATTTTTTTGCTATTACTGCTGCTTAAGTTAGGTTTATCTTGCAATGTTATGGCAAATAGCAATAAAGATGATAACTCTCTAAGAACGTTTTTTTGGCTAGCCATGTCAAGCCCTTACTCTCCAGAGTTATTATCAGAAATTTTATGTCTTGAGCATAAGGCAAACCTGAGGACATATAGATATATTTTCAATGCTTCTCCTGGTACTCCTCACTTCAGCGAAGATCGAATTACCGAGCATCACCCGCTCAGCCACTCCATTCCTGAAACCTTCAGCAAGAGTAACCCTTTCTGTCGCACCGGATGTCAACTTGAATCTGGAGATGGTCAGCTAGAATGGGATATCCCGGTAGAATCTGGTGCAGAGTTTATTTTTTCAGTAATTTATGACGGTGACTCACCCATTGCGGCTCCTCTTCTTCAGCAAGATACAGACACAAAGCAGGCCCTCCACAAGAATGTCAGTTTTTCCCCGGAGGCAGGGAGCCTCATAATCACCCCATCAGGTAGCATCAAGCAAACTTGGCAATGGCGCCTACTACTTAATGGCAAGGGAACGGCTACCATCAGCACTCCCACCGAAGGCCATTGCGTTCCCGCCCTTTCAGGCTGGCACAACCATGATGCACGCTTTCCAAATGAGTGTGGTCAAACAATATTGCGTTTTCCAGCACAGAACAAAAAATATAACAGCCTCAAAAAGGAATTAGCACGTACATTAAGTAGCATTATTCAACATGCAGAAAAGAACAAAAAAATAACGTTGCATTCTCATGCACTCACCAATGAACACTCATTGAGAAAACAGCTCAATAGCGCTTTGCCTTGGCTAACAAAGAACTATGGTCAGGATTTTTTATCCAAAAGGCAATATCATCGTCCGCTTATTCCACCACCGGGACAATATTTTTATGTCTTTCATAATCCCAGTCAATATTGCGAAGGTCTATCTAAACCACAAATCGAGCGGCCGTCACGTAATGATTCTATGAAGAGTGAATTCGCAAGACTTAGCTCCTTTTCATCATTTCCTTTTATCCAGCACTTAGCTAATGTTGCTCTAGCTCGAGTAGGTTTTTATTATACGGACACGAATAAAGGCGTAACAACTGAATGCAAATGCTTTTGTTGTGGGTGTACATATACAAATTGGAAGGAGCATGACAACCCCTATGACATTCATCGACAAATTTCGCCTAATTGTGCTTATATGACTGGTGCGCAAAGCAATAATGACCCTATACATGACGAAGATAAGAAAACACCTCGTAGAACGTTACAAGTTCCTCTTACTAAGTCTCTAGCTGATATAGCCTTACCCATACAGCAACTGCGTATAGCAGAAGACCCTTCTGATGCCAACATTGCCGTCAACACCTATGATAACACTACAGAAAGTACCTTCGTAAAAAATAGTGCCAATCTTACTGCAGTAAGCGAATCCACCCCAAACATCAACCATCACCAAGGGCATATTTATGGAAACAAACCCAGATACCCTGATTATATCAGCCACGAAGCTAGAATAAACTCCTATACAAACTGGCCTACTTACTTAACCCAAAAGCCAGAAGATATGGCAGCAGCGGGTTTTTTCTGTGCAAACACACATGACTATGTTCGCTGCTTCTTTTGTGGCGGAGGGCTACGTAACTGGGAGCCTGGAGATGATCCCTTGGTGGAACATGCCCACTGGTTCCCAAAATGTGCGTATCTGCTGAAGAAAAAAGAAGATGACCTTAAGCTTTTAAATCCTCCTACAACTCCAGAGAATGGTATTTCTCACAACGCTCTAGCTAGCGCTACCTTGATTCAGCCCCAGCACCATAATATAACAGAAAGCTCTCATCCTTCTGTCAATATTACTAGCACCTCAAATAATAACACTACAGAAAACACCCCCACCAACAATCGTAATGGTATTACTACAGGATCTAATTACTCCGAGAACAGCAATCTTTACCAATACGCACACAAACACCCTTATTATAGCGACATCTGGGTAAGAAGAAACACCTATAAGAACTGGCCTATCTATTTAAATAACATGCCAGATGCTCTGGCAGAAGCAGGTTTTTATAGCACCGACCATGAAGACTATACCCGCTGTTTCCATTGTGGCGGGGGGCTACGTAACTGGGAGCCCAATGATGATCCATTTGTAGAGCATGCTCGCTGGTTTCCAAAATGTGAGTATCTAGTACGGTGTAAAGGGCCCGCATTTATAGTTTTAGTCCAGAGGTCACAAGAGAAACATGAAAAAGAAACGCAAAATGCATTGAATGAAGCAGGTGGCCAGCAGCCTTTAAATACTCCAGTGGATTCAGAGAATGGTATTTCTCACAACGCTCTAACTAGCACTCCCTTGATTCAACCCCAGCGCCATAATATAACAGAAAGCTCTAGCTCTTCTGTCTATATTGCTAGCACCTCAAATAATAACACTACAGAAAACACCCCCACCAACAATCGTAATGATCTTACTACAGGATCTAATTGCTCCGAGAACAGCAATATTGACCAAAACTCATCCAAACCCAAATACCCTACTTATAGCTCCCTCACGATAAGACAGGCCTCCTATAAAAACTGGCCTCATGCTTTAAGATGCATGTCAGAGGCTCTGGCGCAAGCAGGTTTTTTATACGCAGCCACCCACGACTTGGTCCGCTGCTTCCATTGTAGCGTGGGGCTACGTAACTGGGAGCTAGGTGATGAACCATTTGTAGAACATGCCCGCTGGTCTCCAAAATGTGAGTATCTACTAGAGTGTAAAGGACCCGAATTCATACATTTAGTCCAGACAAAACACAAGAAACAGATAGCAGAGGAAAAGGCACAAGAAAGGGAAAATGCATTGAAGAAAGCAGGTGGCCAGCAGCCTTTAAATACTTCAAATAATCCAGAGAATGGTATTTCTAACAACGATCTGACTCTAACTAATGCTCCCTTGGTTCAGCCACAACGTAATGATTTAACAGAAAGTGCCTCCGCCAACAATAGTAATAATTTTACTACAGGATATGACTACTTCCTAAACAGCAGTATTGGTACGATGGGCGTTAACTTAGATACACTCGCCAACCCTAGTTATAAAGAGCTCTCGGTAAGAATTAATACTTTTTCAAATTTCCCTACTCGTTATGCTAAAATGACAAAAAATATGGCAGAAGCGGGCTTGTGGTATACAGGTGATAGAACAAGGACTAATTGCTACTGCTGTGACACTACAATATATGACTGGGGTATATTAGATGACCCTTGGGTAAGACATGCCCAACAGGCCTCGGAATGCGCACATGTAGTGGCACAGCGCGACGCATGCCTTGAATACAACCGTCAGAGAGAAGATAGACTAAAAAAAGAAATGCATGAAGCACATGAGCAAAAGTCTTTAAATACCCCAAACACTAATAATATAGAAGGCCAGGCCGCAGCCACTAACAAAGGATATAGAGGGGAGTCGATACAGCACGCAGATGAGCAATCTTTTTGCGTTACTGCCACTCCAGAGCAAACAACAAACGAACAATTATGTTCATTTTTAGAAAAAGGTGCGCAGTTCTTGAAGGGATATGACCATACGATCACCCCAGCAGCAATCGAAGAGGCTGTCATACGTTTAAAAGATAAGTTATTGAACCAGCAAGACCTCGACATTAAAAATTTGCAAAACTTGATGGGAACACACATTTATGCGATGATTGATATTATAAATGAAGAACGCAGTGTAATTAAGAGATTACAAGAGAAAGGCTTCAATATCGCTAACACCAATGCCGCAATCAAACGTTTCAACAGTGAAATGTCGCCCTTAACGCTAACTATAGATATTACTGAAGAAAAAATCACCAACTTTATCCATGAGCTAGAAATAAAGGAAAAAAGCTGTCAGAACTACTCTTCTATCAGTAACAGTGAACTGGAGGCCAAGGCAGACATGCCCGATACTCAAGAGCGCGCAGAACTAGAGAGAGAAAGAAATGAACTGCAAGAACTGTATAAATGTAAAATATGCAATCGCTTGGAAGTAGCTTTTACCTTGGCTCCCTGTGGGCATTTCTGCTGCTGCGCATCGTGCGTAACTTCTACGAAAAAATGCCCTCTTTGTAAAGTAAGTGTTCAAAGCGTAATCAAAACCAATTTAAACCAATGCCGTGAATGAGCAACCGATATAGCTGTTTTTCACATTAACTAGGTTTTAATAAAATGGTGAATGCTCAATGACGGCGGCTAAAGTCGCTAGTTATGGGACAAACGAACCAAAAACAAATCATGCTAAACAATGAAAAAATGAGGAACCTCAAAGACATTTCTATAAGCCCTCTAAGGCTTCAGGCTGGAACTTTTTCTGGGCAAGGACAAACACCGAGTTATATAGCCTTAGACAATTAGATTGCTGAGTTAATGACTATTTCAGATCCACAGAGCCATAACTCTGTGGATACCATTCAACGCATGACCTACTTGGCCTCAAGGTAATTATATTAACCTGTGACACACGCCTACAGACAATGCTGTAGCACGACATAGAGAAAATATAATTATCATCTCTCCTTTAAGATGTGAGGCTCCTGACTGCTCTCACCTTCAAGGGTAGCTGGCACATAACATCAACAAACACACTTACTGTTTACTTTTTAAACAAAAAATACTGGAGATAATAGTTTAAGCCATGAGTCTTAACGTCAATACCAGATCTATAATGGTTATTTTGCTATTACTGCTGTTTAAGTTAGTTTTATCTTGCAATGTTATGGCAAATAGCAATAAAGATGATAGCTCTATCAGAACGTTTTTTTGGCTAGCCATGTCAGGACTGTACTCTCCAGAGTTATTATCCGAAATTTTATGTCTTGAACATAAGGCAACCCTGAGAACATATAGATATATTTTCAATACTCCTCCTGGGACTCTTCACTTCAGTGAAGATCGAAGTACCGAGCATCAACCGCTAAGCCACTCCATTCCTGAAACCTTCAGCAAGAGTAAACTTTTCTGTCGCTCCGGATATCATCTTGAGTCTGGAGATGGTCAGCTGGAATGGGATATCCCCGTAGAGTCCGGCGCAGAATTTATTTTTTCAGTCATTTATGACGATGATTCACCCCTTGCCGCTCCTCTTGTTCAGCAAGATACACACACAAAACAGGCTCTCCACAAGAATGTCAGTTTCCCCCCGGAGGCAGGGAGCCTCATAATCACCCCATCAGGTAGTATCAAACAAACTTGGCAATGGCGTCTACTACTTAATGGCAAGGGAACGGCTACCATCACCACCTCCGGAGGTCATTGCGTCCCAGCCCTTTCAGGTTGGCACAATCATGATGCACGACTTCCAGATGAGTGTGGCCAAACAATATTGCGTTTCCCAGCACAGAACAAAAAATATAACAGCTTCAAAAAGGAAATAGCGCGTACATTAAATAACATTTTTCAACACACAGAAAAGAACAAAAGAATAACGCTGCCTCCTTATACACTCACAAAGGAACACTCCTCGAGAAAACAGCTCAATAGCGCTTTGCCTTGGTTACCAACTAACTATGGTGAGGATTGTTTACCCAAAAGGCACTATCATCGCCCGATTATTCCACCATCTAGACAATATTTTCATGTCTTTTATAATCCCAGTGAATGCTGCGGAGTTCAATCTAAACCACAAATTGAGCAGCCTTCACGTCATGATTCTATGAAGAGTGAACGCATTCGACTGAATTCCTTTTCAACATTTCCTGATATCCAGAACTTATCTAATTTTGATCTGGCTCGAGTAGGTTTTTATTATACGAACACCGATACAGGCAATACTACTGAATGTAAATGCTTTTGTTGTGGATATACGTATACAAATTGGAAGGAGCATGATAACCCCTATGACATTCATCAACAAATTTCTCCTAACTGTGCCTATATGACTGGTGAAAAAAACGATAATCTCCCCATACATGACGATGATAAAACAAAACCTCGTAGAATATTAAACGACACTCTTAATAATTCTCTAGCTGCTCTCTCCTTACCCAAGCAGCAACTACGCATAACAGAAGACCCTTCTGAAGCCAGCATTATCGTCAACACCGACGATAACACCATAAAAAATATCTCCTCAAAAAGCACCCCTTCCCGCAGCAATAATATCACTATAGGATCTAATTGCTCCGAGAACAGCAGTATTAACCAAAACGCATGCGGACCCAGATACCCTTCTTATAGCGACATAAGTATAAGAAGAGACTCCTATAAGAATAAGAACTGGCATAGTTCGTTAAGTCACATGCCAGAGGCTCTGGCAAAAGCAGGTTTTTTTTACACGAACTATGCAGACTACGTCCGCTGCTTCCATTGTGGCGGGGGGCTACGTAACTGGGATCCAAATGATGAACCATTTGTAGAACATGCCCGCTGGCTTCCAGAATGTGCGTATCTCATAACGTGTAAAGGATCCGAATTTATAGATTCAATCCAGACAAGACAAAAGGAGCAAGAAGCAAAGAGAGAGGAAGAGAAAAGGGAAGAGGAACAGCAACAGGATGATGCCTGGAGTAGAGCAGTTGGCCAGCAGCCTTTAAATACCGCAGAGAATTCTCTTGAATCTATTTCACACAACTCTCTATCTAACGCGTCCTTATTTACGTCGAAACTGCCTAATATAACAGAGGAATCTCTTCCTTATCCCAATACAGCTAATACCCCAAACGCTAATAATATAGAATATCAGGCCGTAGACACTAACAAAGGCTATAGAAATGAGTCGCTACAGCGCTCAGATGATCGATCTTTATGCGCTACTGCCTCTGCGGAGCAAACAACAAACAACGAACAATTATGCAATTTGATAGATCAAGGTACGAATTTTGTGATTGCACATAACACTAATAACGTCATCACGCCAACAACTATCAAAGAGGCTGCCATACGTTTAAAAGATAAATTATTTAACCGGCAAGACCTCGGCCAATACATTAAAATATTGCAATGCTCATCATGCGGCTTAGGCCTGCACATTCTTGTGATGACTAATATTCTAAAAGAAGAACACCTTGTAATTGAGAGACTACAAGAGAGGGGATTCAATATCGATCACATCAATGCCGCAATCGAGCGTTTCAACAATGAAATGTTACCCTTAACGCTAACTGTAGATATTACTGAAGAAAAACTTACAACCATTATCCATGAAATAGAAATAAAGGAAAAAAGCGATCAGGACTATTCTTCTATCCGTACCAGCGAACAGGAGGCCACGGCAGCAATACCAGATACTCAAGAGCGCGCAGAACTAGAGAGAGAAAGGAATGAACTGCAAGAACTGTATAAATGTAAAAGATGCAATCTCTTGGAAATAGCCTTCACCTTGTCTCCCTGTGGGCATTTCTGCTGCTGCTCAGGGTGCATAGCATTTATGAAAGAATGCCCTATTTGTCACAAGAGCGTTCAAAGCGTAATCAAAACCAATTTCAACTAATGCCTTGAGTGAGCAACAGATATAGCTGTTTTTTACATCAACTAGGTTTCAAGAAAATGGTGCATGCTCAATGACGGCAACTAAAGTCTCTGGTTCTGGGACAAACTGACCAAAAATAAATCATGCATCAATAAAAATTGATGAGCCTCAAAGACATTCCTATAAGTCCTCTAAAGCTTCAGGATGACACTTTTTCTGAGCAAGGACAAACACAGGTTTATATAGCCATAGACAATCATCTTGCAGAGTTCATGACTATTACCGACCCGTCGCGCCGTGCAACACTGCCCAATATTAAAAAAATTCACTTGGCGCTTCCTATAACGCGTTAAGTATTCCTATAGCTGCGGGAGTTCTTTTCCCTATTACTGGATAACGGTTAAGTCCTATTGTTGCCGGCACAGCCATGGTTTTATCATCTTTGACCGTTCTCATCAATGCCAATCTCCTGAAACTATTCAAGCCTTCAAGAAAAGAAATTTAAACACATAGAAACCTTTGCACGATAACGCTGCATAAGCCCCACTATTAATTAAATCGTATTTTTTTGAGGATAAAGCCTTAAAAACACGATTACAGTTCGAATATGCGCCATTCGAGCCATTTCACCCTTCATTTTCGATTTTCAGACGCAACCTGCCTGCTGAATCGATAAACCTCGTTTAATATTGTGCGCCACACACATTATTTCAAAACGTGTGTGGTTTCGGATTAAGCCAAGATAACGAGCTTTCGCCATGCCGTAGTGTAATTTCAAAACGCCAAATACTCGCTCCACAGTGCAGCGCATGCCAGAATGTAAACGGTTAAAGCACTTATCATGTTCTGTTAATGGCTTATTTCGATAAGCACGTTTTATTATTCCGCGGATTTTAGTCATAAGTGCGCCATATTGAAAAAGTTGAGCCAGAGGGTACACTCACGGTTCGACCAAAAACCAATATGAGACCACTTATGAATAAGCGTTATACCCACCTGACTCAAGAAGAAAGATACCAGATTTGGTCAGAGAAAAAAGCAGGAGTTTCAAATGAAATTATCGCCCAAGACTTAAGGCGTGATTTGAGTACCGTTAAAAGAGAATTGGCTAGAAATACAGGGGCTAGAGGTTATCGCCCGAAGCAAGCACATAATTTTGCGCAGGAACGTCATCAACAGAAACCAAAAGCGACCAAGATGGTAGCTGAACTGAAAGATAAAATTACTGACAGACTAAGTAAGCAGTGGAGCCCTGAGCAAATACAAGGACGCCTTAAACGAGATAATCAACCTTCTGTATGTCCCGCTACGATTTACCAGTTTATTCGAGAGGACAAAGCTGAGGGTGGTTGCTTGTATCAACATCTTCGGCACAAGAAGTATAAGCAAAGAACAGGAAAGCCCGATGCACGAGGCCAGATCCGAAACCGTGTTAGCATTGATGATCGACCTGGAATTGTGGATCAAAAAATACGTTTAGGCGATTGGGAAGCAGACACTGTATTTGGCAAAAGACACAAGGGTGTACTGGTTACATTAACGGAAAGAGTGAGTAAATTAAATTTGGTAAAACGTGTTCCTTCAAAGCACGCTAACGTGGTGACGAAAGCAATTATAACGATGCTCAAGCCTTACCAAACAGACTTACTCACGATCACATTTGATAACGGAAAGGAGTTTTCCTTTCATGAAAAAATCAAGAAAAAGCTTAACGTAGATACCTATTTTGCTCACCCTTACTCCTCGTGGGAACGAGGTTTGAATGAAAATCATAATGGCTTGATAAGACAATATTTGCCCAAAAGCCAATCTTTGGATAATGTCACTGACAAAGAAATTTTAGATATACAAAACCGACTAAACCAAAGACCAAGAAAACTGTTAGACTTTAAAACACCTGATGAGATTTATAGTGAAATGGCGTTAGCTGCATAAATTTTAAGGGCGCACTTATGACTAAAATACGCGTTCTATTATCAATATTTCGATCATCCAGCCATTCACTGTGATTCTTGCTGGAATAGGCACTATCCGCATAAACAGACGACTCTTCACTATCTAATAGCTCAGTGAAACAATTTGAATCGTGAACATTTCCTGCTGTGTAACCGCTCGATTTTATCAGCCCATCCTCATCGACATTTATATGCGCTTTAAAGCCGTAGGTACTTTTACTCTTCCCGTCAGAACCTACTTTCACGTTCCACTTCGCGTCAGGATCCTGTGTTGAGTGCTTGTATTTATCCTTATTTGGGCGACACTGTTTAGCCTCAATTACGCTAGCATCAACAATACTGATACCTCCAGATTTAATATAAAGACCTTTATCTATAAGCTGGGAATTGATTTCTTGAAGCAATTTATCCATAAGCAACAACTTATCGAGCTTCTGTCTAAATCGCCAAAAAGTATTGTGGTCCGGCACTGACTCTGAAATGTCGAGCGCAATAAATCGACGAAATAAAAGATCGCGAGCAAGTTGTTTCTCTAGGGCCGAATCGCTTAATTTATACCAACTTTGCAGCAGCAGTGCCTTAAACATCATCAGTGGAGGCCATGCCTTTTCGCCTCGAGAACTTGAATGTATATCTTTCAGATGATGCTCTAAGCGAGCCCAATCAATGAGTTCATAGACAGAGTCGAGTTCTTTCACTGCATCGTGATCAATCAGCATTGAATCTGCTAGACTGCGTTGTTTCAGATTTTTCTAAGCTATAATTTCACCGAAAGGCATTGATTGTTCAAGGATTATTATACCTGATTTTTAGTTGTTTAGCGCGACTAGTGCAAAGGTCTCACATAGAGAAAATATACTTATCACCATTCTCCTTTAAAATATGGGATTCTTGACTGCTCAAGCCATCAATGGTAACGAGTATAGAAACAAACTTGTGATTCATACAAAAGCCCTTATATTTTTTTGAAAAAAGATAACTGTTTTTAATTGCAAATTCATCTTTCACACCCCTCCCCGTTTTCCTGTACTATGGCTCAACTTTTAAATTTGAGTCTCTATTTGTTTCAAGTTAGCTCATATCTGATTGTGAGCAAACAAACAATATTAAACTCAGGAATTAATGACTAGACCAATTTTCCATCAAAAGTGTGGAGTTACTAACCGCTATCACCTTCAATGGTAACGGCATATAAAATCAGTAAACACCACTGCAGCACACCTTTTTTAACAAAAAATACTGGAGATAATAGTTAAAGCCATGAGTATTAACGTCAATACCAGATCTATAAGGATTTTTTTGCTATTACTGCTGTTTAAGTTAAGTTTATCTTGCAATGTTATGGCAAATAGCAATAAAGATGACAACTTTCTCAGAACGTTTTTTTGGCAGGCCATGTCAAGCCTTTACTCTCCAGAGTTATTATCAGAAATTTTATGTCTTGAACATAAGACAAACCTGAGGACATATAGATATATTTTCAATACTCCTCCTAGGACTATTCACTTCAGTGAAGATCGAAATACCGAGCATCAACCGCTCAGCCATTCCACTCCTGAAACCTTCAGTAAGAGTACACTTTTCTGTCGCTCCGGATATCAGCTTGAATCTGGAGAGGCTCACCTGGAATGGGATATCCCAGTAGAATCAAGCTCAGAGTTTATTTTTTCAGTCATTTATGACGATGACTCACCCCTTGCAGCACATCTTCTTCAGCAAGATACATATACAAAACAAGCTCCCCACAAAAATGTCAGCTTGTTCCCAGAGGCAGGGAGCCTCATGATCACTCCATCAGGTAGCATCAAACAAACTTGGCAGTGGCGTCTACTACTTAATGGCAAGGGAACGGCTACCATCAGCATCCCCACCGGAGGTCATTGCGTTCCCGCCCTTTCAGGCTGGCACAATCATGACGCACGCCTACCAGATGAGTGTGGTCAAACAATATTGTGTTTCCCAGCACAGAACAAAAAATATAACAGCCTTAAAAATGAAGTAGCGAGTGCATTACACAGCATTATTAAACATACAGCAGATAACAAAAAAATAGCGCCACATCCTCATGCACTCACAAATGAATACTCCTTGAGAAAACAGCTCAATAGCACTTTGCCTTGGTTAACAACGAACTATGATCAGGATTTTTTATCCAAAAAGCACTATCACCGACCTATTATTCCACCATTAGAACAACATTTTTGTGTGTTTCATACTACCAGTGAATATTGCGAGCAATCTTCACGTCATGATTCTATGAAGAATGAACACACGCGACTGAACTCCTTTTCAACATTTCCTGATATCCATAACTTACTTCATGCTGATATGGCTCGAGTAGGTTTTTATTATACGGAAACAGATACTGGTACGACGACTAAATGCAGATGCTTTTGTTGTGGATGCACGTATACAGATTGGAAGGTAGGTGATAACCCCTATGATATTCATCATCAAATTTCGCCTCATTGTGCGTATATTATCGGTAAAAAAAACAATAATGATCCAGTGCATGACGATGATAAGATAAAGCCTCGTAGAACATTACACGCTCCTCTTAATAATTTTCTACCTTACTTACCCTTGCGGCAACTAAACATAGCAGAGGACCCTTCTGATACCAGTATTACTGTCGACACCGACGCTAACACCACAGAAAACATCTCCTCCAGAAGCAGCCCCACCAGCATGCTCAATAATATTACTATAGGAACTCATTGCTCCGAGAACAGCAGCATTAACCAAAACGTATGCGAACCACCCAAACACGCTGATTATATCAGCAACGAAGCAAGAAGAAGCTCCTATACAAACTGGCCTACTTCCTTACCCCAAAAGCCAAAAGATATGGCTGCAGCTGGTTTTTTCTATGTAAACAGGTCAGACTGCGTCCAATGTTTCCATTGTGGATTGGGGCTGCGTAACTGGGAGACCGATGATATACCATTTGTAGAGCATGCCCGCTGGTTTCCAGAATGCGCGTATCTCATAACGTGTAAAGGATACGAATTTATAGCTTCAGTCCAGGCAAAACAAAAATGAAGCAAAGGGAATATACGATTAAGTCCCGCTTTTAAGTGCATTGACACATTGCGGTCCATTCGTAGTTTAATAGTCCAATTTTTGCTAGCTTGTCAGTGCCTGCATGCGATTTTCCGACATACAGGCACACTGCCCCTAGTTTTGAGCATTTGCCCCACTCGAACGATGTTCGCCAGAGCCAATAACATGGCCAGTTTGCTGTCATTCTTAGCTAAGCCTCGGCAGCTAGCTTTGGTGAATCCGCCCTGACTTTTGATGATCCGAAACGGATGCTCAACCTTTGCTCGTACACTGGCTTTTATGTGTTCGATATTGATCACAACTTTGTTGATCCATGGATACTTCTTCCAAGCCCTTACTCTTCTTGGACGCTCCTCGATATGCCAGTAGACATCTATGTATTTCAACTCCTCCCGTTTTTCTGCGCTACGATAACTGGGCATCGGCGAAGATGAATTCCTCATCACCAAGCTGTAGATGTTTAGTTTGATTGAGGATTGTGCTTGTTGGCACCGGTAGCAGCAAGGCTATGTGTCAGCAGGGTTCGAGCATCGACACCGATATGCACCTTCATGCCTAAGTGCCTAAGTGCCATTGATTCACCTACTTGGTTTAATGCATCTCGGGATCACTCACATCGCTTTGCTCTTGATGAAATTAAGAGCTCCGATAATACTGGCATCCATCAGCGCACCTTCCCTAAAGGTACTGCGACGTACTACCATTGTGTGTCTCGGTGTGTAGAGTTCCCATTTGTGGAGAGCATCATATTATGGGTAACAACTATCAACACCGTCTCAGTGGATAGGGAAGAAACATTTCAGAATGTGTCTATGTTCTTATTATCGACGTTTGTATTTATCTAGCAATGTTAAATA
>JASXSV010000066.1 GCA_030674915.1 Candidatus Endonucleibacter bathymodioli
GGAGAATTACTTATAATGAATAACACAAATTTAAATGTAAAAACAGAGGCCAATATTCCAGATCACACTACTAAGAAAGAAATTGTGCCACAAAGAAAATTCGGATATCGGATAGTTTCGCAGTTCAAGAAGATTGCGGTTAAAATCGGCGGCTGGAAAAGTCCAGGAAGATATATCTCTAAAGGTCTCTCGAAGTTGTCTACCCATGTTAGAAAGTCAGTACATGATACGATTTGCTATATTATTCCACTTCTGACGGGCATACAATGTGAATCAGCCAGAACTAACTCAGACGATACAGATAAAAGAAATAACAAAATACGCACAACACGACCACTAACAGCAAGTGAGCGACAACAAGCAATACAAGAACAAGAATTGGAGGCCATGATGATGTCTTGGTTGTCAGATAACTAGGATGCAGAGGATGGAGAGGATGGAGACAACAGTGCAGAAGGAAAATTTGGACCAAAATGCCAATAATAGTAATAGGTACTAATATTAGGCCCTAATAGTAGGAACATAGTTATTTACAGGGTCGAGATAATCCTAAAAGTAGGCGCATGGATGCTATTTCATATATAGCGTCATCTCTTCATCCCTTCACCCCTTCACCCCTTCACCCCTTCATCGCTAAGGCTGTACATTCCTAAAGACAATGGATTCTGATCATGCCCCGCTCGGTATAGCAATGTATTTCTCCATATCTCCAATAATTTTTGTCTTTTTATAAGATGAGTCCTCTTTCAACTCATTTTCATGCTCAAAACTGGAACAGCGAATAATCATTGTTAGCCTCTTAGCTCTGTACTTTCTGCAATCCCTAGAGTGTACTAATATTTCATTAGTGTTTATTACCATCGATTGGTCGACAATATATCCACTCCCAGTGTAGTTATCGAGCTCTATCAGCCGTCTAACACAATTATTATCCTCCAGACTATAAACTCCCAATCTTTGTATTCCTCTGATACAGCCCACATTGTTTCCCATTGACACAAGCCTATGTTCATAATCTGGAGAGAATCTCTCTAGCACTAATCCTTTAGGAAGGTATTGATTTTGATACTTTTTGTCAATTAATCCTAACTTTATTTGTGCATGATTCCTTACATTATTTTCAGCTGGTAGAGTCACATCTAGTACAGCAAAGGCAAGAATATTAGGGTTTCTGCCATCTCTCACCCACCAATCTCTATGCCAATCTAGACCAACTTTAAACTCGGAGTCATCATAATAAAACGCAAACGACATACTCATATATTCACTAGTCGCATATTGCTTAATATTTCCAACTATTTTGCTAATAATTTCATATATTTCAGGAGCTATTTCTAAACCTTTCTGGTCTTCTTGAGACATTGTCATTATGTTATACCGATCATGAGATTTTTTTAAACTTTCATTACCAAGTACCCTTTCAACCAATGAATAATCGTAATAGTTAGAAATACCTTTTATACAATCTTTATTTATTCTTTTAATTACAGTATTATGATCCTCATGAGGAGCTACGCTGCAATAGATCATCTCGCCATTGCATACAAAAACAGTAACACCAACAACCACTTCATCTGCATGACCTTTATCTGTAGGCGAATTAACACCAATACCATTTTTTTCCATCAAACTTTTAATCGCCTCAACACTTTCCTCAGTTATACCAAAGGCAATACGATTAAAGTTCTTTTCTCCCGCAGAATAAGCCTGACTTTTTAACTGTGAACCTACCTGCTCAGCCGTTTCTGGTTCATCATGCCCATAAGAAAAATGAATAAAACATATCATGCCAAATAAAAAAACTATAGTTTTAATTAACTTATTCACAGCGTTTTACAACCTTCTATTTTATAATTAAATGAAAATTATCTTCTTACAAAAACAGTAGTCATCATAATACAACAATACTCATTCTTAGCATTACAATAAGTTTCGTCTGTTAGAGATAATACTCTCCAAAAAAATCATGGAAAGATCATACCACAAAAAATATTACCAACTCAATCAATAAATAGAAAATAAAGTTTGTTATACCTTTACACAAACCAGCATCTGTCTTCTTTTTAGGAGATACATTTCTACGCCACATTTTGTTTCATCTCTATGCGATGTTTATCAACATAATTATCATACACTTATATGCTGCCCAGCCAATGATGCGTAGCGAGTAAAGATCCAGTACCACTATCTGGTACACCCACTTTAAATACGTTGATACCTTTGCACGATAACGCTGCATAAGCCCC
>JASXSV010000025.1 GCA_030674915.1 Candidatus Endonucleibacter bathymodioli
ACAGCAACAAGACTGAACGATACTAAACATACTATAACTCACTCTGGCAGACCAACCTTAGAATTTTCACTTTTCACAAGTAATGAAGGCATCACAATAACATAAACAAACAAATATTATACACCACCTGCCCAAAGTTACCGAGAATTCCATGAAACCATCTAAGTCGTGCTGCTCGTCCAAACCGCCATAGGCCGACGTCATATTGTCACACCAACCCAATCATGCGTGGTCTTAGGACATTACATTTTTGTTCGCGCTCCTCTGTTCGAGGTAGGTTTCATACCCGTTACCATTGAAGATATGAGTAGGTAACAAACGAGACAAGCCTCATGAGACTAAGAGTAGTAGATGATTAGAGTGTGTTAGAGAAGTCAACAGCTTCACACTTTCAAGGGGATGAGTATATATAAACACTGAGCCAACTACACATTGGATAAGCGACACCATATTCCAAACAATAAATCCCAAACAAAGTCAGCAGAGGATAGCTGGTCAACCTGTGTTAGTGACGTATATTAAAGACAGCAACTTCTCTATCTCTGACCATTTCAACAGCGCCTCCATATCATCTGGGCTACGAATAATATTCAAGTAACATACTAAATTATAAGTGGGTGATACGCCGCTGCACATCTAAAACAGACACACGTTAGAGTATCTCCCGTCGTTACCAGCCAAAGATGTTTCCGGTCAATCATAAGCGTAACAGTGACTGTACCCCAAAGCCCTAGCCAGCAACGTAGAACATATCACTTAGTTGGCAAACTCAAGCTTAATACCTAACCTCTAGGTACAGCACTCCTCTTTACAGCAATGTATGTATTGTTACCAGAACTACTTCTTATCTTTTGATACCCAAAGTTCCTATTCATCTCAATGCCACTACAGGCACTGTAACAGCGCATAACCACTGAGAATCTATCAGCCTTGTAGTCTCTCTCCCATCTACAATGTACTACTTTTTTACCATCACGTCTTACCATCGATTGGTCGACAATATATCCACTACCCGTGAAGTTATTGAGCTCCCTCAGAGGTTTGACGCAGTTATTCATACTCCGCTTCATATAGCCTCGCCCTGAAACAGTCTTCTCAAAACACTCATCCATAGGCTCATAAGATGGAGATGTTCCCAGATCTCCTCGCGTAGCAGCATAAACATCTTCATAATATTGGTTAATTAATCCTAATGCTATTTTTTGTGCATGTGAGCTAACAACTTTTTCAGCAGGTAGAGTCATATCTAGTACAGCAAAAGCAAGGAAATCAGGATTCCGCACACTGCCAGCCCAGCAATCCCTATGCCAATTTAAAGCCCCTCCATAGTTGGAGAAATCATAATAAAAAAAGAGTTTTATTTTCATATATTTTTTACCCACATGCTTGCTCATATTTTCAGCTATTTTCTTAATGATTTCATAGACCTCAGGAGCACACTGTAACATTTCTTTGTTTTTCTGATATGTTGTCATTATGTCATAGCTCTCATGCGTTTTTCCTAAGTCACTACCTATCCTGTCACATCTCACGTCGTAAAACTTAGGAATATATTCTCTATCCTTTTCATTCACCCTTTTAATTACTTGATTTTTATCATAACAATTTAGTAATTCCAAACACCTCATCTCTCCATCGTAAATAAAAGCAGCGCAATCAAAAAACAATTCATCTACATGAGCATCAGTTTTAACTTTTTCATATGTGCCTTTTGTTTTTATCCAATCTTTAATCAACGGAATGCATTTATCATTTACACCGAATGCAAGATCATTAAATGTTTTTTCTCCAGCAGAGCAAGCAGTAGTTCTTAACTGACCAGCTATATCCTCAAATTTTTCAGGATCACCTTGCCCGTCAGAAAAGGGACAAAAAAATATTGCACCAAAGAAAAAATAAATAATCTCAATTAACCTATTCATAGCATTTTACCACCTGACATTTTCTATCTAAATAAACATGACTCTCTACCGAAAATAACTCCAGATATTACAACACCTAAATGTCACTTTTAACGTGCCAGCCAGATTCTGGCTCTTCTGCAGCTTTCCATAGTAGTCATTGCCCGAACTTTATTGCGCCGACTCTATTAGTTAGTGTGACACAAATGCCCTTAATGTGACCTTAATGTGACCTTAATGTGACCTTAATGTGACCTTCGCTCACTATCATGTTTTTAGCTTCCAGCTGACAATTAATCTAAACAAATGCTACCGCTCCTACACACCTCAGTCACACAACTTAGAGTATCTTCACCGGCATTACCAGCCAAAGATAATATTTTCAAAAACCTAACAGTGACTGTACCCCATACACGTCGAAGCCCTAGCCAGCAACATAGAGTATGTCACGTATGTAAGCAAACTATGGCTTAATACCTAACCCTAACCGAAAGAGGACCAAAACATATTGTAATACATAAAAAACAAATAATCTTAATCAACCTGCTCATAGTATTTTACCAATTAACATTTGTTACCTTAATGAATATTACTCTCTACTGAAAATAACACAAGCTATTACAACACACCTTAAGGCTCCAAAAAAAGGCCCGCAAGATTCATGAACAATAGATTATTTATAAAATGTACGGCATTATATCACAAAAAACAAACCATGACACAACCAAATGTCTGACGCCTTGCATGAACCAGCAAATGTTTTCTATGAGAGAAATGTTCACGATATTCTTGACACAATCACAAACATTGCCCTACGTCACGCTTTGGATACATAAAGCTCCCTACATCAACACCGGTATGAATGGGAAACCATATATGGCTGTTACCACGACTGTTATTTTTAACACGCTACCCAGCGCCATGATCTTTTATCGGCTTTGTAGCAGCAGTGCCTTAAACATCGTGATCAATCAGCATTGAATCTGCTAGACTACTTTATTTCAGACTGTTCCAAGAAATAATTCCACCGAAAGGCATTGATTATGCAAGGCTTATTATACCTGTTTTTCAGTTATTTAGCGCGACTCGTGCAAAGGTCTCAATATATTAAACCATGAAATAAAACCTGCTACGTCGAGCATGCTTGCTCCTTTATTGGAAGACAATATAAAAGTGGAATCACCACTAAGCAACAAATAATTTGGAAATTATTTCATAATAAACTTAAAAATAGGAGGATTTATAACTTAGGTTTGTCTTTTGACATATTTGACGATGGTCAATCATTCCCTACTGTTATATCTCCAGAATCTACGCCTAAGTATTCTTGTGGCTTTTCTGATGTTAGGGAAATAAATAAATATTTTTTAGTGGTGATAGTTTTCTTACGTTATCTCTAATGTTAGAAATGGACAGAAAACTTGCAAAGGAAGTATAGCCTGGATAATACCAGTTATCTTATGCTGCTAAGCAGTCTTTCTGAAACGCGTTTATGTTATAAGGTACGTACCTCGAGATCCCTCAGAGGCACTAAGGCAAATCTTGGATCTGTAATTAGCAGTGACGGGGAATTAATTGATGATAAGGATATAGTCGATACTGATATTGGTGCCGTATTATTATTGGCTCCTAGGTATTTATTGTTAAAAACAACCTATCTATCCACCTTAGTCCTTAGCCACATTACTTGCATCTAGTTGGGCAAAGGCTTGTTTGACTTCGGCAATCTCTTCACCAGAGCACTCTTTAGCAACCTGTTTATCAACACTCTCTTGTACCTCCGCGCTATCCAATCGATCCGTAAGCCATGAAATCAAAAGCGGAGCTGAATCTTTTATTCTCTTAGCTTTCAGACCAGCATCCTCACTCAGTTTAGTGTCTAAGACTTGTGCTTTAGCCCTAAGCGACAATGGGTCCAGAGAACTTTTTCCTACCAAGGTTTTCAGCATACTAACGTCATAAAAAAGTTTATCAAATTCGTTTAGTACATCACCAGCCTGAATACCACTCTTCCCGTCAATCATATTCCGCATTGAAAGCCATAAATTAAAGTCAGCAACTTGGTCAAAGAACATTTCCAAGCGAAAAGGATCTGCTGCCAATGACTGGATTACCTTCTCAGCTGTGGTTTTCACGTTTTCATCTACAGATTGCCTATCCATATGGTCTTTTATCTGCGTCAGCTCCATCCCTCTATCACCTAGATTCTCAATGGCTTTTTTGATCTCGCCAACCTCGTTGTCATCGCGCTCTCGCACATCCTCCTTCTCAGAGCGCTCCCCCTGCACAACTTCTTTACCCAGCCGATTCGCAAGCCATAAAATAAGAAGCGGAGCTGAAGCTTTAACACGCTTAGTTTTTGGATTAGCATCATCACTCAGCTCAGCTTTTAACATTTCTGGTGCAGCCCTAAGCAAAAACGAGGGAACCGAACTTATTCCTGTAAAATGTTTTTTTATACTGACGTCATCAAAAATTTTATCAAATTCGTTGGCCGCCTGAACAGCAGTCTTCCCGTCAAAAATGTAACGTATTGACAGCCACGAATTAAAATCAGAAACCAAGCTAAAAATATCTCCCAAGCATACAGGCTCTGCTGTCATTGACTTTATTACATCACCGGCTGAGGATCTCATTTTTCCCTCTGCAAGATTAATGTGATCTTTTTCATCTACATCTGGGAATTTCAACGTCAGAAAGCTATGAGCTTCCATTTTAAGCCGATCTTTTCGGCTTTGACTTAATAATTCTACTGCTGAGTTCTCAAGAGCTTTATTGTTTTTAGGGCGCTTAAATCTAACAGCCAACTGATCTTCTTTGGATGGCAAAAATTCAGCCAATCCAAATTGCACCATCATGGTAAGACCTGCGGCATCATCAGTATTAATTGGAACTTTAGCAGTCATATCAAATATACCACCAGCCTTACCATCCTGCAAAACTGAACCAGTCGCTTTATAAAACAGAGCTGATAAATAACTTTGTTGTTCTTTAGTTGGACGTCCCCTAGCCCAAGAGGTAAACCTATTAACAGCTATATTAGCAAGGATCTTCATCTTACCAATAAGTGAAATATTCCTAGAAAATATACCTTTCCGCGAGAGATCTGGCAACTCCTGCAAATTAAATACGGCTTTAGCTTCAAGATTAATATCAACCATTCTACCGGCACTATCTACTCCCGGCTTCGCAGCGCCACCTTGGGGCAAATCTTGGTACTTCTTAAGTACCTCACCAATGGGGGTCGGTTCAACTCCAGCCATAATTTATCTATCCTTAAACACTAAAAGCATTGATAACACTAAACGACAATATAACTGTAGATCAAGAAGCTGGTACAATGCAACCCATAAATACTCCAGCAACTCTGGCAGAATAAATTCACCAACAAATACTGAAGATTTTTATTGACTAGGAGGGGCGATATTTCTTTTGGGCGGTATTTAAGAAAGAATCAGGGGTTTTGCTTGTAAATAGCACCCGAACAAGGATAATCAGGACAACTCTTTTCATCAGAAATAGCTATTTATGGCACATAAAGCCTCACAGTCTAATCAAACCAACTCGGCACTTATCTGGTCTTCCGCTGACCTGCTTCGAGGAGATTACAAGCAATCTGATTACGGTAAAATCATCTTGCCTTTTACCTTGTTGCGTCGATTAGAATGTGTGCTTGAGCCGACGCGTGAGGCGGTTCTCGCTGAACATGACGCGCGTCAATCGCTGGATGTGACGTTGAAAGACTTCTTAACCCGTAAATCAGGGTTTTGTTTTTATAATACCTCGACGTTTACCCTGTTAAAATTGATGGCAGATTCGGCGAATATTCTGGATAATTTAGACAGTTACCTGCGTAAGTTTAGTGAAAATGCCCGTGAAATATTTGAGAAATATGACTTCTTCACCCAGATAGAAAAGCTGGATGAAGCTAACCTGCTCTTTTTATTAATTGAAAAGTTTGCCTCGTTTGATTTGCATCCTGACACAATCAGTAATCATGAAATGGGTTTGATGTTTGAAGAGCTTATTCGAAAATTTGCAGAAGCGTCGAATGAAACCGCTGGTGAACACTTTACCCCGCGCGACATTGTGCGCCTGACCACCTCGTTGCTCTTCTCTACTGATGATGATGTTTTGACTAAAAAAGGTGTAGTGCGCAGTTTGTATGACCCGACAGCAGGCACAGGCGGCTTCTTATCATCTGGTAGTGAATATGTGCATGAGCTTAATCGTGATGCCACGCTGGTGACCTATGGTCAAGAGCTTAATGGCGAGTCTTATGCCATCTGTAAAGCCGATATGATGATCAAGGGTGAAAAGGTTGACAATATCAAGCATGGCAATACGTTAAGTGGTGATCAGCTTGGCAGTAACAAATTTGATTACATGCTCTCTAACCCTCCTTTTGGTGTGGAATGGAAAAAGGTGCAGGCGGAAGTATCAGCAGAGCACGAAACGCAAGGGTTTAACGGTCGCTTTGGTGCAGGTTTACCGCGTGTAAGTGATGGTTCGTTACTGTTTTTGCTTCACCTTATCAGCAAAATGCGCCCAGAGCGTGAGGGTGGCTCGCGTATAGGTATTATCTTAAATGGCTCTCCGCTGTTTACAGGTGGCGCAGGCTCGGGTGAAAGTGAGATTCGTCGTTATGTATTAGAAAACGACCTGCTTGAAACCATTGTTGCCATGCCTAATGATATGTTTTTTAACACGGGCATCGCTACTTACATCTGGATACTCTCTAACAACAAGAGTGCAGAGCGAAAAGGAAAAGTACAGCTTATCAATGCTTCGGATATGGGCTCTTCAATGCGAAAGTCGTTAGGCTCTAAGCGTAAGTATTTAGAAGAGTCAGAGATTGAAAGTATCGTTCAAACTTATAGCGAGATGAGTGAAAGTAAAACATCAAAGCAGTTTGATACCACCGACTTTGGCTACCGACGCATTACCGTTGAACGCCCTTTACAGCTAAGCTTTTACCCACACGAAACCGACCGATTAGAGGCATTAAAAGCCGATAAAGCGTTTATCAAATTAGCCAAACTAGGAGACGATGTTTTAACCTCACTTGCCAAAATGTCAGAAGATAAAATGAACAGTCGTGATATCTTTAAACAACGGCTTGATGTCAAACTCTCTGCTACGCAATTTAAACTCATTCAAAAGCATATTGCATCCCATGATGATGACGCCGAGCTTTGTAAAGATGCCAAAGGCAAGTTAGAAGCCAATGCTGATTTGCGTGATTACGAGAACATACCACTTTGTGAAAATATTAATGACTATTTTAAACGTGAAGTCACCCCACATGTGCCATTAGCGTGGATAGACGAGAAGAAGTGTGATACTCAAGACGGTGAAATAGGCATTGTGGGCTATGAAATCCCCTTTAATCGTCACTTCTATGAGTATCTGCCACCACGAGCGTTAGAGGAGATAGATGCAGAGTTAGATAATCTAACCCAAGAAATCGTCGCGCTGTTAAGTGAGGTTAATGCTTAATGGCCAAGGGAGTAGATAATGTAGCGGATACTGTCCCTGATAAGATAACTGGCAAGATGGTAACACCTGACTATCAAACATGGATAAGTCATCTTAAAGCCCGTTTTCAGCAAGCACAGGTGAAAGCCGCTGTTAAAGTCAATAGCACGCTACTGGCGTTTTATTGGCAACTCGGACAAGACATTACCGAAAAGCAGCAGGATGCGACCTGGGGCAGTGGTTTCTTAAAGCAAGTCAGTCGCGATTTAATGACAGCATTTCCTGATGTGAAAGGCTTTTCTTACGAGAATATAAGACAAATAAGAAGGTGGTATCAATTTTATCAGCAGAATATTGATAATAGGGTGACAAGCTGTCACCCTATTGAACATCCTGGTTTTGATGTGCTGTTTCAAGTCCCATGGGGGCAAAATCTTGTCATCATTTCAAAGTGTAAAACGATTGAAGAGGCGTTGTTTTATGTCTCTCATACGATTGAATTTGGCTGGAGTCGCTCAATACTGTCACTGCAAATACAAAGCGAGCTTTATCATCGTGAAGGTAAAGCACTCAATAACTTTGCAACCCGCCTGCCAAAAGTAGACTCCGATCTTGCCAATCAACTACTCAAAGACCCTTATAACTTTGAATTCCTCACCCTCACCAAAGATTTTAAAGAGCGAGAATTAGAAAATGGCTTGGTGAAACATATCACCGAGTTTCTACTAGAGCTCGGTGCAGGCTTTGCTTATATTGGCAAACAAGTTGAAATCAACGTGGGCAACCAAGATTTTTATATTGACCTTCTGTTCTATCATACCAAGTTGCATTGCTATGTAGTTGTCGAGCTAAAGGCAGTTCCGTTTACGCCAGAAATGGCAGGCAAGCTTAACTTCTATTTAGCGGCGGTTGATGGCGAGATAAAACATGAAAACGACGCACCGACCATTGGTATTTTGCTTTGCAGCAGTAAGAACAAAATCGTGGTGGAATATGCGCTGAAAAATGTCAATTCACCAATGGGTGTGAGCGAATATGAGATAACAGAATCACTCCCCGAAAACCTACAATCATCTTTGCCATCAGTAGAAGCAATAGAAGCAGAGCTTGGAGAATTTAATGCGTTATAAACAATATGAAAGTTATAAAGAGAGTGGGGTTGAGTGGTTAAGTGAAGTTCCTACGGAATGGAATATATTACGAAACAAACAAGCCTTTAGTTTTGTAAAGCATCTTGTAGGCAAAAATTCAAACGACTATATACTGTTATCTTTAACCCTCCAAGGTATTAAAGTTAGAGACATTGAGAGTGGAAAAGGTAAGTTTCCAGCAGAATTTGACACATATCAAGCTGTTAAGAAGAAAGATATAATTTTTTGCTTATTTGATATAGATGAAACACCTAGAACTATTGGAATGTCACATAATAAAGGCATGATTACTGGTGCATACAATGTAGCACGATGCAATAGTAAAAGTATCCCTGAGTTTATATACTATTATTATTTATCAATTGATGAATATAAAGGACTCAAACCTTTTTATACAGGATTAAGAAAGGTTGTTAGAACTGAAACTTTTATGAATATACAGTTGCCACTTCCTCCCCTCCAAGAACAAAAAGCCATAGCCACCTACCTAGACCGTGCTACGCAGAAGATAGACACCCTCATCGAAAAGCAGAGCTGTCTCATTGCCCTGCTAAAAGAGAAACGCCAAGCCCTCATCTCCCACGCCGTCACCAAAGGGCTAGACCCTCATGCGAAGATGATCGACAGTGGTGTTGAGTGGTTAGGGGAGATTCCTGAGGGGTGGGAGGTTAAGAAACTGAAGTATGCACTCTCATTACAAACAGAAAAAGTATCTATTCAAAAACAAAAAGTTATTGCTTTAGAAAATATAGAAAGCTGGAGCGGTAAGCTTGTAGATACTGAGTCAAACTATCAAGGTGAAGATGTTGCTTTTCAAAAAGGTGATATATTATTTGGTAAACTACGACCATACTTAGCAAAAGTGTACCAATGTCAAGATGATGGCGTAGCATTTGGTGATATTCTAGTTTATAGACCAAATAAAAATACAGTACCACAATTTGCATTTTACAGCATGTTATCGGAATCATTTATTGACATTGTAGATGGGTCAACTTTTGGTTCAAAAATGCCTAGAGCTAGTGTAGAGTTTGTTAGCAATATGCCTATATCTATACCAGTAAAAGAAGAACAAAAAGCCATCGCCACCTACCTCGATGATAAAACCCAAAAAATAGACACCCTCATCGCAAAAGCCACCAAATCAATAGAACTCCTCAAAGAGAAACGCACGGCGCTTATCTCTGCGGTGGTTACGGGCAAAGTGGATGTGCGAGAAACATCACAATGAGCTATACGCCCCCTTTTATCATCACCAATGAAATATTAAATCAAGTCAGCTTGATCAGTGAAATAGTCGGCAAGCTGGAGGTGTTAGCGCCGACAGCAATGACACCGACACTGCGCAAAGCGAATAAAATAAAAACCATCACGGGCACGCTAGCGATTGAAGGCAATACACTGGGCGCTGAAAAAGTGACCGCTATTTTAGAGGGCAAACGGGTAATGGGGAGCATGAGAGAAATAGCCGAAGTGAACGGCGCTATTGCTGTCTACGACAAACTCTCAACACTAGATCACAAAAGACTAGATCACTTATTACAGACACATAAGCTGTTAATGCAAGAGATATTAACCAACGCGGGCAATTTTAGACAATCTAACGTCGGTGTTGGTGGCGATGAGGGCGTCGTGCATATTGCCCCTCCGTATGGCAATGTTTCTGGCTTAATGAATGAACTCTTTACTTGGCTGGCAGGCACTGACCTTCATCCGTTGATTAAAAGCTCGGTATTTCATTATGAATTTGAATTTATTCATCCATTCATCGATGGTAATGGCCGCATGGGGCGTTTATGGCAAAGCCTCATTTTGTTTGAATGGAAGCCCATCTTTTCTGCTATTCCGATTGAAAGTGTGATCAAAGAAACACAGCAAGGGTATTACGATGCGCTTGAAGCAGCAGGAAATAGTGGCGAAAGTACGCCATTTATCGAGTTTATGCTTGCTGCCATTTTGAGCGCCTGTGAAGATGAATTGAAGAATGGGTCAAATGTCCCTGAAGATGTCCCTAAAGATGTCCCTAAAGAAAATGCCATTGCTTTGAGGCTGAATAAGATAATGTCTTTGATCGAGCAAGATAGCAAAATCTCCATTGACCAGCTGGCACGCGAGTGCGACGTGAGTGATAAAACCATCAAAAGAGCGATTGCCAAGCTAAAAGAGCAAGGGGTTGTCACGCGTCAAGGGGGAATGAAACATGGCGATTGGGTTATAATGCAATCGATAAAAAGGAATAAAAACAATGAGTAAACATAAAGAGCGTCAGTTTCAAATTGAGATCGTTCAACACCTCAAAACCCATGGTTATGTAGAGGGAGATGCGAGTGGTTATGATCGCGAACTGGCGTTATATTCTGATGACATCATCACCTATATTCAAAGTACACAGCCAGACGCCTATAAAAAAATGCACAAGCGAGAAGGCAGTAAAACCGATGAGGTATTGTGTAAATTGGTGGCTAAATCTATGGATAGTCGCGGAGCGCTTTATTGCCTTCGCAATGAGGTTAAACACATTGGCACTAAATTTAAACTGTGCCAATTTAAACCAGAGCTTGCCAATGCAACCACCCAAGCAAAATATGATGCCAATATTCTTAGAGTGGTGCAAGAAGTCACCACCCAAAGCGGGAAAGAGCGCATTGATTTAGTGCTGTTTTTAAACGGTATTCCTGTTGTGACGATGGAGCTAAAAACAGACTTCACACAAAATGTGCAAGATGCCATCAACCAATACAAATATGACCGCCCAGCCAAAGGGGATGCCCTGCTCCAATTCAAGCGTCGTAGCTTGGTGCACTTTGCCGTGAGTAATGATGAAGTTTATATGACCACTAAGCTAGCTGGGCCAAATACGTTCTTCTTGCCGTTTAACAAGGGAACGGTTGATGGCAGTCAAGGTAATCCACCCAATGAAAACGGCTATGCAACGAGTTATCTTTGGGAAGATGTTTTAACGCGCCATTCATTGCTGAACATTATTGCGCGTTATATTCATCTTGAAGTTAAAGAGAAAGAAGACCATAAAGGACACAAAAGCAAAAGCGAAACGCTAATTTTTCCACGCTACCATCAGTTAGATGTGGTACGCAAACTGTTAGCCGACAGTAAGACAAACGGCGCAGGCAAAAATTACCTAATTCAACACAGTGCAGGCTCGGGTAAATCAAACTCGATTGCCTGGCTTGCGCATCAATTATCGAGTTTACATAGTGATGATGAATGCGCCATTTTTAATTCTGTTATCGTGATCACCGATAGAACCGTACTAGACAGCCAATTACAAGAAACCATTGCCAGCTTTGAGCATAAAGAAGGGGTTGTGGTTGGGATTAGTCGCGAGGGGAATAATGAGTCTAAATCCGCACAACTAGCCGATGCCCTTGAGCGGGGTGCTAAAATCATTATCACCACCATTCAAACCTTCCCCTTTGTGTTAGACGCTATTCGTCAGAGAACATCGCTAAAAGAAAACAGCTATGCGATTATTGCCGATGAAGCGCATTCATCACAAACAGGTTCAACCGCTAAACAGTTAAAAGAAGTGCTAAGCGCAGAGCAGATAGAAGAAGGTGTTGAGCTGACTGCTGAGGATGTGATTGCCGCACAAATAAAAGCCTATGCAGGGTCTACAAATTTAAGCTATTACGCATTTACGGCGACGCCTAAAGTCAAAACATTAGAGATGTTTGGGGTGTTACCTAATCCCGATGAAGCCCCTTCTGAAACCAATAAACCACAAGCGTTTCATCTTTATACGATGAAGCAAGCTATTGAAGAAAGGTTTATTTTAGATGTGTTACAAGGGTACACGACCTATAAGCAATATTATGAACTTGAGCATAAACGCCCGCATTTAGATGAAGAAGTGGAGAGTAAACGCGCGAAAGTGACGATTGCAAAATGGCTCAACATTCACCCTTCTAATATTTCTCAAAAAATAGAGATCATTGGTGCGCACTTCCTTGAGACGGTTGCCCACTTGTTGGATCGTCAAGCGAAAGCCATGGTGGTGACATCTAGCCGAAAAGCGGCGGTTCGTTATAAAATTGCCTTTGATGCCTATATAAAAAAGCACCAGATTGAAGATAAAATGAAAGTGATGGTGGCGTTTTCGGGTACGATTTCTGATGATATTGAAGGGACTGACAAAGAGTACACAGAAAGCAATATGAACCCTGATCTTAAAGGGGATATGCGCAAAGCCTTTGATAGCAATGACTATCAAGTGATGCTGGTTGCCAATAAATTTCAAACGGGGTTTGACCAACCGAAATTGTGCGCCATGTATGTTGACAAGAAACTCGGTGGTGTCGACTGTGTTCAAACCCTCTCTCGATTAAATAGAATTTACCCTAACAAAACGCAGACCTTTATTTTGGACTTTGTGAATGATCCCAAAGATATTCAAGCCGCATTTGAACCTTATTACAGTAGCACGGCGATAGAAGATGTGACGAATCCAAATATCGTTCATGAACTACAAGAGAAGCTAGCAGCCTCTCATTTGTTTAGCACAATGGATATTGAACACTATGCAAAGGCATATTTTGATCCGAAAGGCACGCAAGCGGCAATGAGCTCTGCCATTAAACCAACGGTTGATCGCTATAAAAATCAGTACAAAGATATATTAACGCGGAGAAATACCGCCAAACAAGCCTACAAAGACGCTAAAAAGCATAACGACGAACGGTCGATCCGCAATATGGAGCTGGATCTTAAAAGTGTCAATGAAGAAAAAAGCGAACTGGATATATTCAAGAAAAACCTCGTCAGTTTTTTACGCCTGTATGAGTTTCTATCACAAATCGAAAACTATGAGAGTGAAGAGCTGATAAAGTTAGCGGCCTTTGTGAAAGCATTAATCCCTAATTTGAAAACCAACGAAACAAAAGATCCTATCAATATTGATGATGTTGAGCTTGCCCATTACCAACTGCATCAGCAAGAAAACACTAACATGACATTAGTGGGTGGGGAGGAGCTCACAGCAACCATCGGTGGTGGCGCAACGCCGAAAGACCCTGAAAAGGAATTTTTATCACTTATCCTTGCTAAAATGAATGATCTGTTTGAGGGAGAGTATACAGAGAATGATAAGATCAACTACTTTATCACCCTAAAAGATAAGATGGCAGAGGATACTAAAACAGTTGATCAAATTAAAAACAATTCAAAAGAACAAGCGATGCAGGGAGGGCTTAAGGAAACACTCAAGACGGCAGCCATTGATACGCTTGATGCACATGAAAATATGGCGAAACAAGTGTTAGGAAATGAAAAAGTGTGCCAAGAAGTGGCAAACATTATGTATGACTTGATCGCCAATAATAGCATCATTCAATTAGACGGCATAAAAGGTGATAAACAAACGCTATTATCAAAGTAGCAGAAGGAAATAGCGAGCTTATCACCATTCCGTACCAATTAACAAAGGGCCAATAAATAAGCCTCTTGTTAGTTGTAATGCTGCCATAATAATCAGTTTGTTTTTATTAGCGTTGACATGAACTAATTTATCCCCATATAACCCATATTTGATGTTGCATTGTAATTGTTTGGCGTTTTTTGATAGCCTTGCTTGCGCATTACGCAACTCTATCGCTTTTAAATACTTATTGTTTTTATGACTGTTATCATTGATGTGTCACTGTTATGGCTTTGTATCTTAAATTTATTGTCATTCATTTACTTATGTACCAACCGACAAATACTCGTAAGTATAAATCCATGATAATATCCAAACATCGCATGTAGGATAGTTTTTTACTTGCCTGTACACCTTAAGGTTGATAGTCTTCTCGTTTGCACCTCACCATTGAAAAGCTGTGGCTCGTGCAAAGGCATCTAGTTATATAAAATTAAATTTTGCTGTTAGTACATATAGTCTACTATATATGTGACAAATAAATAATGCACTACAATTAATCTTTGGGCATGGCTGTTATGATAAATGTATGGGTACCATATATATTTTTAGTTGTTTTATTCTTTGCTCTTCCTCAAAGAGGAATGACGATTCTGGGCTCAAGTGATAAAGAACATCCTACGCCATTGTTTCAGCTGAGCACCGATGATATTACTGAAATTATAGGGCCAATAAGTTTGCATGATCAAAACAGTAATAGTAATGAGGTAGTTACTATCGCTGAGGCCGAAGTTACTATAGATGAGGTTGATATCGTTGAGGCCGAGGCTGATATCGTTGATGTCGAGTTGTTACCTGCTGATGCTCTCATGGAATTTGCTTATTATGTGCATGAAAATAGTATGAACAAACACCAAACCATAGAATGTACACTAAGGCAACAGATTTCTGAACTCAATGGAGATGTTTTATTTCAGGTAGAAGAAAATAACATTGAACGTAATAAATATGTATATTTTGTTATAAATTCATCTGAGAATAATGGTATTAACAGATTTTTGATAAAAGCAAAGACAGTAAAATACTTTCATTCCTTTCTGGGCATTAGTAATATATTTAACTGGGCTTTTGCTGAAGGTACTAGAATAGATGATCAAGGTCTGCATGAATTACGTAACAATGAGTACTTACCAGTAGGTCTATTAACAAAACAATCAGTAGGTCTATTAACAAAACAATCTGCACTGTTATTAGAAAGTAATTGTGATACAAGTTTTTTATTATACTTTCCGTACACCTTCACAGATCTCGCTACTCATGATTCGCGCACCTCTTATGCAGCCTTTTTATTTGCACAGGACAACGATAATTGTCTGCTAAACGTACTAGCTGATGGTGATGATTTTGATAAAGGTGACGCTGAAAAAGTAGATGATAATGATGGATTATATAGTAAGCGAGTATCTGGAACTATTATAGAGACATTGCAGGATGGTAATTTCAGGGTGAAATGTGGTGGCCAATGCAACATTAGATGCGCGTATGATTCATCCCTAAAAACTGTGTTCTGGGAGTATATTGCTAACCACATAAAAGAGCGCAAGTGTCAGACCTGCTTTATTGATGACGAATCAGGTAAGCCATATGCTTTCGCAGTTTATATGGCCATGAATAATCAGATAAACACTCATGATTATAAAAAAATATTTGAGCACCCACCACATGCTCATCTCTTGGCAGAAATGACCGATAAATATGTTTCTGTAATACAACAGGCAATAAATACGATTAAGTGTATTGTAAAGAGCGAGAAGAAAAAAAAACACGCTGAGAATAAAAAATATATTGCAATGAAAAGTAACATGACTAATGCAACGTGTCCAAATGATTCATTATATAAATATCCACAATTTCGTACATTTCGAAAGAGGATTGCCAGTTATGAAAGATGGAGCCAAAAAGCGCAAAGACCAAAAGCTTTGGCGACAGCTGGGTATATCTATACGGGAGAGCTAGATGTTGTTCGGTGCTTTTCCTGTAATCTTAGATTATGGGAGTGGCATTCTACTGACATTCCTTGGAAGGAGCACGCCCAAAACAACCCAAACTGTTTGTTTTTGCAAAAGATGAAAGGACAGGCGTATATAGACGAGATACAAAAAGAGTGGACGCCACCATGCAATCCACAGTTCATCCCTGCTGCTGATAATGTAGAGCATGATCCCTTACTAAGCTACATTAGTGATAACGATCAATTGGTAGATAATGGGATAGCTTCAGGTGTGCCAGCAAATATGTTATCGAGCTCAATACCTTTTACTTCCAATATTGATAACATTGATAACATTGGAAACATTGGAAACATTGGAAACCAATATTATTTTAATCTTGAACAATATTTTAATCTTGAAGATGAACCGTTATTCGATGATATAAATATTCAATCTCAATGGTCAGATTATTACATTGGAAGCGAATTCTCGGAAGAAAGCAAAGAAAAATCATTAATAAATAGTTCTGAAATAGTAGGATCTAAAAAAACAGGAAGTGATCTTAAACCTCATGATGGAGGACAATCATCCGATAATACCACCACGAACAAGCAGCCTCAACACTTATTAGAAGACTCGCATACTAACACGGAGCAGGACTCCTATCCTTATAAAAGATTCCCAAATGAATGGCAGCCACAAGGCCAGGTCACCGACACTCAAGGTAAATCATCCTTAACGCCAAACCAACTCCATAGCGGTAAAAAGCATGAATGCGAAGTCTGCGGCAAGAAATTTGCTTGGAATCATCTCCTCACTAGACACATGTTCAGGCATAAGCCTACTCTAATCTGCGAGATCTGCGGCTCGAACCACCGAGACAACTACAGTCTCAAGAGGCACATGCTCACCCACTCCAGAAAGAAGAAACATAGCTGCGATACCTGCGGCAAGATGTTTTCCAGGAGAGATCATCTACGCAATCACATATCCACCCACACTGAAGGTAAGTCATATGAATGCACTATCTGCAGCAAGAAATTCAAAAAAAGCAGTTATATACAATCTCACATGCAAATCCATACTGATGACTATCAATATACCTGCGAGATATGTGGCGCTTACTACAGTCATAAGATGTCTCTACAGACGCACAAGAAAATCCACGAAAATAATACTACACATGATTGAGATACTATAATAAGTTCCGGAGTTCGAGATTATTTATTCACGACGCCAGTAGTAAATCTTTAAACTACCTGAATCCGATACAGTTGCAAAGGGAATCGCAATCTAGGATGTACTTAAGATTTTCGTTGGCGAATGTTAATAAATAGTTGAGCGCGATCAATTTCTTTTTTCAACAAACATCCAATCCTCATCCCTTTGTCAAGAACCGACGTAGCAAACCATTGGTGTTTTCATTAAACCCACGTTGCTATGAGTGGTATGGTTTAGCAAAATATATTTTACATTTTAATATGCTGGTAATTTTTCCATGTCAGGCAAGCTGCCACCATTATAAAAGATGGTGGTATCACAGAAACTCTTGTAAGTCCGTAGCATATTCTTGATGGCCTTACTTACTGCTTTTTTGGTCTTGTTTTTAATAGAGCGGTGAGAAGTATCTTCTAGACTCGCTCAGTCAAGGTAACAAGATACCCATCTTTATCGTGTACGGTATCACCTCCCCAATACCAATATCCTCCTTCAGGTTAACATGATCAGGAGTTTACCAATGTCTACGAAGTTATGGATTAATAGAGCTCCAGAATCCCTAAATGCCAGCAGAAGTGACACATATTATTACACATAAAATATCCATAGAGTGGTCTCATTCTAGTCTATCCATACTTTTAATCTAACATAGAAAGCACAAATAATATTTGACTACAGTACACTTTAATATATAAAGTGTACTCCCTAATCTGTATTCATAAAATTAAAGGTATTTGAAATGAAAAAAATTATTACCATATGCGCACTGTTTGCGATGAGTGCTGTCGTGATGGCAGGAATACAGGAATCTTTTACCATCCTAAAGCATACACTCATAGCTGATGACAAATCATCATTTATAAGAACTTGGAAAAAAATAAGCAGTAAAGCTAAGAAAAAACTTACTAAGATAAGATCTAATTGTACTGATAAATACACATTATTGCATTTTGCATGTAATAAAGGAATGACTGAAATAATTGAGCTATTATTGTCTTATGGTGCAGAAGTTGATAGTAGATATGCGAATTCCGGTAAGACTCCACTTATGATTGCTGCTGAAAACAAGTCTATTGACGTTTGTAAAATATTATTGGATAATAATGCAGATGCTGATGCAATAGTTCCTAGTGGGATGTCGGTCATTCATCTGGTTTGTATAGTAAATGACATATCTATATTGACGGCGTTGCTAAATCGCTGCCAAAATATTGATGCTCAGGACCGTAATGGCCAAACGGCCCTTCATTATGTAGTTGCTAGTAATATGATAGAACACGCAAAGCTTTTATTGTCGGCACATGCATCAGTAAGTATTACAAATAATAGAAATGAAACTCCTATTTTTTTAACTATGAATAATAGCGCTCTGTTCAATATTTTATTGAATATGACATCAGATATTAATCACGCAGATTTTGTGGGCAATACGTTGCTTCATCATGCAATAATTCAAGGAAATATAGATGCAATGCGTGCTTTATTAGAACTTGACGCTGATATTAATGTTGATATTGCAAATAATTATGGTACAACGCCACTTCATCATACTATTCTTTATCAACTGCACTATACACCTAATAACAACGTGACCATGGAAGAAAATACATACATTAAAAAGCATAGGACAATACAAATGCTAAATATTTTGGTAAATAAAGGTGCTGATGTTAATATAGCAAATAATAACAATTTAACTCCGCTTCATACTGCTGCAAGCTTTTCTTCTATAGAAACTATCAAGATTTTATTGGATAATAATGCTGATACTAATAGTGTAGATAAACATGGTCATACGATTCTTCATTCTGCGATATACTGTAAGAATGCAGTAGCTTTAAGATTTTTATTTGATTCCAGTATGTTTACCAGCGATAACAAGTACTTTTGGAGTAATTTAATTAAATTCACGCAGAGTAAATCTGACAAACCATGCCTTACTGCCTTATTGGATTATTTGAGGAGAATAGATGAGGAGATAGACACATTTGATCATGAAATTGATGCGTTAATGTCTAATCCGTCAGTGTTAAAAAAGAGTTATTTTGGTGGGTTACTTGCTACAGGAAAATATGATATAGATCTTAAGTATAAGTAACACACGCGTGCCAGATAAAAGTCAAGGGATTATCTCATTTATAACCTATCATTATTCCCAATATTGGTATAAGAGTGTGAAGTTTTTCGTTGGCGAATGTTAATCAGGAGTTGGGCTTGATCAATTTCTTTGCAACAATAGTCCAACCTTCATCCCCTTTGGAAAGAACCTACGCAGCAGACCATTGGTATTTTCTTTAAACTCACACCTCCATAAGTGGTATGATTTGGCAAAATATATTGTACATTTTAATATGGTGTTTTTGCAGATGCTTTCGTAAAACCTTATAGTTTTCATGACGGCCTTGGTGATCATCTTGTTGGTTTTGTTTTTAACGAGAACAGTGAGAAGTGGCTTCGAGACTCTCGCACACAAGGTAATAAGATACCCATCTTGACCGTGTACGGTATCACCTTCCCAATACCCGATATCCGATACCCTCCTTCAGGGCAACATGATTATGACGTTTATCAATGACTACGAGACTAGGAATTTAGAGAGCTCCAGCATCTCTAAATTGCTAACATAAGTGACACATATTGTTATTACAAATAAAATATAAATAGAATGAGCTCAGTTCTAGTCTATCCATGCTTTTAATCTAAGCATAGAAAGTACACATTAAATTTGACTATAGTGCACTTTAAATATATAAGTGTACTACCTAATCTGTCTGTATAAAACTAAAGGTATTTGAAATGAAAAAAATTATTACCATATGTGCACTGTGTGCAATTAGTGCTGGCGTGATGGCAGGAGTACAGGACTTTTTTACCGACCTAGGGAATACACTCATACGTGATGATAAATCGTCATTTATAAGAACTTGGGAGGGGATGAGCAGTGATGCTAGGAAACATTTTGCTACAATAAGGTCTGATCTTACTGATGATAAATACACATCATTGCATGTGGCATGTGCGAAAGGAATGACTGAAATAGTTGAGCTATTATTGTATTCTGGCGCAGAAGTTGAGAGTGTATGTGAACCTTCCGGTAAGACTCCACTTATGCTTGCTGCTGAAAATAAGCATATGGCCATTTTTAAAAAATTATTGGATAATAATGCAGATGTTAATGCAATAGATTCTAATGGAAAGTCTGTCATTCATGTGGTTTGTAGAGTAAATGATATATCTATGCTGACGGTGCTGCTGGATCGCCGCCCAAATATTGACGCTCAGGACGATGATGGTCAAACTGCCCTTCATGATGTGGTTGCTAATAATATGATAGAACACGCAAAACTCTTATTGTCAGCAGATGCGTCAGTAAATATTATAAATAATAGAAATGAAACTCCTATTTTTCTAGCTAATCATGATAACGTTATGTTTAATATTTTATTGAATAGCGTCTCAGATATTAATTACGCAGATTGTGAGAGGTATACATTGATTCATCATGCAATATGTAATAACAATAAAGATGCAATTTTCCTGTTATTAAAGTTGGGCGCAAATGTTAATGTGAAAGATGCTTATGGTTCAACAGCACTTCATTATGCTGCAAGCTTTTCTTCTACAGAAGTTATAAAAGCTATATTGGATAATAATGCTGATCCCCATAGTGTAAATATCCATAATTATACGATTCTTCATTCTGCGATATTCCATAGTAATGCAAAAGCGTTAATATTTTTATTGGATAACAGGATATTTGCCAGATATGATGAGCCCTTTTGGAGTAATTTAGTTCAATTTGCACAGGGAATATCTTCTAAAGAATGCCATAGCATATTATTGGCTTATTTGAATAACACAAATAAAAAGATAGCCAAGCTTGATAATTAATTTAATGCATTAATGTGAGGTCTTTCAGTATTAAAAAAATATTATATGGGCTGATTTCTTGCTATAGACGAGTATCGCCTAGATTTAAAGTCTAAGTGTTACACGCGGCCAAATAAACGTCCAAATGAATTATCTCATTTCTGGTCAATATTTTAAATATCGGTATAGGTAGTTTAAATATTTTCGTGTGCTAATGTTAATCAGGAGTTGATCGTGATCAATTTCTTTTTTCAACAAACATCCAATCTCCATCCTCTCTGGAAAGAACCGAAGTGGCAGACATTTGATGTTTTCATTAAACCCACGTTGCCATGAGTGGTATGGTTTGGCAAAATATATTTCACATTTTAATATGGTTGTTTTGCAGATACTTTCGTAAGGCCTGAGAATTTTTATGACGTCCTTAGCGATCATCTTGTTGGTTTTGTTTTTAACGCGACGGTGAGAAGTAGCTTTGAAATTATCTAAGTCAAGGTACAAGATACCCGTCTTGACCCTGTGCGGTATCACCCTTCAAATGAACAACACCATCCTTCTGGTCAACACAATCAGGACGTTTATTAATGCCCAAATGGTTAGGTATTAAGTGCGTTCCAGCCTTCATTCCCTAATGCTACGATAGCACTTCCCTTTCCGTGGTCAAAAGTGACGCCACATATTTTTCCTGACAAAGAGGTAGATAGCTTGGTGCCTAATGGCCGCCGGAAAAGGTTCTAAGTAAGGTGCAATTAAGTCCTCATAATGGTCAAACATTGGATAAGCGTGCCTGCATGTTGGGAAATCGGCATGCAGGCACTGCAAAATGAACAAAAATTGAACGGTTAACCTGCTAATCGACCGCAATATGTCGATTCACTTAAAAAACGGGACTTAATAGCATGCTCCCTAACTATTAGTACCTAATTAAATTATCCCCATCTTGGTTATAGCTATACAAGCTTTGCTGCTGTAGTTCTGCACTGTTGCAATTATTTCCTATATAATAGATATCCATATGGTTATTAGTTTCTGCATATTTTACTGTGGGTATATTGTTATTCCTTTTATCTGTATCGTCGGAGTTGGTTTTTTCTGTGACACACTGTATACCAATCATAAATGGAATAACATAGAGGATTTTGGGTTTTACGTTAAAGAAAGGGCTTGTGCAAAAAATATTTAGATTTGCAACATATAGAGAACAATGAGTTAGGCTCTGAGTGTTTCATAGTTACCTTTTATAGCTAAAACTCTGCCATTCTAATACCCATAGCAGCCTGCAGCTATGTAATGGTGAGAGATCTTCATGCAAACCTACGCTAGCTATAAGCGAAGAACGAGTGATAATTCTAATGGGGTTATGAGCTGCCAGAGATCAGGGGAATGGTCATAGCAGAGGTAATTGTTATTATAAAAATCTAAATAAATAGCATGTTTCGTAAGGCTTTTCAATTCCACACTACTACACACTACTAAAGTACATACTCATTCCCCATACTCACTCTCAAACTAGTATATACATATATATTGATTTCCTTTCGTTTGTAGACTAACATACGCATTGAATGGTATTTGGCATACATTTTAATGTCTATTACATTTATTGTTTTAACCAATTTTTACATTTATATTGGAGAAATTATATGTTTTTCCCTAGTCTTAATAGTGCGGCCAGACCATGTCATTTAATTGATGTATTATTGTTTTGTAGTATTACAATAGGTATTTATAGTGGAGGTTGTTGTGCTGTTTTGAGAACGAATTCAAATAGTTTTGATGGTGCATCTGTAATTGATAGCGTTGATGAATCAAACAGTATCGTGCATGATGGTGGTGTTCAAGATGATTCCAGTACCTGTGAAAATTTTAGTACTCTAAGCATTGTGAGTGATATGGATGACTCTGATCTATTGGATGCCATGCGGTGTTTACTGAAAATTGCGAAGAAACATAATGATGACGATCTTATTAAAGCCTTGCAGTTAAGTAAAGTGTCTTATTATATGAATAAAGAAAATGATGCTACTGCTCTGCAAGATGCAGATTTAAATCATGATTATGTTATAAAATTTTTACGGGATAATATCCATACTGCTCCTTACGAATCAGAAGGAGGACTGCTAACTTGTGCAATTCCATTTGGTAATAATAAATTAATTGAACTCTTGATTGAATCTGGCGCTAAGGTTAATAGCCTTAATGTTGATCAATATATGCCGCTGCATAAGGCAGTTAGGTATGGTGAGATTGAGATCGTCAAAATCTTACTAAATGCTGGCGCTGACGTCAACCATAAGTGCCTGTCTATGCATATACTAGATGAGCATGACCAGATTCGAAAAATTTTTCTTCATACCTCCTTTAGAAAATTCATAACACCCTTGCGTATAGCAATTGCATGTGATGATTTTGAGATAGTTAAAATATTGCTTGATAGAAAAGATAATACTAATCATTACTCTAAATTTCACGATGCACTAGATGTGTTAGTGGGTATGGCAATTGATATCAACTCTAATAATATTCTTACAGCACTGCTATCATCTAACGCACAAATGGATACACAAAAGATCTTCAGTGATACTAGGTTACAACTTGCTGTTGCTAGATCGTGTAGCCCTAAAGTCATCGAAACTATAATTGCCAATGGAGATAAAAATATCATTGATCTTGAATCCATTTGTCTGGAGACCAAACTTCCCCTGGCAATTATAAATGCAGATAATGATTTAGTGAAAGTATTAATAAATAATGGTGCGAATCCTAACTATATACAGATTCATGGACATGGGCTGTTGCATACAGCAGCCTATGAGTTTCAGAACAAAAAAATAATAAGTAGCAAAATTGTTGATATCTTTGAGTGCTTGATATCTGCGGGAGTGAATGTTAATTGTCAGACCCCATATGGCTTCACTGCATTGATGATTGTAGTTAGGAAACCGCATTATGAAAACAATGATACTATCGATATGATTGAAAACATCATCAGTATGCTGCTGAGCAATGGTGCTGATATAAATATAACTGATGCACTAGAGAATACTGCCTTGCATTATGCCGCCCTACTTGGCCACCATGCCTGTACCTCATTGCTGTTGAAAGATGGTGCTAAGCGTGATATGAAAAACCGTAATGGGTTGACAGCAGAGAAGTATGCAAGGCCTAATTTGACATCCACGATGATATCTGAGGCTCCATTTGTCGCAATGCAGCCAGCTAGGATGAAAACTATTGCGCGAAACAGTATACGCAACCTACTTATCGAGAATAGGACGGAGAAGCAATCATTGAGTAAGATGATCCGTGCGTTGGGGTTACCAGAAATAATTCGTGATTTCCTCAGTAACCCTACATAGCAAGAATAGGACATCTTAATCTTCGCTGGAACAATCTCAAAATTGCCAAAATGCATGTTACGGACAGCACGCCATATGTCTTTTATGATGAGTGTTGGTGATTTTAGGTTTCACGTTGAAGAACAGGGCTTGTGCAAAAAATATTTGGATTTACAACATGGAGAACAATGAGCTAGGCCCTAAGTGTTAAATAGTTATCTTTTATAACTAAAACTCTACCACTCTAATACCCATGGCAGCCTGCAGCTATGCAATAGTGAGATATTTTCACGCAAACCTTACGCTAGTTATAAACGAAGAACGCATGTTTCGTAAGGCTTTGCAATTCCACACTACTAAGGTATATGCTCATTTCCCTTACTAACTCACTCTAAAACTAGTATATATATTGATCTCCTTTCGTTTGTAGACTAACATACGCATTGAATGGTATTTGGCATACATTTTAATGTCTATTACATTTATTGTTTTAACCAATCTTTACATTTATATTGGAGAAAGTTATATGTTTTGTGCTCTACTTAAGTGCTCGGTCAGATCATGTCATTTGATTGATGTATTATTGTTTTCTAGTATTGTTACAGGTATTTATAGTGGAGTTTGTTGTGCTGTTTTGAGAATAGATTCAAATAGTTTTGATGGTGCATCTGTAATTGATAGCGTTGATGAATCAAACAGTATCGTGCATGATGGTAACGTTCAAGACGATTCCAGTACCTATAAAGATTGTAGTGTTCTAAGCATTGTGAGTGATATGGATGACTCTGATCTATTGAATGCCATGCAGTGTTTGCTGAATATTGCGAAGAAACATAATGATGATGGTCTTATTAAAGCCTTGCAGTTAAGTGAAATGTCTAACTATGCGAGTCAAGAAAATGATGCTACTGCCCTGCAAGGTGCAGATTTAAATCATGATTATATTATAAAATTTTTGCGGGATAATATCCATACTGCTCCTTACGAATCAGAAGGAGGGCTGCTAACTTGTGCAATTCCATTTGGTAATAATAAATTAATTGAACTCTTAATTGAATCTGGAGCTAAGGTTAATATCCTTAATGCTGATCAATATATGCCGCTGCATAAGGCAGTTAGGTATGGTGAGATTGAGATCGTAAAAATATTGCTAAATGCTGGCGCTGACGTCAACCATAAGTGCCTGTCTATACATATACTAGATGGGCGTGGCAATGTTCGAGAAACTTTTTGTCCTATTCCTTCGGATTTCATAACACCGTTGCAGATAGCAATTTTATCTGCTGATTTTGAGATCGTCCAAATATTGCTTAATAAAAAAGCTAATCCTAATGCTTTCATTAAATGTAAATATACACCTTTCGATATGGCAGTTAGAGTAAACTCTAATGATATTCTTACAGAACTGATATTAGCTGGCGCAAAAATGTCTACAAAAAACCTCTGGAATGGTAGAATGTTGCAAAATGCTGTTGCTACATCTCGTAGCCCTGAAGTCATCCAAACTATAATTTCCAATGGAGCTCAAGATAGCATTGATCTTGCACCCTTTGATGGCTATGCCCCACTGAGCACAGCAGTTAGAAATAAATCTAATGATTTAGTGAAAGTCTTAATAAATAATGGTGCAGATCTTAACTGGAGATATTCTAATGGAGATAGACCGTTGCATATGGCAGCCTATGGGATTAATGAAGAAACAATAGTGGACAGAAAAAATATTGATATATTTGAGATCTTGATAAATGCGAGAGTGGATGTTAATTGTCAGAACCAACATGGCTTAACCCCATTGATGATTATAGTTAAGAAGCCTCGTCGTTTAGATGAAAGTAATGATACTATCGATACGATTAAACTTATCATCAGCATGCTGCTAAGCAAGGGTGCTGATATAAATATGATTGATGAAAAAGGGTATACTGCTTTGCATCATGCTGCTAAACACGGCAACTCTGACTTCGCTACATTGCTGGTGAACTATGGTGCTAATCCTAATATCAAAAACAGTGAAGGGTATACAGCAGTGCAGTGTGCTGCAATTGCTAATCATATACACATAATGAGGCCTGAGGTTTCCGTTGTGACAATGCGGCCAGCTAGGATGAAAAATATTGCGCGAAACACTATACGCAGACTACTTCTCGAAAAAAGGAAGGCGACACAATCATTGAGTAATATGATCGGTCAGTTGGGGTTACCAGAAAGAATAGTTGATTTCCTCAATAACCCTCAGCAAGAATAGGACATCTTAATCTTCGCTGGACAATCTCAAAATTATCAAAATGCACGTTGCGGCCAGCACGCCATATGTCTTTTATTATGAGAGTTGGTTATTTTAGGTTTCCAGTTAAAGAACTGGGCTTGTGCAAAAAATATTTGGATTTGCAACATGGAGAACAATGAGCCAGGCTCTAAGTGTTTAATAGTTATCTTTTATCACTAAAACTCTGCCATTCTAATACCCTTGGCAGCCTGCAGCTATGCAATTGTGAGAGATCTTCATGCAAACCTTACTTTACATTTATATTGGATAAAGTTATATGTTTTGTGCTCTACTTAAAAGTTCGACCAGACTATGTCATTTGATTGATGTATTATTGTTTTGTAGTATTGTTACAGGTATTTATAGTGGAGTTTGTTGTGCTGTTTTGAGAATAGATTCAAATAGTTTTGATGGTGCATCTGTAATTGATAGCGTTGATGAATCAAACAGTATCGTGCATGATGGTGACGTTCAAGACGATTCCAGTACCTATAAAGATTGTAGTGTTCTAAGCATTGTGAGTGATATGGATGACTCTGATCTATTGAATGCCATGCAGTGTTTGCTGAATATTGCGAAGAAACATAATGATGATGGTCTTATTAAAGCCTTGCAGTTAAGTGAAATGTCTAACTATGCGAGTAAAGAAAATGATGTTACTGCTCTGCAAGGTGCAGATTTAAATCATGATTATGTTATAAAATTTTTACGGGATAATATCCATACTGCTCCTTACGAATCAGAAGGAGGACTGCTAACTTGTGCAATTCCATTTGGTAATAATAAATTAATTGAACTCTTGATTGAATCTGGCACCAAGGTTAATATCCCTGATGCTAATCAATATATTCCGCTGCATAACGCAGTTATGTCTGGTGAGATCGAGATCGTCAAAATCTTACTAAATGCTAGCGCTGACATCAACCATAAGTGCCTGTCAATACATATACTACATAATACTGACTCGATTAAAAGCACTGTTCGTGATATTATTGGGAAGTTCATAACACCGTTGCGTATAGCAATTTTATTTGATAATTTTTATATGGTTAAAGTATTGCTTGATAAAAAAGCTAATCCTAATGACTGCATAGAAAATCAATTTACACCATTAGGAATGGCAGTTACAGCTGATACAGCTAACTCTAATAATATTGTTACAGAACTGCTATTAGCTGGTGCAGAAATGAATACACAAAATGACTGGAACTGTAATATGTTGCAATATGCTGTTTCTATATCGAGTAACCTTGAAGTCCTAAAAACTATAATTGTCAATGGAGCTACAAATAGTATTGATAATGAAGCCTCTTTTGGCTGTACCCCACTGAGCTTAGCAATTATAAATGAATCTAGTGATTCAGTGAAAGTCTTAATAAATAATGGTGCGAATCCTAACTATATACATATGAATTTAGGTATGAATGGGGATATGCCTTTGCATATAGCAGCGCAGAGAGCATCCGAATGGATTAATAAAGGAAGAATAATAGATAGAAACACTGTTGATATATTTGAGATCTTGATATCTGAGGGAGCGGATGTTAACTGTCTGAACCTATATGGCTTAACCCCATTGATGACTGTAGTTAAGAAGCCTCGTCATTTAGATAAAAATAATGATACTATCGATACGATTAAACTTATCATCAGCATGCTGCTGAGAAATGGTGCTGATATCAATATTATTGATAAAAAAGGGAATACTGCTTTGCATTATGCCTCTAAATACGGCAACTATGACTTCGCTTCATTGCTGTTGGACTATGGTTCTAAGCGTGATATCAAAAACTGTGATGGGTTTACAGTACTAGATCGTGCAATGTCTTATAAAATATCCATGATGATATCTAATACTCCCGTTGTGACAATGCAGCCAACCAGGATGAAAACTATTGTGCGAAACAGTATACGCAGCCTGCTTATCAAGATGAGGCCGGCGGATCAATCATTGAGTAAGATGATCAGTAAGTTGGAGTTACCAAAAATAATTGATGATTTCCTCCGTAACCCTATATAGCAAGAATAGAACATCTTAATCTTCGCTGGAACAATCTCAGAATTACCAAAATGTAAGTTATAGCACCAGCTCCAAATGTCTTTTATTATGAGTATTAGTTATTTTAGGTTTCACGTTAAAGAACAGGGCTTGTGCAAAAAATATTTGGATTTGCAACATGGAGAACAATGAGCTAGACCCTAAGTGTTAAATAGTTATCTTTTATAACTAAAACTCTACCACTCTAATACCCATGGCAGCCTGCAGCTATGCAATAGTGAGATATTTTCACGCAAACCCTACGCTAGTTATAAACGAAGAACGCATGTTTCGTAAGGCTTTGCAATTCCACACTACTAAGGTATATGCTCATTTCCCTTACTAACTCACTCTAAAACTAGTATATATATTGATCTCCTTTCGTTTGTAGACTAACATACGCATTGAATGGTATTTGGCATACATTTTAATGTCTATTACATTTATTGTTTTAACCAATCTTTACATTTATATTGGAGAAAGTTATATGTTTTGTGCTCTACTTAAGTGCTCGGTCAGATCATGTCATTTGATTGATGTATTATTGTTTTCTAGTATTGTTACAGGTATTTATAGTGGAGTTTGTTGTGCTGTTTTGAGAATAGATTCAAATAGTTTTGATGGTGCATCTGTAATTGATAGCGTTGATGAATCAAACAGTATCGTGCATGATGGTAACGTTCAAGACGATTCCAGTACCTATAAAGATTGTAGTATTCTAAATATTGTGGGTGATATGGATGACTCTGTTCTATTGGGTGTCATGAAATGTTTACTACATATTGCGATTAAACATAATGATTATGATCTTATTAAAGCCTTGCAGTTAAGTGAAATGTCTAACTATGCAAGTAAAGAAAATGATGCTACTGCTCTGCAAGGTGCAGCTGTAAATAAACATTATATTATAGAATTTTTACGGGATAATATCCATACTGCTCCTTACGAATCAGAAGGAGGACTGCTAACTTGTGCAATTCCATTTGGTAATAATAAATTAATTGAACTCTTGATTGAATCTGGCGCTAAGGTTAATAGCCTTGATGCTGATCAATATATGCCTCTGCATACGGCAGTTAGGTATGGTGAGATTGAGATCGTCAAAATCTTACTAAATGCTGGCGCTGACGTCAACCATGAATGTCTGTCTATACATATACACAATGAGCCTAACCCAGTTCGAAAATTTTTTCTTCGTACCTGTAGAAAATTCATAACACCCTTGCATATATTAGCAATTGCATGTGATGATTTTGAGATGGTTAAAATATTGCTTGATAGAAAAGCTAATACTAATGATTGCTCTAAAGTTCACGATGTACTAGATGTGTTAGTGGGTATGGCAATTGATGTCAACTCTAATAATATTCTTACAGCACTGCTATCATCTAACGCACAAATGGATACACAAAAGATCTTCAGTGATACTAGGTTACAACATGCTGTTGCTAGATCGCGTAGCCCTGAAGTCATAGAAACTATCATTTCCCATGGAGATAAAAAGAGCACTAATATTAAATCCATTTGTCTGGATACCAAACTTCCCCTAGCAATTACAAATGAATATAATGATTTAGTGAAAGTATTAATAAATAATGGTGCGAATCCTAACTATATAAATATTCATGGAAATGGGCTGTTGCATATAGCAGCCTATGAGATTAAGAACAACAGAATAATAAGTAGCAAAATTGTTGATATCTTTGAGTGCTTGATATCTGCGGGAGTGAATGTTAATTGTCAGACCCCATATGGCTTCACTGCATTGATGATTGTAGTTATGAAACCGTATTATGAAAACAGTGATACTCTAGATACGATTGAAAACATCATCAGTATGCTGCTGAGCAATGGTGCTGATATAAATATAACTGATTCACTAGGGAATACTGCTTTGCATTATACCGCTCTAAATGGCTACCATGCCTATTCCTCATTGCTGTTGAAATATGGTGCTAATCGTGATATAAAAAGCCAGTATGGTATTACAGCAGCGCAATATGCAGGAACTGATTTGGTGACATCCACGATGATATCTGAGGCTCCATTTGTCGCAATGCAGCCCGCTAGGATGAAAACTATTGTGCGAAACAGTATACGCAGCCGGCTTATCGAGAATAGGACGGAGAAACAATCATTGAGTAAGATGATCAGTGCGTTGGGGTTACCAGAAATAATTCGTGATTTCCTCCGTAACCCTATGTAGCAAGAATAGGGCATCTTAATCTTCGCTGGCACAATCTCAGAATTACCAAAATGTAAGTTATAGCACCAGCTCCAAATATCTTTTATTATGAGTATTAGTTATTTTAGGTTTCACGTTAAAGAACAGGGCATGTGCAAAAAATATTTGGATTTGCAACATGGAGAACAATGAGCTAGATCCTAAGTGTTTAATAGTTATCTTTTATAACCATTCTAATACCCATAGCAGCCTGCAGATATGTAATGGTAGAGATGCTCATGCAACCTTACGCTATTTATAATTGAAGAACGAAGAACGAATGATAATGGGGTTGTGAGTTGTCTTAGATTAGGGAAAATGGTCATAGAAGAGGTAATTATTACTATGGAAATTTAAATAAATAGCATGTTTCTTAAGGCTTTTCAATTCCACACTACTAAGGTATATGCTCATTTCCCTTACTAACTCACTCTCAAGCTAGTATATATATTGATCTCCTTTCGTTTGTAGACTAACATACGCATTGAATGGTATTTGGCATACATTTTAATGTCTATTACATTTATTGTTTTAACCAATCTTTACATTTATATTGGAGAAAGTTATATGTTTTGTGCTCTACTTAAGTGTTCGGTAAGATCATGTCATTTGATTTATGTATTATTGTTTTCTAGTATTGTTGCAGGTATTTATAGTGGAGTTTGTTGTGCTGTTTTGAGAACGGATTCAAATAGTTTTGATGGTGCATCTTTAATTGATAGCGTTGATGAATCAAACAGTATAGTGCATGATGGTGACGTTCAAGACGATTCCAGTATCTATAAAGACTGTAGTATTCTACGCATTGTGGGTGATATGGATGACTCTGTTCTATTGAATGCCATGCAGTGTTTGCTGAATATTGCGAAGAAACATAATGATGATGGTCTTATTAAATCCTTGCAGTTAAGTGAAATGTCTAACTATGCGAGTAAAGGAAATGATGCTACTGCTCTGCAAGGTGCAGCTGTAAATCATGATCACCTTATAAAATTTTTGCGGGATAATATCAATACCTCTACTTACGAACCAGGAGGAGGACTGCTAACTTGTGCAATTCCATTTGGTAATAATAAATTAATTGAACTCTTGATTGAATCTGGCACTAAAGTTGATAGCCTTGATACTGATCAATATATGCCGCTGCATAAGGCAGTTAGGTATGGTGAGATTGAGATCGTAAAAATATTACTAAATGCTGGCGCTGACGCCAACTATGAGGGCCTGTCTAAGCATATACGAAATGAGTCTGACTCGATTCTAAGAACTATTTGTGCTAATCCTGGGAAGTTCATAACGCCGTTACAGATAGCAATTTTATGTGATGATTTTGAGACAGTTAAAGTATTACTTGATAGAAAAGCCAACCCTAATTGTTGCATTAAAGGACAAGATTCACCATTATATATGGCAGTTAATGTAGACTCTAATAATATTCTTACAGCACTGCTATCAGCTGGCGCAGAAATAAATATAAAAGACTGCTGGAATAGCAATATATTGCAATATGCTGTCTCTATGTCGCGTAGCCCTGATATCATCAAAACTATAATTTCCTATGGAGATCAATATATTATTGAACGTGAATCAGTTTTTCATGAGACCCCACTGAGCATAGCAATTAGAAATGAATCTAATGTTTTAGTGAATACCTTAATAAATAATGGTGCAAATACTAACTATAGACATGATGATGGAACTATACCATTGTGTATAGCAACCTATGGGGTTTGTGGTGTAAACATAATAGGTAGAAAAATGGTTGATATCTTTGAGATCTTGATCTCTGCGGGAGGGAATGTTAATTGTCAGGACCAATGTGGATTAACCCCATTGATGATTATAGTTAATAAGGATAGTTATGTATATGAGAATAATAATTCGATCGTCACGATTAAACTTATCTTCAATATGCTGCTGAGAAATAGTGCTGATATAAATATGATTGATAAAAAAGGGAATACTGCTTTGCATTATGCCGCTAAAAAAGGCATCTCTTACTTCATTTCATTGCTGCTGCACTATGGTGCTAAGCGTAATATCAAAAACCGTAATGGGTTGACAGCAGTAGAGTGTGCACTGTCTGATAATATATTCACGACGATATCTAATGCCCCATTTGTCGCAATGCAGCCAGCCAGGATGAAAACTATTGCACGAAACAGTATACGCAGCCTGATTATAGAGAAGAAACAGGCGAAACAATCATTGAATAATATGATCAGTACGTTGAAGTTACCAAAAATAATTCGTGATTTCCTCTTTTACCCCCTAGATTGACAGCATAAGTGACAAGATACCACTTTTGAACGCGTACGGTATCAACCTTTCAGGAACTAATATCCTCATTCTGGTCAACATGATTAGGACGTTTAACAATGTATGCGTGGTTAGGGAGCAAGAGATCTCCAGTATCAATAACCTTATGCTTAAGATAACTCTTTCCTTTTCGCTGGAGAAAGTAATACCACATATTTTGCCTGTCAAGGCGGTAGATCGTTTGGTGGCTAATGGCCTCGGGAAAAGGTTCTAAGATTAGAAGTCCTGTAATTTGCTCTGGCGTATAGCCCAAGACGAACTGAGCTTTTTCTTGCCGACTCACTGGGTCAGCTCTTTTGTGAAACTTAGCGGCCCACTTGCGCAACTGTAAACTGTTTTTATAAGCAATATCAGTTCTATAGGTATTAGGATGGCAGCGTTTTAGCTCTAGGGATATGGTCGTGTTTGAGTAGCAATCCTCTTGCCAATCTTACATGCAGAAAAATCGAGTTCACAGAGAGATCGAACCTTGTATCGTTCAGCCAGAGTTAACTGCTTATAATGGTTCTCCATGTAGCCACCTGTTTATGTGAAAACTATAGCCTGCGAGCAGCTGGCTCTAAAATCCATTCCAAGTGTGTCGGTTATTGTGGAAATCTAGGCAACTTAGGGTTATGTAAGGGCCGAATGGTGTTAATGCTTATATACTTTGCCAAGCCTTACGCTATTTATAGTTGAAAAACTAATGATGTAGCTAATAGAATTATGAGTTGCCATTGAGCAGGAGAAATGGTCTTAGCAGAGCGGGATTGTAGCTATGAAACTGTAAATAAATAGCCTGTTTGGTAAGGCTTGGTAATCTAACACTGTTAAGGAGCCTCTGATTAAAGCCACTTTCGTAATCCCCGCGGAGGCGTGGGTCCAGCAAAATCAATACCTTATAGATTCCTTCCTGTGCGAGAATAACCTTGTTCAGAGCTTCCTTAAGGTACCCCCATCCCTCTTGAAGGAGTGGTTAGTAGCTGACTGTTCTATCATTCATTCCCACTTATCTGCTATAATCGCAGACGCATGAGCTTCCTTTGTTTGTCGACAACCAACTCCTTACTCCTTGCTCCTTGCTCCTTGAATGGTCGATATCATATTGGGATGTCTGCACTTATTGTTTTGACCTGGTAGTACGCTTCTATTGGAGAAAATTATATGTTTTTTGCTCTACTTAAGAGTTCGGCCAGACTATGTCACTTGTTTGATGTATTATTGTTTTGTAGTATTGTTACAGGTATTTATAGTGGAGGCTGTTGTGCTGCTTGGAGAATGGATTCAAATAGTTCTGACGATGCATCTTTAATTAATAGAGGTGATGAATCAAACAGTATAGTGCATGATTGTGGCGTTCAAGACGATTCCAGTACCTATAAAGATTTTAGTACTATAGGTGAAACGGTTGGCTCTGTTCTATTGGATGCCATGCTATGTTTACTGGATATTGCGAGTAAACATAATGATGATGATCTTATTAAAGCCTTGCAGTTAAGTGAAGTCTATAACTATATGAGTAAAGAAAATGAGGTTAGTGATCTGCAAGGTGCATATTTAGATTATGATTATGTTATAAAATTTTTGCGGGATAATATCCATACCGCTCCTTACGAGTTAGCAGGAGGACTGCTAACTTGTGCAATTCCATTTGGCAATAATAAATTAATTGAACTCTTGATTGAATCTGGCGCTAAGGTAAATATCCTTGATGCTAATAAATATATGCCGCTGCATAAGTCAGTTAGGTATGGTGAGATTGAGCTCGTCAAAATCTTGCTAAATGCTGGCGCTGACGTAAACCAGAAGTGCCTATCAATACATATACATAATACTGACTCGATTCGAAAAACTTTTCACCCTATTCCTGGGGAGTTTGTAACACCATTGCGTATAGCAATTTTATGTGATGATTTTGAGATAGTTAAAGTATTGCTTGATAAAAAAGCTAATCCTAATGATTGCATAGAAAATCACATTACACCATTGGGAATGGCAGTTACAGCTGACTCTAGTAATATTGTTACAGAACTACTATTAGCTGGCGCAGAAATGAATATAACAAACTGCTGGAATGGTAATATATTGCAATATGCTGTTGCTATATCAAGTAGCCTTGAAGTCATAAAAACTATAATTATCAATGGAGATACAGATAGTATTGATCATGAATCCTTATTTGGCTATAACCCACTGAGTATAGCAATTATGAATGAATCTAATGATTCAGTGAAAGTCTTAATAAATAATGGTGCGAATCCTAACTATAGACATACTAATGGAAATATGCCGTTGCATATAGCAGCGCAGATAGCAGCCGATAGGGTTGATCGAAAAAGAATAATAGATAGGAAAATTGTTGATATATTTGAGATATTGATATCTGAGGGAGTGAATGTTAATTGTCAGAACCGATATGGCTTAACCACATTGATGACTCTAGTTAAGAAACCTCATTATTTAGATGGAAATAATGATACGATTAAACTTATCATCAGTATGCTGCTGAGCAATGGTGCTGATATAAATATGATGAATAAAAAAGGGAATACTGCTTTGCATTATGCCACTAAAAATGGCAACTCTGACTTAGTTGCATTGCTGTTGGACTATGGTGCTAAGCGTGATATCAAAAACCGTGATGGGTTAACAGCAGTAGAGTGTGCACTGACTGATAATATATCCACAATGATGTCTGAGGCTTCCGTAGTGACAATGCAGCCCGCTAGGATGAAAACTATTGCGCGAAACACTATACGCATCCTACTTCTCGAGAAGAGGCAGGCGAAACAATCATTGAGTAAGATGATCAGTGAGTTGGAGTTACCAGAAATAATTAATGCTTTCCTCTTTGCCCCTATATAGCAAGAATAAGACATTTTAATCTTCTCTGGACAATCTCATAATTACCAAAATGTACGTTATAGCACCCAGGACAGGTGCCTTTTATTATGAGGAATGGTATCTGGCATACATTGTAATGTCTATTACATTTATTTTTTTAACCAATCTTTACATTTATATTGGAGAAAGTTATATGTTTTGTGCTCTACTTAAGTGTTCGGTCAGATCATGTCATTTGATTTATGTATTATTGTTTTGTAGTATTGTTACAGGTATTTATAGTGGAGTTTGTTGTGCTGTTTTGAGAATAGATTCAAATAGTTTTGATGGTGCATATGTAATTGATAGCGTTGATGAATCAAACAGTATAGTGCATGATGGTGACGTTCAAGATGATTCCAGTACCTGTGAAAATTTTAGTATTCTAAGCATTGTGGATGATATGGATGACTCTGCTCTATTGAATGCCATGCTGTGTTTACTGAATATTGCGCAGAAACATAATGATGACGATCTTATTAAAGCCTTGCAGTTAAGTGAAATGTCTAACTATGCGAGTAAAGAAAATGATGTTACTGCTCTGCAAGGTGCAGATTCAAATCATGATTATGTTATAAAATTTTTACGGGATAATATCCATACTGCTCCTTACGAATCAGAAGGAGGACTGCTAACTTGTGCAATTCCATTTGGTAATAATAAATTAATTGAACTCTTGATTGAATCTGGCGCTAAGGTTAATAGCCTTAATGTTGATCAATATATGCCACTGCATAAGGCCGTTAGGTCTGGTGAGATTGAGATAGTCAAAATCTTACTAAATGCTGGCGCTGACGTCAACCATGAATGTCTGTCTATACATATACTGACTGATCCTGACTCCTCTTTTCTAAAAACTTTTTGTGCTATTTCTGATGCACTCATAACACCATTGCAGTTAGCAATTGCATGTGATGATTTTGAGATAATTAAAGTATTGATTAATAGAAAAGCTAATCCTAATTATTGTATTAAAGGTAAATATACACCTGTGCAAATGGCAGTTTCTGCAAACTCAAACAATATTCTTACAGCGCTGCTATCAGCTGGCGCAGAAGCAAATATAGAAATACCCCAGTATGCTAGCATATTGCATTATGCTGTTTGTATATTTAGTAGCCCTGAAATCATCGAAACTATAATACGCAATGTAAAATCTAATATCATTAATATGGAATCCATTGTTAACGATACCACCCCACTAGGCATGGCAATTCTAGATGTATCTAATGATTTAGTGAGAGTCTTAATAAATAATGGTGCGAATCCTAATTATAGTAATCTTGGACGTAGACCGTTGAGTAGTGCAGCCCATCGGCTTAATAGAGAAAGGGATAATGGAAAAGTAATAAATAGCAAAAATATTGATATATTTGAGTGTTTGTTATCTGCAGGAGCGTATATTAATCATCAGAACAAACATGGCGTGACCGCATTGATGATAATAGTTCATAAACAGTATTATTTAAATGATAAGGATGCGATTAAACAGATCATCAGTATGCTGCTGAGCAATGGTGCTGATATAAATATGATTGATAAAAGAGGGAATACTGCTTTGCATTATGCTGCTGAACACGGCCACTCTGACTTCGCTGCATTGCTGTTGGACTATGGTGCTAAGCGTGATATCAAAAACTGTGATGGGTTGACGGCAGTAGAGTTGGCAATATCTGATGAAATATCCACGATGATATCTAATGCTCAATTTGTTGCAATGCAGCCAGATAGGATGAAAACTATTGTGCGAAACAGTATACGCAGCCGGCTTATCGAGAATAGGACGGAGAAACAATCATTGAGTAAGATGATCAGTGCGTTGGGGTTACCAGAAATAATTCGTGATTCCCTCCGTAACCCTATGTAGCAAGAATAGGGCATCTTAATCTTCGCTGGCACAATCTCAGAATTACCAAAATGTAAGTTATAGCACCAGCTCCAAATATCTTTTATTATGAGTATTAGTTATTTTAGGTTTCACGTTAAAGAACAGGGCTTGTCCAAAAAATATTTGGATTTGCAACATGGAGAACAATGAGCTAGGCCCTGAGTATTGAATAGTTATCTTTTACAGCTAAAACTCTGCCATTCTAATACCCATAGCAGCCTGCAGATATGTAATGGTAGAGATGCTCATGCAACCTTACGCTAGTTATAATTGAAGAACGAAGAACGAATGATAATGCTAATGGGGTTGTGAGTTGTCTTAGATTAGGGAAAATGGTCATAGCAGAGGTAATTGTTACTATAAAAATTTAAAAAAATAGTTTCGTAAGGCTTTGCAACTCCACACTGCTAAGGTATATGCTCATTTCCCTTACTAACTCACCCTCAAGCTAGTATATACATATATTGATCTTCTTTCGTTTGTCGACTAACATGAGCATTGAATGGTATCTAGCATACATTTTAATATCTATTGCGTTTGTTATTTGAACCAATCTCTACATTTATATTGGAGAAAGTTATATGTTTCTTGCTCTGCTTAATAGTTCGGCCAAACCATTTCATTTGGTTGATGCATTATTGTTTTTTAGTATTGTTACAGGTATTTATAGTGGAGGTTGTTGTGCTGTTTGGAAAATAGATTCAAATAGTTCTGACGATGCATCTTTAATTGATAGCGTTGATGAATCAAGAAGTATCGTGCATGATGGTGGCGTTCAAGACGATCCCAGCACCTATAAAGATTGTAGTGTTCTAAGCATTGCGGGTGATATGGATGACTATGCTCTATTGGATGCCATAAAGTGTTTACTAAAGATTGCGAAAAAATATAATGATGCCGATCTTATTAAAGCCTTGCAGTTAAGTGAAGTATCTAACGATGTGAATAAAGAAAATGATGCTACTGCTCTGCAAGATGCGGATTTAAATCATCATTATATTATAAAATTTTTTCGGGATAATATCCATACCGCTCCTTACGAATCAGAAGGAGGACTGCTAGCTTGTGCAATTCCATTTGGTAACAATAAATTGATTGAACTCTTGGTTGAATCTGGCGCTAACGTTAATAGGCTTGACGCTAATAAAAATACAGCGCTACATAAGGCAGTGAGCTTTGAGAATCTTGGTATCGTCAAAGTCCTGCTGATGGCCGGAGCCAAAGTCGACTGTATTGGCTTGCATACACCCATTGGCGCTATAAGTTGTTTGTATGTGTCTGATTGTATAACTCCGTTGCAGGCGGCAGTGTTAAAGATGAATGTTGAGATCGTGAAAGTGTTGCTTGACAGCAAGGCTGATCCTAATTATTGTTCTGAAGGTGAATTTACACCACTGCGAATGGCCGTTGACGTCAACTCTGATTCTATCGTAGAAGCACTGCTGAAAGCTGGCGCAAAAGTGGATGAAATTGGCACTTCTCGAGGCATTTTAATAAATGCTGTTTTAAAATCTAGTAAGCCTGAAATTGTCAAGTCTCTAATTTCCAGTGGTGCTAAAGCTGAATGTAGTCAAGACTATATCCTACTGTTTCTAGCAATTGCAAATGGATATAATGAATTTATAGAACTCTTAATACAACATGGGGCTAATCCTAACTATATTCATAATGGGAATAGACCGTTGCATATAGCAGCTTATTACCTTACTAGAGGTTTTAAAAGTTCTTCTGATATATTTGAACTATTGATAGCTGCGGGAGCTGATGTTAATTGTAAGAACGAAGAAGGCTTAACCCCATTAATTATTATAATTACGCGACTGCGTTTGGTCGATGATGTGACCAGTACGATGAAACGTGTCATCAGTATACTGCTGAATAATGGTGCTGATATCGATATGATTGACGATAAAACAGGGAATACAGCTTTGCATCATGCTGCTCACTACAGCAACGGTGACTGTATCTCATTACTTCTGGAAAATGGGGCTAAACGTGATATTAGAAACCATCATGGGTTTATAGCAGAAGAGAATGCACCCTCTAATCAGTTATCTAAGGAGATATCTATGGCTGCATTTGTTACACGAGAGCCAGCTAGGCTGGTAACTAATGCTAGAAGCAGTATCCGTAAGATAATTATAGATAGTAGCCAAGCGCGTTGGCACCAGCCGCTTAGTAAGATGATCAGTACTTTGTCATTACCAAAAACACTTAATGACTTTCTCCTTAACCATATATCTACACCACTGGATATTTAAATCTTCTCCATGCCAGCCTCAGAATTGTCAAAATAGTAGAGGTTGTTGTACTGTTTGGGGAGTTAATCTAAATAATTATGAATCGTGCACCTCCCATTGATAGCGTTGATGACTCAAGCCGTACCTTGCAGGATAGTGGTGCTGAGGACGATTGCCATACTGGTAATGATTTATTTCTTAAGTATTATGGCGTAAATGTATGACTCAGGTCTATTGGATACCATGAAGTATTTACTTAATATAGCTGGTAAACATAATGATTATGATCTTATTAACGCCTTGCAGTTAAATGAAGATTTTGTGAGTTAGACCCCATGTTTACTAAAATACTGAGTAAAGAACAGTTACTATTTCTATCAACATTTTTCCCGTCCTCTTGGGCAATGCAAATTCTTATATACCCTTTTTTATTTTAAAAAGGTTCACGACAACGCCAGGGAGCACCCCCTTGCACCTTACCTAAAACTTCAGGTATCTTAGGATAGAGCTTTATGGAAAGTCTTTTCTGGAGCGCTTATCAAAGATGGCTGAGACTGATAGCAATAAGGCGCAACCACAACGGAAAATCATCCATATCGATTTCGATGCTTTTTTTGCGTCAATTGAAATACGTGATAATCCAACCCTGTCGGGCAAGCCGATAGCTGTAGGAGGGGCCGCAGACCGAAGGGGGGTAATTGCAACTTGTAACTATGAAGCCCGTAGTTTTGGCGTACACTCTGCCATGGCATCGGCTTATGCAAAGCGCCTATGCCCTAACCTACAGATTATTACACCACGATTACCTGTTTATAAAGACGTATCCCAACAAGCCCACAGTGTTTTTAACCAATACACGGACCTAGTTGAACCATTATCTTTAGACGAAGCCTATCTGGACGTCTCCCTATCCACTTGTTGTCAGGCTAGTGCAACCTTAATCGCAAAAGATATACGAAAACAGATTTTTCAAAAGATCGGCGTAACGGTCTCCGCTGGCGTTGCACCTAATAAATTTCTAGCGAAAATTGCTAGCGATTGGCATAAACCTGATGGTTTATGTGTTATTACCCCTGACAAGGTTAATGAATTTGTTTTTGAATTGCCTGTAGTGAAGATACTGGGTGTAGGCAAAATTACTGCTGCAAAGCTGCATCGTCAAGGCATAGAAACCTGCGGGTCTCTGCTCCAATACAGCCGAACTGAACTTACCAGTCGGTTTGGATCCTTTGGTTTTCGTCTCTGGGAACTTGCTCGTGGCATTGATGATCGGCCTGTTGTAACAGATAGGCGTCGAAAATCTTTATCAGTTGAACACACCTATAATAAAGACCTAACAGATCTAAACACTATTGTAGATCAGGTTGTACCTTTGGTGGATGATTTATGGGCTAGGTATCAGCTGATTAGCAGCGAATATAGCATCACTGGTCTATTTGTGAAAATGAAATTTGATGATTTCAGCCAAACAACACTGGAAGAAAGTATTAACCAGAAACAGCCTACACCCCTAAATCACTTCAAAGCACTCATAAGCCGTGCCTGGAAAAGAGGTAACCGATCCGTCCGTTTATTAGGGGTTGGTATTAGACTTCATGATATGAGACCACCAGGCCAATTTAAACAACTTGAGTTATACCCAATGACATTAAAAATGCAGAAGGATTGGTTCAACTCCAGCCCCCCAACCAATTGAGAGTTTACGAGCTTGGTCCATTACGTCTACATTTGGTAGTCGCAAGAACTCTGGCGCAACAGCTTAAGGCGTAAGCTTATTCTAACTTAAGAACTATACACCACGCACGATTTACTGACATGGCTTATTGGGCAGCTATCAACCAATAGACACGCTGAAGTTCACTGAGCAACATATATCTGGCCCAAAGGCATCTAAACACACCCACTCCAAGAACCTACGTCCTGCAAAGTTGGAGCCCATATCACCTACTGCGATTTCTTTTCAGACTTATCCCCATTCCATTGGAAACTCTGATATTATTGACTCATGCCACCCACTTCAAGCACTTCAAGCACTTACTACTTACTACTTACTACTTACTACTTACTACTTACTACTTATGGATTACTGAGCTTATCTAGTTTATCACCTACTCACATTTGCAATAGTCATGGTTGTAGCACGTAATAAGAACTTTGTTTGACGATTTGTTTGGCTATTTTTCCCTAGCATCCCATCGCTAACCACGGCATCGACACAATCCCAGAAGTAAGAGCATTTTATCGCAAGCCTGACAACCTACTTGCAAACTACTTCAATCAGATATTTTCTAGCCACAGATGATATACAAGTCAATAAAAATCACATAGTGAGGGTAGCCCTATATACGTAAAAACCCCAACCTGCACCGTAAAGTATATAACTTATATTAGCAAGCTAGGGTTTATATACCTAACCTCTCGGTACTTCACTGCTCATTACAGCAATGTATGTATTATTATCCTCAATCCCTACTCTTTTTATACCCTAAGGACCTATGCATATCACTTTCATCACAGGCAATAACACAGCGGATGATCATTGATAATCTCTCAGAATCGTACTCTCTCTTCTGTCTAGAATGTACTATTTTTTTACCATCATGTATTACCATAGTTTGGTCGACAATATATCCACTACCAGTGAAGTTACTAAGTTCTTTCAGTGGTTGTACGCAACTCTTCGTCTTTATACGGATAGACCTTAACTCTGAATCAGTCTTCTGCCTGAACCTATACTCAGGCTCATAAGATGGAGACATTGTTAGCCCTCCTCGCGAAGCGGTGTAAAGATATTCATGATTTTCGTCAATTAACCCTAACGCTATTTTTGCATGTGAGCTAACAAGTCTTTCAGTGGGTAGAATCATATCTAGTACAGCAAAAGCAAGAAAATCAGGGTTGCGCCTTCTGCCATCCCACCAATCTCTATGCCAGTTTAGAGCCACTTTATGATCGGAGCAATCCTGATGAAAATAGAGTTTTATTTTCATATACTTTTTACCTGTATGCTTACTCATATTTCCAGCTATTTTATTAATTATTTCATAGATCTCAGTAGAACATTTTACACCTATTTTGTCTTGCAGAGATGCTGTCATTATGTAATCATGTGTTTTTCCTAAATCACTATCCATTCGTTCACATGCTGCACTACCATAATCATGAATATTGTCTTTGCATTTTTTATTTACTCTTTTAATAAATTTATGTTCACCAGAAAGAAGTAGTAATTCTAAGTATCTCATTTCTCCATCGCAAACAAAAACAATGAAGTCAGCAGAAATTTCATTGCAATGAGAATCTACTTCATCTTTTTGCCATCTTCCATTTTCTTTCATCCAACTTTTAATAGATGTAACATTGTCATCATCCACACCAAATGCAAGTTTATTAAACGTACGTTCTCCAGCAGAATAAGCAATACGTCCTAACTGCTCATTTATATCTTCAAATATTTCCGGATCACCTTTCCCGTAAGAAAGAGGACCAAAACATATTGTAACACATAAAAAACAAACAATCTTAATCAACCTGTTCATAGTATTTTACCACTTAACATTTGTTATCTTAATGAATATTACTCTCTACTGAAAATAACACCACCTATTACATTACAACACCATAATATTCACCTTAAGGCTCCAAAAAAAGGTCCGAATGATTCATGAACAATAGACTACTTATAAATGTATGGCAATATATCACAAAAAACAAACCATGACACAACCAAACGTCTGACGCATTGCATGAACCAGCAAATGTTTTCTATGAGAGAAATGTTCACATGCCCTACGTCACGCTTTGGATAAATAAAGATCCCTGCATCGACACCGGTATGAGTGGGAAAACCATATATGGCTGTTACCACGACTGTTGTTTTTAACACGCCAACCAGCTTCAGAATCTTTTGCCGGCTTTCCGTCTTTGTCATCGACCGCTCTTAATTGCCCCGCCTCTATCTGTGTAGCGTCAATGACATTAATGCCCCCTTCGCTCATGATGATATTTTTGGCTTTCCGCTGACGACTAATCTCCGCCAATAATTAATCCCACAGATGGTGCTCTACCAATCGTGTTCAAAGCCGCCCCTCTGTGGAGGCTTCGGTAACTGCTCCACCGAGCTCAAGCTGATCGAAACAGCATGTCTCTATACTTTACCATTGAAGGTATGAGTAGGTAACAAACGAGCGAAGCCCATGATTCTACGAATAATAGGTGATTGCTGGCAACCACTTCTCAATCTCTTACCATTTAAACAGCGCTTCCATCTAATCTGGGCTACGAGGAATATTAGGTAAATATACTACATGATAGGAGGTATACTCCTCTACACATCTCAACCAAAACAAACAATTTGAATGTACCTTAAGGCGTTCAGCCAACAAAGATATGCAAGTCAATGAGGAGCATCACAATGACTGCTCTCCATACACATCAAAACCCTAGCCAGCAAAGTATGTCGTACAGCATCCATCATTTCAGCAATGTATAATTTCGATCCTCAATATCTGTTATCATTTGATACTCTGAGTCTTTCTTCAGCGCATTTGCATCACAGGCACTGAAACATCGAGCAATCATTGTTAATCTTTCAGCCACGTACTTTCTCTCTTGTCTACAATGTACTATTTTTTTACCATCATATCTTACCATAGATTGGTCGACAATATATCCACTACCAGTGAAGTTATTGAGCTCTTTAAGAGGTTGAACGCAGCTCGCCACCTGAAGAGAGACTACCTCTGAACCAATATTCCGCACAAACTCATACACAGCTTCATAAGATGGCAATATTGTCATCTCTTTTCGCGTACCACCGTAAAGATCTTCATGGTGTTTATCAATTAACCCTAACGCTATCTGTGCATGCGGTCTAATAAATCTTTTAGTGGGCAGATTCATATCTAGTACAGCAAAAGCAAGAAAGTCAGGGTTGCACATACTATCCTCCCACCAATCTCTATGCCAGTTTAGAGCCCACTTACACTCAGAGACATCATAAAAAAATCCAATAGCTATTTTTATATCTTTTTTACCAGTATGCTTACTAATATTTTCAGCTATTTTATTAATTATTTTATAGATATTAAGAGAACATTTTAAACCGATTTTGCTTTCCTGCGATTTTGTCACTACGTAATAACTATCATGCATTTTTTCTACATCACTATTTACCCTTTCACATTTTACACTAAAATCATCACAAAGACTGCATCTACAAATTTCATTAACTCTTTTCATTACTTGATATTCACCAGAACCAATTAACAATGCCAAATAACTCATCTCTCCATTACAAACAAAAGCAATGAATTCAATGTCGACTTCATTCTCATGCACACTCATTGGGATTTTTTTAGAACTGCCATTTTTTTTCAGCCAATCCTTAATCTCCGTAATGAACTCATCAGTTACACCGTATGCAAGCTCATTAAATGTTTTTTCTCCAGCAGAATAAGCATATTTTTTTAACTGCTCACCTATATCTTCAAAGGTTTCAGGATCACTACATCCATAAGAAAAAGTACCGAAACATATTACAGCAAATAAAAAACCCACAACCTTAATTAATCCATTCATACTATTTCACCACTTAACCTTTATTATCTAAATAAAAAATTACTCTATACTGAAAATAGCACCAACTATCACAACACCATAATATCCAATTACAACTCCAAACATGCCAGTATAATTTATAGACAATACACTACTTAAATCCATCTCGCAAAATATCACAAAAAAGAAACTATGACCAAATCATGCATCTGGCTCCCTTGCATGAACGAGCAAATGTTTTCTATGAGAGAAGTGTTCACACCATTCCTGACAAAATAGTAAACATTCACCTACGTACTCTTTGACTATGAATACAACCATCTTCATCAACACCTGTATGAATGGAAAAACCATAGATGTCCTTATTTTTACTACAACTGCCATTCTTGACGTGACAATACGCTTTAAGACATTTTCAATCTCTAACCACTCAAACAATACTCCCGTACCCTCTTCACTCAGAATAATAGGATAACTATAATCAGTGGCCTGAGACGAATGGTGTTATCTGCATCGATAAGGATCTTTGCATACCTCAACTTTGTCAGAATATGACGGTTTTGCTGAGCATACTGAATTCTAAATATTGTAATGGAATTATTGCACTATTTACTAATAACAGTTATACTGCACAACATTATTTACTTACGTATAAAAGGCTAGAGAATGAAAAAGATATGTTTATCACTTATATTACCATTATCTATTATGAGTAGCTTTACTATTGAAGTAGAAGCAGGAATAACTGATGATAACACATGTCAAAATACAATTAGTGAACCAGATTTACCATTACAGGCCTCGGGTACTACAACACAAGCAGTTGATGTCGACCACATTTTTAACGCCACAACAGATATTAACAAGTACTTTATTGATGGGCAGACATATCTTCATTATTGCGTAAAAAATCTTTATCCAAGTTTTATTAATCTAGCATGTAGGGCAGTACGAGATATAGATGTAAATGTAAATATAACCAACGACTCTGGAGATACACCACTACATATTGCTGCACAACTTACTTTCAAACAAAGTCCAGATAAAATATCGCCGTTAGCAATAAGCGCTATAAATGAAATAGAGGAACTGGTGGATGAGACTAGCATGGATGAAATGACAACCTATGCTCGCTCAAAACGACCAGATTGCACGTCATTAAATTCAGAGAAAGTACTCTGCACGTTTAAAATATTTTCCCTTATTAGCATATTAGCAAGAACTATCCCTACTGAAATGGCAGCGGAAGAAAAGCAAAAAATATTTTCCTCAGCACTAGATATGATAGACAATACACATGCTGCAGACAATTTTAAAGAAAAGAAAAATACGCTTATTAATTTATTGTCGAGTCTTGGAGCAAACCCTACATTAAAAAATAACGAAGGAAAAACACCACGAGATTTACTTCACGAACAAGAATATGAAAATTATGATCAAGCATTTCGTTGTCACAATAATGATTCTAGGTCTTAGCTTATGTATTCACGGATTAAATCTGAGGAATATCTTTTATAACCGCTCCCCTTGAAACTGTGACATTGTTGACTGCTCTCACCAACACACTTAAGCACCTTCTAAAATAGTAATGGTGTATTGGTGGTCTATGGTAAGGCATAGACAGAGCAAGCTATGCATCCCCATGGACGTAACACCGACTCAGTCAATATTTATTACAAGCTATAGATTATCTCTGATAAATCACCTCAATATCCTCATTAAGAATCTCACTATCCTTATTAAAAATATCAACATCCTTATAGCGAATCTCAATATTACCTTCTAAAACATCAATACAATTCTCTTTAAAATCATAAATATTCTCTTTTAAAATATAAATATTCTCTTTTAAAATATAAATATTCCCTTTTAAAATATCAATTATTTCCTTATTACCGTATAGGATAGCTAAATCTAGGGGCGATTTCCCATTGAGATTTTTTATCTCAATATCTGACTCTATAGACATCAGCACAAGAAGTATATCTCTACTAGTGGTTTTTTTAATTCTATTAACTCTTTCTGTTGCTTCAACTGCTTCAGATTCTGCATGTTGTGCTATTGTATCCATTGCTATACCTAGTGCTAGATCAATTGTGGATTTGTCATATTTATTAGGACCTGCAGCCACTACATCACCTAGAACTTCAAAACATAAATCTATTTTCATTGATTCTCTATTCGTGGCATATCTATCATCTGATTTAGATAGGTAGAGAGAATACTTTGCTTCTACTGCCGCTAGAATAATATTTGAAAGTTGAGTTGCTTTCTGGCAGGAATATAACTCTATAGTATTTTGTAACACAGTATCTGAACTTATAATATTTTGTAAAACAATATGCAGAGGAGTATTTCCAAAATAGTTTTTTATATTAACTTTCATTTTTAGTCCGGATGCAATCATCCATAAAAGCCGTTTTAATGAACTAGGGGATTCATGTGATATCTTCATTAAAAAATGTAGTGGTGTATCTCCTTTTTCATCTTGCATATTAATACCTTTATTTGGATTTTTTATTCTATTGTATACTGGTTGCAAGTCCCAGATTTTTACTGTACTATCACCATCATCACTAATTTGTGCACCCATCTCTACACTAACTTCAAGGGCATTCTCTGCACTGGGATCGTCTTCACTGGTCTCTACCATACTTGCACTTGTCTCGATAATAATTGTATCACCACTATCATATTTTACCGCCAGAGTAAAATTGCTAGTCATAGATAATATCATTAGTAGAAATATATATTTCATTTTTAAATTCCTTAAACCCCATTAAAAAGCTGACCACCATAACACAACTACAATTCAGTGTCACCCACAACTTATAATGCTTGTCAATTCATTGTATATGTGACCTCAAACCAAAAACAACGCCTTAAACCAAGACAGCACAAAACCTAGACGAGAATAAGTGCACACTTCTAGCTATACTCAGTCACTTCAGGTCACTTGATAATATCAACACGATTTGGAATAGGGCAACAACCCACTTTTAGCTTACCGCCTTTGCAGAGTTTGCTTCCAAAGCCAATAGTTTTTTTTTACAAGTAGCCACCTTCGATTTTGTAATAAGCAACACATCGGTAAAGGATGTGTTGCTACGAGCTATCTCAAATACCTAAACTTTCATCAAATAGCCAGATAACATCTAAAATATCAGGCGCTTGTACTTATAGTATTAGTTTATAATAATTATGTGGTCACTCATTATTATCTTTTTGAGAGTCTGCTGTTAGTGCACTACTCGCATTGACATTATCATCTATGAACGGATGGCTATGATCAGAACAACAATCAAGCTCTTCATTTTCAGTTGTAAATAAAACCACTTCTATATTATTTGTTTGTTCTCCGCCATTTTCCACTGCCCCAACTCCATCGTCATCATTGTCATCTAAGTGACGGCAACAATTACAGAACGCACTGCGTAGTCCTTCCTGCAATAATTCTCTACCCCTATGCCCTTCCTTATATTTTTTAACCATATGATAACCTAAATAAGAAAGACTAGACGAAATACTCAGCGCACCAAAAACAAGTGTAGGTACTACTATATCAGCTTTAGAATCGTTAGAGCCTGCTGAGCCTGCTGAGCCTGCTGAGCCTGCTGAGCCTGCTGAGCCTGCGGTCAGCATTGTCACAGAGTCTGTGGTCAGCATTGGTTTTGATGTTAAGCAAGCCTCATTCCA
>JASXSV010000067.1 GCA_030674915.1 Candidatus Endonucleibacter bathymodioli
GTGTATCCGCAGAGCGCAGTAATCGCAAATGATGATCGTACTTATCAATTTATAAAATTTAATGAATCGAGTAATCCAGTCACAATAACTACACTTGGTTATGGGGATGTTCTTCCTGCTGCATCGTTCACACAGGTTCTAGTCGCCATCGAATCTATATTTTCTCGTTCCCACGCTCTAGCGTGGGAATGCATACGGAGCCTAATTAAGTGGTAGAAGGAGGCCGTGGTTTAACCGAAATTGTCAGCCGTTATACGCAAACTTTTTTATGGCTACAACGCTATGATGAAGGCTTGCTGGACGAACCAAACGGACAAACAGGCGGTGCTTTAGCCACACCAGAACAGGCTATGCAATCGTTACAGGCATTAAAGCAATCTTTGATATAACGCGGTGAAGCCACAGATTTATTCGCCAAACCACGGTCGGAAGGCTTAGCGGGTATTTTTGGTAATTTAGAGCAAAGCCGTATTTGGTGAGCCAGCTTACCCCACATTGAAAGCAAAGCAGCACATCTCTTGTATTTCGTGGTCAAAAATCATCCCTTTTCTGACGGCAATAAACGCAGTGGGGCGTTTTTGTTTGTAGATTTTCTGCATCGCAATCGTCGCTTATTCAATAAAAAAGACGAGCCTGTTATTAACGATACAGGCTTAGCGGCGTTGACTTTATTAGTCGCATAATCTGACCCAAAACAAAAAGACACCTTAATCCGTTTGATTATGCACATGCTCAATAATACTGAGGTGTAATGATTCTCGTGCCCACGCTCCAGCGTGGGAATGTAACGAGGCCTAATTAATGGGTAGAAGCTGCTACAAAATAAGCCATCCAGAATTCCGCACTTTTTCACTTTAACCGAACACCACAGAATTCATGTTTTTACACGAACTGAAAAGGTGAATATTTTATTGGGATTTTTAAGATTTTTTTAGTTCACCTTCCGCATGGACTGCCTGCAGGAGCGTGGGAACTTGGAATAATCATCTATTTTCGGGAAACCCATTATCAAACTTGATGAGAGTATATTTTAGATAAAGGGCTTAAAACACTATTTGCACCATTTTGCAATACATGTGTATAAATTTGAGTTGTTCTTAAATCACTATGGCCTAATTGTTCCTGCACAGTCCTAATATCAGCACCGTTTTCTAATAAATGAGTCGCAAAGGAGTGCCGTAATGTATGGCAAGAAATTGGCTTTAAAATACTGGCTTCTTTCCCTGCCAATTTTATTGCTTTGCGTAATCCTGACTCATCAATATGATGGCGTCTTATTTTACCTGTTTCAGGATCAGAACTGAGCTTGTAGGAAGGAAATAAATAATGCCAAGAAAACTCTTTTGGAGCAGCAGGATACTTCTTAGCTAACGCATTTGGCAGCCAAACACCTGCGTATTGTGGATTTTTAGTATCTAACTCAAAATAACGTAGAGAAAACTGTATTTGTAATTTAATAGCATTAACAAGTTCTGGGGCAAGAGTAACTCTCCGATGTCTGCCTCCTTTGGCATTCCAAATAAGCAATGATAAATAATGAAAATCAACATCTTGAATGCGTAATCGTAAAAGCTCCATTTGCCGCAAACCACTTCCGTACAATAATTGTGCCATCAGCTGGATTTTGGGATTTATTTTTTGTAATAATAATGACATTTCAACTTGTGTTAAAACAACAGGTAATTTGCAAGGCGTGACAGATTTAGAAAAACGCAATGAATCAGGCAAAGCTTGATGAATAATTTCTTTATACAAAAAACTAACTGCATTTAGCGCTATTTTTTGAGTTGCAACGGCAACTTTTTGCTCTACTGATAAGTAAGTTAGAAACCTTTCTACATGATCTGAACTTAATTGGGCAGGATGCACTTTATTATTGAACAAAATATAACGATAAACCCAATAAATATAAGTTTCAATTGTGCGTTTAGCATAGTGCCTCGTTAGCATGTAATCATGAATTGATGCTAAAAAAGGGGATTTATGGTTGTTCATAACAGCTCAAAATTTACACCGGGAACATGCAGTATAGTACCGTTTCCTGACTAACTGATAATTAGATAGGAAAGTTTCCTTATTTTATCCAAGTAATAATCTATAAAGACAGATATACTATTGTTTTTATTATGTATTTACAATGAAGGCTGAAAATATAAACTTAAAATAGGCGGAAACTTTTTTAGCAATTAGAAGGAAAGTTTCCTACTAATAATACTGTTA
>JASXSV010000026.1 GCA_030674915.1 Candidatus Endonucleibacter bathymodioli
TGCTTCGGGCGATAACCTCTAGTCCCTGTATTTCTTGCCAACTCTCTTTTGACGGTACTCAAATCACGCCTTAAGTCTTGGGCGATAATTTCATTTGAAACTCCTGCTTTTTTCTCTAACCAAATCTGGTATCTTTCTTCTTGAATTAGGTGGGTATAACGCTTATTCATAAGTGGTCTCACATTGGTTTTTGGTCGAACCGTGAGTGTGCCCTCTGGCCCAACTTTTTCAATATGGCGCACTTATGACGAAAATCCGCGGAATATTTTAGTTTCACATGCTGAATTCACGTGCCGATATAGTTGTGTGCCATTGTTACCTTTTTCAGACGTCTTGAGGCAGTAACTACTCAGTAATGGTGGTTAAATTTCTCGTAACTCATCATAACGCGTCATAAATATTCCTTGTTATCATGTGCTGGGTATTGGCTCCGAGTCGTTCGGTGAGGAGGCAGAAAGTGTTTTTGTCAAAAAATTGAAAAACTTGTGAGAGGGTGGCTGTCGAATGCTATGTTTTTTGTGAGGATGATTTTGCTGTTATGGACGTAATTGTGGTAGGTCGATATAGGGTAGATTTACTAATGATTGGGCGTCACCGGTACGTTGGTTAGCATGAGTGGTGTTTTAGTGTCTGAGCCAATATTAGGGGGAATACTCTTCGATATTTTGTTGGTTGATGTTTGGTTTTTTATGTGATCTTGTAGTGAGAGTATAGGTGCACAAAATTGAGTATAATACGCTATTAGATCTATGATTTTATTTATACGGATGTGATAGGGTGTAAGGTCGACAGAATGGTGTTTAAAACTACAATTGGCTGTAGTAGGGGGGTAGGGCATGGTGCTCGTGTAAAGTGGTAGGCCTATAGCAGTGAATAAGTAATGAATTACCAAGAGGCTAATAAGTCGTCCTCCTAGTAATATGGATTTTTATTTTGATGGCTGTGAGGTAAAGCTGTTAAATGCTTAAACCATCATGCCCATATTGTCAGGTCCTCCTGGGGGAGGTGATTTGGGTCTTTGATCGTTTTTGCTGGAAGGGTCGCTACTATTATGCTTGGCTGTCTCTATTTCGGCGACAACCCATTCTAGAGTATTAACAAACTTTTCAAGAGCGGACTCAAATACGCCGTAATCAGCTGATGCAAGGATTGATTTTATTAAAAGCGTTTCTGACTTTTCATGGTTAAGGGCTAGGAAAGAGCCCTGCATACTATGATACTGAAGGTTCAGGGAAAGCATAGTTTCGTATAGATTTATCTTTCCTGTGTCGTGTGCTTCTATGGGACGGACTGAGGAGACGAAAACTAAGGCATCATCTTCTTCTAGATATTCCATGTTGACAATTAGAGTGTCATCAAAGCATAGACCGCATGCATCATGTTCGTTAAGGCTTAATTCGGCAAGACCAATGCTCTTGGCAAAGTGCTGTAGATTTTCCTCTATGTTTTGTTTGAATGACATTATACCCTCCACTGGTTGAATTTATTGAGCAAATGCCAAATAAAATAACATGCATTACAAGGCAGCGTGTCATCATTCAGTATATATAGCTCAGTGGGCTACTTGGTTGAGATCTAATACCAAATTTATTGTAACAAAAATATTAGCTCTAGAGCAAGACTTTCACTATTAAATAGAGTTTTTATTTTCATGAATTATACCCAGTGTTGGATGTTGGCCATTGACTGCTCTTACTCTGTTTAGTGTTTTTATGCGCTATTTCAAATAACTCTTGAGCGCAGCGCATGATGGTGAGCTGTGACATCAAGATATCTCTGTTCATTTGGTTGGCGAATATATACTAGTGACCACTGAAGCTGCTTGATATTGAAATTATTTCTCTACCACTCTCTCTACCCCTCTACCCCTCTACCACTCGCTGCTCATGCCAAAAAACACCATTACATTACAGCAAAAAAACAGACTTGCGGTTACGTCATTAGAAGGCGCGTGATGCCCAGTAGAGTGACTCCGCAAGGCGGTATTGCTGGCGTCGGAAGGTTGGTCTGTATCATCTGTTGCTCAGGCTTTGAGGAAAGTGAATTAAGCATAAATACAATATGAATGACTAGCTGGAAAAGAAAGATATGAGGCCTAAAATGGTGGCAGTGGGCGTCACCTGAATGACGACCAATAGCGACAATTGATCGAGTATACTTATGCTCATACTCATTATATTGGGCGACTATGGGATGTTATTTGGATACGCCAAGAATGATAAATACTTCGCGCCGGAGAAGGAATTTTGACAAAAAATAAATAAGTTTCTCTACAACACTTTAACTGAAATTGGCGATTCATTGTCAGCAGGATTAAGCAATAAGCGCTCTAATAAAATAATATTTGCAGAGCTTCGGTGTGTCATGCTGGTTCTGACTGCGCAAACGGTGCAAAAGAAGCTCGTAGGAGTTGTAGGAAAAGAAAGCGAAACGTTGCTAAAAATAATCGGTGTACGGATTCTATCACTCAGCAATTAATTGTTGCTCAGTTTGAGTATTGCGCCAGAATAAATTGCAGAATGTATGAGGATGTAGAGTGTGCTCAGTCTGTTAGATATCAACGTGTGTCGCTATATTGTCTTTATGTAATGGTGCCATCTGCGGTCTAAGGAAGCTCAATGCTATAGCAGGTGCAAGGAATGGAAATTGAGGTCCATATGATTCCTGAGTGTGTAGTATTGGTTAGTGCTCTATACTATTGAGACCTCGGCATAAGTCGTCCAATTCTTCGTAGTCTGGATAATACGGAAGCACTGTTGAAATGGTCGGGTTTGAGAAGTTGATATTCTTAATTTACGCCTCTAACATAGGTTGCCCCAGCGATCCTCTGCTTTGTTTTTTGTGAAATCTGCTCTGATTTTGACGAAGGTATGGCTCGAGTGTATATAAAATTAACTCCTTCGCAGGTGTCAAAAATTGGTGATGGTAAGTTTGGTGGTTACATGAGCACACGACTAGGGGATTGTGATAGTAGATGGATGTATAAAGCGCTTGCTGAAGCAAGAGAAGCGGCTTTAAAAGGAGAGGTGCCTGTTGGTGCGGTTGTTGTATTTGAGGGTGGGATTATTGGGAAAGCTCACAATCAGTCTATTTCTGGCTGTAATCCTGCGGGGCATGCAGAAGTACTGGCTCTTCAGGCTGCTGCGAAAGCTATTAACAACTACCGTTTGATTGGTTGCGATCTATTTGTAACACTTGAGCCTTGTACCATGTGTGCTGGAGCAATAATTCATAGTCGGGTACGAAGGGTGGTATATGGAGCAGCTGAGCCAAAAGCTGGTGCTATAGATAGTGTTACTCAGGTTCTTGAACAGCCTCAGATGAATTATCGGGTAGCGTCTGTAGGTGGGGTTCTTGCGGAAGCCTGTGGTGGAATCGTTAGTGATTTTTTTAAAAGGAGAAGATGCCAAAGTAAAGAAAAAGATCGGTGAGTGTCTACGTTTAACGAAAAACTATTTTTCATCCTTTAGCTACTGCAGGCTCTGTATTGTGATTCACAACTTACCTGATAGAGGGCTTCAGATACCTCCAAAGTGTACGGATGGCGAACTGGTTCCTAGTTCTGATCATTGCTATAGGCACTGTCCTGAAAGTTAAACAAGCTCGTAGCAATTGTTTTGCTGAAGGAAGACAGTAAATGGTAAGAGCGTAATGCCATATTTTCGATTTGGTGTGTAATCTGAGTGATTAAGATCTTTCCATATTGTTACGATTGTTTCTAAAGGTTTATTTCGATTATGATTGCGTCTCTTTTTTCCCTGAGCTGAGACTGAGGATTGGCTTGAGTATGATGATATTGCGTGGCACCCCAAAACTTTCCAGTTTGCATAGTCAAAAGCTTCTTGCATCTCTGCAAAATAAGGTTCCGGAAGTGAGCGGGCTGTATGCGGAATACCAGCATTTTGTTGCCTTACGTTCAGACGTTGATAGTAGGCAGGTAAAGATTTTAACGCAACTGTTAACCTATGGCCCTAAACAAAAAAGAGAACAGATATCTGGTAGTCTTTTTCTTGTGGTTCCGCGTATTGGTACTATTTCGTCTTGGTCTAGCAAGGCCACAAATATAGCTCATAATTGTGGCCTCGAACAAATCAAAAGGATTGAACGAGGTATTGCTTATTACTTGGTGACAAAAGAAGCTATTTCTGAAGAACAAAGGTCTCTGCTGTCAGTCTTGCTTTATGATCGAATGACAGAGACGGTACTAGATGTTCTGGATGATGCAGAAATGCTCTTTCATGAAACAGAACCAAAACCTTTCAATACTGTGCCCTTAATAGGTGAAGGTAAAGCAGCGCTGGAGGAGGTAAATGGTAGGCTTGGTCTGGTGTTGGCGGATGATGAAATTGACTATTTGATTGAGAGTTATAAGGAGCTTGAGCGTGATCCAACTGATGTTGAGTTAATGATGTTTGCTCAAGCAAACTCTGAGCACTGTCGGCACAAAATATTTAACGCATCGTGGTCTATTGATGGAGAAGATCAGGATTTGTCTTTGTTTGACATGATTCGTAATACCTATCGGATGCACAATGAAGGAGTGCTCTCTGCCTATAAAGATAATGCTTCTGTGATTAAGGGTTTTAAGGCAAGCCGTTTTTATCCAGCGCCGGATAGCAAAGTATATCGTTACTCCGAAGAGGATGTTGATATCCTCATGAAAGTAGAAACCCATAACCACCCTACGGCTATTTCTCCGTGGCCTGGCGCATCTACTGGCGTCGGGGGCGAAATACGAGATGAGGGAGCAACAGGACGGGGCTCAAAGCCGAAAGCAGGGCTTGCGGGATTCTCTGTGTCTAATCTGAATATTCCGGGATTTGAGCAGCCTTGGGAAAGGAGCTATGGAAAACCAGATCGCATTGTTTCAGCGTTGGATATTATGCTTGAAGCGCCTCTTGGGAGTGCAGGGTTTAATAATGAGTTTGGGCGCCCTAACCTTTGTGGATATTTCCGCACACTGGAAACAACTGTTAAAAGTGCACAAGGCAATCAGGTGTATGGCTACCATAAACCGATTATGCTGGCGGGTGGTTTGGGTAATATTCGCAGGGATCATATTGAAAAGGGTGTTATACCTGTCAAGGCTTGCCTGATAGTGCTGGGTGGCCCAGCAATGAAAATTGGATTGGGTGGTGGTGCAGCATCGTCCGTAACTTCTGGTGAAGGTCAAGAGGATCTTGATTTCTCCAGTGTTCAGCGGGACAACCCTGAAATGGAAAGGCGTTGTCAGGAAGTGATTGATAGGTGCTGGCAGCTGGGTACTGATAATCCAATTTGTTTTATCCATGATGTGGGGGCGGGGGGCTTGTCTAATGCGTTACCGGAATTAGTCAATGATGGTGGACGTGGTGGTAATTTCCAGCTGCGGGCAATACATAGTGACGAGCCTGGTATGTCGCCGTTGGAGTTTTGGTGTAATGAGTCACAAGAACGCTATGTTTTGGCGGTTGCTCCTGAACAGTTGGCTCAGTTTGATGCTATTTGTCAGAGGGAGCGCTGTCCTTATTCTATGGTTGGCGAAGCCATAGAAGAGCTTCATCTCCGGGTTGAAGATGATTATTTTGATAATGTTCCGGTTGATATGTCTTTGGATACCTTATTAGGCAAGCCACCAAGAATGCATCGAAGTATTAAGCATTTTGAGCGCATGGGAATGCCGTTGTTGTTGAATGGTATTGATCTTTCTGAAGCGGCTGAACTGGTACTGAGGCTGCCTTCTGTGGCTAGCAAAAGTTTTCTTATTACTATTGGAGATCGGACTATTACAGGATTGGTATCCCGTGATCAAATGGTGGGGCCTTGGCAGGTTCCTGTGGCTGATTGTGCGGTAACGGCAACAGGGTTTCAGGGCTATACCGGAGAGGCAATGGCTATTGGTGAAAGGAGTCCTATTGCGTTAATTAATGCTCCTGCGTCTGGACGAATGGCTATTGGAGAGGCTATTACTAATATTGCCAGTGCTCGTATTGAGCAGTTGGGCGATATTAAGTTATCTGCTAACTGGATGGCTGCGGCTGGTCAGCTTGGGGAAGGTGAGAATTTATTTGATACGGTCAAAGCTGTGGGTATGGAACTTTGTCCTGAGCTGGGTATTACCATTCCTGTGGGCAAAGATTCAATGTCGATGCACACTTGCTGGCGTGATAGAGGTGAGCAAAAGTCAGTGACCTCCCCTGTGTCATTAATTATTTCGGCTTTCGCGCCAGTAACGGATATTCGCAAAACGGTCACTCCTGAATTAATAACAGATCAGGGTGATACGAATCTAATTCTTATTGATTTGGGGCGTGGTCAGAACCGTCTGGGGGGATCGGCATTAGCTCAAGTTTATGGACAGATTGGCGACTCCGCACCGGATCTTCACTCCTCTGAAGATCTGAAAGCATTTTTCAATGCTATTCAAACATTTCTTGATCAGCAAATCATTCTCGCTTACCACGATCGCTCCGATGGAGGCTTATATGTTACGTTGCTTGAAATGATTTTTGCGGGAAGAACAGGTGCTGTTGTTGAGTTAGAAAAGCTGATAGATGTTTCTGCTGATATTATTCCTGCATTATTTAACGAGGAGCTTGGAGCTATTATTCAGGTTCGTAAAAAAGACAACGAGCGAGTAAAAGAAGTTCTTGTCTGCAATGGCCTTGACTCCTGTAGCAGTACTATTGGTTACCTTAGCGAGGATCAGCAAGTGTTGTTTTCCTTTAATGGGAAGCCAGTACTGAGCGAAAGTAGAATCCAATGTCAGCGCTGGTGGGCAGAAACTAGTTATCAGATGCAGGCTATGAGAGATAATGCTGAATGTGCTAACCAGGAGTTTGATAACCTTTTGGATGCAAGTGATCCTGGGCTTCATGTGGTCATACCGTTTGACATTAGCAAGGATATTGTGGCGCCTTATATTGCGAAGGGGGCGCGCCCATCTGTTGCTATATTGCGAGAGCAGGGGGTTAATGGTCAAATTGAAATGGCTGCAGCTTTTGAACGAGCTGGTTTTTCGGCGATTGATGTCCATATGAGCGATTTGATCTCAGGTCGTCGAATGTTAAGTGAGTTCCAGGGGCTGGCAGCTTGTGGAGGTTTCTCTTATGGTGATGTTCTTGGGGCAGGTGAGGGATGGGCAAAATCTATTCTATTTAATCTAGAGTTGAGAGATCAGTTTGCCCAATTTTTTGAAAGACATGATTCTTTTGCCCTAGGAATTTGTAATGGCTGTCAGATGCTATCGAATTTGCATGAATTGATTCCTGGCACGAAAGATTGGCCCCATTTTGTCAACAACAGGTCAGAGCAGTTTGAAGCCCGCTTGGTTATGGTTGAAGTGCAAAAGAGCACATCTGTTTTTCTATCAGGTATGGAAGGTGCTAGGATGCCGGTTGCCGTGGCTCATGGAGAAGGGTTGGTTGAGTTTGGTCATGCGGGACAGGTTGAGGCTCTTGAGGCAGCTGGTCAGGTTGTGCTCAGGTATGTTGATAATCGTGGTGAGCCAACAGTACGTTATCCCTATAATCCAAATGGTTCAGAAGGAGGAATTACAGGGTTTAGCTCAAAAGATGGGAGGGTTACGATTATGATGCCTCATCCCGAGCGAGTATTCAGGACTATTCAGCATAGCTGGCATCCTGATGTCTGGGGGGGGGATGCAGCATGGCTACAGATGTTTCGTAATGCTAGACTTTGGATTGATTAATATGATGCATCATAGGAGGATGTGGATAATTTGACAAAGATCGTTTGGTCAGCTAATTATATATTCTCACTGGAGGTGTTGGTATGTGACAAGCATGTGAAGTCTCATGAGCCTACGAGTAGTAGTTGATTTAGGTGAGCGAGGGTGTCAATAAGCACTCATTGCCAATGGGAATGGGTATAATGCTATTTAATAGAGTTAATAGAGGTTGCTAGGTGTGATAGGAAAGTTGACTAATGTGATGGTGGTTTGTTTCTTGCTGATAATGTTGCCTGGATGCATGTCTGATTTGACAGGTACGTCATATTCAAGGGAAGAGGCACGGAATATGCAGGAAGTAAAGTTTGGAACTATTGAAGAGATAAATTTGGTAAAGGTTGAAGGTGCTAAATCTGGTGTGGGTACTGTTGCTGGTGCTGCTATCGGAGGGGTGACAGCAGGGTCTAATATTGGTGGTGGTAGCGGAAGTGTTGTTGCCGCTATAGCGGGAGCTGTTGCTGGTGGTTTTCTCGGTTCTATGGCTGAGGAAAAGCTGACGAAAAAACAGGGGGTGGAGATGACGATAAAATTGGAAGATGGAGCATTTATATCTGTTGTTCAACAAGTTGATCCCAAAGCGCCATTTTCAGTGGGTGAGCGCGTGAAAATACTGAGTCAGAGTCGGAGTAAGTATGAGAGTGCTACCAGCCGTGTGGTGAAACTTAATTAATCGCTATTCGTTTGTTGTTTTAAGAACGCACTACGTAATTGTTTGGTGCGAACGCTGTTAACTTTTTCATAGTGACTTTACGGCTCATTATATTGAGTTTTGTCTGTTGAGAAGCGAGTTTGAGTGTGTATTTTTGTTGCCTTCTAGTGTGCCCAAATGTATATATTTGTTTGAAACCGTGTGCTCGAGGTGAAAGGTTTAGCAGGAATTGATGGCGTTCGTTTATCTTGTTGAGAAGGTGGTTATACCCCTTGCTATCAGAGATGTGAGTAGGCGTAAAATGAGAGAAGCCTGACGAGCTTAGAGTTCATTCAGTGATTGGCGTGGGCAAGAGCAGCCAACAATCTCACACCTTTAGGGGTAAATGGGTATAAGGGAACTAACATTCACACTATTATAGCATTTCATTTAACGTTATTTCACCGTTGGCAATCATTATCAAAAGTTGAAAAGGTAACTGTAGGCATTTGGTTGTTGGTTGCAATGCTGATGGTGATCAAGAGCATCGCTAATCCATCTGGTAGTACGGTGTCTGATGAATATCTGCTTGGCGCTACTCGGTGGTTGGCTAGGGATGATCTTTACTCTGGGCCTGTTGGTTTTTTGTATCTTCCTCAGTTTGCTTTTTTATATAGCGTTTATTCACCGCTCCCTCTATGGGCATCGGAGGCGCTCTGGCGGATAACACAGTTGTTGGTGATGCTGTATGGGCTTGTTGCTTTTGCTCGGTTGATGAAAAGGCCTGGTGAGAATAGTTTTGTGCCATTGTTGACTGTGGCTGTTATTTGCATCAGTACTGCCAGCTTTAGGAATGGTCAAGCCAATATTATGATGCTCGGGTTGCTTTTGTTGAGCACTGTTGCTTTGGTGCATAAGCAGTGGAATCGCGGTGCACTGTTTATGACTTTGGGTTTGATAGTAAAGCCAACGTTTATTGTTTATTATTTATTGGCTGGAGTGTTGAATAGGCCTCTGTATTGGCGTTTGCCTGTAGGATTGCTGGTAGCCTTGTTGATACCAATGTTATTTCAAGGGTCAACATATGTTTTGGAGCAGCATCAAAATTTTATCGTCATGCTTGAGGAGGCCGTTTGTTATGGTGAAAGTGGGGAGAAATTAACATGGGCTCATTTTTTTGCTATTTTTCCCCAAGTCGCAGGATTTTCGGTAGCCCCTGTAGTGCAACAGTTAACTCGATTAGTGATGGCTCTTTTGACGTTGGTTGTAGCGTGGTACACTAGTCGAAAATATCCTAGGGATATGGCTGGTTATTATATTTACGCATTAGCTACCTGTTACTTGATGTTGTTTAATCCTAGAAATGAAACTAATGATTACGCCTTGCTTTCTGTGGCTATTGGTTATTGGGTTGCCGTATCTAAACATCGTTTCCATGATTTTAAATACCATCTTTTTTGTTGGTTTTTTGTAGTTGGTTTTGTTGCGTCAAAATATATCGTAAAGCTGACCCCAGGTATGTGGGCTTGGTGGAAGCCCGTTATGGCAGTATTCTTTACTATTTTCCTATTGCAGCGTTTGTTTAGTCAGGCAAAAAATAGATCTGTTAACCATACCCGATAATATTGAAGGTTAGCTGGTGGGCAACATCACGCTTTCAAGGGGTATAATTTATAATCGATACTTTGGTCGTCGGTTGATGTGAAGACAGGTGATTTATGCTTTTAGTTAGCGGATTGGGTTTTATTCAAAGTTGGCAGAACTTATCCAGAGCAGACAGATCTGCATTTTGTCTCTGGGGGGTTGTAGGGCTGTTATTGGTTATTGATAGTTTATATTTTCCAGGCGGTTCAGTAGTTTTTAATTATCAGATGGGTGCAGATCGTTGGGTTGCATTTGAAAATCTCTATGCTGGTCCAGAGGGTTATCTTTACCTTCCTCAGTTTGCGATGATTTTTAGCATATTGCCAGATAGTTTAGTTGCAACTGAAATTATATGGAATTTGTTTCAGCTTGTGGTTGTAGTAAGTGGTCTTTACGGTTTTTCAAGAATGATGTCTGGTCTTGAAGAAAAAAGTTTTTTCCCTTTGTTGTCTGTCGTAGTGTTGATTATTAGTTGGACCACTATCCGTAATGGTCAGGCGACTATGCTGCAGTTAGGAGTGATGCTTTGGACCTCCGTAAGTTTGTATGAAAAGAAATGGAATCTTGCGGCATTTTTGCTGGTTGCTGGCTTGATTTCTAAGCCTGTCTTTATTATTTTTTTTGCTCTTGTTGTGTTTTTTTACTCTTCACTTTACTGGCGTATTGCTCTGTGGGTTGGTGGGGCTTGTCTGTTTCCTGTTCTTTTCAAGGGCTATGAATATGCGATAAATCAGCATGTTGATTTTGTTTCAATGGTATATGAGTCTTTGATTTATGGTGAATCTGGCCATAAGACAAACTGGGCGCATTTCTTCGCTATTTTTCCTCAGTTATTGGGGGTGAGTGTTTCCTCTGGTATTCAAGTTGTTACACGGTTGATAGTTGGACTTCTTGTTTTGTGGGGTGTTGCTTTTGCTCGTAAGCGTTATGCGTCAGAGGTGGCCTGTTATTATTTATATGCTTTGGCCGCGTGTTATTTAATGTTATTTAATCCACGTACTGAAACGAATAGTTTTGCGCTAATTGCACCGGCAATTGGTTATTGGGTTGCTGTAACTACACACCGTTTTCATGATATGAAGTATCATTTGTTTTGTTGGTTGTTTGTTATTAGTTTTCCCTTTGCAAAATATGTTAAACTGCTGACCCCGGGTATGTGGGCTTGGGGAAAACCTATGATTACTGTTTTTTTCAGCATTTTCCTTATTTGGCAATTATGTTGGAAAGATCAGAGATTAGAGACGCAGTCTTAACAGTTATTCCACGATAGTGCAAAAAATAGACTAAAATGAACAAGCATGTGCATACAGTGATTGGAGCTTTAGAGAGGCAGTAAGGGAGTGGTGCTAAAACCCTTTCAGTTTCAAAAGCTATGCGGGAATATGGCTGTTTGAAGAAGGCGCTCGAATTTGTATAAAACTAGACTTCTATGCTGTTTTCTTATACAGTCCAAGAAGACCCTGACACCTATTAGGAGAGGGCAATGTCCATTACCCCCATGTGGCGAGTCGACAGAGACGGAAGCATGTTTATAGATAAAAAGGCTGCGGAAGAACACGATAAAATGCTTGAAGTAGCAAACAATTTGTCTCGTTTGCTGGAGTCTCATTTTACTATAGATGAGAAGTTGGCCGAAAATATTGGTTTGCTACTATCCCGTAACAAGGAAACCTTGGTGAAGGCTTTTAAAGGCAAGCCAGATCTGATTATGGATATTGGCAAATTAAATCAGGGTGAACTGGATCCTGGTACAGAAGATTGCAGCGAAAATCAGAGCGAAAATCAGAGCGAAAATCAGAGCGAAAATCAGAGCGAAAATCAGAGCGAAAATCAGAGCGAAAATCAGCTAAAGGCCAAGGAAGCTCCAAATAAGCCTGTTGCAGCCTGACTGCTATAATGTTTTTTTCTTGTTTTTTCGGTCGTACTCACGCGTTAGATGTTAACAGGTATAATCAGCCTTCCTAAGCGTATCGTGTGTGCTTAGGATGGCAGGTACTTACTTTATTTTGTTAAGGTTACTCTGATCTTTTGGAAAGATATTATTGATATTACTTTACTTTTATTTTTAATGGATGACTATTCTATATAGTCGCTTTATCATATTACTCAGAATTCGGCTGAGATTATCTATTTCAGCTTGGCAATTTCAGATAAATACATGGACTAAGCAATTGAATGTATGAGTAATAGGTAAGGAAGAGGAGCGCTTGGGCTATATAATAGTAGTCAAATTGCGATATGGTAAAAATCATAAAAAAGCATGGATAAAAGTCCTTCTTGCTAGGACCGATAAATAAGCCTTTTCTTAAGGGTGGTCCTTAAGACTAGTAGAGCCATTAACTTGCAATTGAAACTAAATCAAGGAGATTCCGTGCAAGTCGACAACAATCACGCAATGGCAGACCGATTTAGAAGCTTTCTGCCCGTCGTGGTCGACGTGGAAACAGGCGGTTTTAATCCCGCTACAGATGCTTTGTTAGAAATTGCAGCTGTTCCCATAGAAATGGACGAAAATGGTTATGTATATTCTGGTGAATTGCTTTCATACCACATTAAGCCATTTGAAAATGCCAATATCGAAAAGTCAGCTATTGAGTTCATCGGTATTGACCCTTTTCACCCTCTGAGAGTTGCTTATGCGGAAGAAGAGTCCATTAATAATATTTTTATCAGTATCCGGAAGTCAGTAAAAAGCCAAGGTTGTAGTCGCGCAATATTGGTTGGGCATAATGCATCTTTTGACCTGAGTTTTGTAATGGCTGCAGCCCAACGTCATCAACTGAAGCGCAATCCATTTCATCCATTTTCATGTTTTGACACCGCAACTCTATCAGGGCTGGCTTATGGTCAAACTGTATTGGCAAAGGCCTGCCTAGAGTCAGGAGTGGAGTTTGATCAGTCGGAAGCTCACAGTGCGCGTTATGACACGGAAAAAACCGCAGAATTGTTCTGTAATATTGTAAATCGATGGAAAGAGTTGGGGGGGTGGATGTAATTGCAGTACCCATACGCATTCATCGTTCTTTAAAAGGGAGTTATGCATATAGAGGTTGTTGCTGAATGCACTTTTTCTTAAAGTCTGAGTAACCGTTACTATTGAAGTAGTGTAGGCTGCAAGCTACTAAATCCTCATGAGACGCTAGTAGTAATGATTGGGATGAGTGAGAGTAGTCAACAATATCATGCCTTCATGGGGAATTGTATAAGAAGCATGTTTAAAGCTTGTATAACTCAGCAAGATACTTAGCCACTGCATTATCGTTAGACAAGCCAATCTCTTCATGCTCTGGCAGTTTGTCTTTTAGTTGTTTACTGGAATTGCTCATTACAACTCCCTTCCCTGCCACCAGCAACATTTCGTAATCATTAAGGCCGTCACCAAAGGCAATAACATCCTGTAAATCACGTCCTTCTAAATTTAACACATCAATTAGCGTAGTAGCTTTACAAACATTTGGAGCCATTACTTCAAAAAAGGTGGGCAAAGAATAGGTCATTGACAGCCTGTCACCATATAAATCAGTAAGTTCATTTGCCAGAAACTCAATATTTTCAGGGTGCTCAGCATTAAAAAATATTTTTTGCACTTTTGATCTAGATACCTTGTCCAGAGACCGTACCGTATAACGGAAACCTGAGCTTTTGTTATACTCCAACAACCGCTCAGATTCTTGTTCTACATACCATGAGTCAGTATTATAGATGCTAGTGACAACCTTATCAGAGTATTTCCGTCCTATGTCAATCAAGGGCTGAATATAGTCAGGACAAATATCGTGACTAACAACTACTTCACCCTTAGGGTTATATGCTCGTGCACCATTGGCAGTAATTAGGTACATACTAACGCTAAGCTGAGACTGGATTACCTCAACATCTATATAATGGCGACCTGTAGCAAACACAAACTCTACCCCCAGCTTGCTGAGCTGTCTAATTATTTGTTGTGTATAATAGCTCAGTTCATGCTTAGCGTTTAGGAGTGTGCCATCTAAGTCAGATACAACTACAGGATACATTAATTACCTATATAAAAAGTTGGTTCATCCGGCAGCCTAGCACTTTCAAATGAAGCTGCTATAGCTGCTAAGCTATGGTGCCTAATAAGAAGCGCTGGGTGACACCTGTTCGTGACAAAATACGCAAAAATAGAGTATGGAAAGTCTGTTTTGTGAAGTGGATGCCACAACTATATCACATCACTATCGGTTATTGTATCGCCTAATCGTGACAGCAATAGTAATATTACATTTAATATTGCTGCTTATTAATTGTGTGCGTGTAACTCTTCATTCAGCACGACTGCTGATTTATTAGTTAGACATTCTATGCTTCCGGTAAGCGAGTTACGGCGAAATAACAAGTCTGATTGCCCGGAAAGATCAACTGCTTTAACAGTTTTGGGTGATTGACGTTTGTCATTTAGTAACTGAACTTTACTGCTTGGGGTAAGGTATAAGCCGGCTTCGATGGTACACCTATCTCCCAATGGTATGCCAACCCCTGCATTGGCTCCAATTAAACAATTTTTGCCGACAGAAATCACAATATTGTTACCGCCGGAAAGCGTACCCATGGTGCTGCAACCACCGCCCAGATCGGAGCCTTCACCCACCATTACGCCAGCAGAAATACGACCTTCAATCATATTCATACCTTCTGTTCCAGCATTAAAGTTGATAAAGCCTTCATGCATAATAGTGGTACCTTCACCAACATAAGCTCCTAGGCGAACTCTGGCGGTATGTGCAATACGGACACCGGAGGGTACTACGTAATCAGTCATTTTTGGAAACTTATCTACACTGTTAACGGAAATAAGGCGACCTTGGGCACGAGCTTTTAGCTGGCGAGTGGCTAATTCTTCTAGGTCTATTGCTCCATCGCTGGTCCAGGCAACGTTGGGTAATAATGAAAATATGCCTTCAAGATTTACTTGGTGGGGCTTAATCAGACGATGGGAAAGTAAATGGAGCTTCAAGTAAGCCTCTGGTGTCGATGAAGGGGGGGAGTCGTTTTCTAATATAGTTATTAATCGTGGTTGTCCACTAACTTCAAGAATTTTCATGTCTGCTGCAAGCTGGTTCTCATTGCTGTTTTCAAACAATTCCTCTAAGGCATGACAGGTTGCACTGTCTAATTTGATAACAACATTGCCGCCATTATACTGGATAATGCTGGTAATGGTTTTTAGTAAAGCTGTACTTGGGTTTAACAAAAGCCGTGGATAGAAAGCGTCCAGCCATTCATTTTTACTATTGATAGAACCGATGCCTATGGCAAAACTAAAGCATTTATTGTGCATTAAAGCGTCCTTTTGGAAAAAAGATTACTGTAAAGTGTGCTGTTGAAGCCAAGAGTAGGGCTACCACTAAAGTCTAGAAGAGGTCTCTTAATAATGACTGGCTTCTCTAGCATAATTTGAATTGCCTGATCTCTTGTCATATTGGCCTTTTGTTCCTCGGGTAAGTTTCTCCATGTGGTTCCTCGTTTATTGGTCAATTTCTCCCACTCAATATTATCAATCCAGCGACGCAGTATAACCTCTTTAAGGCCATCTTTTCGATAGTCATGGAAGTGGTAGTCGATATTTTCATCTTTTAGCCAGCGTCTTGCTTTGTGAGTGCTATCGCAATTACTGATGCCGTATAGGGTTACCAACATTTTATTTCCATAGATAGCGGCAAGCACAATGGTTGCATGATCAATACTTTTGCAAAAATATAGGTTATCCCATAAATCGTGTCACTTTTGGCAAGGTGGAGACTTCTGGAGCTGATCCATAGAGTTCAAGGTATCAAAACTTGCGAAGCAGCGAGTATAGGTTGATGGCTGATACGAAGCGTTTGGTCTGTGTTGTAAAGGTTTTTTTTGTATGTCGACATTTTACCAGAATATAATCGTCTTTGTTAGTTATGCTGAGGCCTCCCTAGTATATAGGCGAATATATAACAGTTTGCGTGCATTTCATAAAGGGTTATCCTATGGGGAGGATAACTATCTAGAGTGAATTATGCTTTTAAGTAAACGACTACTTGCGCTTATTATTTGTTTGATTATGCCAGCATTAGCCTTAGCTAATAGCCCTGTTCTGAATCTTACGCAAAGCCCTATAGCTTGGCTTTGTGTCGTTGTTTTTGTGTTGTCTTATTGTGCTGTTATTGCAGAAGAAAAACTGCATCTGCGTAAATCAAAGCCGGTTATGCTGGCGGCAAGTATTATCTGGGGGCTTATTGCTTGGCTGGCTAACAGCCATGGCGTCGATCATAGTGATCTATCTTCTGCTGTTACTCATGATCTTGAGGAATATGCAGAAATGTTCCTTTTCCTTCTGGTGGCGATGACCTATATCAATGCTATGGAAGAGAGACAGATATTTGGTGCGTTGAGAAGTTGGTTGGTGAGGAGAGGTTATAGTTTTAGACAATTATTTTGGGTAACTAGCATCATGGCTTTTTGTATATCGCCTATTGCAGACAATCTGACAACTGCCTTGTTGATGGGTGCTGTTATTATGGCTGTTGGATCTGACCATCCCAACTTTATCATTATTGCGATGACTAGCGTGGTTGTGGCTGCCAACGCGGGTGGTGCATTTAGTCCATTTGGTGATATCACTACATTGATGGTATGGCAGGCTGGTAAAGTAGAGTTTTTCTCATTCTTTTCGTTGTTTCTTCCTTCAGTAGTGAACTTCATGGTGCCAGCATTGATCATGACTTTCTTCATTGATGATGACGTACCAAAGGCGCAGGGTGATAAGACGCTGATAAAGAGAGGGGGGCGGGGAATTTGTTTATTATTTCTGATCACTATTGGCATAGCTGTTTCTTTTGAGAATTTCTTTGGGCTTCCGCCATTTATGGGGATGATGGCTGGCTTGTCATTACTCATGTTTTATATTTACTTTATTAACGAGACAAGCGTGACTAGCAGTAATAATGCTGTAGGTTGTCATGGTAAGGATATAGATATTTATGAGCGAGTAGCCCATGCCGAATGGGATACACTACTATTCTTCTTTGGGATTATTTTTTCTGTTGGGGGTCTGCGCTATCTGGGATATTTGGAATGGGTATCCAAGGTTATGTATACAGACTTGGGGCCGACATGGACAAATATAGCTGCTGGTTGCATATCTGCCATTATTGATAATATTCCGGTAATGTTTGCTATTCTCGGAATGAATCCACAAATGGATGTATTTCAGTGGTTGCTCATTACATTGACAGCAGGGGTGGGCGGTAGTTTACTGTCTATTGGTTCAGCGGCTGGGGTTGCTTTGATGGGAGCTTCAAGGGGAAGCTACACTTTTATGGGTCATTTGCGCTGGACATGGGCTGTTGCGCTTGGTTATGGAGCCAGTATCGGAATGCATTTTTTAGTAAATGGTTGATTTGGCTCAATAACTGCATGTTTTTAAGGGAGATAGGTTATTCACAGTCAGTTTCATAATTGATGCAGAAAATCTGTTAAGAGAAAACCAATACTAATGCGTTGTACATTATGATTGTAATCGATCATGCTTTCACCGTAGCCTCCAAAATACTGTATGTACCCACGAATTTTATGCCATAAAGGAAAAGACATGCCAAGCTCGCAGGCACCTTTTCCTGTGCTAAAATTGTACCGAATCATGGACGATAATTCACACTTAGGTAACGAGTAAATACTCCAAAATTCATAATGTCCCATGTAGTCCTGTATATCTGGATTATCGTCTCCCTTAGCTGGTGGCGGAGTATTGGGGTTGCCATCATCTAATTTTCGATCTTCAGGTAGGCGATACCAAGGTTGCACATAAAATAGCCAGTTACGATGCTGGACGCCTAAGCCACAGTAAACTCGGTTCCAGCTGCGACTCAAATATTGACTACGGCCATTTGATTCATGTTCGAACCCCACTCGAGTAAAAAAGGTGCTATCGCTGTTAGCCATGGGGATATACGCCTGATAAAATATCTCAGGCCGATAGTTAGTCTCACGAAATGGGGCTGATAAGGTGCTATTATATACCTGCCAGAATGACTTTAAAGTAAAAGCAATATAAATGCCGTCATTTTTAAAAAATAGGTCATCATAAGTAAGTGGGATTTTGAGACTGAGTTGCAATTTTACTTCAGTGTTTTCGACTGGGTGTGTAATCCCTGGGTAGTTATTTTGGTCTAACCAGGGCGCTTGATTTGGCTGACTGTTATAGGTAAAAGGCAAGAAGTAATTTTGCCGGTGAGGCGTCATGACAAAGGAGCTTTCTTGCGTTGACTTTTCTAATAAGATACGGTCGTGGAGAGGATTGGTTTCTCCAGTGTTGGTGCTTTTACGCAGCCTTAATTCAGGCACTGCTTCCGATGATGGGGTTGTACTATTACTACTACCGTCTGATTCAGCGGCACAAGCATCATTTTCACTTAAAAAGGTTAGAGTCATAATGGAGAAAGTAAGAATAGCCAGCATAATAAAAGATCTTGCAGTCATAAACTGACGAATTACTATCATATCTATACCAGTGGTGTTTTAAAGAGTTGGTAGAAGGCAGACTAGAACAGCCCTGTGAGTGTAGAGTCGTATTTGATTGAGCACTATTTCAATTTCTAGAAGCTAGGCTAAGTCAATTACAGCTGGCGTTTAGCATATAATTCAAATTCTTGTTCAACATGTTTGATCCAGGCTTTCAGCGTTGGAAGCACATCAGAAAATGCCAGTTCGCTATATGAGGTGGTTAAGTTTCCAACTACTCCCTGATTGACCAAGGCGCCAATAAATTCACTTGTTTTGCTATCTGTTATTTTAACTTCAAGGAAAAGTTCGATATCTTTATTTCTCAACCCAGTGAGTTTTCGACTCAAGCCTATAGCGGCACCGATAGGTAAAAATTCAGTAAACTTCATGTCAGCATCTACTATTTTAATGGCAGAAATGGCAACTTCGATTTGCATAGTCGTAGAAGAGTTGTGATCTGTCACCACTAGCGATTTGGAGAGAGCTGTACGTAAGCCGTCATCAAGAAAGGAGGCGATATCTTGATAAATTTTTGAATCAAAGGTTTCGAACTCCATATTTTGATTTAAGCTTACCACTTTTTTCAGTCGGACAGAGCTATACGGATGTAATTTTAGCTTGTCACTGATCCAGCGAAAGGTCGCAAAATCACTATTGGTTTCTATCTGCTTTAGTCTACTGTAATCATCTAAAAAGCCAGTATTATTCTTGTTAAGTGTCGTATGGCTAGAGCATCCGTGTAAAAAAAATATCAGTAGGGATGTCATCAATAACAACAGAAGGCTGGTTATCTTAGTCATGAATGCTTCCTTTTTGACTGACGCTAACTGAAGTGGCAAAAAATAATGAGCGTTAAAATAATTACACAGGCTAACACGGTTTTTTCGCAAGATGTACAATATTTTCAGTTTTGGTATAAAATTGCAGGGCGAAGTTTACTATACGGTTCTCTTTTTTAGAAAGTGAGGTTGATGACTGTTCTTGATTATTTCAAGTACCAGTTATTCCGTAACTATAATGAGGTTTAGACGACAGTGTGCAGTAGTTGTAGTGGTGGTAAGACAAAAAAATTCACCAATTCCCTTTGAATGCAGGAGTTATTTCCTGTCCCCATCTTTAATGCTATCGTCCTCTTAAAAAATAGAATTATTTTGTGACGATACTCCAATATTGCTGAGTACAAGGAGAGGTAAAGTGATTTTTGGCATGGTCGCAGGATGCAGAAATACCAGGAAATACTAAACTCTTTCAATGGTTGTTGACTGGTCTCGATCGCTATATTATGGTTAGTCTAGCTGTGCCTTTATAAAGCTGTTTAACTATTCATAATAGTTGCACCTTGTCATTTAACGGTTCAACAAGGACCACCAAATGCCTACTACCGTACTAACTTTAATTATTATTTCATCCATGTTTCTTGGCGCTTGTGATTCAGGGCAACCGTTGTCTAAGGATATGATAAAATCTCCAGTACGGCCAGCAAAGCTAATGGAGGTTGGTCAGTCAAGCACTAGTCATTTTTTGAAGTACCCAGCAGTTATTCATTCGCAACAACTTTCTGTTTTGAGTTTTGGAGTTGGTGGGATGTTGCAACATTTAAATGTCATAGAAGCGCAGATGGTTAAGAAAGGTGATGTTCTAGCGGAACTGGATCAAAGTGACTTGCTGGCAAAGCTAACGTCAGCACGCTCACAATTGAAAAATGCCAATGCCGAATATGAGCGTGCATTGTACTTGATGAAGCGAGATGCTATTTCCAAAAGCAAGCTTGAAGAACGAAAATCTACACTTGATGTTAACCAGTCACTGCTTGAAATAGCAGAGAAGGCTCTGCGTGATTCAGTACTGATCGCCCCATTTACTGGAGCTATATCTAAAGTTTCTATTGAAAAACGGCAAATTATTCAACCAGGGGAGCCAGCTATTAGCATTCTTGGGAAAGGGGGGCTTGAAGCCAAAATCAACTTACCTTCTAGCATGATGACCAAGGCCAATGGACAGGGAAGAACGGCAACGGATTCATATCTTGTATTGCATGCTGCTCCTGACCGTCACATTCCTATCGCTTTCAAAGAATCCTCTTTAGAGGCTGATGGGGCCACGCAAAGTTATGAAGTGACATTTTCTTTTGAGGTACCAAAAGACTTGATTATATTGCCTGGAATGAATGCTGTTGCTTGGTTTAAAGCTCCCATAAAATCTACTAAAGACATCAAAAAGTTATTAATTCCACTGACTGCTATTGCTATTGATGGAGAACAAAAGTATGTGTGGGTGGTAGATAAAGATTCAATGATGGTAAGTAGAAGAAATATTATGGTCGAAGCGGGGGTTGGCGTTAACTTGAGTGTCATCAGTGGCCTAGAATCAGCTGAAATAATTGTTGTAGCAGGTGTTTATTTTTTATCCGAAGGGGTGAAAGTTCGTCCATGGTCTAAGGATTAAATGATGAATCTTGCAGAGTTTGCCATTAAAAATCAGGTTTTTAGTGTTATCTTGATATTATTGGCACTGTTTGGTGGCTGGAATGCTTATCAAACTATGCCCAGATTTGAAGACCCTGAATTCACCATCAGAACAGCGAAAATTTTCACCAAATATCCCGGTGCTAGCCCTGATGAGGTTGCTAGGGAAGTTTCCACGCCTATAGAAGCAGCCTTACAGCAAATGCAGGAGGTTGACAAGATAAAAACAAAATCTTCAGCTGGCTTGTCAGAAATTTCGGTGGATATTAAATTTGAGTTCTCTAAATCAAAAGGAGACCTGCAAATTGTTTGGACAAAATTACGCAACAAGGTTAGAGATGTAGAGAGTTCATTGCCGAGAGCAGCGCATGCACCCATTGTTAATGATGATTTTGGTGATCTTTATGGTCTATCTTATTTTCTCACAGGTGACGATTACAGCCCTGCTGAATTGAGGCACTATGCTAAACACTTGCAAAAAGAAATTTTGCAAGTGTCTGGTGTGGCTAAGGTACTACTAGCTGGCGAGCAGGAAGAAGCTATTTTTGTTGAAATATCCTACGAGAACGTCAGTGCTTTAGGTGCGTCAATAGACAGTATTTATAGTATTCTTGAGCAGCAAAACTCAATCGTTCTTGCAGGTAGTGTGGCTATAGATGATCAGCGTCTCGTTATATACCCTTCTGGCGCGGTTGATTCTATCGACTCGATCAAAAACTTACTGGTGTCGACAACTGCTAATGGTAAAATAATTTATCTTAAAGATATTGCCAAAGTATATCGAGACTATAAAACGCCTGCCAGTAAAATTGTTAGATATAATGGAAAACCAGCTATTGCGTTAGGTGTCGCAAATGTCCCAGGTGGAAATGTGGTTGTAGTTGGTGCATCTGTAGATAAAAAACTCGAAGAATCAATAAGTAGTAGACCATTCGGTATGGAAGTATTTGAATATTATCACCAAGGCAAAATAGTTGAAGACTCTGTTGGTGATTTTATTATGAACGTTATTTCCGCATTGGTTATAGTCATTTGTTCGCTATTGGTTACCATGGGGTTGCGCTCAGCAATGGTGATTTCATTTATTCTTATTATTACTGTCGGGGCAACATTGGCGACAATGCAAATTATCGACATTCCACTTCATCGCATTTCATTAGGCGCTTTAATCATTTCCTTGGGTATGATGGTCGATAATGCCGTGGTCATCACAGAAGCTATTTTAGTAGGAGTTCAGCAAGGTAGAAAAAAACTAGATATTGCTAAAGAGATTGTTGGCCAAACAAAATGGCCATTATTAGCAGGCACGATGGTAGGTGTTATTGCCTTCGCACCGATTGGATTTGCTCCAGGTAAAACGGCTGAATACACGGGAGATCTTTTTTGGGTGGTCATGGTAGCTTTGTTATTTAGCTGGATTTTAGCCATGACTATCACCCCCTTAATTTGTTATTGGTTATTTCCTGAGAAACAGAAAACAAACTCAAAAGTTAAAGAAGGTGTATTTTTCGTCAAATATAAGCAATTGATGCGTTGGTCACTGAGGTCTCGTTGGCTAGTTATTTCGTTGGTGGTGGGTATGTTTGCACTCTCTATTTGGGGAGCACAATTTATGACACAGGGATTCTTTCCACGATCAACAACTCCGCAGATGGTGGTTGATTACTGGCTCCCAGAAGGAACCAGAATTGAACGTACAGCACAGGATATGCAAGAAATTGAGGCCTTTGTTCAAGCAATGGTAGGAGTCAATGGGGTGCAAACTATTATTGGTGGAGGTAGCATTCGTTATATGCTGACCTATTCTCCAGAATCTGCCAATAGTTCCTATGGACAGCTTTTGGTGCGTGTTGATGATTATCGTGCCATTGATAGTATGATGCCTGTTATTACGGCATTTATCGAACAGAAATTCCCTGAGGCTCAGAGTAAAACATGGAGATTTGTGTTAGGGCCTGGTGGTGGTGCGGCAATAGAGGCTGAATTCAAAGGCTCAGATCCCAAAATTTTACGACGTCTGGCAAATGAGGCTAAAATTATTATGGCGGCAGATGGTGGTGCACTTTCAATCAAAGATAACTGGCGTCAACCAGTCAGTGTAATTGTACCTATCTACTCTGAGGCTAAATCTCGTCGTGCAGGAGTTTCCAGGCAAGATTTAGCTGATGCCATTTTAAGTTATTACTCGGGAAAACAGGTGGGTGTTTACCGAGAGGGAGAGGATTTAATCCCTATTATTGCTCGCTTACCTAATACTGAAAATGCAACTATTCAAGGCATCAAAAGTATTCAAGTACTTAGTGGCTTAACAGGAAAAACCGTACCAATTGCACAGGTAACTGATGGTTTTAAAACAATTTGGAGAGATGGACAAATTCACAGTGAAAACCGTATTTTTGAAATTAAAGCTCAGTCTGATCCTTACCCGGACGAACTGGCGGCGTCTCTACTCAAACGCATTCGTCCACAAATTGAAGCGATAGAACTGCCAAATGGTTACAGCCTTGAGTGGGGGGGAGAAGAAGGTAATTCAAAAGAGTCCAATGATAATCTAATGTCCGCTATACCCCTGGGTTTTTTGGCGATGGTACTCGTGGTGGTGATCTCTTTTGGTAGTATCTTGCAGCCGCTGGTTATTTGGTTGGTAGTACCGCTGGCAACTATCGGTGTGGTATTCGGCTTGGTGGTTACAGGAATTCCTCTAGAGTTCATGGGTATGCTTGGGCTACTTTCGCTATCAGGTCTACTCATACAAAATGGTATTATTTTGGTAGACAGGATGGATACCGAAATAAAAGAAGGTAAACCACGCTTTGATGCGATTGTAGATTCTGCGGCTAGTCGTGTGCGTCCCGTTGTGCTGGGTTCATTTACGACAGCATTAGGTGTTATTCCGTTATTTTTTGATGCTTTTTTTCAGTCCATGGCTGTTGTTCTGGTGTTTGGCCTAACTTTTGCCACTTTGTTAACCCTGCTTATCGTTCCGGTGTTATACGCCACATTTATGAACGTAAAAGACAAGGAAAGCCAGTATGAGGCTTAGTTAATACGCGCCACTTCTTATTGTTTTGATAACGACACGGATTTTTAAGAGTGGAACATAACTTAGATCAAGGGTCGGTGTTATCGAGTCGAGAAATGGCTTTAAGTGAAGTATTAAATCAAAGTGATAAAGCCTATTCAATCGCAAAACTAATATACAAAGAAGGATAACTGCCTAATTGCTGGCTACTTTACAAGAACGGCAGTAAGTTATCATTGCTGAGAGTGATTTGCTGTCAGTTAAGCGTGCTCAGATGGAACAATGCATTAATTAATATTTGGCTTTGCGAAAGTTGATAAGACTATGGAATTTACATTTACCTTTATCCGACTATTTTTTTGGGGCATTTATTTGATTTCACCACTGCTTATATTTTTAGGAAGCAGTATCATTATTATGGGGCAAATAGTTTGCCGCATCGAAAAGTGGAATAAATTCGACGGATTATATTGGTCATGTATCACTGCAACCACTGTCGGCTATGGTGATATTCGTCCTTTAAAAAAGGTTTCTAGGATTTTGTCTATAGTTATTGCTTTAACTGGTCTCATGTTGACTGGAATAATGGTATCTGTGACGCTAAGGACCACAAGTATTGCATTTGAAAAGCATGTTGATAAAAGTGAAATTGAAAAAGTCAGAAATAAATTTAATTAACTATAGTTTCTTGCCTAACTAAAATAAGAGGTTGCTGTCTTTCAGTGGGGAGTGGCAGCGCAATCCACAATGCAATAAATGAGCCTCTATTTACTCAATCTCCGCGACTAGATTATCTACTAAGATGCTAACTGTTTATACCCAATTTACTTGAAGGTGAGAATAGTCTAACCTCACACCTTCAATGGTAATGGGTAATGGGAGTTATTGTATTTCGTTTATTCCTTGGCTGCGGAGGTAATCATCATATGTGCCATGAAAATCAATAAGTTCACAGTCTTTAATTTCGATGATACGAGTAGCTAGTGAGGAAACAAACTGACGGTCATGGGAGACAAAGAGAAGGGTGCCCTGATAGTTTTCAAGAGCGAGGTTTAATGATTCAATGGATTCCATATCCATGTGATTGGTGGGCTCATCCATTAGTAGGATATTAGGTTTTTGTTGGATGAGTTTGCCATATAACATGCGTCCTTGCTCGCCGCCTGAAATGACCTTCACGGATTTTTTGATATCGTTTTGGGAAAACAGCATGCGACCGAGGACTCCTCGAATAACTTGCTCATCGTCCCCTTCATTCATCCATTGGCTCATCCAGTCGAACAAGGTTACATCCTGGTCGAACGCATCGCTATGATTTTGTGCGTAATAACCGATGTTGGCATTTTCAGACCACTTAATTGTGCCTGTACGTGGTTCTATTTTTCCTGCCAAGGTATGAAGTAGTGTGGTTTTACCGATACCATTCTGACCAATAATGGCAATGCGCTCACCAACCTCAACCATTATGCTGACATTTTTAAACAAATCTTCCTGATAACCTTGACTCATTTTTTCTACTATTAGGGTATTACGAAACAGTTTCTTTTCTTGTTCAAAACGAATGAATGGACTCTGGCGGCTAGAAGGCTTGATATCTGCAAGCTTGATTTTGTCAATCTGCCGAGCGCGAGAGGTGGCCTGCTTGGCTTTGGAGGCGTTGGCGGAAAAGCGGCTGACAAATGATTGAAGCTCGGCAATTTGGGCTTTTTTCTTGGCATTGTCTGTCTGCAGACGTTCACGCATCTGAGTGGCGGCAATCATGTATTCATCATAATTACCAGGAAGCACCTGTAATCGGCCATAGTCAAGATCTGCCATATGGGTGCAGATACTGTTCAGGAAATGGCGATCGTGGGAAATAATGATCATAGTGCAGTCGCGCTGCTTTAGTATGCCTTCCAGCCAGCGAATTGCATTGATGTCTAGGTTGTTGGTAGGCTCGTCTAATAACATGATGTCGGGTTCAGCAAATAGCACCTGAGCTAGCAGAACTCTAAGCTTCCAGCCTGGAGCGACGGTGCTCATTAACCCATAGTGTTGATCAGTGGAAATATCGAGTCCCAATAACAGCTCACCGGCACGGGCTTCGGCAGAATAGCCATCCATCTCGCCAAATTGAACTTCTAAGTCTGCAACCAGCATCCCTTCTTTTTCACTCATATCGCTCTTGGCGTAGATTGCATCTCGCTCCGCTTTTACTTTCCAGAGCTCGGAGTGTCCCATAATGACGGTATCAATCACCGTATAGTTTTCGTAGGCAAATTGGTTCTGACTTAATTTCGCCATGCGTTGGCTAGGGTCTTTGATTACATTTCCTGAGGTAGGCTCCAGCTCGTTACCTAGAATTTTCATCAGGGTTGATTTACCACAACCGTTGGCACCTATGAGTCCGTAACGATTGCCTTCGTTAAACTTGACGGAGATGTTCTCAAATAGAGGCTTCTCTCCAAACTGCATGGTGATATTAGCTGTAGAAATCAAATGTTTGTCCTGCGTTGTTCTGCTGTTATATAAGAGGCGATTTGCGACATATATTACAGGGTTTATATATCCATTGTCATTGAATATGTTAGGTTGTTGACTGCTCTTATTCACCTATTACTACTAGGTGCATGGAACGTAGCTCATTTGCTGCCTGTTTACACCGTCAATGGGAGCTAGTATAAATCAACAGGTAGCTGACTGATTATTATTCTAGCTTGTTATTGCTGAAAATTCTTGAGTTGATTGATTTTTAGGGAATATATTAGTCTAACTGCCTTCTTTTGTGTGCCTTTTGTGCTCGTTTGTCATCTTAGATCAACGTGTTTGAATACATCTCCATATCTCTTGGCGGTTAGGTGTGTTGATTGCTCTTTCTCACCACCCATAATCTACTATTGGTAAGCTCATGTGGTGGAGACTAGCTCGTTTGTAGCCTAGTAACACCTCCCGTGATAATTGGTATAAATAGGCTCAAAAATTGTAAGTAACGCTAAAAACGTTCAAGAATTACCTTTTTGGGAACCCTGCATAACTTCAGATTTTAGATGGTTTCGTAATTGAGCAATTTTACGGTTGTTTTTTTATTGCAACAAACCCATATTGAAAGATTGAGGAAGGAAAGTAGCCAAAGGTACGTTAGCACCTCAAGTATGTTAAACTACTTTATGGTGTAGGTACTAGCCGATGCAGATAGCCGATATTTGGAGCGCAAGCTATGACTTGGGGGAAGTAGGAATTAGCAGTTTTATAGATTAGAATCTTTTCGTAAGAAGATTTAACTTGTGTGGAGTAGCGAGGGAGTGGCTAAGGCACTTATACAAATATCACTGATAGTTAAAGTAGTCAATAACCCCAGACATTCTAAGAAAATGGGTCTGTTGCTATAGATGATCGCCTTACTCTATCAGATACATGTGCTTTGCTATCTCGAAGAAAGTATGCCTTTTACTGAGTCTTTTTGAGCCCGATGGAACAGATAAACGAACTGGTACTGATTATGGTCAGCGCCATACTTGTTAATAATTTTGTGTTAGTGCAATTTCTGGGCTTATGCCCTTTTATGGGGGTATCCAATAAACTGGAAGCGGCTATGGGAATGTCCTTGGCCACAACATTTGTTCTGACCTTAGCCTCTATTTGTAGTTACTTAGCTTATCGATATATTCTGATTCCCCTTGAGCTAGATTTTCTGAAAACCATTACTTTTATTCTGGTTATCGCTGTTGTTGTTCAATTTACAGAAATGGTGGTGCGCAAAGTAAGCCCTTTGCTTCATAAAATATTAGGTGTTTTTCTACCCCTGATTACCAGTAATTGCGCCGTTCTTGGAATTGCTTTGCTCAACAGTAACCGTTTAGAAAGTAATTTGATAGATTCAGCTACTTATGGCTTTGCAGCTGCTGTCGGTTTTTCTATGGTTTTAATATTATTCTCTGCTATGAGGGAGCGTATTGCCGCCGCCGATGTTCCTACTCCATTCAGGGGTGCCGCCATTGGAATGATCAGCGCCGGTTTAATGTCGCTTGCATTTATGGGCTTTACAGGTCTGATTAAGATCTAAGGAATATTATGCAGATTATTCTTTACTCAGTAATTGCCATGCTTATTTTATCTTTGATTTTTGGCGCCATTCTTGGTTTTTCCAGTATTCACTTTAAGGTTGAAGGTAATATTGTTGCTAATAAAATAAATGATCTGCTACCACAAACTCAATGTGGGCAATGTGGCCACCCGGGATGCCGACCATATGCGGAGGCAATTGCTAATGGAGAACCTATTAATAAATGTCCGCCGGGAGGTCAGGGAACTATCGACGCCCTAGCAGCCCTTCTTGGGCTCAAGTCTGAGCCATTGGATTCAGAGCATGGTACCGAGAAAGTGACTATGGTGGCTTTTATAAGAGAAGAAGAGTGCATTGGCTGCACCAAATGCATTCAGGCCTGCCCTGTTGATGCCATTATAGGTGCCGCTAAACAAATGCACACTGTTATCACAGATGAATGCACAGGTTGTGATCTCTGTGTTGCTCCTTGTCCTGTAGATTGCATAGATATGTTACCTATTAAAATAACTACCGAAAATTGGAACTGGGCTCTGCCAGAGTCAGCTCAACTGATTGCAACCGATCGCTCCCGTCTATACTCGTCCGAAGGAGGGGCAGCGTGAGAGATATGACTATCAAAACATTTCCAGGAGGAGTATACCCTCCAGAAAATAAAGAACTATCAACCAGCCGCCCTATTGCAACCTTACCTCTCTTTAGGACGTATGTGTTGCCCCTTGCCCAGCACTCAGGCACCCAGGCACAGCTACTAGTGAAGGTAGGTGACCAAGTATTAAAAGGTCAAATGTTAGCCAAAGCAAGTAGTTTTGTGAGTGCCCCTATCCATGCCCCGACGTCAGGTTTGATCAGTGATATTCGTCATCAAAAAGGACCGCATCCATCAGGACTCACAGAAAACTGTATAATCCTTACTAGTGATGGAAAGGATCAGTGGATTTTACTACAACCCATTGCTGACTACAAAAATGTAGCCCCACAAGATCTGATAGAGTGGATATATGACGCGGGAATTGTTGGTCTGGGTGGTGCGGGTTTTCCCTCTGCGGTAAAAATGGCTCTACAAAGTCCAGTAAAGATTCATACTCTTGTTGTTAATGGGGCAGAGTGTGAGCCGTACATTACCGCTGACGACATGCTTATGCGAGAGAGGGCCCACAAAATCATCAGCGGAATTGATATCCTTCATCATATTCTGAAGCTAAAGCAGGTATTTATTGGTATTGAAGACAATAAGCCACAAGCAATAAAAGCCATCGGGAAGGCTTGTTCTAATAGGCCTTATAAGCTGGTAACCGTACCAACAAAATATCCTTCTGGTGATGCACAAATCCTTATTTACTTGTTAACAGGTAAAGAAATACCCAGTAATATCAGGTCGGTTGAAATGGGCATACTTTGCTACAATGTCGGTACGCTATCCGCCATTCATGATGCCATTTTTGAAGGCAAGCCTCTGATATCACGAATTACAACACTGACCGGCGAAGCATTAGCAAAGCCTCAAAATGTTGAAGCGCTAATCGGTACCCCTATCCGTGAGCTGCTGAATTTTTCAGGAATTAAAGAAATTAAACAAACAGATCTATATCACCTGATACTCGGTGGATCAATGATGGGGTTTAGTTTGGAAAACCAAGAAGTACCTATTATTAAAACCACAAATTGTCTAATAGCTGCAACCAAAGAAGAACTCCCTATCCCACCGTCTCCCCAAGCTTGCATTCGTTGCGGCCTCTGCTCGGAAGTTTGTCCATGCTCTTTACTGCCCCAACAATTGTTCTGGCATGCAAAAGCGCAAAATCACCAACAATTGATACACCATAATCTGTTTGACTGTATTGAGTGTGGTGCATGCTCTTTTGTTTGCCCTAGTGCCATACCTCTGGTTCAGTATTATCGGGCATCAAAAGACAATATTAGACTGCAAGAAGCGAAGCATATTAAGTCTGAGAAAGCTAAGCAGAGTTTTGAATTCCGTCAAAAGCGCATTGAACGTGAACTAGAAAAAAAAGAAACTCGGCGCAAAAGCCGTATGGAAGAGCAAGCAAAACTCAAAAAGGCTCATAGAGAGAATCCTGATAGCCAAATATCAACATCGGAGCCAGATTCTATCAAAGAAGCCGTTGCTAGAGTTAAAGCAAAAAAAAACATAACGTCCGGTGTCTCGATAGTTAAACAAATATTATCTCCGTCTTCCCTACAGCACCATAAATTAAACATTCAGATAGCAACAGCGAAAACGCAATTAAAAAAAAACCAACGTTCTCTCATCAACACAAATGCCAATAATCATGATGCAGTAGATAAGTTCAAAGCTGATATTGTTATGCTAAAAAAACAAATAAATGAACTGGAAAACGATTGTGGTGCGTCATCTTTACAGACACCGAATTCGATTAATATCTCAGCCACTGCGGACAGCAAAAAACAAGATTTGGAGCAAGCACAGGTACAGTTACTGAATGCAAAGAATAAAAAGGAACAGTCAGACTCACTTCTGGGCAATACATTAACGCCTCTAAAAACAGAGTTTAAAAGCGGAAATAACCATGACTCTGATTAAGCAGACATCACCTCACACAATCAGTGCCAACCGCACCCAGCTAATAATGAAGCTAGTATTGCTTAGTGCAATACCCGGAGTGCTGGCTCAGACCATATTTTTTGGATGGGGGGCCATTATAAATATTCTGTGGTGTTCCATGCTAGCGATTGGATGCGAAGCACTGGTTCTAAAGTTACGAAAACGATCCATTAAATTTCATCTAAATGATTACAGTGTTATTGTCACTGCACTATTGTTTGCGATATCTTTACCCCCTTTGGCACCCTGGTGGCTAACGTTAGCAGGCATCATCTTTGCTGTCATTGTTGGTAAGCATCTTTATGGTGGGCTCGGCCAAAACCCATTCAACCCAGCGATGTTGGGTTATGTCTTGTTATTGATATCCTTTCCCCAAGAAATGACTAGTTGGTTATCACCACTGGGTATAACGGGAAGTATTGCCAGTCAACCATTAGATGAAGGGGTGCTCAGTGCTTTTACTAGTATTTTTTGGGAGAAAAGCGTTGATATAGATGCCGTCAGCATGGCTACTCCGCTTGATGTTGTCAGATGGAATAATAGCCTGACCATGGACGAGCTCTGGTCCAGTAATCCGATTTTTCAGAACTTTGCCGGTCGGGGTTGGTTTTGGATTAATATCTATTATCTACTGGGCGGTCTGTTTCTACTCTATAAAAAAGTATTCACCTGGCACGGCCCCTTTGGCATGCTGATAGCATTGACGGTGATGTCTTTTCTATTTTTGAATGGCGACGGTTCCGAAAGCCATGGGTCAACACTTTTTCATTTATTTAGTGGTGCTAGCATGCTGGGAGCTTTCTTTATTGTCACCGACCCCGTAAGTAGCGCCACAAGTAATAGAGGTAGACTAATATTCGGGGCAGGGGTGGGGATTTTCGTTTATATAATTCGTGCTTGGGGGGGATACCCTGATGGAGTTGCTTTTGCCATTTTGTTGATGAATATGGCAAGCCCAACAATTGACTATTATACCCAACCACGCACCTATGGCCACAAAAAGCCAAACAAAGGGCTTCCAACAAAATCAGAGTAAGGCCGTTATCAGAAGATGAATAGCGAAACAGGGAATAATCCACAAATTCCGATGAATCCAATTATTAAAAGCACTATCCGGAACAGTCTGACCCTTGGGCTTTTCTCAGTGCTGACTGTTGGTCTGATATCCCTCACCTATATACTCACTAGAGACCGTATCTCGGAGCAGGTTCGGAGCTATGAAGCAAAGGTCCTAATAGAAATTCTGCCTGACACAACCTATGATAATATCCTATTGGATTCTATGATCACATTACAGCCGTCAAGACTATTATCAACCAGTGGTGAAAAGAAAGCATTTGTCGCTTTGAAACAAAATCAACCAATAGCTGTTATTCTTCCAGCCGTAGCACCTAACGGTTATAACGGACGGATCGAATTATTGGTTGGCATTAACAGAGATGGTACCTTGGCAGGGGTGCGAGTTGTAACACATAAAGAAACACCAGGGCTAGGTGATAAAATTGATACAAAAATCACCAACTGGGTGTTGGACTTTGATGGCAAGTCCTTAGAAAATATAGAGGCGCATGGGTGGGCTGTGCAAAAAGATGGAGGTCAATTTGATCAGTTCACCGGAGCTACAATTACACCAAGAGCTGTAGTGGCTGCAGTTTACAAAGCGTTGAAATACTTTGAGGTACATCAAAAGGAGCTACTGGACAAAGATTTAATGACACAGAACTGGATACAGGATAGTAAACATGACCAATAACAGCCAGTCATTAACTAAAACGACCGAGGTTGTTGCGCAGGGTCTATGGAAAAACAACCCAGCATTGGTTCAATTGCTGGGATTATGCCCTCTTCTGGGAGCATCCAACAGCCTTGTTAATGCGCTTGGTCTTGGTTTTGCCACCATCCTAGTTGTAATGGGATCAAATATTGTTGTTTCTTTGATCCGTCATCAAATTGGGGATGCTATAAGGCTGCCGGTATTTGTGATGATTATTGCTTCATTTACTACCTGCATTGAACTGCTGATGCAGGCGTATACTTATGAGCTTTATCGCATTCTAGGCATATTTATTCCTCTAATCGTCACTAACTGTATCATCCTCGGACGGGCGGATGCTTTCGCCTCGAAAAACTCTATTCATCTATCAGCCCTTGATGGATTTATGATGGGAGCTGGCTTCGCATTAGTTTTGTTGGTATTAGGTTTTATTCGCGAATTGATTGGTCAGGGCACGCTATTTGCCAATATGGATCTGCTGATGGGGCCTATCACTAAAAGCTGGGCCATAACTTTGTTTGACGATTACAAGCCATTCCTGTTTGCAGTATTACCCCCAGGTGCTTTTGTGTTTATGGGCTTTTTGATTGCTTTGAAAAATGTCATGGATAATCATGCGAAAGAGCTCCGAAAAACAAACAAAGCAGCGTTTGAAACTGGCAGAAAACGAATACGGATAACTGGAGATATGTAGCCTGTATGCCAGTTACTATGGGAGGTGTGAATAGGCAGCAAACGAGATATTTTCCATAAACCTACGAGTAGCAGGTGATAGAGGAGAATGAATGCAGTCAACAACTGCATACCTTTTAAGGGTAATTGGTATGCAGAAACAGTGGGGAGTTGAGACCCTTCATGAGGCATTGAAGAACAACACCGCCATGGCAAAGTTTCCAGATCATGCGGTCAAAACTCAGAGTAGTAGTGTTTTTTTGTTGATTTATTGGGGTGTTAGACTGGAAATCCTTGTCTTTGAAGCTAAAGGTAAAGGTTGATTTTTTTGCTAATAGTAAAGGTTTATCTGGCAGCATTGCTAGCATAATCTGAGCTGCTAAGGTTCTTCGTTACTGACGCCTCCAGAAACTCCACTTTTATTGCGTATTTACAGCATATACCCTTTATACATTGGAGGTGTGAGGTTGTTGACAGCTATCATCACTGAGTCATTCAATGGTAACGGCTATATTTAGCGTTCACTTTTTTTCTTCGCGACATTATTTCTCAGGTAAATTGGCACCGCATCTTCTGCAGGCAGTAACCGCCCTTGAGCAAAATAAGCGGCCGCCAATAGCGCAATATCCATAGCATGAGGCAATGCTTGTTCGTAACAATGACTAATGTTAGTGGTCATTCGCTTCATAAAACGCCAGCCATTTCCGATGCCAATCCAGTCGTTATCGTCATCAACAAAGGCAGGAGTTGTTACTTTTTCAGGTGCTGTCACCATTTCATCCTGTACGGACATCATAAGCTGTCCTTGTTCTATATAGGCGCCCCAATAAACTTCATTCATTCTAGCGTCAATAGCTGATACTGCCTGTTGTGCACCATGGCATCGATATCCTTGCTGCGCCAAAGAAGCTAATGTTGATACTGGAATGACAGGGATATCTACGGCATAGGCCAGCCCCTGAACCATTGCTGCAGCTACTCTCAATCCGGTAAAAGCCCCTGGGCCACAACCAAAAGCGACCCCATCAATTTCCGTCAATACCAAGCCTGCTTCCGTTAACAGTTTATCAACCATTGGCAAAAGTTCACGGCTGTGGCTGCGTGGCAGCACCTCATAGTGCTCAATAACCGCTCCATTTATATTTAGTGCCACTGAGCAAGCCTCAGTAGCTGTATCAATAGCCAGAAGCTTCATGAAGGTATCCTAGAGAGAAGTGACGGCTGTGTACCCATTGTATCTAAGGTCTGGGTAGGAGATAAACTGTCGGAACCCACGTAAGCACAAGTAGTAGATGGGGTGAAAGAAAGCAGTAAACAACACATACGCAAGGGGAGTGGGTATATTTACGTTATTATGCACAAAGGAAGGTTTCCTTTCTTTGCCTTCTACCTGCGGCGTCTTTAGCTACACTATAGTCCGTCTCTAGCAAGAAACAGGTTTTTTCAATACTGCAATGGTTCTGGTGCGAATCTCATCAACACTGCCGACACCAGAAATTTTACTGTAGATAGTGCCTGCCCCTATTGATTGATAAAAGCCTACCAGTGGTGCTGTTTGCTTATGGTAAGCCAAAAGACGTTTGCGTACAGTTTTTTCCAAATCATCCTCACGTTGAATCAGCGTCTCACCAGTAACATCATCCAGACCGGCTACCTGAGGTGGATTATAAATCTTATGATAAGTGCGACCACTATTAATATGAATCAGTCGTCCACCCATGCGCCGTATAACTTCTTCATCTTCAACAGCAATTTCAATCACATAATTAATATTTACCCCAGCGCTATACAGAGCTTCAGCCTGCGGAATAGTCCTAGGAAAACCATCGAACAAAAAGCCTTTTGAGCAATCATTCTGTTGAATTCGATATTGTACTAAGTCAATAATGATACTGTCAGGCACTAATGAGCCAGCCCCCATAACTCCCTTAACCTTTTTGCCAATATCTGATCCTGTTTTGATGGCAGCACGCAACATATCACCAGTAGAAATTTGGGGTATGCCAAACTCCTTCATGATAAAACGGGCCTGTGTACCTTTACCGGCACCGGGGGCTCCCAACAAAATCACTCGCATTAAACTGTGCTCCTGTTATTGACGGCCAAAAACTTATGCCTATTAACGTCGCCATAAGCTGATAATACTTGAGGATATTAGTACCCTAGCTTAGCCTGATTACGTTGGGCGTACACACTTATCTACGAAAAAGACAGAAAGCATATACAGCCTTTAGCTCCATGACAAGCATGAAAACGTTCTCTGTATAAAAAAATGCCATAAGTGGCCGATAACTAAAATTATAGATATTACTATACCCGTACCATTGAAAGTGTGAGTCGACAATAAGCGAACGAAGCCACCATGTAAAGTTTACTGGTAGCAGGTGATTGTGGAGAGTGAGTCCCGTCAACAATCTCATGCTTTTAAGAGGGGTGGGTATAAACAATATTCGAACCCAGTTAGCAATGGAAGATACCTCTTTATGAATGGAATAGCTATTCTCAGCATAGTAGCACTATTAGCTGTCAGCAGCTATGCGCACACAGACACAGACTCGGACTCAGGACTAGACAAAGTAACTGATGCTTATGCAAACTCAGAGAGAGTAACGAGTCACGAAGAGTTACAGGATGCTCTGAAAGACAATCATCCACCCTCTGGCTATATAGATCTAAGCACTTGTAATACGGAGATCGTTATTGGCAATATGCCTGACGATGATCAAACTTATCGTCTTTCATTTAATGATCATTTTTCTTTTAATTTGAAATCAAAGACCATTACATCAATTTTTGACACTGTTCTAAATAATAGCCGCACTATCAAAGCAAAACCCGTATTTATCAAAGTCCCTGCAACAGTATTTGTTAGCAGTTTTCCTCAAAATGATTATCTGCGTTATCAAATCACAATTGATGGTGAGGAAAATGATTTAATTCGGGTTTATCATTGCCCTTGGAAAAAGTCAGTTTACCTGTGGCGTTAATTCATCTGATACACAGGTGAGGACTAATTACTCTCGAGCATATGAGATTGTTAACTGTTCTCACTAACTCCGAGCACTTATTACTAGTACGTGATCGTGATTGGGGTTTAGCTAGTTTGTAGTCTACTCAGGCCTCAAGAGTAATGGATATAGTCATTGTTATCAGCATAACCACTATTTTAGCTACAGTCATTGAACTACATCTTCTCATTTTTTCAGTCATTACGAAGTTTGCTAGGATGTTTTACTCCAGCTTATCGGTTTATGCTCTGTTTCTAGTGCTTACAACTGATTTTTTACGCACCTATACCGCATAACGTGCTGTCAAAGCACTATATGATAGCACTAAAAACGTAGTGTCTTTGCGAATGTTTGCGGTAATAGAGACGAGCCTATAAATTGCTTCATGATTTACGAGGCTCATGAACTGAGTTTTAGCAAAAGTTGTAGTGTCTTTTATAGGTGGTAAAAGGACGCTCACCGCCTGCCCGTGTTACGGATATTTATTGTTACGAGCTCTATCTTATTTCGATAAAGGCTTCTCTCTGTATCCCTTACGTTGATCTTCAATACCAAGCTTTGTTCATTGAGGTCTGGTCTGCTTGGAGTTGTAAACAACGGGACGAGTGGAAAGATATCAATAATATCTTGTTGAAAAAGGCATCAAGGTATCTCAAGGTATCTCAAGGCAGCATGGTAGATGCGACCATTA
>JASXSV010000027.1 GCA_030674915.1 Candidatus Endonucleibacter bathymodioli
AACATCGCCATGTGTATGGTCAGCTGCAACATAGATACGCTACCGCCCAAAGGTTGTGCCACTGTCTTTTGTTGGCAGTGGGCAGCATAGTCCTCGATAGCTATAACTGAATTTTTGAGCGTAGAATGTAGAATAAATGTACTCTCTATGTAGTGTTTTGTCTAGAACAAGGAGAATTGAATGGCATTACAGGCTATGAGTTGTCTGGATTCATTGCTCAACAGGAAGAAAGATTAATCATGCGGGGTTGTTGATTGCCCTTACTAGCCCTAATGGTCACTACTCGTAGGCTATGGTACGTAAATTGAGTTGATTCTTCAGGCTTTATAATCACAAATAAGGGTTGACTATATGGCTGAAGGCAATAATGCCTTTTAGAGTATAAGGTAAAACGACAGTATATTTTATAATCCTACAACTAAGGATAGTAATAGTATGTCTATCCTCATTCTCCTTGACAGTATGAGCTTGCGGACTGCTGCCACACACCATAAGCATCTACTACGTGTAGGTTTATGGAGTTTCACACGGTGCTTACGCACACTACTGAGGTTTCCCTCGTTCCCACGCTCCTGCGTGGGAACGCGTACCTTGCTCACCATTGCCGCCAAACTTCGCAAAGCTCATTGCGTGGAAATATCGGCTTGTTTTAGTGTTGCGCTCAAACCACTGCCCATATGCATTACCACGCAGAGCGTGGGAACGAGAAAATCAACCGGCGCGTTTTTTGCATCCGCGTTGAATTGCCCTGTTATACCTATTTTCTGGTTTCAGCCTTACTATAAACTATACCGCGTTCTCTTTTACCAACAGTAATAACGTATATAACAATTTTGAGCTATTATGACCAACCATAAATCCCCTTTCTTAGCATCAACTCATGATTACATGCTACCGAGGCTTTATGCTAAACGCACAATTGAAACTTATATTTATTGGGTTTTAGTCGACCGTGAGCTTCGAAATAACATCAGTAGCGGACAGTTTGGGCGACCAATTTTCTAGGTATAGCTATTCCTCTTCAATGAACTGGGGGTTTTTGACAGCTCGCACCCTCAATGAAATGCGTATAAAGAAGTGCACACCACAATTCCGTGAAAGATAAGAGCTATTTTTCCTTGTTTTTTACTACTAATATAGATTACAAAAGAATAGAATGATGGTCGTTTTGAATTGATTGAATTTTCAGGAGTCTTGGTTTTATGCCGTCTCGCCGTGACATCGCCAATGCTATTCGCGCCCTTAGTATGGACGCAGTTCAGAAAGCTAACTCTGGCCACCCTGGCGCACCTATGGGTATGGCTGATATTGCAGAAGTTCTTTGGCGTGATTATCTAAACCATAACCCATCCAGCCCGAAGTGGGATAACCGTGACCGTTTTGTGTTGTCCAATGGCCATGGCTCCATGCTGCTGTACTCATTGCTACACCTTTCCGGTTACGATTTATCCATTACTGATATCAAGAGCTTCCGCCAACTACATGCTAAAACAGCCGGCCATCCTGAGTATGGTTATGCTCCAGGTATTGAAACCACAACCGGCCCGTTGGGGCAAGGCCTTGCAAATGCTGTGGGTATGGCTGTTGCTGAAAAAACTTTGGCAGATCAGTTTAACCGTGATGGTCACACCATTGTTGATCACAACACCTATGTCTTTTTGGGTGACGGCTGTCTAATGGAAGGCATTTCCCATGAGGTCTGCTCTTTGGCAGGAACCCTTGGGCTAGGTAAGCTAATTGCTTTTTATGATGACAATGGCATTTCGATTGACGGTGCTGTAACAGGATGGTTCACCGATAATACTGTTATGCGCTTTGAAAGCTATAACTGGCATGTTGTTGCAGAAGTCGACGGCCATGATACTGCGGCCATCAAGACTGCAATTGAGCTAGCCTTGGCTGAACCTAATAGACCTACCCTTATTTGCTGCAAAACCGTTATTGGCTTTGGCTCTCCAAACAAAGGCGGTAAAGAAGACTGTCATGGTGCGCCTCTGGGGAATGAAGAAATAAAGTTAACCCGAGAGCGTTTAGGTTGGGGTCATGAGCCATTTTTTATTCCCCAAGATATTTACGAAGCATGGAGTGCTCGCAAGAAAGGAGCGATGGTAGAGTCTGCCTGGGATGAAAAATTTACGGCTTATAAAGCTGAGTATCCAGAGCTGGCAGCAGAGTATACACGTCGTATTTCCGGCGGCATCCCTTCTGAATTTACTGAAAAAGCAACAACTTATATTAAGGAATGTCAAGATAAGGGCGAAAAAATTGCCAGTCGTAAAGCATCCCAGAATACTTTAAACGCATACGGGCCCTTGCTACCAGAATTACTAGGAGGCTCCGCTGACCTTGCAGGCTCCAACCTAACTATCTGGAGTGGCTCAAAAGGCATTAATAAAGAAGATGCCAGCGGTAACTATCTGTACTACGGTGTTCGAGAATTTGGTATGAGTGCAATAATGAACGGTATTGCTCTTCATGGAGGGTTTCTTCCCTATGGTGCGACTTTCCTAGTTTTCATGGAATATGCTTGCAATGCCTTGCGTATGGCTGCTCTGATGGGGCAGCGCAGCATCTTTGTTTACACTCATGATTCTATTGGTCTAGGGGAAGACGGTCCGACTCACCAGCCCGTTGAGCAACTGGCTAGTTTACGTATGACACCAAAAATGCACACTTGGCGCCCATGCGATACTGTAGAGTCAGCCGTAGCTTGGAAACATGCCATTGAACGGGCTGACGGCCCCACTGCTCTTATCTTTTCTCGTCAGGCTCTGCCTTGCATGAAGCGTGATGCCCAGCAACTGTCAAATATTGCCCGTGGTGGCTATATCCTAAAAGATTGTAAAGACACACCAGAATTAATTCTGATAGCTACGGGTTCTGAAGTTGAACTCGCTATAAATGCCGCCGAGGAAATAGCCAAGAAAGGACGTAAAGTTCGTGTTGTATCTATGCCGTCTACGCAAGTCTTTGACGCCCAAGATGAAAAATACAAACAAAGTGTACTACCATTAGAAGTTTCTGCTCGTATTGCCATTGAAGCCGCTTTTGCGGACTTTTGGTATAAATATGTCGGTTTGGACGGTGGTGTTGTGGCAATGACGACTTTTGGTGAGTCTGCCCCTGCAGATGACTTATTCCCTTACTTTGGATTTACTGTTGAGAATATCATTAGTGTTGCTGAAGAGTTGCTAGAGCGATTAGAGTGAACAAGAGCGATAAGCAACCTAACACCTTCAGGCGCAAATAAAACCTGTATCTTGAATTTACTTGAGTATAAATGAGACCTTTGCACGATCAATGATTTTGTTCATTGGTGAGGCAAAAATGCACAAAAAGAGAGAGTTTATGTTTATAAATGATCGATTGAGTACGCTTTTAACAAATCCCGCGTGCAAAAGAACAATCGTGCAAACGTCTCTAAATATTTTTTGAGGAATAATAAGTACTATGCCAGATCACTTGCTATTTACTTCTGAATCCGTATCAGAAGGCCATCCTGATAAAATTGCAGACCAAATTTCTGACGCGATTCTTGATTCAATTCTAAAAGATGATATAAACGCAAGAGTGGCCATTGAAACCTTGGTAAAAACAGGCATGGTTATTGTCGCTGGCGAAGTTCGTACTAATACCTACGTAGATATAGAAGATGTGGTACGAAAAGTAGTTATTGATATTGGCTACAACCACAGTGACTTGGGCTTTGATGGTAACTGTATTGCGGTGTTAAACGCCATTGGTAAACAATCTGCTGACATTGCAATAGGCGTTGATGAAACAGCAGAACGAGAACAGGGGGCTGGAGACCAAGGATTGATGTTTGGTTATGCCACAAACGAAACCTCTGCTTTTATGCCCGCACCCATTCACTATGCTCATAAACTGGTGAAGCGTCAAGCCGAGCTCCGCAAGAATGGTACCCTGCCTTGGTTACGCCCCGATGCAAAGAGCCAAATAACTATGCGCTATAGCAGTTCCGGCAAGGTGGAATGTGTTGACGCAGTAGTACTATCAACCCAGCACGACCCCGGGATTAGCCAAGCACAACTGCAGCACGAGGTGCTGGAGCATATTATCAAACCAGTCGTGCCTTCTGATTGGTTACACCAAAATACCAAATACCACATTAACCCTACAGGCATTTTTGTTATTGGCGGACCAGTAAGTGACTGTGGCTTAACTGGTCGTAAAATCATCGTTGACACCTATGGCGGCATGGCTCGTCATGGTGGTGGAGCTTTCTCTGGTAAGGATCCATCCAAAGTGGATCGTTCCGCAGCTTATGCTGGACGATATGTTGCCAAAAACATTATCGCTGCAGGGTTAGCGGATCGCTGCGAAATTCAGATCTCCTATGCCATTGGCGTTTCGGAGCCAACATCTATTTCTATTAACACCTTCAATACAGAAAAAATTAGTCATAAGCGAATTATTGAGCTAGTGCACGAGCATTTCGACCTTCGCCCTCGGGGCCTCATAAAAATGCTAAACCTAAAACGCCCCACCTATCTCGCCACCGCCGCTTATGGTCACTTTGGTCGTGAAGAAGCCGAGTTTACTTGGGAACAAACGGACAAAGCTGACGCTTTGCGATTAGCAGCCCACGTTTAACCTTACCCTCCATAATAAAAAACAGAACATATTGGAGGGAGATCTTATTAGGTGCAAAACACGCTTAAAAGTCACACTACAATAGTCACAACAAATAAGCTTACATTAACCTCCCTTAACTATCTATTTTAAGGTTGCCCAAAGCCTCTAATGAGAAACCCCAGAATCTTTACGCTGGCACCGTTAGCTGCAGGGTCAGTAATTAATTTACCCGAAAGCACTGCAATTCATGTAGGTAAAGTTTTGCGGATGAAACCAGATGAGCAGTTGATTCTCTTTAATAGCCAAGATGGTTCTTTTCAAGGAAAAATTGTTTCTACTTCTAACAAGCATGTCTCTGTACAACTTATCTCTTGGATTAAGAATAATAGTGAGTCTCCCTTACGCATTGAGCTTGGGCAAGTAATAAGCAAGGGAGAACGAATGGACTATGCTGTCCAGAAATCGACAGAAATGGGTATTGCTGAAATAACCCCCCTGTTTAGCCAACGATGCGAAGTTAAACTAAGTGCAGAGAGACAACAAAAAAGGCTAAAGCACTGGCAACAGATTGCTATTTGCGCCTGTGAGCAAAGTGGTAGGAATAAAGTCCCCACTATACTTCAGCCAATCACATTGTCTGAATGGATAAAAAATAGAAACACCAACCTAAACTTTATACTCCATCACCGTACTTCGAAAAAACTGAAAGACTATAATAAGCCTCAGTCAGTTTCTCTTTTAATTGGGCCTGAAGGAGGTCTTGCTCCAGATGAAATTCAGCAGGCTGAAGCCCATTACTTCAACCCACTATCCCTTGGACCCAGAGTATTAAGGACAGAAACAGCCCCCATTGTAGCAGCAAGTATAATGCACTATTTATGGGGTGATTTTCTATAATGCCAGATGCTCGTCAAGTACAATTAGAAGACTCCTTAGCCAGGCTATTTGAACGCCTAAAAAATCGTAATTCTTTCTGAGCAATATATAAAGACGCCATCACAATAATTGAGGCCCCTAGCCAAAGTCTACCAGGAGGTATCTGATTGAAAAAAAACCAGCCTGCCAATACGTTCATGAGAAGCTTTGCGTGATCAAATGGTTGAACATAAGAAGCGTCAGCTGACTCATAAGCTTTGACTACCGCCATTTGGGCTATTCCTGTGAGGAACCCTGCAGCAACTAAGAACAACCACTGCTGCCCATTGGGCCAATCAAGAACAGGGGCTGCCAAAATGGCATTAAATGGCGCAATTAAAACCAAAAGATAAAGGACGATAGTCGTAGAATCTTCTGTGCGTGATTGATATTTCACCATCAAAGAATAACCGGCCCAGAAAACAGCGGCAATAACAGGAAGCAATGATGCCACGCTAAAGTCTTCTGTCCACGGCTCAACAATAATCATAGCACCAAAAAAACCCACAACAGTTGCTCCCAAACGAGCAAGACCTATTGCTTCTCCAAGGAAAATACCTGAACCTATAGTAGCTATAAGAGGTGACAGCATTAACAATGCAATACCCTGCCAGATAGGAACAGGCCAGGAAAGAGCCCATAACCAGCATTGAACCCCCAGAACAGCAAACCCCACCCTTAGCAAATGCAACCAAGGCTGACGAGTATTTAGCAGGCGCCCTAACCCCTTTTTTATCATCCAGGGGAATAAAATGGCTACTGCTACCATATATTGAATAAATGCAACACTGGGAGAAGGCATACCCAAGATATAACTAAGGTACTGTCCAATACTGTTAACGCCCGCAAATGCAATGCCTGCAATTAGCATCCACGTCGCACCAATAGCTGGTTTATGCAGCTTCACTAAACTCATGTCTGTTCATTAGCTTATTCTATCCATTATCAATGGCGATGTGAGGCTGTTGACTGCTCTCACCTTCCATGGTAACTGGTATGTTGCCGTGTAGGTGCGAGAAAAGAGAGGGAGAGCGTAGCTCTCACAGCATATTATACATACTTCTGGATATAAAAATGACTCAACTAATTAAAGAGCAGATAAATGTTCTTCCATCTCTTCTAAGTCAGGAATGACTGCAGATAATTCTCTAACAACAATTCTCGATGCTTCACCAGGACCTAAATCATCACTGGATGGATGGATATCACCTCTAGTTAACACCAGTGACTGGGGCACGCCCTGAATAACCAAACCATAGAAACCGTACTTTGAGGTATCAGAAGTTTTGTTCATTATTGCTATTTTAGCAGTAGTAGCAAATTCCGTAAATCGATTCCGATTGAACCGCTCAAAAGAAACAAGAGGAACCGTCATTCCTCGCCAGTCAATGGTACCCAGATACCAATCATCATTACCCGTGATATTGTCTGGCCTTAAGTATTCAATTACTTCTGCCAAACAAGCCAGCGGCAACAACAATGGTAGCTGCTGCATGGGAATCAACAAAGATTTTATCTCCTTTTCCCTAACGGCGGAGTCAATCATATCAGTCACCTGATGATGCTGTTAAAATTAGCGTCTTAATAGATTTAATCAACGCAACTTTCTGAAAAGGTTTGCCAAAATATGCAATGATGCTGAAGGACTTTACTCAATTATGACGCTTTATGCCAGTACTGGATGTATCATGTAAGAGGAAAACCATTTAGTGCCTCATCACTTATTATTACACTAAGAATTTCGAAACCATCTATTTTAGGCATTTAGGCATATTTACATCAAACGTCCTAAACCTTAACGTTTCTCACTATTTTTATTCATAGCTTCTACGCCATTGCTAGCACCATCAACACAGCATACATAACCAGAAAGCAGTTGGCCGATGACTTTACTAATGGCTATAGAGTCATCAACAACAAACACCAGTACGGTTTTTGGGAGTTAAACTACACTTGTTAGATCTGAACTTTCAGATCTCCTAGATAATTGTTCACTGTATTTTCTGATGATTTCCACAGGATCAATAAGAATAACAACCTGACCATCCCCAAGAATGGTAGTCCCAATCACACTTGTTACGTCATTAAACTTAGCACCTAACGACTGGATAATAACCTCGCGCCTAGCAAAAACAGTGTCAACATGAATAGCTACGTTATCACCCCCACTCTTAGTAATGATAATAGGGCATTGTTGTAACTGAATACTAGTCTGTGGTAGGCCTAACAACCTCCCAAAGGAAATTAGCCGATACATTATGCCAGCATATTCAATAGCTTTTCCGTTATAGCCATCCAGCACCTCTTTCTGGCTAAGCGTGATAAGGCCATCAATAAATTGCGCTGGAAAAGCATAAAGATTACCTCCCTCTTCAACCATCAATGCCTGCATTACTGATGGTCTAAAGGGTAGTTTAAGGCTAAAGCAAGCCCCCCTTCCAAACTTGCTTTCTATTTGAATACCCCCACCCAGCTTTCTAACCTCTTCATTAACAGCATCAAGACCTCCGCCAAGACCAGCTGTTTGGGTGACTTCAGTGGATGTAAAAAACCCTGCGGTCATAATTAACTGGAGAAGAGTTTTGTTATCCGGCCTTACATCAGTAGAAATCAGATCTTTTTCTATAGCTTTGTCCCTAATAGCCTGTAAATCAAAACCCTGACCATCATCACCGACCTTAATAGTGATATAACCACCTTGACAGGATAAATCCAGAAGCAGTTGTCCTGTTGCTGGCTTTCCTGCTTCCACTCTAGACTTGGGATCATCTTCTATGCCATGAATAATAGCATTACGCAATATACTCTCAATAGGAGCTACCACTTTATCTAGACGTGTTCTATCTATTTTAACGTCTGCATTCTTAATAATTAACTCAACGGGCTTACCCAGTTCATGCCCCAACTGCTTTACTGTTTTTCGCAACCTAGGTATTAGATGCTTAAAGGAGACTTGGTGAAACTGCAAAAGCTGAGTCTGAAGCTGAGACTGAGTTCTTGACTGTTGCAATAACAAAGCTTGAGTGACACGCCTTTTTCCATCCAGAGATCGATGAAGATCGGCAAAATCAGAAGCTGACTCCATAAGCCCACTGGAAAGCTGTGTTAATTCTGCGTCTCCGTCTGCTTCCAAAGGGACAAACTCAGTTTTTTGTTCCACTACGTCTTCAGTTGTTGAAAAGATTTGAGGGAATTTCTCAATATCCAAGAACCCTAACTGCTCCCTGAGACTGAAAATAGTGTTCTCCATCTCGCTCAGGTTTGATGTGATATCCAGCATCTGCTGCTCAACCTGAGAACTATGAACACTCGATTCATCAGTAAGATTAAGCATTTGCTCAATGGCCTCATTGGTAATCAGTACTCCTCCATCTACTGCACTAGAACGAAACGCCACATCATCATTAACTTTAGTCCGCAGAGAGGTAGACATATTGACGCCAGCATAATTTTCGTGCCCACTGTCTGGTGCCTGCTGCGGCAATACATCTGTATTTTGTGTCGATTTTGGAAGTAAACTGCTAACTGGACTAATGCTGGATGTTCTTCCCAGATAATCAGGCAGGGACTGTTTTGAACAACCCACATGACCAGCACTATCAGAGGAATTATTGACTTCTGTAATCCAACTCTCAAGCTGTACCACTAAGTGCTGAGCAGAAGGAGATGTTGCTCCGCGACTTATCGTCTGAATCATCGTATCCGCAAAGTCATGGGCTTGCTTCATTAGACTCAAAGGCACTTCCGATGATTCTATTCCGCCTGTAATAATGACACCATAGACACTCTCCAGAGCACCACAGAGATTACCAAACTCTTCAAATTCAGCCAACCCCGCACCACCTTTGAGCGTATGCAAATAACGCTGCATCTCGGTTACTGTCCCAGAACCACCATCATGGCATGACCAACTATCAAAATCCTGAGCGCAATTTTTCAGAAGATCAGAAGCTTCTTCCAAAAATATATACCTAAGCTCCTGATCCTTAGACCTGCCATTACTAGTATTTTCATTCTGGACAATTACCTCATGCGCGCACTTCTCGCCCGATGATAATTCCTTATTTTTGAGCTTACGCCTATCCTCTAATAACGACTCCAAGGATTTCTTTATCTCACTAAATATAGACTGGGGCGCTACGATAGCCTGTTTTGCAACCACCTGGTTTAAAAGACTCACTAAAGCATTAAACCCATCCCTAAGTGGCCCTAAAAGTAACTGGGGTAGAGACTTTTCATGGCGTCTCAGATAGTGACAAACATCAGTCAACACATTACAGAGCAACACCAAAGCCTCCAACTTTGCCTCACCGGCTCTATCAGAGAGTATTTTCAGTTCATTTTCAAAGAGTTTAAGCTCTTCTGACGAAATCACCTCAGTCCAGCGCATCAAGTAACTGTCCGCGGAAAGCAATACTTCAATATCACTAAATAATACATAGGCCATCTCTGGCGATGACATTAAATCGACTACCTGCTCTTCGGCCTCAACCCCTATATCAATAACAGCTACCTCTGCAGCTTTGATACCCTCTAACTCTGCAGAATCAAAGAACCCGTCGCCTCTTGCAAGGTCGTCCGCCTGTTCCATAAGTAGCAACACTTCAGGTGTCAACAGCTGATTATTAGATGCAAAATCCTTTGCTAAACCAGGAAGCGCCGCAATAACATTATTGAGCAAGGACACTACACCGTTACTGTGCTTCACAGCACCAATTAACAACTGGCTTACCATGCTTCCAGACACTAACGCCAACTCCCCAATAACGTTAGCCCCAGACATCCTGGCACAATTTTTCAATGTATTAAAAGAGCGATGTATAGCTTCCAAGGAGTCTTTATTCGAGGGCTGTTTAACCCAGCAGGAAATATTGATACTTAACTCCTGCTGTACAGCATCGACGGCAGCTAAAAATAAAGCCACCTGATCTCCAGAGGATTCCGTCTCACCAGTTATAGGGGTAGCTTTTACTGCTTCTGCTGCCACGCTTACAGCAGATTCGGTCGCTGGTGGTGCAATTTCAAAGTTAAGTTTCTTTTTAGTTAACGTCGAGTTAATACTGTCACTTTCTGTATTTCCCTCATTAGGAAGAACCTGTAAATCCGTAAATGCCATACCAGCCAAAGACTCTCGTTTCACAAAACATGCCTGAGCCTCAATACTCTCCAAGCTTTCTAAATCCTTTCTGGCCCGCTCAAAATGGATCTCTGCTTGCTGAACATCACCATGAAGAAGATGATTGAAATAACCATCAAAAAACGTTAATCCTGTAATAGCTCTATTCAAGTGTTCCTTCGATGGCAACTGACCATTAATCAGCCAAGTTGATTCAATGTGCTTAACAAGCTTGCTAATTATCTCTGCAGACGCTGTCAAATGATCCATATTCAAAGTGCTATAGGCACTTTTCAAAAGTTTGGGGATTTTCCTCAAAAACTCAATATTTTTCTTACTCCCTAAATAGCTTGTCATTGCCTGCCTAGCCTGTACTAACTCAGCCCTAGATTCCAGTAAAGCAACTTTATGCAGATTATCAAGGGCTACAAGAGGCGATTCAGACGAACCATTATCTTGCTTCACTTTTACCGATACAGCGTTTAGAACTTCGTTTGATCGATTGCTATTTAATAGCTCATCTTCCGCAAAGCCTGAAGGAATAGCAGCTTCCAACTTATAGCGCTTTTTTAATGCATGAATAAGCCGACTATCACTCGTTGCGGTAGCTATAAGGTAAAGTATTTTTTTCAGGAAACTCTCACTTGGAGGCTGATTAATTTCCAATCCATTACTTTCAACCAGTTGCTTTAACTGACTATCTAATTCTTTTAACAAGTCATTACTGAGACTGGTTGACTTTATTGAACCTTCACTAAGCCCTTCAATAAATGCAGCGCTGGCATCCCAGAGGGAAGAAGAGGGCGAGCCCCAAGACAGATTTTGAAGCTTACCAAAAAGCTCAGCCATCATAGCCATACTTTTTTTAGGCTCTTTATGACGCAAGTAACTTACCAAGCATACTTGATATTTTTGGCGGATTTTTCTGATTAACCTGATTGCACCTGATTGCACAAACTGAGCGAGCTGAGTATCATCAAGCGCTTGGATTCTATCACCATAATCTGGTTGAAAAAAATCTATACCAGTCAACTGTGGACAGCGCCTAAGGCCTCGCATAGCATTCAAAAGGCCAAGCAGTTCTCGAGGATATGCAGCTATACTCTGTGCCGTATTTTGAACATAAACGGACAATTGCGTAACTCCCTGAAGAAGTGTTTCCGCTGCCATTTGGCCGTTTGTCGTCTGACTGCTAATCAAGGCATCAGTGACCGCAAGCAACTCTTCTACCAAAAGAGACGCACCTTTCAGGTGCAACATTGTTAAGGAGCCCTGTACTTGATAAAGCCGAGCCTGACAGAAAGTCAACCTCTGCCTGTCTGCCGACTTTTCCAAGTATAACTCTAGCTCCTGTTTTATATCGAACAGTGCTTGCTTAACTTCTGCCCTGACCCAATTTAACTCGATAAAATCTTCTTGCTCAGCCATGAAAAACTCCTTCTTCCATGCATACATTAACTTTCTGTTTCATGCAGCCTAAAGCCGGACACCGATTTACGCATATCTAGCGCCACGCCTGCAAGATTACCAAAAGAGCTAGCTGTTGCGTTAGTACTAGATGATGTCCGTATAGTTATATCGTGAATAACTTTCATTCGGCTGGATATTTGTGCTACAGATTTAGCCTGTCCTTGCGCCGTATCTGAAATATCATTAACCAATTTTGCCAGCTTACTAGATATACCTTCTAACTCTTCCAAAACAACCACCGCACTCTGTGCAAGTTGGGATCCATTAACAATCTCTACTGTTGTGAGCTCCATTGATGTTATGGCATCATTGGTGTCAGAATGAATGGCAATGACCAGCGTTTCCATTTGTTTTATTGCTCCTATAACCCTTTTTGACAACCTCTGAACTTCATCAGCCTCAACCCCAAAACCTCTGCCAGACTCTCCTGCCATTGATGCCTGAAGAGACGCATTCAAAGAAAGAATATTAGTTTGCTCTGCGATATCGGTAATGAGAGAAGTAATATTGTCTATCCTATGTGATGACTCACCCAAGCGCTTCAAGCATCTAGAAGTATCCTGAATTTGCGCCTTAATAGTATACATACCTTCAAGAGTATTTCTAACAATATCGATACCGCTGGCAGTTATAGACAACGACCTCTGTGTAACACTCGCGGAGTCAAAAGCCTTTAGAGACATCTGGTCTATAGATTGCACCATCTCATTAATACATTTTTTTGTGGTATCAATTGCACTCACCTGACGCTTAGAGGCTTCTGCCAGCTCTTTTGCTACTATCTGAGATTTTTGGGCCGCGCCATCAACTTCCTCGGCCTTGTGGTTAATAGTTTTCACCAAGACACGCAGCTGCTCAATAGCGTAATTAATTGAATCGTCAATAGCACCAGTAAAATCTTCATCTCTTGCATCATTACTCATAAAATCACCATCGGAAAGTCCTGCCATTTCATCCAGCAATCGCATCATAGAAGCTCTAACCTCATTGTGTTCTTTTGTTTCGTCATGCCTTTTTCTAGCATCTCTATTCATAAATACTATCGACAATAACAGTGAAAACAGCACCACTACACTTGCCACAATAGCTAACATTTGAAGTATAAATCCTGCCTGAGAATTCACTTTATAATTACTTGCCATTATCGATGCTTGCTGTAGAATCTGTTGCGTGTCCGTGCGAATCAAATCAGCTTCCTTATTCACCTGAAACAACTCGGGTGATATCTCCAAAATGTCATTCACACGGTTATTAACAAACGAAAAAAGGTCTGCCACCTCAACCAATCTATCAATGACCTCTTCATTGGTCACCTGCTTTATTCCAAGAGCAGCATTACCATTCATCATCCCTACCAAAACCCTAGCAAATAGCTTTGCATCACGACCAAGTCTCTCGGCAGCAACAATAGACGACTCTCCACCAATGATTACGCTTTTAGTACTATTGACAATCCTCTCCGCCAGCCAAGATTGTCGCTGCGCAATGGCTATTTGATCAGCCGCTAATTCACTGTCCAGCAATAATTCAATAATTTCATCATACTCAATTTGTATCTGCGGAATGATTTCTTCCAGACTTACAGTCAATCTATGTAAAGATAATACTCTTTCCTCTGCCGCAAGAATACTAGCCACTTCAATATTGATCGCTGACCAGACATCCTCTAGAACCTTAACTGAAGTCTTTATCTGTGTGTTTTGCTGAACCAATGAAGTAGGAATGACTGAGAATGACGACTGTTTCAGCTTATCAAGCTCACTGCCAAATTTATTACTAGTATCTTGGAGAAACGCAAAAGCTTCTACTTTCCCCGATACTGCGGCTCTTGCATTTTTAGCAATTTGCAAAGATAGCACCCTCAACTCATTAGTACTGGTGATATACTCCTGATCAAGCGTTGACTGTTTGCCCATAAAAACAAATGTGTATGCCAAAATAACAAGAGACACTGTCAATAATGCAATTGGCGCAACCCTTGTACTGCTTTGCCTGGCACCCGGCTTAGGGCTACTACTAGAGTGACTCATCATTCTTCCTATTCCTGATACCTAAGCATCAACAAGACAACAAACACTTAACATTATTTCTTATATTCATGACTATTCTGAAACGCTGATAAATCGCTGATTTTCAACCAACTGATCCGTACTAAAAACCATATAGCTTATATCCTTATAACAACACCCTGAAATGAATGGTCGCATTATAGGTGGCAAACTTCCTAGGATACTCTCTTCACTACTGAGAGAAGGAAACTGTACCACGCCCAGAACATCATCTACGACAAGCCCAAAGATAATATTTTTTTTCTCAACTAACATAACACGTCTTCTTTCGAGAGCATACTCTTCACTTCCTCCTAAAAAAACACCTAGATCAAAAATAGGTATTACACTCCCTCGGATGTTTGCAACCCCTTGAACCCAAGTCTTAACATTAGGCAATGGAACCGTATCTGGAACAAGCAGTATTTCAGATATCTCTCGGCTATCCACCACTAAAATCTCATTATTCAAATGGAATTTGACTCCAGTCCAGTAAGTTGCAGCTCCTTCTTTAGAAAAATGATACGTAGCACTGCTTGCTTTTTCTTCCAATCTAGCTAACAAGTCAAATTCATTCAGGGTAATCATGAGCGTTCTCCTTAAACTGTGCTAGTCTCTTTCCAACTACAACGCACTTATCTCCCCTATAAAGCGTAACGCATATGCAGACGACATCTGCATTATAACACTGATTAAGACTACTATTCACAACTATTTCATCGGTTATTATTGCTATTAGATTATCCACTGTCGTGCACTTTCAACATAACTTACCTTCGCTAATACTTTATATCCAAAACACATTGCAGACAACAAGTAGATAGCATAAAGACTTTAAATACCTTTTTTGAAATGCTATCTCTTTGGAATGTACATCAAGTACACATGCTGTCACATTTAAACTCTCTCAAAGTGCATTGATATTTGCTTTAGAAAGGTCAATAACTGCACTAATGACGGCATTGATATCACGTATAGCCTAAGTCATATTACTAATATGAAACTAACGACTCCATGTCACGGGGAACTCAACCAAATCAAACCGGATATTTTTCTGGAATCAACAAAAACCATCTATATGTCCTATGGAACCAGCGCCCCCAGATCCATCAGCTCAGATTTTATCTATTTGAAACCGATGTGGTTCGACAAACTAACGTGCAAATATAATTTAATTTCCGATAATACAGAAAACTTAGCAAGTTTTGCCCATCATGGGCGGATTAACCCTGTGTAGAACCACCTGACCAGCTCTAACAATAATAGCCAAGTAAAATATTGTTGCCCGTTTGTTGTCGTTATGGTCAAGCCCCTTGTATCTTGCTTTTACAAATTCAAACTGGCACTTACCTATACGAAGTGGATGCTCCACTAAAGCTCTTATGCCAAATTTCAGATGCTCCAGTTTTAACACCTATTTTTATTCTTTCAAGGATGCTTTCCCAGCTCTTTTACCTTGGACTGCATCTCGGCAAGCCCTTTGCACGAGTCGCGCTAAACAACTGAAAACAAGGCATAATAAGCCTTGCACAATCAATGCCTTTCGGTGAAATTATGGCTTGGGAAAATCTGAAACAATGCAGTCTATCAGATTCAATGCTGATTGATCACGATGCAGTGAAAGAACTCGACTCTGTCCATGAACTTATTGATTGGTCTCGCTTAGAGCATCACCTGAAAGATATACATTCAAGTGCTCAAGGCTAGAAGGCATGGTCGCCACTGATGATGTGTAAGGCATTCCTGCTACAAAGTTGGTATAAATTAAGAGATTCGGCCCTAGAGAAACAACTTGATCTCGATCTTTTATTTCGTAGATTTATTACGCTCGACATTTCAAAGTCAGTGCCGGACCACAGTACTTTTTGGCGATTTAGACAGAAGCTAGATAAATTGTTGCTTATGGATAAGTTGCTTCAAGAAATCAATTCCCAGCTTATAGATCAAGGTCTTTATATTAAATCTGTAGGTATCAGTATTGTTGATGCTAGCGTAATTGAGGCTAAACAGTGTCGCCCAAATAAGGATAAAGACAAGCGAGCCTCTGATTAAAGCCACTTTCGTAATCGGAGGCGTGGGTCCAGCAGAATCAATACCTTATAGATGCCTTCCTGTGCGAGAATAACCTTGTTCATAGCTTCCCTAAGTAGCAGTCAGCGCAAACGTAATCTCCAGCAATCAAAAATACGAGCCAGGATAGAGCACCTGTTCCGAATTCTCAAATATCAGTTTGGTTACCGCAAGGTGCGTTACCGTGGTTTGGAAAAAAACAGAGTGCAAGTTATTAGCCTGATGGCGATGGCCAATTTATACCTGCAACGTAATGCGTTGACGGCATAATTGCGCTATAAATACGCCTCGAGAGCGGATAAATGGGCAAAAGAGACAAAATCAATCGAAAATCACGATGAAATAAGCTCGAAAGCCAAAGAATTTTATCGCAAATCTGACAACCGACTTGCAAACTACTTCAATCAGATATTTCCTAGCAAACATCTGTCATTGTTTCACTCACTCTCACAATGTCAATAGCATCTTTTATTGATAGGAACGGACCCACTTCTGCTGATCTCACTGAGAAAGAACAAAGAAACTACTTTCTTAAGACAATTGTTTTATACTACTCCCGTCCAATTCAGAACATAAGTTTTTCTTGTGTTTTGATATACCATTATTTATAGAGCACTTATGTAGTAGTACCGTATATGTTTTCCTGCCTGAAAAAAACATCTTAACATCACCTTTTATTATATGTTTTTTCGACAATAAATGTATTATATACTTATTTAGAGGTATGTAATACACAGCATACCCCCCTCATAATATTGTATTAATGGTATACTTATCATATCAATGCTTTCTGTATTTACTTAATAACACCGTAATCTGCAATAAAAAAATATTGTCCCTCCTAAAACTATTTTTGCTACCTCAAATTTCGGGTCTCATATACTACCACCTTTTATTTTCAATCTTTACTGTGGAGACTCAATGCTTTTACATACACAACAATTTCATTTAACTCCTACCATTATCTGCAACAAAATATTGATATCCTCCAATAACATCAATTTCAACCATTTCCAATTTTCAAGGTGCATGTATATATACCCACATGAGTCCAAGATGCAGACCACCCTTCCTATGCAATAATTCAAACAACTTAAATAATTCAAACAATTCAAACAATTCAAATAATTCAAATAATTCAAATAATTCAAATAATTCAAATAATTCAAATAATTCAAATAATTCAAATAATTCAAATAATTCAAACAACTCAAACAACTCAAACAACTCAAACAACTCAAACAACTCAAACAACTCAAACAACTCAAACAATTTAAACAATTTAAACAATTTAAACTTAATGCGACCATAACTTGGCGCATCACATACTTTCTTGTCGTGTAATTCTAAACTTTTTTGCCGTGAGTTGGATTGGTTTTTGGCATGAACAGACAGAGCAGAAAAACAGCTTCAAAATCAAGCACTCTCAATGGTTACGAGTATACCATAACTAATTAACAGTGGCGTACCAATAGCAAAATAGAAAGTGCAACCAATGCCTACATTTTCACAAATAACTGGTATAACCTGCAAAAACTTCGAAACCGTCCGATATAAGATTAATAAGTTTTCTATTGAGCTATCACTAATGAACATATACCCTTTCGTAACTCTTATCGTGGCACTTTGCTTAACTCCCACTAAGGCGGCCCAGCTACCTGTTGTTATTGAGCTAGACCGTTATCTGGTTGAGGCGCGCCAATTGATAGAGCAAAAAGCATTCACTGAAGCCAAAACTTGGCTAAATAAAGCCAAAAACCTAAGCACAACCCTCCCACCAGATTTTTATTATATTAACGCAAAATACTTGTTTTACCGTAGAAACTATAAAGAAGCCAATAATAACATTATTCAATACCTCAACCATACCGGAAGGTTTGGAAGTCATTATAATAACGCACTAACTATGGTGACAGCTCTGGAAAAAAAGACGTCCTCCGTAATGAGCAATAAACCGCCTGAGAAAAAACAAAAGCCTCCCTCAGAATCAAAGAAAGCAAAAACTACATATTCCTCATTAGAAAAAAAAGAAAGAACACTTGCAACGTCAAAACTAAAACTTATCAACAAAATAAAAAGTATTACATCTCAAAAGTCATACCTCATTCTTCAAAATAAGATAAATTCGCTACTGAAAGAAAATGCCATTTTTGAGCGCCACCGTGTGGCAGAGCCAACACTCGTTTATTCAATAAGAGCAGATCATGGCGGCACACTGATAATTACACGGTCCGAACATGGAATGGAAGGGATGCAGACATACAGTTACAATATTGCAGTTAACCGTATTCCGACACAACTAAACACAAATTGCTCCTTTCAAGAACAGCGCTGCTGGCTTAAGCATCCTCTCAACAATAGTCGTTGGCTGGAAATAAACTACAACGAAAAAGCTACAGAAATATTAACGGCCAATATGACAATGCTTATCAAAGAAATGCAAAAAAACAAATTTGATTCATCCGCTTATGAATAAGCCCCCATCACAATATTTCTGGTTACATCTAGATTCCCAGAATAACTAACATCCTTAGCAATACATCCGTTATAATTGAAAGCGTGGGTAGGCAACAACCTACTAGCCCACTAGTAGCAGGTAATTATGGACAGCCAACAATCTCACATATTTCAAGGAAAATAGGTATAAGCAGTAGCCATTTCTCTTAGATGATCTGGGAAAGACTAAAGGAAACCTAGAGCAAAAACTGTTCAGCAGTGAGTTCACTGTCAGCTTGAAACATCAACTTTAAATGGAAGTTAGTTTCGCTAGGCTGATACGCCGACGCAGATAGCTACTAAAAAACTAGCTGAGAGTATTTATAACCTCAAGTGTCTAAGTGAAGCTCAAAAAACTGGTAATACCACGTCTGCGATAGTTCAATAGTGTGATTACTGAACGATTACACGTCTCTCGAAGACAAAGGTCTGTTGACCGCCCCTGTTATGCCATCCAATTACTTATTTTACTAAGTCATCGAAGGAGAGACTTTGTAGTCTGCACCTCCAATTACTTAAGTACACATATTTAGCCTTGCGCAGACCGAGGGCCTAGGAACCTTAATATCACTGCATAATCTTAACAACAACGCCAGCACCAACGGTACGACCACCCTCACGAATAGCAAAACGCAAACCTTCCTCCATTGCTATAGGATGAATTAGGGTAGCATTGACATTTACGTTGTCGCCAGGCATAACCATTTCAACACCTTCTGGTAGCTCTACCGCACCTGTTACATCAGTGGTTCGGAAGTAAAACTGGGGGCGGTAGCCTTTGAAAAAAGGAGTGTGCCGACCTCCTTCGTCCTTAGAAAGAACGTATACTTCTGCCTCGAAGGTCGTGTGAGGCTTAACAGAGCCCGGCTTCGCCAAAACTTGACCTCTCTCAATTTCCTCGCGCTTGGTACCTCGTAGCAGGCATCCTACATTCTCGCCAGCACGACCTTCATCCAAAAGCTTACGGAACATCTCTACACCGGTAACAGTAGTTACTGTAGTGTCCTTAATACCGATAATCTCTATTTCTTCACCGACTTTAACAACACCTCGTTCTACACGACCAGTTACAACTGTGCCACGCCCAGCAATAGAGAAGACATCTTCTATAGGCAGCAAAAAAGGCTGATCTATTGCACGAACAGGATCAGGAATATACTCATCCAAGGTCTCAACCAGTTTTTTAACAGCTGACGTACCCATTCCTTTGTCGTCTTTACCCTCTAAAGCCATCAAGGCAGAACCGATAATGATAGGGGTATCATCACCTGGGAATTCATATGCGTCCAGCAACTCACGAACTTCCATTTCAACAAGCTCTAACAGCTCTTCATCGTCCACCATGTCTGCTTTATTCAGAAATACTACTATGTAAGGAACCCCTACTTGGCGAGATAATAAGATGTGTTCCCGCGTTTGAGGCATAGGACCGTCAGCAGCAGAACAAACCAAGATCGCACCATCCATCTGGGCGGCGCCAGTGATCATATTCTTAACATAGTCAGCATGGCCAGGGCAGTCTACATGCGCATAGTGTCTAGCTGGAGAGTCATACTCTACGTGGGCCGTAGATATGGTGATACCTCTCTCCCGCTCTTCCGGAGCATTATCAATTTGATCAAACGCCTTCATTTCACCACCCCAAATCTCCGCACAAACTCTCGTTAATGCAGCGGTCAGAGTTGTTTTACCGTGATCAACGTGACCGATGGTACCGACATTTACGTGAAGCTTGTTACGCTCAAATTTTTCCTTAGCCATTTTTTTTAACCTTAAATATCAATCAATGGATCGTGGGTGATTAACCCTGCTTCTTGATTATTGCTTCAGCAACACTATTAGGCGCTTCAGCATACTCATCAAACTCCATGGAGTATGTCGCACGTCCCTGTGTTGCTGAACGCAGGTCAGTGGCATAACCGAACATTTCACCTAGCGACACCTGAGCACGGATAACCTTACCGGAAGTGCTATCATCCATGCCTAAAACAATACCACGACGACGATTCAAATCACCCATAACGTCTCCCATATAGTCTTCTGGTGTTATCACCTCAACTTTCATCATAGGTTCCATTACTACAGGATTAGCCTGGGGCGCATACTTTTTTAGAGCCTGCGAACCGGCGATTTTAAACGCCATCTCACTGGAGTCAACATCATGGTAAGACCCGTCAAACAGGCGAGCCTTTAAACCTAGCAGAGGGTAACCGGCAATAACACCGTTTCTCATCTGCTCCGTGATACCTTTTTCAACGGCTCCAATGAATTCTTTGGGAATAGAGCCTCCGACAATTTCGTTAATAAACTCCAAACCTTCGCTTTCTGAAGGAGAGAATTCAATCACAACGTGTCCATACTGACCCCGTCCACCAGACTGACGAACAAACTTATGGTTTGCTTCAATACTGCTTTTGATTTTTTCACGGTATGCAACCTGAGGCTTGCCAATATTCGCCTCCACATTAAACTCACGCCTCATACGATCAACAATAATATCCAAGTGCAGTTCACCCATACCAGATATAATGGTTTGGCTGCTTTCTTCATCAGTATGAACGCGAAAAGAAGGATCTTCTTGAGCCAGCTTACCCAATGCGATTCCCATTTTTTCTTGATCAGCCTTAGTTTTGGGCTCAACCGCTACCGAGATAACCGGATCAGGAAAGTCCATACGCTCTAAAGTAATGATATTGTTTAAGTCACACAGACTATCACCCGTAGTCACATCTTTTAAACCAATCAAAGCTACGATGTCACCCGCCAGACACTCTTTCAGTTCCTCTCGGTTATTAGCATGCATCTGAACCATACGGCCAATACGTTCTTTTTTTTGCTTAACCGGGTTATATACGAAGTTGCCCGACTGCAGGACTCCAGAATAGCTTCGGATGAAAGTTAAAGTCCCAACAAAAGGGTCGGTAGCGATTTTGAATGCTAGCGCAGAAAATGGTTCGCTATCGTCTGCCTTGCGAGTGGCCGGAGTGTCTTTTCCATCATCAAGAACACCTTCAATAGGCTTAACCTCAACAGGGCTTGGCATATACTCGACAACCGCATCCAAAACAGCTTGCACGCCTTTATTTTTGAATGCAGATCCACCGAATACAGGAATAATTTCATTTGCCAAGGTCCTCGCACGTATGCCAGCTTTGATTTCTTCTTCTGTCAGCTTGCCATCTTCAAGGTATTTTTCCATCATCTCTTCGGTGGCTTCAGCGGCAACTTCTTCTATATATTCATGCATTTCCTGGCACACTGCTTGAAGATCTGCTGGAATATCTTCATAAGTAAAGGTCATACCCTGGTCGTCTTCATTCCAGATAATAGCCTTCATCTTAACTAGATCAACAACACCTTTAAAATCCTCTTCAGAGCCAATAGTCATTTGCATAGGTACGGCGATTGCTCCCAAGCGATCACGCAACTGGTCAACAACCATTTGGAAATCCGCACCCATACGATCCATCTTGTTAACGAATACTAGGCGCGGCACTTCATACTTGTTGGCCTGACGCCATACAGTCTCAGTTTGAGGCTGCACTCCTGATGAGCCACACAGTACAACAACAGCTCCATCTAAAACGCGAAGCGAGCGCTCCACCTCGATGGTAAAGTCAACATGCCCAGGAGTATCGATAATATTAACACGGTGCTCATCAAACTGAGTATCCATACCTTTCCAAAAGCAGGTTGTCGCCGCAGATGTAATAGTGATACCTCTCTCCTGCTCCTGCTCCATCCAGTCCATAGTAGCTGCACCGTCATGGACTTCACCAATCTTGTGGCTCAAACCTGTGTAAAACAGGATACGCTCTGTTGTAGTTGTTTTACCAGCATCAACATGGGCACAGATTCCTATGTTGCGGTAGCGCTTGATCGGGGTTTTACGAGCCACGACTCAATCCTCTGATCTTAGAAACGGTAGTGGGAGAATGCCTTGTTGGCTTCAGCCATACGGTGCACGTCTTCACGCTTCTTAACGGCAGAACCTTTGCTCTCAGTAGCATCCAGCAGCTCACCAGCCAAGCGCAATTCCATGGATTTTTCACCGCGCTTCCGCGCAGCGTCTACCAACCAGCGCATGGCCAAGGCCGTACGTCGAGAAGGCCGAACTTCTACAGGCACTTGGTAAGTTGCGCCGCCAACACGTCGAGATTTAACCTCAACTGATGGAGCAATGGACTCCAGAGCTTTTTCGAACTGCTCTAAGGGGTCTTTTCCTGAGCGTTCCTGAACCTTGCTCAGAGCACCATATACAATTTTTTCTGCAACAGATTTCTTACCGCTAACCATGACATGGTTAATGAACTTGGTTAAGGTTTTGTTGCCAAATTTAGGGTCTGGCAGCACTTCACGCTTTGCGATAATTCTTCTTCTAGGCATTCATAAGCCCTCAATAATTGTGGTCTTCAGGTAGCCCGAGATCAAAACGACTCGGCCTTACTCTCAATCAACTGATTTCCCCGCACAACACGAGAAAGACAGCAACTTTGCTCATGACTCCGACTAACTCAATCGACATTATTAAAACAACTGATGATCTCAGTTTATACTCACCTCCCTTGAGGGCGTGAGATTGTTGACATCCCGCAAACACCTACTAACTATTAGTAGACTAATGGAACGTTACTCGCTTGTCGCCTACTCTCACCTTTCAATGGTAACAATACAAGCTCATAAAGTTTAGATCCTTTTCAACCACCATATCTGCGTCTCAACTACTTTAAATAATACTTATATCAAAAGCGCTGGCTAAAACCAGCTTTCTTCGCTTTCTTTATTTTTTAGGACGCTTGGTGCCGTACTTGGAGCGAGCCTGTTTGCGATCGTTAACGCCTTGTGTGTCTAAACTACCCCGAACCGTATGATAACGAACACCAGGCAAGTCCTTGACTCGACCTCCACGAATAAGAACAACACTGTGTTCCTGCAAGTTGTGTCCTTCACCACCAATATAGGAAGTCACCTCAAAACCGTTAGTCAAACGCACACGGCAAACCTTTCGCAGCGCAGAGTTAGGCTTTTTGGGTGTCGTAGTGTATACACGCGTACAAACACCACGCCGCTGCGGACAAGACTGCAGCGCCGGAACGTCGCTTTTTGCGACCTTCCTCTTTCTGGGCTTACGCACCAGTTGGTTAATAGTTGCCATTCAGCAAGCTCCAATTGTTTCTAGAATATATACCCTTTGCACTTAAAAATGCAGGGTTTTTAGTCGCATTACCCCCACCCAACTCATGTGGGCATAATCTAAGCTCATGAGGCTTTACTCTCTTTCCATCTATCTACGTACCTACAGCTACTTGGTTAGGACAAGATAGACTTGCTTGTTTTATGACCGAGAAGCTCTCATAGCACGAAACACCCGTAACACTCATAACTAACGGATATAAACTCCCCCTCAGCTTTTTAAAATACTACCCATCTGTATCAGCAATGCACTTTTTTGACACTGCACGATAGTCACAAGAAGAAACAATATAAGAACTCTATGCGTATTAGGCGAAACAAACCATACGCCTCAATAAAAATAACACTACTAACTACTATACGATACCAGCAATACAGTCCACTAAAATGCCGACAACTCGCCCTCAAAAAAAGAGAAGATATAGGACAACACAAAGCGCCAAAATTATACGTGTATTGGTTTCTTCTGTCAATATTTAATGCAGAATTGACGCCAACAAAAAAACCTTAAACAAGCCCATCACCCACCCTGTAAAACCGCTAGATAGAAACATACTCATAGTATTTTGAAAATGCGAGATCGTGTTATCTGCGCATACAATCCTTTAATCACCCATGTACAACTATCGATCATCTATAAACCCTAATGCTTTGAGCTTACCTGCAGCCTCAAACTAAAATAAAAAACCATCTCAAAGGAGGAGAATACAACACTTCAGCCAAAATATCCAAATTCAATAACACTCGCATCCTAACTGGGCGAGGGACAGCTTGATTTTTGAGCGTTTTTTTGGAGAAGAGAGAACTCGAAACAAAGACATATCCGTAACACGAACGAGCAGTTAGCGTCCTTTCCCCGCAGATAAAAGACATTACGGGCTTGCTAGAACTAGACTCATGGGACTTGCCAAAAATGAAACCATTTTTGGGCTGACCGCTACTGCCGTGAACATTCGCAAAAACACTCAGCTTTTGGTGTTCTATATAGCGTGTCGTGCACAGAAACAATGTTATGCCGGATAAGTGTGTCAAGAATCAGTCCTAAACACTAAGAACAGTGCATAAAGCCGATAATTTGGCGTTAAGCACCATGGCAAGCTTCGTAACGGACCACAAAGCCAGAAAACCCAATGACATCGCTAGTGATGCTAGTGTCTCAAGGTATTCGATGGAACAGTCTGGTAATTAGCCTATAAGTAAGTGATAGCTGCCACTACCAAGGACGCAGGACTTAAAAGTATCTATACTAAAAGCTAGGGACGCCAAACAACTTATTACAGCAAGCTTGGCTCCTTTCAAGCTACTTTTTTATTATAAAAATGCATGGAAGCCAGCAAAAATGTCATATCACCTTATACCACCTCTCTTTATCCTTATAGCTGTAACGCTTAGCGATCACCTACTGGCAGACAATACTTACTCTCCACCGAAAGAGCATTGGTATCAAGACGTATGGTGCCAAGGACAAGGGGGAATGACCGAATACAGGGTCAGCGGTGGTCTGAGGGTTGACTGCCTTACGGACGAGTATGCGATAGAAATGGACTTTGCAAGAAAATGGTCGGAAGCTATTGGTCAATCTATGGAATACAGCATGCTAACAGAAAAAAAAGCAGGCATCGTTCTTATTTTGAAAAAAAAATCGGACTATAGATACTGGAAACGTCTTAAAAAACTAATTGCTCATTATCAGCTGCCAATTACAGTTTGGCAACTGGGCCCATAACAACGTACCCTCCACTATTAAAGTAGTGCAATTGTTTACTGCTCACAGTCTCAAGAGAGATAAGTGTAGAGTTATCTCTTCGAAAGTTTCAATAATTAATACACTCAAGGAAGGGGATTAAGAGTGCTTCATGCCGAGGCTTGGTATATCGCACATCTGATAAATGATACCATACCCTTCTCTGCCTACAACCCTACCCTCATCGACAAAATAATTACCCTGTTTCGTTCTTTGTTTACCTTGACTTAATACGATACTCACAACTACTGCTCCCAAATCGTTATTACTATTTTTGGCAGAAGCTACTTACGACGGAATCAAATGAGCTTTATCACGCCACTGAATAGCTGCTAAATCAATCAAAAAGGCTTAACAACTACAAGGATAATAATACCCACCAATAATATCACAGGAACCTCATTAAACCAGCGGAAGAAAGTTTGGGATTTCCTATTCTTATCCTCAGCAAAAGCCTTCAGGTAGCGCCCACACAAGTGATGGTAGCCCAGCAACACAGCAACCAAGGCAAGCTTGGCATGCATCCAACCCCCAGCCATATAGCCCGCAACATTATAACTTAACAACCAACCCCCAAAGAGCACGGTAGCCAACATTGCCGGCGTTGCAATCATTCTATAAAGATTGCGTTCCATTACCTTAAAGCGAGCACTACCGCTGTCATCGGACGTTAAGGCATGATAAACAAATAATCGAGGCAGATAAAAAAGCGCAGCAAACCAGCAAACTAACGCAATCAAGTGTAAAGCCTTAATCCACAGCATATAAACCCCTGCATCAACTGATAACGGTTAGCCCAAGAGCCTTGAATGACAACACCTGTAGCATCTTAGATTTGGCATTGGTTCGCCGCTCTCTCACAATAGCGCTTAGCTGCATATACCAGTCTCCATTAAAAGTATGAGCAGGCGACAAACAAGCGAAGCCAAATGCACGCACGAGCAGTAGATGATAAGTGGAGGAGAGCGAGCGCGACCCGCCAACCCCTTACACCTCTAACGGGAATGGATATAACCCACGCTTAGCTAACAAATTCCATCTCAGAAGTGTACGCCTACTGGTATTTGTTGAGGCCTTTAGCCGCCTTCCCCTAATCTTGAGCGCTTCAGAGCCTAGTTTGAACCGAGCACCATGAATGCTACTGACACCAATGGTAAGTACCAGCCTTTTATACATAAAGTAGCGCCCCGCTTCGCACTCCCCCGCATCATCCGCATCATCCTCATCATCAATATCATCCAACGTCTCACCAATATGCAACTGAAGTCTCATTACAGTATCCAAACAAAGTAAATAAACAGCACCAGAGCTTTTGTTGGCCTCGTAACCATTCATGAAAACAACAACAAAAGCAACCAATATTATGAACAAGATAGCTTCTAGCTCCCTTTTCTTACCGTCGACTATTTTGCCTGATAAGCTTGGATAATCCTACACTCGTAAGCTCTTGGCACTTCGCACACTTGCCACCCACTCACACATCAACGTAACTGGCATAGTAATTTAAGTGTATGGAACTTGTTTCACCGCTTACCAGCACCTCCAGTCACCTTGTCTATAGGATAGCCCAATCCGATCAAAGACATAAAAATATCTAAATACCAAATTGGCATGACAGATGCCAAAAATACGCGTTATTTTAACAAGATCTTCACCATTATACATCTATCTTGTGCCCATGAATGCTATCAAGCACCACGTAGGTGCAGCCCCTTAGCTACTGAATATTAACCGATTTAGCACTTCCAAAAAACATGTTAAATAACCCCATAGGTTTTGTGCTGAACACGATGAATCAATACCAGTTAACAATTAAAGAAATGAACAAGATACTAAGAATAGTAGGTGCTCTGGATACGTGAGAGAATCCCACAACCTCACGCTTTCAAGAGGCTAGAAAAAACCCCTAGTCATTTAATCGGCAAGTACAGTCTGCCATGAACAGAGACAAGCTACTGCAGTGAATACGGATCACTCTTTCATAACCAACAACCTTCCAGCCCTCAATACCTCCGTGCATCCCGGAACCTAAATTCCCTCTGAAATCTCTAACGATAACAGCCAAATAAAATGTGCATAGTCCTTTTATCATCATAAGTAGCACTTCGCTTTTTACCTACATAGTCACCCTCCAAAGACAAGGCAAGTCGTTGGCATCAAGTTACAAACTAAGTCTGGCCTCATCTCATCGCCGATTTCTCGCCCCTAGAATGACAGCCTATACAAAACTGAAACCTAAAGACACTGGCAGCTAATATTATCTGATGACGAGAAAATCCAGCAATTGATTGAATATATAGTTAAACATAATTATGCTCATACTTGCCATACTTGCCATACTTGCCATACTTGCCATACTTGCCATACTTGCCATACTTGCCATACTTGCCATACTTGCCATACTTGCCATATTTGCCATATTTGCCATACTGTCACTTACATTTTTAATTGCTGGGGCGCCAAGTACACCTAGTCAGATCTAAACAAACTTCTGCACCAGAAACTGGTGCTTAGCGAAGGAACAGAGTCACCGACAACTTTGACAACATGGAAGCTTGACGGTATAACTAGTCGATAAACTAGCCCTAGTATATGAACCTACAAAATAGTAAGTGGTTGATAACAGTCAATACCTTCAATGGAAGTGCATATATACTCAATATTGCGCTATATAAAGAGAGATCTTTTCACAAAACAGCAATTTGATTCATAAGAGATCTTTCCACGCTCTCTTTTGCATCACCCTATTTATTTTTTTATTTGCAATTATCATCTAATCAAACGGCAGCTTCTGCAAAGACTTCAAGGAGTTATTAGTATGCGTGAACACTCAAAGCAAAGCACTCTCAGCTCTGCAGTTATATTGTTGATTGCCGGGTTGCTTGGTCTGCTATGCGCATGGGTTAACAACCCTTTACTCAATCAAGCTTGTGAAATTGTTTCAGATGTATTTATCCGGTTGCTGAAACTGGTAAGCATACCAATTATATTTTTTTCGTTGCTTTCAACACTCACAGGCATGGGAGGAATGACTGATGCCCGTAAGCTAGGAAGTAAAATTGTACAATATACCCTACTAACAACGATTATAGCCGCAGGTCTGGCGCTAATACTTTACATAATCCTTGACCCTTCTGGCTCTGTGACCGACATTAATTTGATGGTCGCAGAGGAGAAGAACCCAGTCGAAACAATGAGTTACTTGGGGTTTCTGCTCAGCATCATACCTTCCAACATTATTGAACCGTTTTATCACAATAATGTGATTGGTGTTCTTTTTATTGCTCTATTGCTTAGCGCAGCGGTTCTTTCTCTTGGAGATGAGCACAAAACAGTATTACACAGCTTATTTGCAAGTTTGTTTGCTGCGATCATGAAAATGACATCATTTATTCTAAAACTGATGCCGCTTGCAGTCTGGGCCTTTGTCACCCTTTTTGCCAACGAACTAAAAAACCAGGGTGTTTTACATGGGCTTACTATCTACCTTGTTTGTATTTTACTAGCTAACCTGATCCAAGCACTGCTTGTTTTACCATTATTCTTAAAAATAAAAGGTATTTCGCCTTGGGCTGCCCTTCAAGCCATGTGGCCAGCTCTAGCAATGGCTTTTTTTACTAAATCATCAAGCGCAGCTCTACCTTCCGCCGTTGACTGTATAGAAAAGAGGCTTGGAGTGAGTAGCCGTATCGCTAGGATTACCATGCCACTATGTATCACCGTCAACATGAATGCTTGTGCGGCCTTTATCTTGATTACTGTTCTCTTTGTCTCTCAAAGTAACGGCATTGAATACTCAACCTTGGAGCTGATTTCCTGGATATTTATTGCCACACTGGCAGCCATAGGAAATGCGGGGGTGCCTATGGGGTGTTATATGCTATCTAGTGCGTTTCTTTCTGCAATGGGTGTGCCTTTACATCTACTGGTTATTATTCTTCCATTCTATGCATTTATCGACATGCTGGAAAGTGCTATTAATGTCTGGTCTGACTCTTGCGTCACCGCGGTTGTTGATAAAGATATGCAGTCCACTGACCAGGATACGCCGAGAGTCACAAACAATACTTCATAAGAAAGAACCCGGTACTCTTTAAATGGATTTCGAACTTATACCCTCGCCCTCGAGGGGATGGCTAGGCGACAAACAAGTCAATCCCCATGAGTTTGCAAACAATAGGTACTTGTGTGCGATAGCCATCAACAACCTCATACTTTCAAGGGGAATCGGTATAAGTAGAGACCACATCATGAATGCCAGCGCATAGCTTCTCCAAGTCAGCATTACTAATGATATAAGGTGGCATAATATAAACTAGCCTACCAAAAGGTCTTACCCAAAGCCCTCTCTTAACAAATTCTGGTTGAATTTCGGCCAGAACAGTGGGCTTTTTCATTTCAACAACACCAATTGCACCCAACACCCTAACATCGGCAACAGCTGATAAGCTGGAACATGGCTGCAAGCCCTTTTTCAAGTACTGTTCAATATTTTGCACTTGTCCCCGCCAAGTGCCCTTCATCAAAATATTCAGACTAGCGTTAGCTGCTGCGCAGGCAAGAGGATTTGCCATAAATGTCGGGCCATGCATAAAAGCCCCTTGTTCAGAAATAGTGGTGCTAATGTTTTTTGTACACAGAGTGGCAGCCAAGGTCATATAGCCCCCAGTTAGCGCCTTTCCAACACACATGATATCAGGGATAATATCAGCGTGTTCCATGGCAAATAGTTTTCCTGTCCTGCCGAAACCAGTAGCAATTTCATCATGAATCAACAGTACAGAATATTCATCACAGAGTGATCTTAGTTTTCTCAGATAGCCCGGGGAGTAAAAATACATACCTCCAGCACCCTGAACAATAGGTTCAATAATCACTGCAGCGAGTTGTTCATGTTTGTTTTCAAACTCTTTTTCCAGATCCTCGGTATGCTCATCTTCGCAGGAGTCAGCAAAGGTACATAGTGGACGGGAAATGAAATGATGCCTGGGTAAAATACCAGAGAACCAGTGATGCATTCCATTATCAGGGTCACAAACTGCCATTGCTCCAGAGGTGTCTCCATAGTACCCCCCCCTGACTGTCAGCATTTTATTTTTATCAGCCTCCCCCCTAGCCTGCCAATATTGCATGGCCATTTTTATAGCAACCTCAACAGCGACAGAACCTGAGTCTGCAAAGAATACTGTATCAAGAGGCTTTGGTGTCATATGAACCAATTTTCGAGCTAGATCTATTGCAGGCTTATGGGTCAGACCACCAAACATCACATGGGATAGCTGATCCACTTGAGTTTTGATAGCTAGATTTATCTCAGGGTGATTGTAGCCATGCACTTTGCACCACCAAGAAGACATACCATCAATCAGCTCTCTACCATCGTTTAATCTCAGCCTTGCTCCCTGAGCACTAACTACTGGCAACACCTCGCCACGATGTATCGTTGAGCTATATGGATGCCAGATATGGTTGGCGTCAAATGCCATATCCTCATCACTGATCATTTTATGTAACATCTCTCTCTTTTGATAAACTCATCTTGGCAGTTTACACCCAACGTCTTCGGAAATGCAGAGGGTTGTTGGCAGCACTGGCTCAACTCATTAATTTTATTATCCCAATTTCCATTGAAGGTGCGAGTAGGCAAAGACGATTGAATCTCCCATGAGCTTACAAACAGGTGGTGATTGGGGGTGAGTGAGAGTCGTCAACACCCCTATGCATCAAAGGGGGTGAGTATATCTAAAATAGCTGACACAGAAACATTGGTAAAATAGTACATATGCCAGTTCTCATCAAAGTAGAACCAGCGTAGAATTCTATTTCACTTTATATAAACCAGAAAGATAATGCCTTCACTTTTTATCAACCAGTTGACCACCTTAGATTTTAGCTACCTTTGCCATGAGCGAGGCTTGGTTGGAGAAACATGGATTGTTGATGTAGTTCTAACCGGAGATCTTAACGAACAGGGCATGGTCTTTGACTTTTGCCATGTCAAAAAACAGATAAAAATGACTATTGACGCTCTTGCAGATCATAAGCTTTTAGTTCCGGCAGCGAATCCTGCTATTGACGTTAGCTCAACCAGTGAGCGGATAAGCGTACACTTATACTCATCCAAAGTTGGTCATATTGAATGCAAAGCACCCACTGAAGCTATTTTCCTAGTGACAGCTGAAACCATCACGATCGAAACCATAACACCTGTATTGGAGCAGGCACTGATGAACACTCTGCCAGCTAACATTACCGGAATCACCTTAAAGCTCTATACAGAAACTATTAACGGAAATTATTACCACTACAGTCATGGGTTAAAGAAACATGATGGCGACTGTCAGCGTATAGCTCACGGGCATCGATCAAAAATATTCATCTCTTCGGATGGAAAACAGGCCCCCGAACTTGGGGCTGAATGGGTCAAACGATGGCGTGACATATATATAGCTTCACAGGAGGACCTACTGGAAACCGTTAGTAAAGAAGGGTGTCAATACAATAGGTTTGGTTACAGCGCAAATCAAGGATATTTTGAACTTACAATAGCTAGCAGCAGATGTCATCTCATTAATACAGACAGCACCGTTGAATTGTTAGCAGAACATGTGGCACATCAGATAGCCTCAGAGAACCCAAATCATCGTATACAGGCTGTGGTTTACGAGGGTTTCAATAAGGGGGCTATATCAGAGGATCTATTCAAAAAAACCAAAAAATAACTTTCCTCAATCCCTAAGTGTCACTGAATTATTTTGCGTAACTAACCGAGCAATGCCTTTGTTTTAAAGCCTTCACCATTGACGGTGAGGTGTGTACAGAAAGAGTCGTAAAGCAGCTTAATTCTCGCCCTAAAAAGGTCTTACATTAAAAACGTCGAACCATTTATTGGATGAGCACAAAGCTGCACAAGGGAATCTCTGATTGAAGTAGTTTACAAGTCGATTGTCAGATTTGCGATAAAATTCTCTGACTGTCGCGTTTATTTCATCGTAATTTTCGATTCATTTTGTCGCTTTTGCCCATTTATCCGCTCTCGAGGTGGATTTAGAGCGCAATTATGCCGTTAACGCATTACGTTGCAGGTATAAATTAGCCATCTCCATCAGGCTCATAACTTGCACCCTGTTTTTTTCCAAACCACGGTAACGAACTTTACGGTAACCAAACTGACGCTTGAGGATTCGGAACAGGTGCTCGACCCTGGCTCGTATTTTTGATTGCTGGCGATTACGTTTGCGTTGACTGCTACTTAGATTGCCTTTTCTTGGTTTGCGCTTCTCATTGACCTCCTAGTGTAATCCTAAACATCGAGCGACTCGCTTATATGTGTCGCTGGTGTAATCCAAATACCCCCCATCGCCAAAGATTACTTCGTCTTCCTCTCCGCACAAGGAGGGAAGTTCGCTAACATCCGCTTTATTGGCTGAGGTAACCGTTACTGTATGAGCAGTACCACTTCACATCCGCACCGACATCGATCTTCATGCCAAAGTACCACTGATTTCCTTTACGTGTCTGGTGCATTTCAATATCACGTTTGCCTTCGTCGTTTTTGGTCGAGGACGAAGCGCTTATTAATGTGGCATCTACCATGATGCCTTTTGAAAGTGCAAGCCGTGTAGTCGCAAGTGCTCACTGACCGCAGCAAATAACTTGTCAGTCAATTGATTATGCTCCAATAGGTGAAGAAATTTCAGGATAGTTGTTTCTCAAGAAATAACTCTTTCCACGTTTTGCATTTTTTGGCTGCGTAGCTGAGCGACGCAAAACTTTGTTGTTTCATTTTGGATAACCGGTTTGCCATAGAAATGCTATTGAACTAGGTTTTGGAGATTCAATCAGAGATCCCCTAGACAAAACATCACCTAGAGAGTACTTTTATTCTACTCACAAAAATTCAGTTATAGCTATCGAGGACTATGCTGCCCCCTGCCAATAAAAGACAGTGGCACAACCTTTGGGCGGTAGCGTCTTTATTTACAGCTAACCATACACATGGCTATGTC
>JASXSV010000003.1 GCA_030674915.1 Candidatus Endonucleibacter bathymodioli
TACAAACTGTCATTGATTTAGCTGCAGGAACAGCTATAAATAGAAATGTTATGTAATGGATCAGCACCAATCAGCAAGATGCTGTATTTCATTGTCGTGTATTAATGTCCATCTGGAAGCGTTATTTTTACTAGGAGCGTTAGGAGTTAAAGAAAAAATGAACAACCAGTATTACCTAGGCTATAATTGTTTATCATCAAATTGAATGAGGAGTATAATTTATGTTTCCTGCGTATAGGATATACAGAAGTCACAGGCAATCTTTGGTGGCAGTTTTATTTATTTTGTTATGTAGTACTTCCTGGGCTGGAATTGATATAAGTAGCGATGGTAAGGCATTCACGTGCGATAAACTGAAGGAGCAATGGAAGCTAACTTACGCTCTGCCATTTTTTGCGATGTGCCAAGACATAGCTAATCCATATCTAGCAGATAGTGTCCTTCAGTACCACACCAAACCGAATGTAGGTATTGTAAAAGTTTTGTTGATTTCCATAGATAATATCACGAAAAATACGACTCTATTTTCTCCTGATATGAGCGAGCCTGCTTTCCTTGTGTACTTAACATCTGGTAGCTCAGACCATGCATGGTTAGCTATGTCTAGTCTATTTGTATTTAAAAACAAGAGCTCTAGTGGAAAGGATGGTTCTGGTGAGATAAAAGTTGAAATATTAGATGATGGCCAAACTAAAATACCAACAACGTTGTCGTTTCCATGGGTCACAGTACAAACGACATCACCTGAACTATCTTTATCCGCTGGACTACATTTTATAGCAGGAGATAAATCATCTGGCATTCTTACATATTCTAAAAAAACGTATGAGCAGAGCCCTAGGTATAATTATAAAGTAGAGGGATTGAAGCGAGGAAAGAATATTGGCACGTCTTATGAGTACTGCGCAAAATGTTTTGGGTCCAATAGGTGGGGGGGGGCAGACATGGACAGTTTGGCATGCATGGATGGTACTCCCCCTACGTATTATACGTGCAGCTGTCAGGATGTGGTTATAATAGATACCACTTTGTCTTTTTCGTTCCATGTTATTGATGATAGCAAGATAGAATGACTAATTAATATGATAAGTAAATGCGTACCTAGCTAGTATCTCTTGAATACTAGTAACTGTGAAGAAGGTGTGGGTTCACATAGTAAGTACATTATTTAACTAATTATAAGTAAAGGAAAATGGATTTTCTGTTACTTGTTTTAGATAAATAATCATTCAAACATCTGTAGAGCAAAATTATAAACAAGTCACAAGTCACAAGTCACAAGTCACAAGTCACAAGGCACAAGGCATAATAACTTCGGTTATAGGTTATAGGTTATAGGTTATAGGTTATAGGTTATAGGTTGTAAGAGTCTTATCAATAAGAGTTTTTGAAAGGTTAAATGCATAAATTAAAGTTTTGTATGTAGATTTTCGGAGCGTAGGATTGGTGGTTATCTGCCCGTTCCAATAAAACAATATCCCTGGAGCTGAAGTGCTGTCACCGTGGGTCTTATAACGCAGAGAAAACTCATAGCTACAGTCTGCAGGGGCGTTCGGCAGCGACCAAACTTCACAAAAGAACTGAGGTTAGTAGGCAGGGAAAGTCCCAGCTAGGCTTAGGATTTACACCGGAGCAAATTGGAGGGCGCATGAAACTTGAGTCTTATAATGGGGCGATTGGTTAACAGACTATTTATCGGCTAATCAGAAAAAAACAATGGAACTGCCTTCTCCCGAGCAAATGGAAATGCTATCGGCAGCGTCAGGCTACTGAGGCTGGATGAGTATATACCTTACTATTTTTGGATCTCCAATACTTACGAAACATGCTATTTATTTAAAATTACATTGAAATAATTCCCTCTGCTATAATCTTCCTCCTGATCTTTGACAGCTCATAACTCTATTAGCGCTACCATTCCTTCATCTAGTATATAGGCATTAACACCCGTCGCCCTCATACGCACCTATATGCTGCCTTTATGAGCATCATCAGCGATATAGATACTTAGAGGGCAGAGTATTATCTCTAAAGAATAACTTTTAAATACTCATGCCTAACTTACTGTTCTGAGCATTGCCATTCTAAATAACCAACATACCGAACACAAGAACTATGCCGTAGTGAGCATAACGAGCATCTTGGCAATTCGGATGTTGGCCGCACAGCGAAGATTTAACTATCAATCGGTGTCGCTGGTCGGTATAGGGTTCTTGAGATATTTATCAATTATTGCTGGTAACGACAAAGAGCTGATCTTATCGCTAAACGATGTGTTACACTCCTTCTTCCATTTCGTGGCAATGCAGGTGCGTATACTATTTCGAGAATAAGCTAACATACGATCTGGCACCCTTGGGATATTTGGAGCGTTAGATATGGACAAGGCTACTGCATCTAATGATGCACAATCTTCTGATGATACTAGCAACCCATCATGGTTTTTTATTTCACGATTAGCACCATGTGCCAACAGACAATCGACAATGCAAAGAATGCCGTTTTGAGTGGCATAAAGCAAGGCTGTATTTCCTGTGTCATGGTCGACAATATCGATATTAGCGCCATTTCTCAGCAGCATACTGCAGATACGCTCTATTGCACTGCTTCTTTCTTTAGAGAGAAAATAGTGTTGCGAAGCTATAGCCAATAATGGGGTGAAGCCTTTTTCATTCTTACAATTAACATCAGCCCCCGCAGTTATCAATGACTCAAATATAGAAACAAAATTTTGAACATTGGTAGTAGTGCTAGGAAGTCTAGAAGCTGCTAGATGCAATGGTCTATTTCCATCTTCATCTATTTCATTAGGATTAGCGCCTTTTTGTATTAAGAACTGGAGTAATTCATTAGATCCCTTTGAAACTGCTAGATGCAGAAGCGTATAGTTCCGAGCTTTAAGATAAGCGGCATATTTACCTGAATCTAACAGTTCATCAACTGCTGCGCCAGCTGCCAGCAGTACTTTTACGATAGGATCAGGATCAGAATTTATATGAATGGCTAATAGCAGTGGTGTAGATGTACCTTCATTATAATAATTAGGATTGGCTTTGCTATCAAGCAATGCGTTGACTATCTTAATATTCTTATTTAAAATTGCCGTCTGCAACGGAGATATGTGACTACCAGGATCATAAGCATGTTTTTGAAGAACGTCACAATCCTGATCGGGTATAATATGCGAGCCAAGACAGTCGACTTCCGCTCCAGCCGTCAGCAGGATGTTGACAATATCAAGATGACTACATCTCACGGCCTTATGCAGCGGTGTATTGTTCTTATTGTCATAACTATTAACATTTACTCCAGATTCCACCAAAAGATCAATGAGTTTATTATTGCCAGATGGAATTGCAACTGAGAGTAAACCTTCTCCTGATTCGTAAGTATCTGTATGGCTAACAATATTGTCCCGAATAAACTTGACAATATAGTCATTATTTAAATATGTACATGGCAGAGCTGTAGCATCATTTCCTGTGCTCAGATGCTGAGGAGCTTTACTTAACTGTAAGATGTTCATTAGCTTGGCATCATTATTTGTAATAGCGATATCAAGTAAACACTCCATAGCGCCTAAGAGAGCACAGTCATCCATTTTTTGCACAATATCTAAGAAGCTACCATCGTTATATGTACTGGAATCATGTTTAGTATCACTATTCTGCAAGGTATTGTTTGATGCATCAACGCTATCAATTAAAGGTGCATCATGATTATTTGGATTCACTTCCAAAATTGCACAACAACTTCCACTATACACACCTGTAATGATACTAAAAAACAATAATAAATCAATCAAATGATATGGCTTGGCCAAGCTCTTATGCAAAGCTAAAAACATACAACTATCTCCAATATATATGTAAAGTTATATTAAACTAAGAAGCGAAAGATGCGTATATGTATATGCTAGCTGTTATTCAAAAAGCTGGTAATAGATAAACGGAAAATGCTCCAAGAGTCTACGAGTATAGCAGGTGGTTGGGAGTTAATGATAATAAATATAAACTAATATTCAGGAGGAATTGGTATATACTTTACCAGAGTTAGATCGCAAATTATTACGAAGCATGCTGTTTCTTTAAAGTTCCATAGCAATAATTCTGCTGCGATTACCAGCTGGTCATTGGCAACTCATAAATCCATTAGCACTATTATTCGTTTCTCTCTTATAACTAGCGTAATGTTTGGCAAAGTATATAGTATTAAAGTAGCTACAGTCTGTTTTTATGAGCATCATCAGTGTTATAGTTTTTAGAATAAGACCTAAAGGGTAATTATTAAATACTCAAGGCCTTAATCACTGTTCTCCGAACTGAAATTCCAAATCATGTTGGAAAAATCTATCCACTTAACTTTAAACTCCAAATAATCAACATGCCTAACACAAGAACTATGCCGTAGCCAGCATAATGAACATCCTGGCAATTCGGGTATGGGCACGTTGAAGATTCAAATATCCTGTGATGTCTATATATGGTTATTGAGAAAGTAATAAAGTAGTTTTGGTACCTTCAAATCATTGATCATCTCACTAAACGATCGTTCCCATTTCGTCTGGTGCTGCTTGATAATAAGGTTGCGAATACTGCTTCGAGCTATAATTCCTAGCCTAGCTGGTTCTCTTGTAACAAAAGAAGCCTCAGATATTGTCTTTGATATTCTAGGTGCTGCGCACTCTTCTGCTTTCAACCCAGCAAAATTTTCGATATCACGCATAGCGCCATTTTCCAACAGCAGTGAGACAAAGTCATCGTTGCCGTTTTTAGCGGCATAATGCAAGGCTGTATTTCCTTTTTTATCGTCCATACTATCGATATCAGCGCCATTGCTCAGCAACATACGGATGATAAGTTTCATTATACTGTTGTGGGCAGAGTTAAGATACTGATGCTGAACTATAATCATCAATGGGGTTAAGCCACTTGCGTTTTTATAATTAATATTAGCTCCCGCAGCTATCAATATCTCAAATATATAAGGCATACTGTCAACATGGCTAGTAATGTCACGAGCTGTCATATGCAACGGTCTTTCCCCCATATAACTATAATTAGGATCAAATCCATCTTGTATTAAAAGTTTGAGGGATTTAGAATCTCCATTGAAAATTGTTCGGTACAGTTGCAAATCGTCCCGACTACATTTCTTATATTTAGCTCCATTGGAAATTAGAGCATTGATAATTTCAGGCTTACTAGATCTGAGAACAGCAAAGTTCAAAAGGCTATCAAAATTGCTGAGTTCATTCACATTTGCGCCAGCTTTCAGCAGGGTGTCTACGATAGTATCAGAGTTTACTTGAATGGCCATTCGCAGTGATGTATATTGACCTTCCTCACAATAATTAGGATTAGCCTTGCTGTCAAGCAATACTTTGACGATCCCTAAATTACGCTTTAACACTGCCATCTGCAACGGAGTTATGATATTACAACTACAAAAACCAGATCCAACATCTATGTATGTACGTGAGCTAACACAGTTAACTTCCGCATCAGCCGCCAGTAGAAGTTTTACAATATCAAGATGACCACATCTCACGGCCTGATGCAGTGGTGTATTGTTATTCTTGTCATAACTATTAACATTTACTCCAGCTTCAACCAAAAGGTCAATGAGTTTATTATTGCCAATTGGAATTACAGCCGATAGTAAACCTTCTCCTGATTCGTAAGTACTTGTATGGCTAACAATATTGTCCCGAAAAAAGTTGGTAACATAGTTATGATTTAAATCTGCACATTGCAGAGCTGTAGCATCATTTCCTGTGTTCAGGTGGTGAGGAGCTTTACTTAATTGTAAGATGTTCATTAGCTTGACATCATTATTTGTAATAGCGATATCAAGTAAGCACTCCATAGCATCTAATAGAGCACAGTCATCCATTTTTTGCACAATGTCTAAGAAGCTACCATCTTTATATGTATTGGAATTATGCCCAGCAGCACTATCTAGCAAGGTATTGCTTGATTCATCAACGCTATCGATTAAAGGTGCAGTTTCATAACTATTGGGATCCACTGCCTCAACGGCACAATAACCGCTACTGTAAACACCTGTAATAATACTAAAAAATAACAATAAATAAATCGAATGATATGGTCTGGCCATGTTCTTGTGTAAAGCTAAAAACATACAACGGTCCCCAATAGAAACGTAAAGTTGGATTAAGCTAATAGATGCAAATACGTCAAAATATATACTAGCTACTATTCAAAATAGCAGGTAATAGATAAGCGAACGATGCATCAAGAGTCTACGAGTATAGCAAGTAATTGGGAGTTAATGAGAATAAACATAAACTATATTCATGAGTAATTGGTATATACTTTACCAGCGCTAGATCGCAAATCATTACGAAACATACTATTTATTTAAAGTTCCATAGCAATAATTCCGTGGCTATGACCTCAGGTTATTGGCAATTCATAACTCCATTAGCGCTACCATTCATTCATATAGTATATAAGCATTAACACCCGCTCCCTAATGCGCACCTATACGCTGCCTTTATGAGTATCATCAGCTACATAGATACTAGGAGGGCAGAGTGTTAGCTCTAAATAACCAACATGCCAAACAAAAGGGCTATGCTGTAGTCAGCATAACGAGCACCTTGGCAATTCTTATATTGAAACGGCTTAGGTGCAAGTGTACTGTGATGTTTATGTAGGGTTAGCGAGAAAGTCTTTAGTTGCTTGTGGTAATGGCAACTGACGGATCCTATGACTCAACGGTTTGTGCCAATCATTCTGACACTTGTTGATAAAATTGTTACGAATACTGCTTCGAACTATAATTTGCAGTCTAGTTGGTTTTCTTGTAGCAAGAGAAGCATTAGATATTATCTTAGATATTTTAGGTGCTGCACACTCTTCTGCTGTTAATCCAGAAAGATTTCCGATATTACGTTTAGCACCATTTTCCAACAGCAATAAGGCTAAGTAATCCTTGCTTATTTCGGCGGCATAATGCAAGGCTGTATTCCCTTTTTCATCAATAATATCTACATCAGCGCCATTGCTGAACAGCATACTGCAGATACGCTCTATTGCACTGCTAGTTTCTTTAGAGTGAAAATAGTCGTTCGAAGCTATAGTCAGTAGCGGGGTTAAGCCTTTTTCATTTTTACAATTTACATCAGCCCCCGCAGTTATCAAAGACTCATATATAGAAGCAATAAGTTGAATATTGATAACAGTGCTAGAAATTCTAGAAGCTGCTATATGTAATGGTCTATCTCCATCTTCATATATTTCATCAGGATTAGCGCCTTTTTGTATTAAGAACTGGAGTAATTCATTAGATCCCATTGAAACTGCTAGACGCAGAAGCGTATATTTCCGAGCTTTAACATAAGCGGCATATTTACCTGAATCTAATATTTCATCCACTGCTGATCCAGCGGTCAGGAGTGCTTTCACGATAGGATCAGATTTTATATGAATGGCTAATAGCAGTGGTGTAGATGTACCATTATTATAATAATTAGGATTAGCTTTGCTATCAAGCAATACGTTGACGATCTTAATATTCTTATTTAAAATTGCCGTCTGCAACGGAGATATGTGATCACCAGAATCATAAGCTTTTTCTTGAATCCAGTCATAACCCTGATCTGGTATAATATGCGAGCCAATACAGTCGACTTCCGCTCCAGCCATCAGCAGGGTTTTGACTATATTAAGATGACTACATCTCACGGCCTGATGCAGTGGTGTGTTGTTATTATTGTCATAACTATTAACATTTACTCCGGCTCCAATCAAAAGCTCAATGAGTTTATTATTGCCAGATGGAATTGCAGCCGATAGTAAACCTTCTCCTGATTCGTAAGTGCCTGTATGGCTAACAATATTGTCCCGAAGAAACTTGATAACATGTTCATGATTTAAATCTGCACATTGTAGAGCTGTAGCATCATTTCCTGTGCTCAAATGGTAAGGAGCTTTACTTAACTTTAAGATGTTAATTAGATGGTCATCATTATTTTTAATGGCGATACCAAGTAAGCACTCCATAGCTCCTAATAGAGCACAGTCATCCGTTTTATGTACAAAGCTTAAGAAACTACCATCTTTATATGTATTGGAATTATGTCCGGCATCACTATCTCGTAAGGTATTGCTTGGGTCATCAACACTATCAAGTAAAGGTGCATCTTCATAACTATTGGGATCCACTGCCTCAACGGCACAATAACCACTACTGTAAACACCTGTAATAATACTAAAAAATAATAACAAATAAATCGAATGATATAGTTTGGCCATGCTCTTGTGTAAAGCTAAAAACATACAACTGTCTCCAATATAAACGTAAAGTTATATTAAGCTAATTAGATGCAAAGACGTCCAAATATATACTAGCTACTATTCAAAATAGCAGGTAATAGATAAGCGAAGGATGCTTCAATAGTTTACGATTATAGCAGAGGATTGGGAGTTGATGGGAGTAAATATAAACTAATATTCATAAAGAGTGGGTATGTACTTTACCAGCGTTAGATCGCAAATCATTACAAAATATGCTATTTATTTAAAATCACATGGCAATAATTACCTCTGCTAGGATCTCCCTTGAGACCTTTGCACGAGCCTTAATTTTGTTGGTTGGTGAGGAGGCAGTGCATGGAAAGAGATAGTTTATGCTTATAAATTATCGATTGAGTACGTTTTTAATGAAGCCAACTGGCAAAATAACAATCGTGCAAAGGTCTAGATGCATTAATAATTTTGTTGAGCATCAAGGTAATAAGGTAGTAATTATAGCAAACGGAGATGAAATATTTCTTAATCAAAAAGATGAGAAAAGACTAAGTCAACTGGATCAAGTTATAGCAGGATAAAGGAAAAAGCAGTAGGGAAAATATTTAAAATGGTTCCTGATGTTTCTGGCGTGCTGGAGGACTGTATTGAAGTAATTGAGTGTAAGGAGATTAAGTAGTTTTATAAGCAAAACACTGAATCGCTAGTAGAATGCTATGAGATTGCAAATGATAACAATCTCAGAAGCATAAAGCAGGTTCTTTATGATTTTGAAATGTTATCCAGTTGTCTTTCTAAAGAAGTTAAAGAAAAAATTTGACTGTTAGAATATTTGCTAAAATATTTCCAATGCTTTCTTTTGAAATTAAAAGTGGGAAGCTGGTTTTGAAAGCCGTCAGGTGCTAAGTGATGACCTCTTGAAGCTTATTGCAAATGATAACGATAAAGAGTTTAATGAGAAAGTTGGTGATTTTGAGTTGTGTAAAAATGCAGGCTATAAAAGATCAATTTTTGATTCTAGATATATTGACCATGTAAAATTTGCTGATAAGTTTGTAAAATTAGAGTACGACATAAAATAAATGGTGGTTTGTTCATTTCAATACCTCTATAAAAATGACGGGAAGGAGTATCTTAAGCCTGAGTTTATCTGGCTGGGGAAGGTCACTGAGTTACTGGATGAAAAAGTAAATGCTGCAAAAGGAACGCTGAGAGGGTATAGGCTGGGACATTTTAATGATATATTTAAAAAATCAATGGAGTAATTGACATCAAAAAACAATAAATAGCTCCAGAAAATAATTAAAAGCGGCGCTTGTTTTTCTTACGCAAAAACGTGCTACTGAATTGCCGCTGAGCAAGGAGTTATGCGAATAATCCTCTGCCATGACATGAATTCTTGCATAAGTATAAATAAGTGAATATGGACAGTTGCACGACTTTGTAAAACATAAAATAAGAATGCAGCAGAATGCTTTAGAGTTTTTTGAAGAACAAGACTTTAGAAAGAGTGTACCCATACCAATACTTTGAGTTATAAGCAGAGAGTACAAAGATAGATAAACTTTATTGTAGATTACGCGGTATGATTTGTTGAGATTTGTTGAGATTTGTTAGGAAACTAAAAATAAAAAGAACACCCTTCAATAGGGCACATATTGTGCACCCTATATATATAAGACGAAAGTTAGACATTCTGCTGCTCTTGCTCCTTACTAGCAACTTCTTTCATGCTTAACTTTACCCTTCCACGACTATCTATATCCAAAACGACAACCTTAACTTTTTCACCCATTTTTATATGGTCAGCGACATTTTCTACGCGATGATCGGCAATCTGGGAAATATGCACAAGACCATCCTGACCAGGCATGATATTAATAAAAGCACCAAACTCAACAATGCTAGTAACAGTACCTACGTAGATTTTACCAATTTCAGCTTCAGCGGTCACACCATACACTCTATCATAAGCAGCCTGACAAGCTTCTTTGGTGTCAGCATAAATCTTCACAAGACCATCATCATTAATATCAACAGAAGCTCCAGTATCTTCACAGATAGAACGAATAGTTGCTCCTCCCTTTCCTATGACATCTCTAATCTTGTCTTGATCTATTTTGAGTTTCATGGTCATTGGTGCATTAGAGGACAACTCAGCTCTGGATCCACTAATAACTTTATTCATCTCTCCGAGGATATGCATGCGTGCATGCAGGGCCTGCTCCAGTGCGGTATCCATGATTTCTTCAGTGATACCTGCAATTTTAATATCCATCTGCAGGGCAGTTATGCCATTAGCCGTACCAGCAACCTTAAAGTCCATATCGCCAAGATGATCTTCGTCACCCAGAATATCCGTCAGAACAGCAAAGCGCTCCCCTTCTTTAACTAGCCCCATTGCAATACCGGCAACAGGTGTTTTCAAAGGTACTCCTGCATCCATCAGCGCCAAGCTTGAACCGCAAACAGAGGCCATTGAACTAGAACCATTAGATTCAGTTATTTCTGAAACTACACGTATCGTATAGGGAAACTCATTATCGTCAGGAAGAATGGCCTGAAGGCCACGACGAGCTAAACGGCCATGACCAATTTCTCTACGCCCTGGAGGCCCCATACGACCACATTCACCAACAGAGTATGAGGGAAAGTTATAGTGCAACATAAAATGGTCTTTAGATTCACCTTCCAGAGCATCAATAAATTGAGCGTCCCTAGAGGTGCCTAGCGTTACAGTAACCAGTGCTTGAGTTTCACCACGAGTAAATAGTGCAGAACCATGGGTTTTGGGTAATATGCCTACTTCAACGTCAATAGAGCGTACTGTTTTATTGTCGCGACCGTCAATTCTAGGCTTGCTTTCCAGAATATTGGTCCTCACAATGGTTTTTTCCAGTTTGCTAAAAGCACCTGTTACATCGGCTTTGGAAAACTTATCTTCTCCATCACCAGTAAGGGAAGAAATAGCACTCTGACGAAGTTTTTCCAGTTTGGTGTTTCTATCCTGTTTCACGGTAACCTGGTAAGCTTGGCGAATACCCTCTTCAAACTGGATGTGGATGGCATCTTTAATTACTTTATTTTCTGTTTTAGGCTGCCAGTCCCACCGGAGTTTACCCGCTTCAGCAGCAAACTCTTTAATCGCAGAGATCACTGCCTGATATTCTTGATGTGCAAAGAGAATACTACCAAGCATTGCATCTTCTGTTAGCTCCTTTGCTTGAGACTCAACCATAAGTACTGCGTCGCTAGTACCTGCAACGACCATATCGAGCTCAGAAGATTTTAGGCTCTCAAACGTGGGGTTTAAAATATAGCCTTCTGCTTCAGTAAAACCTACACGTGCCGCACCTATCGGCCCATCGAATGGGATGCCAGAAATACTAAGTGCTGCAGATGTTGCAATCATGCCTAGAATATCAGGGTCATTGACCTTATCCACAGACATTACTGTAATAACTACCTGCACCTCATTCATAAATCCTTTAGGGAATAAAGGACGAATAGGCCGGTCAATAAGGCGAGAAGTTAGTGTTTCTTTATCGCTAGCTTTCCCCTCACGCTTCAGAAAACCACCAGGAATACGGCCAGCAGCATAGGTTTTTTCTTGGTAGTGTACTGATAAGGGGAAAAAATCCTGACCTTCGCGAGCCTCTCTGGCGCCCACAACAGTAGCTAGTACAGTTAGGTCACCCATAGTTACCAGAACAGCGCCAGAAGCTTGACGGGCAATGCGTCCAGTTTCCAAGGTGACAGTCTGGCTGCCATATTTAAACGTTTTTCTTATCAGGCTCACGTTATCTTCCTAAATATAAATATGGAAAAATCATTCAGCTCGCACTTTCAAAGCATAGCGATGAATGTAACCCAAAATCTTTAGCGAAAAAACGCTGGGTTGCCACCACTACCGACAATAAGTCAGCATAAATGGTTTGATTTCCAAACGGAAAACACCGCCATGAATTGAGGCTTACGGTGCTTTGACTATGAGCAAAACAGCATGCCGCTGTCACACCCTCGATATGAATCTTACCTAACACGGTCCTAACGACGCAGACCCAGTCGACTAATCAGGGTTCGATAGCGTTCAACATTCTTACGCTTCAAATAGTCTAAAAGGCTACGACGCTGATTAACCATACGAATAAGTCCGCGACGGGAATGGTGATCTTTCTTATTGACTTTAAAGTGAGTCTGCAAACCTTCAATGTTATTTGTCAATAGAGCTACCTGAACCTCAGTGGAGCCGCTATCATTTTTAGAGCATCCGAACTCTTCAATAATTTCTACTTTCTTTTCTCTAGTCAAAGCCATGTCAAATACTCCAATTTAATATGCGTCTGCCTAGGTATCCTAAGTATACCTAGGCTTAATAAAAATAAGCATGACCGTGCATACATACAGCCAAGTTTACTTCCCTACTAAACTTCACCTAACATCTATTCTTAATCTTTTTTAATTCGCAAATGGACGGGTACAAAAACAACAACCAGAATACTAAACGAGGAATTCTACCACTATGCAGGAGTTCTAATTAGTCTCTTTGGTGCCACTCTACCATCATCCAGAATCTCGCCAACGCCCAAGAAGTAACGATCCTCTCCCTCCTTAGCCGCACCGTATAATCGAACATAGCCACTGTGAGGTGCGTGGGGAACCATAACTGGCTGTCCCTGAGAAATGTAAAAACTACTACTTACACCCAAACTAACTTGAGGCCAATCATTCACAGATGTATCTAATGACAATAATAATTTGTCTAAAGCAGCATTACCCCCTTTGCGAGAAATAGCAGTCAGCTCTTTCAATAACCGAAGGTCATCAGCCCCTAGGGCGCCATATTCTTTATTATCAGTCCGATCGGTTAGGTCGGTAAAAGTAGCCGTCTGCTCTTTAGTTAATGCATCTGAACGTCCTTGAGTCTTGATATCCACAAGATCTTCAATGGAGTAAGAGTCCTTCTCAGAATAAGGCCCAGCCTTTAAGCGTCTTAGCTCAGCAACATGAGCTAAACAACCAAGGGCATCACCAATATCTTCCGCCAGCGTGCGAATATAGGTACCTTTACTGCAATCAACTTCAAGCATAAACTGGTCGCCATTAAAGTTAATCAATTCATTTCTGAAAATAGAAATTGTGCGTGCTGGGCGGTGAACCTCAATGCCCTTACGAGCTAGCTTATATAGAGGTTGTCCTTTATGCTTCAAAGCTGAATACATGCTGGGTACCTGATCAATATCCCCAGTAAAATGTTTTAGTACAGCTTCAATGTCCGAGTGTTTCACCTTCACCTCGCGTTCTTCAACTACTTCTCCTTCACCGTCACCAGTGGTTGTTTTAACCCCGAGCTGAACGAGAGTTCGGTAAGACTTATTAGACTCCAGCAGGAATTGACAAAATTTAGTGGCCTCACCTAAGCAAATAGGCAGAACGCCAGTAGCTAGCGGATCAAGACTACCTGTATGCCCTGCTTTTTCAGCGCCAAAAATCCTCTTTACACGCTGCAGTACGTCATTAGAGCTTGCGCCCTTGAATTTATCAACAATAACGATTCCATCGATCTGTCGACCATGACTACGATTACGATTACGTCTTAGCATGTTTTACCTTCGCTGCGGCTTAGATCTTCTGCTACAGCCCGTTCAATCAAAGAGCTAATATGCCGCCCTCTACGGATGCTATGATCATAACAAAACCGAAGTTTTGGTGTAAAACGAAGTTTAATTGCACGGGCAAGCTGGCTGCGAAAAAAACCAGAGGCGTGATTAAGAATCTCTACCGACTCATCAATTTTTTCCTGGTCATCAACACCCAGAAAAGAAACGTAAATCTCTGCAAACGCCAAATCACGACTGATATCTACCGAATTAACTGTTACAATACCAAGGCGAGGATCTTTCATTTCGAACTGAATGACCTGAGCTAGTTCTTTCTGAATTTGCTCTGTCACTCGTTGAGAACGACTGTATTCTTTAACCATTTCAAATTTCTGTTCTTTACGTCTGCAACCCTTGCTCTGAAGCCAAAGGCTGTCGAAATAATAAAAGCCCACAGTTTACACTACGGGCTTGGCACATTCGCACTCTCCATACTGAACTATGCAGAGATGCCAGCTGTGTTCACTTCTGCTAATCACTAACTTCTAAAACTAGTGGTTCTTATCTCTCTTGCAGCCTAGCTGCAACCTATTTGTACGATAGACATATACCCAATTTCCACTTGAAAGTATGAGGTGGTTGATTGTTCTCATTTACCTCAATCACCTACTTCTTCTAGGCTCTTGTGGGGCTAGCTTAATTTCATGCCAACACTTCCAATGGGAACTAGTATAGATCTAATAATTAAAGCGTACGCTGAACTTCGATAGTTTTATATACTTCTATCTTATCTCCAGCCTGCACATCATTGTAACTTTTAACAGCAACACCACATTCCATACCGTTGCGAACTTCATTAACATCGTCTTTATAGCGCCTTAGAGACTCCAATTCTCCTTCATAAATAACAATGTCATCTCGCAATACTCTAATACGGTCATTGCGATAAACATTACCTTCAATCACCATGCACCCTGCAATTGCACCGAACTTCGGTGAATTAAAGACATCGCGAACTTCAGCGGTACCCATAATTTCTTCCCTAGTATCAGAGCCAAGCATCCCGCCTAGCTCCTTCTTGATGTCATCAATAATATCATATATAACGCTGTAGTAACGCATCCCTAGCCCTTCAGACTCGACAATCTTGCGAGCTGACGCATCGGCACGGACATTAAAACCAAGGATAACAGCGTGAGAAGCTAATGCAAGATTTGCATCCGTTTCGGTAATGCCACCAACACCACTGGAAATAATTTGTACCTCCACCTCTTCGTTACCTTGCTCCTGTAAAATGGAAGTCAATGCTTCCAGAGATCCTCGAACATCGGTTTTCAAGACAATATTCAAAACCTTTTTCTCTTCAACACCCATTCGAGAAAAAATATTTTCTCGTTTCGCTGTCTGCTGACGAGCTAGTTTTACCTCACGGAACCTTCCTTGACGGAATGCTGCAATTTCACGTGCCTTGCGTTCATCACGAACCACCTGCATTTCGTCACCAGCATAAGGAGTGCCGTTAAGTCCAAGAATCTCAACAGGAATAGAGGGGCCAGCTTCCTCAACAGGGATACCATCTTCATTCAGCATCGCCCTAACACGTCCATATTGTTGACCAACCAGAATATTATCACCCAGAACCAACTTGCCACTCTGCACCAGAACTGTAGCCACTGGACCACGCCCTCGGTCAAGACGAGATTCTATAACTACGCCACGAGCAGGACCTTCGTCAGGAGCTTTCAATTCAAGTAACTCTGTCTGGAGAATCACCGCTTCCAAAAGATCTTCTACTCCTTTGCCTGTTAATGCAGAGACTGGTATAAACTGAGTGTTACCACCCCATTCTTCAGGGATTACATCATGAGAAGATAGCTCATTTTTAACACGGTCACAGTCAACACCAGGCTTATCCATTTTGTTAATAGCGACGATGATCGGAACATCAGCGGCCTTAGCGTGCTGAACAGCCTCTTCAGTTTGAGGCATTACACCATCATCAGCAGCAACAACCAAAATAACAATATCAGTAGCTTTGGCTCCACGAGAACGCATAACTGTAAATGCTGCATGACCGGGAGTATCTAAAAAGGAGATGGAACCATGGCTAGTTTTAACGTGGTACGCTCCAATATGCTGGGTAATGCCTCCAGCCTCTCCTGATTGAACACGACTTTTGCGAATATAGTCAAGGAGGGAGGTTTTACCGTGGTCAACATGCCCCATAACAGTAACAACTGGTGCTCGAGGCTTTTCTATACCATGCACTTCGGCCGCAGCAGTAACTTCAACCAACGCATCTTCAATAGCGTCTTCTTTGGTCAGCTTGAATTTATGTCCCATCTCCGCAACCACAATTGATGCAGTTTCTTGATCAATTACCTGGTTGATGGTCACCATAGACCCCATCTTAAACATCACTTTGATGACATCAGCAGCTTTTACAGCCATTTTCTGGGATAGTTCACTAACTGTCACCGTTTCAGGAATAGATACTTCACGAACAACTGGCGCAATCGGTTTAGTGAAGCCATGAGCGATCATTGATTCAGGGGTCACTGTTTTGGGAACGCGACGACCGCTTCGACGATCACCTTTTCGCCCATCACGAGCACTTCCACGCTTTTCACCACTGCGGCCAAGACGATCATCGGTATCTCTTCGGCCTTTCTTCGCGCGCTTGTTGCGACTCTTCCGACCATCATCGCCCAGTGGAGTCGATGGAGAATCAGATAGATTCAGGGACGGAGATGATCTGCCTCCTGCCGCACCACCACGTGGTGGGCGGGTATCTCCGGCACTACGTGGTGGGCGGGTATCTACGTTGTTACGTGGTGGGCGGGTATCTCCACCACTACGCGGCGAGCGAGTATCTCCGCCACTACGAGGTGGGCGAGTATCTACGTTGTTGCGCGCCGAACGACCACCGCCATCACGGTTTGGTGAGCGGGTATCATCGGCACCGCCAAGAGCCCGAGTCGAACTGTTTTTTGCCTTGCTCTGATTATTTGTTTCTGCGGCCTTTTCTTTCTCGACGTAAGTTCGTTTTTTAAGGATCTTAATATCTATTTCTTTCTTTGTTGCAGAATTGCTAGCAATGTTCAATTTACTGCTAACCTTACGCATCAGAGAGACTTTACCTTGCCCTGATGCGTATCCTTTAGCACTATGAATACGCCTCAGATAATCTAGCAGTTTTTGCTTTTCAATATCACTCACTGCCTGGGCTGCTTTAGTTTGCGACAACCCTGCATCCTGCATTTGCTGCAACAACCGCTCGACCGGAGCACCGACCACTGCTGCGAGTTGCTCTACAGTTACTTCTGCCATTAACACGTCTCCTCTCAGTGGCCTGCTCAGTTACCCGTTTTCTCGAACCAAGGTTTTCGAGCGATCATAATTAACTCGCCGGCTTGCTTTTGATCTACGCCTTCAACATTCTGCAAGTCATCGACAGACTGTTCGGCAAGATCTTCCATCGTCAAAATGCCACAACTTGCAAGCTTATGAGCCAACTCTGGATTCATACCGTCCATGCTTAATAAGTCTTCAGCTGGCTTAAAACTTTCTATCTTCTCTTCGTCTGCAATAGCTTGGATCAATAAATGATCTTTAGCTTTAGCCTGCAGCTCACTGGCTAAATTATCATCTATTCCATCGATACTAATTAGTTCTTCCATGGGCACATAGGAAATATCCTCCAGCGTAGAAAAGTTTTCTGCTACCAGTAGCTCAGCTTGATCCTTCTCTATACAAAGCACATCTATAAATCTTTGCACTATTCGATCAGATTCCTGTTGTTGCTTATCAGCAGCATCGCTTTCAGTCATAACATTCAGATTCCAGCCAGTTAAATCGCTAGCCAATCTGACATTTTGTCCGTTACGACCAATAGCTTGAGCCAGACTATCTGCAGCGACAGCTATATCCATTGAGCCAGAAACCTCGTCAACAATGATTGAGATTACTTCGGCAGGCTGCATCGAGTTAATTACATATTGCACCGGGTTTTCATCCCAAAGCACTATATCCATACGCTCATTACCGAGTTCGCCGGATACTGCCTGTACTCGTGCCCCACGCATGCCAATACAGGCTCCAACCGGGTCAATACGGCTATCGTTAGTTTTTACGGTAATTTTGGCTCGTACTCCAGGTTCTCGAGAAATGCTTATAATCTCTACAGTCTCCTCTGATATTTCGGGCACCTCAATTCCAAATAGCTCCTTTATCATTTCTGGACAAGTTCTAGATAGCATTAATTGAGGTCCTCTACCTTCAGTGGAGATCTCTCGCAATAAAGCACGAACACGAGTGCCAATCCTAAAGTTTTCACGGGGCAGCATCTGGTCTTTACGCATGACCGCTTCGGCATTATTGCCAAGATCAATTATAACGCTGTCTTTTGTGTTTTTCTTAACCGTGCCGGAAACTAGCTTGCCTAGCTTTTCACGATGAGTTTCAATCATCTGAAGTCGTTCTGCTTCACGAACTTTCTGAACAATGACCTGCTTTGCCGTTTGAGCAGCAATTCTACCAAAAGCCATAGACTCAATGCTTTCTTCCCAAACTCCATCTATGTCAAGGGTTGCATCTTTTTCTTTGACTTCATCTTTTGTTAGGTGTACTCCTGGTATTTCAAAATTCTCGTCAGCCACGACCGTCCACCGGCGGAAAGTTGAGTACTCACCAGTTTTTCGGTCAATCTCTACACGAATATCGACATCGCCTTCATAGCGCTTCTTAGTAGCTGTAGCCAGTGCTATTTCAATCGCCTCAAAGATAACCTCGGGCGATACTGCTTTTTCATTTGATACTGACTCTACGACCAACAGAATCTCTTTAGTCATGCTCTGCCTCGCCTATACTGAACCAGTTCGTGCTTATGCCGACACTTCTCTGGTCTTAAACCGGTGTTTAAATGTCCGGCATAAATACTTCAGTCGAACTGTGGTATCACCTGCGCCTTATCAATATTCTCGATTGGCAACAGTATCTCATGACCATCGGCTACAATTATAACATCCTGCCCTTCGACTCCCTTTATCAGGCCGCGGTATTTCCGGCGTCCCTCAAAAGATACGGACAAACAGATTTTAACTTCCGCTCCGGCCCAGGTTTCATAATGCTCCAGCCTAAATAGTGGACGATTCATACCGGGAGAGGAAACTTCAAGTATGTACTCTTTTGCAATAGGATCTTCTACATCAAAGACACTACTTATTTGACGGCTAACTTTTTCACAGCCTCCAAGATCTACACCGTGCTCACTGTCAATGTATATCCTGAGTAATGAATGTCGCCCCCCCTTATAGATAAACTCAACACCCCAGAGGCGGTAATCAAGCGATCTAACAATAGGCTCAATTATCGCCTCTAGCTGTGACTGTTTACCTTGCACGATTGAAGCACCTACTCACAAAAACAAAAAAAGAGCTCTGAAAGCCCTGTTCCTATATTATAATAACCCATTAAATCATGGAGCATTATAATATTTATAACATACTTCGTGTTTGAAAAAACAGAGAGGGATCGCTACCTTCCCTTGCTCAGATGCCAAACACCAAGGGTGTCACCCTATCTTGCCGCTGTGTCATCTATCTATATTTCAATTATCGTAGGTGTAATAAAAAAACCCCTATGATGGGGGGGTGTTAGTAGTTAGAGTTGAATTAAGCTGATATCCCAAATGTGAGCTTAACAAACTATTACCCTACAGCAAAAGAATTCACAGCGCCTAGCAATAAGTAAAAATATGTCGATAACAAACCTGACGAATCCGACAATTATGATACAATCTAGGTTTTGGTGCCGAAAGCGGGACTTGAACCCGCACGCCAAACAAGGCACCACCCCCTCAAGATGGCGTGTCTACCAATTCCACCACTTCGGCTAATCACTTTCCTTAAGAGTCTCACTACCAGCTTCGTCTTCGACAGGTCCTGATTCTATCACAGGAGTAGTTGGTTCAACAGTGTTTTTTTCGACAGAGATTGGAGCATCACCAGAAACCGTCTTTTCAACAACGGTGGACGGGATATCTATAAAGTCAGAAATATCGACTTTCTGTCTAGCAATTATCGCCAAGCCAAGGCTAGTTAGAAAAAACATTGTTGCTAAAACCGCCGTACTCCTACTCAAAAAACTAGCAGTTCCCTGGCTCCCAAACACCGTTTGAGATGCTCCAGAACCAAAGCTTGCACCAGCCTCGGCTCCCTTGCCCTGCTGGAGTAGTATCAATCCGATTGCACCAGCAGCAAAAAAAACATGAGCTATAAGAAGTATTGTTTCCATAATTATCCCGCAGCGTGACAAATCGCCATAAAATCTTCAGCGACTAATGAAGCACCTCCAATCAGACCGCCATCCACATCATCTTGCTTCATTAGCTCAACAGCATTAGAAGCTTTAACGCTACCCCCATAAAGTATTCGAGTATTTTGAGCCATATCTTTATTTTTCCCAGCAAGTATCTTACGAATTGTTTCGTGAACTTCTTGAGCCTGTTTAGGTGTTGCTGTCAAGCCAGTACCTATAGCCCATAAAGGCTCATACGCTACAATAAAATCATTCAGTCGACCAGATCCTGCGTTTTCAAGAACTCTATCTAACTGCCTAGACACGACATTCAACGTGTCTCCAGCTTTACGCTCTTCGAAGCTTTCGCCTACACACAATATAGGAACAACACCGTGATCAACCAATATAGAAAACTTTTCTGCAATATCTCGGTCAGTCTCGCCGTAAATGGAACGGCGCTCAGAATGACCAATAATAGCATATTTACAGCCAAAATCCTTTGCCATTAGAGAAGATATTTCTCCTGTGTAGGCTCCTGAAACTTTGCCGGAGACATTTTGAAGTCCCCACTTAATCGATGTGCCATAGAGTATGTCTCTAACTTGCTGCATATATATAGTAGGAGGGCAAATCAATACTTCAGCTTTTGGCTTCAGGCTAGAAACAATACTGCCAAGAAGATCCTTGATGCTTTTGGAGGATCCGTTCATTTTCCAGTTTCCAGCTACCAAGGATCGACGCATGCTGAGCACCTAAATAATATAGGCGTAGATGGTAACCTAGATAACAGAGGAAGACAACTAGTTTTCTTTCAGAGTAGCTGCCTTGTTCAAAACTTCCTTATGTGTTTGTGTACTTAGATTCAGCCTTTTCTTAATAGCTCAGGTTGTGTGCCAGGTTGAAAAAAAGGTTCATCGGAGACCTGAAGCTTGCTCTGGTCGCTCTGAGCCTTGACTATCGGCTCTCTTTCAGCAAAGCAGAGGCAGCGGGCTTGTCCAGTTTGGTGGGTGATGCTTAATAGTCATGATAAGGTTACTAGACTGTTTTTAGTGAGTCAGTTCATCAGCAGTAGGCTTTAGGCGGTGTGAGTAGTTGTAAAAGTTGGCAAGATTAAGAGGAAATTTTATAGTAGGAAAGCTCTCTGAATGGTTATCATTTTGACCATGCGAAAAACCGCACTGCCAAAGGGATTAATCTCCTTGATGCTCATTATCATGCAGGTAATGCATCAATCCCTGTAGCCTACGCTCTGATCTTATAAGCGAGAGTTATGGTTCTTAATTTATGTCAATTCAAGCCTTCTAGCAAGGTTACTTGATGTTGGTGTCAAAACTCTGCATAATGGCTAAGAAATTTTTTGTTCATAGTTTTCTGACCTTGTTTTTACAGTATTAAAAAGACAAAGTGTGTGGGTTGCTTGACGATGAAGTTTCTTTTATTATTTTTTGGCGCATATACTCGCACCTTGGCAGAACGTGTAATTACATATTAATATGGCAAGATCTAAAGATAGTGGTCGCTGGCTAAAAGAGCATTTTAATGATCATTATGTAAAGCTTTCTAAAAAAGAAGGCTGGCGCTCCCGTGCAAGCTATAAGCTTCTGGAAATACAGGAAAAACACTGTGTCATTCAGCCAGGAATGAGAGTGCTTGATCTGGGGGCTGCTCCTGGTGGTTGGTCTCAAGTAGCAATTAGTCTTGTGGGTAATGGTGGTCAGGTGGTGGCATCTGATATATTACCTATGGATCCTATCTCCCGAGTGGATTTTATTCTGGGAGATTTTACCCAAGAGGATGTACTGGAAAGTATCATTGAAACCATTGGTATAGATCTGGTAGATCTTGTAATGTCTGATATGGCTCCCAATATTAGTGGGATTATGGCGGTGGATCAATCTCGGTCAATGTGTTTGGTGGAGTTGGTGCTGGATATAGCGCAGCATGTGCTCAGGAAAAATGGCTCTTTTCTGGTTAAGGTATTCCATGGTGATGGTTTTGAGGCTTATTTTAAAGATATGCGTACATCTTTTGGAATGGTTAAAACGTGTAAGCCTAAAGCTTCTCGGTCAGGTTCACGGGAAGTTTATTTGCTAGGAAAGAGTTTTAAAGGCTAAGTAGATTCAAGTAGTATTTGCAGGCTAGCATATATGGTGACTGTTAGCTGTAGTACAGGCAAAGCAATTCGAGGCTACGAGGAGGTGCAAATCCCCTTAGTGTTGTCGAGTTATACACATTTCTGTTGAAGGTGAGAGCAGTTAATATAATCTCGCCTTTAATGGAAATAGATATAGACAGGTGTAAGAATAGCCACTCGTGTATTGTTGTGTGAATGTTACACGTTAACAATCAAACGTATCGTGCTCTTATCAAGATCAAGCAAAATAGCTGACTCAAATTGGGTTGGAATAATGATTGGAAGAGGGTAGCCCCTTGAATAATATGGTAAAAAACTTAATACTTTGGGCCATTATCACATTGGTATTGTTGGCCGTATTCAAGAATTTTGATGGACTGCAGTCTTCTTCCCAGAAGCTCAGTTACTCTGAATTTATTAGCCTGCTTGATAGTCGCCAGGTTCGCAAGGTGGTGATTGATGGCTATACGATTACAGGTATGCAGAATAACGGTGAGCGTTTTGAAACTAACCTCCCCCCCGCTATTCCTGACAATCAGCTAATGAATGAATTATTACTGGGTAACGTCCAAGTAGAGTCCAAGCCTATAGAAAGGCAGAGTATCTGGTCTCAGTTGCTGGTAGCCAGCTTTCCAATTCTTATTATCCTTGGCATTTTTATGTTTTTTATGCGGCAGATGCAGAGTGGCAATGGTGGGCGTGGAGTTGGGCCTATGAGTTTTGGTAAAAGTAAAGCAAGGTTATTACCGGAGGATAAGGTTAAAACAACATTTGCTGATGTTGCTGGAGTTGAAGAAGCCAAGGACGAAGTTCATGAGCTGGTGGATTTTCTGCAGGACCCGGGTAAGTTTCAGCGACTAGGCGGTAGAATTCCTCGCGGAGTGTTAATGGTTGGCCCTCCTGGGACTGGCAAAACCTTGATAGCCAAGGCTATTGCCGGTGAAGCTAAAGTTCCTTTCTTTACAATTTCTGGCTCTGACTTTGTTGAAATGTTTGTTGGGGTGGGTGCGTCTCGTGTCCGTGACATGTTCGAACAGGCCAAAAAACAGGCGCCTTGTATTATATTTATTGACGAGATTGATGCAGTGGGTCGTCATCGTGGTGCAGGAATGGGGGGAGGGCACGATGAGCGTGAGCAAACTTTGAATCAATTATTGGTTGAAATGGATGGTTTTGAAGGAAATGATGGAGTTATTGTAATTGCTGCCACTAACCGCCCTGATGTTCTTGATCCTGCATTGTTGCGTCCCGGGCGTTTTGATCGACAGGTGGTTGTTGGTCTACCTGATATCCGTGGGCGAGAACAAATCATTAAAGTGCATATGCGTAAAGTACCGATTGCCGATGATGTTGATGCTAGCGTTGTTGCTCGTGGTACGCCGGGTTTTTCTGGTGCTGACTTGGCTAATCTAGTTAATGAAGCAGCTTTGTGTGCAGCAAAAGCGAATAATCGTACAGTACATATGCGTGAGTTTGAGCTTGCTAAAGATAAAATTATGATGGGTGCAGAGCGCAAGTCTATGGTGATGAGCGATAAGGAGAAGAGTAATACCGCTTATCATGAAGCTGGGCATGCGATTGTGGGTCGTCTTGTTATCGATCATGATCCGGTCTATAAAGTTAGCATTATTCCCCGCGGGAGGGCTCTTGGTGTTACTATGTTTTTGCCGCAAGAAGACCGTTACAGTCATAGCAGGCAAGCATTGATGAGTCAGATTAGTTCTCTTTTTGGTGGTCGCATTGCGGAAGAAATGATCCTTGGTAAGGACGGTATCACCACTGGAGCCTCAAATGATATTCAGAGAGCAAGCCAGATTGCTCGAAGTATGGTGACCAAATGGGGGTTTTCAGAAAAACTGGGTCCGTTTATGTATGACGTAGAAGAAGGCGAGATTTTTCTGGGGAAAAGCTATGGCTCCAGTAAAGCAGCTGTTTCCTCAGCAACGGCACAACTCATTGATGAGGAAGTCCGTAGTATCATTGATGAGTGTTACCGTACTGCGGAGAAGCTTCTTCATGATAATAAAGATAAGCTACATCGTATGGCTGAGGCGTTGATTCAGTATGAGACTATTGATAGTTTACAGATTGATGATATCATGGCTGGACTGTCGCCACGGCCTCCAAAAAGTAACACTCCTGATAATAGTCGTGGAGGGGTAAAGAGTGATGTTGTTAGTGACGGAGATAAGAAGGATGATAAAAGCAAGGGAAATGAAAATGATTCTATTGGCGGTTCTGCTGAAAAAGTTTAACTTTGATGGGTAGTAGTGATTGAGTGTAAACAAGGGCAGATTAATCTGCCCTTTTTTATGCATGCAATTATGGAAAAAGTGTATGTTGTTGTGAGAATCTAATGAATGACCATTTTAAGCTGAGTTGTGCGGGTATCACCCTGGATCTTGGGAAAATACGAATAATGGGTGTTTTAAATATAACGTCGGATTCATTCTATGGGAGTAGTCGCTGTAGCACTATTGAAAAAGCTATTAAAAAAGCGGAAGAAATGGTTGAGGCTGGCGTTGATATCCTTGATGTAGGAGGGGAGTCAACCAGCAAGATGGTTCGGAGCTATGGTTATGGAAGCGACAAAGCCGATTGCCTAGGGGCGCAATCCGTTATACAGGAGAAGGAGAAGACTGCATCTTGCGAACAAGAGTTGGAAAAGGTTGTTCCGATTATAGAAGCGTTGGTTAAACGTTTTGAGTGTGTTGTTTCTGTTGATACCAGTTCTGCTGCGGTTATTAGAGAGTCTGTCAAGGCTGGAGTAGGGATGATTAATGATGTTCGTGCGCTTCAGAGGCCAGGAGCACTTGAGGCAGTGGCGGCCACAGAGCTGCCGGTTATTCTTATGCACTCCCTTATTGATTACCCTGAGTCAAATTTTGTACCTTCTTATAATAACATTATGGTAGAGGTAATGGGTTATCTTCATAAATCTGTTAAGCGTTGTGTTGATGCTGGCATTAAGAAAGATCGGATTATTATTGACCCTGGGTTTGGGGGGGGGTTATTTGGAAAAACACCAGCTCATGACTTAAGCATGCTAAAACATTTTTCTCGTTTTCATGAGCTAAAATTGCCTATTCTTGCTGGTATGTCGAGAAAATCATTTATTGGTGCAATCCTTGATAAAGGGCCTGATCACCGACTTGCCGGCAGTCTTGCCGTTGCTGTTATAGCGGCTCAGGCTGGAGCGCATATACTCAGGGTTCATGATGTTGCGGAAACTTATGATATAGTTCGTATGCTTGCGGCGGTTAATGGTGCCGATTAAGCTTTTTTTTCTTGGAGTTACTGATGTTTTTGTATTTATGTCATACGGGGATAGACTCATTTTCCTTGAATATTTGAGGTTGTTGGCTGTTTGGCCACCACAATCATCGGCTACTTGTAGGCTGATACTTTCATCCTACGGGCACCTTCAATGGTAATGGGTGTATATCCATCGTACTTAAATGTAGGTTGGGGTTTCGTTTTTAAGATGTAGATGTTGTACAAAGCATGCAAACAGTTTAAATTAAGCGGTTTAGTTGCAGATAGAGGAACGTATTCTTTATTGGTAAGAATAACCTTCCTGCAGAGTCTGTAGATGGTCTTGGAGTGTTGTCTTTTATGGTTTGTAAGTATTTTGGTACTGATGGAATCAGAGGGAAAGTGGGTGAATTCCCAATCTCTCCAGATTTTGTTTTGAAGCTTGGCTGGGCAGCAGGCAAGATTTTGTCTTCGCAAGGGCGAGGGAAAGTAGTTATTGGCAAGGATACTAGGATCTCAGGCTATATGTTTGAATCGGCTTTGGAGGCCGGACTATCTGCAGCAGGAGTGGATGTGGTATTGACTGGACCTATGCCAACGCCAGCCATTGCATATTTGACAAAGACTTTCAATTGCCAGGCGGGCATTGTTATTAGCGCTTCCCATAATCCTCATTATGATAACGGGATCAAGTTTTTCAGCCGTGACGGTGCCAAATTGCCGAATGATGTAGAATTACGTATTGAGGCATTAATTGATGGTGATATGAGTGTGGTTGAAACTGCAGCATTGGGTAAAGTTAGTCGTCTAGATGACGCCGCTGGACGATATATTGAGTACTGCAAAGCCAGTACTGTACCTCAACTGGATTTGTCCGGTTTAAAAATAGTGGTTGATGCCGGTCATGGTGCCACTTATCAAGTGGGTCCTGCAGTGTTTAAGGAGTTGGGAGCTACTGTTACTGTCATAAATGCAGAGCCGAATGGTTTTAATATTAACCAAGGGTGTGGTGCAACCTCGCCAAATAATCTTGCTGATAAGGTTAAGTTTATCGGAGCTGATTTGGGTGTCGCTTTTGATGGTGATGGTGATCGTGTCATTATGGTTGATGAACATGCTAATAGTTTGGATGGTGACGAATTACTATATATTATCGCTGTCAGTCGTAAGGATCAGAAGATTTTAAGAGGCGGTGTTGTTGGAACCTTGATGACAAATCTGGGGATGGAGCAAGCCTTGAAAAATAAGGGAATTCCTTTTTCCCGCGCAAAGGTCGGTGATCGCTACGTTAATGAATTAATGGATGAAAAAAAATGGCAATTAGGCGGTGAATCTTCCGGTCATATTATCTGCCGTGATGTATCTACGACCGGTGACGGGATTGTTGCTGCCCTTCAGGTTATTAAGGCTATGAAGTTTGCAGGTAAAACTCTAGGTGAGCTAAAAAAAGGGGTGACAAAATACCCACAAACGATGATCAACGTTAAAGTAATGGCAAAATATGATTTAGCATCCAATTCTTCAATTACTGAAGCGGTGTTGTTGTCCGAAAATCAATTGGGACACCGAGGTCGTGTATTGTTGAGACCTTCAGGAACAGAACCGGTTATTAGGATTATGGTAGAAGGTGTAGATGCTATTGAAGTGAAAGCACATGCAGAAAAACTAGTTGTGGTGGTAGAGAATGCGTTGTTATAGCTGGTTGTCAAAAAGTTACTGGAGATGCAGTCAGGTCGTAAAGAGAGCGAAGGTTATGGGTTTATACCAGCTCCCATTGAAGGAGATGGATGGTAGCCAACAACCTCAAGCCTTCAAGTGGAGTGGTTATAGATATTATCCGGTTACTTTTAGATAAATTGCTCGATATTTGGGATGATATCAAAAAGGATAATAAAGATAAAAATACACTGCTATGGGTCTTTAAATAAGCGACAATAACTCATGGTTTCCTCCGGAAGCAGTTATGTTGATTGTTTTGGTTCGTTCAGTCAAAAAGCGTAATAGATAGTAAGGTCCTCCCGCTTTAGGGCCTGTTCCTGAAAGGCCTATGCCACCAAATGGCTGAGCCCCAACGACCGCACCAATCTGATCACGGTTAATATAGGTATTACCTGCCCATACATTCTCTTCGATATAGTTAGCCATCATTTCGTTACGGGTATGAATTCCCAGAGTTAAGCCATAGCCAGTAGTATTAATTTGCTTAATTACTTTATTCAGCTCTGATGATTTATAACGAATAACGTGTAATATAGGGCCGAAATTTTCGCTTTCGAGTTGATTGATATTGCTGATTTCAAAGGCAGTGGGCGCCACATAGAAGCCCATAGATGCCGAAGCGGGCAAAGGTGTTTGAGCTAGCATCGTAAACTCCTTCTTCATTTTGTCTATGTGTCGCTGAAGAGATGTTTTAGCTTGCTTATCAATAACGGGCCCTAGATCTGTGTCATATAATGTGGGGTCACCTACTTTTAATTCAGCCATCGCACCTTTCAATAACGTGATTATCCGATCGGCTACGTCATCCTGCACATAGAGTACCCGTAATGCGGAGCAACGTTGCCCTGCGCTAGAAAACGCTGAGCGCACAACATCACCCACTACCTGTTCAGGCAATGCAGAAGAATCAATAATCATGGTATTTTGACCTCCAGTTTCCGCTATCAGAGGCACAATAGCGCCGCTTCTGTTAGCTAAAGATCGGTTGATGATATGAGCAGTTTCTGTTGATCCGGTAAAAACGACGCCGGCAATTCTATGATCCATAAGTAAATGCTCCCCGATAGAGGCACCGTCACCTGGGAGCATCTGAATCACACCGCTAGGAAACCCAGCTTCCAGCATATACTCAATCGCTTTTCCAGCAATTAGGCTGGTTTGCTCAGCTGGCTTGGCAATCACAGTATTACCTGACACCAAAGCAGCCACAATCTGTCCAAGATAGATAGCTAGAGGAAAATTCCACGGACTTATACACAAGAAAACACCACGTCCAGAAAGGTAAAGCTCATTGGATTCACCCGTAACACCCGGCAACATTGTTATTGTTCCTAGTAACTTCAGAGCTTGGACTGCATAGTAGCGGCAGAAGTCTACGGCCTCTCTGATCTCGTCAATAGAGTCATTAATTGTTTTACCAGCTTCCCTGTGACATAACGCAACTAATTCTGCCCTGTTCTTTTCAAGAAGGTCTGCTAGCTTTTTAAGGCATTCTGCACGCATGCCTACATCAGTTTTGTTCCATTGATTAAAGGCTGCACTGGCAATAGTTAAAGCCTGTTCAATATCTGTTTCAGAGGACCAGGAAATATGTCCTACGGATTCGTGAGTCATGTAAGGGCAGACAACATCAGCCCCGACAGCAGATTTTATAACCTGCCCATTAATAACAGGGCCTTGTCGCCATTGTCGGATCAAAAAAGGCTCAACAGCGCGTTTGAATGGTAGCCACTGGGAGTCAATATTAATATTAATCCCGCTGGAGTTTTTGCGACTCTCTCCAAAGATATCCTCTGGTAATGGTATCCTGTTATTAGCGAGAAGTGCGTGCTGCTTCAGGATGGTCACAGGATGTCGCACAAGGTTTGCAATTGGTGTTTTAGAATCAATCAATCGGTGCACAAATGATGAATTAGCACCGTTCTCTAGCAGACGGCGCACCAGGTAAGGTAGTAAATTTTGGTGACTGCCAACTGGTGCATATATTCTGACTGGGACAGACTCTTGCTCCATTACAGTATTATAAAGTGCTCCCCCCATTCCATGTAGGCACTGAAACTCAAACTCCCTATGTTCAGATATAGCAAGAATGCTTGCAACAGTATGGGCATTATGGCTAGCAAATTGAGGCAGTAATGATCCCTTTATGTTATCGCTGAGCAAGAACTTGGCGCAAGCAATATAGGCGACATCTGTCGATTCTTTTCGTGTATATACTGGATATTCACTGAGTCCCAGTTGTTGGCAGCGTTTTATTTCGCTGTCCCAGTACGCTCCTTTCACTAGGCGTACTGGGATTTCATCGCCATGCTCTTTTCTCAAAGCCGCAAGCCAACATAGCACCGGTAATGCACGCTTACCATAGGCCTGAACCACCAGTCCTAAGTTACCCCAGCCTTTACATATAGGGTCACTGTAGAGCCTTTTGAACAGCTTTAATGAGAGTTCTAATCGATCCTGCTCTTCAGCGTCAATGGTAATGCCTACGCCCTGTTCTTGAGCAGCCTGGATCAATTTAAGGACTGACTCTGTCATTTCCTTAAGGACTCGAAGCTCCTGAGATGTTTCATAGCGTGGATGTAGCGCGGACATCTTAATAGATATGGTGGATAAGGATCCTCTTCGGCCTATACTATTTTGGTGGACTCCCATGGCCTCAATAGCTGTTTTGTAAGAATTTTGATATTTTATCGCGTCATCTGCAGTAAGTGCGGCCTCACCTAACATGTCAAATGAATAAGTGAACCCTTCTTCTCTGGGTTTCTTGCTGTTTTTCAAAGCTTCATCAATAGTGCGTCCCAATACAAAGTGCTTTCCCATAATCGTCATGGCTTGATGAATAGCCTTCCGAATTACAGGTTCTCCCATTTTAGTAATCAAGCGATTAATAATGCCGGATGGAGAGCCGTCCTCTTTGCTATCCATAGTCACAATTTTACCAGTTAGCATTAGGCCCCAAGTAGATGCATTAACCAATAGAGAGTCACTTTGTCTAAGGTATGATTTCCAATCAGCAACACTGAGTTTATCCTTAATCAGGGCATTAGCCGTGTCCGTATCAGGGATTCTGATTAATGCTTCTGCCAAACACATAAGCAGTATACCTTCACGGGTATCAAGGCTGTATTCCAGCAGGAAAAGATCAATTATATGTACTGCGTCATCACGGGCTCTCAACTGTTCTATCAGTCTTGTTGCTCGGCTGGTAATCAGGGATTCTTCTTGATCTGTAGGTTCGGCTAGCTTAAGTAATTCTGTTAACCACAAGGATTCGTCTATAACGTAATTAGGCGAAATCATCTCCCATAGGACCTCCTCTCCTTGGTTTGTAAAGTCAGGATCAATAATATTTGTAGCCTTGATCATTAGAAACTCCGTGTTATAATTGTCTTGAATAGTGATGAAACGCACAATTTATGTTCGAAATCTTATGTTTTGCTATGTTCCTGCAATATGACGTCAAGTGTTTTTAGTTAGTTGTCAGGTGTTGTTCAAAATGCAGTGCGAGCACAGAGAATACAGTTAATTGTCTGTAAGCCATGACAGATATAATGCTCCGTTCCTTTGTTTTTAAAAAGTCAGAAATATTATCCTACTATATAATGCTAATAATTTATTAAGGAAAAAACCATTAAAATAGCGCAGTAGTTTAAAACTGTTTCCATGTTCAAAGGCGTTAGAAATGTAAGGGGTATCGCTGCATTTTTAAACACGAATGACATGCATTACAACTCCCTAGAGTAACCAATTCACTGAAATGAAGATTTATCTAGTTGGCGGAGCCGTTAGAGATCGGTTGCTAGGCTTGGAAGTAAAAGATCGTGACTGGGTCGTGGTTGGAGCAACGCCAGAGGCAATGATCGCAAATGGATATCGGCCTGTTGGAAAAGATTTCCCTGTTTTTTTACACCCAGAGACCCATGAAGAATATGCCTTGGCAAGAACCGAACGTAAATCTGGACACGGTTATAGAGGTTTTGTCTTTTATACATCCCCTGAAATTTCCCTTGAAGAAGATCTAATACGTAGAGATCTTACTATCAACGCCATGGCGCAGGACAAGGAAGGCAATATTTTTGACCCTTTTGGAGGCCAGAAAGATCTTGAAAATCACACGTTAAGGCATGTGTCGTCAGCATTTTCAGAAGATCCTCTAAGGGTGTTAAGATTAGCGCGCTTTGCTGCCAGATTTCATCATGCAGGATTTTCCGCTGCCAATGAAACCATGGAGCTGATGAAGCAAATGGTGAAAATTGGGGAGGTTAATCACCTTCTATCCGAACGAGTCTGGCAGGAAACAGCCAGGGCATTGATGGAACCCTCTCCAGAAATTTATTTTAAAATACTGATGACCTGTGAGGCATTGCAAATTATAATGCCTGCATGGAGTCGTCTTATATCAGATACTTATACTCTTCCAGCGCTAAAACATGCAGTAATCCATAAAGAAGGTTATCACGTCCGTTTTGCCTGTCTATTCCCTCCCAGCGAATCTGTCAGTACTAAACAGCTCAAAGTATTTTGCAGGGACATCACATTCCCTACAGAAATGGCAGAACTAGCACTGCTAATTAATGAGCATATGCTTGCCTTGATCTCTATTCAAAAAAACACGACAGCAACCGAACTTGTCGGTCTGTTTCAAAAAACAGATGCATATCGTAAGCCTGACCGTTTCAAGAATGCTTTGGCTAGCAGTTATCATTTAGCTTTGGTCTCGGGAGAATATATGCAAGAGCGGCGCATAAAAAAATTACTTCAATGTCTTTACCTCTGTCGTTCGATAAGCTCAAAGCCGATACTCGCTCAAGGATATAAAGGTAAAGATATCGGTAAACAACTACAAGTTGAGAGGGTCAAGCAAGTTAGCGATTTCTTAAGCCAACAGTAGTATTGACTTCCTATAAATATATTCTGTACCTGCTTTATTGAAGGTGGGGCGTTAACCGCTCTCACTCACTAAACGCACCTGCTGTTTGTTTATAGAGTCATGGAACTTCCTTCGTTTGTTTGTCGTCTGCTCGCACTTTCAGTGGTAATGGGTATCGAGTTTCACAAAGCAGAGAAGTTACATCTGCTCTCTGCATCGCTCACACCAGACACTAGCCATGGCTCCTGTAAGAGCCTGCGGTTTACGAATACGAATAGCAACATTGCGGATAGATGATTGGTTGCCAAAAAGTAATTTGATAATGCCGCCAGCAAGCGCCTCTAATAACTTATACTGGGAACTTTCACAAAACGATCGTACCATTTTACTGATAACGTTATAGTCCAATACATCACATAGTTCATCACTATCGAAGGCTTGAGAAAAATCAGTACCAAGTTCTAGGTCAATAACCAGAGGTTGAGGGGCATCGTGCTCAAAGTCATAGACGCCAATGATTGCTCCGACCTTCAGACCTGTAATATAAACCTTATCCATTTTTACTGCCTGAGAGATTGACTTGGGCTTTTCAAAAAAATATGGACTTTGCTATTTTTGCTCTTTCAAGCAAAAATACTCTTTTCTTAAATAGGCTCCAGCGTTTCTATTGGCCACCGAGGGACTGGTATTACAGACAAGCTTTCATGCTGCCCAGCCATTAGGCGTTGGCAGCCAGCATAAGCTATCATGGCGCCATTATCCGTACAAAACTCTAAGCGAGCATAACGTAAGATCGCCCCCTCGCCGCGGACCATAGACTCAAGAGCTTGTCTCAACGGGAAGTTAGCGCTAACGCCACCAGCAATAATTAACTGTTTTAACCCTGTTTGTCGCAAGGCTCGACGGCACTTTAGTGTCAGCGTATCCACCGCGGCTTCTTCAAACGCTAGGGCAATATCTGCTCTATCCTGATCATCAAAGCAGCCCTCTTGTTTACATTTTGCCACTGTATTTAGAGTAAAGGTTTTTAAACCACTAAAACTGAAGTCTAGACCAGGCCGGTTCGTCATAGGCCGAGGAAAGCGGAAGCGGCCAGACACACCATTGGTAGCAAGCTGAGATACCAGAGGTCCACCAGGGTAACCCATTCCTAGCATGGCTGCCGCTTTATCAAATGCCTCGCCGACAGCGTCATCAACAGATTCGCCAAGTAACTGATAACGACCTATACCATCAACCCAAATCAATTGTGTATGCCCACCAGACACGAGTAAAGCCAAGAAAGGAAAAGTAGGTGGTTCGTCTTCCAACATTGGGGCTAATAGATGCCCTTCCATATGATGAATTCCAATTGCCGGAACCCCCCATGCCCAGGCTAAAGCCCTTCCTGTACAAGCTCCAACCATCAGAGCACCAATCAGTCCAGGTCCTTTAGTGAATGCTACTCCATCAATAGCACTTTTGCTTATATTCGCGCTTTTAAGAGCCTTGTTAATAAGGGGGATAATCCTGCAAATATGATCTCTTGATGCAAGTTCAGGGACAACGCCGCCATAGTCCGTATGCATGTCTGTTTGGCTATATAGCTCGTCGCTTAGTAAACCATTTTTGCTATCATAAAGGGCTATCCCTGTTTCATCACAAGATGTTTCTATCCCAAGAGTTATCATGAGCAAGAGCCACGTGTATTGCTAACAGAGGGCGAAAGTATGGCACAAAAAGAGTTAGTGCTGTGCATGAGTGCTAGGGTTTTGCATTTTTCCTCAATTACCTATAGAATCCACTAACGTTGATAATGCGGCTAATATGAGGCTGGCTTTGTTTTTGCGTGTCATCAAAGATCTTGTATTTAAGGCCTTTAATAATGCAATTTAACAAGTGTAGCCAAAACATCTCAGCATTTTCAAGTGCCACGAGTATAAATTAATCATGTTTTGTATAGGAAAGTGAGCTCTGCATGCCTACTGTCAAAGTTAAAGAGAATGAACCATTTGATATAGCACTGCGCCGATTCAAGCGCTCCTGTGAAAAAGCTGGCGTTTTAGCAGAAGTGCGTAGACGTGAGTACTACGAAAAACCAACTTCTGTCCGCAAGCGCAAAGCAGCTGCTGCGGTCAAGCGTCATTTAAAGAAACTACAGCGTGAACATCGTCGTCGGGAGCGTCTGTATTAACTGCATTAGAGCTACTTTACGATAATATTAAGAGCAAGTCGTAGGCTGAGAATCTAGCCGACATTTCTTACTGTCATCCTGAAAAGTTGGCGAGCATTAGATAATGCCAAGTTAAAGAGCAATTGATGGAAGCTATGAAATAATCCTTACTCAACCGTAATAAGGCTTGGCTTGGAGCAATAAAATTCGCACTGGCAGAGCTTCAACAGGTTGCCATTGATGAAAAAATACCAATAACAAACGTGCTCTTGGCATATTAGCTAAGATGGTAAAGTGGCGGTGGGATGCCATTAAGTAGTTCGAGTCTGCAGGATGCATGGAACTTTCTGATAAAGAAAGTATGGATCTTGAAATACTGAAGTAGTTTCTATCAGGCAGTGGTCTGAATTATCTTTCGCTCAGATGGTTACTCCGGCTATTGCTGAGACTGGTGCGTATAAAGTGTGCGCGATATGGGGAAAGTGAGGGCTATTGTCAACCCCGAAGCAAGGGGTGTGAGGATATGTCTGTTATCAGCAGCATTGTTAATGTTCACGTTAAGCTAAGGGATCTCTGATTAAAGCCACTTTCGTAATCCCAGCGGAGGCGTGGGTCCAGTAAAATCAATACCCTATAGATTCCTTCCCGTGCGAGAATAACCTTGTTCAGAGGTTCCCTAAGGAGCCAGCAAACAAACTCATTGTTTTGCTTTCTGAGCTAATTTGGACAATTTTTTATTTATAGAGTGCAACGCTAAAAACGACGTAATATCACCTTTTACTAAGAACTAATCATTACTTTAAGTTTGAGATATGCACGTCACCCTTTAGGGCGTATGAACTAATCATAATCACTTATTTCTCATTTGGAGCTTGGAGTAGTCACGGTTGTCAACGCCTGACACCTTCAATGGGCGCTGATGTATACTAGAGATCTGTCGACGAATGAAACCTGTGTTACCATAGGTTACCACCACAAACACGGCTCCTGACACCATCATGGCTGGACGCATACCGCAACACTTTATTGACGACCTGCTAACAAGAGTTGATATCATTGATATCATTGATAGCAGGGTTAAATTAAAAAAAACTGGTCGCAACTACTCTGCGTGTTGTCCCTTTCATAAAGAAAAAACCCCTTCATTCTCTGTCAGCCCTGAAAAACAGTTTTATTACTGTTTTGGTTGTGGCGCCAGCGGGAATGTTTTAGGTTTCATCATGGAGTTTGATCATCTGGACTTCCCGGCGGCTATTGATGATCTTGCTGGGCAGCTAGGGTTAGAAGTTCCTAGGGAGCAAGACTGCAACCAGTCAGAGCGACCAAACTATACAAACCTGTATAATATAATGGAGCAGGCGGCAGAATTCTTCCAGCAGCAGCTGCGTCACAGTGAGCGATCCTCTCAAGCTATTCAATACTTAAAGCATCGAGGACTAACGGGAGAGTTAGCCCATCAGTTTGGCATAGGTTATGCCCCTTCTGGCTGGAATAATCTGCAAAACTATTTTGGCAATAACCGCGAAAAAGAACAAGACCTGGTTCAGTCCGGGTTGCTAGTTGAGAATGAAAATAATAAGCGCACATATGATCGGTTTAGGGATCGAGTCATGTTCCCAATTCGTGATAGAAGGGGGCGCGTTATTGCCTTTGGAGGGAGAGTGTTGGGAGATGACAAGCCGAAGTACTTAAACTCCCCTGAAACACCAATTTTCCAGAAAAGCAAAGAGTTATATGGTCTGTATGAGGCAAAAAAAGCTACCAGATCCTTGACGCAAATTATTGTGGTAGAAGGATATATGGATGTTGTTGCACTTACTCAGCAGGGGTTAACAAATAGCGTGGCAACTTTAGGCACAGCAACAACGAAAGACCATACGCAAATCTTATTTAAGACCTGTCATGAGATACTATTCTGTTTTGATGGCGACGATGCTGGACGGCGAGCCGCATGGCGTGCACTGGAGTCGACCCTCGCCTATATGGAAGATGGTCGGCAAGCGAGATTTCTATTTTTACCCCAAGGGGAAGACCCGGATAGCATGGTCAGGAAGGAGGGCTCTGACGCATTTAAAGCTCGTCTGCAGTCAGATGCGCTTAGTCTTGACGCTTTTCTGTTTAAGGAGCTTGGAAATAACTTGGATCTTAATGCTATGGATGGCAGGGCAAGGTTAGCAAAACTGGCTCGTCCTCATATTGATCTACTGCCAAAAGGTGTTTTTAAGCAACTAGTTCTGCAAAAGTTGTCTAGCCTGACTGGGCTTGAAGCCGAATACTTCACAAAGCACCTGTCAGTAGAAGATGCACCAAAAGTAACAGAATCTACATCTAGATCTGTAAACATGGGGTCTCAGCATGACACTTATGAAGTGGGGTCTCCTCATTTCACTCCAAGGCCTTTTTCTCAAAATAGTAGGCCGACTCCATCCCCCTTAATGGAGGCCCGTAGAAAACCTGCGAGTAAAATCAATAGTGCTGGTTACGCTATACGTCAGCTGTTGCTTAATACTAGATTGGCAGACAACGTTGATAATATTAAAGATTTGCGTCAACACAATTCTCAGGATAATTTGTTATTGGTTAAAGTGCTTGAGATTTTACAAAGGACTCCTGGGCTTTCTCCAATAACACTGATAGCGCAGGAGCACGATACCAAGACAGGTCAGCGTCTACAAGAGTTGGCCATATTTGATTTGGGTATGACTGCCAATGAAAAGGAGTTTCACGACACGCTCGATCACATCCGGATTCAAGCTCAAAAAAATGATCAAAAACACATAGAAGAAACATTAAAGAAAGAATTGAGTGTCACGAGTATTTCACAGGTAAATGCCCAGCAGCGAAGAGAGTTACAACATTTTTTTGATCAGAAACGGCAACAATTTCGTGTAGTTAGAGATGATATAAAAAAAAAATAACTGCATCATAACAAATATTAGGTATACTTTATTTTCATGGCGTGTGTTCACGGTGTGTTTTACTGTCTCCATGCTCAATGTGAGGTTTGATCGTATTTTAGAACCCCATAAAGTTGCAATTCGTACGGACAAACAGCAATTAGCTTTTTTGTTCTGTCTTGAAATAACGACTTATTGTTTGAGCAAGAATATATTTTAGACTTAACACTGTGGTTGGCGTATATGTGTATAAAGGCATGGAAAAATCATGTTTTTCATTTCCTATTTCAAAATACTAGGAGCGACGAGTCTATGTTATGGATAGCATCTAGGAAACTCGTTCCGTCAGTAGTTGGTATTAAATGGAAGTTGACTTTGCTCATGAGATACGCTTGTCAGCTGATGTGTTATGTTTTATGTCCAGCACCTCACTTTCGCTGTTGTTAAAGGGTTGATATGTCAGCAAATTCTCAACAACAATCTCGATTAAAAGAGCTTATCAGCCGTGGTAAGGAACAGGGGTACCTGACTTACGCGGAGGTTAACGACCATCTGCCAGAAGGTATTTCCGATCCTGATCAGGTTGAAGATATCATTCGCATGATCAATGACATGGGTATCAGTGTCTACGAGATTGCGCCTGATGCTGATACTCTGTTAATGGCTGAAGCAAGTACCGACGAAGTAGCTGCAGAAGAAGCTGCTGCGGCTTTGGCTGCTGTCGAACAGGAAACTGGGCGAACCACTGATCCTGTGCGCATGTATATGAGGGAAATGGGTACAGTAGAGTTACTAACTCGTGAAGGTGAAATCCAGATTGCGAAGCGCATTGAGGAAGGTTGGCGTGAAGTTACATCCTCTCTTGCATACTTCCCAGGGTCTGTGCAAATCATCATCGATGAGTATGATCGAATTGTTGCAGAGGAAGGGCGTCTTAACGATCTCATTAGCGGGTATATCGATCCTGATGAAGGGGTTGTCATAACAGTACAGACAGTGGTTAAGGGAATTAGTTCAGAAGGTCCTGTAAAGGTTAAAGTTGAAGGTAGTGATGCTAACGACGAGGATGAGGAAGACTCTGGAGGACTTGACCCGGAAGAGGCTAGCGAACGATTCGGAGCCTTGAGAGAAATACTAGACAAAACATCTGCGATCATTTCAGATAAAGGCATTACCAGTAAAGAAGCTATAGCCTCTCAAGCAGAGCTTTCTGATCTATTTGTAACATTCAAGCTGATTCCACGTGTTTTTGATCTTTTGGTATTTCGCATTCGCAATGCTCTCACTAATATTCGTAAAAACGAGAGAGCTATTATGCAGCTGTGCGTACGCCAAGCAAAAATGCCACGGAAAGTTTTTCTTAAAAGCTTCCTTGGTAATGAAATAGATCTAACATGGGTCGACTCTATCAGTGCAGTCTATGCAGGCAGCGTGGAAGAGTACCGTGTTGAAATCATTCGTGCCCAGAAGAAGCTGATCAATATAGAGAAAAAATTCCTTCTGACTTTGAATAAAATCAAGGATATCAGTCGCAAGATGTCTCTTGGTGAAGCCCGTGCTCGCAGGGCCAAAAAAGAGATGGTCGAGGCTAATCTGCGCTTGGTTATCTCTATTGCTAAAAAATATACCAATCGAGGATTGCAATTCCTTGATCTCATACAGGAAGGCAATATTGGTCTCATGAAAGCGGTAGATAAGTTCGAATACCGCCGAGGTTATAAGTTTTCCACATATGCAACATGGTGGATTAGACAGGCTATTACTCGTTCTATTGCTGATCAGGCAAGGACGATTCGTATCCCTGTACACATGATTGAGACTATTAACAAGCTAAACCGAATTTCGAGGCAAATGCTTCAGGCAATGGGGCGAGAGGCTACACCAGAAGAGCTTGCTATTCGTATGGAGATGCCGGAAGACAAAGTGCGTAAGGTGCTTAAAATTTCCAAAGAGCCGATTTCAATGGAAACACCGATCGGAGATGATGATGATTCTCATCTTGGTGACTTTATAGAAGACGCAATAATGAAATCACCTATAGATCGAGCTACGCGTTCTGGTCTGAAAGAGTCCACCCAGCAAGTGCTTTCCGGTTTAACCACTCGAGAAGCAAAGGTTCTGCGCATGCGTTTTGGCATTGATATGAATACTGATCATACTCTTGAAGAGGTTGGCAAACAATTTGATGTTACTCGTGAACGTATTCGTCAGATTGAAGCTAAAGCTCTTCGAAAGCTGCGTCATCCTAGTCGCTCAGATCATCTACGTAGCTTTCTTGACGAGTAAGTCTAGGCTTGAGCGTTGGTGAGAGGAGGCCAGGAGCTTGTCATTGTTTGAGTATTTTGAACAATAGTATCGTCTTTGCTGAGCGCTTGATGGAAATCCATGAGCTTCAATGTAACGGATGGTTGGGGGTTGTATAAGGGATCTCTGAGCAAGTCTAATAAATGTGAGATAATACATCACACAAACAAATAGCATTGTCCTATGAAACAAACAACTTTCGCATACTCAGAATACACCCATAAAAAGTTATCACTAAGCGTGAGTTCTTTCTAAATGAAATGGGAAAAACCGTACCATGGGTACGCCTGCTCAATATTATAGAACTTTACTATCCCCAGAAGGGCAAAGGTCGCCCACCAATGCCAATAGCAAGTATGTTGCGGATTTATTTCGGAGGTACTCGTTATCATATCCTGCAGCAGATCCTGCCGTATACGATATAGACTGTATGCGTAGGTTTGAGCAACTTGAATTATCAGATGCCATACCTGATGAAATCAGCATACTTAATTTCAACGACTAGTTGAAAAGCACCAGCTTAGTGCAACCATCTTTGCGGATATCAATCAATATCTTGTTGAAAAAGGCATCAAAGTATCTCAAGGCAGCATGGTGGGTGGGACCATTATTCACGCTCTCAGCTCTACTAAAAATAAAGACAAAAAACACGGCAATGATATGAGTTCCACCCGTAGAAGCAACCAATATTATTTTTGTTTTAATATGCACATAGGAACAGACATCATATACACAGCGCAACCGTCACACCGGCCAATGAAGCTGATGTTAACGAGTTACCCAAGTTAAAGGTGTGTCTATTTAAATTCCCGACCCCGTGGTAAGAAGATGGGAGTAGGGTGGTGCTGAGGCTGGATGGAGAGCCATTTGGTGGTAAGGTTAGTAAGAATACCAAAATCCATCAGGAAGACGTCGATCATCCTTATAGTCAGATCGGTGAGCCCTCGCTGGGCCGCGCTTTGTCAGTAAGCAAGTTCTCTATCATGGAAAAGTTGGTGTACGCCTAACTTTGATCGAACAACACCATTCAGAAGTATCCATTGTCAGGCAGTGTCTTTTGCTGGGCGTTTAGCGGTCAGATGTAATCACTTGTCCCAAAAGTGTCAGCCAGATGATCTTGAATTGAGGGTTCTGCTTGATGCGCAATACTTGGAAGCTCTGCGCTACTGATCCTGAAAGATACGTGCATTTTCAGGCTATTGGCTACCGCATAAGCAGGAAATGAGTTAGGCGATTGATGCGACGAATTGGGCCTTAGGTAATTCGCATCAGGCTAAGAATCAACTGGTTAAGTCGTCTAATTCTAGGTTGACGAGTATCTTACACAAAAGATGCTGCTTTCTGTATGGATGCCCTTGAGGAAGCTCCGGATCATATTGGTGTTCAGGATATTTCAGTTCTGATCCGGAGATCAGTTCACCGACGATGACTTTACAGGTGTTATCAAAGAGTAAGTATCAAGATCAGTATGGATGCAAAATTGCTACAGTGATGATATTTTTGTTGAACGACTCTGGAATAGTGTAAGTATGAATGCGTCTACCTGAAAGAATTAAATAATGCTGTATAGTTAAAATAAAAATTGGAGTGTTATTATTCAGTTGAGACCTTGCATGAGTCGCGCTAAACAACTGAAAATCAGGTATAATAAGCCTTGCATAATCAATGCCTTTCGGTGAAATTATGGTTTGGGAAAATCTGAAGCAACGCAGTATAGCAGATTTAATGCTGATTGATCACGATGCAGTGAAAGAACTCGACTCTATCCATGAGCTCATTGATTGGTCTCGCTTAGAGCATCACCTGAAAGATATACATTCAAGTGCTCGAGGCTAGAAGGCATGGTTGCCACTGATGATGTTTAAGGCACTGCTGCTGCAAAGTTGGTATAAATTAAGCGATTCGGACCTAGAGAAACAACTTGCTCGCGATCTTTTATTTCGTTGATTTATTGCGCTCGACATTTCAGAGTCAGTGTCGGACCATAGTACTTTTTGGCGATTTAGACAGAAGCTCGATAAATTATTGCTTATGGATAAGCTGCTTCAAGAAATCAATTCCCAGCTTGTAGATTAAGGTCTTTATATTAAATCTGGAGGTATCAGTATTATTGACGCTAGCGTGATTGAGGCTAAACAGTGTCGTCTAAATAAGGATAAAAACAAGCACTCAACACAGGATCCTGACGCGAAGTGGAACGTGAAAGTCGGTTCTGACGGGAAGAGTAAAAATACCTACGGCTATAAAGCGCACATGAATGTCGATGAGGATGGGCTGATAAAATCGATCGGTTACACAGCAGGAAATGTTCACGATTATAATTGTTTCACTGAGCTATTAGATGGCGAAGAGTCGTTTGTTTATGAGGATAGTGCCTATTCCAGCAAGAAGCACAGTGAATGGCTGGATGATAGAAATATTGATAACAGAACGCGGATTTAAATCAGAAGTGCATCATCTAATCAGGTAGAAGAAGGGGCCAGCTGAAAGTAAACTCCTGCCCTTTTTCTCCGGCAAGAGATGAAGTGATGATGGGATATTACCAACAACTGACCTGCGAGCAAAGATGCCAGATTTCAGCCCTAAAGAGCAGCGGTTGTACACAAAGGGGGGTGGCGAAAATTATAGGGGTGAGTCAGCCTACGGTAAGTAGAGAGCTGGCCAGAAATAGGGAAGACAGGGGCTATCGCCATAAACAGGCGCAAGCTAAGGCTATGCAGCGACGCCAGACTGCGGTTAAACCGACTAAAATGACCCCGGCAATGATAATCGTGATCGAGGCCAAGCTCCGGAATGGAGTCCCGAACAGGTGTCAGGTGGGCTGTTATATGATCAGGAGAAGCTGATTAGCCATGAAACTATTTATCGCCACATTTGGGCCGACAAGCAGGCGAGAGGCGACCTTTATACGCATCTGCGCCGCCCCAGAGCAAGAAATACGACAAGCGGCGTAACGGAAAATCTACGCGGGGGCAGATAAAAAATCGAGTGAACATTGATGAGCGTTCCAGTGTTGTTGACGATAAATCTCATCGGTGACTGAGAGATAGGTACGGTGATCGGCAAGGGCCGCAGCGGCGCTCTAGTGACGATTGTTGAGCGGGTGATGAAGTATACGGTATCGGCGCAGGTCGATGTAAAAGTGCAACCGATGTCACCGCGGCGACCATCGCCCTGCTTAAGCCGATTAAGGATCTGGTTCACACGATTACGGCTAACAATGGGAAAGAGTTTGCGTGCTATGAAGATCAGTAAAGCGCTGTCAGCAGATGTTTATTTTGCGCACCCCTATAGCTCTTAGGAGCGAGGGCTAAACGAAAACACCAACGGCTTACTGCGACAATATTTTCCAAAGAATACAGACTTTAAAAAAGTTACACAGATAGAGGTGGAGAGAGCTGTAAAGCGGCTTAATTCTCGTCCAAGAAAATATCTTGGTTTCAAAACGCCTGACCAACTAATGGAAGAGCATAGAGCTGCGCTAGCAGCTTAGACTGTGATGCACTTCAGATTTGAATACGCGGAATAATAAAACGTGCATATAGAAATAAATCATTAACAGAACATGATAAGTGCTTTAACCGTTTACATTCTGGTGTGCGCTGCACTGTGGAGCGAGTATTTGGCGTTTTGAAATTACAATATTGTATGGCGAAAGCTCGTTATCTTGGCTTAAGCCGAAACCTCACACGTTTTGAAATAATGTGCGTGGCGCACAATATTAAACGAGGTTTATCGATTGAACAGGCAAGTTGCGCCTGAAAATCGAAAATGAAGGGTGAAATGGCGTTAGCTGCATAAATTTTAAGGGGCACTTATGACTAAAATCCGCGAGGCTTTATCCTCAAAAAATACGATTTAATTAATAGTGGGGTTTATGCAGCGTTATCGTGCAAAGGTCTCTCGGTTATATAACTCGGAACGCCATCCTTCCTTCTCATTAGGGTTTAGGTGAAAGCGCATCTGACCAAGTGTGTTTTAAAGGGCAGCCTGATTCTTGCTTAAATTTAGATCATAGCTTAACTGATTACGCGGGGTATTTGATTAACTGGGGTCAGTTCAGTAGGCTCGACTCAATGCAATTTTTGGAATACCATGCCTTTTATTAGTAGAGCGCAGGGTCTGTTTGAGCAATGTTTTTTGATTCTTGGCTTAGCCGAAAAAATACAGTCTGGCGGCCGGAGTATAAAATCCAGTATAAGATTGTTATGTTTTTAATTTCACAAAAGTCACCGCGCAGGTGAAATACTGTGATAGGTGTATTTTACTTTGAAGACGGGTGCCATCTCTTGAGTTTAGGACATTTTTTATGGTTTCAAGTCATGGACTTCGGTGTATTAAATACAGAATTGGTCAAATTTGGGTGGAAGTGGAGGGGGTGTACATGAAAGATCTAGTGTTTTTCATCACTACTGGTCTTTTCTTGATCAATTTATAGAGGGTATTGGAATATATGAATGTTTTTAAGAGCTTTTGTAGTGATGGATTTTGGTTTTTTAGTCAGGCATAGTTATCGAAAGACTGATGATACTGAGGTTTGAAGTGTTGTGTGTGCACTCTATTATCTATAAATGCAGAAATTTTGTGTTTTGGGCTGTTAAGACGACACAATATAGTTTTATAATAAAGATGCAGGACTGAAAAAAGTAAAGAAAGATAGGATTAACCTGGTAGGCTAAAGGCATGGTAACAAGGATGATGCGTTGTAGTCTAAAATAACTAAAATAAGAGGGGTTGCACTTTCTCGGCAGTTAATCCAATGTAATAAATGCAGGAATAGCGCTGTATGGAAGCGACCAAGAAGGGGGAATGGAAGCTATGTTAACAGGCACAGTAAAGTGGTTTAATAATCCTAAGGGATACGGGTTTATTCAAGCTCAAGAAGGAACTGAAAATCAGGATGTTTTAATACACTACTCAGTGATTGAAATGGATGGGTTCAAGACTCTTAAGGCTGGTCAAACTGTGAGTTTTGATGTAGGGCAAGGCCCCAAAGGACTGATTGCAACAAAGGTGCTTCCAGATAACGGCCAAGGAGCTAAGGTTGATAACACAGAGGTGCTGGAAAAGGACTCATCTCTGGCTTGATGTTGCTAGTCAAGTAGTATCATTTTTTTATCGTTCAATATCCTGCCGTTATGAGGCAGGAGTCTTTTTAATGTTTAAATCAGACATGTAAATAAATATTTGTAAGAATGAGCGTGTAAATAACTCTGTGTATTTGCCTTAGTTAAACGTAATCTGATAATCGTGTTTCAAAAATAATCATAAAGTGATTCAGTGCCGAACGCCAATTGCGTATCGGCATCGTCCAATTTTTCGAGGCCTCGCGCGTGGCAAGGTAAACTACCTTTTTTGCCGAATCATCATGCGGAAATAACCTACGTTTCTTGATCGCTTTTCTTGTCACGCTGTTCAATGATTCAATCGCATTGGTGGTGTAAATCGCCTTGCGAACCTCTTCGGGATACGCGAAAAACGTATTCAAATTGTCCCAGTTTTGACGCCATGATCGGCTTATCTGAGGATATTTTGAAAGCCATTTCTCTTCAAGACTATCAAACTCTCGCAACGCTTCCTCTTCTGTAGATGACCTGTGAACTTGCTTTAAATCAGCGCTTACTTCTTTGTAATCACGCCAAGGTACAAACTTCATGCTATTACGCACCATATGAACGATGCAGAGTTGAATGTGCGTGTCAGGGTACACCGCTTGAACCATCCACGCAAACAATTAGAATGTCTTCTAAGTCGCGATTCTTGAGCTCAGTGAGGATGCCTAGCCAGAATTTCGCACCTTCATTTTCTGATAGCCACATGCCAAGAAGCTCCTTGTGCCCCTCAATATTTACTCCAAGAGCTAGATAGACATCCTTGTTGCGCAGATTTCTCGAGTTGTCATTCCTTGGGTGTATAGAAAAAGAATTTCATCATCCATACCAGTGAGGCGAGTTTGCTGTTTTTTTACAAGCTGAGGTTCGAATGAACTATTTTGATCGCGTGGAACTTCAATATCGATGCTCCGTCGTCGGTATAAAGTGTTTTTGAGGAGTGACCGTTACGGCTATTTGATTCAGTCTTCGGCTGATTTCTGTCATACCCAAGATGGTCGTCCAGCTCAGCGCCAAGAGCTGCCTCAACGGTGACTTTTTTTAGCATGCGACTAAAGTCACTGAGATCTTTCTCAGTTTTCATGCTTTTCGCCGCCTTTTTTGCAAAGGCTAACATTTGATCTTTATTCATAGAGCTTATCTCCCATAAGGGTAAATGATAAACAAATACACAAACTAATCTACAATATCACCATTAGATGCTTGATTTTGAAGTATTTTATTCACTCTTCACTCTTCACTCTTGCCAAAAATCAAGATCACCTCACAGCAAAAACAGACTTAGAGTCATGCCATAAAAAGCATGTTATGCGGGGCATGACTGTATTCAAAGGAGGCATTACTGGTGTTGGAAGGTTGATTTACATTATCTTTAATTCGCTTGGCATAGTGATTGTTGTGTCAGAACTTGCTAGTGTGGCGCTTGAATTTGTTTGAGTGATCGAATGAGTAATTTGTTCATTCCTGTTGAATGTGAGAGGTTGTTTTCTGTTTTAACTAATTCCTGTCCATCTGTTAACTGCTAGGTTTATGTAGTCTCTCTTTCTTGTCGTTTTAAGGCCTTTGCTGGTAATGGGCATAGGATGCGTTTCGGATTTGCATTTGCGTAAGTTTTGAGAAAGCTTGTGGTTGAGGTTTATGCGGCTGCGCAGTTTTTTCTTAAATAAATAATTTTGGGGTGAATCTTAGCTTTTTATGGAGTTTCATTTTTAGACCAAGATGTCATTTTTTGGAAGAGAAGACGGCTAAAAAGAAGGGATCTAGTAGGCTGATAATTCGAAGGAGCCAGAGTGAGTTGTATTCTCGGCATTCCACTATTGAGATAGTTTTTTTTCTAGGTAGTGGATGTTTGTGCTATTTTCTTTGAAGTGCTCATCTCTAACCAATTCTTGGTGCAGTGAGATATTAGTTTTGATGCCTTCAATCACAATTTCATCCAAAGCATTACGCATTCTTGTTAAGGCGGTTTTGCGATCAGGGCCATAACTGATAATTTTTGCTATGAGTGAATCATAATAGGGAGGGACGGTGTAGCCACTATATAGGTGTGAGTCTACCCGGATGCCATTGCCGCCCGGTGCGTGAAATTGATGAACTTTGCCTGGCGATGGCATGAATGTTTTTGAGTCTTCGGCATTGATTCGGCACTCAAAAGCATGACCTTTCAAGTCTACTTGGTTTTGGGTGAGGCTAAGTGGTGAGTCGCTGGCGATTAGGAGTTGTTCTTTAACAATATCAATACCGCTAATCATTTCTGTTACAGGGTGCTCAACTTGAATCCTAGTATTCATTTCTATGAAATAGAATTCATCATTTTCATAAAGAAACTCGAATGTGCCTGCACCGCGATAACGCATATTTTTACAGGCTTTGGAGCAGGCGGCTGCAACAGTGGCTCTTTTGTCTTCAGATATGCCTAGGGCTGGAGCTTCCTCAATGACTTTTTGGTGACGCCTTTGTAGGGAGCAGTCACGATCTCCCACGTGAATTACATTGCCGTGATTATCAGCTAGTACTTGAAACTCAACATGGCGAGGATTTTCGAGAAATTTTTCTAGGTAAACAATATCGTTGTTAAATGCGGCTTTTGCTTCTGAGCGAGTTAGGTTGACTGCGTCGATAAGGTCTGCTTCGCTATGTACTACACGCATACCCCTGCCCCCGCCACCGCCGGAGGCTTTAATAATAACTGGGTAGTTTATTTTTCTGGCTATTCTAAATGTGTTTTCAATGTTGTCATCTAGGGCTCCGTCTGAGCCAGGTACTGTTGGAACGCCTGCTTTTTTCATGGTCTGGATTGCGGAAACCTTGTCGCCCATCATTTGAATAATATCAGATGTTGGGCCTATGAAGATAAAACCGCTACGCTCTACTTGTTCTGCGAAGTCGGCATTTTCAGAAAGGAATCCATAGCCAGGATGAATGGCGGATGCATTAGTGACTTCTGCCGCGCTTATTATAGCTGGAATATTAAGATAGCTTTCTGTTGGGCTATTTGGGCCGATACATACTGACTCATCAGCTAGGTGAACATGCATCAGGCTTTCATCTGCTTTAGAGTGAACGGCAACAGTTTTTATGTCTAATTCTTTACAAGCACGTAGAATTCTCAAGGCTATTTCGCCGCGGTTGGCAATAACGACTTTATCGAGCATGGAGTGATTCTCAGACAATGGTGAATAGGGGCTGGTCGTATTCAACCGGCTGGCCGTTTTTAACTAGAATGGCTGTGATGGTACCAGATGTATCAGCCTTAATTTGATTCATCATTTTCATAGCTTCAACAATGCAGAGTACATCTCCTGTTGTAACGCGTTGTCCTTCTTCAACAAAGTTCGGGGAAGTAGGTGAAGGTGCTAAATAAAAAGTTCCTACCATAGGTGATTTGATTTGCAGGCCTGGGGAGGCAGTAGGGCTCGATTGAAAGCTTTGTGTGGCTTCAGGTGCTGGTGAAGGCTGTGGAGGTGGAGGTGTTGGGGAATATGTTTGATATGGCATGGTGACTATTGGTTGCTTTTGTGAGTGGCGACTAATACGGACAGACTCTTCGCCCTCATGAATTTCTAGTTCATCAATTCCGGATTCTTCAAGCAATTCAATTAGTTTTTTTACTTTTCTGATATCCATTGTTGGTCTCTGATAATGTGTATTGGTGAGCTTTCATCTGGTGATTAGTGATTGTCCTAGGTGGTGTTAGGCGAGACTATAGTCTAAGTTTGCCAGTTTTGTAAATGCATGGTCATTGTTGTAATTCTCGAATTGCAGATGTAAGAGCATGCTCATAACCTATGGGGCCTAGTCCATTTATCACACCTTCGGCAATATCGCTGAAATATGAGTGATTTCTGAAAGGTTCCCTCTTGTAAATATTGGATAAATGTACTTCTATAAATGGAATTGATACAGCAAGTAATGCGTCTCTAAGTGCAATGCTGGTATGTGTAAAAGCTGCAGGGTTTATTATAATGAATTCTACATGCTTAGATGGAGCGCTATGAATTATCTCAATGAGGGCGTGTTCTGAATTGCTCTGAAAGGTTATTATATGATGATTTTGCTTGTCAGCCATATTTTCAAGGGTTTTATTGATCTGTTTTAATGTTGCCGCACCATAAATACTGGGCTCACGAGAACCTAATAGGTTCAGGTTTGGACCGTGTATAACGAGTATGGTGGCCATAGGAATCCTTATTAAGAGAAGTTATTATGCAGGGTTATAGGGAAATAGTCCAGTTTGTGCGTGTCATCGCACGTTAATAACTGCTATATAGTCATTTCATATTGAGGTGTTAGGTTGTTTCCTGCTCTCACTCACCCCAGGCGTTTGCTATCTTTAGTCTCGTTAGGGTTGCTTATTTGTCGATTACTCACACCGTTAAGGTTAAAGGATATAAGCTTATTGCATGTTATTTGATGGAATTATAGATGTAAGGTTACATTCTGCCCAGTATATTTATTGTTTCTTGTAAAAATTTTATTGAAGGTATTCCTGTTATTTTAAGGTGAGATTGGTGATTTCCTGAGGGGTCATAAAAAAGAAGCGCCGGAGGGCCAAAAAGTTGGTTTTTGGTTAGAAACTGATTATGTTCTTCAGAATTGTCTGTGATATCAAATTTGACCAAAGTGAGCGGTGCTAATAAGGGAGTGATCTTTGGTGATGCTAAGAGCATTTTCTCGATTGTTTTACATGATGTGCACCAGTCAGCGGAAATATCTAATATCACGGATTTTTTTTGAGAGGCTGCGTGATCTAATACGCTGGTAAGTGCTGCTTGCGTGGTAACACGTTGAAATATTGGAAGGGGGTAAATGTTTTCCGGTTGAGTGTGTTTTAAAGAAGCTAGGGGTTTAAAAGGATTGCTGTTTCCTTTAGCGAAGCCGACAATCAAACAAATGCCGTAGGTTAGTAAGGTCAGCGCAGCTGCCTGTCTGAATGCGTGGTAGCCTTCTGACTCCTTGAAGCTCAGAGCTCCTAGGAAAATGGAAGAGGTTATTAGTAATATTCCCCATAGAGCTAACGTGATATGAGGGTCTATAATCCTTTCTAGCATCCATACCGCTACTCCGAGCAGTAACATGGCAAAGAATGTTCTAACATGATTCATCCAATTTCCTGCCTTGGGTAGGATATGTCTTCCACCTAGACCAATAGCCATTATTGGTGCTCCCATGCCCATGCCGAGAGCAAACAGGGATACTCCCCCAAGAAACGCATCGCCTGTAGTGCTTATATAGATAAGTGATCCCGCAAGAGGAGCGGATACGCAGGGGGATACAATTAATGCGGAAAATATACCTAGTAATGCAGCGCTGGCTAGGCTCCCCTGTTTTTTTTGGGGACCACTTAATTTATCACGTATGAATGTCGGCAGTTGTAGCTCAAAGAGACCCAGCATGCTAAGCGCTAGAATTACGAACATAAATGAAAATGGTGCTATAAGCCATGGAGATTGTAGTTTGGCCTGAAGGTTAAGAGCTGCCCCAAAAAAACCGGTCAATGTTCCGGCTATAGCAAAAGTGGTAGACATGCTAAAAATGTACGTTAATATCAGTTTTGTGATTTTAGACCGACGGATATTGTTTTTTCCCAGAATAAGGCTGGATATGATCGGAATCATAGGGAGTACGCAGGGTGTAAAGCTGAGGCCGAGGCCTGCCAAGAAAAACAAGAATACCGCAAGCAGGGTGCCAGATCTTTTCAAATGATCTGAATAGTAATGCTCGTCGGATGTTACTGATCTCTCATTTGTAGAGCTTGAACTTGTTAGGTCATTGTTGAGGGAGTGGTTTTTTGTCAATAGCACGGAGATCTTATGTGGTGGGTAGCAAAGACCTGCAGTAGCACAACCCTGAAAGCTAATTAGTATCTCCGGTTTGTTTCCTAAAGTTTTTACAGGTAATTTGATGCTGATACTATTTGGGAAAACTTCAACAATCTTGTTGAAATTAGGGTCGAACCGACGTTGACCGGCGGGGTATAGAGGTTGTCCGATGGGTTGTATTGTGGATGTTTCAAAGAATTTGAAACGGTCTTTATAAAGGTAATGTTCTGGTGCTACGTTAAAATCAATATAGGCGTAATCATTGTCTAAGCGTCCGGTTACGGAGAATGCTTCCTCTACTGGTAGGAAAGTATTATCTTTTTGTGTGGTGTCGCTTAATAGCGTGCTAATGCTTGCTAGTGAGTAGGTAGATAAAAGAGTTAGGATGACTGCCAGTAGATAGCGATAGGTGTAGTTAAACATGGGAGCCTTCTTATTTGAGTTTTTGTTTGTTTATACTAGTCGGTTATAGTCAAGCGTCAAGTGTAGGTTATTTTTTGTTGGGTTACAGGAATAGTTTGACTAAATGTGTAGTTGTTTATGCTCGGCCGATAGATGCAGTTGGTTTATATACTAGTTACCATTAACACGCGGATTTCAGTCATAAGTGCGCCATATTGAAAAAGTTGAGCCAGAGGGTACACTCACGGTTCTACCAAAAACCAATGTGAGACCACTTATGAATAAGCGTTATACCCACCTGACTCAAGAAGAAAGATACCAGATTTGGTCAGAGAAAAAAGCAGGAGTTTCAAATGAAATTATCGCCCAAGACTTAAGGCGTGATTTGAGTACCGTTAAAAGAGAGTTGGCTAGAAATACAGGGGCTAGAGGTTATCGCCCGAAGCAAGCACATAATTTTGCGCAGGAACGTCATCAACAGAAACCAAAAGCGACCAAGATGGTAGCTGAACTGAAAGATAAATTACTGACAGACTAAGTAAGCAGTGGAGCCCTGAGCAAATACAAGGACGCCTTAAACGAGATAATCAACCTTCTGTATGTCCCTCTACGATTTACCAGTTTATTCGAGAGGACAAAGCTGGGGTGGTTGCTTGTATCAACATCTTCGGCACAAGAAGTATAAGCAAAGAACAAGAAAGCCCGATGCACGAGGCCAGATCCGAAACCGTGTTAGCATTGATGATCGACCTGGAATTGTGGATCAAAAAATACGTTTAGGCGATTGGGAAGCAGACACTGTAATTGGCAAAAGACACAAGGGTGTACTGGTTACATTAACGGAAAGAGTGAGTAAATTAAATTTGGTAAAACGTGTTCCTTCAAAGCACGCTGACGTGGTGACGAAAGCAATTATAACGATGCTCAAGCCTTACCAATCAGACTTACTCACGATCACATTTGATAACGGAAAGGAGTTCGCCTTTCATGAAAAAATCAAGAAAAAGCTTAACGTAGATACCTATTTTGCTCACCCTTACTCCTCGTGGGAACGAGGTTTGAATGAAAATCATAATGGTTTGATAAGACAATATTTGCCCAAAAGCCAATCTTTGGATAATGTCACTGACAAAGAAATTTTAGATATACAAAACCGACTAAACCAAAGACCAAGAAAACTGTTAGACTTTAAAACACCTGATGAGATTTATAGTGAAATGGCGTTAGCTGCATAAATTTTAAGGGGCACTTATGACTAAAATCCGCGACATGCTGAACGTAGGTTCATGTGGATTATCTTGTTTGTTGCCTGCTCACCCCCTTTAATGGCTGTGGGTATAGATGTGAGCGGGGATTGTCTTGTTTAGATGTAACTCTGTTGTGTTGTTTTTAATTTTTATAGTTGGCTGCAGATTTGAGAATCATACTGCATGCCGCTTTGGTCTTTTCCCAGTTGTCAATTTTGACCCACTTATCTTCTTCAAGGTCTTTGTAATTTTTGAAAAAATGCTCAATCTGTTTGATTAGTAGTTCAGGTAGGTCAGTATACTCTTTCACATTGTTGTAAATGGGGGTGAGCTTGTTGTGTGGCACAGCAATTATTTTTTCATCCTGACCTTTCTCATCAGACATGTTTAACATGCCCACAGGGCGACAGCGAATTATTGAGCCATGAGTGACTGGGTACGGGGTAATCACCAATGCATCTAAGGGGTCGCCATCATCGGCCAGTGTTTGAGGGATAAAACCATAGTTAGCGGGGTAAAACATAGGGGTGGACATGAAGCGATCTACCATTAGTGCATCTATGTCCTTATCAATTTCATATTTTATAGGAGAGGCATTAGCAGGAATTTCTATAATTACATAGATATCGTTGGGAAGATCCTTGCCGGAAGGAGTGGATGCAAAGCTCATATATAAACCTTTATTAGTTGTGTTTATGCTCGTTTCCATTGAAAACGTGAAGTTGTTCACTGCTCTTGCTCACCTAAGTCATTTACTGTCCTTCGGTTCACAGTACTTCTCGCACTTGTCAGCCTACTCATGCCTGCGATGGAAGTTAGACTGAGAGGTATGCAGTAGTAAACTGTTATGTGGCTTGATCGCCATCTTGCTTGACGCTACGGTGCTTGTTTGTTTGGTGGTCAAAGTTGTATTTTGGTAGTCCTAGCTTCAGCTGAATGGCTGTAATTCGTATAGAAAAGCCTATTAGAAGTGTTGTGATAATGCAAAACATGTGGGACATAGGTGTCCAGCATAGTACTATATAGAGCCAAGCAGAGAAGAAAGCAATGCTGGCGTATAGTTCATTTTTGAATACTAGGGGTACTTGACCGCAAAAGATATCACGGATAATCCCGCCAAAGGCTCCAGTAAAAACTGCCATTATGGATGCCAGAATATAACCATGCCCCAGCTGGAGGGTTTTCAATGCGCCTATAATGCTAAAGGTAATTAGCCCAATGGCATCAAGGGTGAGGAATACTTTCGATAAACAATGTATCCACGGGCGGATAATAATGATAAGCAACGCTGCTGCGGAGGTTAGAATAATGAAGTTGGGATTGGCTACCCAGATTAGAGGATAATTGCCAAGAGTAACGTCTCGTACTACCCCTCCACCAAAAGCGGTACTATTGGCGATGATCAGGATGCCAAAAGGATCCATGTTCTTTTTGCCGGCGGTAATAGCTCCAGACATAGATTCTACTGTGATTGCAAGGATAAATAATATTTCAAGCATTTGTTTTTATAGACCGAGTGTTAATGGGTTATGAAGTGTTTTAATCTCGTGGATAATATTTCCAGAAATCTTTAAATTCTTCGCTGAACTGTGTTTTTCGGTCATCCTATGGCTTGTGGCAAACGATGCTATTATAGTCGGCATAATCAATTGCTTTGGCCTCCATCATTGGTTTTATACCATTTTGTCAGCAATTATGACGTATGCTGGATCATTTAATATCAAATTATCGTTTTTATACACTGTTTCTATTGTTTGAGCTAATTTTTGATGCACGTATCATGTATGGCATGGTTTCGTACACTACTGAGTACCAAAAAACTTAGACCTGTGCGAATATTCGCAGCAATAGAGTCCAGTCTTAAATCGTTTCATTGAAAATACAGATTTCACCATCTACCCATTCGCTTATCACACACTAATATATTAAATTACAGCGGCATGCACTCTGTCTATAAAATATGTTTTGATGTTTTATAAAAAATTGGTATTGTAAGTGAAATGTACAGTAAATTCAGGCTGATACAGGATTCACTTAAGCATTGGTTACCAAAAAATACGGTATGGTTATGCTAAAAATGTTATCAACGCGCATCGCATTAGAACGCCCCAAAACAGTGTATGTGGTTATGTTGTTTCTGGTGCTGTCATGCACCGCCATGATTCCCTTTTTGAATATTGATACCGATCCGGAGAACATGCTCTCAGCAAACGACCCCGCTAGGCTATTCCACAACGAAGTAAAGCAACAGTTTGTTATGCGGGATATGATCGTGGTAGGTGCTGTCAATGAAGATAGCATCTATAACCCACAATCGTTAAAAGCGTTAAATATTCTGTCAGAACAGATTTTAGATTTGGACGGCGTCATCCGGCAAGATCAGATGGCTCTTAATACTGTTGAAAACATCACCCAGGACGGAGTGGGAACCCTGCGCTTTGAGTGGCTAATGAAAGAAGCACCCTCCACCCAAGATCAGGCAGATGCTATTCGTAATGCGGTAAAACGTTTGCCTATGCTGAATAATACGCTGGTGTCCGGAGATGGAAAGGCAGCAGCCATTTATGTGCCGATTACCTCAAAGGATATAAGTTACCGAACAGCAGAATCAATACGAGCTCTAACCCGCACTCTCGACAGTCATGATCAATATTTCATTACTGGTCTGCCGGTTGCAGAAGATCAATTTGGCGTTGAAATGTTTGTACAGATGGGCATTGCTGCACCTTTAGCAGGACTGGCTATCTTCTTATTAATGTGGCTTTTTTTCCGCAGTATCCCATTAGTAATCGCACCCATGATTGTCGCCATGTCCACCGTGTTAATTGTTATGGGGTTGTTAATTGGCATGGGCTTTACGGTTCATATCATGTCGTCGATGATTGCTATTTTCCTGATGCCCATCGCCGTAGTGGATTCAACCCATATTCTTTCTGAGTTCGCAGATCGTTTTCGTCCTGGTGAAGATCCCAAAGAAATCATCTCAGGTGTTATGAATCACCTGTTTACACCGATGCTATACACCTCCATTACTTCTTCGGTGGGCTTTCTATCATTAATGTTGACCCCTATCCCTCCTGTTAAAGTCTTTGGTGCCTTTATTGGCTTTGGTATTACCCTGGCTTTTCTGCTAACCATTTTATTTATACCAGCGTATATTTCCCGCATGAAGCCGGAAGCACTGGCATCCATGCAGGCTGCAATGCACCGGCTGGAAGACGGTGGATGGTTAGGTATATGGTTACCAAAACTTGGACGTTTGACAGTAGGATCGCCACATCTGATATTACTGGCTTTTTCTTGTCTGTTTATTATCAGTGTGATTGGCGTTACCAAAATACAGATCAATGACAATCCAGTAAACTGGTTCAAGGCCGATCACGAAATTCGTGTGGCTGACAAGGTTATGAACGAACACTTTGCCGGCACTTACGATGCTTGGCTGGTGCTGGAGCATGATACTGACCATAATGTGAAAAATAATTTCCTGAAGGCTTACCAGTCGATCGTTGTAGAGGCAAGTAACGATAATATTAATCCTGCATATTTTGAAGAGCTGCTGACAAAATTGGACAACCAGAATCTGTCCACCCACTTTAGTCAGCTGGCTCTCCGTTTGGATGATCTTCTATTTGAGGCTAATGATAAAAAAAGTTTCTGGCTTGAAAAACTATTGGCACTGACTGAAAAGACAGAAGAATCTCTACGAATTTTCCAAAATCCTGCTGTTTTGGAATGGATGACATATTTGCAACAGTCACTGGTTGACAGCGGTCTAGTTGGCAAGGCTAATGGCCTTCCGGATATTGTAAAAACGGTTAATCGTGAACTGCAAAGTGGTGAAAGCACCGATTTTCGGTTACCAGCCACGGCCAAGGGTGTTGCTCAAGCACTATTGCAGTACCAGTCTTCCCACCGGCCCCAGGATCTCTGGCATTTTGTCACACCAGACTACCGTCGTAGCCTGATGTGGTTGCAACTGACTAGTGGCGACAACCATCACATGTCACAGGTTGTTGATTTTGTTGATAATTACATAGATAGCAATCCTTTGCCAGAAGGTTTAACTCTTGGTTGGGCAGGTAAGGCGTACCTAAACATTGTCTGGCAGGATGCCATGGTCAACGGCATGCTTGATAGCCTTCTGTCTTCATTTGCAGTTGTACTTATCATGATGATATTGCTGTTCCGGTCCGTTAAATACGGTTTACTGGCTATGCTTCCACTAACTTTTACAATTACTTTTATCTATGGACTGATTGGCTGGATCGGTAAGGATTACGATATGCCGATAGCGGTATTATCGGCATTAACTCTGGGGTTATCCGTGGATTTTGCCATTCACTTTTTAGAACGGGTGCGAGAGATTCACAAGCAGACTGGTTCAGTGTCAGAAACCATGACGGCGATGTTCCAAGAGCCGGGACGTGCTATTGCCCGCAATGCTATCGTCATCGCCATAGGATTCACACCTCTATTATTCGCCCCTCTGGTGCCTTATATCACTGTCGGTATTTTTCTCGCCAGTATCATGGCAGCATCGGCGATGGTTACTTTGATGTTATTACCTGCGGTATTAACCACCGGCAAGTCATTTATGTTCAAACCATAATGGTTTGATTACTAGGCATACATTATGAATAGCACAATAAAAAATATGCTAGCCATGACATGGCTTCTGGGAAGTCTTGTACAGGTTCAGGCTTGGGGGGAATCTGACCTAACCAATGCAGATGATATTGTTAAACAAGCAAACCGTGCGTCTTATTATGCAGGGAAAGATGGACGGGCAGAAGCTAGAATGAAAATCATCGATAGCCAAAAGCATAAGCAGATCCGGCAGTTCACCATTTTACGTCGAACTCGAATTGATGACCGCACGCAGGATATGCTAGTGTTCATCAGCCGTCCAAGTGATGTCAGAGGAATGGTTTTTCGTGTTGTTCGACAACCAGGCGGAGATGATAATCGCTGGCTCTATTTGCCTGGTCTTGACCTAGTTAGACAGATTTCAGCAGGTGATCAGCGTACGTCGTTTATCGGTTCCGACTTCCTTTATGAGGATGTTTCTGGCCGTGATCCCAATGCCGATACACATCAGATTTTAGAAACGACAAAAAAATATTATAAATTAAAAAGCATTCCCAAAAAGTCTAGATCCGTTGAATTCAGTTACTATACTAGTTGGATTGACAAAAAAACGCTACTACCAATGAAGGTAGAGTACACTGATATTCGTGGCAAAATATATCGTCGCATGGACGTTAAAAAAGTCACTGTCATCCAGGGATACCCTACTGTGCTTCGGGCCTCTATCAGTAATCTGGATAGTAATAGTAGTACTACAATGGAGATGCGAGGAGTTCGCTATGATCTGGGACTGCCAGCATCCATCTTTAGCGAACGTAGTCTGCGCACGCCTCCAACCTCGTGGTTACGAGGTAAGTAAACATGTCATCCATACCCAGATCCTTTGAGAGCACTAGTTTGTTGGCTACACTCATTAACCAAAGCAATTCAGCAAATCTAAGGTTATGGTGCTTTATTTATTGGTCATCGCTTAGCAAGTTCCAATCCATTGGACATAAAACACGTCTTCAATTTATCCTGTTACTGATTATGGGCTTTCCTTATTTCGTATTGGCAGAGAACGATTATCTGGAAAGCGATGACTGGAATTCAGGTTGGGAAAACGACACAGTTTCACCATGGCATTACAAAGGATTTATTGAGGGTGCTTATGGTAGGAGATTACAAAATGACCATGCCATTAGCCAGAATAACACGCTAAATGAAATTCGTGGTCGTCTGGATCTGGAATATACCTCAGATACATTCCAATTTAATATCAAGGGAGATGCTCTGTACGACGACGTGCTAAGAAATAGCCAGTGGCGGACCAGGGAGGTGGCCCTGTCGTTCAGTCCAGTAGACAGCCTGGATATCAAAGCTGGTAGACAAATCACGACCTGGGGGACCGGAGATTATGTTTTCCTCAATGATCTATTCCCAAAAGACTGGCAATCATTCTTTTCTGGCCGAGATGATGAGTACTTGAAGGCACCAGCAGATAGTTTGAAAGCCAGCTGGTTTGCAGAGCACCTCGGCGTGGACATTGTCTGGTCTCCCAAGTTTACGCCGGATAACACTCTATCTGGTGAGCGCTTTTCATTTTTTAGCCCAGTAGCAGGAAGAAATATCGCACCAGACCCAGCATTAAACCCAAAAAACCCTTCTGGTGGCACTTTGTCTGCACGTCTGACTACCAATTATCAAGATGTAGAATACGCTTTTTATGGCTATAAAGGTTACTGGACCATGCCGTTGGGTATGGACAACCAGGGGCGGATGATTTACACGAAAATGAACAGTTTTGGTGCAAGTTTGCGAACCTCCTTAGGTAAGGGCGTGTTGAACTCAGAATTTTCCTGGTATGACAGTGCCGAAGACCGTAAAGGCAGTAATCCTAATATTCCAAACTCTCAGCTACGATGGCTACTTGGCTATGAGCAGGAGGTGGTCACAAATCTGACTGCTAGCGTGCAGTATTACCTGGAGTCGACACAGAACTACGCTGCTCTAAAAGCGAATTCACCACATCCACAGTATTTACCCGCAAAGAATCGCCAACTTCTTACCATGAGATTAACCTGGCAGACCTTGCAGCAAAAACTGATCTGGTCACTGTTTACCTTCTGGTCACCCAGCGATAAAGATGTTTATCTCAAACCCAGTATTACCTACCGAGTAAATGATAATTGGTCTGTAGCGACAGGTGCTAACCTGTTTTATGGTAATGAAAAATACACTTTCTTTGGTCAGCATGAGAACAATAGTAATGCTTGGATGCGAGTACGACTCAGCTATTAATAAGAGAATAATTGATAGATTGAGACCTCAATAGAACTCAACAAAGACGATCATATTATATTCTGGTACAATTTCTACATGCAAAAACTTTCCGTCTCAGCTGCTAATCTAATATACCAGACAGTAAAGATCCGGCCTTGTATTGTTCTATGGCGCATAACTCGTTAAAATACGTCCAATAGAATGACTACAGAAATAATCCCAGCAAGACTCAAGCTCATTTGCCCGCAGCAAGCACCAGACGTTTAAGCTCGGCGCGAGATAGATGGCTTTGCCCAGCAATGAGAGCAATGAGAGCAATGAGAGCAACGAGGCGTAAAATATCTGCAAATCAATTGAGCCAACTTTATTACGCTATTTGAGTATCCGCAAATTATGCCTCAGATGAGTTATCTAAAATATCTATTCCATCCTGGATGATCTTTCTATATTCATCATCGAGGTTAGGATCATTAAGAATCTCTCTAAGTCCAGCCAAAGCCTGTTCATTGTTAGTGCTGTTGCTGTCAGTATGACCGTTATCGTTGTGAGTAATATTGTCAATCACAACCTCAGGGCTTTCTTTTGATGCCTCGGTATGTGGTTCGCTCTGAGGCATTAGCACCGGAATATACAGCAAACCACCTGCTCCTACATATAAATTATGTGCGTTATCCATATTCGGAACCGCTTCTGTCACATTTGCCTGAGCGTATTGATCGGCAAAGCTCTGAGCCATGGGAATATTTATTAATTGTGCTGGATTCTGTGCCTGACTGGGTGATAATCCCGACAAGTGAGTTGCACAACTATTCATTAAATTATTAGCCATATGGCCAGGCACACCCAAACCAGTGACTGCATTGTATACATCACCAAAGCAAGGCCCATTATACCCCTCCTGTAAACGGGGAGGCTGGACTGGCTGAACGCCTTCAGGGTACTGTAATATACCCCCTGAAAAATCTATAGGCCTAGCAATAAACTCCCCCTCAACCTGTTGTTGATTTGCATCTTCTTTCACAGCATTTTCTAGATTCTCGTTTTTCTTTCGCTCTTCATCCCCAGAAAGATCTACTCCATCGTTCTTCTTAGCATCAGTAGTGACGTTCTCTGTTTTATTTTGATTATCCAGTTCCTTTTTATTCTCTGGTTCCTTTTTATTCTCTGGTTGATTTGTTCCCGGATTGACGGCACCAGAGTCATCTATCTCATCACCACCCACTTCAACATAAGCCCAAGTATATGCCATCAAACCCATCACAAACAAGGGAATACCAATGAAAGGAGCTATACCTAATAACGCACCTCCAAGACACATTAAAGAACCGCCACCAAACATATAAGCCTTGCTGTGGTGAGGTTGTGACGTTACGCCATCCGATCGAAACAGATTCTTTATTTTACTAAAAATACTGGACTTAGGTTTATCATCTGCACTTCGTTCTATATTTTCCCCACCAGATTGATCATCTACCTCTTCTGTATTTTCTGTAACTTCTATGTCATCTATGTCATCTATCTCATTTATCTCATTTATCTCATTTATCTCATTTATCTCATCTGGATTATCTATCTCATCTGGTATTTCTGTCGGCTGACCATCTGTCTTTAGCTTGTTTGCAGACGGCTTATCATACCTCGTTACACTCCTATCATTTAGACTAATATCAGGCGTTACACCAGTAGCGCTGCTAGGAGTTTTTTTTTCAACATCCACCGGTGTGGGGCCTCTAGCATTACTTGGCTTCAGTATATTACCCTGTTGCTCACCTGATTGTGTTTTCTGTGGTATATTGTTATTAATATTCATAAGAAATCCATATCCTAAAAATCATTGTATACTTTAAAAGTTTAGATCAAACACTAGGAAAAGCATTTATTTTTATTTTAAATGTGAGTGTCATGGCGTTAACCAAGTCTCGTTCATCAACGTTTATATGAGTTTTAAATACTCATTTACCCTTATCATTGAAAATGTTTTATTTTGGAATTATTTTTTCTCCACTTTAAGCTTGAGGCCTTTGCCCGAGTCGCGCTAAATAACTGAAAATCAGGTATAATAAGCCTTGCACAATCAATGCCTTTCGGTGAAATTAGGGTTTGGAAAAATCTGAAATAACGCAGTCTAGCAGATTCAATGCTGACTGATCACGATGCAGTGAAAGAACTCGACTCTGCCCATGAACCATTGATTGGGCTCGCTTAGAGCATCATCTGAAAGATATGCATTCAAGTGATCGAGGCGAGAAGGCATGGCCGCCACTGATGATGTTTAAGGCACTGCTGCTGCAAAGTTGGTATAAGTTAAGCGATTCGGCCCTAGAGAAACAACTTGCTCGCGATCTTTTATTTCGTCGATTTATTGCGCTCGACATTTCAGAGTCAGTGCCGGACCACAGTACTTTTTGGCGATTTAGACGGAAGATAGATAAATTGTTGCTTATGGATAAGTTACTTCAAGAAATCAATTCCCAGCTTATAGATCAAGGTCTTTATATTAAATCTGGAGGTATCAGTATTGTTGATGCTAGCGTAATTGAGGCTAAACAGTGTCGTCCAAATAAGGATAAAGACAAGCAACACAGGTTCCTGACGCGAAGTGGAGCGTGAAAGCCAGTTCTGACGGGAAGAGTAATAGTACCTACGGCTATAAAGCGCACATAAATGTCGATGAGGATGGGCTGATAAAATCGATCGGTTACACAGCAGGAAATGTTCACGATTCAAATTGTTTCACTGAGCTATTAGATAGTGAAGAGTCGTCTGTTTATGCGGATAGTGCCTATTCCAGCAAGAAGCACAGTGAATGGCTGGATGATCGAAATATTGATAACAGAATAATAAAACGTGCTTATCGAAATAAACCATTAACAGAACATGATAAGTGTTTTAACCGTTTACATTCTGGTGTGCGCTGTACTGTGGAGCGAGTATTTGGCATTTTGAAATTACACTACGGCATGGCGAAAGCTCGTTATCTTGGCTTAAGCCGAAACCGCACACGTTTTGAAATAATGTGCGTGGCGCACAATATTAAACGAGGTTTATCGATTCAGTAGGCAAGTTGCACCTGAAAATCGAAAATGAAGGGTGAAATGGCTTGAATGGCGCATATTCGAACTGAAATCGTGTTTTTTAAGTCTTTATCTTCAAAAAAATACGATTTAATTAATAGCTGGGCTTGTGCGGCGTTATCGTGCAAAGGTCTCAGTTTAAGGCTTTTCGTGGACGTATGTTGATTAAAAATTGAGGCTCATCAATTTGATTTTTCTACACGTCGTCAATCTTCATTCCCTCTGGGAAGAATCGCCGTAGCAGGACATTAGTATTCTCGTTAAATTCACGGTGCCATGAGAGGCACGGCTTAGCAAAGTATATATTCCGGCCTAATGATTGAGCGATACTTGCGTGGCCGGAAAGATCACCGCAGTTATCAAACGTAATGGTCTTACAGTCACTCTTGTAAGGTGGTAGCATCTTTTTGATGGTCTAGCTTACTGCTTTTTTGGTCTTATTTTTCACTCTGACTGTTTAAAAGAAGTCTCGAGACACGCTCGGTCAGCGTCACAAGATATTCATCTTGGCCGTGAACGGTATCCCCTCCTAGTGGCCGACCTCTTCTTTTATATCCGCGCATTCTTGGCGCTCAGCAAAATCCACGAGGTCAGGAATTAATCTGGCTCCCAGCTTCAGCACCCTGATGCTGCCGATAAAGGTTACCTTTGCGCTGGAGAAGGCAACTTCATTGGTTTTTTCTGATTAGACGATACGCAGCCGGTAACTAATCGTCCTATTATAAGACTCAAGTTTCATGCGCCCTGCAATTTGCTCTGGTGTAAAGCCTAAGCCTAGCTGGGACTTCGCCTGCCGACTTGCCTCATCCGTTCTTTTGTGAAGCTTGGTGGTCTTACGCCCTTGCAGGCTGTGGAGATGAGTTTCATCTGCATCATAAGCCCAAGTGCCAGCTCATGAGTTCCAAGGAGATTCTTTTATTGGAGCGTTGCAGATAACCACCAATACTATTCGCCGAAAATACAAGTATGTTAAAGGATTGAATCTGGTATCGTTCAGCCAGAGTCAGCTGTTTGTAAGAGTTTCCCTTGTGGTCACCGTATTCCTTGTGTGAGAACTACAACCTATGAACAGCTGACTTTAAAATTAATTGCAAGTGTGTCGGTTATTGTGGAAATTTAGGAAGTAAGAATAGGAGACAACTACTATGGAGCAGGAGGATCTGTTATTAGTTTGGTATATTTCATTGAATTTTTATCGATATAATTGCTCTAACTTATTAAGGAAAGTGGAAATATAAGCAATGATGCTGCAAGTTATGTTTACTCCATATGATCATGGTGTTTTCATTGCTTTTAAGTGCACTTGTTACATTTTGAAATAATGGAGAGGGTATAGTTATGAAAGTAATGAATTCAGGTTATGGAGCACTTTGTACCATTGCAACTGATTGTATTAATGTAGGTTCAGTTATGGTGGCTGTAGTATTCAATGTATTGAATAAAGGTTACTCTTTAGTTATGCCAGATAAATATAATAAGAGACCTTTGCACGATAACGCTGCATAAGCCCCACTATTAATTAAATTGTATTTTTTTGAGGATAAAGCCTCGCGGATTTTAGTCATAAGTGCGCCCTTAAAATTTATGCAGCTAACGCCATTTCACTATAAATCTCATCAGGTGTTTTAAAGTCTAACAGTTTTCTTGGTCTTTGGTTTAGTCGGTTTTGTATATCTAAAATTTCTTTGTCAGTGACATTATCCAAAGATTGGCTTTTGGGCAAATATTGTCTTATCAAACCATTATGATTTTCATTCAAACCTCGTTCCCACGAGGAGTAAGGGTGAGCAAAATAGGTATCTACGTTAAGCTTTTTCTTGATTTTTTCATGAAAGGCGAACTCCTTTCCGTTATCAAATGTGATCGTGAGTAAGTCTGATTGGTAAGGCTTGAGCATCGTTATAATTGCTTTCGTCACCACGTCAGCGTGCTTTGAAGGAACACGTTTTACCAAATTTAATTTACTCACTCTTTCCGTTAATGTAACCAGTACACCCTTGTGTCTTTTGCCAATTACAGTGTCTGCTTCCCAATCGCCTAAACGTATTTTTTGATCCACAATTCCAGGTCGATCATCAATGCTAACACGGTTTCGGATCTGGCCTCGTGCATCGGGCTTTCTTGTTCTTTGCTTATACTTCTTGTGCCGAAGATGTTGATACAAGCAACCACCCCAGCTTTGTCCTCTCGAATAAACTGGTAAATCGTAGAGGGACATACAGAAGGTTGATTATCTCGTTTAAGGCGTCCTTGTATTTGCTCAGGGCTCCACTGCTTACTTAGTCTGTCAGTAATTTTATCTTTCAGTTCAGCTACCATCTTGGTCGCTTTTGGTTTCTGTTGATGACGTTCCTGCGCAAAATTATGTGCTTGCTTCGGGCGATAACCTCTAGCCCCTGTATTTCTAGCCAACTCTCTTTTAACGGTACTCAAATCACGCCTTAAGTCTTGGGCGATAATTTCATTTGAAACTCCTGCTTTTTTCTCTGACCAAATCTGGTATCTTTCTTCTTGAGTCAGGTGGGTATAACGCTTATTCATAAGTGGTCTCACATTGGTTTTTGGTAGAACCGTGAGTGTACCCTCTGGCTCAACTTTTTCAATATGGCGCACTTATGACTAAAATCCGCGCCTTAAAAAACACAATTACAGTTCGAATATGCGCCATTCGAGCCATTTCACCCTTCATTTTCGATTTTCAGACGCAACTTGCCTGCTGAATCGATAAACCTCGTTTAATATTGTGCGCCACACACATTATTTCAAAACGTGTACGGTTTCGGCTTAAGCCAAGATAACGAGCTTTCGCCATGCCGTAGTGTAATTTCAAAACGCCAAATACTCGCTCCACAGTGCAGCGCACGCCAGAATGTAAACGGTTAAAGCACTTATCATGTTCTGTTAATGGTTTATTTCGATAAGCACGTCTTATTATTCTGTTATCAATATTTCTATCATCCAGCCATTCACTGTGCTTCTTGCTGGAATAGGCACTATCCGCATAAACAGACGACTCTTCACCATCTAATAGCTCAGTGAAACAATTTGAATCGTGAATATTTCCTGCTGTGTAACCGATCGATTTTATCAACCCATCCTCATCGACATTTATGTGCGCTTTATAGCCGTAGGTACTTTTACTCTTCCCGTCAGAACCTGCTTTCACGTTCCACTTCGCGTCAGGATCCTGTGTTGAGTGCTTGTCTTTATCCTTATTTGGGCGACACTGTTTAGCCTCAATTACGCTAGCATCAACAATACTGATACCTCCAGATTTAATATAAAGACCTTTATCTATAAGCTGGGAATTGATTTCTTGAAGCAACTTATCCATAAGCAACAACTTATCGAGCTTCTGTCTAAATCGCCAAAAAGTACTGTGGTCCGGCACTGACTCTGAAATGTCGAGCGCAATAAATCGACGAAATAAAAGATCGCGAGCAAGTTGTTTCTCTAGGGCCGAATCGCTTAATTTATACCAACTTTGCAGCAGCAGTGCCTTAAACATCATCAGTGGAGGCCATGCCTTTTCGCCTCGAGAACTTGAATGTATATCTTTCAGATGATGCTCTAAGCGATCCCAATCAATGAGTTCATGGACAGAGTCGAGTTCTTTCACTGCATCGTGATCAATCAGCATTGAATCTGCTAGACTGCGTTGTTTCAGATTTTTCCAAGCCATAATTTCACCGAAAGGCATTGATTGTGCAAGGCTTATTATACCTGATTTTCAGTTATTTAGCGAGATTCGTGCAAAGGTCTCAATAAAGATATTCATCAAAGAGATTTCTGTAGTCCTTTAGGTGGAAACTTAACTGCAATGCAGGCCAAAAGTACAATATCGAATTGTCGAGATAGAATTGCTGTTCCAAGTTGTGTGGTTTCAAAGGATCCATATGCAGTTAGTGTTACAAATATGGATAGTATTTTTAATCAGCAACTAGGTACTAGCATCGTTCCTATATTAACTAAGGCAATTGCTGATGATAGGGAAGGTGCTGATAATAGGAAAATGACTAGTAAGGAGTATAGTAAGCTTAGGGATCAAGTTTCAGGATATAGGCTAGCAGCTCTAACATCTTTCGGTCGCAATGAGACCTTTCCACTATTGCCCCACTTGGTCTCTTTTGTAAATTAGTGTGGTTAAAAAACTCCAAAAGCAGATAAAATGGCAAAATCTTCGCTAATTTATCTTTTTTCATCGTTCACTGTTTCTCAAATACTTAGTAATAGATGATGATGCCAACCTGCCAACCTGCCAACGTCAGCAATGCAGCCTTTATACGGTCCTGCTCTAGGGAATCTCTGATTGAAGTGGTTTGCAAGGCGATTGTCAGGTTTGCGATAAAATTCTCTGACTTTCGCGCTTATTTCATCGTAATTTTCGATTCATTTTGTCGCTTTTGCCCATTTATCCGCTCTCGAGGCGGATTTAGGGCGCAATTATGCCGTTAACGCATTACGTTGCAGGTATAAATTGGCCATCGCCATCAGGCTCATAACTTGCACCCTGTTTTTTTCCAAACCACGGTAACGAACTTTACGGTAACCAAACTGACACTTGATGATTCGGAACAGGTGCTCTACCCTGGCTCGTATTTTTGATTGCTGGCGATTACGTTTGCGCTGACTGCTACTTAGGTTGCCTTTTCTTGGTTTGCGCTTGTCATTGACTTTCCAGTGTAATCCTAAGCATCGAGCGCCTCGCTTATATGTGTCGCTGGTGTAGCCCGCATCGCCAAAGATTACTTCGTCTTCCTTTCTCAACAAAGCAGACAGCTCGTCAATATCCGCTGTATTGACTGAGGTAACCGTTACTGTATGGGAAGTCCCAATATTTACATCCGTACCGACATGGATCTTCATGCCAAAGTGCCATTGATGTCCTTTACGTGTCTGGTGCATTTCAGGATCACGTTTGCCTTCGGCGTTTTTGGTCGAGGACGAAGCGCTTATTAATGTGGCATCTACCATGGTGCCTTTTGAAAGTGCAAGGACGTGTAGTTTCAAGTGCTCACTGACCGCAGCAAATAACTTGTCAGTCAATTGATTACGCTCCAATAGGTGACGAAATTTCAGGATAGTTGTTTCATCAGGTAACCGATCTTCGCACAGATCCAATTTAGCAAATCTTATCATTGATTCAATTTCATACAGCGTGTCTTCCATCATCGGATCGGATAGTTGAAACCATTGCTGCATGAGATAGATACGCAGCATGGTGGTCAGGACGATCGGCTGCGCCCTACAATACGTCCACTTTTCGGATAATGTGGTTTAATGATTGCTTCAAAGGCTGCCCAAGGAACACAAAATTCCATTTTCTCAAGAAATAACTATTTTCGAGTTTTGCGTTTTTTGGCTGCGTAGCTGAGCGACGCAAAACTTTGTTGTTTCATTTTGGATAACCGGTTTGCCATAGCAATCCTATTGTACTAGGTTTTGGCGATTCAATCAGAGATTACCTAGGGTATCACGCGTTTTCTTGTGGCGTGACACTAGGTCTGTTTTTTGCTGTGAGGTGAGGTTGACTTGGCATAATAGTAGAATGCAGAAAAACTGATTAAATATCAAGCATCTTGAATGGTAAGGGGATATATCAGCGGGCGATTTTTCTTAGGCATTGCACTTATTACTAGGAATTTCGTGATATTTATTTAACTATGTTTGGTTTTTTGATCTACAGTTAAATATATAGATTTCGTAATTCTCTATGCCTTCTTTTTAAAGTTTATTAAAAAGGCAATAGGTATTAGGCAATAGAGGAGAAGAAATATATTTTAATCCTGCACGGAATGGCAGGTCTAGAATTGGCAGGGAGCCTGTTTATGGCAAGCGCAGATACAAGTATTAATCCTATTTTGACGTCACTTCCTGAAGGTGACAGCATAAGCAGTTTTCCCAGTATTGTTGAGCCTGATTTACGTGCTAAACTTCAAAGAGAACTGGGACTCAATGATGATCAGTTGAATGCATGGCTAGCAATGGCTGACGGAAATAAGTCTGATGATTTTTTATCTTCCGTTGAGTTTGATGCAGCCAATAAAGAAACGCTGAATGCGTTGCAAAAATCCGGGCCGCTTAGTAATCTTGCTAGAGAGTTGGTGGTAGTAAGGGCGCCGGTTGCAATGATGTCAGAAGTGAGTAATCCCAGCAATTGGCAGAAAGAGGAGTATATAGGACCCGGAGCTATGGCTGTCAATGCGTTTATACAGCCCAGTGCAACAGCGACTTTGCCCCTAGATAATCTTGACCCACCGCTGGATCCTAATACTCTCAGTCTTGATGCTTTAGTCATGTCTATTTTAACCCAACGGGCTGAAATAATAGAAGTCCAGTTGCGGGAACAAATTGCCTCGATTCAGCAAAAAAATAAAGAACTTGAAACGGCCAACGTTTGGTTAACTAGAGCCAAGGATAAAAAAGCGGCTCTGGGTACTAGTAACTGGAATGATTTTGGTCCAGAATTTGTAAAGTACTGGAAGAGTTTGGGGGCTGAATATTCCACTAGAGACAGAGACCCCCTCCACCAAGGTCTGCAACATACTTCAGCAGACTGGGATGTTGATATCGAAGGACTGAAAGGCAAAATAGAAGCGTTAACCAGTCAATCTCAGCTTGAGACTACGAAATTGCAACAAACTATAAATAAATACAATCAGTCATTTGAAATGCTTTCTAATTTTATTAATAAATATTATCAATCATTGAATGCAGTAATACAGAATCTGAGATAAAGAAATTATACTAATCTACTTTAATATAAGGAGAAGTGAAAGTGGATATTGAAAAACTAAAGTTAGGTGGTGATGAAAGCCTTGATGGCCAGGCATTTGAGTTCTTCGGTAGAGGAGGGACGTTTAAAGATTTAAAGAGTATTAGTGAAGAGTCAATGGAAGCAATTTACTCAATAGCTTATAGTCTTTATCAAAGTGGTAAGTATGAGGAGTCTTTGGAAATATTTAAGTTTCTATGTTTTTATGATCATTTTAACAAAAAATATTTTATGGGGTTAGGTTCGTGTCAGCAAGTGTTAAAGAATTTCACGAGTGCGCTAGAAATCTTTTCTTTCGCCACTGTTCTTGACTCGGAAGATCCTAGGCCTATGGTTTATCTTGGTGATTGTCATCTTGCCTTGGGTGATGATGAAAAAGCAAAGAATTCTTATAGTACAGCTGTTGAATGGGCTGGAAATAATCCTGAATATGTACAAGAAAAGCAACGTGCAGAAAGCATGCTTTCAAATTTTGAATAATTTTTTACGAATAAACTGATTAAGGAGTACGGTATGCCATCTATAGGTGAATCAGGTGCTAGTAGTGTTGTAAACTTAGATAAAGTAGGATATTTACCTACAGATAATGTTGTTGATGATAGAGTTAAGCGTGGTTACGATTTGACTTCGTCGCAGTCCAGACGTGAGATTCCACAAGAAAATAATTTACAATTTAGACATCGTCTTGAACAGCCGGTGGTAGCATCAACAAATGGCGCAAGTATAGAAGCATTTAAAAAACTAGCTCAAGATAGTGGGGCTACAAGTATTAAAATGGAAGATTTTAAAAATGCTAAGGCAGAGTTAAAACCTGCAGTCAAGGTCATCGTAAAGAACGTTAAAGTTATGCAGGGGATTAAACAATTAGAAAGTATGAAAGGGAAAGAACTTGATCCATCAACTAAGACTGAGTTAATTAAAATGATTGCGACACCGCTATCTACTGAGGCGGAGTCTACTGACGAAACATGGAAAAGCATTTGGCAAGCAGTTGATGGAGAAAGTCAAAGTGTTGGTGATGCGAAAAATGTTAACGGTAGTCTTTCTGTGAAATTGACTGAGGGTCAGAAATCACAGTTAAAACAAGCTGAGAAAGTATTTAACCTTACCTTTGGCAAGGATGGTTTTGCTGAGACTACAGTTAAAGTCAATGCTCTTGCTGGTGAGCCCAAGGGGCTAGTAGACGAAATAAAAAGCGATTATCAAAAGATTTCTCGTTTGATGTTAGCAGGGGATAACCTTTGGGATACGGACATGCTGGCAACTATGTTAAGTGCCATTCAGAGTAAAATGCAGACTAATAGGCTTACATTTGATCAGGAGACTATAAAAATTGGGTTGGTTGAAAAAGAGAGGATGGGTAAAAAGACAATCGCAAAGCTTAAAGAAGCCATTGTAAAAGCTGATGAGGCTAAAAGCTCTAGTGCTCTGTCAAAGCTTTTTGGTTATATAGCTTTGGGTATTATGGCTATTGTTACAGTGGTAATGATTGCTTCTGGGGTAGGAGCGGTTGCCGCAGGATTTATGATTGCAGCTATGGCTCTCACTGTGGTAATGATGGTTGATCAAGAAATGGATGGAGAGCTAATAACGAAACCGTTTACGAAGCTACTGGTAAATCAATTTAATCTTAGTGAGGAGGAGGCTGGTTATATTGTTGCGGCTGTAGTGCTGGTGATAATGATTGCTTTAGCTGTGGCGTCTGGTGGAGCGGGTGCGTCAGGTGTGGCTGGGATAGCATCAAAAGTGGCAGCGAAAGTCGCGGATGTGGCTGCCAGGGTTGGTCAGATTGCAGGAGGCGCAGCTCAAGTAGTATCAGGTGGTGCGCAGATTGCTTCGGGTGTTTATACTTATGAAAGTGAAATGCTTAAGGCTGACTCAAAAGAGCTTCAGGCATTTATGTTACGTCTACAGCAAACGCTAGATGATGCTCTGGAGTCTTTGAAGGCGGCATTAGAAGAGCTGCAGGATGGGCATTCAAGAATAGCTTCCATAATGAGTGACAACGATGATACGAAAAAGCAATTGGGTGCAAATATAAAGGCTGGCTAACGGTAGTTTAATCCTGAAGTTATTAAGAAGTTATATAGGAGCAAGATTTATGGAAGATGCAATGCGGGGAATAGGCGGACAGCCTGTTAATTATAGTTTACCTTCTGTAGTTAAGAGTGGTGAGGATAAAGAAGTTGTTGGCGCTGGATTGATTGGTAGTGATACTAAATTGCAAATGATGAAGAAAGAGGAAAACGCAATTATTCATCAGCTGGAGCATAGGCCTACATTAATGGAGCCCAAAGAGATGGGAATGCAGGCGCAAGCTGCTGCTAATCAGGTGGCAAGTAAAGATTTGGCTGGATTGGGAGCAGCCGTTGAATCTGCATCTCAGGAAACGGCAGTGACAATGGTTCGTGTTCAATTGGGAATTCAAACACCACAAGATCAAGAGGTGTTACAAAGGAATACAGCAGTATTATCAGGTGCGTCTAATTATATAGATTCATTGTTTAAGGACAAGGGTAAGTTGACAGAAGAGGATAAGGCAGCTTTGTTGGGAGGGCAGGGGTTTGATGATCAGAAAATTAAGAACCTGCTGCGCTCACAAAGTGATCCAGGAGCTTTTCAAGCCAGTGTTAAGGAAAAACATGGTGATGCGTATACTCAGAGAAAAGCAGATCTGGTAGGCATGGGATATGATAATGATCAAGCTGACATAGTGCTTTCGTTGAGTGATGATAGGTTAATGGGTGATGATTTAAGTAAAAGTCAATTAAAGAAGTTATTCAACAATAATCCTGAAGCAAAACAATTGGTTGATATTGGCTTTGATGAAAATAAAATAAAAGAGTTGTTAAGTCTTGTGAATAAAGGTGTGATGCCAAAAGGTTCATTGGCTGGCAGTGAGAATATGATAAAGCTGCTTGGGCGGATGGGATTTGATGAGAAAACAGCGAAAATTCTTCTTTCTACTGGTAGTCCTGATAAATTGAAAGAGCAGCTTTCTTTGCTGAACAGATTGGAAGGATACCCTAATGTTAGTAAAAAGCTGTTATCGCTTGCGCAGAGTGCTCAAAGAATGTCTGACTCACCTAATAAAGCATTTTTAGAAGAGAGTTTAAAGCAGCAGGCTGATATATTTGTGGTATTGTCGTTGATTCATCAGATGAGTGTACAGCAGAGACGTTATGCTAGAGAGGCTCGCAGTGCTGAATATGATTCTGCTAAGCAATCAGTGTTAAATCAAGTTGAACATATAAAGAAAGCCGCAGTATTGACTTTGGTTGCAGATGTCGTTCAAGGAAGCATGTCTATCGCAGGTGGTGCTCTATCAATGAAAGCTGGGGCTTCAGGAGTAAAAATAAAAGGGCCGAAGGGGAAAGGTAGTAACAGTGCTGCAAGCACAAAAATTGATGACGTTGAAGTGCGGTCATCAGCACAAGGTGCCAAAAACAGTGGTAAAACTAGTAGTAAAGATGATGTTGATGGTAGCTCTAGTGGGAAGAAAAAAACTAGTAAGAAGAACGCAGATAGTGACGATAATGCTGCGCAAACGAGATTGAAAAGTACTAATAAAAAGACGGAAGCAAAGACGCAGGATAAACAGCAATCTGAGAAAGATGCTAATGCGTCTGCTAAGAAGAAGTCTGAGGAAAAGTTAGATAGCCAGCAAGATGAAATTCAACAGAGCGAGCAAAACAAGAAAGAAGTTACCATAGATCAAGATAAACATGCAGAACAACAAAAGGCTGCGGATCTTGACTCAACTAAACAGCAGAAGCGACAGATGGATATGGGGCGTAGACAAGGGCAGGCAATGGCTGCGAACTCTATCTTTACTGGTACGGGGCAAGCTGTTGGTGGTTTGTTTAAGTTTGCAGCAGCAGATGAGGCGGCGGAGCAAAAGAAAGACGAAGCCATCCAAAAAACCCATGAAAATGCTGCGCAGTCTTGGAATGAGTGGATGCAGTTACAGCAAGACCAAGTTAAGAACTGTCAGACTAAAATTGATGAGATTAGTCGAATTCATTTCGATAATCTCAAAAATTTATCCAGGGGTTAGTTAGCGCTGGATTAGTGGATAGTAGTACTCGTGTAGTAGGCAGAAGCAGTCGGCAGTTATGCAGACTGCTTTTTATTGTGGTTAGATATCATTGTTTTTGGTAAGGAGAATGAATATGGACGGCGCATCACGAGTTCAGCATGCGGGGGTAGGTAGCACTCAGGGCTTAACTCCTTCGTCTGTAGGTAAGAGTGCTCAGATGGGTAAAATGAATGGTGAAGTGGTGAGATCTCAAACTAATGCTGTGTCCGCTCTATCGAGCAATCCTGGTGATGATGTGGGTGATGCCGAAGAAATTGCTAGGAGTATTGGGAATAAGCAAAGTCGCAAATTAAATATTAAGTCTGGGAAGGGAAAAGAAAGAGAAGTTAATAAGGGTGAAAATAAAGAAGGGGCGAGAGGCGCAGGGAGTCCATCTGGCACTGATGCCAGCGATTTTGCGGAAGAAAGAGCGAGCCTTATAAAAAGTCTCTTGAAGAAATTAAGTAATGAAGAAGAGTTGACCGATAAAGAGAAGGACGACCTTATTGATGGCATGGCAGATGACTTTAATGGGGCAGGTAAGAAATTACTGGAAGAAGTTGTCGCAGTAATGGAGATAGAACAGACGAAAGAAGAAGTAAGAAGTTCTACTGATGATATAAGGGAATTAAAAAGGTTGTTGGAAGTCTCTGAAAAAAACGGGACTCCTGTAGATAAAGATTTTTGGAAGGGTCTAGGTGATCTGTCATCAAGGATAAGTCCAAAAATAATGGGAAAAGTAGTAATGACAGAAGCATCCAAAGAGTTTATTGATACTCCGAAAAAGCTTCTTGATGATCTTGAATCTAAATTTAAAAATGCAGATATTAAACAGGTTGTAGCGTTGAGAGTTAAAGAGATCGGGGTTAGGGTAGATCAGTCTGGTAATGATAAAATAAGACTTCAGGCGAATATTACGGAATTATTAACAGCCAGGGTTTTTCTTTCTATAGTTGATGCGTGTGATGAAATTGCCATGTATTATAACAGGATGGACTTCTCCGGAGGTCAGGAAGAATTTATAGCTTAGTGTTTTAATGATAAATAAGTTGAAAATAAAATGGTTTTGATGGAGGAAGATGGAATGAGTGGTGCTGATCATAAAGATATTACTGCCATATATATTCTTAATAAAATAGAGGCGGATGTTAATGATGGTTGTTTTGACAAAGAGCTTTACAAAAATGATATCAAGCAACTTAAAGGGCAAGTAAGTGAGCTAAGCTTGCTAAGGACTACATTAGGGCAGTTAAAAGATCACCTTCCTCAGTATGCATGTGATGTTGAACAAATACAGGATATTATCGGGAGTATGGAGTGTGAACTTACAGAGATGGTGGATGATGAAGTAACTAAAACACTTAGGTTTAATGAAGGTTTTAACGGTCTGTTAGGTATTATTACTGGTAAGTATCAGTCATTGAATGATGGAAAAACATGGCGAGATAAAAAAGATAATAATGGTGGTTTTAAAAATAGAGATGTTGTTTTTGCGTCTAAAAGTAGTGTTGAAAGTGAGAAGGATACGAGTAAAGATATAAAAAGTAAAGATATTCTCAGGAAAATGTTGAATTTAGTTGAGCAACAGTGGGTGACTGAAACTGACTTTGATCAATTGCCAGTAAAATTTGGAGTTAAAGAGTTATCTGCAAAAATATTTCTTATGACTAAAATAGTGTGGTTAATTAGGTTGATGCCGGAGGAAATGTTTAATAATGAAGACACAAAGCAAAATATGCTTGCCTCGTCGCAGGAAAGTCTTGATGGTTTTATTGAAGAGGAAGCAGGGGAAGAAGTTGAAGGTCTGCTAGATGTTGAGCTAGGATTTGGTATTGTAGGTGAAGTGACAGCCGACCTTGAATTTATGTCATCCAGTGTTGGTAGTGGTGGGTTAGTAAAATCTGCTTCTTCCGAGGGTGGTATCAACTCAATACCTGATTGATCTAATTGATGGAAAGGAAATATAATTATGGACTGGAGAGATCAGATGATTGCCGACGTTGGTCGGGGAATTGGGTTTGAAGAGTTAGACTTCAGTGGTAGTGGTGTCATTAAGCTAGAGTTTGAGAGACGAGGTGATGTGTATATTGAAGCTCGTGAGGATGGGGTATTATTTTATCTTATTAGGAGAATATCTAGCCACGATCGTTTAGAGGTGTTAACAGCAGCGCTAAAGTGTTGTCATTATTCACAATCTATTAGGTTTCCATTGTTGTCGGGTATTCAGGGGGATGACGATATGTTTTTATGTTCATTTCTGGTTAATGAATCTTTTAGTAGGCCTAATATTGAGGGTGTCATAAAAATGTTGGGCGAGCAGTTTGACAATATTTCTTCTATGTGAGTAGTGCATGCATAAATGCGTACAGATAGAAGCTTTGATATGAGAATAGGTAGAGAGTTAGGACGTATCTCTGTAGTGAATTTATTTTAAGGGCTTAAGGGAGCACTAGAATGGCCGATAGCGTTAGTAACCCGAAAGGTATTGTAGAAAAGGGCATAAATGCGGTAAATGATTTTGTTGTTGCAGAGCAGCCAGATAATATGTTGGCTGAGCAGTTTTCTGGATTGCTTGCAAGTAGTGGAGAAGAAGGTTTTAGAAATCCCCAAGAAGGTGTTTTGCCTCCATCTATGTTCTCTGATTTTGAACAAGGGTATGAAGTATTGCCTCCGGTTGAAAATCCTGAAAATAGTGAACAAGCCGGTTTTGGTAGAGGCCAGGATGCTTTTACTGATTCCATAGAGGTTAGGAATAGAGAAGCTGTAGGTGATAGTATATGGGGTAATACGGGGCAAGGAGCTCTTGAGAGTGGCTCGCCTGTAAGGGGGAATATTGAAATGGCATCCGATTCAGGTACTCTTGGTGACCAGATTTTAAAAGGTATGCAGGGGATTCGGGAGCAGGTAGAAAAAGGGGCCAGAGATGTTGAATCGCATTTGCAACCATCAGATGAAGTGATGAGTATGCGTGAGATGTTTGAAACGCAATGGACAATGACCAACTTGATGATCACTGAAGACTTCATTGGTAAGATTGTTAGCAAAGGAACGCAGGCATTTGATACTTTATTGCGTAACCAGTAGGGTTCCATATATATGAAAAATAGAATAGCTCGTTCAGTACTTGGAAATTGTATTATATTATTTATTGCTCTGATTCTTGTTGGTTGTAAGGTTGAGTTGTACTCTGGAATGGGTGAATCTGAAGGCAATGAAATGCTGGCTATTTTGCTAGATGGTGGTATTGCTGCTGATAAAATCCAGGATAAAGATAAAAACCTCACTCTAATGATAAAGACTGAAGATGTGGCAAAAGCCATTAGATTATTGAAAAGCTATGGCTATCCGAAAGATAAATTTTTATCTATTGGCGATATTTTTCCTAAGGAAGGGTTGATATCATCTCCTACTGAAGAGAGGGCTCGTTATACTTATTCGATGTCTCAGGAATTATCGTCAACTTTGTCAATGATTGACGGGGTGATCACTGCGCGTGTTCATGTAGTATTACCTCAGAAAACTGACTCACTGACGGAAATGACGTACCCATCGTCGGCATCGATATTTATCAAGTATACTCCTGAATTGGAATTATCAGGATTTATTCCAAAAGTAAAATCGTTGGTAGCGCATAGTATTGATGGGTTGAGCCTTGATAAAATTTCTGTTTCGTTATTTCCTGCTGCACGTATTGGTCAGGTAGGAGTGTCTGGTCAGTCTGGGGGAAACAAAGTTGGGCATAAGACAGATAAAGTACTGATATTTATTGCTGTTCTTTTTATGAGCCTTGTGTTGTTCGGTGTACTTTTCTTTGTGTTTAATAAAAAAGCGTTTAAGTCTATAACGTCTTTGTTTCGGAAAAAGTCTAAAAATAATCATGGCGATGATTCAGAGGATGATATGCAGATAGAGATATACTAATGGTAGAGACATCTTCGATAATAATGGGGTCAGAGAATAATAATTTGATTGAGCGAATTATTGAGTTTAATTTGTGTCCGGTTAGCTATATTCATGGATCATGGCTGAAGAAAGTAAAGTATGCGCAATTAGTGAAGTTGTTGTGCAAGAAAGACCAGAGCCATAGTTATTTGTCTCAATATTTGCTAGGACACTTTGGGTTAAATGCAGATTTTGATTATGAGTTTGATGTAGCAGAAAAGAGAGTGGCTTTAGCCAGCAGCGAAGAGTTAATACAACTTGTTTTGTATATTGGTATTGTCCTCAATGAACGCGTCATAAGGTCTGTTGTTAAGCGTGAGGATAGAGTCAAGTTGGAGCAATGCCTTGGTGAGGATGCTTATTATTTTGCGGTAAAAAAAGCTCAGTTTTTGCTCAGTGCTATTCAGGGTGATGCTCCAGGCATTTTGGTTGATTGGAATAATACCGATCGATTTAAGTCATCTTTAATGCTAAGTGGATTGCAGGTTTTGGCTATTGTATATGCTGACATGACACAAGCATTTAGGAAAAGACTTTTGTTGAAATTACCCAGATCTTGGCGTAATCATTTGGAACATCCGCAGAGTGACATTGTCTCGAAAGAGCAAGGACTCAGTCTATTAATAAAAAGCTATAAAGAGGTGAATAGGCAATGGCAACACCTTTTATCATAACAGCAAACAATCTTTATGTAGACTCGGCGTGTAAGGTGTTGAAGGGCAGTGATTATTCAACTTATCTTGAAGCGAAGAAAGTGATTGATCAGGGTCATGTTCAAGCCGGAGATATTGCTGAACAGGCAAAAGTAGTTTTCCAGCAGGAAAAAGAGAAGGGGTATCTGGAGGGTTTGGAAGAAAGTCAGTTTGAGCAGGCTGAACAAATATTAAAGGTTGTTAGTAGAACGGTTAATTACCTGGCAGGAATTGAAAAATCAATGGTGGATATATTGCTTACGGGAGTAAAGAAGATTATTGGTGATTTTGATCAGGAAGAACTAGCTGTTAGCTTGGTGAAGAATGCGTTGCAGCATGTTCGAAATGAGAAGCAGGTAACTATTCGTGTTTCTCAGAGCCAGTATAGTATGATTAAGGGGAAAATCAGTGAAATTCTGGAAGAATATACAGGTGTTGACTTTATTGACCTAGTGGCTGATCCGCGGCTTTCTATGGGTGACTGCATTATGGAAAGTGAGATCGGCTTGGTGGAAACAAGCGTGGATGTTCAGTTGAGAGCTATTCAGAAGCGCTTTGAAAAAATAAACGCTTCTGTTGTAGTGAAATAATGATTCTAAGGCCTCTAATTATACTGAGAGAGTCTGAGTGAGCTGGTCCAAAATTGGAGGTGGGAGAATAAGCTCTTATCCATAACCAATGAACTACTCGATCATGAACAAAAAGCGCAAACAAAATAGTGCTGATTTAAAGGATAAAGTTGCCCTGATATCCGTCAATATAGGTCATGGTATCCCCCCTAGCGACGGGGTTCTTTCAAATTTCCTCTACCTTGATAAGTAACTAAACGGTAGCTACTGAAGCGGGCAGATGAGCGATTTTATGGCAAATTTGGTAAGAATACCAAAAGTCATCAGGGTAATGTCGGCGGCTTCTGTTGTCAGATATAACAGTTCTAGGTGTATCGCAATTTTTTAGCACACAAGATGTCTATATTGAAAAAAGGCTTATCCTAACTTTGATATAGTAACACCATCCAGCATCATTCATTGTCAGGTAGTGCCATTATGATTGGTATTTTTAGTTCGTTGGTGTATTACCCCAGTCCCTAAAGTTGTTCTGGTCAAGAAAATTTGACACATGAATTTGCTAAGTTATTATACTGAACCAGCGCTCAATCATGATTAGATGAGTGGGTCTGGCCAAGGTTGTAATACCGATGTGATATTTCGTCCCAATGCTTACAGTTTAAAGTACTCTTTTAATAATTCGTATGGTGTCATATTATTGATTCCTTTATGTATTTTCACAGTATTATGAGATCTTTGCACGAATCTCGCTAAATAACTGAAAATCAGGTATAATAAGCCTTGCACAATCAATGCCTTTCGGTGAAATTATGGCTTGGAAAAATCTGAAACAACGCAGTCTAGCAGATTCAATGCTGATTGATCACGATGCAGTGAAAGAACTCGACTCTGTCCATGAACTCATTGATTGGGATCGCTTAGAGCATCATCTGAAAGATATACATTCAAGTTCTCGAGGCGAAAAGGCATGGCCTCCACTGATGATGTTTAAGGCACTGCTGCTGCAAAGTTGGTATAAATTAAGCGATTCGGCCCTAGAGGAACAGCTTGCTCGCGATTTTTTATTTCGTCGATTTATTGCGCTCGACATTTCAGAGTCAGTGCCGGACCACAGTACTTTTTGGCGATTTAGACAGAAGCTCGATAAGTTGTTGCTTATGGATAAGTTGCTTCAAGAAATCAATTCCCAGCTTATAGATAAAGGTCTTTATATTAAATCTGGAGGTGTCAGTATTGTTGATGCTAGCGTAATTGAGGCTAAACAGTGTCGCCCAAATAAGGATAAAGACAAGCACTCAACACAGGATCCTGACGCGAAGTGGAACGTGAAAGCAGGTTCTGACGGGAAGAGTAAAAGTACCTACGGCTATAAAGCGCACATAAATGTCGATGAGGATGGGTTGATAAAATCGATCGGTTACACAGCAGGAAATATTCACGATTCAAATTGTTTCACTGAGCTATTAGATGGTGAAGAGTCGTCTGTTTATGCGGATAGTGCTTATTCCAGCAAGAAGCACAGTGAATGGCTGGATGATAGAAATATTGATAACAGAATAATAAGACGTGCTTATCGAAATAAACCATTAACAGAACATGATAAGTGCTTTAACCGTTTACATTCTGGCGTGCGCTGCACTGTGGAGCGAGTATTTGGCGTTTTGAAATTACACTACGGCATGGCGAAAGCTCGTTATCTTGGCTTAAGCCGAAATCGCACACGTTTTGAAATAATGTGTGTGGCGCACAATATTAAACGAGGTTTATCGATTCAGCAGGCAAGTTGCGTCTGAAAATCGAAAATGAAGGGTGAAATGGCTCGAATGGCGCATATTCGAACTGTAATTGTGTTTTTTAAGGCTTTATCCTCAAAAAAATACAATTTAATTAATAGTGGGGCTTATGCAGCGTTATCGTGCAAAGGTCTCATTATAAAAATCCACAAACCGCGCAAGGGCAGTTCTGCGATCCTGCCTTTAATCAAAGATATATTTAGTATGCCGCATCTTCATTAATATTTTGATCACACGCACGGTCTTTGCCATGTGTTTGCGGTCGTTTCACTCTCGTGGATTTCTTGCCCAGTGCTATGATCTTGACTCAAAGACACAAAATCATGATCCGGCGTGCCTTTATATTTGTACCATTGTCAGAATAATTTCATTCAATCGTGTAGGGATATTCCTCCATGACCTGTCTCAAAACTCTGCTGCGGATGCTTGGGTTTTATCAGGCAGGATACCGACATGCAGCTGACGAGAAAAGTCTTCTACAGATATACATTCAAGTTCTCGAGGCGAAAAGGCATGGCGCCACTTATGATGTTTAATGAATCTCTGAACAAGCACGTTGATTTTTTACCCAAGCCTAAAAATCTAAATTTAAATTTATGGTGTATATATTCATCTTATGGGCGTGTTTTTAGGTAAATTCGACCTATTTTTTTCGTTTCCCTCGCTTTTGGTGAGTTTTGGGCGGATTAACCCCCCAAACGCCCTCGTAGCATGTAAAGATTGGCCAGTCCAAGCAGGGTGAATACTTGAGCTGCATTTTTTACTAAGCCTTTGTAGCTGGCTTTCTTGTATCCGAACTGACATTTTATCACGCGAAAGCAATGCTCAGCTCTGGCGCACAGTTGTGAGTTTTTACGGTTTTGTTTCTTTTGCGATGAGCTCATATTTTTCTTTGGTTTACGTTTGTCATTGACCTTCCAGATCATGCCAAGGCTGCGTGCTCCTCGTTTGTAAGTGTCACTAGTATAACCCGAATCTGCGAATACTACTTTGTCATCTTTGCGCAGTAACTTGGGTAACTCGTTAACATCAACTTTATTGGCTGGTGTGATGGTTGCGCTATGTATAGCGTTGCTATTGATGTCTGGTCCTATGTGTATTTTAAAACCAAAATAATATTGGTTGTTTTTACGGGTGGAACGCACATCTGGGTCGCGTTTTTTGTCTTTGTTTTTAGTAGAGCCGGGAGCATGAATAATGGTCGCATCTACCATGCTGCCTTGAGATACTTTGATGCCTTTTTCAACAAGATATTGATTGATATCCGCAAAGATCGTTGCGCTAAGCAGGTGCTTTTCAATTAGTCGTCTGAAATTAAGTGTGGTGGTTTCATTAGGTATGGCATCTGATAATTCAAGTTGCGCAAACCGCCGCATACAGTCCATATCGTATAAGGCATGCTCTGCTGCAGGATCTCATAATGAGTACCATTGCTGTAAGAAATAAATCCGCAACATGCGTTTCATTGGCATTGGTGGGAGACCTTTGACTTCCCTTAGGATTGTAAGGTTCTATAATATTGAGCAGGCGTACCTATGGTACGGTTTTTTCCATTTCATTTAGAAAGAGCTCACGTTTAGTGATAACTTTTTTATGGGTGTATTCTGCGGATGCGAAAGTTATTTGTTTCATAGGACAATGCTGTTTGTTTGTGTGGCTGTATTATCGCACATTTATTATACTTGTTCAGAGATTCCTTAGGTTGCCTTTTCTTGGGTTGTGCTTGTCATTGACCTTCCAGTGTAATCCTAAGAATCGTGCGCCTAGCTTATATGAGCCCACATCGCCAAAGATTACTTCGTCGTCTTCTCGCAAAAAAGGAGGGCAGTTCGCCAATATCTGCTTTATTGGCAGAGGTAACTGTTACTGTATGAGCAGTACCACTATTTACATCCGCACCAACATGGGTCTTCATGCCAAAGTACCACTGATTTCCTTTATGTGTTTGGTGCATTTCAGGATCACGTTTGTCTTCGGCGTTTTGGAGATTCAATCATAGATTCCCTAGCAAAATTCAATGAGACTACGAGTGTAGGTGATTGGGGTGAGTGAGAGTAACCAATAACCCCACACCTTCAAGTGGCATGGGTATATCCCCGTTACGATTGAAGGTGAGAGTAGGCGACAAAGGAACTAAGCACTATGAGCCTATCAGGAATAGGTGCGAACCTATCAAGTCATTTGAGTTTTAGTTTTACGTCCGTATATTCATAGGGCTATACTTATAGTGCTAGTAATTTCGTCACCAACAGGGAGTGAGTGACTACTAATCTTTGAGTGCTTTTAGTGGAATAACAGAGTGTGGCTTTTTAGTACCCATAAAGGAGCCAAGCCAGCCAGCAATGCCTACAGCTTCTGTGCTTGGTTGCGCTATGTCAATTTTTGACATGCGGCTCATCAGATCGTCTTTCTGTTTTGCCTCTTTAAAATCGCTTTTTGGAATATTGTTCATATTTCTCTTCTGTATCACGGTGGTCGTTGCTATATTTTCTTTAATTATTTCAGATCGGTCTACCTTAAAACTTTCTATGAAAATGGATGCGATATACATTTCAGTTGTAGAGTTCCAAGGAAGACACAAATCTATAACACTCTGTGTGTTATGTCTTGTCGGATCGGCATAAGATATGGTGCCTTCATTGTCATGCAGTGTCACCTTAAATACATTTTTAGGAAGATTAGAAAAAGAAGCAGTAAGCACCTGTCGTTTGTAGCCGGCTTGTTGAACGGACATGTGTACACTGCCAGGGTATAGGTTTTTGCGTATTGATTTCGGGTCATTTTTTCCCGTGGTAAAAAAGACCAGTTTCTTCACATTAACTTCCCGGACGCAGGAAGCCTTCCCTGTCTCGTTTTGAGGTTTATAATTTTGGTCGTGTATTGTTAGAGCAAGTGTTCGTACCGTTGTATTTATTATCGAAGGTTGACCCACCTTTTTTACCGTAGCTTCAAATATTTTTTGTGGTGCTAATGTATCACAATCACACCATTTAGGTGTAGGGTTTCTGCCGGTCATGACATGGCTTTGAATACTCTTTTGCATTTATCACTAAGATCACGTAATGTCTTATTTTTTGGTGCAGTCACTGCATTATCATTAGTGATTAGATAAGCACTTGTTACTGCATTTCCTATCTTATTATTCGCAATAGAAACACGACAAGTAGTTTTATGCTCTTTCAAATTTGTACCACAATCATCTTCAGATATTGTAAATGTCATACTTCCAGTAAATGCTTGCGCATATCTATTTATCTTTCCATAAGTATCAGTATCTGCAGGAAGAGGGTGGGTTTCCGTCACGGATTTCCAATTGGCAGCAAGTATACTATTACGCATGCCAGGTGACGCCTCCCCCTTTAGTATCCAATTGCATGGACCACGCGGAGTAGGTGTAATTGACCACCTATCATGCTGTTGATCATGCCAATTAAATTTAAATCCAATAGACTGGCCGGCCGATGGTCTGTTGAATATATCACCGTTAATATTAAACGTATAATGTAGTATATCCCCATCCCCAGAGTTGTCCTTGATGAGAATTCCATCCTGATAATTAGGAGTCACAGACGTTTCATTAAGTGTTGTGTTTTGAGTGGCTTCATCTGTTGTAATGATTGTTTCCAAGCAAGCCTGTAGAGTTGCCATTGGCGAAATGCTGGAATTCGTGCGCAAAGGCTCAATATCAACATCCACAGTAAGAGATCCAGAGGTATCATCCTGTGTTATTAAAAAATGAACAGGAAATGCTTGTGATCCACTATTAGATTCTGGACGCTTCATATTAATTATCGCTGGGATATGAATATTGTCTTTGCAAAAGACATCACGATTAAACACAAGTATATCGACGTCTGTCACACGCTGATCATAATAAGAATTCTGAGGATAAGCCCAGATATATTGATTTCCTCTTTGTTCTCTAGCTTGGACGGTGCCTATTGCTTGTATAAAGTTGCACGTCCTCTCAGATCTTCTCACAACAAGCTTCAAAGGGTCATAGGCTATAAGATTTGTGCCGCGTTGAGTAGTATTATAGTTAGTTCTCATCTGCGAGCATTCCTCGGGTGATAGATGCAGTTTAAATACAAAGCAAGAATATTTTTTGTTAGTTCCTTTGACGCTATCACAATAATTTTGGGTAATATATAATTGATATTGGTCTATAGGAGAGGCTCCACTCTCATATGGAACTACATCTTTTGCCCAAAAAGGCGCATGGCAAAGTTCTTCCTGCCCAAGAGCATAAGAAACTCCACCTTGAATTGTTAAAGGTATATGAGTTGAAAGGGTGATCTAATGCTCTTATAACAGCATATAGAGAGCAATCGCTAGACATGAGTAGCTCAATGCTATCGCCGGTAGAGTTTAAAAGAGAGTGGCCTTCGTTGCTGGAGATTGATTCTTCGTCTAAATATGCAGTTGTATCTTGGGGCATCGAATGATACTTTTTGGAGCATTCGTCATGTTTGTCAGAAGAAGGGCAGCAGGGCATGGGTGGGAGATCATTATGCCGAAATATACTTTGAAAGCAATGACCATCTTTCCCATTTTCTTCATTTACCTCATTGCTTTGCATCATGAACTCGTGTAGATTATCATATACCTTTTGCTGAGTCGCAATATTTGGAGCAAATATTATTTCTCTTGCGCCAGTGTTATTTTGTCTGCCGGAATGGTCATCTATTGACATGATATTCATCAAAGCAACCTGCCCAGTTTGTGTCCAGTCTTTATACTGAGCAGGGAAAGCTGATGAACAAAATACGATTGGAAACAATACCCAAAAATGCGTAAGTTTTATTCCAAGCTGCGCATGTTTTTAAAAAAATAAAATATATTTCATATATACCGTCTGAGTATCAGTAGTATTCAAATAAACGACTTTGTCAGTCTGCTTAGGGCGTTGACATTTGATGTAAAATGCTAGGTTGGATAGAGATATAATACTATCATCTATGCTAACGATCATGTTTGTTGGAAAGAAGTCGGTTCATTAACTTACGTCGACTGACCAAGGATAATCTCTATGAGATGGAAATGCAGATACTACGTATATGAAATTAATTGTCAAGTAATATTCCCTGTTGTTCTTCAGGTTTTAATCGCAAGTACAGCTGAAATAATGCAATAAACAATAGGTTAAATCTTGATATATACTCCTATATGAGTATATGAGTATAGGAGTATATTTTATTTCCAGTTGCGGAGTGGCTAATAAGATTAGGGCTCAAATGAATGGGGCTAAAAATTGTAGAAGGGTGAGTAATCTCTGATTCATAATGGGATGGACAATCATTAGGGAAAAGTGCAAACACAACAGCACTGATTCCAAACTAAAGCTGCCCCGGCTGCTATTAAGGGAGATTAGGCAGTCCCTGAGCTTGCAGTGCACCTCCGCTCATCATGGTATGGCAATTGGAAGCGGGCAGGTAAGCTATCTACTGCAAGGGTTCATTATTTGTTAGTCGGACTAACCAGGTGAGACCGACAGATATAATATATATTCCTGTGGAGAGTGGTTTTATGCACCTGTTAGCTATTATGGGCTGGTTCAGTCGACTAGTTCTGATTTAACATCAGGGAGCTGATTTCTGTGTGGATGCCATTGAGAAAGATTTGGATCATTTTGGTATCATGATATTTTCAAGACTGATCAGGTAAGTCGGTGCGGCAACGATGTCTTTACCTGTGTCTCAAGGAGTTCAGTATGATTCAACAAAGTAGATCATATACTGGCATATCGGCATGCAACAATCTTTACAATGCAGCTCAAGATCTTCGTATAGGCCATTGATTTACACCAGTCACCATTGAAGGTGTTGGTAGGCGATAAATGAGTGAATCATCATGAGTCTACGAAGAGTAGGTGTTTGGGGTGAGTGAGAGTAGTCAATAATCACGCACTTTAAGGTGGATGGGTATATATCCACATACTATGGAAGTGCAAATAGGCGACAAAGGGATGAATGCTCTCTATTTTTATTTTCAAAAAAAGGTAAGTGGACTGGCGGAGAATCTATTTGCCTGCAGTGGGTCTTCCTGGCCAGCCTTTTAGCTGGTTGATCCGCAGTTTTGCTAACTCTTCTTCTGTCATTAATTCGAGTTTTTTATTGTTAGCAGCCTCTCTGAGAGTAAGTCGAATGTCGGGCATGCTGAGTAAGTTAGGTATAAGTATATATTTTCTTCCAAATTGTGATTTCACTTTATCTGCGGTTTTTGCAAGGCGTGGGTTGAGTTTTTGTTCTGTTAAATCAAAGTCATCCAATTTATCTCCAATCATAAGAACTATTTGGTATTTTTTCCCTTTTATATGGCCACTTTCAATTGCTTTTCTGCTGAATGATTTATCACAACCTAGGCCTTTGTTTGGGCAATAATGTGCCGCGAATAGAATGTGATCTGTATCTGTATTGGGTAATCCGTGTTTTTTGAGGTTACTAATAGTTGCCCTCTCAATATCTCCAGATTCGTTTTTTCGATTTGATGATATAGGACGATTGGATATATAGAATATCTCGAATCCCAAGGTTTTTGCCTGTTGTAGAAAAGGCTTGACTCCATTGATCAAAGTATTATCAGTATGCAGTAGTTTTGTATCTCGGTTATGGATATTATTTTTTATATTTAATAGGCTGAGGTTGTCAGCAATGTTAAGAATCGTGCCGTCGACGTTAACTACTATTGCTGGGAGGTTGGTTTTTGCGTTTTTAGCGATTTGTTTTAGTTGCCAAATTGCCTGATTATAAGCTTGATAGTTAAGTGCCCAGCAACTGCCAGAAAAATTTTGCCAGATAGCAGCTTGCATCATATGCTGTCTGAACTGAGGATCGGTGGTAGTATTAAGAGAAGTATTGAGTTTCTCCAAGCGTATTATATGTTTTCCGTGGCTTGTTAAGCTGTTGTAGTTATTTATGAGAGAGCTTTCCCATGGGCCGTATAATGGATTTGGTATTATTATCCACTGGTTCCCGAACTTCTCTGAGTGTATATCACTCCATGCTTGTGGTTTTGTAAGGAAATGTGGAGGAAGAGTGGTCATGTCTTCAAGCTGGTCTCCGATAACCATAATGGTGTTGAAGCCTTTATTTTTAACTCTGTTGTATTGTTCTTTCTTGCTCATAGAAGAGCCTTCGGAAGGTTGCAACAGAATATGATCTTTGTTAGCAAAGGGGAATCCATGATGATGTAATGTCTGGATAGTTTGCTTCATTACGTTGTGGGGACGCTCGCTACTATAGAAAACTTCAACGCCAAGATTGGCCACCTGTTTAATGAAATCGACAGCACCAGGTAAAGCTTCCAGTTGTTGATCTTTATCGTGCCACCAAGCTGTGGTGCTCTCTGTGTCGAGTGCATCCCCGGTACCAACAAGGCTGGAAAAAAGTGGAGTGCTTCCTAAGATAGTATCGTCAATATCGATAATAATGGCTGGATGAGAGTTTTTGGGAGTAAGAGTAAGCTTTTCTTTTACTTGGTCTGAAGCGATATTGAATCCTTGATAAACAAGAGCGCGGTATTCCGGAGAATTTTGCATCCAGTAAGCGGCAATTACGACCTCATTATTCAAGTCTTGTTGAGAGTATACCTGAGGTTGGCTACCGAAACTTGTTGTACTGATAGTTGAGATGATCAACGATTGGACAAAATATTTAAGCATGAGTTTGTACTCGTTTCTAGTTGAACTTATAATATCATATGGCTCAAGGTGCCAGTTGGGATGGCTCATCTTGACCGTGCGGTACACAGATATAAGCACTTTATTCTATGCCATTATCTATTAAAGGTGTTGGTAGGTAAGAGAGCGAAGCTTTATGATTCTATGAATAATAGTAGGTTGGTGGCCTGATTGATAGTGTAAATAACTCTGTGTATTTGCCTTAGTTAAACGTAATCTGATAATCGTGTTTCAAAAACAATTATAAAGTGAGACTTTTGCACGAGTCTCGCTAAACAACTGAAAATCAGGTATAATAATCCTTGAACAATCAATGCCTTTCGGTGAAATCATGGCTTGGAAAATCTGAAACAACGCAGTCTAGCAGATTCAATGCTGATTGATCACGATGCAGTGAAAGAACTCTAGTCTGTCCATGAACTCATTGATTGGGCTCGCTTAGAGCATCATCTGAAAGATATACATTCAAGTGCTCGAGGCGAGAAGGCATGGCCGCCACTGATGATATTTAAGGCACTGCTGCTGCAAAGTTGGTATAAATTAAGCGATTCGGCCCTAGAGAAACAGCTTGCTCGCGATCTTTTATTTCGTCTATTTATTGCGCTCGACATTTCAGAGTCAGTGCCGGACCACAGTACTTTTTGGCGATTTAGACAGAAGCTCGATAAGTTGTTGCTTATGGATAAGTTGCTTCAAGAAATAAATTCCCAGCTTATAGATAAAGGTCTTTATATTAAATCTGGAGGTATCAGTATTGTTGATGCTAGCGTAATTGAGGCTAAACAGTGTCGCCCAAATAAGGATAAAGATAAGCACTCAACACAGGATCCTGACGCGAAGTGGAACGTGAAAGCAGGTTCTGACGGGAAGTAAAAGTACCTACGGCTATAAAGCGCACATAAATGTCGATGAGGATGGGTTGATAAAATCGATCGGTTACACAGCAGGAAATATTCACGATTCAAATTGTTTCACTGAGCTATTAGATGGTGAAGAGTCGTCTGTTTATGCGGATAGTGCCTATTCCAGCAAGAAGCACAGTGAATGGCTGGATGATAGAAATATTGATAACAGAATAATAAGACGTGCTTATCGAAATAAACCATTAACAGAACATGATAAGTGCTTTAACCGTTTACATTCTGGCGTGCGCTGCACTGTGGAGCGAGTATTTGGCGTTTTGAAATTACACTATGGCATGGCGAAAGCTCGTTATCTTGGCTTAAGCCGAAATCGCACACGTTTTGAAATAATGTGTGTGGCGCACAATATTAAACGAGGTTTATCGATTCAGCAGGCAAGTTGCGTCTGAAAATCGAAAATGAAGGGTGAAATGGCTCGAATGGCGCATATTCGAACTGAAATCGTGTTTTTTAATGTTTTATCTTCACAAAAATACGATTTAATTAATAGTGGGGCTTATGCAGCGTTATCGTGAAAAGGTCTCAAAGTGATTCAGTGCAGAACGCCAATTGCGTATCGGCATCGTCCAATTTTTCGAGGCCTCGCGCATGGCAAGGTAAACTACTTTTTTTGCCGAATCATCATGCGGAAATAACTTACGTTTCTTGATTGCTTTTCTGATCACGCTGTTCAATGATTCAATCGCATTGGTGGTGTAAATCGCCTTGCGAACCGCTTTTCGAGATGATTTTCGGCTAACACCAATTCTTCCCTATAATTTTAAGAGAATGACCACTTGATAATATAAAAAAATATAATAGCAAAAAAAGCTCCAACAGGCAGCGTTATCAACCACGACATAAAAATAGTGCCTATAACTTTCAGATTAAGCGCCCCTATACCTCTTGCTACCCCTACACCTAATACTGCACCAACGAGCGTATGCGTGGTGGAAACCGGAAGCCCTATCCCCGAAGCCAAAACTACTGTTGATCCTGCCGCCAATTCTGCGGCAAAGCCTCGACTTGGCGTTAATTCTGTTATATGAGTACCAATCGTAGCCATGACTCGGTAGCCATATGTAGTCAAGCCAATAACAATACCTAGCCCTCCCAATAATAATATCCATTCTGGCATAATGGCTGTACTGGCAACCCCTCCTGCGCAAACAATGCTAACAATCGCTGCTAAAGGACCAACGGCATTAGCAACATCATTAGAACCATGAGCAAATGCCATTGCACAAGCAGTAAAAATCATCATTACGCCGAAAAGTTTTTCAACATTGGAAAATTGATATTTCCTTCCAGATTGTGGTACTTCAGCTATTTTGGACATGGCGTATTTCCCAATCAACATAATCAGTAAACCTACCAATAACGACAAAAGAGTGCTGCTACTACTATCAATCGGCAAACCAACATGCTTCAACCCTTTAGTTAAGGTAACCATAGATATAATAAAGCCCATGATGAACATATAGACAGGGACATATTTCTTGGCACTTTTAAAAGGATTATCCGTATTTAAAATCAGTTTTTGAACACTCATAAAAATCAAGAAGGCAAATGTTCCGGATATCACCGGGGATACCACCCAGCTAGCGACAATAGAAGACACTTTGCTCCAGTCAACCGCTGAAGGAGCAATACCGACAGTAGCAAAACCTACAATCGCACCAACTATGGAGTGTGTTGTAGATACCGGCCAGCCATAATTAGTGGCTATTAACAACCAAGTTCCTGCGGCCAACAGGGCAGCCAGCATCCCATAAACCAGTAGTTCAGGATTTGCTAGTAGTTCCGGCATGCTAGGGTCAATTATTCCCTTCCGGATAGTTTCCGTCACCGACCCTCCAGCCAGATATGCTCCAGCAAACTCAAGAATAACCGCAATGATAATAGCCTGTTTAATTGTCAAGGCACCGGAGCCTACAGAAGTTCCCATAGCATTTGCTACATCATTTGCTCCAACACCCCAAGCCATAAAAAAACCAAAAACACAGGCTAAAATAAGTATAATCGTTCCATGCTCAGCGATAATATCCATGATAAAGTCTCTGCAATTAACGGGCTAACGGGCTAACGGGCTAACGGGCTAGAAGAAGCTGTAAGCGATTACCAACTCGATAAGCGCGGTCTGCAAGATCGCCAACCCAATCGATGACTTTATATAAAAAGATGACATCTACAGGGGGTAATTTTGTTTCTAATTTATAGAGTGACAATCGAACCTGAACCTGTAGCTCATCAGTCTCACCTTCTATGCGGTCAAGTTCTTCAATAAGCTGCTCAACCAAATCAACTTCTCGGCCCTTAAAGCCTGTTTCCAGCAATACATCTAATTCATTCATAGCTCGCAGCGCTTGGAATGAAGTAGCAATAGAGCGACGGAGATACTCAAGAAAGACAATACGAACTTCTTCCGGAATACTCATTTTACGGCCAATGACGATACCTGCAATATCCTTAGCACGATTAGCTACTTTATCCTGAGCAGTAATTATTTCAAGAAGATCAGAGCGAGGAACCGGCAAAAAAAGACTTTTTGGTAGTGAGAGCCTGATGCTTTTCTTAATATTATCCGCTTTTTGTTCCAATACAGAAATAGCTTGCTGAGTGGAGAGAGCTTTGTCCCAGTCATCGTTAAAAGTTGCGTCAAAAAAAGGTTCCAGCTCCTTTGCACACTCATGCACAACGGCCATATGTTTTTGTATTGGGCCAATAGGAGAGCGGCCAAATACACTTGCTATTAAATTACTTGTTGACATAAAATAATCCATTTACATGAGAGTGTGAGTATACAGTTATCAGAAACAGTGCTCCACTTTTTATGGTAAGTTCTGAGTACCAGAGTCTATTGGGTTAGTTAAATGAGCCAGGAAATTGAATTAAAACTATCTGTGCCAGAAGGTCAAACAACCTTACTGGAACAACTACCATTTTGGAATAACTACACCAGTACTAATAGTATCCGCTTTCATTTAAAAAACACCTACTTTGATACTCCTGACCTACATCTAAAGAAATCGCATATTTCACTAAGGATTAGGGAAAAGCAAGGAGCATTCTATCAGACATTGAAAACTAGCGGCGCTAGTAAGAATGGATTAACTAGGCGAGGAGAGTGGGAGTGGCCCTTGGGGAAATATGAACTTGATTTTTCTTTGTTAGAAAGCCTAGACCTTGCCCCATTAAAAGCCATTCAATTTAATAAGCTTATTCCTCTTTTCAAGACAGATTTTCAGAGAATTTGCTGGAACCTTGCTTGGATTGAGCCGTTAGCCCATATAGAGGCGGCTCTTGATATCGGTGAAGTACAAGCTCAGGGAAAAAAACATCCTATTTGTGAGTTGGAACTGGAGTTGCTTGAAGGAGACGAGGCAGCCCTGATGGTAGTTGCCAAGCACCTCAAGCAAATGATCAATTTAACCCCTTGTGACAAAAGCAAATCCAGCAGAGGTTTTGAACTACTTAGGGAATCTCTGATTGAATCTCCAAAACCTAGTAAATAGCATTGCTATGGCAAACCTGTTTTCCAAAATGAAACAACAAAGTTTTGCGTCGCTCAGCTACGCAGCCAAAAAACGCAAAACTCGAAAATAGTTATTTCTTGAGAAAATGGAGTCTTGTGTTCCTTGGGCAGCCTTTGAAGCAATCATTAAACCACATTACCCGAAAAGTGGAAGTGATGAGGGCGCAGCCGATCGGCTTGACCACCATGCTGCGTATCTATCTCATGCAGCAATGGTTTCAACTATCCGATCCGATGATGGAAGACGCGCTGTATGAAATTGAATCAATGAGAAAATTTGCCAAATTGGAGCTGTGCGAAGATCGGTTACCTGATGAAACAACTATCATGAAATTTCGTCACCTATTGGAGCGTAATCAATTGACTGACAAAGTTATTTGCTGCGGTCAGTGAGCACTTGAAACTACACGGCCTTGCACTTTCAAAAGGCACCATGGTAGATGCCACATTAAGAAGTGCTTCGTTCTCGACCAAAAACGCCGAAGGCAAACGTGATCCTTAAATGCACCAGACACGTAAAGGAAATAAGTGGTGTTTTGGCATGAAGATCCATGTCGGTGCGGATGTGAATAGTGGTACTGCTCATACAGTAACGGTTACCTCAGCCAATAAAGCGGATTTTGGCGAACTGCCTGCTTTGTTGAGAAAGGAAGACGAAGTAATCTTTGGCGATGCGGGCTACATCAGCGACACATATAAGCGAGGCGCTCGATGCTTAGGATTACACTGGAAAGTCAATGACAAGCGCAAACCAAGAAAAGGCAACCTAAGTAGCAGTCAGCGCAAACGTAATCGCCAGCAATCAAAAATACGAGCCAGGGTAGAGCACCTGTTCCGAATCCTCAAGTGTCAGTTTGGTTACCGTAAAGTTCGTTCTAGATTTCCACAATAACCAACACACTTACCCGAGAAAAACTTAATAGGACTAAAGTAGTTTAAAGCTTTTCGTGGCCGTATGTTGATTACAAACTGAGCCTCATCAAATTTATTTTTCGACACGTTTCCAATCTTCACTTGCTTTGGGAAAAATCTCCGTAGTAGGTCGTTAGTATTCTCATTAAGTCCACGTTACCATGAGTATTAATAGCCTAGCAAAGTAGATCTTACAGCCTAATAATTTAGCGATACTTGCGTGGCTAGTAAGCTCACCACCGTTATCAAACATATTGGTCTTGCAGTAACTTTTGTAAGGCCTCAGCATCTTTTTGATGGCCTGGCTCACTGTTTTTGTGGTCTTGTTTTTAACTCTGACCTTCAAAAGAAGTTTCGAGATACTCGATCATCGTAACAAGATACCCATCTTGGACGTGAACGGTACCACCCCTCTCAGTAGCCGACCTTTTTTTCATATCCACACATCGAGAGGTCAGAAATGAAACGGGATTCAGCCTCGTTACCATGGCGCTTACGATAACATTTACTTTTGCGCGGGAGAAGGCAGATCCATTGATTTTTTTGATTAGGCGATAAATATTCTGGCAACCAATCGGCCCATTATAAGACTCAAGGTGACAGCGCTTCAGCTCCAAGGAGATTGTTTTATTGTAACGGTTCAGATAATCACCAATCCTACGCTCCAAAAAGAAGAGTAGGCTGAAGGATTTCACCTAGTATCGCTCATCCAGAGTTCTCTGTTTGTAAGAGTTGCCCATGTGGTCACCTGGTTAGTTGTGTGAGAACCACAGTCTATGAGCAGCTGACTCTCAAATCAATGCCAAGCGTGTCAGTTATTGTGGAAGTCTAAGCCTGACTTCTTTTTTTGAGTCTTTAGTTTTCTTGTCTTTCTTATTAGTATAGTTATTGTTATTTTTTTTATTCCCAAGTCCTTCTTCAATATCTTCTTTTGCTTGCTCATCAAGAACTTTGTGAGTATGAGTTACTTGATCATTATACCATTGAATATCTTCAGGAGAAAGATCTTGAAATGTAACAGCGTAGGATTGATGTAAATAAAATAAAATTGACAGAATGATTACTGTTTTCCATGAGCTGTTTTGTCTTACAATAGAAAAATTCATAGTTCTTATGACCCATTAATTTAAAGTTTTACATTTACCAGTAGCGTTCAAAAAAGTGCATGTCTGATCAAATTTATTTTCAGTCTCCACAGCCCATCAGTGTATTCATATTGATTATAGTGTAACTGCACTCTCTTACTTCTATTAATTAATGTTTTCAGTATAGCCACTGCTTTGGTTGCTGCAAATAAAATAAAGTTGAAAAAAACCATTTATTTTTTACCATCCCACTGATACAAAAATCCTAGCCTACACAAATTATTATTTAAAAATTTTATATTTATCAGACCGAATACAAAGATAGCACATTTCTGACCTAGTTCAAGTGCAACATATCCAGCTCAACAGAATGCTATGTATGGTCATAATGTAGCTACACACTATTACTACCAGTATTCGGTTATTATCGAAGTGAGTTCCATTATGTATTGAGACCTTTGCACGATAACGCTGCATAAGCCCCACTATTAATTAAATCGTATTTTTTTGAGGGTAAAGCCTCGCGGATTCAAATCCGAAGTGCATCATCTAATCAGGTAGAAGAAGGGGTCAGCTGAAAGTAAGCTCCTACCCTTTTTCTCCGGCAAGAGATGAAGTGATGACGGAATATTACCAACAACTGACCTACGAGCAACGATGCCAGATTTCAGCCCTAAAGAACAGAGGTTGTACACAAAGGGAGGTGTCGAAAATTATAGGGGTGAGTCAGCTTACGGTAAGTAGAGAACTGGCCAGAAATACGGGTGACAAGGGGCTATCGTCATAAACAGGCACAAGCTAAGGCTATTCAGCAACGCCAGACTGCGGTTAAACCGACTAAAATGACCCCGCCAATGATAATCGTGATCGAGGCCAAGCTCCGTATAGAATGGAGTCCCGAACAGGTGTCAGGTTGGCTGCTATATGATCAGGAGAAGCTGATTAGCCATGAAACTATTTATCGCCACATTTGGGCCGATAAGCAGGCGGGAGGCGACCTTTATACGCATCTGCGCCGCCGCAAGAAATACGACAAGCGGCGTAACGGCAAATCTACGCGGGGGCAAATAAAAAATCGAGTGATCATTGATGAGCGTCCCAGTGTTGTTGACGATAAATCTCGCATCGGTGACTGGGAGATAGATACGGTGATCGGCAAGGGCCACAGCGGCGCTCTAGTGACGATTGTTGAGCGGGTGATGAAGGATTATACAGTATCGGCGCAAGTCGATAGTAAAAGTGCAACAGATGTCACCACGGCGACCATCGCCCTGCTTAAGCCGATTAAGGATCTGGCTCACACGATTACGACTGACAATGGAAAAGAGTTTGCGTACCATGAGAAGATCAGTAAAGCGCTGTCAGCAAATGTTTATTTTGCGCACTCCTATAGTTCTTGGGAGCGAGGGATAAACGAAAATACCAACGGTTTACTGCGACAATATTTTCCAAAGAATACAGACTTTAAAAAAGTTACACAGATAGAGGTGGAGAGAGCTGTAAAGCGGCTTAATTCTCGTCCAAGAAAATATCTTGGTTTCAAAACTCCTGACCAACTAATGGAAGAGCATAGAACTACGCTAGCAGCTTAGACTGTGATGCACTTCAGATTTGAATCCGCGATTCCTTTATGCGGTGTCACAGGGTTATAAAAAATCACAAACCGAGCGATGGAAATTCTGCGATCTCTGCCTCGAATCAAAAATATGTTTAGTATGCCACATTTCAATTAATGTTTTGATCACACGCTAGTCCTTTCCATTTGTTTGCGGTCGTTTAACTCGCATGAATGTCTGCCCATACTTAAAGCCTCAAAATCATTGCATCCATCGTGTAGGGACATTTCTCCAGAATCTGTCTCAAAAACGCTGTTTCCGCTGCTTTGGTTTTGTCAGACAGGATGCCGGCATACAACTCACGCGAAACTGGATAATTTTTATTGTAGCTCCTTACTTTTGCTTTTTCCTTGCGCTCAATTGAGGCTTCTATTTTCACCAGGCGTTCCATGCTAAACTTTGCGGCCAGGAAACGCCTATTGGTGGACTTCGTGGTGTGAACTCCTGCTTTATTGCTCGGTCGATGGCCTTATGAATCTAGCCAGCGGCGTTAAACTGATTCTTATTGCATATCCATGTCAATATCCTTTCAAAAAGATGCAAGAAATGCCAATAAGTCTCACATTATTCTTGAAGGTGCGAGGTTCGTGACTGCTCTCACTAACCCCATATTATCCTTGGGATAATGGAACTTCGCTTGTTTGTAACCTACTCCACATTCGATAGTAACGGGTAAATATGATTTAGAAAGCATTAAAGCCCTCAGTCATTCATATGCGTCCTAGTAAGATAATCTTTCGATTGCATTTCCTGCAAGCGACTTACAGTACGTTTAAATTCAAAAGCCAGCTGACGGCCACAATATATAGTGTTGATATCGGTTTCAGCTGAGATGATAAGAGCGACATTGCGATCATAAAACTCATCCGTCAGACTGATAAATCTTCTAGTTTGGTCATCCCGCCCTAATGATAATTGCGGCAGACCCTCCATAATGACAGTATGAAATAGACGGGCTAGGTGGATATAATCATTCTGGCTTCGTGGACCGCAACAAAGAGCAGCAAAAGAAAACCAGCCGACACCTCCACTTTTGGTGATGCAGTCAATTTTTCGTCCTGCGATCATGATAGGGGTATTACAAGTGACAGGAGAGAGGTGGTTAGATAGAGCAGTGAAAGCCTGTTGGAGTTGTTGATGGCTTTTACTATTAAGAGGAAAATGATAAGTATTAGCATTTTCCAAGATTCTCAATCGATAATCAGTATCACCATCAACATTGAAAACAGTAGTATATTTGTTGAGAAGAGCTATTGCTGATAAAAATCGTGCACGCTGGAGTCCGTTTTTATAAAGATCTTCAGGAATGACATTGGACGTTGCGACTAGGGTGACACCATATTCAAATAAATATTTCAACAACCTTGCAAGAATCATGGCATCAGCAATATCTTCAACAAAAAATTCATCGAAGCAAATGGTCTTTGCCCGTTGCGCCATATTGCTGGCTACCTTTTTCAGTGGGTTTTTATGACCAGAAAGCATGTGAAGCTCTTCATGTACATGCTTCATAAAATGATGGAAGTGCATCCGAAGCTTGTTATTAAAAGGTAGACATTCGTAAAACGAATCCATCAACCAGGTTTTACCTCGACCAACCCCACCCCACAGATACAATCCTTTGACTGATTCCGGTTTTTTTGTAAACCATGAGGGCAAAACTGAGGATTTTGTTTTTGTTAACCGGTCAAATACCGATTGGAGATGCTTTGTTGCTTCCACCTGGACATGGTCATAGCTATACCCATATTTTGCTAAATCCTGCAAGTAACGTATTTCCAGTATCTCCAGCATACCATTCTCTGACTTAGGTATATGATGAAACCAAACGAAGACAATATATCTTTCATATGATGCTCTAAGCGAGCCCAATCAATGAGTTCATGGACGGAATCGAGTTATTTCACTGCATCGTGATCAATCAGCATTGAATCTGTTAGGCTGCGTTGTTTCAGATTTTTCCTAGCTATAATTTCACCGAAAGGCATTGATTGTGCAAGGCTTATTATACTTGATTTTCAGTTGTTTAGCGTGACTCGTGCAAAGCTCTCACAGTATTATAAAAATTCACAAACCGCGCAAGGTCGATTCTGTCATCCTCCTCGAATCAAAGATATATTTAGTATGCCACATATCCATTAATGTTTTGATCAGATGTCGGCCTTGTTTTTTGTTTGCAGTAGTCTAACTAGCGTGCATTTCTGCCCAATGCCGTAAACTTTACTCAAAGCCACAAAATCATGCTCCGGCGTGCCTTTATATTCAGTACCATTGTCAGAATACTTGCATTCCAACGTGTAGGGACATTCCGCCACAATCTGTCTTAAAAACTCTGCGGCCTTTTTGGCCTGGAAACGTTGTTTGGTGGGCTTTCGTGGCGTGAATTACTGCTTTGTGCTCGGTCGATCACCATGTAACTAGTTGACCGTGATGCCCTGAACTCCAGCTCAATCGCCATGATCGTCCAGTTTCCCGTTCCATAGTGCGGCCAAATCTCTTTACTAGCCAGCGGCGTTGAATTGATTCTTATGTGTATATTCATGTCTACATCCTTTCAAAAAGGTGTAAACAATGCCATTAAATCGCACAGTTTATACTATGGGTGGATAGGTTGTTTCTTTGATGCTCGTTGTATGGCAGGTGAAATGAGGCAGGTTAGAGAGTGTAAGCATTGAAGTATAACGGGTCTGGTTGGTCAGGATAGGAACTGATCAGAAGTCACACGTAATACTTCTTCTACGGAGGTCATACCGGAGGCTATTTTGTCTGCACCAGATATCCTTAGGCTTTTCATGCCCTGCTTTATAGCCTGCTGCCGTAAATCGTTATTATTGGCATTTTCATTGATAAAATGCATTAAATCGCCATCTAGCACCATGAGCTCAAATAGACCAGCACGACCGCTATAGCCGGTATGCCGACAGTTTGAACAGCCAGACGCTTCAAATGCTTGTTTTGGGTGATCTGAAAAACAAGGGTAAGTCAACTTGGTCCAGTCCTTTTCGTCAAGGCTAATTTGGTTTTTACAGTTAGAACAAAGTGTCCGCACCAATCGCTGTGCCATAACGCCAAGGAGACAAGATTTAATAAGGTAGGCTGGAATGCTCAGTTCTATCATCCTGATAATCGCCGACGGTGCATCGTTGGTATGCATAGTTGATAGTACCAAGTGTCCAGTTAGGGCTGCTTGCATTGTCATTTCAGCAGTTTCTGAGTCTCTAATTTCACCAACCATAATAATATCCGGATCCTGTCTTAATAAAGTCCGTAATCCAGTAGCAAAATTCAGGTCGATACTATGCTGCACCTGCATCTGGTTAAAACTTGGCTCTATCATTTCAATAGGGTCTTCAATAGTGCAGACATTAATCTCTTGAGTGGCCAGATATTTCAATGTGGAGTATAGAGACGTTGTTTTTCCGGATCCAGTTGGCCCTGTGATCAATATGAGTCCGTGGGGGCGTTTGGTAATTGATCGCCAACGTTGCTTATCATCCGTGGACAGACCAAGGTCAGATAAACTTTGTACCAATACGTCAGGATCAAAGATCCGCATCACCAATTTTTCACCAAAAGCAGTGGGCATTGTTGATAATCTCAATTCTGTCTCTTGGCTGTCTAGGCTTCTGGTTTTCAATCGCCCGTCTTGGGGTTTGCGCTTTTCAGCAACATTCATTCGTCCCAGTATTTTCAGCCTGCTTATAATTGAGCTGGTGATGGCTAGTGGCATTTCATAAATAAGATGAAGTATACCATCTATGCGAAATCGCAAATGGCAGTGCTCCCGTCTTGGCTCAATATGGATATCACTGGCCCGTTGTTCGAAGGCATATCGCAGTAGCCATTCAACAATATTTGCAATATGCTGATCACTAGCCTCAGACGATTTCCCCCTCCCTAGTTCTAACAGTTGTTCAAAGTTGCTAGTATTGTAGGCTGAATTTTTATTTTCTAAAGCTGCATCAACGGACTTGGATAACTGGTAAAATTCCTCGGTATAACGGCGAATTTCAATGGGGTTGGCAATAACGCGTTTGAGCTGCTTGTTGTTAGCATGCTGAAGATTTTCTTCCCAGCTTTGATTCCAAGGTTGAGCAGATGCTATCACTATGCTGTCATTAGATACTGTAACCGCAAGAATTTCATGTCTTTTGGAGTAGGCGTGGGACATGACCTTAGTAATAGTTGTAACATCTATTTTTAATGGATCGATAATAAAAAAAGGTTGATCTACGCGATGTGCTAACCAGCTAAAGAGTTGCTCCAACTCCAGTGTTTGACGTGGTTCGGAAAAATTCTGAAAATTTAGGGATGCCAGCAGTTCTAGAGGGTTTATCCTGGGCGAGTGAGTAAATGCTTCAGACGTCAAAAGCTTATTCCTGTCATCTGGGCTAAGAAGAAGGCTATCTACCAGGTCTTGCAATAAGGCAGGGGAATCTAATATGGTTAGGTTGGGATTTGAGTCAGAGGTTGCCAAAATGCTCTCCTGGAAGTTACCTTTTATAGAAAAGGCTTTTGTAATAGACGAAATGTAAACTGCGCTCATCCATTATACCCATGCTTCCAATCCTATGGGAGTTTCTATCCATTGTCGCGTACTAAAGTATCTAATTATTTTGACGAGGTGCTTCAGGTTTGCCCTAAAGAATCTCTGATTGAATCTCCAAAATTTGGTAAAATAGCCTCGCTATGGGCAAGTAGGTATCCAAAATGAAACAACAAAGTTTTGCGTCGCTCAGCTACGCAGCCAAAAAACGCAAAACGCAAAAAGAGTTGTTTCTTGAGAAAATGGAATCTTGTGTTCATTGGGCAGCCTTTGAAACAATCATTAAACCACATTACCCGAAAAGTGGACGTATTGGAGGGCGCAGCCGATCGTCCTGACCACCATGCTGCGTATCTATCTCATGCAGCAATGGTTTCAACTATCCGATCCGATGATGGAAGACGCGGTGTATGAAATTGAATCAATGAGAAGATTTGCCAAATTGGAGCTGTGCGAAGATCGGTTACCTGATGAAACAACTATCCTGAAATAAAGTTAGTATAAATTAAGCGATTCGGCCCTAGAGGAACAACTTGCTCGCGATCTTTTATTTCGTCGATTTATTGCGCTCGACATTTCAGAGTCAGTGCCGGACCACAGTGCTTTTTGGCGATTTAGACAGAAGCTCGATAACTTGTTGCTTATGGATAAGTTACTTCAAGAAATCAATTCCCAGCTTATAGATCAAGGTCTTTATATTAAATTTGGAGGTATCAGTATTGTTGACGCTAGCGTAATTGAGGCTAAGCAGTGTCGCCCAAATAAGGATTAAGACAAGCAGTCAACACAAGACCCTGACGAGAAGTGGAACGTGAAAGGAGGTTCTGACGGGAAGAGTAAAAGTACCTATGGCTATAAAGCGCACATAAATGTCGATGAGGATGGGCTGATAAAATCGATCGGTTACACAGCAGGAAATGTTCACGATTCAAATTGTTCCACTGAGCTATTAGATGGTGAAGATTCGTCTGTTTATGCGGATAGTGCCTATTCCAGCAAGAAGCACCGTGAATGGCTGGATGATAGAAGTCTTGATAACAGAATAATAAAACGTGCTTATCGAAATAAACCATTAACAGGAAATGATAAATACTTTAACTGGTTACATTCTGGCGTGCGCTGCACTGTGGAGCGAGTATTTGGTGCTTTGAAATTACACTATAGCATGGCGAAAGCTCGTTATCTTGGCTTAAGCCGAAACCGCACACGGTTTGAAATAATGTGCGTGGAGCACAACATTAAACGAGGTTTATCGATTCAGCAGGAAAGTTGCGCCTGAAAATCGAAAATAAAGGGTGAAATGGCTCGAATGGCGCATATTCGAGCTGAAATCGTGTTTTTTAAGGCGCGGATTTCAGTCATAAGTGCGCCATATTGAAAAAGTTGAGCCAGAGGGTACACTCACGGTTCTACCAAAAACCAATGTGAGACCACTTATGAATAAGCGTTATACCCACCTGACTCAAGAAGAAAGATACCAGATTTGGTCAGAGAAAAAAGCAGGAGTTTCAAATGAAATTATCGCCCAAGACTTAAGGCGTGATTTGAGTACCGTTAAAAGAGAGTTGGCTAGAAATACAGGGGCTAGAGGTTATCGCCCGAAGCAAGCACATAATTTTGCGCAGGAACGTCATCAACAGAAACCAAAAGCGACCAAGATGGTAGCTGAACTGAAAGATAAAATTACTGACAGACTAAGTAAGCAGTGGAGCCCTGAGCAAATACAAGGACGCCTTAAACGAGATAATCAACCTTCTGTATGTCCCGCTACGATTTACCAGTTTATTCGAGAGGACAAAGCTGGGGGTGGTTGCTTGTATCAACATCTTCGGCACAAGAAGTATAAGCAAAGAACAAGAAAGCCCGATGCACGAGGCCAGATCCGAAACCGTGTTAGCATTGATGATCGACCTGGAATTGTGGATCAAAAAATACGTTTAGGCGATTGGGAAGCAGACACTGTAATTGGCAAAAGACACAAGGGTGTACTGGTTACATTAACGGAAAGAGTGAGTAAATTAAATTTGGTAAAACGTGTTCCTTCAAAGCACGCTGACGTGGTGACGAAAGCAATTATAACGATGCTCAAGCCTTACCAATCAGACTTACTCACGATCACATTTGATAACGGAAAGGAGTTCGCCTTTCATGAAAAAATCAAGAAAAAGCTTAACGTAGATACCTATTTTGCTCACCCTTACTCCTCGTGGGAACGAGGTTTGAATGAAAATCATAATGGTTTGATAAGACAATATTTGCCCAAAAGCCAATCTTTGGATAATGTCACTGACAAAGAAATTTTAGATATACAAAACCGACTAAACCAAAGACCAAGAAAACTGTTAGACTTTAAAACACCTGATGAGATTTATAGTGAAATGGCGTTAGCTGCATAAATTTTAAGGGGCACTTATGACTAAAATCCGCGGAATAATAAAACGTGCTTATCGAAATAAACCATTAACAGAACATGATAAGTGCTTTAACCGTTTACATTCTGGCATGCGCTGCACTGTGGAGCGAGTATTTGGCGTTTTGAAATTACACTATGGCATGGCGAAAGCTCGTTATCTTGGCTTAAGCCGAAACCTCACACGTTTTGAAATAATGTGCGTGGCGCACAATATTAAACGAGGCTTATCAATTCAGCAGGCAAGTTGTGCCTGAAAATCGAAAATGAAGGGTGAAATGGCTCGAATGGCAAATATTCGAACTGAAATCGTGTTTTTTAATGTTTTATCTTCACAAAAATACGATTTAATTAATAGTGGGCTTATGCAGCGTTATCGTGCAAAGATCTCTCTTTCTCACTACAATCACCTCCTATTCGTAAGCTCGTGGATATTCTCTCATTTATCTCCTACACACCTTCAATGGTAACTGGTATAATTGTTCCTTGACGATAAATAACTTCAGATTTTTCATCCTGTACATAGTCATCCATTACTTATGCTTGCAATCTAGGATGAGAACCGATGTTCTTGTAATACCTCATATGCTTTATACAATTTTTTAAAATTTTCAGCCGCTTGTTTTTCATTGCCTATGTTTTTATCTGGATGCGCGCAGCGTAGTGATTTAAGTGCACATTTTTTATTTTTATCCTTATTTTCTGTTATAGAAAGAGTAGCCCATGCTTCTGAAATCACATCAACATTATTGGCTTTATCATCCCAGCATAAGACACCAATCTTTACCTCCGTATTAACACCTGGTTGTATATAGAAGTCCCCACCAATGTTAATTACATGTTGTTTGCTTATAAATATGAACTTTTCATCTACACGTCGGATGACAACATTTTTTATGCGTCCATCTTTATCTGAATAAACAACACAGCGATCGGATATTTGTTGAAATGATAAACCATCTTCACAATTACTTTCTAACCATGAATTTATTTTATCAGGGAATTTTACAGAGAAGCCTTTAAAATCATTATCAGTGCCATAAAATGATTCAAATGATGGTTCTTCATTACTCTTTTGCTCAGACCTACCTGAACTATTGGGCTTACGTCGATAACCTCTAGCGCTTTCCCTTTCCTTATAATTATATGCTTTTTCTTTCTCTTGGGATGCATTATTCTGTGAATCAGAAGTTTTATTTGAGCTTTCTGTTTTATAAGAAGGCTGCTGAGCATCAGTTTCTTTCAGCGCTTCTCTAAATGGAAGAAGCATTGAGGAAAAGAATAAATCAGCTTTTGCATCAGGAGAAATTAAATTGTTTTTTATATTATTCTCTTTTTTTTCAATATTAATTTTAAGGTTTTTTAGTCCATTAGATAAGTTACTACTCTTTCCTAAAATTTCCAATAAAACAGTATTGAGTTTTTTAATAGATAAGCCTTCTGTACGAATCACGGCCTTGAACTTTTCTTCTGTAGTTCCATTTTCCGGCATACTGATAGATAAACTAAGACAGATATCCTTCACAAGGTTCTCTGGTGTAATTATATATTCTTTGTCTTTCTTTATTTGTGCGTCAACATTGTTATTTTGCATGCCTTGTTTTTCGTGAACGATACTTCCTATATGTGTTTCTTCTTTTTTATCTGTATTTTCGAGGATATTTTTTCTTGGATAATGATTTAACGCTGTTTCCGTATGGAAACAAGTTCTTTTTATATGGGGTTGAGCATTTGTTTGATTATTGTGATTGTGCCGTAAACCATGAGCCAACTTCAAAAGCATGATAGCTTGAAAAGAAGCACTTGTTATGTGACAGTGAATAAATTTACCTAGTTCATAAGCGCTATCACTAAGAGCTCTGAATGGCTCTGTTAATCCTTTGGATAGATTTTGAGAATTAATATTCATAAGACTGTCCTTATTCCATTTTATTAAACTAAGAGTCTAACATACCTATAAAAGGTATTCTTTTGTTATATCTATATGTGTTTAGAGTATATAATATGCTTTTAGTTCAATTAATATTAGATATTCACAATAAATTACGGCAGAATCCAATCCTAAATTCTCAACCTGTGTACGGAACATAGGCACTAGATAACGAATTTAACAGATATATACCAGTTGCGATGGAAGGTGTGAACAAGCAATAAACAAGCGAGCGAGGCCCATGAGCCTACGAGTATTAGATGCGTGCAGTAAGTGAGAGCAGCCAATAACCTCAATCCTTTAAAAAGAATAGGTATACATCATCTTGTTCATCGACCAGAAAAAAAGTAGTGTTTCTCACTGATGCAAGTAAGCTGTGATACCTCACCTGCGTTTATCAGAATCATTCGCGACGAACCCACAGAAAAAGAGACTGCCTTTGATAAATTTCATATCATAAAAATTATCAATGAAACGGTAGACAGTGTGCGGCTGGATTAGGAAAGACCAACCATTTACTCACCGGTAAACGCTACACCCTGCTGAAAAATGAACCCATCCTGACTGCAAAGCACAAAACCACTCGTAACAGTCTCTGCCTCCCAAACCTCAACCTGAGTCATATGAGCGCCCTGCAAAGAGGCTTTGAGTCAAAATAAATGGTACCTAGGCTACTCACAATCGATTAAAGCCACTGATGAAGTCCACCAAGACGGTAAAACGACACTAGTCCAATGTCTTGAACTGGAAAGATATAGACATCAACATTTGCTTACTGGAATACCTAAATTCAGTTATCCAGAAAGATAAGCAAAGGCACGAACTACAAGAATACACACTGTAAAATTATGTTTTTTTATCATAAATTTCCGCTCTTTATACGACACTAGTTATCATGCAAGTATAGAGACAGTAACCCACTTGGGCTATACATATAAAATGATTAATATCGATACCGAATAAAAACTCCAACCGCCCTAACAAACCATTATACACCAATGGGTTGCGCCCGTGTCGTGGGGATTGGGACAAAATAAAAAAGGTTTGATTTGATTTACAGACTGTATGATCACATGATAGATTGTAGTTCTATGATAAGTTATAAAATAAAGGGATTATTTTGTTATGAAAATCACTCCACAAATATCAAATACCATTTCATCCTCCATCACTTCAGGAGTGTTTAAAGTTAACGATAATAAAAAAATCATTACGGTCTTTCCCGCGGGCAAAAATGTGGAGGCACTTGTCGTTAAAAATGGAGAGATTCGTAATGTCAGCTATACTGGAAACGTAAAAGAAGCAAATGCACTATACGATGCCTACAAGAAAGACCAAGACAGTAAGCCAATACGTGATAGAACAGTTCATGGATATGATGGTAGTGGTGAACCAGCTGCCAAAAAGGCTAAAAAAGATATATTTGGTATAACTAATGATTTATCTGATCCGAACAGGCCTAACGATATTGCTAGTGCACTCTCAAGCCTATATGACGATGAGTGGTCTGAAACAATGGAAAATCTTTCAGATCAGTACCCAAATATGAGCGAGACTGAAGCACTAACTATATTATTTGATTCCCTAATGACTTCTTATGACGTATGCAAAAAAAACCCCTCGTTAGAGAGTGCGGATAAGACGAATATGATACTAAAAGGCATCAGTGGTGTGTACAATTCTTTCCATGATCTTTATAAAACCATAAAGACATATGTAAAAAACTGTACTCATATATGTACAGCGATGTTTCAACAGTCTCCACCTATGACTTTTGGTAAAATTCCTGAAAAAAACAATGTTTTTCCAACAGACGACTATAAGGAGTATAGTGCTCATGGATCTACGGTAGACTATGTGGTCTGGCCTCCGCTTTATCAGCACGAAGGAGGTCCTAAAATGCTAAAAGGAGTTGCTCAGCCTATAAATACGAAAAAGACAACAACTTCTTTCAACGAAACCGATCAACAAATCCTCAACTTGATGAAAGAGACAGAATCACTGGAAGAAAGAATCCTCAAAACGGGAAATACGTACGACTACCCTCTAGCCAAACCCAATCCTGAAAATACTAATCCAGCATCAAGAATGGCATATTGGCGCAAAAGACATGATACCACTAGGACTGAGCTATCAAAATTTGCTGGACATCAACTAATTGACGGAAATCCTCGGATCACTGACTACTCTGATCCGAACAGGCCGATGAAGGTTGCTGAGAAATACTCAGAGTTATATGACAATGAGTGGACTGATATGCTGGATGCCTGTCTAAAGAATAATGATAACTTTACCGAGAAGAAATCCGCAGCACTGTCCTTTCAATCCCTGATGATTGCTAATCAAGTATGCCAAAATAACCCAGCGTTAGCGCTTGATGCTAAGGAGGCGATGATCCTAAAAGAAATCAAGAGTACATTCAATAATGTTAATATTCCTGATAATGTCATCAAGTCCTATGTCAAGAAGTGTACTTATGTATGTACATACATGCTTGCACAGAAGCCACCTATGGTTTTTGGTGAAATACCTCAGACTGGTAATGACTTCCCAGAAGGCGACTATACGCCGTATAATGGCAATAATGGACCGAAGGTAGACCATGTGGTTTGGCCTCCGCTTTATCTGAACAAAAACGGTCGTCTATTATTCAACGGAATTGCTAAGTCTTCAGGCGTAACAACAAAGACAAAAACTGATTTTATAGAAACCAATGAAAAAGTTCTCGAGCAGGTGGCAGAGGTAAAAACACTGGAAGCAAGAATTGCCAAAATGGGGGGCACGTATGAATACCAAGTACCTAATCCTGGAGATACTGATCTAAATACAAGACTTGGCTACTGGAAAAAAAGAGTTGATGCCACCCTAAGTGAGACATCAAAATATGCTGGAGATAAACTAAGGGCCGGAAATCATGATATCACTGACTTATCTGATAAAAATAGGCCGTTAAAGATTTCTGAGAGTCTCGAAAATATATATAACAATCATGGATTTGATCCAATAACTGAAATTGAATCTAATAACCCCTACTTAAAGGGAACAGAGCAATCCACAGTTATATTATTTAGATCCCTAATGACTGCTTATGAAGTATGCAAAAATCACAAAGAGTCCAAGATTGATGCTCAGGAGGCGATGATACTACAAAAACTCCAGGAGGAATTCCATCCTATCAAAATTTTTGGGGATGAATTAAAAAGCTATATAAGTAAATGTACTAATACATGTACAGCTATGCTTACACAGACGCCACCTATGGTTTTTGGTAAAACACCTGATAGAAATAGTGACTTTATAAAAAAGCACTATAGGGAGTATACCGCTGCTGGAACGAAGGTAGACTATATGATTTGGCCTGTGCTTTATCGGTCCGAAGACGGTTCTATATTATCAAAAGGCGTTGTTCAGCCTATGTCTACGGAAAAGACGGAAAAGACAAAAACTGATTTCACAGAAACCGATAACACAGTTATCAAGATTATGAACAAAGCAATAGAAGATGAAGCAATAATTGCTTCTAAAGGAATTAAGTATGAATACTCACTACCTAGACCTGACAGTGCTAATCTACAGGAAAGAACTGACTACTGGACGAAAAGACAGCATGCTGCTTTGATTGAGCGATCAAAAACTGCTGGAAGTAAAACATATGATAGCAATCCTGATATATCTGATTTACGGGATACAAACAGGCCGATGATGGTGGGTATGCAATTCTCAAAGCTATATGACGATCAATGGACTGATGCATCGGAAGATATTATGGAAAACAACAAAAGTTTAACAGATGAGCAAAAAACACAAATATTATTTAGTTCCATAAAGACTACTCATGACATATGCAAAAATAACACAAGTCTCTCAAGTAATAATAAGGAAGAGATGATACTAAACGAACTCAAGAAAGAATTCAATTCTGCCGATCTTTCTGGGGATGGAATAAAAGAATATATAAAAGAATCTACTATAATATGTACACGTATGCTCTCACATACCCCCCCTCTGACGTTTGGTAAAATACCTAAGAAGGGTGATGACTTTAGCAAAGAACTCTACACGCAGTATGACGCTACAGGAACTAAGGTAGACTATATGGTTTTTCCTATACTTCACATGTACGATGGAGGCCCTGTATTAACAAGAGGAGTTGTTCAGTCTATAAGAGCCAAGAAATAACTCTTTTGGGAAATTAGTGAATTAGTGTGGGTAAGCTGTTATACACTTGCCCACCGCATTCACCCCATTGAGCTCAGCTGAAAACCTCAATAAAAGACCAACCATTTACTCACAGGTAAACGTTACATCCTGCTGGAAAATGAACCCAACCTAACTACAAAGTACAAAACCACTCGCGACAGTCTATGCCTCCCAAACCTCAACCTGAATTATGTGAACACCATGCAAAGAGTCTTTGAGTCAAAGTAAATGATACTTGAGCTACTCACAATCGATTAAAGCCACCGATGAAGTCCTTCAAGACGATAAAACGACACTAGTGCAGTATCTTGAACTGGAACAATAGACACATCAACACTTGCTTACTGAAATACCTGAATTCCGTGATCCTAGAAGCTCATCAAAGGCACGAACTTATAAGAAAACACACTATAAAATTACGGTTTCTTTATCATAAATCCCCACTCTATATACGACACTAATATTATGTAAGTGTAAACAGTAACCAACTTGAGCTACACATATAAAATGGCAATGTAGATTTCAACTATGCGGAATAAAAAAACCACTTACCTCCACAAACCTTGTACACCAAAGGTGGGTGGGTGTCTTTTTAGGAAAAACAATGGGGGAGGGGGAATGAAGGACAAAAAAGAAAGTAATTGTTATCCATTTGCAGCCTGTATGATCACATGATACATTGTCGATATATGCTGAGTTATCTCATAAAAGGATTATTTTATTATGAAAATTACTTCAAAAACAGCAAATGAAATTTCAACTGCCATCTCCGATGGATTGTTCAAAATTGACGATAAGAAAAAAGCCATTACAGCCAGTCTAGGTGGAAGGAATGTTGTTGCACTAGTACTTGATAAGCAGGAGCTTTCTAATGTCCGTTATACTGAAAACAACAAAGCAGCACATGATCTATATAGAGCCTACCAAAAAAACAAAAAAAGTAAACCAATAAGTCATAGAAGAGTTAAAAGACATGATGTTCGTAGAGGACCACTGGCCACACTTTTCACACTTTTCAAAAAGGCTAAAAAAGCTTTAGGTTTTGATAGGCTGGATGTTTTTAATAACAAAACACACCAGACTCACAACTTGAAACGAGAAATACAACATCTTACTGCACAGATGCGGGCTCCAGACCTAAACCGCACTGGCATGGGTAAGGATGCAAACAGCAAAAATCAAGACGGCGGCGTAATACCAAACATGGAGAATATCAAACTTCGCTCCCAAGCTGCCTTGTACAGTAATCCTGCTACGGGAAATATTATTTACGCAAAAACAAAGACAAAATCTGCCTTCAAAGAAACCAATGAAAAAATTCTCGACTTGATGCAAAGGACAGAATCACTAGAAGACAGAATTTCCAAATTGGAAAGCACATATACATATCCATCACCCAATCCTAGAAGTACTGATATAGCGTCAAAAATGAAATATTGGAACAAAAGACGTGAAGATGCCAGTACGTATCTATCAAAAATTTCTGGACGTAAAATGGCTGAAGGAAATCCTGCAATCACTGACCTATCTGATAAGAACAGGCCGATGAAGATTGCTGAGAGATACTCAGAGTTATATGACAATGAGTGGACTGATTTTATGGCTACCTGTCAAAGTAAGACTGATCTTACCGAAAAGAAAATCATAGCCCTATCCCTTCAACTCCTAATGATTGCTAAGGAAGTATGCCAAAATAACCCAGAGTTAACGTTTGATAATAAGGAGGCTATAATACTAAAAGAAATCAAGCACACAGTCAATAATTTAAATCTTCCTGATAATGACATAAAGCCCTATATAAATAAATGTACTAATGTATGTACATATATGCTTAAACAGAGTCCACCTATGCTTTTTGGTGAAATACCTCAGGCGGGTAATGACTTCCCAAAAAACGTCTATAGGGAGTATACCACGAATGGATCTAAGGTAGACTATGTGGTTTGGCCTCCGCTCTATCTGCACGAAGGCGGTCCTCTATTAAATAAAGGAGTTGCTCAGCCTATAGCCACAGCAACACAGACAAAAACTGATTTCAAAGAAACCAATGAGACGGTGCTCCAGCAGATCAAAGAGACAGAAATGATGGAAGCAAGAATTCCTACCTATTCTGATAACAGTGTATATGAATACTTACCACCTAATCCTGGAAATACTGGTTTACAGACAAGAACTAACTATTGGACAAAAAGACTGAATGCCGCCAAGGATGAGATGTCAAGAATTGCTTCAATTAGAACACATGAGGACAATCCTGACATCGCTCTTTTAGATGATGAAAACAGACCGACTCTGCTTGGTGAGCGTCTCTCAGGGCTATATGACAATGAATGGACTGATGCACTGGAATTTATTACAGATAATAACGGCAGCTTAACAGAGGAGCAGTCAACACAAGTATTATTTAGTTCCATAATGACTACTTCTGACGTATGCAGAAATAACAAAGATTCCACTAGTACTGATAAGGAGGAGAAGATACTAAAAGCAATCATGAAAGAATTCAATTCTATCAATCTTTCTGGGGATAAAATAAAGACCTACATACAGAAGTCTATTAACATATGTACAAATATGCTTATACAAACCCCACCTCTGACTTTTGGCGAAATACCTAAGAAAGGTACTGACTTGAACAAAGACCACTACAAAGAGTTTACCTGTAGTGGAACAAAGATATCCTATATGGTTTTTCCTGCGCTTCACCTGCACAAAAATGGCCCCTTAATAACAAAAGGAGTTGTCCAGCCTATAAAAACTAAGAAATAACTCTTTTGCGAAAATAGTGGGTGCGCTATTATGACTCGCCCAACACATTCACCCAATTGAGATCAGCTGAAGATCTCAATGAAAGATCTGTTTCAAATATTAAATCACGGTTTATTTAACGTCAACTCCCACCCTTTATACGACACTCATAGCCGTCATATAAGTGACGACGCTACACATACAAATGCGCTAAATAGATTGAACAATATGCGAGATCAAACACAATATACCCTACACATACCTTATGTCAACGGTGATAGAAGTTACTCTATTTATTTGAATCCTGCATTATCATATACTGTTTCTTTATTGCTATACTAACTCCTCTTATATAAAAGGATTATTTTATGATGAATATTACTAAAAAAATAGCAGATCAAATTTCAACTTCTATAGCTGACGGGGTATTCAAGATTGACGATGATAAAAAAGCCATTACGCTCTGTCTAGGCGGAAAGCATGTTGAGGCACTTGTCGTTGATAGTAATAAAAAAGAAGGCGCTCTTATTAATGTGCGTTACACCGCTGATAAAAAAGCAGTAACTGATCTATACCATGCCTACAAGAAGAACCAAGAAAGTAAACCAATAATGAGTAGAATAGTTGGAGGATTTTCTGACGCTAGTAGAGTAAGTAGCAAGGCGCCTAAACAAGGTAAACTTTTTGGGGATATGAATAAATTTACAAAAGAAGTAGCGCATATTCATCCCTTAAGAAAAGAAATACAGGATCTTACCGCAAAGATGAAAGCTAAGGGTCTAGACTGTACTGACATGAATGAGGATGAAAGCTGCAAGGATCCACAAGCAATACTACAAAACTTGGAGAATATCAAGTCACTCGCCGAAACTGCTTTATACAATACAAAGCGACCTCCTACGACGACAAATATTATTGATGGAGCAAAAAAGGCAAAAACTGATTTCAAAGAAACCAATCAAACAGTTATCGATCTGATAAAAGAAACAGAAGAAGTGGAAGCAAGAATTAATAAACATGATACAGGTTATACATGCTCACCTAATCCTGGAAATATTGATCAACAGGGCAGATATAATTATTGGTCAAAAAGAAAGAATTCCGCCCTAAACGAACTGTCAAGATTTGCTGGAGAGAAACTACGACACAAAAATCCTGGCATTACTGATTTATCTGATCCGAACAGACCGATAAAACTTATAGAGAAGATATCATCTATATATGATAATACCTGGACTGATGTCATGGAGGAGATTGAAGATAATAATACCAATATCACCGAAAAAGTAATTGCAACGATATTATTTGACTCCCTAATGACTACTCATCAAATGTGCAAAAACAACAGTGACGATAGTGATGAGGCAATGGCACTAAAGGAGGCAATGGCACTAAAAGAAATCAAGGTAAAATTTAGCTCTTTGAAGATTGATAGTAAAGTAATGAATAAATATATACAAGAATGTACGTATGTATGTCTACATATGCTTAAAAATAGTCCGCCTATGGTTTTTGGTGACACACCTAAGAGGGGTGAGGTCTTTAATAAAGACAACTATAAGTCTTTTACGGTTTCTGGAACGAAGGCAGACTATGTAGTATGGCCTCCGGTACATCTACACCAAGGCGGTGCTGTGATGGGAAAAGGAGTTATTCAGCCTATACAGGGGTCATAACTATTTTGAGAGATTAGTGGGTAAGCGTTATGGGCCTGCCAGTAATTCTGTGTAACTACCAGAATTAGACCGAATTTTTTAAGCGGTCTTCGAACAATATCATAAGTCGATTCACGACAATTTTCCAATTGTCGATCGGCATTGTCCATTTCTTCAAGGCACCCATGCTAGCTACGTATATCCTAGATCTCCACAATAACTAACACACCTACCAGATAAAAACCAGTTCCAAGTGTGTCGGTTATTGTGGAAATCTAGGGATGAAAACAGCCAACCATCTCACACATTCAATGGAAATGGACGTAGTTACCACTAACCCGCTCATCCATTGCCTTGATAGCAACAAATCTCACTTTCGAGTTGTAAGATTGCCAAAACGTTTGTTGAATCGCTCAATACGGCCACCAACATCCATTACTTTCTGGGTACCAGTATAAAAAGGATGACACTTTGAGCACACTTCTATGCTCAAATCCTTACACAAAGTAGAACGAGTGTTGATTTTGTTACCACAGCTACAGCTCACCGTGATATCTTCGTAATTAGGATGGATATCCGACTTCATTTAATGCCCCTCACACTATCATGCACACCGCGACCTTAACCCTGCAGGATCTAAGGCACCGCATACTATATTAACCGGCTTTCGAAGCGTGTCGACCCCCAGAGGCTGACCACCTAAAAATAAGAATGAATGATACCAGAAATATCTCAAACAAACAGGATATAATAATAAATCATCGCATTCCTATTCTAAAAAAGCTTAAGCAGTTAAGCTCAAAGGTTAGCTCGGAGCCTCGGATCTAATGATAACCAGCAGCCAAGCCCATACTTCATCTACCAATGTATTTGTTCAAGTTGCCATACCATCACCACTGAGGCGCCTATTTGACTACCTTCCTCCAAAGAACTATTCATCAGAAAACACAAGCACAACTATAAAGTCTGGCACAAGAGCTTTGGTTTCTTTTGGTCGCCGTCAATTAATTGGTATCATAGTTTCTACTTCTAACAACAGCCCAGTCAGCGCTGATAAGCTCAAACCCATCATGAAAATCTTAGATGAGGAGCCTGTTATACCAGAAGAAGTTATGCAGCTTTGCCAGTGGGTTTCTAGCTATTACCATTACAGCTTAGGTGAAACCCTTATACAAGCCATACCAAAAACATTACGCCAAGGAAAACCGTTACCAGTTTACACAACTACAACGTGGTCATTACTCCAACCATTGTCCGAGAATCAGCAACAACTTAAACGCGCACACAAACAACTTGCCACAGTGCAACTATTAAATAGCAGTGAAAATCTTTCCCTAAGCGCAGAAAATCTTAAAAATGCAGGTGTCGGCAAATCAACACTTAAAGCCTTGTCTGAGAAAGGTCTTATTGTTGCTCACGAAACCAAAACCAAACAGAAAAAGTTCACAGACCAACTAACCATAGAGACAGAACAAGCTTTTACATTAAATCATGAGCAGCAAATAGCCCTTAACACCCTCTCAGAACAATTTCATCACTATAACCCCATGGTGCTTGATGGCATTACAGGCAGCGGCAAGACAGAAGTATATTTACAAGCCATTACCACCGCACTTAAAGAAAACAAACAATCTCTGGTTCTTATTCCTGAAATAGGACTGACGCCACAGACTTTAGGCCGCTTTAAAAAACGTTTTAATACACCCGTAATTTGCCTTCATTCAGGACTCAGCGATAGTGAAAGACTAAGCGGCTGGCACCAAGCACTTAATGAAACAGCAGGGATTATTATTACCACCCGTTCCGGTGTATTTACACCATTACCAAATCTTGGCTTAATCATTGTTGATGAAGAGCATGATAACTCATATAAACAGCAGGACACTCTCAGATATAATGCCAGAGACCTTGCCATTTATAGAGCTAAACAAGTTAACTGCCCGATAATTCTTGGGTCTGCAACACCATCTCTGGAAACTTTTCACAATGCCACCAGCGGACGCTTTAAACACTTAACCCTTCGCCAGAGGGCGGGTCAAGCCAGACCCCCGCAAATGGAGCTACTGGATATGCGCCGAGAAAACCAGAAAAATGGGCTCGCACTGACACTGATTTCCCGTATAGCAAACCAATTGACCGACGGCAATCAAGTGATAGTCTTTCTTAACCGACGCGGCTATGCCCCTTCCGTGATCTGTCATGACTGCGGAACGGTGGTAGACTGCCATCACTGCGACGCCCATATGACTATTCACCGGCGTCCTCCACGCATGCATTGCCACCATTGTGATTTCCAAATACCAATCCCAAACCTATGCCAGTCCTGTAAAAGTACAAATATCCAACCTGCCGGCCAAGGCACAGAAAAGTCAGAACAAAGCTTAACCCAATTATTCCCTAATTATCCAGTTATCCGCATAGACCGTGACTCTACTCGAAAAAAAAACTCTCTGGACTCAATATTAAACACCATCAATACTGGTAAACCCTGTATTCTGCTAGGAACCCAAATGCTAGCAAAAGGCCACCATTTCCCGGGAGTAACTCTGGTGATTATCTTGAATGCTGATGCTGGTCTGTTTAGCTCGGACTTCCGTGGTTTAGAGCGTACAGGTCAGTTAATTATGCAGGTATCAGGTAGAGCTGGGCGAGGCAATAAAGAAGGTCAGGTGGTAATTCAAACCTATAATCCACAACATACAATACTGCAAACTCTCATCACTAATAACTATACACAGCTTTTGGAAACCCTATTGACAGAAAGAAAGGCTTTAAAACTACCACCATTTGAGCACCTTGCCATGGTAAGAGCTGAGTCAGCTAACTCAAAAGACTGCGAAAGACTTCTACAGGCAGCCAGACACCTCATTGAGCTCTACACGCCTTCCTCCGATTTTCAAATACTGGGTCCTATTCCTGCGCCTATGGAAAGAAAACAGGGCCGGTTTCGATGGCAATTACTAAGCAAATCCTCCCAGCGCTCCACTCTTCATAAAACAATAAATATACTACTGCAGTATTTAGAAAATAAAAAAATACCAAGACATATACGCTGGAGTATTGATGTCGATCCTCAGGATATGAGTTAACAGCCATATCCTTCTTCTTATACCAGAACATTAAAGGGGTATGGATAAAAGACAACCCAGCGAGACCCCACGAGCTTGTGTTTGGAATGAGCTAGATCAATCAACAATCCCTCTCCATCAAAGGGAATAAGCATATGTGACTACAATATTTTCAACATTGCCTGTACTTGACCACGCTGGAAATTTTGCATCGATGCTCTCCTTGAAAACTTAATATAGCTCCGAATTTCCTGGTCAGATAAACTTCGGTAGGTGTAGAACAAAATGCCCTTCATTCGTCCGGCCATGGTTCTGATAATTATTGATTTCTCTCTAGCCATAATACCCTGAGATGGAGGCAGAGAATTACCATTTAACCTCGGCACTACTTCCTTTAACATACGCAGTCCCGCAAAAGATGCGGAAGCAGCCAGGTCGGAGCCATGCTCCACCACATCAAGCACCTTCATCAAGTCGTCGATCAGATCTGTGCGACTGGAACGTGGCAGCTCCTTTGATAGACGTTCGTCAATATAGGTCTGGACTCTGGAGGCATTAAACGGATTATTAGAGGCCGATTCCATGCGCTGAATCTTTTCCCCCAAAGGTGACTTATACCATTCAACCAGCTCCAATAATTCAGCATCGGTCAACGATTCATCAAGGGTAGTCATCATGGATGTTTTGAAAAAACCAATGCTATACCTTACATTCACCATCTGATTAAAAACATCCAACACTTCCTTGGACAGGGTATAATCTGCCGCGTTCAACTCCATGCTGGCTCTTATCCACTGTAGCTGTCGCTCCACCTCCGCTGCTTCATAAAGCTCACCAAGCAAAACCATCTTACTACCAACAGCATACACCTGTAATGCTGTTATCATAAGGACTGCAGCGAGTCCAACACTTAGTCCTTGTTTACCTTTCATTATCGCTTCATATTTTTAAGAATCCAATCTTTAAGATACCCTGTTATTGATTAATCGTAAAGTCTGCTAATCAATGCTATTACAGCTGTTTCAACCCGTAGAATTCTGAGACCTAGGTGAATAGCCTCAAATCCATTGAATTCAAGCATTTCCACCTCATAAGGAATAAATCCCCCCTCAGGACCAATAGCTAGCACCGACGGCTCTTTAATATTCCGAGGGCAGCTATGGCCACTACCAGGGTGGGCTACCAGCGCGCGCGCGGAGCCAACAATGGCCGGAACGCGATCTTCTATAAAAGGTTTGAAACGTTTTTCTAGCATAACTTCAGGCAAAACCGTATCTCTAGCTTGCTCTAAGCCCAGTGTCAGCTGTTCACGAATATTATCTTCACTCAAACAAGGAGACTGCCAAAAGCTTTTTTCCACACGATAGCTATTCATCAAGAAAATGCGTTTGACGCCCAATGCAGAAAGATGTTGAAGACACCTCTTCAGCATTTTTGGCCGTGGCAATGCCAACAATACAGTAAGCGGGAGAGCCGGGGGAGGCTCGCCTGACAGCTGCACTGTCATTTCTAGGTAGTCCCTCTTTATACTGATAATCGTACCATTCCCTATCTGACCATTAAGCAAGCCAACTCGAAGACTGTTGCCAACATCCATTTTAATATGCTTAAAGCGCTTAGTATTAAGCTTTACCAGATTACCATCAAGAAAGTCATCAGCTGTCAGTAATAGAAGGTTCATTCAAATAACCAAGATATAAAAAAACCAATGGTGTAAATCACCACTGGCTTTGGCTTTTCCCGAAAATAATATGAGATTTACGTAATCTCTAACAACTACCATTTAAGTTGTATAGACAACAAGCGAGAGAGTTCACATAAGCCTACGAATAGTAAGTATTTGGCGAGAGTGGGAGCATCAACAACCTCGAACCTTTAAGGGAAATTAGTATAGACAATGATAACACAATAAGTGTTAACCTTTGCCTATAGTGATAATGCTTGCCTTTATATATGAGCAATACCGCGTCGATAGTCATCAACTGCTCTATCAATTTCATTCAAAATACGATTTAAGGCTTCGCTAGCAAACTTGTTGCTACTAACCAGAATTTCAGCTCGCAAATCATCTACGTCTTCAAAGTCACCCATCATTACCGTTTCCAAATATTTAAACTGAGGGTCTGTTAACAGTAGCGCCAAGCTACTCAACACAACGCCAACAGGTGGTTCAAATGGTGATATATCGGTTGACTCGCCAACCATTCCATGCGCACGTGGATATGACATACTTCCTCCCTGAAAATTTAAGTATCATTCTTTCTATTAAACCTAGCCTATTTATCAAAATAGACCAACTGTCAAATAAACCACCCTCTAGCAAAAGAAGAAGATTTACTCTCCGCTCCGCCAAAATTTCGACATAGTCGTAGATAAAACCGCGTCCATTGAGCACCTAAATTTCCACAACAACCGACACTTCTGGAATTGCTTTGAGAGTCAACTGCTCATAGACTGCCGCTCTCACACAACCAACCAGGTGACCGTTTGGAAAACTCTTACGAACAACTGACTCTAACTTAACCACACCAGATTCAATCCCTCAACAAGCTCATATTTTCGGCGCATAGTATTTTGCCATTATATACACCTCTCCAATAAAACGGTCTCCCTAGAGCTGAAGCGTGTCACCTTGGAGCTTATGACGCAGAGAAAGCCATCGCACCCCCCTTGAAGGTGCTGAGTTGACTGCTCTCACCCACCTCGATCGCCTACTGTTTGTAGACTCATGGCGACTCTATCGTTTGTCGCCTACCCTCACCAATGGTAACAAGTATAGGTCCGTGACTGATACGAAGAGCTTGGGCTGTATTGTAAAAGTTTTTTGTCTGTCGATATTTTACCAGGATATAATCAACTTTGTTGAGTTATGCTGAAATCTCGCGGTACCTGTACTTTTTAATCATCTGACGAATATAACCTGAAAACTTTTTTAGTTAATCGTGCCGTCTATAGTAGTGGTTAGTAGTACTTTTTTACCTGCTGCCCTTGATTAATTTTCTCCCCCCCCCATATTCCGTTCGGATACTCTCATATTTAAGGAGCTCACCGTGGAACAGTATCGTGGTACGACCATTCTGTCTGTTCGTAGGAATGGTGCAGTTGTGATTGGTGGTGATGGCCAAGTCTCACTAGGTGACGCCATCATCAAAGGCAATGCACACAAAGTGCGACGCCTATATAATGATAAGATTATTGTAGGATTTGCTGGTGGTACTGCTGATGCATTCACTTTGTTCGAGCACTTCGAAGAGCAATTGAAAAAATATCAGGGCCAGCTGGTTCGTTCAGCCGTTGAGCTCACTAAAAAGTGGCGAACAAATAGGTCTATGAGTAGGCTAGAAGCTATGTTGATCATTGCGGATACTTCCGCATCTCTGATTATCACAGGTAATGGCGATGTAATGGAAACAGACGATGGTGTACTAGCTATTGGCTCTGGTGGTTTTTATGCGCAGTCTGCAGCTAAGGCACTATTGCAAAATACTGATTTTTCAGCACGGGATATTGTCGATAAAAGCTTGGCGATTGCTGCAGATGTTTGTGTTTATACTAACCAGAATAGAATTATTGAAGAGCTGCCTACTGCATAGTTTTGCATTTGCAATCATTATTTCTTTGTACGATTAAACGAGTTTTTAATATGCCTAACATGACTCCTCGTGAGATAGTCCATGAGCTGGACAAGCATATTGTCGGCCAGGGCGATGCAAAACGAGCAGTTGCTATTGCTCTACGTAACCGCTGGCGTCGAATGCAGTTAGATGAAGAGTTGCGCAATGAAATTTCACCTAAAAACATCCTGATGATTGGCCCAACTGGTGTTGGAAAAACTGAAATCGCTCGTCGATTGGCTAAACTTGCTAACGCTCCTTTCATAAAAGTAGAAGCCACCAAATTTACTGAAGTGGGCTATGTCGGTCGCGATATTGAGTCAATTGTTCGTGATTTGATGGATGTAGCTATGAAATTATTCCGTCAACAGGAAGTTGAGCGAGTCCGCGAGCAGGCTATAGATGTCGCAGAAGAGCGTCTGCTTGATGCTCTATTACCTCAAGCAAGAGGACATAGCGAAGAGTCTCCTTCTGAGGAAAGCAATACTCGCCAGATTTTCCGGAAAAAATTGCGCGAGGGCTTGCTGGATGATAAGGAGGTTGAAATTAATGTGCGTGAAGCATTGATGGGTGTTGAAATTATGGCCCCCCCAGGCATGGAGGATATGACCAACCAACTTCAGAGCATGTTCTCAAGTCTATCGTCGAAAGGGAAGAAAAAACTGCGAAAGCTGAAGGTAAAGGATGCGGTAAAGATAGTGCAGGAGGAAGAGGCATCAAAGCTGATAAATGAAGATGACCTTAAGATACACGCCATTGATGCGGTTGAGCAAAATGGTATTGTATTTATCGATGAGATTGATAAAGTCGCCAAACGCTCCGGAGACTCCAATGCAGATGTATCTCGCGAAGGAGTTCAGCGCGACCTGTTGCCTCTAATTGAAGGCTGCACTGTTTCTACTAAATATGGAATGGTTAAAACGGATCATGTCTTGTTTATAGCTTCTGGTGCTTTCCACCTAACGAAACCTTCTGACCTGATTCCTGAATTACAAGGGAGGCTACCTATTCGTGTAGAGCTAAAAGCACTGTCTACGGAAGATTTTGTGCGTATTTTGACTGAGCCCGATGCATCCCTTACAGAACAGTATCAAGCATTAATGGGGACTGAAAAGCTTAAAATGGAATTTACAGCAAGCGCTATCCGCAGAGTTGCTGAAGTGAGTTGGCAGGTGAATGAAAGCACTGAAAACATAGGTGCTCGTCGGCTACACACGGTCATGGAACGCTTGCTTGAGGAAGTTTCATTCAGTGCTGACGACATGGCTGTAACGCAGGATGGTGAAACGTTAGTTATTGATGGTAGCTATGTTGATAAGCATTTGGGTGAGCTGGCTCAAAATGAAGACTTGAATCGCTATATCCTATAAGTACCTTCTGAGTTCTCGACTCCACGGGTGAACGGTCACCTCTATCGTCGGCTCAACGATGAATGGACTGCCCTTTGTCGTTTCTCCACGCCTTCAATTTTTTATATGTGCGTAGGTCGATGAATAGAATAATCCCCACTGCACTTAATGTGCATAAAGTATCGAAAGCGCTGAGTCTTCAGTATGGCTCCGGTGAAAGTTATAGATTAAAAGCTGAGTATCTTCGAGTTTTGAGCCCGTCTGCGGAGGTGCGTGGGCACGGTAGCCCGGTACTACAAATAGGTAAATTGAATGTTGGAATTATCGAAGCTGAAGTTATTGGCTCTTATGCAATAAAGTTGAGTTTCGATGATGGGCATGATTCCGGAATTTATAGCTGGGATTATTTGTATGATTTATGTCTCAATCAGGATCTTCACTGGGCTAGTTACACTCAAAAAATGCATGAAGCTGGTGCTAGTCGAGACCCTGCTATATCGATTGTTAGGTTGTTTTAATCATGCATATACTCATTCCCCTTGAAGAGTCATCAGACTGTTACTGTTACCCCCTTCAATGGTGATGAGTATAGATCTCAGTCCTATGGCAGCGGGTAGGTGGGTAGATGGCAGGAGTACGCATAGTACTTCCTTTGCATCCTCAAGGTAACAAGCACTTAGCATGGTTATTGAAGAGTGGGTTTGTTAGGAGCGCTTAATGACAGGTACTGAAAAAAAAAGTGGAACAACCCATTTTGGCTATAAACAAGTTTCCTATGATGAAAAAGAACATCTTGTTGCGGATGTTTTTCATTCTGTAGCAAGCAAATACGATATCATGAATGATATTATGTCAATGGGTCTTCACAGGATTTGGAAGCGCTTTACAGTCGAGCTTTCTGCTGTTCGCTCAGGTCATCAGGTGCTAGATATTGCTGGTGGTACTGGGGATTTAGCAAAACAATTTGCGCGTCTTGTGGGTGATGAGGGTCGAGTGGTACTGGCGGATATCAATGAATCAATGCTCAAAGTCGGACGTAACCGGCTAATTGATAACGGCATTATTGATAATATTAAGTTTGTCCAAGCTGATGCCACCTGCTTACCTTTTACAGATAACACCTTTGACTGCGTTACAATATCATTCGGTCTGAGAAATGTGATTGATAAAGAGGCTGCACTTTGTTCGATGCTTCGAGTGTTGAGGCCTGGTGGTCGCTTGCTAATACTTGAATTTTCTAAAACCCACAGCCCTTTTCTTTCCAAGATATATGACGCATATTCTTTTAAATTGTTACCTATTATTGGCAAACTGGTTGCTGGAGATGCAGACAGCTATCGTTATCTTGCTGAAAGTATTCGCATGCACCCAGATCAGGAAACACTGGAAGAGATGATGAAAGATGCTGGGTTTGTGAACACAGGATATCACAATATGACTGGGGGTATTGTTGCCTTGCACAAAGGAATCAAGCCTTAATGACGTCGACATTTTTCGGAACTAAATTTATTAACGACCCCGTAATAAAAACGACAGTTCTTGCCGGACTGGAAAAACAACTGAATGCAGTGCTAGGACTTGATCCTGTTACCATAGTAAAGCTGGGGGGAATATCTGGTGTGGTTATTGATGTGCAGTGCTCTGATCCAGAGTTTCAATGCTATCTACACTTGCAGCAAAAAAGCATTAGTTTGACGGGCCACCATGAAGGTGATACTGATGCGAGCATTAGGGGTTCTATCGTTGCTTTGACGAACATGGTTGCCAGAAGAGATCAACCCATTGACAAGGTCCTAGGATTGCAGTGCCAAGGAAGCCCTGAGGTACTTAATGCTTTAAGTATGATTCATCAGTCTTTTGAGTTTGATTGGGAAATGGTACTTTGCCGATGTTTTGGTGACATTGGAGGTCATTTGTTGGCGAAAGGGTTTGATTATTCCTCGGTCCGAGCAAAAAGAATAATAACAACATTAGCACGCAATCTGGGAGAGTATTTACAGGAGGAATTACGCTTACTTCCTTCAAGAAATGAGTTTGATGCATTTGTTGCAGATATTGCTGACCTTCAATTAACTATTGATGATCTGTTGAATACCGTCAAAAATCTAGATATTGACCGAGATACAAAGGGGTAGCAGTTGGTTCGTTTATTTAAAATAATTACTGCAGCTGCCCGCAACCGGCTCGATAACCTAGTGGACTTGGATCGGCTTCCACTGCCGCTCAGGTTAGTTATTCGCTCGTTACCTTGGCGCTATTTCGTGAAAAATGATGCGCCCAGAGGAGTCAGGTTAAGGCTAACTATGGAAGCTCTTGGCCCTATCTTCATTAAATTTGGTCAGATCCTGTCTACTCGAAGAGACTTGCTTCCTGATGATATCGGTGAAGAACTGGCGAAACTACAGGATAATGTGCCTCCATTTCTTACTGCTAAATCTGTTGAAATTATTGAAAAGAGTCTTGGTGATAATGTTGATGTTTTGTTTGCGCGTTTTGATCGTGAGCCCTTGGCTTCTGCTTCTGTCGCTCAGGTACACAGTGCTAGACTGCATTCCGGTGACGAGGTGGTGATCAAAGTCATTAGGCCCGGAATTGAGAAGGTGATACGTAAGGACATCAGACTGATGTACCTTTTTGCTTGGTTACTGGTCAGAATATCCAGGAATGCACGCCGCTTGAGGCCCGTAGAAGTTATTGCGGACTATGAAAAAACCATTTTAGATGAACTTGACCTGTTAAGAGAAGCTGCTAACACCTCTCAATTAAGACGAAATTTTCTTGCTTCTCATCTTCTATTTGTGCCACAAGTTTATTGGGACTATTGTCGTCCCAATGTGATGGTAGTGGAGCGCATACATGGCGTTCCTATCTCAGATATAGAAACTCTGCGGGCCCGTGGAACAGATATGAAAAAGTTAGCAGAAAGAGGGGTCGAGATCTTTTTCACTCAAGTCTTTCGTGATCGCTTTTTTCATGCAGATATGCACCCAGGCAATATTTTTATTGACATTGATAATCCGTCTGAGCCCCGTTACATAGGTATTGATTGCGGTATTATCGGGACCTTGGAGCCAGAAGACCAGCGCTATCTTGCTGGGAATCTGCTGGCATTCTTCCGCAGGGATTATCGTAAAGTTGCCCAGTTACATATAGACTCAGGATGGGTGCCGAGGAATACTCATGTTGGTGAGCTGGAATCTGCCATTAGAACAGTATGCGAACCTATTTTTGAAAAACCGCTCAAAGACATCTCTTTTGGGCAACTGTTGGTACGCTTATTTCAGACAGCTAGACGGTTTAACATGGAAATTCAGCCGCAGCTAGTGTTACTTGAGAAAACCCTTCTCAATGTTGAAGGGCTGGGTAGGCTTCTGTATCCTGATCTAGATTTATGGAATACTGCACAACCATTTTTGGAAGAATGGATGAAAAATCAGGTTAGGCCTTCCTCTGTATTTCGGTCTTTTAGGGAAAATAGTGCAGAATGGTTGCTCAATGCCCCGGCGCTAACTCACCAGGTAGCATCAAGCTTCAGACAGATGGTGGAGCAGCAGGAACATCTAATACGAGCACAGAGAGACACGGATAAGCGTTTAGTAAGAAGCCACCGGCTGGGTATAGGGGTTGTTGTATTAGCAACTGCCGGAGTATTTTTCCCATCACTTCTGGCAGGATTGTCCCCAATGGAGGTATTATTGGGAGGTTTATGTGTCTGGCTCCTTGTCCACTAATATATTGATGGAATCTTATGATGATACTCATCACTGACGCCAGCTGGTTATTTTCCTGGTTTGTGAAAGAATATAGTGAGCGGTACCTAGCTTAATGAGCAGCAAGATACCATAGCCGCAAACAAACCCTTTACCTTCAAGGGTAATGGGTATATATCTCAACGTATGAAGGCTGCCTCTGCGAAAACGAATAAGTGCCTATTGCTATATTCTTATAGCTTTTCTAAAAAAAGAAACAGCCTCCTTTGAGTAGGTAGAGGAATACATATGGGTTTTGGTGGTATCAGTATCTGGCAGCTTCTTATTATTTTGCTGATCATTGTCATGCTCTTTGGTACGAAAAAGCTGCGCTCATTGGGCACTGACTTAGGAAGTGCTGTTAAAGGGTTTAAGAAAGCCATTAATTCTGACGATCAGCCTAACGCACAGGCTAAACCTCTGGAGTCAGATGACGCTAAAGACTCTGAGAAGCAATCTTGAAATCTGAGAAACAATACTAAAAAGTTGTACTACTATAGTGATCACGGTAAGTTGACCTAAAGAACGTACTCCTCGTTAAGTATCTAGGTTATGCTCAAAATAACTGGAGATACAGTTAACACCTAGCTACCTTTAAATATGAGGTGTATATTCGCTTTACCAGAGTGGCTGTTTATCCTTCATTTCTTACGTTTTTTACGTTTTTTGCGTTTTTTACGTGCAAATTGTTAGACTTCTTCTAGGTAAAATTATCAATTACAGGGTGCGTGAACTGTTGTGCTAGATATTGGTTTTACAGAGCTGCTACTGGTCGCCATTATTGCTCTCGTGGTACTGGGACCAAAACGTTTACCGGAAGCAATCAGGGTATCTATTTACTGGGCCGGCAAATTACGCCGTAGCTTTCAGTCAATGAAAGAAGAACTTGAGCGAGAAATTGGTGCTGATGAAATCAAACAGCAGCTATATAACGAAGCTATTATGAAAGAGCACAGTAAAGATCATGACCAGATCCAGCATGAAGAAAAGGGATTTGTTGTCGGAGATAAGCAAGGCTTCTCCCAACTAAACGCTGTGACTGAATCAACTAAAGAGTCTAATGTCATCACAGATCACCAGTGTGACCTGACGCCATGTAATCAGCCAGGTAAAAACAAGTTGTAACTACAATGATTGATCTGCAGGAATCCCCCAGGAAAAATCGTGAACAGCCCCTTTTGCAGCATTTACTTGAGTTTAGAAGCAGAATTCTGAAAAGTCTATTTGCGGTGCTCGTGGTTTTTGTAGGTCTGTTCTATTTTGCGAATGATATCTACTTGTTTATCTCTGAGCCTCTGCGGTCTCTACTTCCTGCTGGTAGCAGCATGATTGCTACGGAAGTTGCTTCACCATTTTTAGCTCCATTTAAGCTAACAATGGTGTTGTCATTTTTTATTGCTATCCCATTTGTTTTACATCAGCTTTGGGGGTTTATTTCCCCTGGCCTTTACCTCCATGAGAAGCGTATTGCTATTCCCTTGCTGACGGTCAGTGTATTGTTGTTTTATTCGGGTGTCAGCTTTGCCTATTTTGCTGTTTTTCCAATACTTTTTGCATTTTTCACTTCTACTGGGCCTGAGTCGGTAACAATAATGACGGACATCAACCATTATCTGGATTTTATCCTTAAACTATTTTTTGCTTTTGGCGTGGCTTTTGAGATTCCAGTGGCAACTATTTTACTTGTATGGTCAAAGGTAACGACAACTAAAAGTCTTAGCAAAAAAAGACCCTATGTTATCGTAGGCTGTTTCATTATCGGCATGCTATTAACCCCCCCAGATATTCTTTCTCAGACTTTGTTAGCTATTCCTATGTGGCTGCTATTTGAATTAGGTATTTTATTGTCCAAGCTAATAAAAATATAGAGTGGATTCAAGCTTGAAGCACATCGCAATCTAAACACCTCAGGCAGATCCATACCCGTTGCCATTGAAGATGCTTGATTCTGAAACTATTTCCTACACTCTCAGCTCATGCCAAAAATCAACCTCAGCTCACAGCAAAAAACAGACCTATAGTCACGCCACAAGAACGCGCCACCCATGAATTTTACCTCATTAAAACGGCATTGCTAGCTTCGGAAGGCTATCCTGTATCATCTTTTGCTCAGGCGTTGAGAAAAAGCGAGCTCCTCATTATGAGACTACCCGTAAAAGAAAAAACTGATGTCTGAAAACCGAAAGGAGTGCCCACAAATTCCATTTTCAAAAACAGGTTGAGTTTGTGGAACACTATTAAGCTTTTATGACTTCATTACCAGCGGACGAGGTGGTACTTTTTCTTGATACCGCTCATCCAACGCAGGCTACTAACATCACCTAAGAGTGGATTAGAAAATGGACTGATAAAATAATTAACGAAACGGGAAGCATCACTCGACTAAACATTATCATCGCTATTGATCTGGACAATATGTCAGCAACTTTTTTGATCAATTCAAGACCTGTTATGGCGTAGTTATTATTAGGTTTACCAAAAAAACCAGGGATATTTATGCGCCAATGTGAGTTATTCACATGGTTCTTGACAGTACTGACACCATCGTTTTCAAAAGATGGCAAAGAAAGACAAAAAGTTGAGAAATTGGAAATCAAGCTACATGACCTTCCGCCTTACAGCCCAAACCTGAACCCAGTTAAGAGGCTAACTATGGACGGTCATAAATGAATATACCAGGTATATTATTGCTATTTGAAGATTGTGCCTTCCATGATACAGCCAAAAAACCAAATAAAATACTTATTTTTAACGACATAAGTATTGAAAATTCTGTTAAAATAGGCGCACTTCAGGACATGATATTATATTTAGTTACACATGTGTTGACAGACGGCTTAGTATTTTGTATTATATTTTGTCTTTTGCCTGAGTGATATGGATCACTAGGTCAAGTTCTTTATAACCATGGTTTAGCACAAAATGAGTCAAACTAAAACTCAGCAAATCCGTATTCGCCTTAAGGCATTTGATCATCGTTTGATCGACCAGTCTACACAGGAGATCGTTGATACGGCGAAACGCACTGGAGCTCAAGTACGCGGACCCATTCCGCTACCGACGAGAAAGGAGCGATTTACAATTCTAATTTCTCCTCACGTCAATAAGGATGCTCGGGATCAGTACGAAATTCGTACTCATAAACGCATTCTTGATATTATTGAACCCACTGAAAAAACCGTAGACGCGCTGATGAAGCTGGATCTAGCGACAGGTGTTGAAGTACAGATTAGTCTCGGTTAATGATGTCTTTAGTGTGTTTCGATAAAAAGATTGCGCAAAGCTAACATCGCGGTGTTAGTAGGGAGAAATTACTTTTTATGTTTATTTATCACGGCTGAAGTAGTGCGAATTTTAAACCGCTTACCGACAGCTAAGTGATTAGAGTAGCCAGTCCCCTCCTGTATTCTTAGGCACGAGGGGTGGCGTGTAGTAATTATGGCTTTCCGAGCTAAATTGACTGTTTGTGTAACGCTTTGAAATGAGCGGCCATAGTGGGTGACAGCCCCGTACGCATGAGAGGTAAAAATGACTGTTGGATTAGTCGGCAAAAAGTGTGGAATGACTCGTATTTTTACTGAAGACGGTGTTTCTATACCGGTTACTGTTGTTGAAGTTGATCTTAATCGCGTATCCCAAGTCAGGACCAAGAGCGTTGATGGCTACAACGCAATACAAGTAACAGTTGGATCCAAGAAAAGTAGCCGTGTAAATAAGCCTAAAGCCGGTCATTTCGCCAAAGCTGGTATAGAAGCTGGTCGCGGTCTTTGGGAGTTTCTTGTTGATGAGAAGGCTGAGTATAAACTGGGGGAAGTAATTAGCGTTGATTTGTTCCAGCAAGGACAGAAGGTGGATGTTACTGGACGATCAAAAGGCAAGGGCTTTCAGGGGGTTATCAAACGATGGAACTTTAGCATGCAGGACGCAACACATGGTAACTCTTTGTCTCACCGCGCGCCTGGCTCCATAGGACAGTGTCAAACTCCGGGCCGTGTTTTCAAAGGTAAAAAGATGTGTGGCCACATGGGTAGTGAAAGAAAGACAGTTCAATCTCTGTCCATTATTCGCATTGACTCTGAACGCAATCTATTACTGATCAAAGGCGCCCTGCCTGGTGCTACAGGAACTGATGTGATCGTGAAACCTGCAGTAAAAGTTAGCGGCGGAGTTGCGTAATGAAGCTGAATGTTATGGGTGCAAGCGCTATCCAAGTTTCGGATCTAACCTTTGGCGTTGCGTTTAACGAACCACTGGTCCATCAGGCAGTTGTCGCATTTTTAGCTGGTGGACGGCAAGGTACGCGCGCGCAGAAGAGTCGCAGTGATGTCCGTGGCGGAGGTCGTAAGCCTTGGCGTCAGAAGGGTACTGGACGCGCTAGAGCTGGTACTATTCGCAGTCCAATTTGGCGAGGAGGTGGTACGACATTTGCCGCAAAACCCCAAGATCATACTCAGAAACTAAACAAGAAAATGTATCGTGGAGCTTTGCGTTCTATTCTATCGGAGCTCCTTCGACAGGAACGACTAATTGTCGTTGATCAATTTGCAGTAGAAACACCAAAAACGAAAGTAATGGTTGCTATGTTGAAAGAATGGAGTGCTAAAAGTACTCTGGTGATTGGGACAGAGGTTAGTCATAGTTTATACTTGGCAGCTCGTAACATCCCGTATGTGGATGTTTGTGACGTGCAAGGAGTTGATCCGGTTAGCCTAGTTTCCCATGAGAAAGTTATCATTACTGCTGCTGCCGTCAAGAAGTTTGAGGAGATACTGGGATGAATCAGGAGCGCATCTATCAGGTTCTGCTTGGTCCACATGTTTCTGAAAAAACCACCGTGGTTGCCGATGCTCATGGTCAGTATGTTTTCAAGATCGACACAACTGCGACCAAGCGTGAAATTAAAAAAGCAGTTGAAACGCTGTTTGAGGTTAGCGTTAAGTCGGTCCAAACAGTGGTTATAAAGGGTAAGACCAAAGTTACTCGCAACCGTAAAGGTAAACGCTCAGACTGGAAAAAGGCGTATGTTAGTCTTGAACAGGGGCAGGAAATCGACTTTAATAGCGTGGAATGAGGAGAGTAAGGTATGGCCGTAGTTAAGTGTAAGCCGACCTCTCCTGGTCGCCGCTTTGTTGTTAAAGTTGTTAACTCTGATCTGTATAAGGGGCGCCCATATGCACCTTTGGTCAAGAAAAAAAGCAAATCCGGTGGACGAAATAATGCTGGGCGTATTACTGTTCGTCATCGCGGAGGTGGTCACAAACAGCATTATCGTGAAATAGACTTTCGCCGTAACAAAGATGGAATTTTAGCGGTTGTTGAGCGTTTGGAATATGACCCGAACCGTACTGCGCATATCGCTTTGCTAAAGTATGCTGATGGTGAGCGTCGTTACATTTTGGCTCCTAAAAATGTAAAACCTGGTGATAAGCTGGTTTCTGGGCCGAATGCTCCATTCAAACCGGGCAATACATTGCCGCTACTTAATATTCCTCTAGGCACGGTTATACACTGTGTTGAGATGAAGCCGGGGAAAGGTGCCCAGATGATGCGTAGTGCTGGCTGCTCTGCTCAACTGGTCGCCCGTGAGGGAGTTTATGCAACTTTACGCCTACGTTCTGGCGAGATGCGAAAAGTTTTGGCTGACTGTCGCGCCACTCTGGGCGAAGCCTCTAACAGCGAGCATAGTTTGCGTGTTTTAGGTAAGGCTGGAGCTAAGCGCTGGCGTGGTGTTCGCCCAACAGTTCGTGGCGTTGCCATGAATCCGGTAGATCACCCACACGGTGGAGGTGAAGGCCGTACTTCTGGCGGTCGTCATCCGGTGACTCCATGGGGTGTTCCGACGAAGGGGCGTAAAACTCGCTCCAATAAGCGTACGGGAAAAATGATCCTGCGTCGTCGCAGCGCGAAGTAGGCCTAGATAGAGAGGATACGATAGTGCCACGTTCTTTAAAAAAAGGACCTTTTGTCGACTTGCATTTATTGAAGAAAATCGAAGGTGCGGCTGATAGCGGCAACAAACGTCCAATTAAAACTTGGTCTCGCCGCTCCATGATTATTCCCACCATGGTAGGACTAACCATTGCTATTCATAATGGTCGTCAGCATGTACCTGTTTTCGTAAGCGAGGATATGGTTGGTCACAAATTGGGTGAGTTTGCCGCAACCCGCACATACCGTGGCCATGCTGCAGACAAAAAAGTTAAAAGGCGCTAAGGTGTAAGAGATGAAAAATGAAGTAGCTGCTATTCACAAAGGAGCTCGTATTTCTGCCCAGAAGGTGCGTTTGGTTGCTGATCAGATTCGAGGTAAAAAGGTAGAAGAGGCTCTGAACTCTTTGAGTTTCAGTCCAAAAAAAGCTGCCGTTCTAGTTAAAAAAGTGCTTGAATCTGCAGTAGCAAATTCTGAGCACAATGAAGGCATGGATATTGACGAGCTGAAAGTTTCAACTATCTTCGTTGATGAGGGTGTTACTATGAAGCGTATTCGTCCCCGTGCCAAGGGTCGAGCTGATCGCATACTGAAGCGGTCTTGCCATATCACGGTTAAGGTTGCAGAGGTTTAAGGAGCGATTAGATGGGTCAAAAAGTACATCCTAATGGAATTCGTCTTGGGATTGTGAAGTCTCACAGGTCTATTTGGTATGCCGCTGGTCGTGCTTTCGCTGACCAACTGAATGCTGATATAGCAGTTCGAAGTTATATTGAGAAAAAGTTGAGCAGTGCATCTGTTAGTCGCATTGACATTCAGCGGCCTCCTCAAAGCGTTCGCGTTACCATTCATACTGCTCGGCCGGGCATCATTATTGGTAAAAAAGGAGAGGATGTCGAAAAATTGCGCAAGGCAATCACCAAAATTGTTGGTGTACCTGTACATATTTCGATTGAAGAGATTCGTCAACCTGAGCTGGATGCTATGCTGGTAGCTCAGAGTATTGCTAGCCAATTGGAGCGCCGGGTTATGTATCGACGCGCCATGAAACGCGCCATGCAAAACGCCATGCGTCTTGGAGCCAAGGGTGTAAAAGTTCAGATTAGCGGTCGTCTTAGAGGTGCTGAAATCGCTCGTACAGAGCGTTACAGCGAAGGTAGTGTGCCGTTGCATACACTCCGGGCAGATATCGATTATGCTGCTTATCAGGCTTTGACTACATACGGTATTCTTGGCGTTAAGGTTTGGATATTTAAAGGTGAAGTTATTGGCGGTCATGAGGTTGAAAAACCGAAAGAATCACCATCACCTGCCAAACTAGGCAAAAAACGGCCAGCAAGACAAGCTAAATAAGGAGTGCGGTAATGTTACAGCCTAAGCGTACGAAATTTCGTAAGCAACACAAAGGTCGCAATCGTGGCTTGGCGCACAGCGGATCCAAAGTTAGCTTCGGTGAATACGCATTAAAAGCAATTGGGCGCGGACGCATAACTGCTCGTCAAATTGAGTCAGCTCGTCGTGCTATGACTCGGCACGTGAAACGAGGAGGGAAGATCTGGATCCGCATATTCCCTGACAAACCTATTACCCAAAAACCACTTGAGGTGCGCCAGGGTAAAGGCAAGGGAAACGTTGAATACTGGGTATGCCAGATTCAACCTGGTCGGGTTCTTTACGAAATAGATGGAGTGCCTGAAAACTTGGCTAGAGAGGCTTTTGCTTTGGCCGCGTCTAAACTGCCAGTGGAAACATCCTTCGTTAAGCGGAGCGTAATCTGATGAAAGCTGAACAACTGCGAGATAACACCGCAGAAGAACTTAACATTAAGCTTTTTTCTTTACGACGGGAGCAATTTGATTTGCGTATGCGTAAATCTACGGGACAGCTAAATCAGAACCATTTACTTAAACTGGTTAGGCGTGATATTGCCCGAATAAAAACAGTATTGAACCAAAAAACAGGGTCGCAGCATGGTTGAAAACAAGAAGGTTCGTACCCTGACCGGTAAGGTCGTAAGCGATAAAATGAATAAGACTGTTACAGTTCTCATTGAACGTCGGGTAACTCATCCGCTGTACGCTAAAATTGTAAAGCGGTCAACCAAGCTACACGCTCATGATGAGAACAATGATTGTCGTACTGGGGATACTGTAACCATTAAAGCAACTCGCCCCTTTTCAAAGAGCAAAGCATTTGAGCTTGTTTCTATTGATGAAAGAGCATCCCAAATTTAAGACCTTAGTAGTACTCTGGGCTTGCTTGATGGGTGTGCTTCGCAAGGGCTTGTGAGACGCCTAAGAGGCGAGCTTGTTTGCCGGTCGCGGTGAATATCCGTCTGCAGTTTTGCCTTGGAGAGTAAATAATGATCCAGACAGAAACACAACTCGAAGTCGCTGATAACAGTGGCGCCCGTCGAGTTTTATGTATTAAGGTATTGGGTGGATCCCACCGCCGTTATGCTAGAATCGGTGACATCATTAAAGTCACTGTGAAGGAAGCAATTCCGCGCGGCAAGGTCAAAAAAGGCCAGGTGATGAATGCGGTAGTTGTACGCACACGCAAAGGAGTACGTCGTCCAGATGGCTCTTTGATCCGATTTGATAGCAATGCTGCTGTTCTACTGAACGCAAGCAACCAACCCGTTGGCACGCGTATCTTTGGCCCGGTGACTCGAGAACTGCGAGGTGAGCAGTTTATGAAGATTATTTCACTGGCGCCTGAAGTGCTGTAGTGAGGGGGGGGAAACAGGAATGAAAAAAATCCGTCGCGACGATGTTGTTATCGTGATTGCAGGAAAAGACAAGGGTAAGCAAGGGAAGGTTGTTCGCGTGCGCACTGATGGGCGCCTGTTCGTTGCTGGGATTAATATGATCAAGAAACATCAACGACCCAACCCTATGCTTGGCGTTTCTGGAGGTGTTGTAGAAAAGGAGGCTCCAATTCAGGCTTCTAATGTTGCGATCTTGAACGTGGAAACCAACAAGGCTGACCGTATTGGGTTTACTTTTGACGATGGCAAGAAACAGCGTATTTTCAAATCTACGGGCTTGCTGGTTGATGTTTAAGGGGAATCGGGAACTATGGCAACTCTGAAAAAAATATATCATGAAAAAATTGTACCCGAGCTGCAAAAGGAGCTGGGAGTTCGCAATGTCCATATGGTTCCTAAGATTACTAAAATTACTTTGAATATGGGTGTTGGTGAAGCGATTGGCGACAAGAAAGTTATTGAATTCGCAGTGACTGATATGGAAAAAATTGTTGGCCAGAAAGCAATTGTTACTATTGCGCGTAAATCCGTAGCAAGCTTCAAGGTTCGTGAAGGCTGGCCTATCGGTGTTAAAGTAACATTGCGAAGCGAGCGCATGTACGAATTCTTGGGGCGGCTGGTTGACATCGCGCTTCCTCGTGTTCGTGACTTTCGTGGCCTGAATCCAAAGTCTTTTGATGGCCACGGTAACTACAGCATGGGAGTCAAAGAGCAGATCATTTTTCCTGAAATTGACTACGACAAGATTGACAGCTTGCGTGGTTTGGATATTACCGTGACGACTACGGCAAAGAATGACAAGGAAGGACTATCTCTATTGAAGGCCTTTAATTTCCCTTTTCGGAGCTGAACGACAGGTACTAGTTTTTATGGCAAAAATATCTATGAAACAGAGGGAGTTGAAACGTCAGCGAACGGTAGCTAAATATGCTGAAAAACGATCTCAACTGAAAACGACTATTAACAATCCCAGCAGCACTGAAACCGAGCGTTGGGAGGCTCAGGTTGCATTGCAAAAGCAACCTAGGGATGCTTCAAAGTCTCGCCAGCGAAATAGGTGTCGTATAACTGGACGGCCCCATGGTTATTATCGTAAATTTGGCCTTAGCCGAATTATGTTACGTGAAGCAGCTATGCGTGGTGATGTGCCTGGTCTAGTTAAGGCTAGCTGGTAAGCTTCTATTTTCTGGAGATTTAAAAATGAGTATGCAGGACCCGTTAGCAGATATGCTAACCCGTATCCGTAATGCCCAGATGGCAGAACATGCTTCTGTAGTTATGCCCTCATCCAAGGTTAAGGTAGCTGTGGCTAATGTATTGAAGGACGAAGGCTACATTGCTGACTTTCGGGTGGAAGCCGTAGGCAAAGTAGTTCTGGTGATTGATCTGAAGTATTTTAATGGTAAGCCCGTTATCGAAACGCTGAAGCGTGAAAGTCGTCCTGGTTTACGTAATTACGTGGGAAGAGATGCGCTATTAAAAGTAAGTGGTGGATTGGGCATCTCAGTTGTTTCCACCAGCAAAGGCGTTATGACTGACCGTGCTGCACGAGCTGCTGGTGTTGGTGGTGAAGTTTTATGCTCTGTATTCTAGGAGAGAAAGATGTCTCGAGTAGCTAACAGTCCTGTATCCATCCCTGTCGGCGTAGAAGTTAAGCTGAGTGGACAGAGCATTGCTGTCAAAGGAGCTAAAGGTCAGCTGGAATTGAATGTTCACAAAGGCGTGGCGATTGCTCAGAAAGAAAACACTCTGACTTTCGCTCCCCTTAAGAGTGATAAACAATCTCGTGCTTTGGCTGGAACTACTAGATCCTTGGTTTATAATATGGTATTTGGCGTTACCAACGGCTTCGAAAAAAAGCTTCAGCTCGTAGGTGTTGGTTATCGCGCTCAAGCCAAAGGAAAATCTATAAATTTGTCACTTGGTTTTTCACACCCTATAGACTACAACCTGCCGGAAGGTGTGATTGCGGAGACGCCTAGTCAAACCGAAATTCTAATCAAAGGCATTGATAAGCAACTAGTAGGCCAGGCCGCTGCGGAGATTAGGAAATTCCGTCCTCCAGAACCTTATAAGGGTAAGGGAGTTCGCTATGCCAATGAGCATGTGCGTCGCAAAGAAACCAAGAAGAAGTAAAGTAGGGTGGTAAGATGATAATAGATAAAAAGTCTGCTCGCCTGCGCCGGGCTCGTCGCTCGAGGATGAAGATGCGCGAATTGGGTGCTGTTCGGCTGAGTGTTCATAGAACTCCTCGTCACATTTATGCGCAGGTTATTGCCATTGAGGGCGATAAAGTGATGGTTGCAGCCTCCACTGTTGAGAAAGAGCTGCGCAGCAATGGCACCGGTAATGTGGCTGCTGCTGTCAAAGTAGGCGCTCTAATTGCTGAGCGCGCAAAGGCTGTGGGTATTGCAAAAGTGGCGTTTGATCGCTCTGGTTATAAATATCACGGCCGTGTTAAAGCGCTTGCTGACGCAGCTCGCGAAGCAGGTTTGAAATTCTGAGGGTAGAGAGCGGTCATGGCAAAAAACGAGAAGAAAGATAACGAAGAAGATTTGATTGAGAAGCTGGTCCAAGTTAACCGGGTAGCTAAGGTGGTCAAAGGTGGGCGAGTATTTGGTTTTACAGCTCTGACTGTAGTCGGTGACGGTATGGGTAAGGCTGGTTTTGGTCGCGGTAAAGCACGAGAAGTTCCAGTGGCTATTCAAAAGGCAATGGAAGCTGCTCGTCGTAATATGATTCGTATTGATCTGAGCGGCAATACTTTACAGTATCCTGTGAAATCTCGGTACGGTGCTTCTAATATTTACATGCAACCCGCATCTGAAGGTACTGGTGTCATCGCTGGTGGCGCCATGCGTGCTGTTTTTGAAGTAGCAGGTGTGCATAATGTTCTTGCTAAGTGCTACGGCTCTACCAATCCGGTAAACGTAGTGCGGGCTACTTTCTCTGGACTGCGTAATATGCATTCTCCTAAGGCTATTGCCGCTAAACGTGGCAAGTCCGTTGAAGATATTCTGGGGTAAGTCATGGCCGACACAATGATCAAAGTTACACTCGTAAAAAGCACGAACGGACGACACAAAAGCCACAAGGCATGTGTTTTGGGGCTGGGTCTTCGCCGTATTAATCACTCCGTTGAAGTAGAGGATACTCCCTCAATTAGAGGTATGATTAACAAAGTATCTTACTTGGTGCGAGTCGAAGGAGAATAATAGTATGCAATTGAATACTCTGAGCCCAGCAGACGGCAGTCGTAAAAATCGAAAACGCGCAGGCCGCGGCATTGGTTCTGGCCTGGGTAAAACAGCAGGTCGTGGTCATAAAGGATTGAAATCCCGTTCTGGCGGTGGTGTGAAGCCAGGTTTTGAAGGTGGTCAGCAGCCACTTCAGCGCCGTTTACCAAAGTATGGCTTCACATCTCGTAAGTCTATGAAAACTGCTGAAATTCGTCTTCACGAACTAGCTAAGGTTGAAGGGAATGTGATTGATCTAGCTTCATTAAAGGATGCAAATTTAATCAAAAGTAGCATTTTGCATGCAAAAGTGATACTGTCCGGCGAGATAAGTATGGCTATAACCGTCAAAGGTGTATCTGTCACCAAGGGCGCTCGTGTTGCGATTGAGGCTGCTGGTGGTAAAGTTGAGGCTAAGGGGCTAGAAGGCTAGATAACTAAATGACTAAAACATTACCTGTTGCAAATAAAAGTGGACTGAACGAGCTATGGTCTCGCGTAAGATTCGTGTTTTTTGCGATTCTTGTCTATAGAATCGGGGCGCATATACCTGTACCTGGTATTAATCCCGATGCTTTAGCTAGGATGTTTCAACAAAATGAAGGTACTATCCTAGGATTATTCAACATGTTCTCTGGTGGTGCGCTTGAGAGGATGTCTGTATTGGCACTTGGTATTATGCCTTACATTTCTGCATCTATTATTATTCAATTGATGACGGTAGTGAGTCCGCATCTTGAGCAGCTCAAAAAGGAAGGAGAGTCTGGGCGCAGAAAGATTAGCCAATACACCCGCTACCTGACAGTAGTCCTTGCTTTTGTTCAGGGTCTAGGCATGACTGTAGGACTTGCCAGTCAAGGCGTGACCTTCAGCACTGACATGTCATTTTATTTTGTCTCGGTTGTAACATTTGTCACAGGAGCCACTTTCATGATGTGGCTTGGCGAGCAGGTAACAGAGCGAGGGATAGGTAATGGCATTTCGGTTTTGATCTTTGCTGGTATCGTGGCTGGTCTTCCGAGTGCAGTGGTTCGCTCATTTGAGTCGGCTAGACAGGGAGATATTAATATTCTTGCTTTGCTGGCGGTTGCTTTATTGGCGCTTGGGATTATTGCATTTGTTGTCTTTATTGAGCGGGGTCAGCGGCGCATTACGGTGAACTACGCCAAACGTCAGCAAGGCCGTAAGATGTTTGCAGCTCAGAGCAGTCATTTGCCTTTAAAAGTAAATATGGCTGGCGTAATTCCTGCCATATTTGCTTCGAGCCTTCTGCTATTCCCTGCCTCTATTGCTCAGTGGTTTGGTCAGGGTGAAGGCTGGGAGTGGCTGCAGGATATAGCTATGGCTATGGGCCCAGGTCAACCACTAAATGTTATTTTATTCTCGGCAGGTATCGTTTTTTTCTGTTTCTTTTATACTGCACTAGTTTTTAATCCGAAAGATGTTGCGGAGAACTTGAAGAAATCTGGGGCATTTATTCCTGGTATTCGGCCTGGTGAGCAATCTGCTCGCTACATAGATGGCATCCTGACTAGGCTAACTATGTTCGGTGCCATGTACATGACTGCAGTATGCCTTCTGCCCCAATTTCTCGTGGTGTCGGCTAATGTGCCGTTTTACTTGGGAGGTACAAGCTTGCTTATCGTAGTGGTTGTAGTAATGGATACTATGGCTCAGGTACAATCACACCTGATGTCTCATCAGTATGAGTCATTACTTAAGAAATCAAATTTGCAGGGTTATGGCCCTGGTAGTTTGATCCGCTAGAGTGCAGTAAGTTCAGAAATACTAATGCTCGTGGAGAAACTAATGAAAGTACGCGCATCTATTAAGAAAATATGTCGAAATTGCAAAATAATTCGGCGAAGAGGAGCTGTTCGTGTAATTTGCGTTGAACCTAGACACAAACAACGGCAAGGTTGATTTCTGATTAAATATCCAGTGCCCAGAAAGCATTTGGATCTGCAGGACCAAGTGGGAAACGTTCAACCAATAGCCTTAGTAGTCTATGGAGTACACATCCTTCTCGGAATGCTCAATAGATAGGGTGTTAAGATTGGTTTTTTTACTGAACTAAACGTTAGTAGATATGTTGTTAAGCAAGTATCAACGCATACTAGGTAGATGATGGTTGCATTTCCTCAAAAAAGGGATTAGAATTACTGTCTTTCTATATAAACCCTATATCTGTTGTCTTATAGGCTCTTAGCTAATAAGATAGACAGGTGAAAAACAGCCATAAACGCTTATGGCTTGTAACTAGACCTGTTATTTATGCTCAAAGTAACTAGATATGCAGGTTTGGCAATGGAGCTAAACCCCGTAAGTATTGATGACTAAGTGTACTGGCATTAGTTTAGCCTGAACACCGCATCTTCAAGCACGGTGGGTATATCATGGTGCCGTGTATCAGTTCTTACTATTAGCTTATCAGCATAAAGATAAAGCCAATACACGGTAAATGTAAAAACGGAGACGATTGAATGGCCCGTATTTCTGGTGTCAACATTCCGGATAACAAGCATGCCGTTATCTCGTTGACTTACATTTTTGGCGTAGGGAAGGCATCTGCTCTAAAGCTATGCTCTACCATCGGTATTAATCCGGCATCCAAGATGTCTGACCTATCCGAAGAGCAATTAGAATCTTTGCGTAGCGAAGTTGGAAAGCTTGACACCGAAGGCGATCTGCGTCGTGAAACCAGTATGAATATTAAGCGTCTGATGGATCTTGGGTGCTATCGTGGTATTCGCCACCGTCGCAACTTGCCCGTTCGTGGTCAGCGCTCTAAAACAAATGCGCGTACTCGTAAGGGTCCTCGCAAACCGATTCGCAAATAAGAATGCCCCCTTAATTATACCTTTAAAGAGGTACATCAGTTAAGGTGGAGTTGTTCTTTTGATACAGGATTGATTCTGATATGGCAAAGCCTGGTACTCGTTCACGTAAAAAAGTTAAAAAAGTGGTGGTGGATGGCGTTGCCCATATCCACGCTTCTTTTAATAATACTATCGTGACCATTACCGACAGCCAAGGTAATGCACTATCTTGGGCTACAGCCGGCGGGTCCGGCTTTCGAGGTTCTCGAAAAAGCACTCCGTTCGCTGCGCAGGTTGCAGCTGAGCGTGCAGGGCGCGCTGCTGCTGAGTATGGTCTGAAGAATTTGGATGTCTTCATTAAAGGACCTGGCCCGGGCCGCGAATCAGCAGTACGTGCTCTAAACTCTTGTGGGTATAAGATTACTAACATCAATGATGTTACTCCGATTCCCCACAACGGTTGTCGTCCACCTAAGAAGCGCCGTGTATAAATAAGCAGGAGACAGTAATAAATGGCTAGATATACTGGTCCTAAATGTAAATTATCTCGTCGTGAAGGCACTGACCTCTTTTTAAAGAGTGGCGTTCGTCCTCTTGAGTCTAAGTGCAAGGCAGATACCCCCCCAGGGCAGCATGGTCAGCGCCGAAGTCGCCTGTCTGACTACGGCATACAGCTCCGTGAAAAGCAAAAGCTTCGACGCATTTACGGTGTGCTCGAAAAGCAGTTTCGGGACTACTACAAGGAAGCTGATCGTAGACAAGGTGCTACGGGATCTCATTTATTACAGCTTCTTGAGTGTCGTCTTGATAATGTTGTTTATCGCATGGGCTTGGGATCTACCCGTGCTGAAGCTCGTCAGCTGGTTAGCCATAAAGCAGTATTGGTGAATGGTAAAACAGTAAATATTCCGTCTTATCAAATTCTCGCCGGTGACGTGGTTGCTATTCGAGAGAAAGCAAAAAATCAGCTGCGCATAAGTGCAGCTCTTGAAATTGCAGCGCAGCGCGGTTTCTCTAGTTGGATTGAGGTAGATAGCGCCAAAAAGGAAGGTGTTTTCAAGATGCTGCCAGAGCGGAGTGATCTCGCAGCGGACATCAATGAAAACTTGATTGTTGAGCTTTATTCCAAGTAAGTGAAATAGTTAGGTAGGGTGTAACATCCATGCAGAATTCAGTAACTGAATTTTTAACTCCTAGACATATTAATGTCGAGGAAATTAGCCTGACGCGAGCAAAAGTGACATTGGAGCCCTTGGAACGTGGTTTCGGGCACACTCTAGGTAATGCACTGCGTCGTATTTTATTATCTTCTATGCCTGGCTGTGCCGTAGTAGAGATTGAGATTGCTGGTGTACAGCATGAATACAGTACTATTGAAGGCGTACAGGAAGATGTCATAGATATACTTCTAAACCTAAAAGGTCTGGCTATCAATATGACGAGCCGTGAGCAAACGACTCTAACTTTGACAAAAACAGGCCGAGGTGTGGTTACTGCTGCCGATATCAAACAAGATCATGATGTAGAGATCGTGAATCCGGATCATGTTATTGCTCATTTAAATGATAAAGGCACGCTAGATATTAAACTTAAGATAGCTCGGGGTAGAGGTTATGAATCCGTTAGTAATCGGCGTGACAATGCAGAAGATTCTCGTGTTATAGGCTGCCTACAATTAGATGCATCTTACAGCCCTGTGAGCCGTGTTTCCTATGTCGTGGAAAATGCTCGTGTAGAGCAACGTACTGATCTCGACAAGTTGGTTATTGATTTGGAAACCAATGGTACTTTAGATCCTGACGAGGCCATTCGACGGGCGGCCACTATTCTTCAGCAGCAGTTATCGGTATTTGTTGACCTGCAAAATGAGGTTGAACCTGAACCGGTGAAGGAGGAAGACGAAATAGATCCGATTCTTCTCCGGCCAGTTGACGATCTTGAATTGACTGTACGTAGCGCTAACTGTCTGAAAGCGGAAAATATTTACTATATTGGTGACTTGATTCAGCGTACTGAGATTGAATTATTAAAGACGCCAAATCTGGGTAGGAAGTCTCTAACTGAAATTAAAGATATTCTTGCTTCTCGAGGTTTAAATCTAGGAATGCGTTTGGAGAACTGGCCTCCAGTCAGTTTAAAAAGTGCGGACAAGATTTTCTCTTAAATTGCTTGAGTCTCAACTTGGTTGAAATACCTAGAGACTCTGGTCGAAAATAGGAAGTTTGTGCCATGCGTCATCGTAAAAGTGGCCGCAAGCTCAACCGGAACAGCTCACATCGCAAAGCGATGTTTAAAAACATGACTGCTTCTCTGGTTGAGCATGAACTAATAAAGACGACACTACCGAAGGCGAAGGAGCTTCGCCGCGTTGCGGAGCCTTTGATTACCTTAGCTAAGAGCGATAGTGTTGCCAACCGAAGGCTAGCATTCAATCGTCTCCGCAATAAGGCAACCGTTGGCAAGTTATTTCTTGAATTAGGCCCACGTTTTAAAGAGCGTCCTGGTGGCTATATCCGTATTTTGAAATGCGGGTACCGTCACGGTGATAACGCACCCATGGCTTACGTGGAACTGATTGATCGACCTTCTATTAATGCTGTAGAAACAAACAATACTGCTGATACTATCCCCTCTTGAACAGTTACATGGGAAGGAAATTTCTCAGAAGAAGGAAGGGATATAAAGTAAAGTTTATTAGCATCTTGAACGTTAAATAATTTCAGCTCATGGGTTTCGATTATTAGGGTAAAAGTAGTCGGCATCCCATTTGATAAATTAAAAGTTTTCCACTAAATGAGTGTAACGTACATTCAATGTTTGGAATTCTTTATCAGCTGAATTAGGTCACGCAATGAGTAAGTAAACCCTAGATTTCCACAATAACCGACACACTTGGAATTCATTTGAGAGTCAGCTGTTCATAGGCTGTAGTTCTGATGACCCCATGGGAAACTCTTACAAACAGCTGACTCTGGCTGAACGATACCAGATTCAATCCCTCGGCACACTCGTATTTTCTGCGCGTAGAATGGGCGGTTATCTGAACCGCTCCAATAAAACAATCTCCCTGGATCTGATGCGCTGTTACCGAGGGGCTTATGATGCAGAGGAAGCTCATCGCCACAGCCTGCAGAAGCGCAAGACGGCAACCAAGTTTTACAACTGATGCGGTAGCCGGTAAAGTCCCAGCTAGGCTTAGGCTTTACACCGGAGCAAATTGCAGGGCGCATGAAACTTGAGTTTTATAATGGGGCGATGGGTTACCAGACTATTTATCGTCTAATTAAAAAAACCAATGGAGCTGCCCTCTCCCGCGCAAAGGTAAACGTTATCGGAAGCGCCGTGGTTCTGAGGCTGGAGGTCGGCCACTGGGAGGGGGATACCGTTCACGGCCAAGATGAATATCTTGTGACGCTGACCTAGCGTATCTCGAAACTTCTTTTGACGGTCAGAGTGAAAAACAAGACCAAAAAAGCAGTGAGCCAGGCCATCAAAAAGATGCTACGACCTTACAAGAGTATCTGTAAGACCATTACGTTTGATAACGGTGGCGAGTTTGCCGGCCACGCAAGTATCGCTCAATCATTAGGCTGTAAGATCTACTTTGCTAAGCCATACCACTCATGGCAACGTGGGCTTAACGAGAATACTAATGGCCTGCTACGGCGATTTTTCCCAAAGGGAATAAAGATTGGCGACGTGTCGAAAAATAAAATTGATGAGACTCAATTTTTAATCAACATACGGCCAAGAAAAGCCTTAAACTACTTTAGTCCGATTGAGTTTTTGTCGGGTAAGTGTGTTGGTTATTGTGGAAATCTAGAAACTACCTGGACAACTAGAGAATCAATTCTTTGTCCGTTGTTTGTGCAAGCAAATAAATGTGTGAAAAATCATTAATCGTAAAACTAGCATATTCTCCGAAACTGCCGGCAATGCGATTTAGGTAGGCTATAGAGGAAGTCAGAAGTCCTATGGATAATTGGATAATTGGATAATTGGATAATTGGATAATTGGATAATTGGATAATTGGATAAATGAATGGAAAATGGAGAATGGAAAATGGAAAATGGAGAATGGAAAATGGAGAATGGAAAATGGAGAATGGAGAATGGAGAATGGAGAATGGAGAATGGAGAATGGAGAATGGAGAATGGAGAATGGAGAAATAGCTTTGAAAAGTTTGCCATTATTATCACTACGATAAGTCATAAAATCATATAATAAGCTACTTTTCATCACCAAACAATTAAAACCTACTCAAAGATATATATCTTGCCGTAGTCGTTTTTTATTGAATATGCGATATTTACCTTCACATAAATTCGAAATAAATTATGTTAAGTATAACCTTGTCAAGCCGCCTACGCATGTTGTATCTATACGCGCATAAACGTTATTGCAAATGTGGAGTCATTATCTGTTCTTAATTTCAAGGGATATTAGTGTATACTCGTTGCCATTGACGGAGTGAGAGAGCTTCCCCACCCCCATTAGTAACGCTGCATAAGCCCCACTATTAATTAAATTGTATTTTTTTGAGACCCCCTGTGTCAGCATAGTTGTCCGCTCATTTTGATGAGCAATTTTACCTAATCAGGGGCCGGAAGAAGCAAATGAAGTGGCGAGATATAGCAAAGCATTCAAAGAGAATAGCGCTCAAAAAATGATGCCCCCTAATGCACAAAGTATTGCGCAGATTAGCCGTGATACCGGCGTCTCTGCGCAAACCTTGTACCATTGGAAAAATCAGTACAAGCGTGAAGGTAAAGTAGTGCCAGCAGATCCATCAAATCCAGAAAATTGGTCGGCTCAAGATAAGTTAGCGGTTGTCATAGAAAGTGCCAGCCTGAATGAACAAGCGCTGTCTGAATATTGTCGATTAAAAGGACTTTATGTTGAACAAATTGAACGTTGGAAGGCGTTAGCCCTTGTTGGCTACGAAACGCCTGGTCGACTGACAACCAATGAGCGCCAAGAATTAAAACAAGCCAAGCGACAGAAACGCCAGATAGAGAAAGAGTTAAGACGTAAAGAGAAAGCCTTGGCAGAGACTGCAGCCTTATTGGTGTTATCAAAAAAGTGCAATGCCATCTAGGGGGACGAAGAGGAAGATTAGTCTCTTCTGACAATCGTCAGATGGCAATGAAATTAATGAGTGAAGCAAAAATGGGCGGCGCGTGTCAGGCAAAAGCCTGCGAAGTAATGGGTATCGACAGCCGGACGCTGAGGAGCTGGAATGCACAGCAAAGGGTTAAACAAGAATCACAAGATCAACGCAAAATGGCTGCGGCTGATCGTGTGCCCGGTAACAAGCTGAATGAATGGGAAAAACAGAAAATTATTAAGACCTGTAACCTTCCGCAATACAAGAGCTTACCTCCACACAAATTGTTCCGATGCTAGCGGATGAAGGCCACTATATCGCATCAGAATCAAGCTTCTATCGAACGCTAAGAGAGGTGGGGCAAGTCAATCGCAGGGGCCGTGCTGAAGGCGCAAAAAACAGCCCAAAACCGAAGGGATACAATGCGACTGAACCTAATCAGGTTTGGAGTTGGGACATTACCTACTTGGCATCATCCATTCGCGGTGTGTTTTACTACCTGTACGTCATTGAAGATATTTTCAGCCGTAAAATTGTCGGCTGGGAAATACACGAAAGAGAAAGCGCAGAGCATGCGAGTGAGCTGATCAGAAAGGCTTGTTTGGCAGAGAAAATTCATCAAGATGGGCTCATCTTGCATTCGGACAACGGCAGCCCAATGAAAGGGGCAACGATGCTGGCAACGTTACAGAAATTAGGTGTAGTGCCGTCGTTTAGTCGCCCTTCGGTGAGTAACGATAACCCCTATTCTGAGAGCTTTTTCAAAACGCTAAAGTACACGCCAACTTATCCAAATAGACCCTTTGAAAACCTGTTGTCAGCAAGACAATGGGTGGATAAATTTACACATTGGTATAACAGCAAGCATCGACACAGTGCGATTCGATATGTAACGCCAAATCAGCGTCATGAGCGCCAAGAGCATGCGATTCTAAAGCAACGAAAAGAAGTCTACAAAGTAGCAAAACGGACAAATCCAGCACGTTGGTCAGGCGAAATTAGGAGCTGGAGTAGGGTCGAGGAAGTCTGGCTAAATCCGCCGAAAGAGATTAGAGCGGAAGAGCAAAAACAAGCTTTAGCTGCGTAACAAAAATGGTCATCTTTGTTGACAAACACCGAGGATAAAGCCTTAAAAAACACGATTACAGTTCGAATATGCGCCATTCGAGCCATTTCACCCTTCATTTTCGATTTTCAGACGCAACTTGCCTGCTGAATCGATAAACCTAGTTTAATATTGTGCGCCACACACATTATTTCAAAACGTGTGCGGTTTCGGCTTAAGCCAAGATAACGAGCTTTCGCCATGCCGTAGTGTAATTTCAAAACGCCAAGTACTCGCTCCACAGTGCAGCGCACGCCAGAATGTAACCGGTTAAAGCACTTATCATTTTCTGTTAATGGTTTATTTCGATAAGCACATTTTATTGTTCTGTTATCAATATTTCTATCATCCAGCCATTCACTGTGCTTCTTGCTGGAATAGGCACTATCCGCATAAACAGACGACTCTTCACCATCTAATAGCTCAGTGAAACAATTTGAATCGTGAATATTTCCTGCTGTGTAACCGATCTATTTTATCAGCCCATCCTCATCGACATTTATGTGCGCTTTATAATAGCCGTAGGTACTTTTACTCTTTCCGTCAGAACCGTCTTTCATGTTCCACTTCGCGTCAGGATCCTGTATTGAGTGCTTGTATTTATCCTTGTTTGGGCGACACTGTTTAGCCTAAATTACGCTAGCATCAACAATACTGATACCTCCAGATTTAATATAAAGACCTTGATCTATAAGCTGGGAATTGATTTCTTGAAGCAACTTATCCATAAGCAACAATTTATCGAGCTTCTGTCTAAATCGCCAAAAAGTACTGTGGTCCGGCACTGACTCTGAAATGTCGAGCGCAATAAATCGACGAAATAAAAGATCGCGAGCAAGTTGTTTCTCTAGGGCAGAATCGCTTAATTTATACCAACTTTGCAGCAGCAGCTCCTTAAACATCATCAGTGGAGGCTATGCCTTTTCGCCTCGAGAACTTGAATGTATATCTTTCAGATGATGCTCTAAGCGAGCCCAATCAATGAGTTCATAGACAGAGTCGAGTTCTTTCACTGCATCGTGATCAATCAGCATTGAATCTGCTAGACTGCGTTGTTTCAGATTTTTCCAAACCATAATTTCACCGAAAGGCATTGATTGTGCAAGGCTTATCATACCTGATTTTCAGTTATTTAGCGAGACTCGTGCAAAGGTCTCTTAGTCTTTAAAATGATACTCACGAACCAGGAACATACAAGTATTGGTGAGGAACCTGGACATAAGGTTGCTATTTTTCTTTATCAATTCCGTCCATTCTAGTCCTGATGCGGTTATAGCAGTTATGGCGATTATGGCATCATCTGATAATCGAGTGCATGATATTACTCAGCAAGCAATTACTGCTGGGCACTGCTATCCCCTTAACTTTCATATAAGGATCATTTGACTTGCATCAGGTAGCCAGCGCTCAGGTGGATCACCACCTTCAGCGCCATCAGCGCCATCAGCGCCATCAGCGCCATCAGTTCCAGCTAATCAAACAAATTGAGCCACAGCAATCGCAATAACTGCTGCATATTCTTTGTGAGTCCAAGTCCAGAAGGAACTACAGCGAACTAACAACTGGTTCTCAACTCCATTACAAGTGCCTCGGTTATTGTGGAAATCTAGGAATTCATGTGAATATCTTGAAATAACAATGGATCTACACTGTCAAAAAATACGAGAGGTACCTTTGTTTTGATTTTGTATTCTAACCTTTTTCAAATGTGGTAACTCTAGTTATTTCAAGGCTATGTGCACTAGTTCCAGTTGTTGTCACTCCTACTGCTATAATCCATCCACCATGCCAGTATCTCTTTCTCTAAGCATAATTTGCTTTCCTGCAACGCAGCTTTATCTAATGTCTTTCCGTCTAGTGGATGTAAAGAGTGCTTGTCTGTAACATAGACGAATGTTCGCACATTGGATAATACTGAAGTCTTGCTATCAGTGTATTGTAGTTTCCGTGAAGTTGCTTGCATCGCAACTTTGTTTGATAACCCGCTAATTGCACAACCTGTATCTAGTTTATATTTTTTTACAGATGGGCGACAATAATTCCAGTCATCGTAGCATGGAGCAGAATCTGATTGATTGAGATCTATACCATCTGCCTGATTAGGGTCTACCATACAAACAACTCTCTTGCTCTTGGGTTTTTTAAAACCTGTAGTGAAAGTTATTATTGAAGTAGCAAGATCAGGTTTTTGCTTGCCATATGATGCACCAGATGCATCTATTACATTAGTTAAACCAAAAGAGTAAATATTATTTCCAGCATTCGTTCTATTTATTTTACTACCTGCAATCCATTTTCCGTTTTCTTCCCATTTATCGTTTCTATCTGTAGCGAAATATTGAATCGTGCAAATATCTTTCTTATCAATGCCTGTCAGTGCTGACACCGTTATAACTCCCTCGTCCGCATATTCTGACTTAGAAAATACATGAAATCCTGACTGTGAGTATCCGATTTTGACATCGTAAGTGTTATCTGCTTCATCAGTTGAGTTGCTTGCATCATAAACAATAACAATTGATTTTTGATATTGTTTCGTAAAATATAACTCTGGATTGCTTTGCTCTTTCCGAAGCTGTTCTATATGCTTTACAGATTCCTCCATATAATCTAGTTTGTAAGTTACTATAGGCATTTCCATAGAATACATTTTAATTTCGCTAGACTTGTCATCAGTTTTAACACTACGTTCAAAACACATGGTGTAGTAGTCATTGAAACCAAAGTCAATGTCATTTGTTGTTAAGCATTGTCTGTTCTTCCATCTTGTTTTAGCCAATAGTACTTTCACTTCATCCATATGTAAGATGTGTTGTATGCGTGGCAATATGTTGTCGCTGACAGAACCCACATCGTAAGGTAGCACGACTCGTAAGGCTGTTAGCATATGGGCGATAATATTTAGGCAAGAGAACATTTGAATGTCGGCACATGATATATTCTCCATCAACGGATCCATATGAGATATATCTGCATCATCATCTTGCCGATCGTCCTGTTGGCTTAGAGTCTGTGCAAATGAAATGTTGGATTGAAAACTCTGGCCCCTAGCAAGACTTTCTGTATATGGATACAAAACGTCTTTTAGCGCATCAGAAGAGCGTACCGCAGTAACAATTATATCAAATAATTGGGGTGCGTCGGAGGTTATGATCTTATTGACAACCTCGTCAGTATAGTTATCGTATTTTATAAATGCGTGGCTCTCATCTTCGTCTTCTAGCTCATGATCTACTCCTGCAACAGCTCCTCCCGCAGTAATAGTTAAGACATAAAACAATGAAAAATACATAAGGAGTGCTCGTAAACTCTTATGAATCATGTTTGCATGGGTGGGTGATATTAAGCACCACGTATTAGTAGAAATATTATTCATAGCAACCTCTTAATTTGATCTTTGCATGCACGTTACGATTACTGTGCTGTGAGCCAATAATACATTTAAAAAGTAGGCTCATGCGTGAGTGAGTTATACTCGTTATACTTGAAAGAGAGAAATTTTTTATCTCACTCATCCAAATCACCTATCACCTATCACCTATCACCTATCACTTGTGGCTAATGTGGATTCGTTAGTTCACCACCTACTTGCGCTTCCAATGCTCACGGATATATACCAGCCATCTTTTTTTTGCAATTGCTACCTTTTTATTAGCATTTGCTTTAGTGCTTCTAAACTTCTGTGGCTTAGCTTACTCGCCGCTAGATAGTAACTCCAAATCCTTTTTGTATAGGTTTAATCGCACGAAGAGATATTGAAATATGCTTTGTATTATACTACAAAACTTCAGAAATACAATTAGTAAGTACGCGCATATGGCTACCCATATTTGAGTCATCGCTGCATTCTTGCTCGTGCCAACAAACAATTTGATTTTCAGCTTTTGTTTTATCCACTAAGAGAACAATTTCACTTGCCACCTGGCTTTGTAAATATCGACAATCGTCTTGGCTGCCAGTGTGAAATTATTTATCAAAAACACATAGTGCTTACCCGTCTCTGCATCTTTTAGTGGTGCGAAATAATCCCAGGAAAATACAAACAAACACAAGTCGATGATCGAATCGTCCATCGAATACAGCGGGTTAGTAAATCTGGAGTTATGATCATGTTCCACGCCTTGGTAACAAGTTAACAGCTTTCCAAGCAGCACCTCGTACAGGGGCGCAATAGATTACTTCTCGCCACCCAAGTGATAAAGGCGATGCAACTGCGCCGATATACTGTCTACGATATTGCGCAAGCTCTTTCCAATCGGACAATTGAGCATCATCAGTGACACAAACTGTGACCAGCAGGAGGCTTTACGAAAGGCGCGGCCTGAATTATGCTGTTTCGCGAGGGTATAAAATTAATGTTTCAGCACAAGTTTTAGTAATTATGGCAGGATAGTATTACAATGCTCCATGCTCTGACTCCCTCTATTAATTAATACACTTTTCCAGATGATCTCATTGTATCAATTATGGTGGATGTGGCAGAATAAGGCCTCTTTATTTCTCCTTAGTGGGACAGTATTGACTGACGAGGTACCATTTTTCATATCCTGTTGGTGACCTGCTGTTTGGTACTTCTCATTAATTCGATTTTTCTGGCGCTTGGTCACAATGGTTCAGCTATTATTATTCGAGTAATAGGCATGATTTTGGCGGCGTTTTCTGTAGAGATGATTATGACCCATATCGGTGTTTCGCACTGAATGGACTGATAATTATGACGAATTCCCATAGATACCACTTTTTACTCAGGCAGATATAATTCCGGTGCATAGACTTAATAAAAGACAGGATGAAGCAGTAAGATATATCGACACCCCATTATTAGTACTTGCGGGTGCTGGGAGTGGAAAAACTAGTGTTATTACCACCAAAATAGCTTATTTGATAAAAGAGTGCGGAATTAAAGCCAAGAATATTGTTGCAGTAACGTTTACGAACAAAGCAGCTAGGGAGATGAAAGAGCGCGTAGGACGACTAGTAAAAGGCAAGCTGTCTCGTGGCCTAACCGTATCAACATTTCACAATTTTGGACTAAACATTATTCGCAAAGAGCATCAAGCTCTTGGCTATAAGCTCGGTTTTTCTATTTTTGACTCTCAGGATACAAAAGCTCTTATTACCGAGTTGATGATGCGAGACATGGAGTCAGAAGACGAAACTGCTGATCACGTCCAGCATTCTATCTCAAGTTGGAAAAGCCACATGATCACTCCTCAGCAAGCTCTAGAGCAGGCCCGCCAACCGACAGACATGAGTTCCGCAAGAGTCTATGCGCATTATGATCGTACCCTTAAAGCTTATAACGCAGTAGATTTTGATGATCTTATCCTCAAGCCGGTCATGTTATTAAATAGTCGCCCTGATATTCTTGAAAAGTGGCAACACAAAGTCCATTACCTATTGGTTGATGAGTATCAGGACACTAATGCTAGCCAGTACGACCTTATTAAAATGCTGGTTGGTACACGGGGAAAAATCACCGTCGTTGGTGATGATGATCAATCCATTTATGCGTGGCGTGGAGCTAAACCAGAAAACCTGATGCAGCTGAAAGAAGATTTTCCAAGTTTAAAGGTTATAAAACTGGAGCAAAATTATCGCTCTACTAGTCGAATTCTTAAAGCAGCAAATGCTTTAATTGCTAATAATACTCATATTTTCGATAAGTCATTATGGAGCGAGCTTGGCATAGGGGATGAAATCAGGATTATACGCTGTCGGAATGATGAGATGGAGTGCGAGCGAATTGCTGTAGAAATCCTGTCTCACAAGTTGCGACTTGACACGCACTATAAAGATTATGCTGTACTATACCGAGGAAATTTTCAATCGCGACTGCTAGAAATGAAATTGCAGCACCATCAAATACCCTACCATATCACCGGTGGCACCTCATTTTTTGCTCGTGCCGAAGTCAAAGATATTATGGCTTACCTGCGCTTACTGATTAACCCTGATGATGATAATGCTTTCCTACGGATAGTTAATGTTCCTCGCCGAGAGATCGGCGCATCAACGTTGGAAAAACTGGGGAACTATGCCCACCATCGCAACATCAGTCTTTATCAAGCTTGCTCTGAGATAGGAATTGAAGAAATACTCAAACCTCAATACATCGAAAAGTTGCGTCGCTTTACCAAATGGATGGCTCGGGTATTCCGTTTGATACAAACAGAAAATGATCCTGTTCAAATTGTTCGTGACATGGTTACAGACAGTGATTATGAAAACTGGTTAAAGCAAAATAGTAGCACACCTGCAGCTGCGGAGAAACGCATAGCCAATGTTTGGTTTTTGATTGATTCACTAAAGAAAACTATTGACCGTGCTATGGAGCCTGGTGAAGAGCCCATGAATATTGAGGATGCCGTAAGCCGATTGATTCTAAGAGACATGCTAGAAAGGCATGAGGAGGAAGATGATGCAGATCGTGTTCAGCTTTTAACCTTTCATGCATCCAAGGGTCTTGAATACCCTCATGTCTATATGATGGGCATGGAAGAGGATATATTACCTCACAGAGCCAGCATTGAAGAAGACAACATAGAAGAAGAAAGACGACTTACTTATGTGGGAATTACTAGAGCACGCAAAACACTCACCATGACGTTGGCTAGTCGACGCAAACAATTTGGCGAGATGATGGATACAACTCCCAGTCGCTTTCTCGACGAGTTACCCAAAGAAGATCTAATCTACATTGGCTTCACTGAAGACACCCCTATTGAACAAAAGAAAATGGCTGGAAAAGTAGGTCTGGAAGCGCTATATAAGTCCATTGATGGTTAAGACCCTTTGATGGCATTTTCAGTTTGGCAGTATCTAGCCCTGACATTTTACAGGGAATATGTGCTAGTGGGTATAGTATATTTTCTCAATAACTATGTAATTTCCAGGTGCTTAAAAAGGATAGACTTTTAGTCGCTATCACTCACCTTCATCACTCACTCATCCTCTCATGAGGCTTCTCACGCTTGTCACAGATTCACACCTTCAGTGAAAACATAATACGCATACAATTGTTGCTACTAACTATAACATCAAGCAACTAATGACTTAAGCAGCAAGTATAACCAAAATTAGTTCCAGATAGCCCAAACTAATGATAGAGTCATAAACAATTATGCAATAAAAGCTTTGCAGTAAACACTTTCAATAAATGACAACAAAACTTAATAACTATGAAGCGACATAACCGACACATCCATGCAATCCTACTGTTAATTTTTTTCATTCAGGTTACTGAAGCAGAAATTTACAAGAACGTGGATGACAGTAAAACAATCATATTCTCCGATACGCCAACAAACTCTGAGCAAGAAAAAAAAGTAACAATAAAGCCCGTGAATACATTTAAAGAGCAAATACCCAGCATAGTTATAGAGCAAGAAAAAACTAATATCGTTGAAGTAATTTACAAGAAACTTGTGATTACAGAGCCAGGAAACGGTATAACCATGAGAGATGTGAGCAGTATCACCGTGAACACTGTAGTTACTCCCCCTCTACATGAAGATCACAAAATGGTGGTATTGCTAGATGGCAAACAGACCTCAAAACCCCAGCATACAACGAAGTTTATGCTAAAAAACCTATATAGAGGAGAGCATACGATAACAGCTCAAGTCCTAAACAAGCATGGGAAAAAGATTATTGAAACCAGTAATACTATTTACATCTTCCAGCATATCATTCGCCCGGGGCCATCAATTGATATTCAGCCATCAATTGATATTCAGCCATCAATTGACGACTGATAGCTCTCTTGCTACAACCCTTATATACTCACTATATCGTTACCTTGAAAGGTGTGAGTAGGCGAGCCCCTCATTAGCTAGCGAATAATGGGTGTTTCGAGAGCATAAGAGCCGTCAACAACCTCTCTCCCTTATAAAAGGGCATTATATAAATTGGATAAGATATAGAAAACAAACTCACGATCAAAGCATCAACCGTGCCAACCTGATTTTTTTGTCTATACTCTATATAGAAACGCAGTAATATGGAGATGTAAACATGGATGTTTCAATTAAAACAAACAAGAAAAGTCGTTATTTGTTATTAGCAGGCACATTCAGTGTCGCAATATTGACACCTTTCAGTACCTTTTCCGCTACTCAAGGCTTATTTGGCAATACCTCAAGTGGAACGATGACCATTAGCCTAATTATCCCTCCTAAACTAAAGACGGAAGCAGCCAACAAAATAGCTCTTAGCTATCCAGAAATGCCCACAAACACCTCGTTTAATACAATAACGCCACTGTGCGTTAAAGGTAACGGGTTACCAAATTATAATGTGACCGCTAGCGGGGATCAGGATACAGGTGACTTTTCTTTAACAAATGGTGACAGTATACATCCTTACAACATTTTACTCTGGGAGAACAATGTCAGTACACCTCAAACACTCAAGAGCGGCCAACCTAGCCAAGATATACAGCCACTAGGACACGATGTAAGCTGTGAGGAATCCTCCAGACTAGAATTGCAAACAGAGTACGCACCTGATCCAGGCCAGTCTCTATTTGGAGCAGTAAATATTACAATCAATGCCCAGTGACCTCCAATGACTCCCTACCCTCATTACTCTAATTTAGAGAATGGGGGGAGTCGTATGAGTTTTCCTCCATGTTCGTGGGGGATATTCACTGGTTTATACCAGACGGATAAAAATCAAAACATCTCAAATAAAAATATATCTCTGTCTTATATAACTCTCTATTCCCTCTATCTTTATGTCTTCTTTTTCAGGTACTCCATCTTGCTCTTTACGCCTTCAGAACGACCATTGATAACTATCGCATTGATAATACCCAACAGATGCTCATTGACCGTTCTGCAATATCCATGGCAGGCAGAAACTGACAACTCTGCTCCCTCCTTAATCATGCCCCCCAAGTCTTGATTGTAGTAGCACACTGTTCTCAGAATTGCGCTTCTCAAAGGGTGAGAAGTTGTCCTATTGCTCATGTTTTAAGGACTGGTTAGACCTCATATAGAGCACCTTGGCAACGTATGATTCTTATTCCATAAGGCTTTTGCGCTCTTCAATACTAACCTTGGTGCAATTGCCTGATGCACAGCACACCCATTACTATTGAAAGTGTTAGTGAAATACAAAAGAGCAGAACCCAGCAGCCCTACTAGGTATAGGTGATTGGAGTATAGTGAAGTTGATTACCCAATACCATCAGTACCATCAGTACCATCCACTAGCGCTACAAAAAAGTATATATCACTCACTCAAACATAGGGGGAGTATTATAAAAACTATTTACCTTACTCAACTATCATAATAAAATAGAATCGCCTTTTACCTTCTAATAAAGTAGTATTTGTTGTTACCATCAGGTGTTATTCTACACATCAGCTAATTCCCATGAGCATAGGAGCAGTAGGTGAATGATAGCAGTCAACGACACAGCACACTCAATAGGAATGGGTATATATAATCCAGATACCAAAGAAATTGAAGCAAATGAGCCACCCCAGACAGCACTTTCAAAAAGCAGCATAGGCGTAGCCAAAACTATATATTATCATTTTCAGACAAAAAAGGCACATAACAGTATGTTTGCGCGCTTTACATTATTACCCCTGTTGACATCATTAATATTCAGCACAAATATTTTTGCTGCCCTTTCTCTTGACCGGATAATCATATACTTCTCTCCAAGAGAGCAAGTGCAAGATGTAGTTGTTACTAATCCCGACAAGAGTACTTTATTTTTGCAAACAGAAGTTTATCAAGTATCCAATCCTGGTCGTGAAAATGAAGACCGAGTGAAAATTACCGACCCTGATAAAATGAGACTATTAGCTACTCCTAGCAAAGCCATTATCACCAACAATTCTCGTAAAACCATAAGACTCATTAGCCTTGAAAAACCAACAAAAATAGAACAAGTTTATCGAGTCACATTCAAACCCATTGTAGGCGACCTTAAAGCTAGTAAAACCGCTATAAAACTTCTAATCGCCTATCAGGCTCTCGTCTTTGTTCGCCCAGACAAACCAAAATATAATATCACAGCACAACAAAAAGACACCCAGCTCATATTCACCAACTCAGGCAATATTAATGCTGTTATGCGTAACGGCCAATACTGTACCACAAAGAAGGACAACAGCTGTAAACCTCTTACACAAACAACTCGACTTTATGCCAACCAAAGCTGGACACTGGATATTCCACCTAGCGCAATACGCATAAGATACGGTCTATTTGATGGCCTTCTTGAAAAGACGCAAACATTCGCAGTGACCAGCGTTAAACAACCTACAAAACCCGTAAAAAATGCAAATCCTGCAAATCCTGCAAATCCTGCAAATCCTGCAAAACCCAAAAACCCTGCAGAACCTCCAGAACCACCAGCACCACTGCGAAAACCTAAACGCAATATTTCTATGGTGCTACACTTCCATCCGGCACAATTAAAGGTATGAGTAAATAATAAACGAACGAAGACCCGTGAGCGTTATTAGGGTGAGTAAAAGTAGTCAGCAACCTCACCTTCAAGGGTAATGTGTATAAGCCATCCAGTTTTTCACAGTCTGGATGGTACGTAATCTATATTGAAATAGTCACCGAATGAGAAGTTTCTGCCCCCAATTCACGCCTCTAACACAGGTAGCCCCACCCGCTGTGCTTTACTAACCTTGTTTCGGTATTTATTGTTTGGAGATGGCATTTTATATTAGATGTGCAGCTAGATCAGTGCTTCTATACACCCATTCCCTTGGAGGTGCGAGGTTGTTGACTACTCTAACTCCAGCCAACTACCTACTAATAGAGACTCATGAGCAAAGGTCACATTAATATCTTTGATACCGCACCGATAAAGACGCAGAACTCAAATTCTGGCAACGGCCGACAAGAGATCCAGAAGCGGGCCGGTACGTTAAGAATGACAATCGTGGTAACAAGAAGATCCCTATGTTTTTTCTGTTTACTCCTATGTCGATGAAGATGGCTTTTCCATAGTCAAAGCGTGACGCAGGGCAATGTTCACGATTATCAGGAATGAGACAACTTACTACCGGAACAATACTGTACGCGGATGCAGTTTACAGATATAGACAGACCCAAGAGGAATTAGCGAAGCTTGGTATTGAAGATCAAGATCAATGTAAGGGCCACAGAGAGAGTTTCTATCGAAAGAAGATAGAGCTCGACACAAAGAAATATCAGTAACACGGGCGGGAGGTGAGCGTCCTTTTGCCGCCTATAAAAGGCACTACCACCATGCTAGAGCTAGGCTCATGAGTCTTTCCAAAAATGAAACTGGGAGCATCCCATAGTATTAGCTTACGTGTGATATTTCGTCTCGTTGTTTACAGCTTGCAGTACGATGTTAATAATTCGTACGTGGTCATATTGATTCCTTTATGCGGTTTCACAGTGAGACCTTTGCACTATAACGCCGCACAAGTCCCACTATTAATTAAATCGTATTTTTTTGAGGATAAAGCCTCGCGGATTTTAGTCATAAGTGCCCCTTAAAATTTATGCAGCTAACGCCATTTCACTATAAATCTCATCAGGTGTTTTAAAGTCTAACAGTTTTCTTGGTCTTTGGTTTAGTCGGTTTTGTATATCTAAAATTTCTTTGTCAGTGACATTATCCAAAGATTGGCTTTTGGGCAAATATTGTCTTATCAAACCATTATGATTTTCATTCAAACCTCGTTCCCACGAGGAGTAAGGGTGAGCAAAATAGGTATCTACGTTAAGCTTTTTCTTGATTTTTTCATGAAAGGCGAACTCCTTTCCGTTATCAAATGTGATCGTGAGTAAGTCTGTTTGGTAAGGCTTGAGCATCGTTATAATTGCTTTCGTCACCACGTCAGCGTGCTTTGAAGGAATACGTTTTACCAAATTTAATTTACTCACTCTTTCCGTTAATGTAACCAGTACACCCTTGTGTCTTTTGCCAATTACAGTGTCTGCTTCCCAATCGCCTAAACGTATTTTTTGATCCACAATTCCAGGTCGATCATCAATGCTAACACGGTTTCGGATCTGGCCTCGTGCATCGGGCTTTCCTGTTCTTTGCTCATACTTCTTGTGCCGAAGATGTTGATACAAGCAACCACCCTCGGCTTTGTCCTATCGAATAAACTGGTAAATCGTAGCGGGACATACAGAAGGTTGATTATCTCGTTTAAGGCGTACTTGTATTTGCTCAGGGCTCCACTGCTTACTTAGTCTGTCAGTAATTTTATCTTTCAGTTCAGCTACCATCTTGGTCGCTTTTGGTTTCTGTTGATGACGTTCCTGCGCAAAATTATGTGCTTGCTTCGGGCGATAACCTCTAGCCCCTGTATTTCTAGCCAACTCTCTTTTAACGGTACTCAAATCACGCCTTAAGTCTTGGGCGATAATTTCATTTGAAACTCCTGCTTTTTTCTCTGACCAAATCTGGTATCTTTCTTCTTGAGTCAGGTGGGTATAACGCTTATTCATAAGTGGTCTCACATTGGTTTTTGGTAGAACCGTGAGTGTACCCTCTGGCTCAACTTTTTCAATATGGCGCACTTATGACTGAAATCCGCGGTTTATTTCTATAAGCACGTTGTATTATTCTGTTATCAATATTTCGATCATCTAGCCATTCACTGTGCTTCTTGCTGGAATAGGCACTAGCCGCATAAACAGACGACTCTTCACCATCTAATAGCTCAGTGAAACAATTTGAATCGTGAATATTTCCTGCTGTGTAACCGATCGATTTTATCAACCCATCCTCATCGACATTTATGTGCGCTTTATAGCCGTAGGTACTTTTACTCTTCCCGTCAGAACCGGATTTCACGTTCCACTTAGCGTCAGGGTCCTGTGTTGACGGCTTGTCTTTATCCTTATTTGGGTGACACTGTTTAGCCTAAATTACGCTAGCGTCAACAATATTGACACCTCCAGATTTAATATAGAGACCTTGATCTATAAGCTGGGAATTGATTTCTTGAAGCCACCTATCCATAAGCAACAATTTATCTAGCTTCTGTCTAAATCGCCAAAAAGTACTGTGGTCCGGCACTGACTCTGAAATGTCGAGCGCAATAAATCGACGAAATAAAAGATCGCGAGCAAGTTGTTTTTCTAGGGACGAATCGCTTAACTTATACCAACTTTGCAGCAGCAGTGCCTTAAACATCATCAGTGGCGGCGATGCCTTCTCGCCTCGAGCACTTGAATGCATATCTTTCAGATGATGCTCTAAACGAGCCCAATCAATGGTTCATGGGCAGAGTCGAGTTCTTTCACTGCATCGTGATCAATCAGCATTGAATCTGCTAGACTGCGTTGTTTCAGATTTTTCCAGGCCATAATTTCACCGAAAGGCATTGATTGTGCAAGGCTTATTACACCTGATTTTCAGTTGTTTAGCGCGACTCGTGCAAAGGTCTCAAAGAACAGTTAACAACCTAATGATGTCAAAGGAGCATGCGATTAAGTCCCGTTTTTTAAGTGAATCGATATATTGGGGTAGATTCTCAGGTTAGCAGTTCAATTTCTGTCCGTTTTCCAGTGGCTGTATGCCGATTTCCCGACATACAGCACACTTATCCTATGTTTGTACCCTTACGAGGACAGTCGCACCTTTCCTAGAATTAGATTTATGAGCTTTGCCAAAAATGAAATGATTTATGGCTCGGTAGCTATTTCTGGGAACACTCTGAAATGCACTAAGTTTTTGGTGCTCTATGGTGTGCTGAAACCATGTTATTTGGGAGAGGTACATCAAAAGTCAGTTCTAATCACTAGCAATAGATCATAAAGCTGATAATTTTGTGTAAGACACCATAGCACGTTTCATAATCTCTGATAAAATGAGACAAGATCATAACAGTGGCTAAAGTAGCTGGTTATGTTGATGCTTCAGAGTAATTAAAAATTAGTTATGAAATTGACCTAGTAACTACCTTGTTAACTAAAAAATCTGATGGCATTTACATTAAGTATCATGAGAAGATGTAGTATGGCTTTGTTTTGAGAGCGGGCATTGGACTATTGTCGCCTATATGAAATAATTTAAAATCTATTACAGGTGCGTTTGTTATTGTGTAAAAATAAGAGTTTAAGTATGATGCGTGTTTTAATAAACTGGAGGTTGTTGTTATGAAGATAATTGTATTTGTAATTGGTGTTTTCTTTTCTAGTGTATCTTTGGGTATTCATACCTTCACTTTTGATGATGGAACTCTTATATCAGCTTCAAAGATTAGAGTTCTTGCAAATAATAAGTATGTAGTTAATCTGGAAGGGTGTCATATTAATGGTCGCAAAGCATGTGCAGCATATATTGGTATCGAAGCTACTCATATTAACTCTGTAGCACTGCATGAGACTAAATTTTTACAGAAGCTGTTTTTTAGTTTCAATGATGGTTCATATGAGATATATGGTTTTTGTTGGAATGAAGACTTAGGCAATGTTACTGATAATACGTTTACAGTACAAAGAGATAGTAATTATATAATTAAGAATATTATATATCCTAGTGGTAATGAATATCCTTTTTCACATGTGGAGAACGTATTCAAAAAAAGATCTAGGGCATATGAATCACACAAAGTTATCGGCTTCCTCCGTACTTTGTATGACTATAAGCACTATGATAAAGTTGGTGGTCGCAATTATATTACTGGTTGCAGTGCTAGTAATAAGGTTTACCTGGTTGCTGACTATATTGCAGCAATGCCACCTGGTCTTGATGTCGTATGGTAGACTTTAATAACATTTACCCAGTTGTTATTGTTCTGGTAAAGAAAGCTTGGTAGATGAATTTGATAGTGTGTTGTGATGAAACGGTATTTCACTTCATTTTTTTTCACAAAGCAGAGCAGGCACGGGTCTTTTTTAAAAGATCTTTATCCATGGGCAACTCTTTATTTTTTTGCGCAGGTGCTGAAGCTCAATAAGGTCATCTTCAGCTATGGCCGTGCCTGCTGAGAACTATGTTGCCTGAGTCTTACAGAAATAGGTAGATGAGTTGCAACACCCTGTGATTTGTCGGCTTCAGCTACCTAGTAGCTTTGATCTCTAGCAAAGGCCTCAGCCTCTTCTTTAAATTCTTTGCGGTACTGTTTGCAACTGCATTTCTGGCCAATAATAACAAGCAAAGAAACAGTACTGCTGGGACACTAGCAGTCTAGCAGTCTATGTAGTGAATGATTAATATAGACAAGCAAGCAATGCTACTGGCAGTACCAATAAAATTCTTCCGTAACTGTTTGGTTAGGACAATAACTAAAAAATTGTTTATATAACTAACAAGATTGTTATCTTGGCAAACATAAATGGAACCTAATATGTATTTATCATTCTAATTAAGTATGAGATGGGAAATAATTTGATGTGATTAACTAGTAGGAATGCTTTGAGGGCTATTATTTGCAGTTGTTTTTTTGAGGAATAATATTAGAACTCACATTAAATATTACACCACGACCGGTGACACTCATTGCATAATGATTTAGCGCCGGTTCAGTATGAGAGTTTAGCAAACTAATGTGTAAGAGGTTCTTTTAACCAGAACAGTAAAGCTTAAAATGGAATAGGAGGTTTTTATGAAAGTTATGTCTTCACCAACTAGAGAAACACACTCTAGCAGAAAAAATACGGGTAAAAATAGCGAATCTAAAAATAAGCAAGTAGGCAGGCATGGAGGTAGAGGTGTCGAAAAAGCAAAAGATAAATCCAAGTCGTCAACTGATAATTCTGCTTATGGATCTTTTTCTAATATAACACGATCATCTAGAGTTCGTATGAGTAAAGAACAAATATCTAATTTTAAGGAGCGTATCATTGCTGAATGCAGGTTGGCAGAGAAAGGAAATCATAAAACAAAAGGTGATCATACAGAAAATCTTCTAAAAATTGTCAACGGTCTTAAAGGAGATAGTATGGCAAGAACAGTTTTAGCTGTAAAAAGTAACAAAGATGCTAAAGACTGGCGTGAAGGTAAAGGAAATAGTGCCTATAGAAATATCAAGAGCTTAGTTTCATTTGGTTCTGGTGCAGCTACGGGAACCGGCGCAGGTGGCTTTGCTTTGAGTCTTAGTGGGCGTATTTTGAGTTATTCTACTCTTTCATTTCAAGCTTGTAGCTTTGTATCCCTTGTCCCTGCAAGTGTGGCCGCTGTTGTTACTGGATATTTGTTTTGGAAGCTTACGGATAATATTACTGATTATCTTGCGGCTAGATACATGGATAATAAGTCTCAAAACCAATTAAATGAAATTTTATCCGGTGATCCTGAACAAGATCTTGAAGATGTACTAAATGGTTTGAAAGATAGCAACCCAGAAGCTTATGATCAGGTTGTTAGTCTGTTGAGAGATAAGGAAAAGGCAGAAGATATAGAATCAGAAGACGTTAATATGTCGGAAGATGAAAGTAATGGTGATTAATAATTCTGTAACATGCTAATGAAATATACCGTATACACATTGAAGGTGTGAGTAGGCGACAAACTGGTGAAGTCCATGAGCCTAAGAGTAGTAGGTGATTGGGTATGAGATAGAGTCAATAACTTTACTCTTTCAATGGGTATAGACAGGAATAGAACATAGCCTCTTAGCACATCTAAGGGCGATGAGTAATGTGGGTTGTTTGTTTTAATATAATTGGGTGAAAATTTTATCAATGTAAAAATAATATAATTTATCGAGAGGGAGTATGTCATGAAAAAATCAATTTTAGGTGGTATTAGATTATATGGATCAGGTTTTTTATTATTTTGTACATTGTGTGTGCCTTCATATGTGCTATCTGATATGGATACGAAAGACGTAACTGTAGAGATAAATGGAGATAATGTTCTGGTTACTCAGGATGTTCTTAGCGACTATGATCGACAAAAGCAGGTAAGAGACGAAGAATTTCAGGTTTGTACTGATTACAAAGAAAACGCTGGATCACTGTCCTATTTTGAAGGTTTAAAAACCCAAGGTTATATATTTTTCAGATGTGAGAATAGTAAATCTTTTCTTGATGATGCCAAGGATAAAGGATATAAGATCGGATTAACCGATAAGCAAAAGTTAAGAATGACCTTTGCCGATGGGGAGTTACTAAGAATGGAGCAACGTACAACACTACTTGATTATGTTGGTTATGTTATGACTGAAAAACTCGAAGCTTTAACTGATGATCAAATGAAGACTTTAATAAATGGGATTAGTCTGCGTAGACTGTTTTATATGGTGAATCTAGATTGGGGCATAGATAAGGGACATTTAGACAAGCAACTAGATAAGATTAAAAGTAATTTCGATGGCGTGAAGAAAGGAACAGAAGAATATAAAGAAGCTATAAAGTCAATGGAAATAACTACAACGTTAATGGGAAAATATATACAAAACCGTGGTCTCAATAGACCAAAAAAAGATATGGTGGAAGGTGAAAGTTTTGATAGTCCATATTATAAAAAACTACATCATACAGTAGTTTCAACAGCAGATAAGACAAAGCTAAGTAAGTTTGATGAAAACAGATTTACATTGATCAAAATAATTACTTCTCATATCGAATCAAAATATAATGCCATGGCTAAGTGTATGGCAAATCCTGATGCTTGCAATATTTCACCAAGTGGGCTTGATGAAAAAGGTTGGCTGGCTTGGCTCTATAGTTACTTGAATAATTTGGTGGTAGATGTAAGTAATTTGTTTACTAGAGATAATAATTTTTACGAAGGAAATGTTGATAATGAATTGATCGTGGGTGAAGGGGGTGTTCTTACAGCGGATGATATAAAACAATTATCTCCTGGATCAGATAATGTAATGATTGGTCAGGATGAGGCAAAAGAAAATGACGACTCTGAGTTGAAAAGAGCTACTAAGTCTGGTGCAAAAAATGAGTTAAATAAAAAGTTTAACTCTATACTACTTCAAATTGTTGGTAGTATGAATCAGCTAGAAAACGAAATAAGTGCAAGAAATAAAGTAGTAATAGAAAATGCCAATGAATTATCAAAAGTACAGGGTGATAAGGAAAGTATTGATAATAATAACAATGATCTAACGAAGCCGTTACAATTAGATACTATCGATATGACGAGTGTAAAAAAAGCACAAGTAAATATCAAAGGCGCTGCTGAGTCTATGAGTAATAAACTCAATGCGTATACAAAAACAAAGAAAGAACTAGAAAAGGTTGTAGATGTAGAGGTTACGGAAGATAATGTAAATGATGCACAACAATTGCTATTGGACATGAATGGAGCAAAGGATTTGGGGAAGGATGATGTTGGTACCTATCAAGCAGGTATTAACTTTATTAATTCTGCTTTGACTACACAACGTGCTTCGGTGGAAAATGCGGTTAAAAAAGAAACAACGGATTTGGCGGAACGTACTAAAAAGCAAGATGAGGAGAATAAGAAAGAAGAAATAAATAGATCTTTTAAACTTGTGATGAGTAATATTGTTAAGCGTATGGAACAGTTAAGCAAGGAGATAACTCTAATTAAAAATGACATGATAAAAAATGGAGATGACTTATTAAAAGCAGCTGGTAATAAGAAAGTTATTGAGGAGAAGAACAATAAGCTAACGAATCCGTTAAAATTAGCTGCTATCGATATGACGAGTGCGAAAGTGACACAGGGAAATGGCAAAGATGCTGTTGAGTTGATTAGGAATAAACTCAATGCGTATACAACAAAAAAGGCAGGGCTAGACAAGGTTGTAGAGGGTGCGGTTACGGAAAGTAATGTAATGGATGCAAAACAATTGGTAGAGAATATGAAGAGTGAACAGTACGATGATCTTGCCCAGAAGGTTGCTGACCAGAAAATAGCTATTAATTCTATTAATGATGCTGTGACTAAGCAACATGATTCTATTACTGCTGCTGTGACTCAGCAGAAGCAGAAGATGGATTTGGAAGAAAGTAGAAAGAAACAGGCTCAGGATGAGAATGTCAAGCAAGAAGAAATAAACAGATCGTTTAAAAATATTATGACTTCTGTTGTTAGTGGTCTAGAACAGTTAAATAATAAAATAACTAAAATTACTACTGACATGATAAAAAATGGAGATGACTTATTAAAAGCAGCTGGTAATAAGAAAGTTATTGAGGAGAAGAACAATAAGCTAACGAATCCGTTAAAATTAGCTGCTATCGATATGACGAGTGCGAAAGTGACACAGGGAAATGGCAAAGATGCTGTTGAGTTGATTAGGAATAAACTCAATGCGTATACAACAAAAAAGGCAGGGCTAGACAAGGTTGTAGAGGGTGCGGTTACGGAAAGTAATGTAATGGATGCAAAACAATTGGTAGAGAATATGAAGAGTGAACAGTACGATGATCTTGCCCAGAAGGTTGCTGACCAGAAAATAGCTATTAATTCTATTAATGATGCTGTGACTAAGCAACATGATTCTATTGCTGCTGCTGTGACTCAGCAGAAGCAGAAGATGGATTTGGAAGAAAGTAGAAAGAAACAGGCTCAGGATGAGAATGTCAAGCAAGAAGAAATAAACAGATCGTTTAAAAATATTATGACTTCTGTTGTTAGTAGTCTAGAACAGTTAAATAATAAAATAACTAAAATTACTACTGAGATGATAAAAAATGGAGATGACTTATTAAAAGCAGCTGGTAATAAGAAAGTTATTGAGGAGAATAACAATAAGTTAACTAATCCGTTGAAATTAGCTGCTATCGATATGACTAGTGCGAAAGTGACACAGGAAAATTGCAAAGATGCTGTTGAGTTGATTAGGAATAAACTCAATGCGTATACAACAAAAAAGGCAGGGCTAGACAAGGTTGTAGAGGGTGCGGTTACGGAAAGTAATGTAACGGATGCAAAACAATTGGTAGAGGATATGAAGAGTGAACAGTGCGATGATCTTGCCCAGAAGGTTGCTGACCAGAAAACAGCTATTAATTCTATTAATGATGCTGTGACTAAGCAACATGATTCTATTACTGCTGCTGTGACTCAGCAGAAGCAGAAGACGGATGAAGTTCAGGATTCAAATTATGAAGAGGATGCAGGTGATGCAGATGCAGATGCAGATGATGCAGATGATTCAGTTGAAAATCATTCGGATAAAAAGTCTAATCCTAGTGATAATTTAATGGATACTGATGCTGGTTCTAAGGCAGATAAGTCATATAATGAACCAGAAGAATTTTCTGTAGAAAAACAAACAAAGTATGACGAATTATATAAGGAATATGAACGAATTTTTAAGAGGTCAGAGAATAGCTTGGGTGATAGTGATAATACTCATAGGTGTGATGGTATTATTGCTAGCACTAACTGCTATTTTGCAAGTAGGAAAAATGTAATTCTTTCTATTGGGGATGCTATAAATATAAGGCACAATATTATTGAAGGTAAAACTAGGTCTGATTCTCTTCTAAGTGTAGTGACTGATGCTAAACAGGAGATTGACAATAAAATCATGGATATGAAAAGGGAAGGGCTAGATAATGAGGGTGTTGATCCGTTAAAATCTCTTCTTGATATAAATAAAGTTTATGGTGAGTTAAAAGCAAATATTAATACACTGTATTCTCGGTCAGTATCTGCTGAAAGTGTCATGATAAAATATGTGCAGAAGTTACTGCTGGTGAAAGGGGAAGAGCTGATCACAAGTATAGATAGTGAAATTGATATGATTCATAGAGAAGGTGAAGAAATAAGCGAGATGTATAATAAGGCGAAATCTACTATTGATAGATTGAAGCAAAATGTGGAAGAGCTAAATACAAGGATACTATCTCTAGCTGACAATGCCTTTGGTGGAATGATGAGTAATGTAAATACTGGTATTTCTAACGTTGATGCTAAACTACAAATTATCATAAATCAGCGTGATTACATAGCAACGAAAGTGGAAGGTATTGATATCAATCAATATAGTAACATAAAGTCTTTGTCTAAAGATAAGGAAGAAGACATAATAAAAAGGAATGAGCAACTTATGGGTTTTTCTGATAAACTGAAGGAATTTATGTCTCAGATTCCCAAGAGTTCAGGTAAGTTTAAAGAATCTTATGGACAGATAAATGAGTTAGGTGAGAAGTTTACAGTTCTATCTAATGAGGTGAGTGCACGGGAAAAGCGTGATATGCTTGTAGAGGAACGTAGTAAGATAGGTGAATCTCTTAATTTGCATGATGAAAATATAAAATCATTGGGGAAGAAAGATATTGAGTCTATAGTGTCCAGGTTTTCACAAAATATAACCGTGTTAGAGGCAACTGACTTTGTATCTGAATTCAAAGAAACTTTTAATAAAGAAATAAAATATGCATCTTCATATGATGAGGAACTAAGGCTAAAAAGAAAAGAATATGAAGATTTAGGAGTAATATTTAGCAGTATGAATAAGACTCAAGATGATATGCATAAGTGTGATTCGTGGTGTCTGCTCTCTAGTAACTTAGAATTATCAAAAGAAAAAGTTGAACAGTTGCATGTAGAGATAGGGAAGAATAAAGAGCAGTTTGAAAAAATTGTTTTATCATCACAAGGTACCATTGATTCTATTAATGTTGGTCTTGGCGATATTAATTCTGTAATTAGTGAGTTTGAGAAAGTCAATGGTAATATAAACAAATATATTAAAGATATAGGCATAGAGAAAACTAATTTTGGTGACTATAAAAAAAGCCAAAAAGATATCCTTGATAGTTTAATAGGGTTATCGATCCCTGAAGATTCAGAGAGTATTGAAAGCACAAGAGATTCTCTCGTCACAAAGTTGAAAGAGATGATTGCTAGTGCTGATGCATTAGAGAATGGAAAAAACAAACTATTTGAAACTATATCATCAAATACGCGACAGAAACTGAAGATGTTTTCAGATGAACTAACTTCTATTAAGACAAGTCTGGATAATAAAAGAAGTGAATATGAGTCTTTGAAAAGTAATGCTAATGATAAGGTAGAGTTAGCGAAAAATATGTTAGGAACAGCATCTAGGGATGTGAAATTTGCTAAGTTTAATGAGATTAAAAGAAATGTTGTAAACAGTCTATCTGGGCTTACAGTAAAGATAGAAAAAATCACGACTGATCTTGTTGTTAATAAAGACAATATATTGAAAATAAAAACCGATAAGGAAAATAACAAGGCAGATAATGAAAAGCTTGAGATGCCTCTCACGTTAACCAATTTAGATACAGTTGACTTAGAAAACAAGCAACAAAGTATAGGAAATGAATTTAATAATATTAAAAAGAACCAAGGTCTATATAAAGAAGAAAAGATCAATATGGATAAGATTACATCTGCAACGGTAATTGAGAATGATGTACGTGCTGCAGAAACATTGATTTCCAATATAAGGGAACTAAATACGAAAATGTTAAAGCTTGAGGAAGTATTATTGGGTCACGTAACATCCATTAATACACGTGTTACTGCTGTAACTACACAAAGTGGTTTGGTGCAAGGTGAGTTTAAGAAAGAAAAGGAGGCTAAGGAGGCTAAGGAGGTTAAGGAGGCCAATGAGGTTCAGGCTAGGCAGGTTCAGGAGGCTCAGGAGAAAGCGGATAAGGAGGTCAGTGAGCTTCAGACTAGGGCTCAGACTAGGGCTCAGGTTAGGGATAAGGCTAGTAGGGTTAAGAGCTATTTGAAACCTGTTCTACGTGATATTGTTAATAACCTAGAAAGTTTCGACAAGATGAAAAGTACAATTTATCAAAATATTGATAACAGCGCAACGGTATTATTACGAGCACAGAGTGATAAGAAAGTTATTGATGATAATAATAAGAAACTAGATTCGGCGGTGACATTAGATTTTATAGATCTAGAAAAAGTAGAAAGTAATCACCAACGCTTGAAGGATAATATTAATAATGTTGATTCCGAAGTGGAAAGATATAGAAAGGTTCAAATTGAGCTGAATGATATTATAAAAGGAGAGGTTAGGGTAATAGATCTAGATACTGCAAAAATATTGCTATCTAACCTAAAAGAAATAAATAGTAAAAGTAATGACCTTTTCAAGGAAGTAATTACTCATAAAAAGGAGATGGATAAACTTTCTAGTGCTGTTACGCAACAAGGTGATTTGGTGGGCAAGGCGAATACGGATCAGATTCAGGCTAAGCTGGTTCAGGATAAAGCTGATAAGGAAAAAGCTGATAAGGAGAAAGCTGATAAGGAGAAAGCTGATAAGGAGAAAGCTGATAAGGAGAAAGCTGATAAGGAGAAAGCTGATAAGGAGAAAGCTGATAAGGAGAAAGCTGATAAGGAGAAGCTGATAAGGAGAAAGCTGATAAGGAGAAAGCTGATAAGGAGAAAGCTGATAAGGAGAAAGCTGATAAGGAGGCTCAGGCTAATTCGGTTCAGAATAATGATATTAAGAAAAGAGATGTTTTTAATTTATTTACGGGAATTATTAAAAGTGGTTGGGTGCAAGGTGAGGTTCAGAAAGAAAAGGAAGCTAAGGAGGCCAATGAGGTTCAGGCTAGGCGGGTTCAGGAGGCTCAGGAGAAAGCGGATAAGGAGGTCAGTGAGCTTCAGACTAGGGCTCAGACTAGGGCTCAGATTAGGGATAAGGCTAGTAGGGTTAAGAGCTATTTGAAACCTGTTCTACGTGACATTGTTAATAACCTAGAAAGTTTCGACAAGATGGAAAGTACAATTTATAAAAATATTGATAACAGCGCAACGGTATTATCACGAGCACAGAGTGATAAGAAACTTATTGATGATAATAATAAGAAACTAGATTCGGCGGTGACATTAGATTTTATAGATCTAGAAAAAGTAGAAAGTAATCACCAACGCTTGAAGGATAATATTAATAATGTTGATTCCGAAGTGGAAAGATATAGAAAGGTTCAAATTGAGCTGAATGATATTATAAAAGGAGAGGTTAGGGTAATAGATCTAGATACTGCAAAAATATTGCTATCTAACCTAAAAGAAATAAATAGTAAAAGTAATGACCTTTTCAAGGAAGTAATTACTCATGAAAAGGAGATGGATAAACTTTCTAGTGCTGTTACGCAACAAGGTGATTTGGTGGGCAAGGCGAATACGGATCAGATTCAGACTAAGCTGGTTCAGGAGAAAGCTGATAAGGAGAAAGCTGACAAGGAGGCTCAGGCTAATTTGGTTCAGAATAATGATATTAAGAAAAGAGATGTTTTTAATTTATTTACGGGAATTATTAAACGACGTGAGGCTGATAATGCTAATCCGGTCCAGGATCAGAATAAGGGAAATAAGAATAAAAAAAGCACATACGTAGGAAAATCTCGAAAGCCCAACGCAATTAATGACTTTATGAGTGTTATAGCTAGACAACCTAAGGCTAAGGCTGATAATGCTAATCCGGTTCAGGAGGCTCAGGTTAAGACGGATCAGTCAGTTCAGGGTCAGCCAGTTCAGGGTCAGCCGGTTCAGGATCAGTCAGTTCGGGATCAGTTAGTTCGGGATCAGTTAGTTCAGGGTCAGCCGGTTCAGGATGAGAATAAGGGAAATAAGAATAAAAAAAGCACATACGTAGGAAAATCTCGAAAGCCCAACGCAATTAATGACTTTATGAGTGTTATAGCTAGACAACCTAAGGCTAAGGCTGATAATGCTAATCCGGTTCAGGAGGCTCAGGTTAAGACGGATCAGTCAGTTCAGGGTCAGCCAGTTCAGGGTCAGCCGGTTCAGGATCAGTCAGTTCGGGATCAGTTAGTTCGGGATCAGTTAGTTCAGGGTCAGCCGGTTCAGGATGAGAATAAGGGAAATAAGAATAAAAAAAGCACATACGTAGGAAAATCTCGAAAGCCCAACGCAATTAATGACTTTATGAGTGTTATAGCTAGACAACCTAAGGCTGCTAATGCTAGTCCGGATCAGGATAATAAGCCTGTTCAGGAGAAGCCGGTTCAGGAGAATTTTCATAAGTCAGATAGGCCACCTTTTGAAGAGTCACTATCTATGTGGAGGCAATTTAAGGAGGAAGTTCATAACCCAGGATTAGATGTGGAAAAAAGGATAAAATTACGTGCCAAAATATCAAAGTATTATCGAAAGATATCATTAGAGTTTCACCCAGACAAAGGTGGTAAAAAATCTGAGTATATGCATGCACAGGTGAGGAAACAGTATTTGAAAGATATTTTGGATGGAAAAACAGTTGATGATCCTGATGCTAAAGTATTGACTGCAGAAGAAATGGTATTAAATAGCTGGGATTCATATCGAAGTAGTCCAGAGGAAAAAGGTATAACTGAAAGTTATATCGATAGTCTTTCAATGGTAATGTTTTTTGCAATGACCAATTTGAGATGGGAGATGGCTAAAGGTATCAACAGCGTTGTGGCTGCCGTATCTTCGGAAAGAAGTAATTTGGGGGCGTTATCAGGCGGGATGGTCAGTCTTGATAATCTGTCTGCAGAGGATCTTCAGGCAAGTATAACAAATCGTAACCCATTGCTAGAGAAAGAGGTTGGAAGCTGGCATACATTTGTTCAAGTAAATGGTGCTAAAGGCTATTTTAAAGAGCAGTCTCACCGTGCTAGGCAATCATTTAATAGCTATGGTTTAACTATCGGCGCTTTTAAAGAAATAGACCGAAACTTAATGGCTGGTGTATTATTTGGCGCCCAAAAACATAATGCCAGTATTGGGCATACTGGTAAGCTAATTGGAGAAAGTGTTTTATTTGGACCCTTCATGTCATGGGCTAAAAATAATTGGCATGTCGACACTTCATTGACTTGGACGAACACTTCATACCTTTCCAGTAGATATGATATGTCTGGCAATTCTTTAACAGGTCATTACGGTGGTAGCGACTTGGCAGGTTATTTTAACCTTGGTTATGACATTCACATGAGTGGAGCTCTTCAGGGGCTGACATTAGAGCCAATGATTGAGCTTCTATATCAATACAGTGAGCTTGGTGGTTTCCACGAAACAGGTAACAGTATGTTTGCTTTGAAGGTTGGTAAGCGTCGACGTTTTCAGTCAGCCACCAGAGTAGGACTGAACATGGGCTATTTGTTGAAAGATCTAGAAAATCCCACTGAATTAGGTGTTACTTTTGGTTTTCAGAAACAATCATCAGGTCGGCAACATGGTAACTACGGTTATCTTAACAACGTGCAGGGGCCTGATGCAGCGGCATCATCAGATATAGCTTACGATTCGCCTTCTTCTAGTGCAAATAGTGTTTTCTACGGACTTAGATTCCGCAGGCTATTAACTGGTAGCTCAACTATTAAGCTTGAGTTCTCGGGTGTCAAAGGTAATAGAGAGCGTGCTGAGAGCTTGCAGGTAGTGATAGAGAAAAAGATATAATATTATACACTTTAATATTGATGGTGTGGGTAGGAGGCAAACGAACGAAATTTCATGAGCCGGAGAGTAGGAGTGGTTGGGTTGAGTGAGAGCAGTCAACAACCACCTACTCTTCAATGAGCACCCACTGTGTCACTATAGTTGTCGTTTATCTTGATGTTTCCAACTCTCGATCGGATGGATAAACTGATGAGGCTACTAAAAATTACTGCTGTGTGGAGCTTGCTAGTGGAGCATTGGCATTATGGATAGGCAGACAATTACATTGAACAAGCATTACCTTTTGCCAATAATATGTCGCGGATTCAAATCCGAAGTGCATCATCTAATCAGGTAGAAGAAGGGCCAGCTGAAAGGGAAGGTGCGATTAAGTCCCGATTTTTTAAGTGCATCGACACATTGCAGTCGATTTGCAGGTTAACAGTCCAATTTTTATTAGTTTTTCAGTGTCTGCATGCGCTTTCCCGACACACTGGCACACTGATGCTATGTTTTGAGCATTTGCCCTACTCGGACGATGTTCGCCAAAGCAAATAGCATGGACAATTTGCTATCATTTTAGCTAATCCTCGGTAGCAAGCTTTGGTGAATCCGAACTGACATTTGATGATCCGAAACGGATGCTCAACCTTGGCTCGCACACTGGCTTTCATGTATTCTATATTGATCATAATGTTGTTGATCCGTGGATGTTTCTTCCAATCCCTTACTTTTCCTGGACGTTCCGAGATATGCCCGACGACACCTATGCCTTTCAACTCGTCCCGTTTTTCTGCGCCACGATAACCGGCATCGACGAAAATGAACTCCTCATCACCATGCAGTAGATTTTCAGCTTGATTCAGATCGTGTTCGTTGGCAGCTGTGGTCGTAAGACTATGCGTCAGCCCAGTTCGAGCATCGACACCGATATGAGGCTTCATGCCGAAGTGCCACTCATTACCCTTCTTGGTTTGCTGCATCTCTGGATCACTCTCACCGGCTTTGTTCTTGGTGGAGCTGGGAGGCTGCGATAATGGTGGCATACATCAGCGTGCCTTCTTTGACCAGTACACCAGCACCACTCAGCCAGTCATTCACTTCGTTGAAGATTTTGCGTGCCAAATCATTACGCTCTAACAAGTGGCGGAAGCTCATGATCGTGGTGTGATCAGGGATCATTCCATTCGGTGATAGGCCAGCAAACAAACGCATGGCTGGGTGTCTACAAGGCATATTCCATCGCAGGATCACTCATGCTGTACCACTGCTGTATACAGTGAGTACGCAGCATCGTCATCAGGGAATACGGTCGGCGACCATTACCAGGCTTGGGGTAATATGGCTCGATAACTGACACCATCAGTTTTCAGGGAACCAGTGTTTTCATCCGTGCAAGAAACTTCTCTTTGCGGGTTTGGCGGCGTTTATGCTGGTATTCGCTGTCGGCGAAGCTGAATTGGTGTCTCATGGTTCATACCATTAAAGAGAAGTGATAGGGACTATCTCATTACCAGGAATTAACATAGTAAATTTTTTATTTTAATGTATTAGATGTGTTGTCATGCCTTGTCATTGTTAGTAATTTTTAATTGTCGATTGCAGTATGTTTTTGTAAAAATATGTCTTTTAAAAATCAATTTTATTTGCTAGATTTATATGAGGTATAAGGATTAATTAATAGAAGGAGCTTTAAGTGAATAAAAAGAATAAAAAGAATAAAAAGAATAAATTTATTTATTTATTAACAACATGTGCTTTGGTGCAAGTTATAAATATTAATGCAGGCATGATTGTTAGAGATGGGTCTCAGCTAGTAAAGCCCACATCGGCACCTATTCCAGATGGCAATCCTAATAATTTAGAAAGACAAACTTATTATAAGAATAAGTTCATGAAAATACCTAAAGGTGTAGAGGTTGGGACTTATTATGCATCTTGGGGAGTGCACGGTGGAAGAGATTACGCTCCACATCAAGTTCCTGTTGAAAGATTAAGTCATGTTTATGTAGGATTTGGTGGCATTTGTGGTGATAATCCTGCTGCGTATAGTAATGGGGCAGGTCTAAAGAGTTCATGTTCTGATTTAACTAAAGGAGCAGATAATGGAGAATATTATCTTAAGTCCTTGAAAAACTTAAAAAAAGGTGAGGTTAGTTTTATAGATGATAACTGGGCATATTTTGATAAGAAATTTGTAAATAAGGGGGAAAAATATAGTGGTCAGCTAAGTGGAATGATTGATTGGAAAAATAGAAATCCTAATTTAAAAGTAATATGGAGTATAGGTGGATGGAGCTATAGTCGTCCATTTTTTGAACTAACAAAAACTGCAGTGGCAAGGGAAAAGTTTATACAGTCAATAGTTAAATGGTTGTCGGAACCGGTAATGAGTTTTGTAGATGGTGTTGATTTAGACTGGGAGTTTCCAGGTGGAGAAGGAGCTGATAGTGATGTTGGAAATGCTTCCATTGATGGACGTAATTATGTTCATATGTTGCGTGAATTAAGAAAAGCACTTAATAAATTAGGGAAAATAAAAAATAAACATTATGAATTAAGTAATGCAATTGGCGTTGGAAGAAGCAAATTGGATAACTTTAAGAAAAGTGGTGCTTTAATTGGAGACATGCTCCCATATTTAGATCGTTTAGGTTTAATGACTTATGACTTTAATGGTTCTTGGGATAATAAAGTGGGATTTAATAGTGCATTAGGAAGGTCTAAGTCTGATATGTCAACTATTACCATGAAAGGAGTTATTGATATATTATCTACTGAACATAAAATTACTGATTTTTCTAAAGTAAGTTTAGGTCTTGGTTTTTACGGACGATCACATGGACAAGTAAACGTCAAGAATACTTATGAGTTAATAGGCAGTAGCTCTTCTGGTCATGGTAGTGGAGGCACAATTGAAGATGGTGTGTTTTCTTATTTTGATCTTTATGAAAATTACATAGGTAAAAATGGTACTGGTATTAAGGGGTGGGAGGTTTTGTACTATCCAGAATATGCTGGGGCTCATCTATTTAATTCAGAGAAAAAAATGGTAATTAGTTATACGCCGCCATCAGGTGTCGAGTTAATAACTCAATATGCAATTTCTAAAAAAATGAAGGGTGTATTTTCATGGACAGTTGATGATGATAATGGTTTGTTATTACAAGCTGTTCACGATGCGTATGGGCATAAAGAGGTATCGTCCATGGGAGTATCAAAAAAATCAATTTATGCTCCTTTATGTTTGGGGTACAGTGGTACAATTAAGCCAGGTATGTTCTTTAGTGCTAAGGATAGAATTTATGAGGCATCAGGTTGGGCTACAACATGTCCATTAGAGGGGAGTAGTTGGCAAAATAATATGTGGAAAGATGTTACTAATATTTATAATAATATTAATAATACTGCTAGTTCAACAGTACTACCACCAGTAGTACCACCAGTAGTACCACCAGTAGTACCAGTACCACCAGTAGTACCACCAGTAGTACCACCAGTAGTACCACCAGTAGTAGTGCCATCAGATCCACATAAGCCTAATACTGATTCTGGAAATAATAATGGTGTTGCTGCATGGTCTAGCACAACTGTATACGCAGCAAAAGGTACTTATGTTACGCATAATGGGTTAAAATATTCCAATAAGTGGTGGACAAAAGCACAAGAGCCAGGAACCGCATCAGGTGGTGTTTGGCAGGTGATTGCGTCTCAAGGTAATGGAAGTAATAATAAACAAAATGATGTTGGCTGGTCTGCAAAATCATATAATGGAGGTCAATCTGTTACTTACAAAGGAGTTAAGTATAAGAGTAAGTGGTATGCTGAATCTTATGATGTTCCTGGTGAGGCTTCTGTTTGGTTACGTATAACGCCTAAATCTACTTCTACAAATAGTGTTCTAAATTGGAATGCTACAGAAACATATTCTAAAAAAGGAACAGTTGTGATTTATAATGGTTCCAAATATGAATCTAAATGGTGGATTGGTCCTAATGGCAAGCCGCCAAGTAATAATCATGCTTGGAAATTACTAGACTAATATTCAGCATAAAGAAGTAAGGTGTTGAATATAATAAAAATATAGCCTGTTAAGATTTTTAACAGGCTATATTTTTATTTTGACAAACTAATATTTTGTTTCATAGTTTAAAAATGGTAAAGGTTACACTATTTATTAAGGTTAACTAAAATTTGGTTTTGATTATTATGTTGATGGTCATTTTATAAAAGTATATTCTGTTTTATTTGCAGAGAAAATTATTATAAACTGCACAATTGATCATAAAATAAAGATATAATTTATAAATTTATGTGACTTTTTGCATGTAATATAAAAAAATCTACAAAGACATGGTTTTGGTTTTATGGAATGTTATCAATGTTTGTTCTTGCATAAAATAAATTGTTTAATATAAAAGAAATATATTTATGAGCATGATTAGGGAATTAAAAAATATGTGTGGCAAGTTGTACATCAAGAATTCTTTTGGTGGCTACTACTAGAAGTCTCAACCAACTTCGTTTAGCAAAGTTAGTATTTGGGAGCAGGATCATTGTGTAATATAGGTAGAAGCATTTTGAGTAATTCCCATATATAACACATATAATATTTATTATATAAATAAACAATTAATATAAAATGATACGCTTTAACTGTTGTATTATAGAGTGAGATACACTATATAATAGGTTGAAAATTATATTATGCTATAGCTAAAGTGAGTTATTCATATTTAAAAACGGTCATCTTTGTTGACAAACACCGGTATTTCCCAGCCGACAATTTTACGGCTGAAAATATCTTCAATGACGTACAGGTAGTAAAACACACCGCGAATGGATGATGCCAAGTAGGTAATGTCCCAACTCCAAACCTGATTAGGTTCAGTCGCATTGTATCCCTTCGGTTTTGGGCTGTTTTTTGCGCCTTCAGCACGGCCCCTGCGATTGACTTGCCCCACCTCTCTTAGCGTTCGATAGAAGCTTGATTCTGATGCGATATAGTGGCCTTCATCCGCTAGCATCTGAACAATTTGTGATGGCGGTAAGCTCTTGTATTGCGGAAGGTTACAGGTCTTAATAATTTTCTGTTTTTCCCATTCATTCAGCTTGTTACCGGGCACACGATCAGCCGCAGCCATTCTGCGTTGATCTTGTGATTCTGTGCATTCCAGCGCCTCAGCGTCCGGCTGTCGATACCCATTACTTCTCAGGCTTTTGCCTGACACGCGCCGCCCATTTTTGCTTCACTCATTAATTTCATTGCCATCTGACGATTTTCAGAAGAGACTAATCTTCCTCTTCGTCCCCCCAGATGGCATTGCACTTTTTTGATAACACCAATAAGGCTGCAGTCTCTGCCAAGGCCTTCTCTTTACGTCTTAACTCTTTCTCTATCTGGCGTTTCTGTCGCTTGGCTTGTTTTAATTCTTGGCGCTCATTCGTTGTCAGTCGACCAGGCGTTTCGTAGCCAACAAGGGCTAACGCGCCTTCCAACGTTCAATTTGTTCAACATAAAGTCCTTTTAATCGACAATATTCAGACAGCGCTTGCTCATTCAGGCTGGCACTTTCTATGACAACCGCTAACTTATCTTGAGCCGACCAATTTTCTGGATTTGATGGATCTGCTGGCACTACTTTACCTTCACGCTTGTACTGATTTTTCCAATGGTACAAGGTTTGCGCAGAGACGCCGGTATCACGGCTAATCTGCGCAATACTTTGTGCATTAGGGGGCATCATTTCTTGAGCGCTACTCTCTTTGAATGCTTTGCTATATCTCGCCACTTCATTTGCTTCTTCCGGCCCCTGATTAGGTAAAATTGCTCATCAAAATGAGCGGACAACTATGCTGAGACAGGGGGCGCAGGTCGATTAAAAGTGCAACCGATGTCACCACGGCGACTATCGCCCTGCTTAAGCCGATTAAGGATCTGGCTCACACGATTACGACTGATAATGGGAAAGAGTTTGCGTACCATGAGAAGATCAGTAAAGCGCTGTCAACAGATGTTTATTTTGCGCACCCCTATAGCTCTTGGGAGCGAGGGCTAAACGAAAACACCAACGGCTTACTGCGACAATATTTTCCAAAGAATACAGGCGCGGATTTCAGTCATAAGTGCGCCATATTGAAAAAGTTGAGCCAGAGGGTACACTCACGGTTCTACCAAAAACCAATGTGAGACCACTTATGAATAAGCGTTATACCCACCTGACTCAAGAAGAAAGATACCAGATTTGGTCAGAGAAAAAAGCAGGAGTTTCAAATGAAATTATCGCCCAAGACTTAAGGCGTGATTTGAGTACCGTTAAAAGAGAATTGGCTAGAAATACAGGGGCTAGAGGTTATCGCCCGAAGCAAGCACATAATTTTGCGCAGGAACGTCATCAACAGAAACCAAAAGCGACCAAGATGGTAGCTGAACTGAAAGATAAAATTACTGACAGACTAAGTAAGCAGTGGAGCCCTGAGCAAATACAAGGACGCCTTAAACGAGATAATCAACCTTCTGTATGTCCCGCTACGATTTACCAGTTTATTCGAGAGGACAAAGCTGGGGGTGGTTGCTTGTATCAACATCTTCGGCACAAGAAGTATAAGCAAAGAACAAGAAAGCCCGATGCACGAGGCCAGATCCGAAACCGTGTTAGCATTGATGATCGACCTGGAATTGTGGATCAAAAAATACGTTTAGGCGATTGGGAAGCAGACACTGTAATTGGCAAAAGACACAAGGGTGTACTGGTTACATTAACGGAAAGAGTGAGTAAATTAAATTTGGTAAAACGTGTTCCTTCAAAGCACGCTGACGTGGTGACGAAAGCAATTATAACGATGCTCAAGCCTTACCAATCAGACTTACTCACGATCACATTTGATAACGGAAAGGAGTTCGCCTTTCATGAAAAAATCAAGAAAAAGCTTAACGTAGATACCTATTTTGCTCACCCTTACTCCTCGTGGGAACGAGGTTTGAATGAAAATCATAATGGTTTGATAAGACAATATTTGCCCAAAAGCCAATCTTTGGATAATGTCACTGACAAAGAAATTTTAGATATACAAAACCGACTAAACCAAAGACCAAGAAAACTGTTAGACTTTAAAACACCTGATGAGATTTATAGTGAAATGGCGTTAGCTGCATAAATTTTAAGGGGCACTTATGACTAAAATCCGCGTTCTGTAATATAGTGTATATCTTAGTCTTTTGAAATATTTATTACACTTTTTATGTGGATCTAAGTATAAACAACTATTTTAGTCACGGTCTTTGAACTTTCTGTAGTCATTACATTAAACTGACCAGTAGTGCTAAGTTTCGCTAATTTCAAAACGTGTGCGGTTTCGGCTTAAGCCAAGATAACGAGCTTTCGCCATGCCGTAGTGTAATTTCAAAATGCCAAATACTCGCTCCACAGTACAGCGCACACCAGAATGTAAACGGTTAAAACACTTGACATTTTCTGTTAATGGTTTATTTCTATAAGCACGATTTATTATTCTGCTATCAATATTTCGATCATTCAGCCATTCACTGTGCTTCTTGCTGGAATAGGCACTATTCGCATAAACAGACGACTCTTCACCATCTAATAGCTCAGTGAAACAATTTGAATCGTGAACATTTCCTGCTGTGTAACCGATCGATTTTATCCACCCATCCTCATCGACATTTATGTGCGCTTTATAGCCGTAGGTACTTTTACTCTTCCCGTCAGAACCTGCTTTCACGTTCCACTTCGCGTCAGGATCCTGTGTTGAGTGCTTGTATTTATCCTTGTTTGGACGACACTGTTTAGCCTCAATTACGCTAGCATCAACAATACTGATACCTCCAGATTTAATATAAAGATCTTGATCTATAAGCTGGTAATTGATTTCTTGAAGCAGCTTATCCATAAGCAACAATTAAGCTGGATAGGGATGCCGAAAATAATACTAGGAGAGTGCAGCTTAAAGTGACGGACAAGCCATTAGCGATAGTATACGACTTGCCGGATATCCAATTATAATTAAGAGAATATAGTGCAAATACTAGGAGCAAGGCCCATAGTTCTGGTTGTAGTTGTTGCAGTAGAAGCTCAGCAGTGTTGTTTTTGGGGGCGACATAGAGATACTTTAACGGCACCATACAGAGTGCCAGGAAGGTATTAAAAATGTGTGAGGTTAAGTAGTTAGGCAGCATTTAATTACACTATGAGGGGGGGTGTTGAAGTACCGTTTGGCCATTTATTCATCTTATACTTAGCTGCCTGAGTGAATTGTCCACTGTTCGTGAGGATGAAAAGCCGCTGAGCTTGAGTCCAAGTACAAGGGGGTGGCAGTATACCGTATCAACAGATGCTGGCAAATTAAAAATCCCAAGCCCTCCCCAGATGGAATACCGCCTATGCTCCGGGACTGTAAATTCCTCTTTCAAGTATTTTGACTGGCCATCACCGCGGATACGGCAGGGTAGTAGTTACCCGATTACTACATCTTCCTGATGAAGTTCTCTGAAAAATGCACTTCCCCCGGTTGTTAGTACCAGTTGATTACTCTGGTTCCAGTTTGCTATTTGTCGACGAATAAGCACATTCTCGATTTCGGCGGAGATTTTTCTGCCCATACCTGAGGCATAGAGTATGTCACTGAATTCCTCTTCCTTGTCGAATCGGTCGATATAGTCGCGGTTTAAACCGAAACCTTCAGGGTCTAGCAATTCTGGCATTAAGCCGCACATTTGCAGGCCCCGGGCAATTAGGTCTAGCAGTACTTGAATATTGCGAGCGACAACCATGTAGGGGGCATCCTGCTCAGATTCACAGATAAAGTAGGCTTCACCCGATATCGGAACCAAGTCGAAGGGGAGGGCATTGTACAGCTCACGATACTCCGTTTCATTCTCAAATATTTCTCTGTACAAGGGGTTTGCAGCCAGACCTGTTGCTGTCATTGAGAGCTTATTGATTAGCTCCCCTCTCTGGCCGACCTTGAATATCTGTTGGGAAAGTTCTTTGTTCATACGTGTTTTTCCTCCGCTTCACAGTCGTCACTTAGTGAACGTACGTGGTATGTGTATGACCATTTGCCATGCTCGATGGTGTTCTTTTGAGTGGCGCTGGCAGTGAGCGGCTCTCGAAGGGCACCGATTGCCTCGACAATGTCTGGCAGTTCGTATTCATAAAGTCTCCCCTCCAGATGGTCATGGAGTTCCAGAAAGACATCGCCGCAAGGGCAGGGGAGGGAGTATTCGTCCATTAGCGTTAGCATTCCTCGCAGCTTATGCTCAAGCTTGAGGGTGTTGGGGTCAACCTCTGCGCGTGTGCGAGGGGCGCGGGAAATAACGGCTTCAACCGCCTTTTTTTCCCGGATCACCCGTAAGTGTTCTTTCAGGTATTCACGCCCTGCACCTTTAGGCCAGTCGAGCAGCCCACCTTTACGCGCTCGGTGATCTTTTAATCCTTGGAATTTGGTCGCCTTGTCGAATATGGGGCTGTCTATGGGAATACGGAAACCGCGACGGCGACCATCTTGCCGGTCTCTGACCTCATCGCGCAGGCGGTTGTAGCGTTTTTCAATAACTTCATAACGCCGTCGCTGAGCCTCTACCAATTGGATGTACTGCTCTAGACTCTGCCTCAGGATAGTCACTTCATCCGACAAGCTGAGAATTTGGAATTCAACTCTCTTGAGTTGCTCTACGCATTCCCGTTTTTTGCTTTCTTCAAACCGCTCAATAACTTGCTCGACGATTCGCATCGGGGGGTCATTAATGACAGTGCTGGTGCCACCCGTATTAACGGTGCGTTTAATAGCCAGTTTCGGGTCAAGAAAACGTAAGGTTGGGATCACGTTGCGCTCATGAATGCTGTATATCTCCTCCAGCGCTTTGGCGATTTGTCCGGGCCTGTCCATGCTGCTGTAGTTCGCACTATCAACAATTTTCGCAAGGGCGTCGCAACGGCCCTTGAGTGCGGCGACATTCTGGGTAAGCCGGTAGGCGACATCGTTAAAAACGTCATGGACGGTTCGCACTAATTCATTAAAGCCCAGGTCGTTATCAATCCACAGAACTTGCGGGTTCTTGACCTGTGCCAGCAACACGGCGAGACGTTCATGCAGGTGGTTTAAGTCAGGCTGGGTCAGGCCCCGCAGTCGCATATCATCGAATGACCTCAACATCTCTCGCAGCCAGCCCACCAGCAGGAATCGGCCTGTTTGGTCATGACTGAATACCAGCATTTTGTTGCGCTTTAGATTCGTTACTGACAGGGCATCGAGCACGACCCGGCGCTCTTTCTTCTCTACGTTTTTAGTGGAAATCGATAAGTAGCGTTCATACCGAGCCACAGTGAATTCTTCTGAGGCTTGATGCCCCTGGCCGGAACGGTCTGTTTCATCGATCATCCGGAAGAAGGCCTCCCGATGGTCGATAATGATCTTGGTTGTTTCAGCGCGATTAACGGCCATACATTTATCCCTCGGCCGCGATAAGGCGCTTCATAATGTCGGCATTATCTCGATAAATGGCCTCGCATTCTGGCGCAATAAGGTCTTGGTCGGTCAGCAGAAACAGTGACAGATTGTGGTGAATGCCAATATCCCGGGCCATTACCATGGAGAGGTTGGGTGCTGCGGCAAACAGGGCGTAGCCGTGCTCCTCCACGGACTTAACGAGAGCGGGGAAATTATTGTGGTCAATGGTTCCCGCTTCATCAAACATAATTGGCATGCGGATCTTGACGTCGCTTGGGGTCATTCTGCGCATTAGGACCGACAGCAAGATGGCGTTGACCATGGAGGTGGTGCCATCCGACTGGGGCTTTTTCTCCGGCACGCCGTTTTTTTGATAGATGAACTCGACACCCTTAATAATTTTCGTCATATCCATGCGGGCCTGGCCGGCACGGGTTGCCAGGAACTCCGTGCAAAAGGCTTGCAAGCCATTATAAAAATCCTCACTGAGCATGGTATCGATCGCCGTAGGGGCATCTTGCTTTTTCAGGTCTCGACACAGGCTGCTAAAGCGACCCTCGGTCACCAGTTTCACCTGAAACGAATCAAGATCGGATATTTTTACATCAGCAACTTCTGCATTTATAGCATCGCCGAACGATTTGACGGCGCTCTCCATCTTCTGAATAATTTTCATCTGAGTGCTGGTCGTGTGGTTGTGTGCCGCTATGGCCTGGCGCAGTTTTTTATCCAGGCCGTCGATATTGTCGAATTCACCGGCATAGATGCGATAAATGTCATCGTACTCTTTAGTGCCCAGTTTAATCGTCCCGTCTGACAAGGATTCCGTATTGCCGATTTCCGCATCACTGAGCTGTCTCGCATACTGATAGGCATCATATTGCAGTTGCATTAATGAGCTAATATCAGTGCTTATGACTTCCGTTTCTTTGTGCAGAGCCATCGGGTCTACGTCGGTATCAGATGGGAGTTGTGATGGGCCTTCTAACGGCTCCCGCAGCAGTTGGGATGACTGGGTGGCAATGCTTTTCAGCTTCTGAGTAGTCATTGCCGCTTTTTCCATGCACTCCTCCAGCCGAAGTACTTCGTCGGATGTCTTCTTTAAATTCCCTGTATTTGAGGTATATCGCTTGCTGACGCTGTCTAGTGTCGATTCTGCTTTTTCTAGTTCTCCCTCGCTCTCAGTGACACGCCGGACCTCATCTTCAACCTGTTGTTTGAGCGGTTCTCCTGCACGTAAAACGGAGATGTCATTTTCGATGTCCTTGATTTTATCTTTCAGCTTGGCAACCTGCTCCAGTCGGTCAGCGGCTGAACTGGACAGAAATTTGACGGCGGCGCTTATCTTGCCGTCCAGATTGTCGCGCTTCTTGCGCAGAGAGGCGGGTTGCGCCAGTGCGTTGCTGGCGGCATCATCGGGGCAATAGGCTTGATGGCTGACACCGGGGATGGCAACACTTTTTATTTGCAACTGGCCATGCACCTCTGAGAATAAATGACCAAATCGGTCGAGGGTTGCCCGGTCATCCGGCTGGATATCGACTCTGACATTTGCAAGCTTGGGGTTGAGCGATATCAGCACGCCAGCCGTTTCAGGGTCGATCTGATCAAGAAGGGGGTCTACATTTTTCTGCTGGGCATCCTCCCATTGCTTTATCTCCTCTACGATTACAGCGCGACGCTCGAAGTTCCGATTTTGCTGAATGGTCATTTCCTGGGCGTTCGTGGCCGCCTTGAGGCGATCTTGTGCAGTGCTCAGGCCACCCTGTTCGTCAGTTTTCAAGTACGCGATGATGTCGTCATCAGTGTCCAGCCCTTCCAGGCTGGCGTATTGCCCGCGCAGGTCTCGATACTGGCGCTCGCTCTGCTGCATCCGAGCCAATTGCTCTCGCTGGTTTTTTAGCTGCCCTGTAATCACCGATTGCTGGGTTTTGGCCTCGCTGATTTCAGCCCTGATTTTCTTGTTTTCTTCCCTTAACCCTGACTGCTTTTCACTGACCGGCGCATACTCCAGGGTCGCTTTTTCCTTGAGGTGGGCGGCCTGGGCATAGTGGGTCGCGTAACGCTTTTTGATATCTTCATGACGCACATGGAACCGTAATGTCAGGGACTGAAGCGCTTTCCAATGCGGCTGCAGTCGCCGGAGGGTGCGCAGGTGATTTTCCTGACCCCGCAGTAACTGGTGCTCATCGGTGATGCGAGCGAGATCAATCTGTATTTTGTTATCGCTGCTACCCGATAGTGATTGGTCTATCAGAGTGGCAACTGCCAGTGGGAGGTGATCTTTGCTAACACCAAATACGAGGTTCAACAGGGCGCGCAAGCTTTCCACATGGGCGTCGGTGGCCTTGCCGGGTATAGGAAACATACAGTAACGGGTTTCGCTATTGGTGGGCGTTTCGCGGGTATACAGCGCATCTCTCAGGGATGCCCTGGTGTTGATACGTATGCCCCCCATCGCCTTGAGCTTTTCCCACGCCTGGGCATGCGTGCACTCGGTTGGAGAGCCCTGGCCTCCGTTGGCCGTTTCATCGTCATGCCAGAAGATATTCTCAATCTCCTGGTATGCCACGGGCACAAATATTCGCTCATAGGAAAATTGTTCACGCCCTTGATGAAGCACTTGGCAATACGGCCCCGCAGTGTTTTCCCCCTCCAGAATGAGAAATGAGCGGTTGGTAGGAAAGTAGTGTTTGAAGGAGGAGGGGGTATCGTAGGCTCCATTTTTTCCGACAAAAGCGAACTTGCGCTCCATATGGTTAAGGTTCACCTCTGGCAGCAAGAAGAACTTGATGGCTCGCAAGGCCGAACTCTTGCCCTTATTGTTGCCCCCTGTCAGCGTGGCGCTCTGGTCGATTGGGAAGGTAACATAAGCTGCCTGTGACGAATGGAACAGTGCTATTCGCTTGAGGGTATAGTTTGCCCTCAGGTCCAGTGCCGGGACGTTACTTGTCATTCAGGTATACCTCTTGCTCCAAGCTCTTACCGGCGTTGATAAGGGTATTGGCGAGCAAATTAATGGGTGGGTCGCAATGCTGGTACTTAGCCAGCTTTTCGCGCTCGTCCTCGGTCAGTTGGCGGTGCGTAGCGTCCAGCAGTGCCCCCAGATCTTTCGGTGTAACAAATTGTATGTCTACTGATTGCCCTTCCATGAGGCGGCGCAGGGCTTCGAACATCCGGAAGCCGCCGGCATCAATATCGAAGAAACAATAAACGGTTTCATAGGAGGCCAACCAGGTGTTATTGCATGCCTTGGTAATAGCGTTGCCGGCAGCATAAGCGATATCAGTATTTTCCATATCCGCCACGACACCGCAAGCATCACGCAGATAGGCGATTAACCCATCTCTGGCCAGAAAGTTCTCCAGGTTCTCTACCAGCACCAATTCAGTACCGGTGAGGGTGGGGTAGGTCCAGTGCCCTTCGCTGTCGCATTCAAACACAACCGGGTGGGGATTGCTGGCATTTTTAACCACCACCAGGTTGCCGCTAACAGGCACGGCATGCGACTTGCCATGGATGGCGGCACTGGCCCGATTGCTAAAGTCTGCCCAAATACCCAGACGGTCACCCAGCGTTTGATAGTGAGCCGGGTTCAATACCTCCACCAGGTATCTATCCCCAGCAGCACGACTGGCGTGGAACAGTTGGTCCAAGGTGGCAGGAGTGACGTCACGCTTGATCAGTAGCTTTCTTAACTTGGGCCAGTTGCAGGGCTTTTTGTTGTCGATCTCATGGAAGAGGGTGCGTAATCGATTCATAGATTATCTCCATTGAAGGCATTACTTCTTTGGATTCCGTTGGAAGTGAAATTCAGGATAAGAGCCGAGTTGGTAGCTTACACTATAGCATTGCCCCCCTTTCAGGGGCGTAAGTTCGTGGCATTTAAGTGGTAGTGTTATCTGGGCGTCATAATCCTCCAAATGGTATTGTTCGAATACCTCTATGCGGGTTAGCAGAACCGCATCAAAGCGCGCTATGTCTGCTATGTGTAGGATCACTACAATGGTGGGTTCCAGTTCCGCCGTGTTTGAGCCGGTGTGGCGTTGAGCCGTGCGCATTTGGCTCAGAGCGTGCTCGGGGAGCAAGGTGAAGATCGACGCCAGAGGGTGGCGCACGACACTTTTTACTACGGCGGTAGAGGGTAACTGCCCCTGGCCATTTAGCCGTTGTTGTTCTTGTTGCAGATCAATGAGGTACAGGCCCACTTCGATGCATTGTGGAATGAATACCCCCGATGGAAAAAGCTGCGGTGCCAAATTGGCGGTGATCGCAAATTGGGGCTCCTGTTCCAGCGATTTCTGCATGGTTGCGGCAATTACCAAGTATATTTTCTTCGGGTGTTTATAGTGGCTGGCGTCAGCTTTTATGGTGCGAACAGCATGCGTTTCAAGATCGAACTGGGTGAGAAGAAGCGTTAGGCCCTAGATTTCCACAATAACCGACACACTTACCCGACAAAAACTCAATCGGACTAAAGTAGTTTAAAGCTTTTCGTGGCCGACTGTTGATTAAAAATTGAGCCTCATCAATTTTATTTTTCGACACATCGCCAATCTTCATTCCCTTTGGGAAGAATCTCCGTAGCAGGCCATTAGTATTCTCGTTAAGTTCACGTTGCCAAGAGTGGTGTGGCTTAGCAAAGTAGATCTTACAGCTTAATGATTGAGCGATACTTGCGTGGCCGGCAAACTCGCCACCGTTATCAAATGTAATGGTCTTACAGATACTCTTGTAAGGTCGTAGCATCTTTTTGATGGCCTGGCTCACTGCTGTTTTTGTCTTGTTTTTCACTCTGACCGTTAAAAGAAGTTTCGAGACACGCTCGGTGAGCGTCACAAGATATCCCTTGGCCGTGAACGGTATCCCCTTCCAGTGGCCGACCTCTTGTTTCAGATCCACGCAGTCCGGGCGCTTATCAATATCTACGCGATTAGGAATGAGGCGGGCTCCAGCCTCAGAACCATGGCGCTTCCGATAACGTTTATCTTTGCGCGGGAGAAGGCAGCTCCATTGTTTTTTTTGATTAGACGAGAAATAGTCTGGTAACCCATCGCCCCATTATAAGAATCAAGTTTCATCCGCCCTGCAATTTGCTCTGGTGTAAAGCCTAAGCCTAGCTGGGACTTTACCTGCCGACTTACCGCATCAGTTCTTTTGTGAAACTTGGTTGCCGTCTTGCGCTTCTGCAGGCTGTGGCGATGAGCTTCCTCTGCATCATAAGTCCCTCGGTGACAGCGCTTCAGCTCTAGGGAGATTGTTTTATTGGAACGGTTCAGATAACCACCAATCTTACGAGCCGAAAATACGAGCGTGCCGAAGGATTGAATCTGGTATCGTTCAGCCAGAGTCGGCTGTTTGTAAGAGTTTCCCATGGGGTCACCTGGTTCGTTGTGTGAGAACTACAGCCTATGAGCAGCTGATTCTCAAATGAATTCCAAGCGTGTCGGTTATTGTGGCAATCTAGGGAATTTTAAAGATCAATCCGATATATTGTTTCAATATTTTGAAAAAATACCGTTACAGCTGTTGCCATGCAAAGATCTATTATCGATTGTATACTATTATTAATTTCAATTTTACTATCGTCCTAATGGTTAATTGTCTATGACTCAACAATGTAAGCCTACAGCCCTTATTATTCTTGATGGCTATGGCTATCGGGAAGAAACAAATTCTAACGCTATTTATGCTGCAGAAACTCCGATCATGGATAAAGTGATGATCGAAAATCCCAATAGTAGGATCTTCTGTTCCGGGCAGCATGTTGGTCTTCCTGAAGGACAGATGGGAAACAGTGAAGTCGGGCACATGAATTTAGGGGCTGGGAGGACTGTCTATCAAGACTTTACCCGTATCACTAAAGATATTAAGAATGGCAGTTTTTTTGAAAACAAAACTTTGATAAAAGCCATTGATACCGCCGTGTATACGGATAAAGCTATTCATGTTATGGGGCTATTATCCCCCGGTGGAGTCCATAGCCATGAGGATCACATTCACGCCATAATTGAAATGGCTTCTCAAAGGGGTGCTAAAAAAGTCTATGTTCATGCATTTTTAGATGGAAGAGACACCCCTCCCCGTAGTGCTAGGCAGTCCCTGGTAAAGTTAGATGAAATCTTAAGATCTAAAGGCATTGGTCGTATTTCTAGTTTAATTGGCCGATATTTTGCCATGGATCGTGATAATCGTTGGGATCGGGTTAAAGCTGCTTATGAACTGATCACTGAGGGCAAGTCTGAATACACTTACAAGACCGCTGTTGAAGGTCTTTCTGCCGCTTATGATCGTAATGAAAATGATGAATTTGTGCAAGCAACCGTTATTTCAGACAAAAATCACCCTGCTAGCACTGCCCAGAATGGTGATGTTTTGATATTTATGAATTTCCGTTCTGATCGTGCTCGGGAAATTACCCGCAGCTTTGTTGAGAGGGATTTCTCTGGCTTTCAGAGAAAAGTAACTCCAGCTCTAGCGGACGTTGTTACGCTTACTCGGTATGCAGAAGATATTCCTGCAACATATGTATTTCCCCCAGCTAAGCTTATCAACACTATAGGGGAGTATATGGAGAGGTTAGGCAAAACCCAGCTACGAATTGCTGAAACAGAAAAATACGCTCATGTTACCTTTTTCTTCAGTGGTGGCCGAGAAACTCCATATAAAGGCGAAACACGAATTTTGGTACCATCACCGGACGTATCTACCTATGATATGAAGCCAGAAATGAGTGCATTTGAAGTAACGGACAAGCTAGTAGACGAGATTAAAGGTGGTAAACATGACCTTATTGTTTGCAATTTTGCCAATTGTGATATGGTAGGCCACACTGGGATGTTTAACGCCACAGTAAAAGCCGTTGAGGCCGTAGATACCTGTGTTGGTCGAATAATAGACGCTCTGAAAGCAACCGGAGGTCAGTGTTTGATTACAGCGGATCACGGTAATGCCGAACAAATGATGAACCCTGATACCGGCCAAGCACATACAGCTCACACCTGCGAGCCAGTGCCGCTAATATATTCTGGCCCTAAGTCCATTACTCTCACTGATGGTAAATTGTCTGATATTGCACCAACTCTTCTAGCGCTTATGGAGTTAGAACAGCCAGAAGAAATGACTGGAAGATCCTGTTATATATAGCTGTCTGTGCCACAGTAGTTATATCCATTCTCCTTGAGAGTGAATGGGTATAGCGTGTGTTTTTTTCCTCTCTTCTCCACACATCGAGGTAATGACGTGTTTCATTCTGGGCCATCCTCCCTTAGTCAGTATCCTGTATCCAAAAAGCTTTGTGCTCTGCAGACAAAAATGGCAACAGCCAATCTAAAAGATATGTTTGCCGAAGATCCTTCTCGTTTTGATGTATACAGCTTTGAAGCTGCGGGTCTTTTTTTAGACTACTCCAAGCATTTAATCGATAGTGATGTCATGGCTGCATTGATTAAGATGGCAGAACAGGCGGGCTTAGCTTCGGCAATCGAAAACCTGTGCTCTGGGGAAAAACTGAATAACACCGAAAAGCGTGCCGCATTGCACACAGCTTTACGTAACTTTGGTGACGCTCAAATACAGGTTGACGGGCAAGATGTTATGCCGATGATTCGTGAGACTCGCTCACGCATGAAAACCCTAACGGAGCAAATTCACTCAGGAGAGTGGAAGGGCTACACTGGTGCAACAATCAGCCATATTGTCAATATAGGTATAGGCGGATCATACCTAGGTTTGAAGACAGTAATTAATGCCATGACTCCCTATCATCGGGAAGGACTGACTCATCACTATGTATCTAATATAGACCCAAATGAGTTGTCTGAGGTTTTGCGTAAGATTGATCCGGAACGCACCTTGTTTATTGTTGCCTCGAAGTCCTTTAATACTTTAGAAACTCTCCAGAATGCTGAAGCCTCTCGTCGTTGGATGTTGGAAAAGGGCTGTGCTGAAGGTGATATATGCAAACACTTTGTTGCTATATCTACCAATCTAGATGCGACTAACAAGTTTGGTATTGCTCAGAAAAATACCCTCCCCCTTTGGGAATGGGTAGGAGGGCGCTATTCTTTATGGTCCAGTATTGGCCTGATGATAAGTTTGGTGGTTGGTTATGACAATTTTGAGCTGCTGCTTCAGGGCGCATGGGGCATGGATAAACATTTCCAGCAGGCACCACTGAATAAAAACATGCCGATTATTCTTGGTCTTTTGAGCATATGGTACCAAAATTATTTTGGTGCGGAATCCCATGCTGTTATTTCATATGATTATTTCCTACGAGATCTAGTAGGTCATCTACAGCAAGTTGATATGGAAAGTAATGGCAAGAGTGTTCGTAATGACGGTACTGCTGTTAATTATAAAACAGGTGCAGTGATCTGGGGTGGTACAGGAACTAATGATCAGCACGCCTATCATCAATTGCTGCATCAAGGTACCCGCATAATTCCTGTCGATTTTATTGCTCCAGCCACAAGCCATAATCCTATTGAAGAACAACATTACTGGCTATTTGCCAATGCTCTTGCGCAAAGTCAAGCCATGATGCAAGGTAAAAACCTAGAAGAAGTCAGGAATGAACTTGCTGCCGCTGGTAAAAGCACAGAAGAGGTTGCACTACTAGCTCCTCACAAAGTCATGCCTGGAAATCGTCCTAGTAGCATGATTGTGCCGGAGAAAATTACACCAAAAACCATAGGTGCGCTTATTGCTCTTTATGAGCATAAAGTTTTTGTTCAAGGCGTACTTTGGCAGATTAATTCCTTTGATCAATGGGGTGTAGAGTTTGGTAAAGTTCTTAGTGACAGGATTTTCAAGAAGATAAAAACTGCTGGCAATATGCACGATCAGGATAGCTCGACCCATGGACTGATTAAACGCTTTAGACAATTTAATCTATAGTTCGCTGAAATTAATTGGAGATACAGGTAGGGGTGAAGGGGGAAAGGGTGAAGCTGGTTATAAGTTACTATAAGTAATAGCTAGGTTAGCCGCCAGCGCGTTTTGCCTCGTAACCCTGTTTTTTTAAGAAATCGATGATAACATCCACGTGATCACCTTGTAGCTCGATATTGCCATCTTTTACAGCACCTCCACCTCCGCATCGTTTTTTTAGCTCTTTAGCAAATGTTTTCAAGGTATTGCCGGTCATTGGCAATCCTCCAATAACAGTGACAACCTTGCCGGCCCGCCTTTTTTTTTCAGGCCAGACCCGGACATTTCCATCACCCTCTGAGGCTTCTTGTTTCTTCCGGTCTTCTTTGATTCGCCCTTTATCTGTTGAATAAACAAGTTGGCTATGACTATTCTGCTTTACCATCTTAAAGTTTATCTATTTCCGTTATGATTGAAGTTGTGAGTAGCTGACAAATGAGCGAAGTTCCATAATTTTAAGAGTATTAGATGATGGGGGAGAGAGCGTCAGTAATCTCACGCCTTGAAGAGCTGGTATCATAGCTCGTCTCTTTATTGTTAACCTTTCTCTAGCAAACGTCGTAACTCAATCATTGCCGCATTAGCACGAGAAATATAATTAGCCATAACTAATGAATGATTTGCAATCAGTCCAAAGCCACTGCCATTCAATATCATAGGGCTCCATACACTGCCTTGAGTATTTTCTAACTCCCAGATAATTTGCTTGAGACTAACTTGTGCATTTTTATTTTTTAATATGTCTATAAAGTCAATTTCAGTGGCGTGGAGTAAGTGAATTAAGGCCCAAGATGTCCCTCTTGCTTCATAGAAAATATCATCAAGTTTACTCCACGGCGTGTTTATTGATACATTATTTTTGTTATTCTTAAGTTGAGATGCGGCAGAATATTCCTCTAGGTATGTATTCAAATTAGATTTACCAACACAGGCACTTAAACGCTGGGACAAGCTGCCAAGGCGGGTTTCAACGTCAGCCAGCCACTGAGACAGATTATCTGCTCTAGTGTAAATTTGTGCATCATCCTGCTTGTCAGACAGTCGACTCATATAGCTATCCAGTAGGTTGAGACCCCGCTGGTATTCTGTCTCAGTTGCTGGCAGCATCCAGCTTTTACTGGAAAAATTAAACTGAGGCTCAGCAACGGCTAAATCAGGATCTTCTTTTGACTGAGACTGATAGCGACTAAAATCTCTGCGAAGAGCCCTGGCCATATCTCGAACTTGGGTAAGAACACCATGCTCCCAGTTCTGCATATTATCAAGAAAGACACCAGGAGGCATAATATCATTACTGAGATAGCCTCCAGACTTGGTCAGCAAAGTATTAGTAACCCTGTATAATGTTGCAACCGTGGTGTATCCTTCCACTATTTTATGTCCCCTGGAGGCTGCCATCTGTTTGGCGCTCTCCTGTACTGGGAAACTATTAGGTTCAATGCTCCAGTACCAAGCAAAACCTGTTATAAGCAAAAGCCATACTGCCATAACTACAAGTAGTATCTTACCTCTTGCTCCACCAGTTATGCTGAGAAGGCTTGCTATCATTAGTTTTTTAATACTGCCCAGAGTCATAATTACTTGCCTGTCAATGCACATTTTTCGAGTATTATCCTACATAAGGAAAATAAGCGATCACTTTTTTCTTCATTCATGTATGGTAATAACTGAACGAGGTAGTCAGATATTTTCCGAGGTTGCCAAATAATACCTTTTATCGCCTTGTATGCTAGTTACCATTGGAGTTGTTGGTAGGCGATAAACTAGCGAAGCTCCATGAGCCTACGAACAGTAAGTGTTTTTGGTGATAATAGTCAATAACCTCAGGCTTTCAAGGGTGTGTAGAATCCTATTTCTGGTTCGTGTAGGTTGGCATAGTGAAAGGTATCATTGATACTTTTTTGCGACAACCCCCCCATAAAAATATTTTTAGCTGGCTTGACATGGTGAAGGAAATCTATGTTAATGCGTGCTTGCGTGCTTGCGTGCTTGCGTGCTTGCGTGCTTGCTTTTGTTTTTAAATTTTTTGTGTTACAAAATTACTGGAGTAAACTCATGCAAAAAAAGCTACTTCCCGCTATTGCTTTATTTATGTTGGCTAGTCAGGCCATAGGCCTGGAAGTTATGAATGATGGTACAAGTAAAGTAAATATTGGAGGTTATCTTTCTCTTCAAACAAAGACTGCAGATGGTAGAACTAAAGTTAACAATGACAGCGCCCGCATTAATTTTGCTTTTGAGCATAGTCTTAATGAAGCTATGGCAGGCTTTGCTTTGGTTGAGTGGGGCTATAAAGCTAAGAATGAGTATACCATAACTAACAACGCTGGTGTCCTAGAAACAAAAACTGCAGAACTGTTCGTTAATCGCCTTGCATATGTTGGTGTGAAACACTCTGAATATGGGTCGGCTGCATTTGGTAAGCAGAAATCTGTTTACAGTGATATATCAGGCTGGACCGACCAGTGCGCTATCAACGGTGGCAATGCTGTAGGATTGTGCAATGGCATTACGTCAGATGGAGGATTCAGCGGTACTGCCTCTCGCTCAGATGACGCCATCAGCTATCGCATTGAATTAGGAAGCATGAAGCTGGGTGCTCAGTATCAACTACGTGATTCTAATTACAATGAAAGTTTAAACAAAACTCCTATTGATGGAGGGGCAAGGCGTAATTATGGCTATCAGGTGGCAGCAAGCTACACATTCGACATGGGTCTTTCGCTTGGGGCAACCTATAGTGAAACAAGTTTGGAAGCAAAAATAAGTACCGCTTCTTCACCTAAAGGCATTAACTCCAGAGCTATTGCAGGTGGAGTTAAGTATATTATGGATGATCTCTATCTGGCCGCAACGTGTGTTCAGTTTCAAAATTATACCACCACTCATGCGAGTTCCCCCACTGGTAATGTAGATAATTTCGGACTTGACAAAAAATCTGAAGGTTTCGAACTCTTTGGCCGTTATAAGCTGAGCCAGCTTCTGGACGGGGGGATTTCCCTGCAAGCTAGTTGGAATAAATTAAAAGTTGATGAAGACAATACTAGTTCTGGAAACACGTCTTCCGATGCTAAGATCGACAAAATAATGGTAGGTGCTGTTTATGAGCTGGGTCCTTTAAGATTTGCCTTAGAATACGTTTTGAATAATAGCAAATTTTACGAAGGTACTGTTAATAACGTTAAAACGTATAAAGATGGAGATGACTACTGCAGCCTGCAGGCTCGCTACTCTTTCTGAGCGAGCAAATATCATTATAAGATACTTTAAAGCTTGCTAATAGTCATGAGGAAACGTCATGCTGAATACGGTTTGGCGTTTTCTATAGCCATTGCAATCATCTTAATATTGGTCATCTACTTAAAATATGGTTTCAACGTCAACTCCGAATTTTTTCTCCTATGTGCCGTCAAATAACAATTCATAAAAGCAATAAAATGTTTATGCTATGCCCTATTATCTTCAAAGGGAATTGGTATAGTAGTAATTTAAAAGCCGGATAGGTGATCGTTGACTGAATATTATGTATAATATTGTTGAGTTAATACGGTGGGAATTTATATTATGAATAATGCATCTTATTTAAACTGTCAGGAGTCACCATGCGTATCTTAACAGTCCTTCTGTTTTTTACTCTAGGATTGGTAGGCTGCGGCCAAAAGGGAGATTTGTATATCCCGAACTATAATTGTAAGCTAGGCAGTACATGGTATATCTGCGACCTTTAAAAGTGAGAGTAGGCAATAATCTCACACTTGCAAGGGGGATTGGTATAAGTGGATAAAAAAATAAATAAGGGAGGCCTGACTCGCATATGGGAAAACATCGCTACAAAGCGAGCTTATCAGTAATAAGCCAATAAAGGAAAGGTACTTTATGAACGGGTTTTCATATTTCGAAGGAGAGATGATGGCTGAGGAACTCCCCGTTGCAAGTATCGCGGAGCAATTCGGAACGCCATTGTATATCTATTCCAAAGCTGGGATTGAAGCGGGCTATTGGTCCTATGAACAACCATTGGCAGGAACGCCACATTTTATTTGTTACGCAGTTAAAGCTAACAGTAATTTGGCTGTTCTGAATGTTCTGGCTCGGATGGGCTCTGGCTTTGATATTGTTTCAGTGGGAGAGCTTGAAAGAGTTATTGCGGCTGGAGGCAATCCGAATAAAATAGTGTTTTCAGGTGTAGGGAAACAAATCCATGAAATACAACGCGCCATAGAAGTCGGCATTCATTGTTTCAATGTTGAATCTAAAACAGAGCTTCAACGAATTCAGTCTGTCGCACAATCTTTAGATACTACCGTTCAAATCTCTCTGCGCGTTAATCCTGATATTGATGCGCAGGCGCATCCTTACATATCAACAGGTCTTAAAAATAGTAAATTTGGTATTGATATTAATCAGGCTTCTGGCGTTTATAAAGAGGCTTCTACCATGCCTAATATCAGAGTTATAGGCATTGGCTATCATATTGGCTCTCAGATCATGTCCAAAAAACCGCTTTTGGACGCCCTTGATCGAGTACTTGTTTTAGTGGATCAGCTTAAAAAACAAAACATTTCGCTTCAGCATATTGATATCGGTGGAGGCCTAGGTGTTAAATATAAAGATGAAGTAGCTCCAGCAGCGGCAAGCTATTTATGCGAAGTTTTAAAAAAATTGGAGGGTAGAAAACTCACCTTGATTGTAGAGCCAGGACGCTTCATAGCAGCTGAAGCCGGCATTTTATTAACTCGAGTAGAATTGATTAAGCATGCTATGGACAAATCTTTTGCCATTGTTGATGCTGCTATGAATGATTTGTTACGGCCATCAATATACGACGCGTGGCATGCTATTGACCCAGTACAATTGAAAGCCGATCCATCATTCCCGAAGTCTGCTGTTTATGATATTGTTGGGCCTATCTGTGAAACCGGTGATTTCCTTGGTAAGGGTCGCGTATTACAACTACAAGAAAATGATCTATTGGCTATTCGTTGTGCAGGTGCTTATGGTTTTGTTATGAGTTCCAATTACAATAGCCGAAATAGATCAGCAGAAGTTATGGTTAGTAAAGATAAAGTTCGCCTAATTCGGCGACGTGAAACAATCGAGGATCAGATAGCCCTAGAGAAGGTATTTCCAGAAACTTAAGTGATGAAGACTATGCTGCTACATTTTACAAAAATGTATGTGTTAGGTAATGACTTTATGGTTGTTGATATGGTCACCCAAAATATAAATATTCCTCCGGAAAAAATTTGTAGGCTTGCTGATCGTAGACTTGGTGTCGGTTTTGACCAACTATTATTGGTAGAGCCACCTACAGACCCTGATATGGATTTTCATTACAGAATATTTAATGCCGATGGCAGTGAAGCTGAACAATGTGGTAATGGCGCGTGCTGTTTTGCTAGATTTGTACGTGATAAGCAGCTAGTGGGTAGAGACCTTATCAGGGTACAGACTATCGCCGGTAATCTAGAATTAAAAATTCAGAATGATGACGCTATTACTGTCAATATGGGCATTCCCAGGTTAACGCCCTCCGACATTCCATTTAATGCCAGCAAGCAAGCCAAGCTTTATCCTCTCTGGGTTAATGATGAAACTTTCGAAATTGCAGCCGTATCAATGGGTAATCCTCATGCAGTACTCATTGTCGATAACATTCACGAAGCACCTGTCGGAAGCCTGGGTCCTTTAATTGAAAAGCATCCGGACTTTCCAAAAAAATGCAATGTTGGCTTTATGAAAATAATTAGCCGTAATGAAATCAGCCTTCGAGTATATGAACGAGGTGCTGGAGAAACAATGGCTTGTGGATCTGGTGCTTGCGCAGCAGTGGTATCTGGTGTAATGCAGGGGTTTCTTGATGAGCATGTTAAAGTTAATTTTTCCGGTGGTTCCCTTCAAGTTAGTTGGCCTGGAGATGGTCTCTCAGTTGCCATGACTGGAGAAGCTACGTTGGTTTATGACGGGTATATCCTATTATGAATCACAACATCATCGAGCCCGAATCCACAGAATTACCAATACGCATTGATTCCAGAGATATTGCTGAGTCAGTACTTGGCTCAACATTACCAGACAGTACTATATTTTGCGGGAGCTTGGATGAAAAACAAACATACTTCTTATTTGACAAGAATGCAGAGTAAGTTAAGTCTCTTGCCGTTGCTCTGCTTAACTTTCCTGAACTCATTGGTATTTTTGCACCTGGGAGTAGTGATAAAAAATAGTTCAACGATAAAATGGGTACACTGTTTATTATCTATACTGGCGATATGGTTAGTAGACATCTTGTGCATTTGATTCAGCTATCTAACAAAAAGAAATTACCATCAAAAAAGAAGAAATAAGCAAGTTATGGCGCGATGTGAGTAATTTTCTGCATTACCTGCAGTATGAAAAACAGAGTTCCTTACATACTATTGCTGCCTACAAACGAGATTTGAAAAAAATAATACAACTAGCAGACAAAGAGTTGGTAAGCTGGCCTCAGGCTACCGGGAAACATGTTAAAAGCTGGCTGGTTCAGCTGCACTATAGCAGTCTATCTGGACGCAGTCTTCAGAGGTTGCTGTCATCTGCTCGCAGTTTTTTTCGCTATTTAGTAAAAAATAGAATTATTAAAGTAGATCCGTCTCTTGGTATTTCAGCGCCCAAGTCATCAAAGAAACTCCCTTCTACTTTAGATGCAGACCAAGTTAGTGCCCTGCTTAATAACACTGAATTGGCACCATTAAGGATTAGAGATTTAGCCATGATAGAGCTGCTATACTCTTCGGGGTTGCGACTATCGGAATTGATACAATTGAATCTTGATAGTTTTGCTGATGGTCTAAAGCAAGTTATGGTACTTGGTAAAGGAAACAAGGAAAGAATTCTTCCTGTGGGGAAAAAAGCACAACAGGCACTCGAACAATGGCTGATAGTAAGAGTCGAGTTAGTAGCAAATAATGAGAATGCTTTTTTTATTTCCAGAACAGGTAGACGAATCAGTGCTCGTCAAACTCAAAATAGAATTGATCAATTTGCCCGAGAAAAAGGGCTTCCAGTACACTTGCATCCCCACATGCTAAGACATTCATTTGCCAGTCATATACTAGAGTCTAGTGGCGATTTAAGGGCTGTTCAGGAATTATTAGGACATAGTGATATATCAACAACACAAATATACACGCATTTGGATTTTCAGCACCTGGCGGAAATTTATGATAAAGCCCATCCAAGAGCTCGGCGCAAAAAGGATAATACCGATGATTAAACCCATACCTTTCGGCAATTATTGTATACCTTAACTTGAAAGTACATGAAGGCTATACTCATTATTCTTGAAGGGGGTGAGGTTTTTTTCCATTCTCGCTAATTATAGTCATCCGTCACCATCACCCCAAGAAAATAAAAAGTTGAAATGCCTGCCAGTACTAGCGTTAATAAAAACAATTTGCTTTTAATCATCTATTTACCTTATGCTGACTCAATTTTTTGTGTAATGTCTCAGAGTTGGTGGGGAATACTTTTGTAAAATATCGGTAACATAAAATTGAGACAAATAGATGAGATTATCACACCACCTAATTTATTTGTTAATCTTCAATAAAAACAGTGATTTCATATATACCAATTACCATTGACGGTATGAGTAGGCTACAAGTAAGTAAAGCCTAGTGAAACCAGTTGAAGGTACTTCGGATCAGTGAGAGCAGTCAATGACTTCATGTTTTTAAGGGAAGTGGTATAATGTCATTTACGTACACGTATTATTAAACAACACTATAAATTCAAATCCATCCAAAGAGGCCGACCATGATGGATCGTCATTTTCCTACTTTTCGCTCAAGACGCATGCGTTGTGATGATTTTTCCAGGAGGCTGATGCGAGAGAATCGTCTCAGTACTGATGATCTCATATACCCTGTATTTGTGCTCGAAGGAAAAGGAAAACGCAGTAACTGTGTAGCTATGCCTGGCATTGAAAGGCTCAGTATTGATGAACTGATTAAAGATGCAGAAGAGTGGATTAAACTTGGTATACCAGCCATTGCCTTATTTCCGGTAAACTCGGCAGAGAAAAAAACTCTTGATGCCCGTGAAGCTTGGAGTCCAGAGGGCCTTATTCAACGAGCAGTGCGCAAGTTAAAAGATTACTATCCCCATCTAGGAATAATTACTGATACTGCTCTTGATCCGTTTACCACCCATGGACAGGATGGTCTTATAGATAAAGATAACTATGTCATTAATGATGAAACCGTTAAAATATTAGTGAAGCAAGCATTATCTCATGCTGATGCAGGAGCTGATATTATTGCACCATCAGACATGATGGACGGCAGGATTGGAGCGATCCGTAATAGTCTTGAAGATCAAGGTTATATAAACACCAAAATTCTTGCCTATTCTGCCAAGTATGCTTCCAGCTATTATAGCCCTTTTCGCCAAAGTGTAGGCTCCGATGTAAGTCTCAATTGTGGCAATAAATACAGTTATCAGATGGACCCCGCTAATAGTGATGAAGCTCTCCATGAAATTGCATTAGATCTTCAGGAGGGCGCTGATATAGTGATGATAAAACCAGGCTTACCGTATCTTGATATTGTCAGTAGGGTGAAAAAAAAGTTTCAAGTTCCTACCTTTGTATATCAAGTTAGTGGCGAATATGCCATGCATATGGCTGCCGTTCAGAATGGGTGGCTGGATGGTAAATCTGTTATGATGGAGTCTCTGATCGCTATGAAAAGAGCAGGAGCTGACGCAATTCTAACTTATTATGCCGTTGAAGCAGCCAGAGAGTTAGGGGTCCTACAAGCAAGTACTTAGTTATGAGGTAACCTTTATTCCCAGTCATATTTACTGTTGTGCTGGAATGTTGTTTACGGCTGTCTACTCACCTCAATCGTCTCCCACTCTTAGTCTGATGGGCTTCAGTTGTCGCCTACTCTAGCTTACAGATAGAGTTGGTATGCGCTTATAAAAAAACGGTATTTTCTCGAATCATGCACCTCCTAGATAAAACAATAACTCATTGAGGCTTGATCTGTTAAAATAAAAATGTGAGTGTTTTCGTTGAGATGAGCGCTTTGTTTTTGTATATTCAGTGTATTTAAAAATGCGGTGGTGCTGGTTGTCACCATTCTAGTCACTCAGTCATTAAAGTTAACTTAACGTCGTTTCATTGTCGTTTATATCTATCTCATATTGCTGTGGACATAGGTAAGTAAGTTTTAGGAGAGGGATAATTGTCAAATGTATTAGTAGCAATACAAAGTTAAACAGAATAGTGGCAGGTTGGCCTAGACTGGAACATAAACATACATTGCATGAGGTCATATGGATAGCTCAAATAAGATAAAAACTCCGTCGACCCATCGAGGTCTAGCTGCAACGACACCAGTCCTCTCTGACTATAGCAACCATGAGTACTACAATAATCGGGAGCTAAGTCACCTTCAATTTAATGTACGAGTGTTGGAGCAAGCAGAAAGAGAAGGGACCCCATTGCTGGAGCGCCTAAGATTTTTACTGATTTTCAGTTCCAATATGGATGAATTTTTTGAAATTCGTGTTGCTGGATTAATGGGGCAGGTTGAGTTCTCCGATGGATATATTAATCTTGATGGTATGGGACCTCAAGCTATCCTTAAGGAAATTAGCAAAATAACCAAAGAGCAAGTTCAGCGACAGTATCAGATCTTTAATGACACTCTCTTACCGGCTCTAAGAGATAACGGTATACATTTTCTGAAGCGAGAAGAACTAAGTGAAAAGCAGAGATCATGGGTTAAGAGGTTTTTTTATAACGAAATCATGCCTATTATAAACCCTATAGGCCTTGACCCTGCTCACCCATTCCCACGTCTTGCTAATAAGCTAATGTGCTTTATTGTCTCTTTGGAAGGACGAGATGCCTTTGGGCGTGAAACCGGCATGGCCATTATCCCTGCACCTCGCTCATTACCCAGGATTATTCGCTTATCCAGTGAGATTTGTGGTGAAGATGGAGAAAGCTATGTGTTTTTATCATCTATTATACACAACCATGCAGAGGATTTGTTTCCGGGTATGGCAATAAAAGGCTGTTATCAATTTAGATTAACAAGAAATAGTGACCTTTATCTTGAAGATAAAGGCGAGGATTTGGCAAAAGTATTACAGGGAGAGCTTCTTTCCAGACGCTATGGTAAAGCTGTACGTCTAGAGATTGTTAACACCTGTCCCAGGCCTTTAATTAATTTTTTACTTAAGGAGTTTGGCCTCGGTGAAGAAGAGCTATATCAAGTTGATGGTCCAGTTAATCTATCTCGAATGATGTCTATTTGTGATAGCTCAAATAAACCTGAATTGACATTTAAGCCATTCATTCCCAGCTTTCCTAAAAGCATGAAAAACAATATAAAAAAGTCCAACGATATAATGGATATTATATCTAAAGGAGATATGTTGCTACTCCATCCGTTTGAATCATTCACACCTGTTGTCGATATGCTGAGACAAGCTGCCAAAGACCCAAATGTATTGGCCATACGCCAAACACTATATCGCACAGGTGCTTTGTCTACAATGGTAAGTGCGTTGGTTGATGCGGCTCGTAATGGCAAGGAGGTAACGGTTGTCGTTGAAATAAGAGCCCGTTTTGATGAAGAAGAAAACATTAAGCTGGCCAAGCGTCTTCAAGATGCCGGAGCCACGGTGGTGTATGGGGTGGTGGGTTACAAAACCCATGCAAAAATGATGTTGATTGTGCGCCGAGAAGGTCGACAAATTCGTCGTTATGCTCATCTCGGTACAGGAAATTATCATGCGATAAATGCAAAACTTTATACGGATTACAGCTTTCTCACCTGCGATCAGGATATTACTAATGATGTGCGCAAAATATTTCAGCAATTGACAGGAATGGGGAGGGCGGTAAGAGTTCGCAAGTTATTTCATGCACCTTTCACTCTCAAAAAAGGCTTAATAGATCTTATAAATCAGGAGAGGGCTAATGCTAACAAAGGTCTTCCTGCTCATATTATCATAAAGCTCAACTCATTGACTGAGTATAATCTAATAAAAGCTCTATACAAAGCTTCTCAGGCTGGCGTAAAAATAGACTTAATTATCCGAACCATCTGCTGCCTGAAACCTGGCATTAAGGGTCTCTCTGAAAATATTACAGTTCGCTCTATAGTGGGTAGATTCCTTGAGCACACCAGAGTCTTCTACTTTGTGAATAATGATAATCCACGGGTCTACTGCTCAAGTGCTGACGGTATGGATCGCAATCTGGATATGCGCATAGAAATATGCTTCCCTATAGGAAATACCAAACTAGCTAGTAGAATAAAAAAGGAGCTAGACCTTTATCTTTCTGATAATGTCAATAGCTGGCAACTTAAAAGCGATGGTTGCTATAGCCAGAATACAATCGGCAGAGGTAAACATAGGAAAAGTGCGCAGGATAAATTGCTAATAACTCTAGCAAGTCTTGGTCAATAAGGCGGAGTCAAGCTGAAGGACATTGCAGTCATACTGCTGGTGTAGCTATAAACTCAGCCGTTAATCGTTAATCGTTAATCGTTAAGCTTTTGCATCCTAGATCTTTTCTTGGATGAGGATTAAGGCTATTTAAGGCTCTTTCCATATCTGTACCTATTCTTCTTGATGGTGTGAGGCTGTTTATTGTTCTCACTCACCCCTTTTTTGTTTATAAGGCCTGTGGAAGAAATTGATTTTTGGTTTCGCACGATTTTAAGTAGATTTTATCATTTTATATGCGTATTCAAATGGGCTAATGTTTATATTCACATGATGGTTACCGATGTCGAATAAAGTGTGCTAGCTGCTAGTATTGTGTAATATTGATACTCAAATAACCCAGTATCTATGGATCTTCAGAATAACTCTTTCGGTGATGGTAATTGTTCAATATTATCGAGAGTAGGTTCACTTTCTTCGTTTGTTGCTTTAGGAGCTAGCTCTTTTCTGAAGATTTCGAAGATGGCATCATCATCACCTTGTCTGGCCGGGTTGCCTGTTTTTGGGTTAATTTTCAGGGTTGCCAATCCTTCAGGTTGTGGTAGCTTGCGTTCAGGTATATCGTTTAACGCAGTTTGCATATATTCGAGCCAGATGGGGAGGGCTGTGTTGGCACCGTATTCCCAAGACCCTAATGTAGAATAGTTGTCCATTCCTACCCAAACAATAGCTAAGATATCTGGATTGAAGCCAACAAACCATGCGTCTTTGTTTTCGTTGGTGGTGCCGGTTTTACCACCAATGTCATGCCTTTTTAGCTTTTGTGCCCGACGACCAGTACCCTTCCAAATAACGTCATTTAATATGTCATTCACAATGTAATTTATTCTGGGGTCCATAACCTGTTTTGCTTGATGAGCGGTGGTGGAAAGTGCTTCAGTATTAGGGTTGAAAGACTGGGGAGGTGTGTCTAATGAGGGCTTTTCGTCGTGATAGGCTATAGGTGGCTGTGGAAGGTGGTTTAGTCTCTTATTTTCTGGGTCGCAGTTTCGACAAGCAGTTTCTGGATTGGATGTGAAGACGGTATCACCCATCAGCTCAATGCGCTCTATTAAATAAGGTTGTACTTGATATCCTCCATTGGCAATAGAAGCATAACCTTTTGCAATATTTATTGGCGTCATTGACACATTACCAAGAGCCAGTGACAGGTTTTTAGTCAGAGTTTCTTCTGGAAATCCAAGGCTGGTTAAATAATCAATGGTTTTGCTAATTCCAGTCTGGAGGAGAACTCGTATGGATATAAGGTTACGAGAGCGGTAGAGTCCTTCACGCAGTCTCATTGGACCATTGAAGCGCATATTGTCGTTGTTGGGCCGCCAGGCATCTTCCATGGTATCATTATTGAAAACAATAGGAGCATCGTTGATGATGGTAGCTGCGGTCATGCCGTTGGCTAGTGCCGCTGCATAGATAAAAGGTTTAAATGCTGACCCGGCCTGACGAATTGCCTGTGTAGCGCGGTTATACATACTGTCATAAAAGCTAAAGCCACCAACAAGAGCCAGAATCGAACCATCGTTAGGGTTGATGGATATAAGTGAGGATTGCGCAGTTGGCTCCTGAGCCAAGCGGTGTCGTCCGTCTGGCCTTTCTCTTACCCATATCAAGTCACCGGTTTTAAGAATTTTAGATGCGTTTGTTGGAGGAAAGCCAAAGGCATTGGTATTTATAAATTTTTTTGCCCAGTTAAGGTTATCCCACTCAATTTGACCAAGGTTGTTGTTTTTTAGCATTATGCTAACTTTTTGTTCTTCAATATCCGTTACCACAGCGGGGTGTAAAATGCTGACTGAGGAAGTTTTGTTTAGAATCTCCTGCCAGTCATGTTCAGTTGTGGCCCCCTGCGCATTAAGGTTGCTGATAGGCCCTATGTAACCATGGCGCTCATTGTAGGCCATTAGGCCGTTTCCAACTGATGTATTAGCGGCTTCCTGAAGATCACTTTGAATGCTGGTGTAAACCCGGAAACCTTCGGTGTAGGCGTTAGCACCAAAGCGTTCGACCATCTCCTGGCGAACCATTTCGGCAACATAAGGAGCCTGAAGGTCTATTCTGGTGTTATGATATTTTGCGGTAATGGGCTGGAATACCGCATTTTCATAGTTTTTTTCCGAGATGTAGCCAAGTTCTTTCATTCTGCCAAGAATCCAGTCACGACGGATAAGAGCTCTATCAGGATCATTTATGGGGTTGTAGCGGGATGGAGCTTTCGGTAGTCCTGCGATCATAGCTATTTGATCCAGGGTCAGCATATCAATAGGTTTTTCGTAATATACTTGTGCGGCAGCTCCTATACCGTAAGCCCTGTTGCCTAGATATATTTTATTTAAATACAGTTCAAATATTTCATTCTTTGAAAGTTCTTGCTCAATTTGCAGGGCCAATAGAATTTCATTAAATTTTCTAGAAAATATCCTTTCGTGACTCAAAAAGAAGTTTTTAGCGACCTGCATGGTAATAGTACTACCACCTGACTGAATGCGTCCGGTGGTAACTAACTGTATCGCAGCACGAATTAACCCAATGGGGTCAACTCCAGGATGTGAGTAAAAACGGTCGTCTTCTGCAGCCATAAAGGCATGAACCATGTCTTCGGGTACATTGTCAAAGCGTATGGGTTTTCGGCGTTTTTCCCCGAATTCTGCAATGAGTTTGCTATCACTGCTGTAAACCCGTAGGGGCGTTTGAAGGTGAGCATCTTTTAGTGTATCTACGGCCGGTAGAGAGGGGCTGAGATAGAGAAATGTGCTAGCTGCGATAACGCACAGTCCACTGATAGATGTTAGTGTGAGCCAAGCCAATAGCTTTATTGATAATCGTTTCATTCAGTGAATTCCTCCTGTAAGGTTTGTGGCACTCTGTTGAGGACGCTGGTGATACGACGTAGGCCGAAGATGAACTATACCTTGAAATACCAATACATTCGCAATACCAATACCTTCGTCATTAAATAGTGCCTAGATTTTCACAAGAACTAACACACTTATCCGATATAAACTCAATCGGATTATGGTAGTTTACGGCTTTTCGTGGACGTATGTTGATTAAAAATTGAGCCTCATCAATTTTATTTTTCGATACGTCGCCAATCTTCATTTCCTTTGGGAAAAATCTCCGTAGCAGGCGATTAGTATTCTCGTTAAGTCCACGTTGCCATTAGTGGCATGGCTTAGGAAAGTAGATCTTACAGTCTAATGATTTAGCAATACTTGCGTGGCCGGCAACAAGCGTAATGGTCTTACAGATACATTGTTAGGCTATAGTATCTTTTTTATGGCCTGGCTCACTGCTTTTTTGGTCTTGTTTTTAGCTCTGACCGTCAAAAGAAGTTTCGAGACACACTCGGTCAGCGTCACAAAATATCCATCTTGGCCGTGAACGGTATCCCCCTCCCTGTGGCCGACCTCTTTTTTCAGATTTACGCAGTCCTGACGCTCATCAATATCCATGAGGTCAGGAGTGGAGATGGTCCAGCCGCAGTACTCTGACGCTGCCTATAAGGATCCACTTTGCGAGTGAGAAAGCAGCGCAATTGGTGATTATATGCACCGCTCCAATAAAGTGGTCTCCTGGAGATGAAACGACGTCAGGTGGCTACTAAGTTTCAGGAAAGAGCTGAGCGGTCAGTCAGTAGATAAAGTCCAACATGTGATTAGGATTCACATCGGAGCTAATTGCAGGGGCCATGAAGTTTGAGTCTTATAATGGGGAGATTGATGATCAAACATCTATCTTCTGATCAAAAAAACAATGGCGCTGACTTCTAGCTCGCAAAGGAAATTCGTATCGGCAGCGTCAGAGTGCTGAGGCTGGAGCTATCTTCATTCCTTGTCATATGGGTATGATGATCGCCATGACTGTGTGGATCTGAAAGACGCCGGTAGGCCACTGGGAGGGTGATACCGTTAAAATGGATGTCATGTGACACTGATAGAGCGTGTCTCGAACCTTCTTTTGACGGTCCAAGCTAAACACGAGACCAGAAGCAGTGAGCCTTTACATTAAAAAGATGCTTCGACCTTACAATAGTATCTGTAAGACCGTTACGTTTGATAAACGGCGGTGCTTGCGCCAGCTACGCAAGTATTGCTCAATCATTAGGCTGTAAGATATACTTTGCTAAGCCATGTCATTCATGGCAATGTTGATTTAATGAGAATACTAATGGTCTACTACGGATATTCTTCCCAAAAGAAATGAATATTGGCGATGTGTCGCAAAATAAAATTGATGAGGCTCAATTTTTAATCAATATACGGACACGAAAAGCCTTAAACTGCCATAGTCAGATTGAGTTTTTATCTGGTAAGTGTTTTATTGTGAAAATTCTGGTTACGAGTTGCCACTACGGAAGCTACTTAAATACAGAAATGCACACGAAGATAGCAATACAAATAGAAAAATGTTTGTGGGCTGGGTGAGTGGCAGATACTCTTTTACTAGCTCAATAACTGTAACTGCCAATGCTGTACAACATCCGCAATATTTTTATTGGACACGATCTTAGTATGCTCTGACCCTTGGTCATTTGACACCATATTACTAAGAACTTTTAAAGTAAAGCCTGAGAAAGGTTCGGTTAAGTCCTCGTAATGAGATAATCCCTGTCATTGCTATTGTGATGGGATGAACCATGGAGCACCAACTCAGCTTCTCCGACAGCTAATACCAAAATAAACGTGCAAAACCCGTAAAGAGAAGTTTCTTAAACGGATGGAAACTCAGGTTCCCTTTAAACGGATGGTGTCAGTTATCGAGCCACCTAGGGCATCTCTGATTGAAGTAGTTTGCAAGTCGGTTGTCAGATTTGCGATAAAATTCTCTGGCTTTCGAGCTTATTCCATCGTGATTTCCGATGCATTTTGTTGTTTTTGCCCATTTGTCTGCTCTCGAGGCGGATTTAGGGTAAAATTATGCCGTCAACGCATTACGTTGCAGGTATACATTGGCCATCGCCATCAGGCTCATAACTTGGACCCTGTTTTTTTCCAAACCACGGCAACGCACTTTGCGGTAACTAAACTGACATTTGATGATTCGGAACAGGTACTCTACCATGGCTCGTATTTTGTATTGCTGGCGATTACATGTACGCTGACTGCTGCTTGGTTTGCGCTTGTCATTGACCTTCCAGTGTAATCCTAAGCATCGAACACCTCGTTTATATGTGTCGCTGGTATATCCGTATCGCCAAGATTACTCCGTCTTCCTCTCTCAACAAAGCAGGCAGTTCGCCAATATCCGCTTTATTGGCTGAGGTAACCGTTACTGTATGAGTAGTACCACTATCCACATCCGCACCGACATGGATCTTCATGCCAAAGTACCACTGATTTCCTTTACGTGTCTGGTGCACTTCAGGATCACGTTTGTCTTCGGCATTTTTGGTCGAGGACTAAGCGCTGATTAATGTGGCATCTGCCATGGTGCATTTTGAAAGTGAAATGCCGTGTAATTGCAAGTGCTCACTGACCGCAGTAAATAACTTGTCCGTCAATTGATTCAATTTTATACAGCGCGTCTTCCATCATCGGATTGGATCGTTGAAACCATTGCTGCATGAGATGGATACGCAGCATAGTGGTCAGGCTGATCAGTTGCTCTCCACGAAGTCCACTTTTCGGGTAATGTGGCTCAAGGATTGCTTCAAAGTCTGTCCAGGGAACACAAGATTACATTTGCTCAGGAAATAACTCTTTTCGCATTTTGCGTTTTGCGTTTTTTGGCTGCGTAACTGAGTGACGCAAAACTTTGTTGTTTTATTTTGGATAACTGGCTTGCCCATAGCGATGCTATTTTACTAGGTTTTGGCGATTCAATTAAAGATTCTCTAACTGTGATTTTATATTTATAACCAGTGTTATTGTAATTGTGGCCCAATAAAAGGTTAGGTGCTAGAAACGCATGACCAATTAATTGACGTAAATATAACTTCTAGATTATTTTTGATTATAGTGAGTTTTATATTTCAGCACATGTTATTAGAATGTCAGGTGGCAGGATATAATATTTTCTTGACTAAATGCGCTACCAACGTTGCGTTTATAGAGAGGGGTTGTTGCTGGGTGAGCGCTACCTAAACTCTTGAATTTATACGTATGCAGGAGTTTTGTTACCTACAGAATATTAATTGTTTGAGTGTTTCTTGGGTAGTTTGATGGTATGCTCTAGATATCACCTGTTAATTTATATTGATATCAATAACCATGATAATAGTTAATAAAATAACCAACTATTATTGCATAAATCAAGATCATGATATTTAATAAAAATAAGGGGGGTATTAATTTCTTTTTTTATTGTTTCGTTTTACTGTGGTGTTAGAGAGTATATGAACCATTAATGAGACATCAGGCTATGGAGTAGTCCTGAAGGTTTTTTTGGCTGAGCGTTATGTTGTGTTTGTTAAGTATTAATCCTAAGTAAAGATTGTTTTGTTGTTGTGTTATGGAATTATAACAGCAAAGTTTACTGTATACGCTACAGGTTTTTTATATTGGATAAAAAGGATTTTCCAGTGTTTGGGTCGTTTAATAAAAAAAATAAGATACTTCTTGGTGTTGATATTAACTCAAGTGCTGTAAAAGTAATTGGACTAAGTCATAATAAAGGTAAGTATCGTGTGGAGGCTTTTGCTTCTGAAGCTCTTCCTGATGGAGCAATCGTAGAAGATGATATTCAGGATGCTGAAGCAGTTGGTTTGACTATACGCAAGGCAGTGAATAGTTCGCGGTCAAAATGTGAATTAGTTGCTATAGCAGTTTCTGGGGCTGCTGTTATTACTAAAACTCTGAGCATGGATGCCTCTCTTAGTGATAGCGAGATGGAGTCACAAATCATTCTGGAGGCTGATAAGTATATTCCTTATCCTCTTGATGAAGTAGCCATAGACTTTGAAGTACAGTCCTTGAAAACCAACAATCCTGAGTTGGCAGAAGTACTACTTGCCGCTTGTAGGAAAGAGAGTATTGAAATTAGGGAAGAAGTGCTTGAGATAGCAGGGCTGAAGGCTGCTGTTGTTGATGTTGAAAGCTGTGTGATGGAGAGAGCTTTTAAGCTTGTAGTAGACCAATTGAAACTTTCAGCGAAGAAGCAGGCTGTTGCTGTTGTTGATATTGGTGTAGTCAATACCACACTGTATGTGCTTCAGGATAATGAAGTCATATATGTTAGGCGGCAGGTGTTTGGTGGGAGGCAGCTAACTGATGAGATTGAGCGTCATTATAAATTGTCTACTATTGATGCGGAAAAGGCAAAGATAAATGGTTCGTTGCCTGATGATTACGAAGCACATATTCTTGAGCCATTTAGAGAATCAGTGGTTCAGCAAATATCTAGATTGCTACAGTTCTTTTATTCATCCAGTAAATTAAATAATGTTGATGCAATCATACTTGCTGGAGATACTGCTGGCCTTAAAGGTCTGCCTGATTTTGTACAAAAAAATCTTGGGATAGAAACTTTGCTGGCCAATCCATTTTTAAAAATGTCAGAGTCTAGGAAAGTTAATTCAGGGAAGTTGACGAAGGAAGCGGCAGGGTTAATGATTGCCTGTGGCCTAGCAATGAGAGGTTTTGATTAATGTCTAAAATTAATTTATTGCCGTGGAGGGATGGGGTCAGGGAAGCACGGAAGAATAGTTTCTTCGTGGCTTTGCTGGCTTGTGTTGTATTTGCTGGCATTATAATATTTATTGGTGATTTGATTATTGGCAAGTCTATCAGAGACCGGAGAAGTATCAATAAATATTTAGAATCAGAAATTTCTATTCTTGAGCAGAAAGCAGCATCGATTAAAGGCCTTAAAGAAAAAAAAGTGGTAGTTCTGAAGAAGATGGCGGTTATTAAAGGATTGCAAGGGAATCGACCCATGATTGTAAGGATGTTTGATGAGCTTGTTCGTATCGTCCCTGAAGATGTTTATTTTAAAACACTGGTTCTTAAAAACAAGTCAATAACTCTAGTCGGCATTGCAGACTCAAATAATGCTGTTTCAAAGCTTATGAGGCGGATAAGTTCTTCTCAATGGTTTGCCAGTCCAAGTCTTACTGGGGTTAGGAAAGTCAGTGAGTATGGTGAAAGATTAAATGAATTTGACCTTATTTTTAATCAAGTTATTTTGAATGGCAGGGAGGAATGATATATGTTTTCATTGGATTTTGTTGATCAGTTGAAAAATATTGATTTTAATAATATTGAGATGGATAATATTGGGGAATGGCCTAAAATATTTATGATTGTTGTTTGTGTTGTTAGTTTCTTTGTTGTGTTAATGGTTGGCTATCAGTTTCATTTGAGTGACCTCCAAGTCAATTATAAGGCAATGCTGGTAAAAGAAAGTGTATTAAGAGAACAGTATCAGCTTAAGTCAAGTGATGTGGTGAATTTAGATGCTTATAAAGAGCAGTTAGCAAGTATAGAGAGTCATTTTAAAACTTTGCTAAAACAATTGCCCGGGGAGACTGCAGTGCCAGGGCTGCTTGATGATATTACATATGCTGCTAGGGGCGCTGGATTGCAGGTAGAACATATACAATTACAGTCTGAAGTTGTTAAGGAGTATTATGTGGAGCTTCCTATCAGTATTGTAGCGACTGGTTCTTACCACGATTTTGGTGTTTTTATTAGTAGTGCTGCGGCATTACCTAGGATTGTTACGCTGCATGATTTTGCTATTAAATCCAGTGGTAAGGGAAATCTTGTAATGAGCATTATGGCCAAGACCTATCGCTATAATGATAATGAAGAGGTTGGTCTATGAGATTTTTATATTGTGTTTTTGTATTTCTTTTTACGATTATTATTGTGGGTTGCTCTGATAAAAAAGGTATGAGTGAGAGTGATCTTAAGGAGTTTATGAGTAATGTTAGCTCTAGTAGTCAGATAGGCATAGAGCCTATTCTGGAATATGAAGTTTTAGAAGGGTTTTCTTATAGCGCACAGCACATGAGAAGCCCGTTTGAGCGGCCTAAGAAAGCTCTAGAAAGGAAAATTATTCTTGCTAGTACTATTAAACCGGATGTAAATAGGGAAAAAGAATTTCTTGAACAGTTTGATATAGCTTCTTTTTCTATGGTTGGTCACATCAGGCATGCTAGTGGGTTTTGGGGTCTGGTAAAGCAGGGGGGGAGAATTTACAAAGTTGTCGTGGGTAGTTATCTTGGGCGCAATTTTGGACTAATCACGATGATTAATGAGGAAGGGATTCAATTGTTAGAATTGGTAGCTGGTAGTCAGGGTACTTGGAGTGAGCGGAAGAGAAGTATCCCTTTGAATGGAGGTAAATAATACTTACCTTGTTTTCAGGTCGCTAATGTCACTATTTATTTGGAATACTCTTTATTTTATTTTATAGCTGTCGATATTAAAAGGGAATAGTTACTGAGTTATAGGATTTATATGGATATTAAATACGGACAGAGTCCCAATAGATTAATCGTGATTGTTTACGGTATCCTGCTATCCTTGTCTTTTCCTGTCTGGAGTGTTGGACTTAAAGACATGAAAGCGGTCACTAAGGCGGATGGTTTGGTTGAGCTGGTGTTATTTTTTGATGGACCTGCGCCTGATGCTGAAGGGTATAGTATAGCGCATCCCCCGAGAGTTTCTATTGATTTACCTGATACGATTAGTGCTTTGCCTAGGTACAATGATCTGGGTTTTGATGTAGCGCAAAGTGTAACGGTGCTTCAGGTTGATGATAAAACTCGACTGATCATCACTCAAAAAAAATCAGCGGTATTTTCCCACAGAAAGGCTGGTAATACTATTTATGTCTCTATTGGTAGTACTGCAGCAGTTAGTACTGCAGCAGTTAGTACTGCTGCAACCAATTATGTCTCGGCTTCTCAGAAGTCCAGTGATTCTTATTTGGATCCAGCTTATAGTAGTTCTCCTTTATCCGAGGGTTTGGTGAGTAAAGAGATTAGTTTGATTGACTTCCGCAGAGGGGAAGAAGGCGCTGGAAATATTATTGTCACTTTTTCTGGCTCAAGTATTCCGATAGATATCAGTGAAGTGTCAGGAAGAATTCGTGTGGAGTTTGAAGGGAATGTGTTGCCGGAGAAGCTAAGAAATCGTTTAGATGTCATAGATTTTGCGACACCGGTTAAATACATTGAAGCGAATATAGAAAATGGTAATTCTGTCGTTATGATAGAATCAAAGGGGGAATATGATTATCTGGCTTATCAGACAGATAATAAGCTTACCATTAGTGTAAAGCCAATTGAGAAAGTTACTGGTAGCGGACGTGGCAAAAAACCTTCTTACAGAGGAGATAAGGTATCATTTAATTTTCAGGATATAGAGATCCGCTCTGTCTTGCAAATAATTGCAGAAGTCGCCGATCTCAATCTTGTTGCATCTGCGGCTGTTGCAGGTCGTGTAACTTTGCGGCTGAAAAATATTCCTTGGGACCATGCGTTAGATATTGTTTTAAGTTCTTACGGTCTGGATAAGCGCATGAAGGGAAATGTGTTGACTGTGGCACCAGCAGGAGAGATTGCTGCCAGAGAAAAGCAGCAGTTAGCAGATGAAAGACAACTCCGTGAGCTAGAGCCTGTGTATACAAACCTTATTCAGGTGAACTATGCTGATGCTGCGGAAATAGCGAGTGTATTGGGAGGACGAGGTGGTGACAGGATTTTGACAGAGCGTGGTTCTGTTCAGGTGGTCGAAAGAACTAACAGTCTTTTAATTAATGATACCCAATCTAAATTGGATGAGATTAGGGACTTGCTGAGTCTGATAGATATACCGATTAAGCAGGTACAAATTGAAGCTAGAATCGTTAATTTAAGCACGGTGTTTAAAAAAGAGCTAGGTGTTAAATGGTCTGGGGGAGCGACTAGTATTAATAATAACCGAGGCCTGATTGTCGGTGGTGGAGGTACAAAGTTCCCATCCTCTGATATGTCTAACATAGGAGACACTGTTGTTAGTGACAATATATTTACAGATATTGGTACTTCAGATAAAGTAGCATCTCTTGGTATTGGCTTCGTTACTAACGGAACATTGCTGAATTTAGAGCTATCTGCTTTGCTCAGCGACGGTGGAGGTGAGGTTATTTCACAACCTAAGATCATTACTGCCGACAAGCAGACAGCACTTATCAAGTCAGGTAAGCAGATTCCCTATACAGAAGCATCATCTAGCGGTGCAGCAACAGTTTCTTTTAAGGACGCGTTGTTATCTTTGGAAGTGACGCCACAGATTACTCCTGATGGTAGGGTGATTCTGGATATAAAGATCACGAATGATGATTCTACTAGTACAACGAAGAGTGGTATTCCTATCGTTGATAAAAATGAAATTAAGACTCAGGTGTTGGTTCGTGATGGAGAGACCTTAGTGTTAGGAGGGGTTTTTAAACAGACTCAGAAAAGTAATGTAGACAAAGTACCTATCTTGGGGGATATTCCTTTTCTTGGCGCGTTGTTCAGAAGAACAACTAAGAGGGATGATAAAAGTGAGCTAATGGTCTTCATTACACCGAGAATTATTTATAATAATGATAGTAAGACTTTGCGCTAGGTGCGCAAGGTTATTCAAAATACAGATTTTAGCATCTCAATATTGTCGTTAATAGTTGCTAAACAACGAAGTAATAATTTCTGGTAAAGTTTCACAGAGGAAATTATTTATCTTTTGTCAACAATACTTCGCAGTTGCGAAGTATTTATTGTTTTTGGCACATTAATTTATTATCTTCCATAATTTCTCAATTGGGTTCAGATGTGAGCTGTAAGATGTTGGGTAATGTAGCTTTATTTCCAATTTTTTAGCTGCTTCGACCAATTTATTTGCACGATGGTAGCCAGCATCATTAAAAATAATATGTATGACTTCCATTGATGCATAAATACTCTGGACTTATCGGAAAAAATCTATAATATCTACTGCATTCAAGGCATTGACTTTATCGAAAATAGCTGCTGACAAATTTACCAGTTCAAAAGCTTAGACAATGTCACATGAGGTTTGATTATTTTCTCAACCATTTTTATAGCCCGTCCTGAGGTAATTTTTGTCGTCTGAGTTGGATGATCCTTACCCACAAAAAGCAATACTTTATCTTCTGGTTTCAATGATTTATAGTATTCCACAAACTCAGATTGTTTTTCAGAATCTAACTTTAGAGGTACTTCCTTCGGTGTTTTGTAAGTGAGTCCTTATTTATGAAGCTATTTCTTCAGGTCGGACACGGTATCTTGAATGTCCCTGTGTCGAGAAATATAAGCAACAATTTGATGGGTATATATCTGTCGCCTTTGAAAGTGCTACCTTGTTGTTAGGGAATCTCTGATTGAAGTAGGTTGTAAGTCGGTTGTCAGATTTGCGATACAATTCTCTGGCTTTTGATCTTATTTCCATCGTTATTTTCGATTCATTTTGTCGTTTTGCCCACTTATCTGCTCTCGAGGCGGATAAGTGGGCAATTATGCCGTCAACGCATTACGTTGCAGGTATAAATTGGCCATCGCCATCAGGCTCATAACTTGCACCTTGTTTTTTTCCAAATCACGGTAACGCACTTTGCGGTAACCAAACTGATACTTGAGGATTCGGAACAGGTGCTCTACCCTGGCTCGTATTTTGGATTGCTGGCGATTACGTTTGCACTGACTGCTATTTAGGTACTTAGGGAATCTCTGAACAAGCACGTTTATTTTTCACCCACGCTTTAAAAGCCAAATTTAAATTTATGGTGTATATATTTATCTTATGGGCGTGTTTTTAGGTAAATTATCCCTATTTTTTCGTTTTCCCTCGCTATTGGTGAGTTTGGGCGGATTAACCACCCAAACGCCCTCGTAGCATGTAAAGATTGGCCTGTCCAAGCATGGTTAATACTTGAGCTGCATTTTTTACTAAGCCTTTGTAGCTGGCTTTCTTGTATCCGAACTTACATTTTATCACTCTAAAGCAATGCTCTACTCTGGCACTAATCTGTGAGTTTTTGCGGTTTTGTTTCTTTTGTGATGAACTCATATTTTTCTTTGGGTTACGTTTATCATTAACCTTTCATCTCTGTAATTCAATCAATTAAAATTATAACTTTATAGTATTATTTATTCAGTTAGCATCTTCATTTTTTGTGTGTTTGGAATTCATATGTCTGATTAAACTAGATATGTTAACATATTTTTTGTCGCACTCTTGGCACTGAATAATATTTTTGGCAGCATGAGTTACTATATGTCTTTTTAAACTAGAGCTGTAAGGAAATGTTTTGCTACACGATGTGCACTTAAATAGCTTTTCACCTGTATGAGAAAATGTATGGCTTAAAAAACTTCTTTTCTTAAGAAATGACTTGTTACATGTTAGGCAATGGAAAATATTTCCAACTCCATCAGAATTTATATTTGAAGCCAAATGATCTTTTTGACTAGAAAACTTTTCACATAGATTCATAGATAGATGGTTACTGAAATTGTCTTCATTATTAAATCTTCTACGACACACTTGGCAATCTAAATGTTCTTTAAGAGCATGATGTATATTAGTATGAGTGATTAACTTATATCTTTCATAAAATGATTTGCCACACCCAACCGACAGGCACTTGTAATCCTTTTTATTTGAGTGAATGAACATATGTCTTGTTAAAGAATGATTGTGCTTAAATGACATGCCACATTTATTGCAACAAAAAGACCTTTCACTGGTATGATTCTTCCTATGACGTGTCAACATATATTTTTTACTAAACATCTTGTTACACAATTCGCACTTGTAAGGATTTCCACCTGCATGAGTCTTAATATGACCGTTTAAAATATGTTGCCTATTATATTGTTTACCACAGATATCGCACTTGTATTTTTTTATATCCTGATGTTCTGTATTATCTGGTTTTTCACACTCTGAAATAGTAGTAGGAAGATTATTTCCCGGATCAATACCAGCTTCCTTGTTCTCATTTTCATCACATGAATTAATATTACTAAGGACTATATTTGGCACCAGCGCATTATTAATATAACCTTCATTATTATCATTATTATCATTATTATCATTATTATCATTATTATCACTATTATTTTCACCATCTACACTATTATTTTCAACAACATCATGGAGCATATTTATACATGGCATTTCGTTACAATTTGCATTATTAAATTGATACATGTTTTGATCTGCAAGTTTCATAGACCTACATGATGCTGACAGTGACTTTAATATATCTAGTCCACTTCTAGAGCCATAACTAATTTTATTATTAGCAGATACTGTAGTATCTAGTGTTATTTGTTCGATATTTAAACTTAACTTCTTAGTATCTTTATTACTGGAAAATATAAATACAAGTGCATAGTCATAGTACCTTTCTGATGAATTCAAAATATATAAAAAACTATTAGCTTCTATTTCTAAAAAATCATCAATATTACAAAATATAAGGTTTTGATAATTAACAAAATCTGTATCTTCCTCAATATCACTATTTTGCAATATGGATAAAGTTAGCATAAGTTCTTCCTCTATACTTTCATTTCCTAGTATTCCTTTATCAATCATAGCTATATGGCAAACATTTCTTCTGTTACTAGGTGTAAAGCATTGAGGAACCAACATAAAAACCCTTTCCTCATTTACCTTAGCAATATTTATACTATCAAAAATATCATTATCTGGTGCAGCTTGAATGCTCAGGGAGGTTAATAAAAAACAAGAAAACAATATAACTTTGAAAACAGTTAAAAGATTTAATCTATATGCATATAATCTTGAAATACATGCTTTTTTCAACATCATTGAGTTCAACATCTACAATACCAAGTATTTAGAAAATTATCTATAGTATATTGATTCAGTTGGTAATTGCAATGGGGAAACAGCAAACAAGCTCCCAATTCATCAGATTAGATTATATCTGTTTAAAACTGACATGATTCAACAAACTAAGAAACATGTGATTAAGTCCTCGTAATGAGACAAACTCTGTCATTGCTTTTAATGGAATGATAGAACACCAACTCAGCTTCATCGACAGCGAACACCAAAACAAACGCCGCCAAATCCGCAAAGAGAAGTTTCTTCAATGAATGGAAATGTTTGTTCCCTAGAAACTGATGGTGTCAGTTATCGAGCCGTATTACCCTAAGCTTGGTAATGGTCGCCGACCTTATCCCTATATGACTATGCTGCGTACTCACTTTATACAGCAGTGGTACAGCATTAGTGATCCCGCGGAAGATGCCTTGTACTACATCCCAGCCATGCGCTGCTTGCTGGTCTATCACTAAATGGGACAATCCTTGATCACACCACGGTCATGAACTTCCATTACTTGTTAGAGCGCAATGGTTTGGCACGCAAAATCTTCAAGAGCGTGAATGACTGGCTGAGTGATACTGACGTGCTGGTCAAAGAAGGCATGCTGATGGATGCCACCATTATAGAAGCTCCTAATTCCAACAAGAACAAAGCCAGTGGGCGTAATCCCGAGAGGCATAAACCAAGAAGGGTAATCCGTGCACTTCGGAATGAATAATGACAGCAAATTGGACATACTATTTGCTATGGCGAATATCGTCAGAACGGGGCAAAGATCAATGTGCCTGTATGTCGGGATATCGGCAGGCAGGCACTGAAAAACTAACAAAAATTGGACTGTTAACCTGCGAATCGACCGCAATGTGTCGATTAACTTAAACGTCAGTACTTAATCGCACCATCCCTAGAATTATCTCATGACTGAGACTTAATCTCTCCGTCCTTAGCCTGTGTCAAATAAATATAGGCTACACTTAATATACTTGTTTTTCATCTATGTAATTACAAATAATTAAAATTATCACCCTGTAGTATTATTTATTCAATTGGTGTCTTATTTTTTTCGTGTTTTAATCTCATATGTTTTGTTAAATTACCTTTGCAATTATATTCTTTTCCACAATCTTTGCATATACAAAGACCTTCCCTTGTATGAACCTTTATATGTTCTTTCAAAGGACTTTTTCTAACAAAACCCTTATCACAGAACTTGCATTTAAATGGCATTTCCCCTGAATGAAACAACATATGTCTCTCAAAAATATTTTTGCGCATAAATGTTATTTTACACTCGTGGCAATAAAGAACACCGTTATTGGTATGCCGTTTCATATGTTTGTATAAATAAGATTCTTGCTTCAATATCTTGCCACATCCAGGCCAGGTGCACATGTAACTCATGTTATTTGAATGAATTAACATATGATTTTTTAAAGAATGCTTGTGAAGAAATCGCACTTCACATTTAGGGCAATGGAAATTCTTTTCATTGAGATGAATTTCCATATGGACGCCGAAAGTCTTTCTAGTCTTTAAAACTTTGCAACATCCATACCATTCGCACTTGTAGCTGTTTGTATTTTGCTGTGTTGTATTATCTGGTTTTTTACACTCTGAAATATCAGTGGTAAAATTATTTCCACACTCCCAAAGGGAAGGTTTTTCCTTAGAACTTAGATCTGAACAGTCATTAGTATTCATATAAATAACATCACTACAAGACAAAATATCTTTTTTATTTGGGATCTCTGGTGATTTTACACTATTATTTTCCTTTTCCTTTTCCTTTTCCTTTTCCTTCTCTTTCTCTTTCTCTTTCTCTTTCTCTTTCTCTTTCTCTTTCTCTTTCTCCTTCTCTTTCTCTTTCTCTTTCTCCTTCTCCTTCTCCTTCTCTTTCTCCTTCTCTTTCTCCTTCTCTTTCTCCTTCTCTTTCTCTTTCTCCTTCTCTTTCTCCTTCTCTTTATTTAGTAAACTAATATCACTAGATATGTATATTACCCCTAGTTCACCAACAACATCAACATCAATATCACTAAAATGTATCTCTGGATACAGGTCGTAAACACAATTATTGTCATCATCAAACAACGGATGTACAATATCTGGAATTTTATCATAATCCACATTATTAATTTGAGAACTGTTTTTAAATGCAAGTCTCATATTCTTACATAATGTGAATAATGGCTTTAATCTATCTAGCATATGGTTAGCGCCATTAATCATTAAATCATTATCATATCCTGCACTAGAAAGTTCTATTTGTTCAATTTTGAAAGTTAATTCATTCTTACCTTCATTTAGGGTAAATATAACTACAAGTGCACTTTTATATAACCTTTGCTCTACATCCAAATATAAAGCACGAAAAAAGATATCGGCATCTACTGCGAATAAATTATCCATACTACAAAACCCAAGACTTTGGCGATTATAAATATCTGGATATTCCTTAATGTTATCATTTTGTAATTTGTCTATTAATATGGCACCAATTTGTAGTTTTACACTTTCACTTAATGTTATTGTTTTATCAATCATAGCCATATAATAAACATCTTCTCTATATCCAGGTACAAAACTATGAGGCACAAACATAAAAACCCATTCATCTTTCTCCTTACCAATATCTAGACTGTCATAAATATTATTAACTAGCACAGCTTTAATGTACATGGTAGTTAACAAACAATAAGAAAATAATATAACCTTAACCATATTTAAAAACTTCAACCTGTATGTATACAAGTTTGACATATACAAAACTGTCAATATCATTGGTTTTACCTCTATGATTCCAATAAGTCAGTAAATTATCTGTATTCTTATTGAGTCAATGAACAATTGCAATAGTTGCTTCATCTATGAGTAGCACACATATGTTTTGTAATATGATTATTCAGCTCCCAGGTTTTCACAATGAGACCTTTGCACGATAGCGCTGCATAAGCCCCACTATTAATTAAATCGTATTTTTTGAGGATAAAGCCTTAAAAAACACGATTTCAGTTCGAATATGCGCCATTCGAGCCATTTCACCCTTCATTTTCGATTTTCAGGCGCAACTTGCCTGCTGAATCGATAAACCTAGTTTAATATTGTGCGCCACACACTTGTTTTAGATTTTTATAAGCTATAATTTCACCGAAAGGCATTGATTGTGCAAGGCTTATTATACCTGGTTATTAGTTGTTTAGCGCGACTAGTGCAAAGGTCTCAGTTAATTGATTACGCTCCAACAGGTGACGGAATTTCAGGATAGTTGTTTAATCAGGTAACCGATCTTCGCACAGCTCCCATTTGGCAAATCTTCTCATTGATTCAATTTCATACAGCGCGTCTTTCATCATCGGATCGGATAGTTGAAGCCATTGCTCCATGAGATAGATACGCAGCATAGTGGTCAGGCCGGCCGATCGGCTGCCCTCCACGACGTCCACTTTTCGGGTAATGTGGTTCAATGATTGCTTCAAAGGCTGCCCAGGGAACAATATTCCATTTTCTCAAGAAATAATTCTTTTCGCATTTTGCGTTTTTTGGCTGAGTAGCTGAGCGACGCAAAACGTTGTTGTTTCATTTTGGATAACCGGTTTGCCCATAGCAATGCTATTGTACTAGGTTTTGGAGATTAAAAATCAGAGATTCCTTAGCGTTCGCTTTCCACAGTCACTCAGTTCTTCTGGCTTCTATGGACTCGCTCACTTGCTGGCGCGTAGTAACTCCAAATCTTTTGAATGTATCTTGAGTAACGTGTCGGTCTAGCGTCTTTTTTAAATAATGTTGTCTTATAGGGAAGTGATGGGCTACGCTCGGCACACAATTGCAGAGGGCAGATATGCTGTTGAAAAATATATATCTTATAGGTCCTATGGGGGCAGGTAAAACAACCGTAGGGCGAGTGTTGGCAAATGAGCTGAATATGCCTTTTCTAGATTCGGATCAAGAAGTTGAAATGCGTAGCGGCGCTGATATTACATGGATTTTTGATGTAGAGGGAGAAGAGGGGTTCAGACAACGGGAGGGGCAGGTCATTGCCGAGCTTTGTTCCATGCGTGGAGTTGTAGTGGCAACCGGAGGTGGAGTCATTAAGCGGAGAGAGAATAGAATGCATCTCAGCGCTAATGGGTTTGTTGTTTATCTTTACGCACCCGTGAGTGTTCAGTTGAAGCGCACACTAAAAGATAAAAAACGTCCTTTGTTGCAACGTCCTGATAGGGTGCAAGTGTTAGAAACACTGATGGCGGAGAGAGATACTTTATACAGAGGAATTGCGGATCTCATTTTGGATACTGATGTGTTGTCATCTAAGATGGTTGCAACAAAAATTATCAGGGCGGTTACTTCTGCTGGAGGGGGTGTGTAATGTTCAAGTTGAATGTTGACCTTGGGGAGCGTAGTTATCCTATTTTTATTGGGGAGTCGTTACTGGGTAAGATTGAGTACCTGAAACCGTATATTGCCGGTCGTCAGGTTGCAATTGTTACTAACGAAACAGTAGCTCCGATATATCTAAAAAAAGTGGAAAGAGCGCTTGATGGCTATGACCTTGCGGTAGAAGTGCTACCGGATGGTGAGTTTTGGAAAAATCTTGCCACAGTTGAACGTATTTTTGATCGTTTGTTAAAGGCTCGTTTTACTCGAAAAGCCACTTTGATCGCGTTAGGTGGAGGGGTGGTAGGAGATATGGTAGGGTTTGCTGCGGCCTGTTATCAGAGAGGAATAGGGTTTATTCAGGTGCCGACAACGCTGCTAGCTCAAGTTGATTCATCTGTGGGCGGTAAGACTGGAGTTAATCACCCCCAAGGTAAAAATATGATTGGCGCTTTTCATCAACCCAATGCTGTTGTGATCGATATTGGAACTCTGAGTACGCTGCCTAACAGAGAGTTTTCGGCAGGAATGGCTGAAGTTATCAAGTATGGTCTTATTTGTGACAAGTCTTTTTATTTCTGGTTGCGGGGAAATATGAGAGCATTGTTAAACAGAGATTCGGAAACATTAGGTCATGCTATATACCAGTCATGTCAGCATAAAGCTCGGGTGGTCATGGAGGACGAAAGGGAGTCCGGAGTAAGAGCCATTCTTAATTTTGGTCATACTTTTGGTCATGCTATTGAAACCTGTTTAGGGTATTCTCGGTGGCTTCATGGGGAAGCTGTTGCTGTTGGTATGGTTATGGCGGCTAATTTATCTTTCAGGTTGGGTATGATTGGCAAAGATGATGTTGATGATCTAACAGATTTGCTTAAACAGTTTTGGCTGCCTGTTATCCCTCCTTCTGAAATGACACCAGATAGGTTTATGGAGCTGATGGCTGTTGATAAAAAGGTGCTGGATGGGCGCATGCGATTAATTTTATTGCGTTGTATTGGAGAGGGGATAGTGGCTAACAATGTTGATGAAGTAACATTGTTGGACTGTTTGAGTGAGTTTTGTTCTTTTAATTGAATTTTGGTAGTTTTCACACCATAAATGGTTGAGGTAGGAGTATCTGAAATGGCGCTACGCCCTACGATCTAAGATAAGTAAACGATTTAGGTAAGGCGAAGGTCGCCGCTGTTTTCCCTAGCATATTTAAATACGACTGTAATTGAGAAGATGTTTGAGGTTCATCATCTGATTGGTAGTGACAGATATTTTGGGGTCAAGTTAATCATCCAGTTATGAGAATGTGCCTATGAAAGCAGGTTTGTACGATCCCTATGAGTTTAGAGATAACTGTGGTTTTGGCCTAATTGCTCACATACAAGGTGAAAAAAGTCATCACCTTCTTCAATCCTCAATCAAAGCACTGACTTGCATGACTCACCGGGGGGGGATTGCTGCGGATGGAAAGACTGGTGATGGCTGTGGTTTATTATTGCAGATACCGGATACTTTTTTCCGAGATATTGTAAAAAAAAATATGTTAAAAACCCTGCCTCGGCAATATGCCATTGGCATGATTTTCTTTAGTCAAGATAAAGAGAAATCTGCAGAGGCAAAAAGTAGGCTGGAATATGAGCTTGTTAATCAGTCTTTGGATATTATTGGTTGGCGGGAAGTACCTGTTAATAGAGGCTGCTTGGGGCCTATTGCCTTGAAGCAGATGCCGGTAATAGAACAGTTGTTTGTTGCGGTACCTGATAATGTTGATGAAAGGGTTTTTGCCGCAAGGCTTTATATGGCTCGTCGCTTTGCCAATATGGCTATGGCGCAGGATCAGGACTTTTATATATGTTCTTTATCAAGCAAGGTGATCTGTTATAAGGGGCTGATGATGCCTGTTGATCTACCATCTTTTTATGAGGACTTGGGTAATCCGAGTTTTGAAACATCCATCTGTGTTTTCCATCAGCGCTTTTCAACTAATACCTTGCCTTTATGGGCTCTCGCCCAGCCATTTAGGATGCTGGCTCATAATGGTGAAATTAATACTGTTATGGGTAACCGTAATTGGGTAGAAGCTAGGAGATATAAACTTAAGTCTGATCTGTTGAAGGGCTTGGAAAATGTTTTCCCATTGATTAATAGAGTTGGCTCTGATTCATCCTCCCTAGATAATATGTTGGAGATGTTGGTAGTGGGTGGGGTTGATATTTACCGAGCTACTCGGATGTTGATACCTCCCGCATGGCAAAATGTTGATACGATTAATCCTGAACTGAGAGCGTTTTACGAGTATAACTCAATGCATATGGAGCCTTGGGACGGACCTGCTGGGTTGGTAATGACGGATGGTCGCCATGCTGTTTGTGCTCTTGACAGAAATGGTTTGCGTCCTTCCCGTTGGGTTATAACTGATAATGGTTATTTGACGGTGGCTTCGGAAGCTGGTGTATATAATCATAAAGACGAGGAGGTTGTGGCCAAGGGAAGGGTTGGTCCTGGTGAAATACTGGCTGTTGACACAGGCATAGGTGAGGTATTACAGGCTTATGACATAGATGAAAAACTTAAACTGCGAAAGCCGTATAAAAAATGGTTGAAGAGTAATTCTTACCGAATGAGGGCACAGTTTAAAGAAGATGATCACAAAGTAAAATATCTGAATTTTGACGAATTTGCCATCCATCAGAAAATGTTTCTGGTGAGTTTTGAGGAGCGTGAGCAAATTATTCGCCCTTTTGTAGAGAACGCTCAGGAGGCTGTGGGTTCTATGGGAGATGATACGCCGATCGCGGTGCTCTCCCAGATGGTTAGGTCAATATATGATTATTTCAGGCAGCAGTTTGCTCAGGTCACTAACCCACCCATAGATTCGCTGCGTGAATCGATTGTTATGTCCCTTGAAACGTGCCTTGGTCGAGAGCAGAACCCTTTTCAGGAAACATCACATCATGCATCTAGAGTGATTTTAAAGTCACCAGTACTGTCGTCTACTAAATTTATCAACTTGATAAGAGGGTTTCATAGTCATAAAGATTTGCAGGTTTTCCGAATCGATCTTAACTTTGATCCTAAGTTAGGATTAAGAAGAGCCATTGAGGAAATATGTGATAAGGCTGAAGAGGCTGTTCGTAGTGGTATGGTATTGATTCATCTAACAGACCGGGATATCAGGAAAGGAAATCTACCAGTACATGCAGCGATGGCTACAGGGGCTGTCCATCATCGGTTGATTAAGAAAGGGCTGCGTTCTGATGCAAATATTTTGGTTGAAACAGGCACTGCTAGGGAGTCTCACCATTTTGCAGTCTTAATTGGTTTTGGTGCAACGGCGGTTTACCCTTATCTAGCCTATGAAATTATTAATGACCAGATTCGGAAAGGAGAGGTGCAGGCTGATGCTTTAGATGGCTATAAAGCTTATAGAAATGGCATAAATAAAGGGTTGTTAAAAATCTTATCGAAGATGGGGATTTCCACTATTGCATCTTATAGAGGAGCGCAGTTGTTTGAAGCGGTAGGGCTTTCAAGAGAGGTGGTTGACCTGTGTTTTAAGGAGGTTAAGAGTCGAATAGAGGGAGGTCGCTTTGATGACTTTCAAAAGGATTTGGAGAGGCTTGCTGATATTGCTTGGGTACCGCGTAAACCTATCCAGCAGGGAGGTTTGCTTAAATACGTATATGGAGGTGAATACCATGCCTTTAATCCCGATGTAGTCCAGCTATTACAGCAGGCTGTTCGTACAGGGGATTATGCAACCTATCGTAAGTATTCAGGTACTGTTAATAGAAGACCGGTGACGACCTTACGGGATTTGTTGTCACTGAGACTGGCTAGCAAACCACTACCTTTAGAAGAGGTGGAGTCTGTTACTTCCATTACGAAACGATTTGATTCTGCTGCAATGAGTCTGGGTGCGCTATCTCCGGAAGCGCATGAGGCATTGGCGGAAGCGATGAATAGATTAGGTGCTCGTTCTAACTCTGGAGAAGGTGGTGAAGATCCTGAGCGATTTGGCACGAACCGGGTTTCTAAAATCAAGCAAGTAGCTTCCGGGCGTTTTGGTGTAACCGCGCACTACCTTGTGAATGCGGAAGTTATTCAGATTAAGATTGCGCAAGGGGCCAAGCCAGGAGAAGGAGGACAGTTACCCGGAGGGAAAGTGAGTCAGCTTATAGCTAGGTTACGTTATTCAGCGCCTGGAGTGACCCTTATTTCTCCCCCTCCGCACCATGATATCTACTCCATTGAAGATCTGGCTCAGTTGATTTATGACCTTAAACAAGTGAATCCTGATGCTCTTGTTTCTGTAAAGCTGGTTTCTGAACCTGGTATTGGCACAATTGCGGCAGGTATTGTTAAAACCTATGCGGACATGATTACTATTTCTGGTTATGACGGGGGGACTGCTGCAAGCCCTCTGACATCTATCCGTTATGCTGGTTCGCCGTGGGAGCTTGGTTTAAGTGAGGTGCATCAGACCCTTCGTGGTAATGATCTCCGGGGTAGGGTGAGGCTGCAAACCGATGGTGGTCTCAAGACTGGGCTGGATGTGATAAAAGCCGCAATATTAGGTGCTGAAAGTTATGGCTTTGGTACTGCACCCATGGTTGCGATGGGTTGTAAGTATTTGAGAATATGTCATCTCAATAACTGTGCTACGGGTATAGCCACTCAGAATAAGTACCTCCGAGACCAGCATTTTATTGGAACGGTAGAAATGGTTATGAACTTCTTCACGTTTGTAGCTGAGGAGGTGCGAGAATTGCTGTCACTAATGGGTGAGAAATGTATTGATGATATTGTTGGACGCACACATCTTCTTGAGCGGGTGGAAGGGAATACGGAAAAACAAAAAAATATTGATCTTAGTCTTTTGCTTTCGAGTAGTAATATTCCTGAGGAAAAGCCTCATACCTGTCAGGTTAAATGTAATTCGCCATTCGATAAGGGGAAGTTGGCAGAGAGGATGATCAAGGAGTGTTTGCCATCAATTGAAAAACAGCTAGGGGGAGAGTTCAGTTATAGAATCAATAATTGTGACCGTTCTATAGGGGCACGCCTTTCAGGAGAAATTGCCAAGCGCTACGGTAATAAAGGGATGGAAGATCAACCTATCAAGTTGAAGCTTAAAGGTGTTGCGGGCCAGAGCTTTGGTGTTTGGAATGTTGGTGGGTTGGAAATGTATCTGGAAGGCGATGCCAACGATTATGTGGGTAAGGGTATGAGCGGTGGGAAGTTGATTATTCGCCCGCCACAGAAGAGCAGGTTTGATAGTCAGGTAACCTCTATTATAGGTAATACCTGTTTGTATGGAGCAACTGGAGGCAAGCTTTATGCCACAGGTTGTGCCGGTGAGCGATTGGGGGTTAGGAACTCTGGAGCAATAGCTGTTGTTGAGGGTGCTGGTGATCACTGTTGTGAATATATGACGGGGGGATTAGTTGTTGTGCTGGGTAATACCGGACATAACTTTGGTGCAGGTATGACTGGTGGATTTTCTTATGTTCTTGATCTGGAGCGCAATTTTGTTGATCACTATAATCATGAATTGGTAGATATTCATCGTATTGACATTGAGTATATGGAGGCTTATCAGTCGCATTTACTTGGAGTTCTTGAAGAGTATGTGGACGATACGGACAGTAAGTGGGGGGGGGAAGTTTTGGAAGATTTCTATGATTATCGTGGTCGATTTTGGCTGGTGAAACCGAAAGCTGCCAGTATTGACTCATTGTTAATGAGCACTAGAGGGGCGCCTGAATAGAGATAGTCCTTAGATCGCAATAAGCATATCTGTCGTATATATCTGTTGCCATTGTAGGTATGAATAGTTAATAACCTAACATATTCAAGGGTAATGGGGGTATGTAGGTGCCATGGTGCTGGCTGTGTAGTTTCAATAACCTGGTATTAAGTTCAGGAGTTGAGCTTTTCTGTATTTTCAATAATTTCAAATATAGTGGATGTATGGGGTTGGAGTATGGCGCGATTTACGGAGGACGGGCGAGGCAATGACTTCCAATTTATTGAAGTGGCTCGTGAAGAGCCGTTAAAAATACCGCTGCGTGAGCGCACGGAGGATTTTGTTGAAATATACAAACCCTACCAAGATCAGCAGGTGAAAAGTCAGGCTGATCGTTGCTTGTCCTGTGGTAATCCATACTGTGAATGGAAGTGTCCTGTTCATAATTATATTCCGGACTGGCTTAAGCTGGTGTCTGAAGGGAAGTTGTTTCAGGCGGCAGAGTTGGCTCACGAGACCAACACTTTGCCTGAAGTCTGCGGTAGAGTTTGCCCCCAGGATCGCCTTTGTGAGGGAGTCTGTACGATCAATGATGGCTTTGGTGCTGTTACTATTGGCGCGACGGAGAAGTATATTGCGGATACAGCTTTGGACCTTGGCTGGAGACCAGATATGTCTCGGGTTGAATGGACTGACAAGAAGGTAACTATTATTGGTGCTGGTCCTGCCGGTTTGGGTTGTGCGGATGTATTGATACGCAATGGTGTAAAGGTTGTTGTTTTTGATCGCAATCCTGAAATCGGTGGGTTACTTACATTTGGTATTCCTGAATTCAAACTAGAAAAATCGGTTATGATTCGTAGGCGTGAAATATTTACGGAAATGGGGATTGATTTTCGACTAAATACTGAAATAGGGAAAGATATTGCTATTGATCAGTTATTTGTGGACTATGATGCTATTTTTATGGGGATGGGCACTTATAGTGCAATGAAAGGGTGCTTTCCTGGAGAGGATTTATCAGGAGTCTACGAAGCTTTGACTTATCTTGTTTCCAGTATTAATAAAAATCAGGGGTATGACACAAGGCCTGATAGCTTTATTGACTTGAAAGGAAAAAGAGTGGTTGTACTTGGAGGTGGTGATACGGCTATGGATTGTAACCGTACCGCGATTAGGCAAGGTGCAGCTAGTGTTACCTGTGCCTATCGACGGGATGAAAAAAATATGCCTGGTTCTCGCAGAGAAGTAAAAAATGCGCGTGAGGAGGGTGTAAAATTTTTGTTTAACCGTCAGCCGGTAGCTATTGTTGGAGATACTCAAGTAGAAGGTGTTCGACTTTTATCTACCCGCATGGGAAAAGAAGATGAAGCCGGACGGCAGCAAGCAGAAGTAATAGAAGGTAGTGAAGAAATATTGAATGCGGATGTCGTATTAGTTGCTTTTGGTTTCAAGCCTAGCCCTGCTGCCTGGTTTGATAAAGAAGGCATTAAAACAGATGATGGAGGTAGGGTTTTGACGTCAGGTGAGCATTCTTCAGCTGATTATCCATTTCAGACATCTAATCCCAGAGTTTTTGCTGGAGGTGATATGGTGCGAGGTTCTGACCTTGTGGTTACCGCTATCTGGGAAGGTCGTCAGGCGGCGTTAGGGATATTGGGTTATCTGAATATTTAATTGAGATCTCAATATATCTCACCGATCTTTGTTATAATTTGATAAAATGTAATTATGCGAAAGTCATATTCTATGCAGTCAGAACTTGTTGTCTGTGCCTAATATATTGCTCCCCTCCTCTATGTTTCATAGGTCTGATAACACTGAACCCTTGTTTGAATGGTCTAAGATAGGCTGTTTGTTTTTTGCTATTTTATTCATTTATATCAATTGCATTGAGGGTGAGAGTAGTCAGCAGCCTTACGCCTTCAATGGGAAGTCTTGCTTGTTTAGGTGGATGTTTTACAAAGATATTAGAGTAGTGATTGCCATGCCTTTAAAATAAAGGTGTTTATCAGTTTTTTACGAAAAATAACTCAGTTATGCTGATGTATCTTAGGGTTGCTATAATTCTCATGTGCTGCAATAACACATGGTGAATTCTCAATTAAATTGATCGTGACTAGGGTGAATGTAGGATTTTATACCCATGATAGAATTAAAAAATGATCGTTTTCTACGAGCATTGTTGCGTGAGCCAGTGGATGTAACGCCGGTATGGGTGATGAGGCAAGCTGGCCGCTATTTACCAGAGTATCGCAAGCTACGGGCAATAGCTGGGGACTTTATGACATTGTGTAAGAATCCTCAGCAAGCATGCGAAGTAACCCTTCAGCCTATTGAACGGTTTCCATTGGACGCAGCCATTCTATTTTCAGATATTTTGACTATTCCTGATGCTATGGGTCTTGGCCTGTATTTTGAAAAGGGTGAGGGGCCGCGTTTTCACAAACCAGTTCGAACCTTATTTGATATTGAGCGTCTTTCTATTCCAGATGCCGAAAAAGATCTGGGCTATGTTATGGATGCAGTGCGAATTATCCGTCATGAGTTGAATGGCTGTGTGCCGTTGATAGGCTTTTCAGGAAGTCCGTGGACTTTGGCCACCTATATGGTAGAAGGTGGTGGCAGCAAGGATTTTCGTCGGATAAAAGCAATGATGTTTGATAAGCCGGAACAGTTGCACTTGTTGTTGGACACGCTGGCCAAGTCAGTTAGTGCTTACCTTAACGGGCAGATTCGGGCGGGTGTTCAGGCTGTTCAGATTTTTGATACTTGGGGGGGGGTGTTGTCACCAGCCTGCTATCGGGAGTTTTCCCTCGAGTATATGAAAAAAATTGTTTTGTCATTGATTAGGGAGCATGAGGGGCGAAAAGTGCCTGTTATTTTATTTACCAAGAATGGAGGACAGTGGCTTGAATATATTGCGAATACTGGGGCTGATGCGTTGGGCATTGACTGGACTACAGATATTGGCGAAGCGCGTTCAAGGGTGGGTGGGCAGGTGTCATTGCAGGGTAATATGGACCCTTCTGTTCTCTATGCATCTCCAGACTTGATTCGTAAAGAAGTTAAAAGAATTTTGAAAGACTATGGTTCCGGTAATGGACATGTTTTTAATTTGGGGCACGGAATTCATCAATTTGTTGAGCCTGATAAAGTAGCTGTTTTTGTGGATGCAGTGCATGAGTTTTCAGAGTATTACCACTGATCATACTATTTACTTTGAAAATATGAGTAGGGTAAATATGAGCGAATACCTATGATTCTGCTAGTAATAGGTGGTTAGGGTTAGTGCTAGCAGTTAACAATTCTAGACTTTTAAGAGGATTGGTATAGGTATTAATGTTCCCGAGTTGTTTTAAATAATACATCAGGATAGCGTTCCTCAGTAAGGGAAAGATTGGCTCGGGTTGGTGCTAGGTACGTTAGATGGCCGCCTCCGTCAATGGCCAGATTGTCTGCGCATTTTCGGTTGAATTGTTCTTGTTTTCTGGGGTCATCAAATATTAGCCATCGAGCAGTGTGTACATTAACTGATTCATACATGGCGTCGACTTTATATTCGTCTTTCAAGCGTCGCATGACTACATCAAACTGAAGATTGCCCACAGCTCCAAGTATCAAATCATTGTTATTGATAGGCATAAACAGTTGGGTTGCACCTTCTTCAGATAACTGTTGTAACCCTTTTTTGAGTTGCTTTAGTCTTAACGGATCTTTAAGGCGTACCCGTTTAAAAAGCTCCGGTGCAAAGTGAGGAATTCCGGTGAATTTTGCGATCTCTCCTTGGGTAAAGGTGTCACCTATCTGGATAGTGCCGTGGTTATGAAGACCGATGATATCGCCGGAAATAGCTTCTTCCACATGTGAACGGTCTCCAGCAAGAAAGGTGACAGCGTCGGGAACTTTGATTATCTTGCCGGTACGAACGTGCTTCATTTTCATATTGCGGGTATATTTTCCAGAGCAGATTCTTAAAAAAGCAATTCTATCCCTGTGCTTTGGGTCCATATTAGCCTGAATTTTAAAAACAAATCCTGAGAAGTCTTCTTCACTAGCGTCTACAGAGCGGACATCTGTTTTTCTCGGCAGAGGTTGGGGAGCCCATTGTACGAAATGATCAAGAACCTCCCGAATACCAAAGTTGGCAAGAGCTGTACCAAAGAAAACTGGTGTCATTTTTCCCGCATGATACAAGTCAATATTAAACTTGTGGCTTGCACCTTTTACTAGTTCCACTTCGTTGGATATTTCTTCATACCCTTCGCCAAGAAAGTCTTTGCCTTCAGCAGAATCAATACCTTTAATACGAATGTCATCGGGAATAATGCTGCCTTGCCCTGGGGTAAAAACATGAATGGTATCTGTATAGAGATTATAAACGCCCTTGAAGCTTCTGCCCATTCCAATTGGCCATGTGATGGGAGCGCACTGAATATTGAGTACGGACTCTATTTCATCTAGTACTTCTATTTGCTCCAGAACGTCACGATCCATTTTGTTGATAAATGTAAAAATAGGGGTATCCCTAAGCCGACAAACAGCCATTAATTTAACCGTTCTGGCTTCAACACCTTTAGAGGCATCAATCACCATTAAACAGCTATCAACCGCAGTTAAGGTTCGGTAGGTATCTTCAGAAAAATCTTCATGCCCTGGGGTGTCTAGAAGATTCACAATGCATTCTTGGTAGCAAAACTGCATAACAGAGGTAGTGATGGATATACCTCGTTCCTGCTCTATTTTCATCCAATCAGACGTAACCATTCGACCACTTTTTCGGCCCTTAACTGTTCCCGCTAGCTGAATGGCACCGCCCAACAGTAGAAGTTTTTCTGTTATGGTGGTCTTACCTGCATCTGGGTGAGAGATAATAGCGAATGTTCTGCGTTTGTTAACTTTGTCAAGAAAATCGGCGTTTGCCATGCTCTTAAAATCCTATTTGTACATAAGCGTGTACAACAAAAATAATGTTAATTATAGGCTCTGATTTTAATAAACTTGCCAACATCTGCGGGCATTAAACCTTAACCTTATATTTTAACAGAGCGATTAATGGAAATGGGAATAGTGGACAACAAATAAACAGGATCAAAAGCAAAAGCTAGAGCATGGTTATTTAATGGGTTCTGTCTATGGCAAATCGTGCCAGATCTTCCATTGCATCACGGTATTTACTAGCAGGAATATAATCCAAAGCAGCAATAGCTTTAGTGGCAAATTTTTGGGCTTTTTGAGCGGTATATTCTAAGGCGCCACAGGTGCGAACTACTTTAATGATATTACTTATATTACCTTGCTCTCCTTTTTTTATTGCTTGACGAACTATCGCTTGCTGCTCTGTGGAGCCGTTGGCTATAGTGTAAATTAGCGGGAGTGTTGGCTTACCTTCCGCTAAATCATCGCCGGTATTTTTACCCATATCATTACTATCCCCACTATAATCAAGTAGATCGTCAATTAATTGGAAAGCAATTCCGAGGTAATTACCATAAGAAGCTAACGAGTGCTCAGTCTTTAGAGACACTTTCGAAAGTATGGCCGCTGTGTGGGCTGATGCTTCAAACAGCATAGCGGTTTTACAACGAATAATTTCCATATACTGTGATTCACTGATGTTGGTATCGTGAATATGCGTCAGCTGCATTACTTCGCCTTCTGCAATAACATTGGTTGCATCTGCAAGAACATTAAGTAGTTTGAAATTCTGGAGTTTAGCGATCATCTGGAAGGTTCTGGAATACAGGAAGTCGCCAACAAGCACGCTAGAGGCGTTACCCCATATGGTATTGGCTGTATGGAGACCTCTGCGTAAGTCAGACTTATCAACGACATCGTCATGAAGTAGTGTTGCGCTGTGAAGAAACTCAATAATTGACGCGAGGGGAATATGTTGATCGCCTTTGTAGTCGCAAGCCTTTGTTGTCAAGAGTACGAGTAGAGGTCGCAGCCGTTTGCCTCCAGATTGAATAATATACTTCCCTATCTGACTGATCAAGGCGGTATCCGAGTGCAATTCTCTAAGCATACACTGGTCAACTAGTTTAAAATCTTCGCGTACAGCTATCTGGAAAGAGTATTGTGTTTTGTCTGGCATTTGGCATAAGGCTGTGTTGGTGAGTCGACATATTCGTCATCCTATGGAGAGGATGAAAGTCTGTCAATAGTATAGGAATTCTTCCTTAAAGTGTGAAGTTTAGGTTAAGGCCACTCATATCTTCAAGGGTGACGTGTGTAGAGTGTTGAATAGCCCTCGTTTTGGACTGTAGTGCTTGTCATATTTGCATTAGTGTGGTTGTCTTTCTACAAAATAGGGAAACTACAGCTTGCTAGTTTACATATAATTCCTTAGTATTCACACCCTTCTATCTAAAATTTGAGGTAGGCGCCGTTTGTCTGGCCGATAGGCCAACCGACCAACCTAAGTAAGAAGGGTAAGTCAATAGGGTGCCATCTGTAAGTGGTTTTAGATAGTAAAATTCAGCATTATTTAAGAGTGGTTTGCATAAAATAATGGATGGATGCCTTTGACAAAGAGGTTATACAGGATTTTTGGAGAGTGTTATGTACGCAGTTGTTAGAACAGGCGGTAAGCAATACCGCATTACTGAAGGTGAGAGGTTTAAGGTTGAGAAGCTTGAAGTTGCGGTTGGTGGGCTGGTTGAATTACAAGAGGTCTTGTTAGTTTCCGATGGCGATAATCTTAAGATTGGTGCGCCAATGGTTGACGGTGCTAAGGTTACCGCTGAAGTGATTGGCCATGGGCGTGGTGACAAAATTAGAATCATTAAATTCAGGCGCCGCAAGCATCATCGTAAGCAAATGGGTCACCGTCAGTGGTTCACAGAACTAAAAATAACCGGTATTGAAAGCTAAGGAAAAGATAAAATGGCTCACAAGAAAGCTGGCGGTAGTACCCGCAACGGTCGTGACTCGGAAAGTAAGCGCCTTGGTGTTAAGCGTTATGGTGGGCAGGTTGTCTGTGCAGGCAATATTCTTGTTCGTCAGCGTGGCACTCGTTTTCGCCCTGGTAAAAACGTTGGTATTGGTAGGGATCATACCCTGTTTGCCAAGGCTGGTGGCCAAGTGGTTTTTGAAACTAAAGGGCCTAAAAAGCACAAATATGTTTGTATAATAGCAGCGTAATTATGTTTTTTAGTTGGCGTAGGCTATGGGAATGACTATAACATTTGTACCGGATACTATTGAAAGTTAGTTGTTGACTGCTCCTACTCTCCATAAACACCTATTATCTATAGTTTTATGGTGGCTCGCTTGTTTGTCGCCTCCGCGCACCTTCAATGTTAGAGGTGTGTTCTGTTATTGATAGATACGAAGGCTGGTGCCTAGAAATGGTGAAATGATGAAGTTTATTGATGAGGCACTGATTAGCTTGCAGGCGGGTAATGGGGGCGATGGCTGCCTGAGTTTCCGAAGGGAGAAGTTTATAGCAAAAGGTGGCCCTGACGGAGGTGATGGTGGTGATGGAGGGTGTGTTTACATTGTTACTGATAACAATCTTAATACCTTGATTGATTTTCGTTATCGGCGTCATTACAAAGCAGAAAATGGACGACAAGGCGGTGGTCGGAACTGTACAGGCTCAAAAGGGAATAGTATTGAGTTAAAAGTGCCGGTAGGTACAACGGTTATTGATGAAGAAACCGAAGAAGTGCTTGGTGATTTGATTCATGAGGGGCAGAGGTTGAAAGTAGCCCAAGGTGGTTTTCATGGCCTTGGTAATACTCGGTTTAAATCGAGTGTAAATCGTACTCCTCGTCAGACTAGTGAAGGGTCGGATGGTGAGATCAAAAGCCTCCGACTGGAGCTGAAAGTCATTGCCGATGTCGGTCTTCTTGGAATGCCTAATGCAGGGAAGTCAACATTTATTCGGGCTGTCTCCCATGCTAGGCCAAAGGTTGCGGATTATCCTTTTACAACGTTGATACCCAACTTAGGAGTGGTAAGCATTCAAAAGCATAGAAGCTTTGTGGTTGCAGATATTCCTGGTTTAATCGAAGGCGCTGCTAATGGAGCAGGTTTAGGCATCAGGTTTCTGAGGCATCTGGCTCGCTGCCGAATTTTATTGCATGTAGTTGATGTGGCTCCTTTTGATGGGACAGATCCTGTTGAAAGTGCTCGTGGAATCATTGCAGAGTTGGAGCAATACAGCCCTGCCTTGGCATCTAATACTCGCTGGCTAGTACTAAACAAAATAGATTTATTATCTGAAGATGAGTGCAGTCGAGTCTGCGGGCGTATTATTGAAGAGCTAAATTGGCAAGGGCCTGTTTATCAAACAGCGGCTATTGGTGGCAAAGGTACGGATCAGCTATGCCAAGACATTATGAGTTTTATAGAAGAGCGAAATCTTCAGGAGAGCGATAATAAAGACTTGGCTCGCCTTGAAGAAGAAAAAAGAGAGCGTGTGGAGGTCGAAGCAAGCGTTCGAATGCGGGAAGTTGCAGAGGCGTATAGATCTACCCGTAAGGTTGAGGAAAAAATAGCCAGTTGTTCGATATAGCGTGAAAAGTTTCTATCGGCCTTAAAATAGGTTTGTAATAATGAGTGATCGTGGACGGTTATCGACAGCTCATTGTTGGGTCATTAAAGTTGGCAGCGCGTTACTTACTAATAATGGACTAGGTCTTGATCTTGCAATGATGAATGCTTGGGTTTCCCAGATGTGTTTTATTCGTGAGCAAGGTATTGATGTAGTGTTAGTCTCTTCTGGTGCTATTGCTGCAGGAATGGAGCGTCTTGGTTGGCAGGAGCGTCCGGATGCCATTAGCCAGTTACAGGCGGCTGCGGCTGTTGGCCAAATGCGCCTAGTGCAGGCATGGGAAGCGGTTTTCCAGAGTCATAATATACAATCTGCACAAATATTGCTTACCCATGCGGACCACAGTAATCGGCAGCGCTATCTGAATGCCCGCGGTACGTTAAAAGCTTTGATGGAGCATAAGATTGTCCCTGTTGTGAATGAAAATGATACGGTAGTGACAGATGAGATTAGATTTGGTGATAACGATACTCTTGCTGCATTAGTTGCTAATTTGATTGAAGCCGACGTTCTGGTGTTACTGACAGATCAAGACGGGCTATTTACTGAGGACCCCCGTAATAGCTCTGACGCAGTATTAATTGATGAAAGTCTAGCTACTAACCCAGATCTTGAGAAGATGGCTAGCGGCAGTGCTGGGCGTTTGGGATGCGGAGGGATGCAGACTAAACTAAGGGCTGGGCGTTTGGTTGCCAGCTCTGGAGCTGCCACGGTTATAGCTAATGGACGTACTGAATGTATACTGCAACGCTTGTATGATCAGCAAAAGCTAGGAACACTACTGTTGCCGGATAAGGGAAGGATGGCGGCGAGAAAACAGTGGCTTTATGGGCATATGAAAACCTCAGGGGAACTGGTTATTGATAAGGGGGCGGTGAATATGCTTACAGGGAGTGGTACTAGTTTACTTTCTGTGGGTGTCATCTTGGTCAATGGATATTTTCAGAGAGGAGAAATGGTCACTTGTGTTGATGAGTCTGGTGTTGAGGTGGCTCGGGGGCTTATAAATTATGGCTCTGCAGATGCAAGCAAGATCATCGGCATGCCGAGCTCTAAAATTCTGGGTTTGTTGGGGTATAAAGGTGAGGATGAGTTGATTCACAGGGATAATATGGTAATGGTATAGAAATAACTTAAAGTCACCGTTCTTTAAAGTTTCCTGATAACTCTTTATTTATAACTTTTCTTTAGGAAGGTGAATCTTTGCCTTGCCAGCAAGCAAAAAACAGATGAGACCTAACGGCTAAGTGTTTTATCATTAGTTGCCTGTGGCGAAAGGTGAGCAATCCTAAGCAGAATTTTTAATGGTTAGGTGGATAGCATTGCCTTAACTCTTGCATTCAGACGACTTTTGTGTCGCGCTGCTTTATTCTTGTGGATAAGACCTTTGTCGGCCATGCGGTCGATGATAGGAGTGGCGACAGAGTAAGCTGTTTTGGCTGATTCTATATCATTAGATTCTATGGCACGAATTACCTTTTTAATGGATGTTCTAACCATAGAGCGCATGCCTGTATTGTGCTGTCGCCGACTTTCAGCCTGACGGGCGCGTTTTTTGGAGGATGGTAAATTTGCCACCGAGGTACTCCTTAAAGCCAATGGGTCATATAATAATATTCAGATTGATATTATGTCTATTCGAAGGGAGTTTGTCAACAGGTCGGAGAGTAATACCATAATCGAGAGGTGTCGCAATGGCGACTGAAATTCGAGTTTTACTTTCTTGTTGCCTGACACCTGTAACTATTTTTTTGAAAGTGCCACAATACGGTATGTATCGTTACTGACTGCGCCTCTATGAGAGTGAGGCTGAGAAATGTGCCAGAAGCAGTTTTGTACTCGTTACTAGTAAGATACTTGATAGCACCTTCCCCGCATATTTAACTTCAGGGCGGTGCACTTATTTGTATTAGTCCAGCTGCACATCATAGCTTGTCGTTATGAGGTTACGTATTTATGTGATAGTTTGTCTAGCCAAACAATCTTTTTCTTTTTTACAAATAGTAGTAGCATGATACTTGCTTTAATTTAATAAAATACACTAATGTTGACGATCATACATGCACTATAATTGGTAAATTCTACTAATTATAAAGTATTTCGTGATTAGTAAGTTGCTGGCTTCATGACTTTCTGATTACAGATTAAGTACTGAGTTAGCTGTACTTTACCTTGGATGGCTTGCGCTACTTGTGGTTCATGTTATTGTTTTGAGGTTAGAGTCACAGGTTCATAATTAATTAACCAGACCTTTGATTACGGTCATATGCTAGCCGCAATTCTCCTTATTTTTTGTAGTAAATTAGCAATGCAAGGCATTGCACTCTGGTGGCAATTTCGCTAGTCTACACTGCATAGTGTGCTTGGTCGTTATAAACTGTAGGAGATAAATGTGCCAGACGGAAAAAGAATAGCGCTTCTTATTGATTGTGATAATGTCAGCCATAATTCTATCGAGGGTGTTCTGGAAGAGCTTGCTAAATACGGAATGGTAAATATTCGACACGCGCACGGTGATTGGAATAATTCATCTTTGTCTGGCTGGGCTACCAAATTACACCCTCACGCCATAAGACCTATGCAACAGTTTGCATATACAAAAGGAAAGAATGCTACTGATTCTGCAATGATTATTGATGCAATGGATTTACTTTATAGTAAAAATATTGATGCATTTGCATTAATGACAAGCGATAGTGATTTCACACCTCTTGTTTTGAGGATTCTAGAAAGTGGAATGCCTGTTTATGGTTTTGGCGAAAAGAAAACACCACAACCCTTTGTGGATGCTTGTTCTCCCTTTATATATACAGAAAATCTAGCCTCAGAAGAAAAAGAAGATAAGAAAGGTGTCACAAAGACATTAGTAAAAAAAGACAAGAAGTCTTTAAGAGCTAATACTTTTCTGGTTCATCTCCTTAGGACGGCTGCGGAGCAGACGGCAGAGGATGATGGGTGGGCTTCTTTGAGCAAAGTTGGGAGCTATATTTCAAATAATAACAGCTCGTTTTCATCTATAAATTATGGTTATAAGAAGCTTGGAGATTTAATAAAAGTGAGTGAGTTATTTGATATTGTAATGAGAAATAATGGCACAGCTATATATATTAAAGATTGTCGTCAATGAAATTTATAACAAGTCGTTCGTTTAGAAGTTGTACCTGTACCGCCCCCGATAAAGTAGACGCTTCAATCTAACAAGCTAGATAAGGTGTGAAATGCCAGTTTAAGCTAGTCTGCTAGTAAATATAACAGTGAAAACTCAACATGTAATAGAGCTAATAAAGTATCAGTCTTTTTTGAAATCTCTTTCTCCATGAGTAACTTCAATCTAGCGATAGATGAAAGAATTATCCCTGTATATTGAAGGTAGAGCGCAGTTGTCTTTCTATTTGAAGGTAGACGACGTTTAAGGCTTATATTCCTGTGCGCCAGTTTTTGTCCTCCCTGTCACTATAAACTAGTTAAGCCGTCTATCATGGGTTTGCAATAACATGGAGGCATAGGTTCTGACCTCTGTGTAGATGCCTTTCAGGAAGCTTTGTATTCCTTTGGTGTACGGTAAGTTCTCGCCAACTATGCCTTATCGGTATCTTCAAGGAGCGTAGCATCAAGATTAGTCTGAATGGGAGATGTTACAGTGATAATATCCTTGTTAAGCGACTCTGGAGTAGTGTAAGGTATGAATGCTTCTATCTGAAGGCAAAGGCTGAAGGAATTTAATAATGTTACAGGTTTAAAAAAAGAATTGAATGGTTATTTTCAGGTATATAACTCGTAACGTCACCGTCAGGGTTTGGACAACAATACACCTTATTAAGTGTACTTTAAACAGGAATCCTGACGCCTGTATAACTTCATGTCAGATCCCCACTCGTTACTCAGGCTGTTTAATTAATGGTGGTACAGTGCAGGATATGCCCTAAATAGTGAGTATTTCGTGATTTCTCAGGAATTTTGATGGCAAATAGATCATTTGCTCGGCGCAACTTTACCTGGAATTGGTGTTTCGTTGATTAGTATGATGAATGATAATTTTGAGATATGTAACTCTGTATTTTGAATTTGTATGGGCATATACTCGTTACCACTGAAGCTGATGGTAAGCGGCAAATCAACGAAGCTCCATGTACTTGCCCATGCACCTACTAGTTAGTAGTAGGTGGGCGGGGAAGTTAGAATGAGAGTTGTCAACAGACTTACTTCTTTATTGGTATATGTTCACTTGACTGCTGTTATATAGTACTGTGCGAGAGATGAAAAAATAATAATGCGTCCATGGCTGTATAAAAAACAACCATATCGTATTTATGCTATTTTTATCGGTACTTATGAGTTTCCTATGGACTTATGCACCTAGTTATCCACAGATTTACTGCGTAAGTCGGATTTTCCCTTATAATTCTAGGGGTTATCGTCTCTATACTGTCAGTGGTAATTATAATATCTGTGTATTTTTTTGATGTTTGTGTGACAAATAATATATACCAAGATCTGTTTTTTTCTGTGAGTTGAGGTTGATTTTCGGCATGAGCAGAGGGTTTAGAAGCACAACTTCAATTTCAAAATAAAACATCTTCAATGGTCATGGGGATAGTGCAAGAATTTCTGTACCAAAAAAAGCACTCATAGCATCCTTATAATGCGTTCATGAGTGCCAGTTTTTTTACGGCTATAGCAATACTCCAGTAGAGGGAGGGGCTGTATATTTTCTGTCTATCCAAGTCATTCAGCCCATCCTCTACCTTGAGGTTGTTTTAAGCGAATAAAATTTCAACGCTTCCTCCTGCGTGTAAAACGAAACCCTAGCACAAGTAAGGTGATCAGCAGAGGTACAGCAAGAATGTTGATCAGCTTCAGCTTTGATCCAAGGTCAGCAATATCCTTACCAAGCTGATGCTGAACTTCTCTCAAATCTTTCCTTATTTTCAGCTTTTCTTGGATAAACTTCTCAACTTCCTGTTCTTGTTCGGCGCTTACAACTAACGCTTCTTCACCTTCTTTTTTGCTTTGCAGTTCCCTCAATTTGCTCTCAGTCTCTTGCAGCTCTTGCTTCAGCTCATTTTCTTTTTTATGGAAGTTTGCTTCTGCCTCACTTTCAAGTTCATTCACAATAGTGAAAGGGCGAGAAAACTGTCCAAGGCTGCGTATACTGATTAAATTAGCATCACCTAGCAAGTTATCAACCATATTGGTTAACATTTCGCCATTGTTTGCGAAAGCCTGAGTAATATTCTGACCAAAAAAACTTGATTTGCGGACCCAAAGCCTATCCGTAAGAATATCGGTATCAGTTACAACAATAACGCTAATAGAGTTGACCGAACTGGCAAGGTGAGTATCGCTGGATTTTTCTTTATCCTTTTCCTTGTCGTCAGTATTTGTTGCGTTTGATGCCTTCGCTTTGGCATTTTCTTCTGAGCCTCCTGCTTTATCCTTGGATTCTTTGTCTTTATCCTCTTCGGAGCTACTTTCTTTTTTAGGCTTTCCTGAAGGATAAGCTGTCTTGACGTGACCTGTTATCCGAGCAGCTAAGATATAACTTTCGCCAGTGGACTTGAAGTTTTTATAAAGACTGGTGGGATCAGTCATCATTGAAAAAGCACTAGCATCCATTAACATTGAGTTATCACTCGAATGAATGAGAGTATCAATAGATGTTTCAGCGTCATCCAGCTTTTGAATAGCTCCTGCTGTAGCAAAGTTCAGTGATTTTAGTGAGGAAGTTACCACATCATTTTTATTAAAATTGTTTTCATCAAGGCCAAAAATGCCAAGATGCCTCACTGGCCGTCCGGATGTGGGAGACCCTACAGACAAGGCGTTTTTTGCATCAGCAACTACCTTGCTTGTATCCACTGCTATGCCCCAAGCTTTAAATAGAGGATCCAGAGAGGAAACTTTGCCTCCTCCTCCCATGCCCATCATTTCGTTTGGGCTGTCAGACTCAGCATTAGGATCAATAAAGACAAGAGCATTTCCGCCAGCAAGTACAAACTGGTCAATGGAGTAGCTCATTTGTTCTGAGAGTCCTTTAGGTTGAGCAATAATTAGTAGCTTCAAGTCTTTTGGTACTTCGTTATCGCTAGCTTTGAGCGTGGTTACATTGTATAGCGTCTCTAATTGAGATATAGACGTCCATGGGTCTGTAGGCTGGCGAGTTGCCATATCAAAACCGCCACGAACTTGTAAGCCTGTAATGATCCCAACTTTAGGCTTTGTTTTCTGGGTCACAGAATAAATCATCTTACTCAGTTCGTATTCCAAAAAACGCTCTTTGTCTGGGTGGATAAAACCAATGATTTCTCTTCTAGTGCTGTCACTGTTATCACGGATAACTAACCCGAAATAAATTTCTTGACTGCCATTACCTAACGGAATGGCTTGAAGTCCATATTCTGCAGCTTTATCTTCGTTTTCTGAGAAAGGCTCAGGGTCAATCACTTCTAGTTTAAGCTTGCCTTTTGAGGCGGCAACGTACTCTTCAAGCAGCTCAGTCACTCTGCGAGAATAATTTCTGAGAGTAGGGATATCATGAGTCTGGCTCTCAGAATAGAAAAGTTGCAGAGTGGCATCACTCTCCAAGCTACCCAATAATTTATGGGTTCCTTCAGATAAAGTAAAAAGCCGGTCCTCCGTAAGGTCAAGACGAGCACCTTTAAATACCTGGTTAATTGCGACAGTAAGAAGTAGTGTTAGCAAAGCTAGCACCAGCAACCCTGCCTTAGAAAACAGTCGTTGTGTCATTTCTAGCTCTCCTCAGTCAGCTTTTTTCATATTGATGACGATAGAAGTGGCAACTAACCAGGCCACAATCATTACAATAAAATATAATAAGTCTCTTAAGTCCAGTACGCCTCTGCTTACGGCTTCAAAATGAGTCATAAAGCTTAGGGCTGCAACCGAATCAACAAGTATTTGCGGTGCCCAAGAGCGAAACGCATCAAGTACTATGGGAAATCCTGCAACCACAAAAAGAAAACAGATAACAACTGTGATGATGAAGGCAATAACCTGATTTTGGGTCATGGCTGACATACAAGAACCAATTGCAAGAAAACCTCCAGCCATTAACCAACTGCCAATATAGCTGGCAAGGATAACGCCATTATCAGGGGATCCCAAGTAGTTAACTGTTATCCAGGTAGGAAATGTTAGCAGCAAAGCAATACCACTAAAAATCCAAGCTGCGAGAAACTTTCCCACCACAGCATCTTTTAGGTTGATGGGTAGGGTCAATAGCAATTCTAACGTGCCAGATTTACGCTCTTCTGCCCATAGTCTCATGCTTATGGCTGGGATAAGAAACAGGTAAAGCCAAGGGTGGAAGGTGAAAAATGGCGTTAGGTCTGCTTGGCGAGTTTCATAAAATTGTCCTAGATAAAATGTAAACACTCCGGTCAACATCAAAAATATAACAATAAAAACATAGGCAAGAGGTGTTGCAAAATAGCTGTTTAACTCTCTCCTAAAAATAATATTTATGCCTTTCATTAAGCTGCCTCCGTAGAGCATTTGTCATGGGTTAATTGCCGAAAGATATCATCAAGGCGTCCACTTTCAACATAAAGTTCTTTGACTTCCCAGACATTAGCAACAATCAGCTGATTGACTCTATCAAAAAGGCTAGAGCCATCTTTACTATCCTTTTCTGGTATTAGCGTGTAGCGACTAGGTATGTCTGGATGGACTTCAAGTGTTTCAAGGCCACTGAGCTTATTTAGCTTGTCAGCAACTGACTTGTCTAAGTTTAATTCAATGGTAATTGCCCGGTGATAACGAGAACGAGTCGCAAGTTCCAGAGGTGCTGCGTCAGCAACTACTCGGCCGTTGGCTATTATGATAGCCCTCGAACAAACCGCAGAAACCTCTTCAAGGATATGAGTAGAAATAATAACAATTTTATCTTTTGATAAGCCCCTAATGAGTTCACGAACCTGATGTTTCTGGTTAGGGTCAAGCCCATCTGTTGGCTCATCAAGAATTAAAACCCGAGGGTCGTGGATAATTGCTTGGGCAATTCCCACCCTGCGTTTAAACCCTTTGGAAAGATTGTCAATTGGGCGATGCAGCACCGACTCCAATGCTAGCTGCTGAGTTACATACTCCACTCTTTTCTGTTTTTCAGAGCCTGTATAGCCTCTTATTTCAGCAATAAACTCTAGAAATCCAGATACTGTCATATCGCCATAAGCTGGAGCACCTTCTGGTAGATAGCCTATAAGAGACTTTGCCGCAATAGGATTTTTGCTAATATCATGATCAAAAACGGATACTGAGCCAGAGGCTGGCCGTATAAAACCCGTAATAATTTTCATTGTTGTAGATTTGCCAGCGCCATTCGGACCAAGAAACCCCAACACCTCGCCGGGCTGTACCGAAAAGCTAATATCATTTACGGCGACGAATTCACCGTAAGATTTCCGAAGATTCTCAATTTTTATCATCGTTGCCTCAACCAGCCTTAACTTTGTTCATCAGAGCTCGTTGCCCTAACACTGTGCCTAATATGGGGGGGCATTAAATTATTTCAATATTTTTTTTTTATTATTGACTATTACATCAATAAAACTGTTTTGAAATAACTTGATGTTCTGTATGAATGTTATAGCTTCCGTTTCAGTGGCTCCACTTTCCGGAACAACCCCGTTGAGCAGAACGACAAACACAAGTGGAGGAGCGTTTTCTGGAAAAATATAGCCACAAATAGATCTTACACCTTTCATCGTTCCTGTTTTAAACCATCTATCTTCCAGCCCTCTGCTAGCAAGCCAAGGCAGTTGCTTTTTTCCCTGCCGCCAAGCAAAAAGGAGCACGTCATTTAATGTTGCGGCACTGATTAGATTATCCCGAGACAAGCCCGAGCCGTCTTCAAAGTTGCTACAACGCAGATTAATTCTGGCTTTATGTAGCCCCGCGATTAATGCATTAATGCCGGTTTGATATGACCCGCTTTTACCTGAATACTTATATCCTAGGGTTTTGAGAAAACTGTCTGCATAGAGATTATCTGAGGTTTTTAGCATAGTTATCAATAATTCTGATAATGGTGCAGAATAGTGTTCGCCCAATACCTCGCTTAGCTGGCTATTAGGCTTGCCTATAACAACTCGGCCACGATGTTTAATGCCCAGATCCTTTAATGAGTCAATAACAAATGTTTTCATTTCCTGTTCTGGGTCGCTTACAGCAAAAGCTAATCGTAGAGGGTTGTCATTAATAGTCATACAGCCCTCCAGTTGGTAGTTAGCTTCTTTTGACGGCCAAGATCTAGGCTGGCATTCTTCTTCATGGCCAGCATTGACTGTCATCACGTGATTATCTAGCCTCATAGGCCATTCCGGACGAGTATACTCTACCAAAGTAATTTTTTCTGGAGTTTTGTTGGGGTTAAGCAAAGCATAAAAGCAGTTTCTATCTAAGGTCATAGCTGTTGATGGAGCACCAAAACAAATTTTTAAATCATTCCAGCTAACGCCGTCCGCCTTTGAATAGCCGGAAAACGCACTGCCATCTAACCAGAGCGTACCACGTATTTTCTTAATACCTTTTTGCTTAACGGCCAAGAGAAGAGCTCTGAGGTGCTCTCTCTGAAGGGATGGGTCACCTTCAAAGACAATTGCCATTTCTTCTAGAACAATTTTCTTTTTAGTAGACTGAATTCTTTTAGAGACTATTCTGGTGGTATAGCGAAATCCCCCCCCCAGTGCATCAAGAGCAACCGTTGCGGTTAATGTTTTTAGAACGCTTGCAGGTACTAGGTTAAGCAATGAGTTTTTTTCGTAGATAACTGTACCATCTTTAGCCTCGCTAACAATGACTGAATACGCAATACTAGGAAGAAGTGTCGCAATATGTGTATCAAGTGCTCTTACCAGTGCATTTTGTTGCGAAAGAGTCACAGGTTTCGGTAATTTTTCTTCAGCGTAGGCATAGGATATAAAAACACAACAGATAACACTTAGTATTATTCTCACAGCAATTATTCCTCCAGAAGCCGCTATAACTACGCAGATTTCAGTCGTCAGTGCGACACCTCTCGATTATGCCGCTCAGCCAGCCGGGCGTAGTGGGCTTAACTGTGGTAAACATTATGGGCATAAGTAAGACAAGGTTAGAACCTATTATATGAGACCTTTGCACGAATCTCGCTAAATAACTGAAAATCAGGTATAATAAGCCTTGCACAATCAATGCCTTTCGGTGAAATTATGGCTTGGAAAAATCTGAAACAACGCAGTCTAGCAGATTCAATGCTGATTGATCACGATGCAGTGAAAGAACTCGACTCTGTCCATGAACTCATTGATTGGGATCGCTTAGAGCATCATCTGAAAGATATACATTCAAGTTCTCGAGGCGAAAAGGCATGGCCTCCACTGATGATGTTTAAGGCACTGCTGCTGCAAAGTTGGTATAAATTAAGCGATTCGGCCCTAGAGAAACAGCTTGTTCGCGATCTTTTATTTCGTCGATTTATTGCGCTCGACATTTCAGAGTCAGTGCCGGACCACAGTACTTTTTGGCGATTTAGACAGAAACTCGATAAATTGTTGCTTATGGATAAGCTGCTTCAAGACATCAATTCCCAGCTTATAGATCAAGGTCTTTATATTAAATTTGGAGGTATCAGTATTGTTGATGCTAGCGTAATTGAGGCTAAACAGTGTCGTCCAAGCAAGGATAAAGACAAGCACTCAACGCAGGATCCTGACGCGAAGTGGAACGTGAAAGCCGGTTCTGACGGGAAGAGTAAAAGTACCTGCGGCTATAAAGCGCACTGGGGCTATAAAGCGCACATAAATGTCGATGAGGATGGGCTGATAAAATCGATCGGTTACACAGCAGGAAATGTTCACGATTCAAATTGTTTCACTGAGCTAATAGATGGTGAAGAGTCGTCTGTTTATTCGGATAGTGCCTATTCCAGCGAGAAGCACAGTGAATGGCTGGATGATAGAAATATTGATAACAGAATAATAAAACGTGCTTATAGAAATAAACCATCAACAGAAAATGATAAGTACTTTAACCGTTTACATTCTGGTGTGCGCTGCACTGTGGAGTGAGTATTTGGCGTTTTGAAATTACACTACGGCATGGCTAAAGCTAGTTCTCTTGGCTTAAGGCGAAACCGCACACGTTTTGAAATAATGTGCGTGGGGCACAATATTAAACGAGGTTTATCGATTCAGCAAGCAAGTTGCGCCTGAAAATCGAAAATGAAGGGTGAAATGGCTCGAATGGCGAATATTCGAACTAAAATCGTGTTTTTTAAGGCTTTGTCCTCAAAAAAATACGATTTAATTAATAGTGGGGCTCATGCATCGTTATCGTGCAGAGGTCTCAGAAGATGCATTGTAGATTTGAATTTGTGTTTAATAAAAGCGTTATCATTTTTCTCTTATTAATTATTTTAGTATTATTCTCTTCTTGAAAGGAATATAATTCCAAGTTGCGTGAGTAAAAGCAAAAACACTCTCTAATTTTAATAAAAGCTTCTTGTCATGTGCACTAGCATCAGGAGTATGGGATGTGTAAAGCTATGTGGTGGTGTAAGCGTGCATCTTTACAAATGTCCTGTTTACTTATTTAACTATCGCGAGTTCATGATGTATTGTTTTTTATCAGATTTTAGAAACAGGACAACCTTATATGCCTGATATATCTAAGAAAATTTCCGATATAGTTAAGCCCGGTGTTGTTACCGGTGACGAGGCTTATCGAATTTTTGACATAGCCAAAGAAAACAGTTTTGCACTACCGGCAGTTAACTGTGTAAATACTGACTCTGTTAACGCGGCTTTGGAAACAGCGGCCAAGGTCAAATCTCCAGTTATTATTCAGTTTTCCCACGGTGGCGCAAGATTCTTTGCAGGTAAAGGACTACAGCTGGAAGAGCAACAGACTGAAATTGCGGGTGCTGTTGTCGCTGCTAAATACGTGCATAACATTGCTTTACTCTATGGGGTTCCGGTGATTCTTCACACAGATCATGCAGCTAAAAAATTGCTCCCATGGATCGATGGGCTGCTGATAGAGGGTAAGCGGTTCTTTGAACAGACTGGCCGGCCATTGTTTAGCTCCCACATGCTTGACCTTTCAGAGGAGAGTCTAGAAGAAAATATAGCCATATGCGCAAAATATCTGGAACGTATGGCAAATATCAATATGTCTCTTGAAATTGAGTTGGGCTGCACAGGTGGGGAAGAGGACGGTGTTGACAATACAGGTATGGATTCTTCTTTGCTTTATACTCAACCAGAAGATGTTGTTTATGCTTACGAAAAACTGCGGGATGTTAACCATCGCTTCACTATAGCTGCCTCTTTTGGTAATGTTCACGGTGTTTACAAACAGGGTAATGTGGTTTTAACGCCGGAGATTTTGAATAATTCTCAAAAACTTGTTGCTAAAAAATTTGGCTTGCCTGCGAACCCCTTAAACTTTGTATTTCACGGAGGTTCCGGTTCGTCGTTGGAAGAAATCCGTAAATCCATCGGATATGGTGTTGTTAAGATGAATATCGATACTGACACCCAGTGGGCAACATGGAGCGGTGTACTGAATTATTACAAGGAAAATGAAGCTTATTTGCAGAGCCAGATTGGGAACACGAAGGGTAAGGATCAGCCAAACAAAAAATATTACGACCCTCGCGTATGGTTACGAGCAGGGCAGTTCGGTATGATTTCACGTTTAGAAAAGGCATTCTTTGATTTGAATGCTGTGGATGTATTGTGAAATAAGCTCCTATATATACTCGTTATCATTGAAGGTGCGGGCAGGAGACGAGTGAACTAATGTCCTATGACCCTACAAATGGTATGTTATTGGGGAATGAGAACAGATTAAATCCTGCACCTTCAAGAGGGAGTGGGTATAGCCATACGGCTTAAGGTCGATGGGTTTAGTCGCTTCTATTTGACAATAAAGTAAACAACTATTGCAATTGGAGCAAGCTATGTTGTTCGGTCTGGACATTGGAGGCACTAAAATTGAATTAAGTGCCTTTAACGACACTACATGTGCTTTTACTAGAAGAATACCAACTCCCACCGAGTCCTACGCCGCATTCAAAGAAAATATTAAAGAAATGGTTATGGATGCAGATCGTGATACTGGTTGCAGAGGCAGCGTTGGAATAGGTATTCCTGGTTTTATTGAGCCAAGTAGCGGTGAAGCCCATTGCTGCAATATTCCCTGTGCTAACGGACGAGCGCTTCAGCGTGATTTGGAGCTCGTGCTGGATCGGCCGGTTAAAATTGAAAATGATGCTAATTGCTTTACTCTTTCGGAAACCATGGGGGGGGCTGCCGATGGATTTAAATCAGTATTAGGCATCATTCTTGGTACAGGTTGCGGTGGAGGCCTTTATCTTGATGGAAAACTTTATACTGGACGAAACAATCGTGCTGGCGAATGGGGGCACACACCTTTGCCATATAGCGTCTTTAAGCTTGCCGGTAATGATTTCCCTATCGTCACATGTGGCTGTGGCCTAAAAGGTTGTCTTGATAATTATTTGTCCGGACGTGGCTTAGAGTTGATTTATGCTTATAAAGCAGGCGATGTCAAAAAAGGTGTGGATATTATTAAGGCCTATCGTGGCCGTGATCAGCGCGCTGTAGATGCTGTAGAAATATACTGTGAATTGCTCGCTTCTGGCCTTGGTGGAATGGTAAATACAGTAGATCCTGGCATTATAATACTAGGTGGAGGGGTGTCGAACTTTGATGAGCTCTATGAATTACTTCCTCCATTATTGGGTCAGTACACACTTAAAGTGGGGCAGTTACCGAAAATAAGGAAAGCTGTTTTTGGTGATTCTGGGGGCGCGCGTGGGGCAGCGATGTTGAATACTTAAAATTTTGGAGATATCTTATACTCGTCACCACCATTGGGTGTGTAAGTAGGAGCTAAACGAGAGAAGTCCCGTGAGTCTTAGATTCATAAATCATCTGTAGTGATGGTCATCAGAAACTTCACTCCTTCAGGGAGGTTAGGTATATGTTGTGTGAGTTTTGAGTAAACGGCTTCATGTACAAGCCTTTACCAGCACAAACTAAGGGGTGCCACGTAAGCTCGCTTATGAGAAGCATGCCGATCTTATGAGGCGCTATGAGGTTTTGTAGGTATCATTAACAGAGGGTGAGGTGAGATGTTTTTTTATGGATACGGTCATCCATCCAGCGGAGGCACCAAAATCGCCTCATAATAGAGTCTAAAAGAGTTTGAGTGAGTCATTAGCACGGAGAAAGACGTATTCTTTTGAGCAGAGTCACCAATTTGGCAGTAACTATTTTTGATCAGATCAATATCTTTGATAGTGTAGTTATTATAGAATTTCTCCAAAAAGGTAGTAGTACTTATACGTCAAGTAGCGTTATTTATATGGTTCTTGGTGGTTCTGGCTATCATTGTTCCAAGAGTTGGTTTGGTTAGCCGAAAATTGAAGGATGAATATATCAACTCTCCTTGAGGATGTGTGCTTGTTGACTGCTCTTACTCACCCACAGCCATCTACGAAGTAGGAAGTAGGAAGTAGGAGGTGGTTGGGGGGGGGTGCGATCGCTTGTCGTCTACTGACGCATTCAATGGTAACGCTTGTAATGGCTTTAACCTGGTTTACTTGGCTGAAAGCACCTCAGCATCAGTTTTAGGAGCTAGTCTGATAAAAAAAGACGAGAGCAAGCAAAAATTGTTTATGGTTACAATATACATGTGATCTGTGCGTGAAAAACTGGGAAGCAGGTTTGATGTTGAAAAAAGCAATGTACCTGCAGATACTTCGCAACTGGTGACGTGGGTGGGCGGGAAGTTAAACAATATTTTTTTGAGAGTAGTTAAATATTAGTTGACAGTTAAAGGGAAGAGCCATAAAATTTTGCCTCGTTGCGTTAGCAATACTACTAAAGGGCAACTTCTGTTTCTTAACTGGTTTCCATGGTAAGATTTGGATGATTAGGAAAGTCAGTTTGGGGCCATAGCTCAGCTGGGAGAGCGCAACACTGGCAGTGTTGAGGTCAGCGGTTCGATCCCGCTTGGCTCCACCAAATGGCTGGGTAAAGGGTTAGCGTGAGGTTTTTGTGTCCCCTTCGTCTAGTGGCCTAGGACTCCGCCCTTTCACGGCGGTAACAGGGGTTCGAGTCCCCTAGGGGACACCATTATTTTGGCGTTTGTTATAGTTAAAGGCGGGAATAGCTCAGTTGGTAGAGCACAACCTTGCCAAGGTTGGGGTCGCGAGTTCGAATCTCGTTTCCCGCTCCAAATTTTATTATAGAAAAATGCAATTAAAAAGGTGTAGAGAAGGCGAGTAGGAGTAAGTTGGTTGGTGTTATGTTAGTAACCCGAGGGAGAATTTTATTTTAGGCCTCCTGTTCCTTTTTTCTGGGTCTTTGTGATTTTTTGCTTTTTTTGTCTTTGTCTGACTCAAGTTCAGTGCGCATAATAGTATAAGCTGTTCCTGATGTTCTATCTTTATTCATCAATCGGTCAGGTGGGCTGAATTGGGCAAGAGTTGAGCCGGTTTCCGACTTTTTTCACTTCTGGCATGTGTAACGTTTCAAAATCTGTGTTTTTTTGATGGGAAAGGAATAGTGTTGCAGCAGCAGCTGTTGGTGTTTTTGGTTAGGTTTTGTTTTCATGAGTAATAGGTGTGTGGCAAGCTAGGATTTACTCAGGGCTTACTAATTTCTTAATGCTATTTAAGGCAGTCTTAATCATGTGAACCAGATCATTAAAGGCTTGATCATGATTGCTTCGACAATATCTTTTGCTTTCTATTGGTATGCCCCAATATAGTATGCTGAATCAGTTGAGTGGCAATGTGCAGTAGAGCGGCGCTGAGACTGACAACGATTTTCTATTTGGAAGCTGCATCATGAATGAGCTTGGTTATATACCTATGCCGTTGTAATATATGAATAAGCGCCAAGCGAGTAAAGCTATATAAGTTTATGCGTAGGTGAAGAAGAGTAGTCAGTAATCTCACGTTTTCAAGCGTGAGTGCTTTGGTATGAGTCTTTGCCGAGGAAGCTAGATGTTGTGTTTAAGTAGAGAGAGTTGTCTATTTTGAGGCGCAGTGTTTTATTTGTAAAAATCAACAAAACCTCTCGATATCACGAGAGGCGTTGGTAAAGGCTGAGATTTTATTCTGCGACTATGATTTCAACTCTGCGATTCATTTTTCGATTTTTATTAGATGTATTGGGGTATAGAGGTTTGCTTTCTCTGTATCCCTTGGTTTTTATATTCTGCGAACTTACACCTTTTTCTAAGAGGTATTTCATGACAGACTGTGCGCGTCGTTCAGAAAGACCTTGATTAAAATCTTTTGAACCGAGGTCGCAGGTATGACCTGTTATTGTGAATGATGAGTCCATTTTTCCCTCAAGAAAGCTTGCTAAGGCATTTTTACTTTTTATGTCTAGAGAGGACGAGTTGATCTTGAAGCGGGCGACTGTTGTTCCTTCAATGCCTGGGGCTGGCAGGAATTCGTGGTTAATAATTTTGTCTGAGCGGGCGCAGGCTATACCAGAAATCAAAGCACCGGCAGCTAAAGATACTCCGCCGGTTGCAATGCCGTGTATAGCTCCGGGAATACCCCAGACAGCGCCACCAATAGCGGCACATTTACCGAATCTTGTGTTTTTGGTAGAGTTAGTTGTTGAACAGCCAGCTAAAAGTACTGAGCAAATTAAAATGGAACAGGTTAATATTTTTGCAGTCATGGTGCGTCTCCATCCATGGAAAAATCAAGGTAAGCTTATAACTACATTCTGATTCCTGTTTATTTAGATTCAGTTACAGTACTTAATTAGTTACAAGCGGCTTATCTTTGATTATAGTGGGAGAAACTTCACTGTGCATGACAATTACATTAGTGGCATTTTTTTGGCGCGGATAAGTTGGGTTTGCTGACTTATCCAATTGAGTGTTAGTTTTTTGACTGCGCTATATGGACTGTTTTTTGTGGCTATTTATACTTATCCATCTTGGATGCATGAGGTTGTTGGATGCTCTAGCACATCACTTCTACTAATGACGATAGTGGAGTTTTTCTTGTTTGTCGCCTGCCTATCAATGGTAGCGGGTGTAGATGTGTGGTGTTTGAATAATATGAGGGTATTGGTTTTTTAATCGGACGATGGATGGTCTGGGAACCAATCGCCAATGAAAAGGCTTTAGTTTTATGCGTCCTGCAATTTGCTCATGAATAAAGCCTTGTCTCTATAAATGCTTTGCCTGCGGCCTCAGATGCCTCTGCCTCTGCGGCCTAAGATCCAAGAGGTTAGTATTTCAACTCTCGGGAGGCCGCTTTATGGGGGCATGCAATAACCATTATTACTGCGAGCCGAAAGTATGGGTTTATGAGGTAATTGAATCAGGTGTTGTTCAGCCAGGGTAGGCTTTTTATAATGGCTTTCATGTAGTTCTGTAGTTCTGTAGTTGTGTAGTTGTGTAGTTCGTTGTTTGAGAGTTATAGCTTACGAGCGGCATTATAGTGTGGAATTACAGTATTTGAGTCAAATTGTAGAGTTTGTGCTGTGGAATAACCTATAAATTAGGAGTCTTTTATTTTGAGGTCTTTGCACGATAACGCCATAAGCCCCACTATTAATTAAATCGTATTTTTTTGAGGATAAA
>JASXSV010000028.1 GCA_030674915.1 Candidatus Endonucleibacter bathymodioli
CAACTTTTTCAATATGGCGCACTTATGACTAAAATCCACGAGGCTTTATCCTCAAAAAATACGATTTAATTAATAGTGGGGCTTATGCAGCGTTATCGTGCAAAGGTCTCGATTTAATTAATCACGGTGCTTGTGAGGCGTTATCGTGCAAAGATCTCAAAGTAAAGCTATGGCAGATACAGTTATCAAACTAAAAACTAAAAACTAAAAGTGCATCTTGGATGGCAATATTTGCATGTCATGTCTAGCTATAATTATCGGTGTCGGCATTATCGGATGGACGGTACAGTGGGTGAGTAACCATTTAGCAGTAATCCCAATATGCTCAGAGCATTTCCTTTAGCCACTACACTACCCTATCCCCACTCATAGCCGACACAGGCGATCTTCATCTATCGATCTCATGGCTGACAACTGCCACCTTTGCCTCGTCAGCACCAGTATACATGCCGTACAGCAGCCTGCCTGATTTTATGAACATCAATAAATAACACGTATTTATATATCCAGCTCCATTCTTTGTATTGTTTTAGTAGTCTTTATTACAATTATGGTTATCACTATTCCATTCTGAGACATAGGGATTGGCCGTGAATGTGTAAAGCTTTACAACTAATATATACCCGTTTTCATTTAAGGGGGGGGTGAGCTGGTGACAAACGAGAAAAGCCTATTAGCCTATGCGTATTGAGTTATTGAGATAAGTAAGATCTGTCAACAACTTTACACGTATAATGGAAACCACTATAGATCCGCTTTCTTTGCGGCTTGCAGCTCTACTTAGAGGGAGTGTTGCTCGTCCACCCAAAATAAAGACAAATGAGCAAATATGAAAAACACACTAACGATCACCTGCCCAGATGATTGGCATGTTCATCTGCGTGATGGACAGTCATTACACGAAACCGTAAAATCAGTAGCTAGGTCTTTTAACCGGGCCATTGTCATGCCAAACATCATACCTCCAGTATTAACAGCAGATGATGCTGCCACATACAAAGCCCGAATACTTAGACATATACCGGACAAAAGCCAATTTACCCCCCTAATGACCCTATACCTTACGGACAAAACCTCTGCTGAAATAGTTTATGAAGCTAAATGTCGGGGTGATGTTTTTGCATTCAAACTTTACCCTGCAGGCACAACAACCAATTCAGAATCCGGTGTCACCGATCTTGGCAAAGTGTATACAGCCTTAGAAACCATGGCTAAATGCGGCCTACCACTATTGGTACACGGAGAGGTAACTGATACAGATATTGATATTTTTGACCGTGAACGAGCATTCATAGATCGTCACCTAAAGCCACTAACCAAAAAATTTCCAACATTAAAAATAGTACTAGAACACATTACAACTGCCGAAGCTGTCGCCTTTGTTCAGCAAAGCGGTGATAATATCGCTGCTACAATAACCGCCCACCACCTATTATGCAACCGCAACCACCTTTTGGCTGGAGGTATTAAGCCCCATTATTATTGCCTTCCTATTCTCAAACACAAAAAACACCAAGACGCATTGCTAAAAGCGGCAACCAGTGGCAATCCCTGTTTTTTTCTAGGCACAGATTCAGCACCGCATACTCAGAGCCATAAAGAGTCAGCCTGTGGCTGTGCCGGCTGTTACACTGCACCAGCAGCACTGGAAATGTACACAGAAGCCTTTGAAGCAATGAATAGCCTTGACAAACTTAAAGGATTTGCCAGCCACCATGGCCCAGATTTTTACGGTCTACCCAGAAACACAGGCACTATTACTTTAACCAAAACACAGTGGAAAATACCCCTATCTATTCCACTTGGCACTGATCAGGTCATTCCTTTTAAAGCCGGAGAAACCATGCACTGGAAGCTAAAACAAAATTCAGCCTAATCAATATCACACGGATTCAAATCTGAAGTGCATCACAGTCTAAGCTGCTAGCGCAGCTCTATGCTCCTCCATTAGCTGGTCAGGAGTTTTGAAACCAATATATTTTCTTGGACGAGAATTAAGCCGCTTTACAGCTCTCTCCACCTCTATCTGTGTAACTTTTTTAAAGTCTGTATTCTTTGGAAAATATTGTCGCAGTAAGCCGTTGGTGTTTTCGTTTAGCCCTCGCTCCCAAGAGCTATAGGGGTGCGCAAAATAAACATCTGCTGACAGCGCTTTACTGATCTTCTCATGGTACGCAAACTCTTTTCCATTGTCAGCCTTAATCGTGTGAACCAGATCCTTAAACGGCTTAAGCAGGGCGATGGTCGCCGTGGTGACATCGGTTGCACTTTTACTATCGACCTGCGCCGATACTGTATACTTCATCACCCGCTCAGCAATCGTCACTAGAGCGCCGCTGTGGCCCTTGCTGATCACCGTATCTATCTCCCAGTCACCGATGCGAGATTTATCATCAACAACACTGGGACGCTCATCAATGCTCACTCGCTTTTTTATCTGCCTCCGCGTAGATTTGCCGTTACGCCGTTTGTCGTATTTCTTGCCCTGGCGGCGCAGATGCGTATAAAGGTCGCCTCCCGCCTGCTTATCGGCCCAAGAGCTATAGGGGGGCGCGAAATAAATAGTTTCATGGCTAATCAGCTTCTCCTAATCATATAGCAGCCAACCTGACACCTGTTCGGGACTCCATTCTATACGGAGCTTGGCCTCGATCACGACTATCATTGCCGGGGGCATTTTAGTCGGTTTAACCGCAGTCTGGCGTCGCTGAATAGCCTTAGCTTGCGCCTGTTTATGACGATAGCCCCTGTCACCAGTATTTCTGGCCAGTTCTCTACTTACCGTAAGCTGACTCACCCCTATAATTTCCGCCACCTCCCTTTGTGTACAACCGCTGTTCTTTAGGGCTGAAATCTGGAATCGTTGCTCGTAGGTCATTTGTTGGTAATATCCTGTCATCACTTCATCTCTTGCCGGAGAAAAAGGGTAGGAGCTTACTTTCAGCGGCCCCCTTCTTCTACCGGATTAGATGATGCACTTCAGATTTGAATCCGCGCCATTATATATTTCCTATACCAGCTACCACTAAAGATGTGAGCAGGGTGGATTCAAAGAATATTGATAACGTTAGCAATAAGGCGGGAATCCTCACAGATGAAGACAATGGATTAGGATAATTATTTATAAAAAGTAAGGTTGCCTGCAGTTTCCTCGTTTTGGATAACAAGGCTCAATAACACTGGTGAGTCTATACCATGGAACAAGTTTCTCCATTTTTGCCAAGAATAGTTCTTTACGTGTCTTTCGAAGTTTTCGCACGAATTAATTATCTGCCAAACCTAGTTGTCGACCCATGGTGAAATCCAAAGCTATAGGTAATACTAGGATTATCTTATTACGAGGATTTAATCTCGCCCTCCCTAGCAGTTAACTTATATATGCAATATAAGTTAACTGAACTTATTATATCAATCATGATCCATGAGGTTTACAACAGGAGTCATCGAGAATTTTTTATTAACCATGCACATCATGAAATTTATTCTTCCTGTCCTTACGTGTTTAAAAACATATATACCCGTTACTGGGATGTTATCCATCACAATCAATCCCCCTACTGTAAAATTTTTTACTACCTCCCTCCAATAACTTCCCACTCCATCTTCAAGTGGGATATACCTTAGTAGCTCGTATGTGGTTTTTTTTAACTCCATCAGCTCAAAGGTAAAGCTATCAGTTTCCATCATTTCATCAAAATAACCATCTGGCAAGGAGCACGCACCATTATTCTCGATGCAACATGGTTCATAACCTCCGATCTGATACTCTCCCAAAACACCAACCACAGGTTTGGACGAAACACAGAGATCACGACCATGACACCGATAACTCTGACTATTTACTAACTCCATATCAAAGTGATACCGTCCCCAATTATTTGTATAACAAACCAAGGAAGCGGCAGTATTATCAATTAATCCGCAAAACTCCAGCTGCCGAAGTATTGACCCGTTCAGTTTTGCTAACTTTAATATTTTATCTAAAGCAACAAGATTACTGCAGGTTAATTTATCTGGAGTTATCAAATAATCAGGAGTAAATAAACCACTACTTGTGTTTGATTTATTACGTGTAACAAGATCAGCAGAAGTATATTTCGTGATGTGTTTGATTTCGGAAATCCAATTTGGCAATGGGCAAAGTTCAATTTTATTATTAAATCCTGTAATAAATTTATACATATAAATAGATGAATATACTGATATCAACAATCCTAATGCTTCCTTCCTAGCTTTTTTTCTCTTTTTGTTTTTATATTTAAAGTTTACAAGAGCAAAAACGGCAGGAAACGTTATCATCCAATTACTTTCAGCGTTAATAGTAAAGTTTAACATAGCAAGCATTAACTCTGAAGCATCTATTATAAGCATTCCTGCTGTAGCTATAATAGCATCAGCTTGTACGGCATAACCAAAATAAAGAGTCATAATAAACAGCAAGCTTAGATTCCTTATTTGTGAATACTCACTCATAAAACATTGTTCTAAAAATGTAGACTTATTTACTACATCAGCACTATCTCTCTTATAAAATTCTTTTTTACTGAAAGAAGGTGTAAATGGATTAGCATCATCTGAGTCAGAACATGAACTTTCCTCTTCACTTATGGATAGACAGTCGAACGCATTTATCACAGTCAATTCATCATCCACACCATCTAAGCCATCTACACAATTAAAGACGTGTTCTTTTTGATTGTAAGTATCTTGTCCAGGAATGTTGTTTTCTTGCCTATTTGGTGTAAGCTCTTTTTCCAACACATAACGTTTTTTACTATTAAAAGACATTTTACGTGCCAAATCTGTACTAAGCATAGCGATATCAGAGGGAGCTCTAGATCTTTGATGCTTTCCCCCTTTACTATTAATTTTTCTTTTAGTGCCTTTTAATTTATTGTAACCGTTATTAGATACTGCTTTTGATACTACGTCTGCATAAGTGCGGTTTTTTTTATTCTGACTACAATCCTGTGTGACTACCTTCTCTCCATGTTTTTTCTGCTCTGCATTATCGATTCCAAAATTATTCGCTAAAAATATATTTATATCTCTAATAATGTTATCCAATATGTTTTTCGAACTAATGACCTGAGTCTCAAGACTTAGCGTAAATGATACTTTATTAGATGCATTAATCTGATCAAACATAGCTAAATGTTCATGGAATTTGTTAAAAGATTTATAAATAGCATAAACATCATCACTATTTATAGAAAGAGCCAACCAATTATTACCATGTTCTCTGATAATATCAATATATTTAAGGAGTTTCGGATTTAGGTTATTAAGCCAAAGTTGTTCATATGCAAGAATCCAATTTGCTTTTGCAATACTCAAATTAAATCCTTCTTCTTTTACAAACAAAACATCTTGAACAGGAAACCCATCTTCCAGTTTAACAAAATCTGCCACTCTTACCGCCTTATCACTTGCCGTTCTAAAATAACAACAACACCAAGTAATATTATCACGTATGGATGTTCGTATTTCAAAAGACAACTGCTTTAGAGAATTTCTTATTATGCTGATAACTTCTTCAAAGCATTCATCGCTAACAAAAAAATCCAAATCATTTATTTTTATATCTTGCAAGACTAACTTTCTATTATTTGCATCAGCTTCAATATACTTCCATGCTACAGAGCCGTGCAAAACTATAGTGTTAATTGACCTATTTCCATTTATACTACCAACAACAGTCAATAATTCATGATATACTTTATCTCTATCTAGCCCATGACAGCTCCCAGCAAAGATGCATAAAAAAACAACAAAGCTAAACACATATGCAAACTTATTAATAATATATTTACAAATAAAAATCATAAAACAACCTACAACCCTATGTACTTGACAAAATATTCAATAGATCTAAAAAATAGTTTTATGACTTTTTGCATCGCTTTTTTGAGCATCAATCTAATCACATCCGTCCCTAATCGGAACATATTTTTGGCTCTGCGCTGATAACTATTCAATATAGCTCCTAGACACGTTCATTCAACGGCACAAGATATCCATTTTGGCCGTGAACTGCAACCCACTCCAATGGCCAACCTCTTATTTCAGATCCACTCAGTCGCAGCCGGGGATTCATCAACATCCACACGATTAGGAACTAAGTAGGCTCCAGCTTTAGCACCCTGACGCTGCTGATAACGCTTTCCTTTGCGCTGGATTAGAAACTTCCATTGGTTTTTTTGATCAGACGATAGATGACTTGGTAATCAATCGCCCATTATAAAACTCAAGCTTCGTGAGCTCGCAATTTGGTTCATAAACAACAATTTTACTTGATATCCTAGACTTCAAAATTACCAAGTCTAAAACAATTAAGGACATGATGACATAATATCTGCATTTATACCATACATGCTGCAGCGACAACATTTCACGACACTGCGTTGAATTACTCAGAATCAGATACTCGGCCTCTCATAGACTTTACTTTGCCCCGCTTCTTTTTTGACTCAACTCGTTTTTTTTGAGATGACTTGGTAGACTTTGTTGGTCGTCGTTTTTTTTGAACTAAACCTACACTCTTTATCAGTATCTGTAACCTAGCTAATGCATCTGTTTGGTTTTTTTTTTGGCTTCTGTAACTCTGAGCCTTAATAATAACAACCCCATCAGCCGTTATACGTCGATCACTCAAAGCCATCAGTCTCTCTTTGTAAAACTCCGGCAAAGAAGAAGCCTTCAGATCAAAGCGCAAATGTACAGCAGTAGAGACCTTATTAACATTCTGCCCCCCAGATCCCTGGGCTCTAATAAACGAAATATCAATCTCTGCATCTGCAATGACGACACCATTCGAGATTTCAAGCATATCCAGTTGATACCCAATACTATTAAAGATATAGAAAGGTATCAGCTGCAACATCCAACTATCACCTACCCTTACCTTCAATTCCTGGCCACAAGACCAAAATACTACTGCATGTTTTGCATCATATCAAACAACTCGGTCGCACGGGTTTGAGCCATTAATTTCTCCGCAGGAGGCAGATCCTTACCAATACGATCCCTGTCTTGCACTGCCTCAATATCACCTAGTGCTACTGCTACACAGTACCAACAATAAGCTTTCGCATAATTTTGAAAATCACCCTTCCCTCTTTCGTACTTATTCGCCAGAATCTTTTGCGCATCGATACCCCCTTGCTGTGCTGACTTCTTATACCATTGAAAAGCTTTTTCACTATTCTGAGGTATACCACTGCCTTCTTCGTACATATTTGCCAGCTCCAATTGAGCTTTCTCATAATTTTGAATAGCGGCGGCCTTATACCACATGAAAGCTTTCCTATTATCCTGAATCACACCTTTCCCCATGGCATACATCCCTGCCAGCTGATATTGAGCTTTAAAATTCCCATGCTCAGCGGATAATACGTACCACTTAACAGCTTCTGGATAATTCTTTGGTATACCTTTCCCTTCCTCATACAGTAACCCCAAATGATATTGAGCTACTTTATCCCCTAGCTTAGCGTCCTTTTTAATCTGGCCACCTATATGAGTACAAGCACTCAAATAAAACAAAGCTACGACACAAACAATACGTCTAAACATAACTTATACCTTAAGCTTTAATGCTGTTATTAGTGAATATATCCAAAGTTCATGAAGATGCAAATAACCTACAAATAACTAAGTTTCCCACCTGTATCTTAAGCACTACTAGTATGGAATAGGTAAACATATTACCTTTAAATATCGGTAATTACAATCTCCCTGCGTAACTTCTAGATTTTCAGATTATCTCACAGTTTCAAGAAGTATTAGATATAAGTGACATCATCACACTAAACAAGTATAATCCAAATTCTAGTAACTACACCCTCTATACTCAACTACAATGCTACAAAAGTTTTTATTCATGCCTTAAAAAGCATACACCAACTCCCCTTGAAGGGATGAGATTGTTGACTACTTTCACTCACCATAATCACCTACTACTCGTAGGCTCACGAGTATTGTTCACTTATCGCCTACTCACACCTTCAATGGTAACGAGTGCACATAGCTATGTATAAAAAAACACTGGTAGTGATTGTGACCACATTAATGCTGCAATCCTGTTCTGGACCTTGGAACAACCCACATCTTCCGGAAATAGGAGATGAAGTTATCTATCAAACTAACTTCCAACTCCCGCCAAAAAATCTCGATCCAGCCATCTCCTTTTCCTCTGATGAAGCACTCTTTCTGAGCCAAATATACGAACCCCCTTTAGGGTACCACTTTCTTAAACGCCCCTATGAACTTGAGCCACTGGTAGCTTCTGCTCTCCCAGATGTTAGGTATCTAGATGATAGCTTTACCGAGATAAATAAATCTGACCCCGCTGTTGCTTACAGTCGCTATATTATCCACCTGAAAAAAGGCATTCTCTATCAACCCCACCCAGCATTCGTTACAGAAAACAATCATCACAGTTATTTTTTTGATACCACCGAGCAAGGTAAAGACTATCAAGTACTGACTGACTTTGAGTCAACAGATACCCGGGAACTGATAGCAGATGACTTTATTTATCAAATTAAACGACTGGCAGATCCCACCAACAGCTCTCCTATATTTAGTTTAATGGGACAGCATATTATTGGCATGAATGAACTCAGCAAAACTCTTAACAACAGTAAGCATAAAGGTTGGCTGGATTTACGGTATTTTTCAATGCCTGGCTTGGAAAAGTTGAATGATTATACCTATGCTATAACCATCAAAGGTATTTACCCTCAGTTCTATTATTGGCTAGCAATGAGCTTTTTTGCTCCTATGCCATGGGAAGCAGATCGTTTCTTCAAAAACCCAGGTTTCAAGGAAAAGAATTTGACACTGGATTGGTATCCTATAGGCACCGGCCCATTTATGATGATCAAAAATGATCCAAATCATCAGATTATTCTAGTCCGCAACCCTAACTATCGTGATGACTATTACCCAGACACAGGAGCTCCCGGCGATACTGAAAAAGGTTACTTGGTCGATGCAGGAAAAAAAATACCCTTTATAGATAAGGCTGTTTACACTCTAGATAAATCATCCTTACCTATGTGGACTAAATTTTTGCAGGGATACTATGACCGCTCCGGTGAAAACCACGGTAATGTCACCCAGCAATTTGATCAAGCTTTAGCCATCGGCCCCAATGGCATAGAGCTATCAAAAGATATGCAGAATAAAAATATAAGTTTGTCTGAGGATATAAAACCAGCTATTTACTACTACGGATTCAATATGCTGGATCCAGTAGTCGGAGGCTACAGTCATAAACAAAAACAACTGCGGCAAGCAATTGCTATTGCCTGGAATATAGAAGATTATATAGACATCTTCCAAAACGGTTCAGCGCTTCCATATATGAATCCTATCGCACCTGGAATTGCCGGACACTTGGAAGGTGAAGCTAGTATTAATCCCTATACCCATAACTGGATTGCCGACAAAGCCGTTCGCAAAGATATTGAATACGCACGACAACTAATGACCGAAGCCGGTTATCCGAGTGGTCGTGACATTAACTCCGGAAAACCTCTAAAACTCTACTTTGATGTTCAATCTCAAGCTACCAACAAAAATATTCAGGACTGGCAAATACGCCAACTAAAGCAGCTAGGTATACAACTAGAATTTAGAACCTCAGACTGGAACCGCTATAAAGAAAAAATGCGTGACGGTAACTTTCAACTATTCATGCACGGCTGGCTAGCAGACTACCCAGATCCTGAAAATTTCCTATTCCTTTTTGATGGTTCCCAAGAATCAGCACTGTGCCAATGCAACGACAACAATGTTGCCAACTATGATAATCCTAAATACAATCGTCTGTTTTCAGTAATGAAAACCATGGATCCAGGCTCAGAGCGAAAAGACATTATTACTCAAATGGTGGATCTAATTAGACAGGATGCCCCTTGGTTTACAGGCTATTACAGCAAAGACTATTACCTGAATAACGAATGGGTATATAACGGCAAGCGTCACGGCATCAGTAAGGCAACTCTAAAATACTTGCGCATAGACAGTAAACTTAGAACAAAAAAACAACTTGAGTGGAACAAACCCCATATTGCATCGCTAATAGTATGCTTTAGCGGATTTATTTTATTGGTTATACCTGCCATTCGCACCTATCGTCGAAGACAAACATTAACCGTCAGCGTGAATAAGGAATAACAAAATGTTGGGTTACATTATAAGGCGATTGTTTTATGCTATCCCAATACTCATTGGTGTTAACCTTATTACTTTTTCCTTATTTTTCGTAGTCAACAGCCCTGATGATATGGCAAGAGCACAGCTGGGTGACAAGCATGTCACCCAGCAAGCCATGAACCTATGGAAAGAAAATAATGGTTATGATAAGCCTCTTTTTATTAATGATACACAGAAAGGACTTGGAAAATTAACTGACACTATCTTTTTTAATAAATCCATCAGATTATTTGCCTTTGACTTTGGCCAATCCGAGAGTGGCAGAGATATTGGCAGAGATGTTTCTCAAAGAATGTGGCCAAGCCTGTGCATTGCCCTGCCAACCTTTTTGATTGGCATTTGGATTAATATCTGTATAGCACTTCTAGTTGTTATGTTCAGAAATACCGGACTAGAAAAAGGATTTATTGCATTGTTCGTAATTCTACTTTCAGTGTCTTACATGCTGTATATCATTGGAGGCCAGTTCATATTTGCCCGTCTCTGGAAATTGGTTCCTATATCCGGCTTTCAACCAGGAATTAGTGCATTTAGGTTTCTTATATTACCAACCATTATCGGAGTCATCGCAGGTATTGGGTCAGGAGCAAGATTATACCGCACACTATTTCTTGAGGAAGTAGAACAGGACTACACCCGTACGGCACGGGCAAAAGGTGTCAGTGAAATAAAGGTTCTATTTTACCATATTCTTCCAAACGCACTAATCCCCATTCTGACCAATGTGGTGATTGTTATCCCCATGCTATTTATGGGGGCTTTAGTCATGGAATCTTTTTTTGGCATTCCTGGACTCGGTAGCTACATGCTGGATGCCCTTAAATCCCAAGACTTCGCCATCGTTCGAACAATGGTTTTTATTGGTTCCTTACTGTACATCATTGGACTGATCTTGACGGATATATCCTACACAATCGTAGATCCTAGAGTCCGGTTAAATTAAAGAGAAGTGGTATACCCGTTTCCATTTAAGGTGATGCCCTATGAACCCAAGAGTAGTAGCTAGTTAAAGTGAGTGAGCACTCACATCTTCAATGGGAATGAATATAGAATCAAATTGCTGATTCATGCAAAGGCCTTATAATCAATGAAACTTCTATTTCTTTGGAGTGACGTACTCCTTTATATTTTACTGGCGGCCATTGCAGCCTTTGTGATCAGCTTGGCTAAAAATCCGCAAAGCCGTGCTCGTTGGCATGGCGTATTCATGTCTCGACTGGGAATGGTAAGCTTTATTATTATCCTGTCTTATATTGCCATTGGCTTTACTGATTCCCTTCATTTCAGAACAAGCCTTGACCCAATCGCAGGCCAGCAATACAGTAAAACCTTTTACTCTAACAAGGTGCACAGCATACTTGATAGGATGTTAGGAGAAATGAGTCAAAACACAGAACGAACTTATTCTGCACCATTTTCTCTCAAATCCTACCTAAAGGAAAACATACAGGATAGTAAAGGGCGAACTTTCAGAGATTTTCCGAACTTGCAACATGCTGGCAGTCACCTGCAAATTGGCGATAGTATGATTGCCGATATTTTCTGGCAAAGCATAATTGCTTGTCTCAAGGGTTTGCTTATTTCAAGCATTCTGATTGCTGCACATCTGTGGTATATGAGGGGAAAAAAATCTTTACTGCCATGGAATACAGCTTATATAACTCTGGCAATGGTGATTACTCTATTGGCTTGGTTACTTCACGTGGGAAATCTCTATCATATTCTAGGTACCGATATGAGCGGCAATGATGTGTTATATAAAGGTTTTAAAGGCATACGTACCGGCATGTTGATAGGTTCACTAACAACTCTTATTATGATGCCCATTGCAATTTTCCTTGGTATTGCAGCCGGTTATTTTAAAGGATGGGTGGATGATATTATCCAGTATTTGTATACCACACTCAGCTCTATTCCAAGTTTACTATTAGTTGCTTCTGCAGTTCTTTTGTTTCAAGTATGGATTGATCTGAATCCTGACCTTTTTGAAACCAGCCTAGAAAAAGGTGATACACACTTTGTAGCTCTCTGCTTCATCCTTGGCATTACCAGCTGGGCCTCGCTTTGTCGTTTATTAAGAGCGGAAACCCTGAAACTGAGTCAGCTAGAATATGTACAGGCCGCCCACGCCTTTGGTGTCAGTCATATACGAACCATAACCCGACATATTCTGCCCAATGTCGTTCATTTAATCCTTATTACTTTTATTCTTGATTTCAGTGCATTAGTGCTGGCAGAAGCAGTACTATCTTATATTGGCATCGGTGTAGACGCTTCTATTATCAGCTGGGGTAATATGATTACGTCTGGCAGCAGTGAGCTAAGTCGTGAGCCTGCTATCTGGTGGAATTTAACCGGAGCCTTTATTTTTATGTCTATATTGGTACTAGCTTCCAATTTGTTCTCAGATCTTGTCAATGATATTTTTAACCCAAAAACAATTAACGCTGCACAAATGCACAAGGATCTAGCTAATGATCCCATCAGAAACAATTAACGAGATTAAAGAGCAAACTTCTACTATGTCTCCTCTACTTCAGGTAAAGAATCTATCGGTATCACTGCTACAGCAGCCGGATAAAAAAATACTGAAAGACGTCACTATTGAACTGTATGCTGGTAGTATCTATGCTCTGGTTGGTGAGAGTGGTAGCGGAAAGTCTATGACTTCACTATCCATTATGCGTCTACTTCCTGATGCATTGAAAATCACATCCGGTGCTATCTTTCTGAAACAACAAAATCTATTTAATCTTACCGAACAAGAAATGGGTACCATTCGGGGCGGTAAGGTAGCAATGATTTTTCAAGATGCCCAAACCTCCCTTAATCCTGTAAAAAAGATCGGTATGCAAATCCATGAAGCTCTGCGGTTGCATACAAGCCTTCATGGCCATGACCTACAAGAACGAACTATTGATCTAATGAAAAAAGTCGGTATTCCCGATCCGGACCAACGTGTAGACTGGTATCCCCACCAAATGTCCGGGGGGCAACAGCAACGAATCATGATCGCTATCGCCTTGGCTTGCAACCCCAGCGTCTTACTTGCTGATGAACCCACTACAGCTCTAGATGTCACGATTCAACAGAATATTCTTGAACTCCTGAAAACACTAGCCCAAAGCCATAAACTTGCCGTACTTTTGATCACTCATGATATGGGAGTAGTGCGACAGACTGCAGATAGAGTGGGTGTTATGCACAAAGGTAAAATTATAGAAGAGGCAACCTGCCGAGATTTTTTCCGCAATCCTCAGGCAAGTTACAGTAAACATCTCATTAATAGTTTACCTGATATAAACACATACAATAAAAGCCATACCAATTCAGTAATATTAAAAGTAGAAAAACTAAACGTGCACTTCCCCATCCGCAAAGGCATATTTCAGCGCGTTCATGACTACACTCGTGCTGTTAATGGCATAAGCTTCTCCATCAAAAAAGGGGAAACCCTTGCTCTTGTAGGCGAGTCAGGTTGTGGTAAGTCCACAGTAGGCCGAGCTATTTTAAATATAGGTCATATTTCCAGTGGAGATATTTGGCTTAACCACCATAAAACCAGTAACCTCTCCCACAGGCAAATGCTGCCTTTCAGAAAAAAAATGCAGGTTATTTTCCAAAATCCTTTCTCCTCCATGAACCCGCGCATGACAGTTGGTCATATTATTGAAGAAGGCATGATAAGTCTGAGGCTGAGTTTAACCTCTAAAGAACGCAAAGCCAAAGTAATTGCATTATTAAACAAAGTAAGGCTCGAACCTGAACACCGGCATCGATACCCCCACGAATTCTCTGGAGGGCAACGACAGCGCATAGCCATTGCCCGTGCTCTTGCCATAGAACCAGAACTCATTATCTGCGATGAACCAACTAGCTCTCTTGATGTATCAATTCGAGCGGAAATTCTGGATTTATTGCTGAACCTACAAAAAGAGTTAAATGTCTCTTATTTATTTATTACCCATGACCTTTCCATTATTCCCCATATGGCACATCAAATAGCAGTAATGAAAAATGGTATAATTATTGAACAAGGGGATACCGAAACAATAATGACTAACCCTCAGCAAGCTTATACCCAGCAGTTATTAAGTTCAATTCCAGCATTCATTTAAACTTGGAACAAAATTCAAACAATAAGTGCAACAGACTTTCCAGTACAGGCATCAACCGGTGTCATATCCATGATATTTAAAAGTTACGAGCAAGCTACATAGGGTACTATTGGTAGTTAATGCGCGCTGCCAACAACCTCACAGTTTATACCCAAGTTAATGCAAAATGCCGCTTTTTAACATCTCAAAACTGTCGTTAATCCTACTGAACAGCGAATCATTCATTTCGAGTAAAGTTTCATAGACGAAATTATTTATTCTTGAAGTTAGGTGCGGTTAATTTTTGGCATGAACTGAAAGTGCAAAAAAAACAGCTGCACTTAAGCACATTCCTACGCTTGTCCAGCAATAAGCATCTGATGTTAACGATAAATTAAATGAATTCTTTTTAAAAAATATTTGATAGATAATATCGTTACATCGATTGTTCATGCACAACTATCGTGACTGCTTTGCCAAACTCAGGTTACGCGCATTCCCGCTTCGGCTCCCTCGTGAGGCTCAAGAATCCAAAGATCTTTGCCCCCAGGACCAGCCGCCAGCACCATGCCCTCGCTTAAACCAAATTTCATTTTCCGTGGTTTAAGGTTAGCTACCATTACTGTATGTTTGCCAATTAAAACTTCTGGACTGTATGCAGCTTTAATTCCTGCAAAAACAATGCAAGATTCTCCGCCACCAAGCTCCAGCGTCAATCGTAGTAGCTTGTCGGCACCTTCAACTAGTTCTGCATTGGCAATTTTAGCGATCCTCAAATCAACCTTGGCAAAGTCATCGTACTCAATTTCAGCAGCTATTGGTTCTTTAGTCAGCCAGCTATTTTGTGCCTCACTTAATAGAGTGTTTTTATTCATATTGACCACCAGCTCTTTGCTTGCGTCAATCATCATGCCAACCTTATCAGCCTCCATGCGAGTCATCAGGGGTTTAAATTTATTGATATTGTGATTCAGTAACAAAGACTGACTATCATCCCAGATAAGCGACTCAACACCCAAAAATTCTTCGGCTTTAGTTGCCATAGCAGGTAAAACAGGCTTCAGATAAATTATCAGCACTCGAAACAAGTTAATGCCTGCACTACAAATATCATGCAATTCCTGATCTTGGTTCTGTTTTTTTGCAACTACCCAAGGTTTCAGGTCATCAATCCAGGCATTGGCCTGATCCGCTAGAGCCATTATTTCACGCATGGCTTTGCTAAACTCCCGGTCTTCGTAGAGATGAGCTATTTTTTCATTAGCCTTCCGAAAATTATCCATTATCTCTTGAGCCGAATTATTACCAGAAAGTCTTCCATTAAAACGTTTATGGATGAACCCAGCGCAACGACTTGCAATATTAACCACTTTACCTACCAGGTCAGAATTAACCCTTTGAATAAAGTCATCTGTATTCAGGTCTAGGTCATCTACACGACTGGAAAGCTTTGTTGCATAATAATAACGAAGATATTCCGGCTGCAGGTGGTCAAGGTAGGTGCGAGCAGTGATAAATGTCCCTCTCGATTTAGACATTTTTTCACCATTAACGGTTAAATAACCATGAACGCTTACTTTGGTTGGTGTACGGTAGCTAGCACCGTGCAGCATAGCAGGCCAAAACAGACAGTGGAAGTTAATGATATCTTTGCCAATGAAGTGATGTATTTCACAATCGCTATCTTTTTTCCAGTAGGTATCAAAATCAAGATCCTCACGCCGCTGACACAGATTTTCAAAACTAGCCATGTAGCCGATAGGCGCATCCAACCATACATAAAAGTACTTGCCTGACTCTCCAGGGATTTCAAAGCCAAAATAAGGCGCGTCTCTAGAAATATCCCAATCCTGCAAACCGCTATCGAGCCATTCCGCTAGTTTATTGGCAACTTCCTCTTGAATGGCGCCGGAACGGGTCCAATCTTTTAGAAACTTATCAAAGTCAGACAGTTTAAAGAAGAGGTGCTTACTGTCTTTTTCAACCGGTTTAGCTCCAGAAATAGTTGAACGTCCGTTTTTCAGCTCAGTAGCTGAGTAGGTAGCACCACACTGCTCACAGTTATCTCCATATTGGTCACTTGCACCACATTTTGGGCAGTCACCTTTGATATACCGGTCAGCTAGGAACATTTGTTTTTCTGGATCAAAAGATTGACTAATTGTGCGGCCAGCAATATGACCCTTTGCTTTTAGAGCAAGATAAATGCTTTCTGATAATTTTCGGTTTTCTTCAGAGTGAGTGGAATGGTAGTTATCAAATGCTATATGGAAATCGCCAAAATCACTAACACGCTCTCTGTTAATTAATATAACCGATTCTTCTGGGGTGACTCCTTGTCCCTCTGCATATAAACTGATTGCTGTGCCGTGGGCATCATCTGCACACACATAGGTGCATTTATTGCCGCGTAGCCGCTGAAAGCGAACCCATATATCAGTCTGGATATATTCAACTAGATGGCCCATATGTAATGGCCCGTTGGCGTAAGGAAGAGCGCTGGTAACAAGTATTTTGCGTTGACTCATTTGACTTGGTATCTATCGGTAGAAAAAACAGGGGTAGCCACAGACCTATGGCCAATGCGCTAGTTCATCTTTCCATTATATACCCAAAGCAATTAGATATGCAGGTATACACCAAAAGAGCGAAACTTTATCTATTTATCCCCCACTCTCCTTGAGGTTATGATATTGCTGTCTGATCACACCTTCAATGACATAGATATATCACAACCCTTATTCCATATACCTTGAACCATCAAAAACAATCCATAGTACTACTCTACATCTTAAATTATTTACAATTAATTATAAATTTGACTTGCTGTATAAATGTTTTTCAATAAGAATAGAAAGAAAGTGATCATAAAAAAAATAAACTAGAGAGTCGCTTATGGGAAACTTAGCCTTAGAGTCCAAACGGACTAGTTTAGCAAAAACAATAACCTATGTATTAGACACCAATGTCCTAATACATGACCCTAACTCTGTACTCAACTTTGAAGAACACAAGATTATCATACCTATCACCGTTCTAGAGGAGCTAGATAAATTAAAAACCGGTAATCAAACCATTGCTGCCGATTGTCGACAAACCATTAGGCTTATTGATAATATTATCGGAACTGCGTCACCTACTGAAATTGAAAAGGGCATACCTATTGCGCGGGGAGAAAAAAGCCCAACTTTAGGCTCCCTATCTATTCTAATGAAACATGCTCCAGACAATGTTACTACACTGCCAAGCAGTAATAATGACAACCAAATTATTAACGATATCATTCAATACCAGCGTGAAAACCCGGAAAGTTCCGTCACTCTGGTAACCAAAGATATCAATATGCGTCTGAAAGCTCGAGGCTGCGGCATATCCGCCGAAGATTACCATAATGATCAGTTAGTATCAGACATTACTCTGCTGACTAAGGGTTACATAAAATATGAAGGTAATTTTTGGGACCGAGTAACCAATGTCAACACATCTCAAAACAAAGGTGTCACCACTCATCTCCTGAGCAGAGATGAAATAAAAGATGACATTTACTACAACAAGTTCCTTATTGATGATCAAGGATTCATTGGTCGAGTCATAGGCATCACAGACACAGAAGTAAAGCTGCAACACATCTCCAGAGAAAGCCTAATGAATCAGGAGGTTTGGGGTCTCAAACCTCTGGATATTTATCAGGGTATGGCTCTCAATCTGCTAATGGATCCCGATGTCCACCTGGTTAATCTCAACGGTGCTGCAGGTTCTGGTAAAACCATCCTAGCACTGGCTGCAGCAATAGAAATGACCATTGCCAGCAAACAGTATCGACGCATTATTGCAACCCGCTCAACCCAAGGACTGGACGAGGATATAGGCTACTTACCAGGAACTGAAGCGGAAAAAATGGAACCTTGGCTAGGCGCCATTACCGATAACCTTGAAGCACTGCACAGCGATGATGAATCTACCCATGGCAGCGTAGATTACATCCTCAAGCAGGTGCCTTTGCATTTCAAATCACTTAACTATATTAGGGGGAGAAGTTTCCAGCATAGCCTCATCATTATTGATGAATGCCAGAACCTAACACCTCACCAGATCAAAACCATAGTGACCCGTGCTGGTATAGGTAGCAAGGTTATTTGTCTGGGCAATCTTGCTCAAATAGATACACCTTATTTAGCGGCCACCAGCTCCGGCCTAACGTACATGACCGAGCGACTGAAAGATTTCCCTAACGGCGGATCAATCCAGCTAGTTGGCGTTCCACGCTCACCACTGGCTGCCTATGCGGAAGCCCATTTGTAAAAGCCCTCAGGACTACGGAGTGCTTGGCTCCTGTATTTTTATACCAGTCACCATTGAAGGTGTGAGTAAACGACAAACGAGCAAATCCTCATAACTCTACGAACAGTGGATTATTGGGATGAGTGAGAACAGTCAACTCATACCATCAAGGAGAATTGGTATATTAAAAAGGCTAATTTGTCATTGTATAAAAACCTCCTCCATCTTCCCTGTCGTATTGAGCCCACCAATACCAATACTATCCTTAATAGACCGACGCTTCTCAAGATAAAGACGGATAACCAAAGATAAAGTTAGCACTTTAAGTGTGTTAAACTATGCTGACGTATGGATACTGCTTGTTAGCCTATCTTCGTTACTATTGTAGGTGTGATAAATCGACAAGTGAACGAAGCCCATGTCCCTACGAATAGCAGGTGGTTTAGGTATGCAAGAGTAACCAACAGCCTCTCGCCTTCAAGGGTAATTGTTATATACAATCGGCATATACCCTTGATTAATGCTGAAAATTTTAGCTTACACTCGGTAATTAGAGTCCGTTGGTCACCTAGCCGATAAGAGTGCCCATACTACACTTTAGAAAGGATGTATGATGCTATTAGTGATATCTCCAGCCAAATCTCTTGATTATGAAACTCCGTCAAAAACAACAGAATACAGCATACCTGACTTTATGTCCCAATCCGCCCTATTAATTGAAGAACTTAGAAAAAAAACACCTGCAGATATAAGCTCACTGATGAATATCAGCGACAAACTCGCCCAATTAAATGCCGCCAGGTATCAAGCATGGTCACCGAAATGTACAACAAAAAATGCAAAACAAGCTGCCATGGCTTTTACCGGTGATGTTTACATAGGACTAGATGCAAATAGCTTAACAAAAGCCAAACTAGATTTTGCCCAGAAACGTTTGCGCATTATTTCAGGCCTATACGGTCTTCTACGCCCTCTTGATCTATTGCAAGCTTACCGGCTGGAAATGGGAACAAAACTAAAAAATACTCAGGGTAAAGATTTATACAGCTTTTGGGGAGACACCATTACCTGTGCGCTCAATGAAGATCTTGCCAAACAAAAAAGTAATACTCTGATCAACCTAGCCTCCAAGGAGTATTTCAAGTCCATTCATCCCAAAAAACTAAATGCCAGAATCATTACTCCTGTTTTCAAGGATAGAGTAAAAGACCAGTATAAAATCATTAGCTTCTATGCCAAAAAAGCCCGAGGTCTAATGTGCAGATATGTGATCGATAATCAAATCGAACACGCCGAAAAGCTAACAGGATTTGACTATGCTGGCTATTCCTATAACGTCGATATGTCATCAAAAGATCAGTTGATATATACCCGTGATCATACATAAATCAGTCTCCTCTGTGGTAGAGAAACGCAATCATCTTACATCATCTATGGCGACAGGCGTATCAAAAGCGCCTTTAGCTCCTGACTATTAATCCAACTTTACGTGACAACCTACAATCTTTCGCTTATTATCTCGTTTGCGCTCTTAAATGATAATGAGACCTTTGAGTGAGTGATGGCAACCAATACCCACATACCTTCAAGTGGTAAGTGGTAAATACCATCACCCTTTGATCAAAGAGCTATCATAGAGTCCTTATTATCAACTTTGTTAATGTCAAACTTTAAGGCATATAATGTTTCTAAATAATTTAAATTACATCTTTAAAATAGGAAGTATTGTGTTTTCGTTACTAACAGCAAGTGCCTTTGTACATGCTGGGATAGGCGAAGGCACAGTTTTTCTTGATGCGTATACACAATATAAATCAAATGTGAATACACTTACAGATGTGCCAGATAATGAGGCGGTGAAATTTTTTACCAATGTGGATGCACATCAAGAGCAGATCGACCCCATATACCAGGATTTTTTGTCTACATACCCACAAATGGATATCAATAATAGACCTGAAGGTGAATGGTCTTCATATCTAAGAGAGGCGCACAAGATCGATACCTCCGATGCAGATACAGCGGAGCATTATGACGTGGATTTTTATAAGGAAAATGTACTCCCTGATATGGTATGGTTATCACGATATGGATCATGGGGCGTTCATCATATATCAAAACCTCTTCCCCCTAAGTGGTGTCACGAGTTTACAGACAATTACAGCAAGTATCTCGACAATCCTCATAAGTACCTTCAAGATCATAAGGATTCGTGCCTTCCAACACTTTCTCATGAGTTCCCTACAACCGGTGAAGAAATACTTACCTTGGATTGGAGATATAGGTCAATACTGCATGCAACAGCTTTGAGTGCCGCTATTTTTCTTATAGGATTAATAGGTTCCGAGACAAAAGAAAGATACTTTGATAATACCACTGCTAAACCTGCTGGCAATAACAAGTCTGATTTGCATCCAGCTGTAGATATGGCGTACAGGGAATATTTTCTAGACAGGTGTCCTGACCAGCAAAAAATTATTGAGATATTAGCTAATACAAATTATTTTCATTCCACGATTACAGAGAATAACTTCAAAGATACCGACATGTCGATGCTAACAACATATTTAAATAGCTTCAACCTTTTATGGGAGCAGAGGCTAAAAACACCACCCAACTTTGCGCATAGTAAGCAAATAACAGCTGGCTTAAGAGTGAAGTATTGTGAGCAAATAACAGTAAGAGCGGAGCATTTGCCGAATTTTACCTGTTTCAATGCTAAGGTAGTTATGTTAGATCATAAATTTACAAAAGCATTAGAAACAACTATGCTTGATTATATACAGAAAAACACTCCTTCTTTTACATTTATTGACAATCTTACGGAACAATCATGCGTGTTGTTAAATGATAAAATTCAACAGCATGCTGAACAAATTTGTAACAAAGTAACAGCCGCTCTAGCTTATTATATACAGTCTATAAATGGTAAACTACGATCAAGTATGAACATAGAAAATGAATATGAAGAGAAAATAACAGAAAAACTAGCTAAGAATAGACAGTTCGCATCCGTAAATGGTGATCAACCAGCAAAGATAAATATAGCCGATGAATATAAACAGACAAAAACAGTAGAGCTAATTATTCATAAACTACAGTCCGCATCCGTAAGTGATGATCAACCAGCAAAGATAAACAAAGATTATAAAGATGATAAAGATGATAAAGATGATAGAGATGAGCATAGAGATGATATCTCAGTCAGTAAAGAAATGTCCGTATCCGTAACTGATGATCAACCAGCAAAGATAAACAAAGATGATAAAGATGATAAAGATGATAAAGATGATAAAGATGATAAAGATAAGCATAGAGATGATATCTCAGTCATTAAAGAAATGATTTTATCATCTCCTTTAGCATCTCCTTTAGCTCTTGCCGTCCTCGCTCATTCTTGGCATTATGATAAGTGTGCTTCCCAGTCCGTCAAACAAATTGCTGATGATTTGCTTGGTGAGAATGGTGAGGTTTACGCCACTGCTCTTAAGACAGCTTTGCTGGTAGCAATGCAAACTGTAGTGTCCACCTGCTGCTCAGAAAGTCAAGAAGAATTTAATTGTAATTATTATAACTACGGTTATCTCACAACACAGATGACAGCAGATAAAAGTGATATCTTCACTACAGACCTTCTTACTTTTACTTCTCATATGGCGTGGACGCCCACTATGAAGTTGATGGAAGAAAATACGAAAATGGTAGAAACTAGGATTGCTCTAGAAAATATTATAGCAGGGCCAGCATGTAAAGACCGCCCTATCAACAAGAATTTGCTTATAATGACTATAAAAAACGACAAAGTGAAAAATTACTATTACGATAATTTATTCTTACATCCCTGATAAATATACCTAAAGGCGTTAAAAATACGGGGAGAATGCACGCAAGTAACCATCTATGCTCTTGGTGTGTTAATGCCTAGAACCAAGAGCCGCAGAGCCATACTCCCTGTATTTTTGTACTATGGTTATACCGTCCATTTAAGGCGTGGTCGGCAGCAATGCTGACAAACACCTCCATTATCATCTCATGGCTAATAAGCCAGCTTTAATACTCCTATCTGCTGCCCTGCTAATAATGCGGCGCAGGCCAAGATCCAAACTGCCAAAGACATGATCTAGGCAATCTTTTAAATACGTGATATCACCGGTTTACATTTAATTTTCACCTATAGGGCTAAAGTTTGGATTCAATAAATTAACTGCAACAGCATCGATATGTTTGCGTTTCACCGTTACCCTGTAAACTAAGCACGTCTTGCAGCAGCCTGAGCATCCGCAAAAACTGCCTGCACGAGTGTCAGCCATTAGTGCAGAAATAGCTGTATTTACAGGGTTTCAGTTAACCGTGCCATGACTGACATAGAACAAATTCACCAATTACTTTTTATTTTTCTGCACCTTCTTAACCATCTCACCCACACGTTTTTTGGTTATGGATAAATCCGGTGGCGTGAGTTTTTCGGCGGTATCATCTCTTAACATTAGCTTCTCCGACTCACCTGATTCTGTTGCATTATTATACGATGATTTATTTTCCTCCTTATTATAACGTGTGTATTGCTCATCCTTACTCATGATAGATAGAGCATACTGAGCTCCTATATTTCCTTGCTCAGCGGATTTATTTAACCATTTAAATGCTTTCTGGTAATCCTGTTTTACGCCCTTCCCTTTATAATAGAGTACAGCAAGAGCATGCTGAGCCTCAGAATTTCCTTTCTCGGCAGACTTTTTATGCCAATTGAAAGCCTTCTCAACATTCTCTGCAGTGCCATGACCTTTGGCATACATTACCGCCAAATTCTGCTGAGCTCCGGCATTTCCCAACCTAGCAGGCTCCTGATACAATTTGAAAGCTTTCTGATAATTTTGAAGCGTACCTTCGCCAAGGTGGTACATTACCGCCAAATTATACTTAGCCATAACCAACCCTTGCCTAGCGGATTGCTGATACCATTTGAATGCCTCTTGATAATCCCGTCTTGTACCTTCCCCCATGTAGTTCATGCTTGCCAGATTATACTGGGCTTCAGCATCCCCTTGCTCTGCAGCCTTTTTGTACCAAGTAAGAGCCTCCTGATTATTCTTCGTTACTCCTTCACCTTGATAGTACATTATAGCCACAGCATGCTGAGCTTCAACATCTCCATGCTCGGCCGATTTCTTGAACCACAAGAATGCTTCCTGTAGATCCTTCGGTGTGCCGTCTCCATAGTATGACATTACAGCTAAAGCATTCATAGCCATAGCATATCCTTGTTCAGCGGATTTTTGGAACCACTCGAATGCCTCCTGATAATCTTTTGATGAGCCTCCGTTTTCGTAAAGTATTAAAGCCAACTTATATTGGTCATCAGCATTCCCACTTTCAGCTCTGGCGAGCAGATCTATTTTATTATCAGAATACCAAACTAGAAGCAATATAAACAAAACAGCACAGATAAAATTCTTTAGCATAACTTACTCCCTACCTTTCCATGGTGAGTACCTTACATTAGACTACATTTATTTCCTTGGTAGTTGCAAGCTGTAACTCTACTAGTAGACATACCATGAAACAATTAATGTATATTCTGACCATACTTTTACACTAAGTCGTCAAATCCTATCACACCCAAGCTCACGGTATCATTTAAATGCTCAAGATTATCTTTTCCTTCCAACTCCAGCAATAGTCAATCATTTAAATCTTTTCTTCCAGCTTTAGAAGTAGGTTTTCACTAGGCTGTTCATAAGGCGTAAGCTTTAACAGCATGCCTATGAAAGGACTATCAAAATACTGAGTGTCGCTGGCTTTTTGTATTATCCTTGTTTCTTTTAATTGAAAGTTACTCGTTATGCTGAGGTGGCGGCTACGTGGCTCTTGACTTGTGGTTAGCGCATGACCAAATAAGGTTTCTGGTGCATGGTTAGTGGGTGAGAATAACAATGTTTCTGGCTTCACTTCGTTATACCAAAGATCAACGCTAGCATGTAAGTGCCTGTTTGATCCTATAGTGACTAAGCCGTGGATAAAAAACGTTGAGTCATCACTCCGAGCTGACTCAATTACCACAGGTCTTACTTGGCTGCCACTGACTATTGGTAATCTCCAAGCCATTTTTAGTAGCACAGTATAATTAGGCGACTGATCTAATTTTTCTGCTTTCTTGCTCAATAGTTGTTCTCTATCTGGCAACTCAATAAATGGCATCATTTGTATATCGAGATCAGTACGTTGGCTGCGACTTATATCAGCTAGAGATGGTAACTTCAAAAAATCATTGTGCGTCATAGCCTGACTATTGATAGAAGTGAGACGTATAGCCTCTGGAGGATCATCTCTAACGCGAACTTCTGGCCATGCTTCGTTAGTCATGTTTTTTGTTGATTCATAGCGAAAAATAACAATATCTGCCTGATACCATTGCACCTCTCCTACTTCCGGCTTGCCAGAGGCTGTACCAGCCCATAAAAAGCTGAAGTGCAACAGGGTTAGAAATATCAGTGACGCAACTGTCTTCATTCAGGCATCCTATAAATATGCAACATAGATTCTTTATTGACGTCATACTACCACTACTATCCAGTTAACAGTGAAATATACTGGCTTAAATTATATTAGCACCTTTCATTAGTAGCAGACCCAGTACAGAGATGTTGCCACATTATTTTCAATGTTTCTGGCCTGCAAGTTGATCAAGCACATTTTCAATTCGCTTAAAGCGCTCTTCGTCTGCTTCCATAGGACCTCTATATTTTAAAATGTTATTCCCTTCCAATTTGAAAGAGGTCGATTGTGACTGTATTAATTGAATAATTATCATGGGGTCAACCTTTGGCTGACTCTCAAACTCAAAGCGTACCTGTGTCGGGCCTGCATCCATTTTTTGTACGCCAAGCGCCTGTGCCTTAAGTTTTATGTGTGCTTGTGTGAACAGGTTTTTAGCCGGTTGCGGAAGAAGACCAAACCGATCGATCATTTCCACCTGCAGGGTTCGCAGTTTTGCCTCAGATTCAGAGGCCGCAATGCGCTTGTATAAAACCAAGCGACTGTGAATATCATGAATATAGTCATCAGGTAGCAAAGCCTGTACTCGGAGATTAATTTCCAATCCGTGGCCTAGTGGTTGTTCAAGGTTTGGTGTTTCTCCTTTGCGAATAGCATCTACAGCCTTTTCCAGCATTTCCGTATACATGCTAAAGCCAACACTTTGAATTTGTCCACTTTGGCCTTCTCCTAGCAATTCACCGGCACCTCTTATTTCCAGGTCATTTGAAGCAAGCATGAACCCAGAACCAAGATCCTGAGCGTCACAGATAGCTTCTAGTCTTTTGCAGGCGTCTGCTGTCATGGATTTTACCGTGGGTGTTAGTAAGTAAGCATAAGCCTGATGATGGGAGCGCCCAACCCTACCCCTTAGTTGATGTAATTGAGCAAGCCCAAATTTATCAGCCCGATTAAGAATAATAGTATTGGCGTTAGGAATATCAATCCCTGTTTCAATGATGGTGGTACAAACCAATACATTAAATCGTTTATGATAAAAATCTGACATCACCCGTTCGAGCTCCCGCTCTCGCAATTGGCCGTGACCAATAGCCACTCTTGCTTCGGGAATTAGTTCTTGTAACTCTCGGGCAGTAGTTTCTATGGTATGGACTTCGTTGTGAAGGTAATAGACTTGTCCTCCTCGCAATAGTTCCCGGAGTATCGCTTCCCGAATTAAAGGCTTATTTTTTTCCAGAACAAATGTTTTCACGGAGAGGCGACGCGCTGGAGGTGTGGCGATAATGGATAGATCTCTAATACCAGACATAGCCATATTCAGGGTTCTAGGTATTGGCGTGGCAGTTAAGGTAAGGATATCTATCCGTGCTCGCAAGGATTTTAGTTTTTCTTTGTGTCGCACCCCAAAGCGATGCTCTTCATCAATAATAAGCAGACCAAGGTCCTTTAATTCAAGTTGATCCTGAAGAATTTTATGGGTGCCTATAACAATATCAAGTTGACCTTTTTTTAGACGTTCTTTCGAGTTTTGTACTTCCTTTGAGGTACGAAATCTTGAAATTACACCAACTTCTACTGGCCAATCGGCAAATCTATCACTAAAACTATTAAAGTGCTGCTGGGCAAGTAATGTTGTTGGAACCAGAATAGCGACCTGCTTACTATCTTGTAGAGCAAGAAAAGCGGCACGCATGGCTACTTCTGTTTTGCCAAAACCCACATCACCACAAATCAGTCTATCCATCGGTGCTGGAGAGCACATATCGGCTATAACAGAATCTATGGCCTGTTGTTGGTCTGGAGTTTCCTCAAAAGGGAAAGCGGCAGTAAATGTTAAGTATTCTTGGCCTGGTGAAGTAAAGCTATAACCTTCCATAGACTCTCTACGAGCATAGATATCCAGTAACTCTACGGCAACATCCCGGGCTTTTTCTGCTGCTTTTTTTCTGGCTTTTCTCCACTGATCACTGCCTAGACGGTGAAGAGGTGCATGATTGTCGTCTGAACCATTGTAGCGAGCTATTAAGTGCAACGATGCTACTGGAACATAAAGCTTAGCTTCGTCAGCATATTCCAGGGCTAGGAACTCCTCTTTCAGACTTCCCTCTCCCAAGGCTTGCAAGCCTCGATAGCGTCCTACACCATGATCAACGTGTACCACCGGAGCACCTAAGCGCAGCGCTGCAATGTTGCGTATTATTTGGTCGGCATGATGAGATGATGTCTTTTTCCTACGTCGTTGTTGCATCACCCTCCGGCCCATTAACATGGACTCGGGAATGAGTGTTAAATTATCTTCTTCAATGGAGAAACCATCATTTAATGCACCTATAGTAATGCCTGTTTTATCCTGGGTTTGGCGGAACTGCTGCCAACTATCATAAGATTTTGGTGTAATGTTGTGGTCTTTTAAAATAGTCAGAAGCACTTCTTTGCGTCCAGGACTTTCAGCAATAAACAGGATACGTTCCGACTCTGCCATAAATGCTTTTAATGGAGCTAGCGGTGTCTCTGACTTGGCACTTAGGGTTAAATCGGGAATGGCTTTCTGTGTGAAATTCAAGCGTCCCTGTTTTTCTTGAAATGATGTAGTTGATAGAATAATTCTTGGGTATTTATTAACTCGATGATAAAACTCTTCTGTGTGTAAAAACAGTTGATCAGGTGGTAACAATGGGTGCAGTGGATCTATTTTTCTGTTCTCGTATCTCTCCTTAGCATCCCCAAGGAATTTCTCGATTGAGGACTGAGTATTGCCGTCTAGCATGATGCAGGTGTTTTTAGGTAAATATTCGAAAATAGTGGCTGTTTCATCGAAGAACAAAGGGAGAAAATACTCTATACCAGGACTTGCTATACCTGCTCCGATATCTTGATAAATGGGACATTCTCTGTGATCTACATTAAATGCATCCCTAAAGTTGGCACGGAACTTGTCTCGGCTGACTTGATCCATAGGGAACTCATGGGCTGGTAATAACTTGATCTGATCTATCTGATTAATTGATTGTTGAGACTCTGGATCAAAGGTTCTAATGCTATCTATTTCATCATCAAACAAATCTATCCGAAACGGTAATTCTGAACCCATGGGGTAGATGTCAGTAATAGCTCCTCGAATGGTAAATTCTCCATGCTCGTAAACAGTATCTACGCATCGGTATCCGGCTTGCTCAAATTGCTTGCGACGCTGCTCTAATGAAAAGGTTTCCCCTTTTTTTAATAGAAAACTCTCAGACTGAAGAAACGATTGAGGACTGATTTTGTGTATCAGGGTTGTGATTGGAGCTATTAAAATGGATCTGCTGGCCTTGGGTAATTTGCACAGAGTTGTTAAGCGAGCGGCAATAATATCATGATGCGGGGAAAAGCGGTCATAAGGGAGTGTTTCCCAGTCGGGTAGTTGATGCGTAACAACATCATTATTATCTTGTAGAAAAAAATTCAACTCTTCTTCAAGCTCAAGGGCTTTGGCGCTATCAGGTGTGAGAACCAATAACAACCCTTCCGATTGTTGTGCCGCTAGATAAACAGCATAAGATGCCAAGGTTCCAGAAAGGTTACCCCAGTAAAACCGTTCCCCAGCTTTATGGGGGAGTCTGACTCTTGCTTGCTCCATGATTATTAAGGATAGCCTCTACTTTTTTGTTGAATCCGCCCATGGTTTATTAGGTACGAATAAAAAGGATGAATGTCAAATACTGCGAGTATCTACTTTTGATATTTCCTATTGGGTATTGTAGCCCCTACGCAGAATTTCTCCCAACGCATCTTGTATCTTATGATTATTGGGTACAGGGGGTGGCTTCTGGTGTGAGCATACTTATTACTATGGACGGCGTGATATTATTGACTGCCCTCCTCACTACAATCACCTTTATTTGTAGAATCATGGGATTATAGAACATGCAATTAAGTCCTCCTAATGATATAAACCCTGCCATTGCTCTTTGATGGGATGAACCATGGCATACCAACTCAGCTTCGCCGACAGCGAATAACAAAACAAACGCCGCCAAACCCGCAAAGAGAAGTCTCTTGAACGGATGGAAATGCTGGCTCCCTGGAAACGAATGGTGTCAGTTATCTAGCCATATTACCCCAAACTTGGTAATGGTCGCCGACATTATCCATTGATGACGATGCTGCGTACGCACTGTATGCATCAATGGTACAGGTACAGCATGAGTAATCCTTCCATGGAAGATGGCTTGTGTAACACCCAGGCCATGCTTTTGGCTACTGTCCTTTCACTGAATGGGATAATCCATGATAACACTACAATCATGAACTTCCGTCACTTGTTATATCGTCATGATTTGGAACTCAAAATTTTCACCGAAGTGAATGACTGACTGAGTGATGCTGGCGTGACGGTCAAAGAAGGCGCACTATGGATGCCACCATTATCGAAGCTCCTAACTCCACCAAGAACAAAGCCAATGAGCATGATCCCGAAATACATCAAACCAAGAAGGGTAATCAGTGGCACTTCGGCATGAAGGCCAGTCTACGAGCCAAGGTTGAACATCCGTTTCGGATCATCAAATGTCAGTTCGGATTCACCAAAACTTGCTACCGAGACTAGCTAAGCATGACGGCAAATTGTACATGCTATTTGCTGAGGTGAACATCGTCCGAGTAGGGAAAATACTCAAAACATAGTATCAGTGTGCCTGGATGCTAGGAAATCCACATGCAGGCACTGAAAAACTAACAAAATTTGGACTGTAAACCTGCGAATCGACCGCAATGTGTCGATGCACTTAAAAAACCGGGACTTAATCGCACCTTCCTAAGTTCGTTGTGAGAACTGCAGCCTATGAACAGCTGACTCTCAAATCAATTCCAAGCGTGTCGGTTATTGTGGAAATCTAGGGACCTTTAATACCTTCTAGCCTCTTTCCACTTTTCATTGATTAACTTATCTAATGCTCCTCGGAATTCAAGAACCAATACTTTACTTTTAACATTTTGGGCATCATATTTAATATTAAGACTCCCATCCTTGTTTTCATTAATATATATATCAAGTGATGGCATAGTAGTTATAGTTAGTCTTCGCGGTTCTGTCTGGCCTAATCGCATATGGTTAATGATATCTGTATTAATTATAGCTACCACCTTATTAAAAATATTTATGATCTTATTATTACCCAGACCAAATATTCTTGGCATACTCACTTCTGAGTTTTTGGCTACATTATCATAGATAACAGAAGCATCTACTCTTGCGTTATTGTCTATATCGTCATAGATGGCAGAAGTATGCATTACTAAGTCATCGTCTATAGTATCATAGATAGGAGAAGTATCCACTGCTAAATTATTGTCTATAGTGTTATCGTTATTGATTACACCATCACACACCACTTCGTTATTAGAAACTTGCATCATTTTGAAGTCTTGAACATCATGGATATTGTCAATCACTACAGTTCTAATAATTTCTATTTCAGCATCCAATTCTGCTTTAATAACATCCCATTTATCATCAATTTGTGACTTTGCATTTTCTTCACCAAGAGATCCACGCACAACATCCAAAGTTAACTTTCCCACATACGCCTGAGTTTCCAGCTCTGTCTTAGTAGTTTCAAGGATTTTGTGAAAATTTTCTGTTTTCAACTTTTGGTATTTTTCTTCTAAATTCAACGTACTTAAGACACCTCTCTTTTCAAGCTTCATTATTCTTTTCTCTAATCTCCGTATTTCTTTTCCCCTTACTTTTCCCTTTTCTTTTGAGCTTAACTTTTTCGCGTTGGTTTTTTTGAGATTTGTAATATGAGTCTCTTTAGGTCGTATTTCTTCATGTATCTGGTGAAGATTGAGATCTATTATTGTTTTTGCCAAGTCACAACTTTTAGTGGGCAGATTTTCAGGGAAATCAGAATAATTTCTTTCATAGTTATTATTGGCATGCTCATTCAAGTCTTCTTCGTCTGCAGTGGTTATATTGTCACCATATATGGTACCTTTTACTAGCTGCCCTCTTAACTCACCACTCATGTCTAAAAGTTCTTTTTGTACTATATTGCTGATCTGATCGGTAAAAACATCTAACTCATGCTTTTTTTGCAGTTCATTTCTGAGATTAACCAATGGTTGAAATAATTTGTGCCGGGAGAATGGAGAGTTAGATTCAGAAGTTTTACTTGATTTCTCTAGCTGCGTTTCCTTTGTGATTGAGGATATTATTTTATTTATTTCTTTCTCCAACCTATTATTTAGATGCTTCTTTATAGATTGAGCCTCGAATGTTTCTTCTGGATTTTTTATTTCTACTAAAAGCTGCTCGACTGGTTGCAAGTCTTTCAATTTCGCGGTTAAATGCTTAGATACACCTTTGGATCCTTGCTCTTGATAAATTTGATTTAGCGTTAGCGGCTTATCTAGTTTGCTTCTTGTATATATTATTGGTTCTTTGACTGGTATAGTGACAGCTCTCTTTGATAGTGGTTTATCTGAGGAAGTATCTCTTAATTTTCTTATAAGTTTTTTGGTTGTGTTTTTGAGTATATTGTCTGTTTTGCACTTGACATTGCCTATATCTATACTGGACAAGGTCGGAGTGATTATCCCCATCGAGAGTTTATTAGGCATTGCAATTCCTATATGTAAATTATATTCCGTTATACTTATATTATAGAGCATATAAAAATAAATGCATACCAACTCTATGGAACATGCGATTAAGTCCTCGTAATAAGATAACCCCTGTCATTGACCTTTGATAGGACGAAGCATAGAACCCAAATCCCCAAAATAACTAAGGAATCTCTGATTGAAGTAGTTTGTCAGATTTGCGATAAAATTCCCTGGCTTTCGAGCTTATTTCATCGTGATTTTCGATTCATTTTGTCGTTTCTCCCCACTTATCCGCTCTAGAGGCGGATTTATGGCGCAATTATGCTGTCAACGCATTACGTTGCAGGTATAAATTGGCCATCGCCATCAGGCTCATAACTTGCACTCTGTTTTTTCCAAACCACAGTAACACACTTTGCGGTAACCAAACTGACACTTGAGGATTCGGAACAGGTGCTCTACCCTAGTTCGTATTTTTGATTGCTGTCGATTACGTTTGCGCTGACTGCTACTTAGGGAAT
>JASXSV010000029.1 GCA_030674915.1 Candidatus Endonucleibacter bathymodioli
GTTTCGTATATTTAAGTACGAGATTCCATTGCGTTATGCGTTGCCTCTGAAGACAGCAGGCATTAATGTTAGGCGTGGCTTTATTGCGGAGATAATCGATAAATATGGCCGAGTTGCTTATGGAATCTCTGAACAAGCACCTTGGTTTTTTACCAAATCCTAAAAATCCAAATTTAACTTTCCGTCTGTGTCGTTACGATCTTAATTGCGCCGCCTCTATCGGTGTGGCATCAATGATATTAATGAGACCTCCACTCATGATGATATTTTTGGTTTTCCGCTGACGATTAATCTCCGCCAATAATTAATCCCTTAGGTCGATGCGCTTCTGCACATCTCAGCCGGAACAAATAACTGAAATATACCTCAAGGCGTTTAGCTAACAAATATATTCAAGTCAATGAGGAGCATCACAATGGCTATACTCAGTACGCGTCGGAACCATAGTATTCCAAGCACATGGTGCAGCATTCCTCATTACAGCAATGTATGTATTCTCATCCCCAATGTTTTTTACCTTTTTATACTCTGAGTCATTATTCATCTCATTTTCATCATAGGCACTGAAACAGCGAACAATCATTGTCAATCTTTCAGCCTCATACGGTCTCACCTGTCTACAATGCACTATTTTTTTACAGTCATCTCTTTTCATAGATTGGTCGACAATATATCCACTTCCCGTAAAGTTATTGAGTTCTTTAAGAGGTTGGACGTTGCGAACTACCTGAAAACGACACTTTAACATCGAAGAAAGATTGAATACGAACTCATGCTCAGGTTTATAAGATGGAGAATTTGTTACCCCTGATCTCGTGGCAGTGTAAAGATACGCATGATCCTCGTCAATGAATCCTAACGCTATTTGTGCATGTGAGCTAACAATATTGTCATTAGGTAGCGTCATATCTAGGACAGCAAAAGCAAGAAAGTCCGGATTGTTTGTCATGTGCTCCCACCAATCTCTATGCCAGTTTAGAGCCATTTTATGCTTGGAGATGTCATGATAAAGCCCTATCTGTATTTTCATATACTTTTTACCCGTATGCTTGCTCATATTTTTAGCTATTGTATTAAAAATCCCATAAAATTCAGGGGGGCAGTATAAACTTACTTTGTTTTGCTTAGATGTTGTCATTATATAATAGCTATCATGCGTTGTGTATAAATCATCATTTCCCATTGAGCATGTTATATTGCGCTCATCATGAATACTTCCCATACAATTTTCATTTACCCTTTTAATTACTTGCTGTTCACCAAAAGGAAATGGCACTACCAAATAACTCATCTCTCCATCGACAACAAAAGCATTGAATTCCATAGCTAATTCCGCTTTATGCGCATCAGTTCTTTTTTTTTGCGTTAGCCCTTTTTTTTCATATATTTTTTAATCAGCGTAATGCTTTTATCATTCAGACCGAATGCAAGGTCATTAAATTTATTCTCTCCAGCAGAACAAGCAGTCATTCTTAATTGCTCACCTATATCTTTAAATGTCTCAGGATCACCTTGCCCGTAAGAAGAATGAATGAAGCATATCGCACCAAATAAAAAACATATAACCTTAATTAACTTACTCATAGTGCTATACCACCTAATACTTTCATTCCTAAATAAGCATCATTCTCTACCGAAAATAACACTAGCTATTACAACACCACAATGCCCATATTGCAAATCCAAACAGATCTGTATTATTTATGGATAAGAGATTACTTACAGATCTGTAACACAATATCATACAAGCAAACTATGATAAAATAAATTATCTGACTCCCTTGCATAAACATAGAAAATGTTTCCTATGCGAGAGGTTCTCACGCCATTTTGGCAAAATCCAAGTTCAGTTTTTGTTAGACGAGCATGCCCTACTTATTTTAGTAGTCGCAGTATGTGTTGGGAAATAAAAAATTTAGGTTTTTTGTATCATAAGCAATATATACTATAGTATACAGTTTTACTGTGATAAACTCGGTTCTGTTTTGCTAGGCTTCTAGGTTTCTGTAATATTCAGAGATTGCTATTTGTGGTTCCCTTTCTGCATCATGTGAGAATATGCTAGGACTTATGTATGTATTGTTGTGTTTAATGAAGTCGGTCAGTAAACTAATTGCGTAAATGGTAATGGGCACACCAATAGTTGCAGAGCCTTGAAAAAATGTTATTTTCCCTAAAATAGAGGTAGCAGGGTAATGGAAAGAAGATTTAATAGTAAAAAAATACTTTTTTAAAGAAGAGAGGGGTATGTCTGTTTCTGGTGTTTTTGTGTTATATATTTATAAGCACCTTGTTTAGCGAAATGATTTTTGCTGCAGGTCGGGCGGAGTATAAGTCTTATTTGTTTAGGATAAAATCTTATAAGTCAGTGGATAGGGCGTATATATTAACCAATATAAGTCATGCACAATGCGCTCAAGCAGGATTTTTTAGTCTAGGAACTGGAGCATGGATGGAATGTTTTTGTTGTAATAAGAAAATTAATGCCCCTATTGATATGCCGCTTTATGGTGCGATGAAATATCCATATCATGACCATGACTGTAGTTATATTAAAGATATTAAGTTGAGGGATTTGCTTATTGTTAACGATGTTTCTCTTGATGATCTGTATAGTATTAGTATTAAAGATATTAAATTTTTTGGTATTCCTGCGGCGAAGGAAGCACCTCCTCTTGCTAAGGATGCTATCCCTATGCCATTTGCTAGAATTGGGGCGAGTGTGAATAAAAAGATGAAAACGCCAAGTAACCCAGATGATATATTTATATCAGATACTTCAAGTAGGCCTGTTACTTTAGTGCAAGATGGCATAAGTGAATCGGAGATATGCAATCCATTTAGTGCTGCAGAAGGTACTGTATATCCAGATTCATTGCAAGTAACAGATAAGGAAAAAATAGAAGTTTCTGCTATTGGGATGGATAGTACTCAGATTTTAGTTCCTCAAACCGAGGATCTAGTAAGTGAAAATAGTGATGATGATATCTCAAGTCATGAAAGAAAATCTGCCACGTCGGGCATGCCTGTTTCTTTGTTGGAAGACAGTATATGTGCGCTGGAAGAATGCAGTTTGGATAATGCTGAAGGTGGTAATGTGTATAAAAATGCATTACATAGACTATATATGGTCAAAAGTGGAATCAATCCTGAGCAACAAGCTATTTGGAAGTCATTTCATAATCAACTTAAAAGCAGGGATCTTTATAAATTAGGTTTGTCTTTTAATATGTTTGACGGTGGCCCATCATTTCCTACTGTTATTAGATCAATCACAGAGCCTGAGTTCAAATATTCTTGTAGTTTTTCTGATGCTAGGGCAATAAATAAATCTTTTTTTAATGGTGATAGTTTTCTTACGTTATCTCTAATGTTAGAAATGAACAGAAAGCTTGTAATGGAAGCGTATCAACTGGGTACTACCAGTTATATTCTGCTGCTAAGAAGTTTTGGGGATGTGCATTTAAGTTATAAGTCATCTCCCTTGCGAGCCAGTGGTATTGATAAAAGTCTTGGATCTTTAATTGGCCGTGACGGGAAATTCATTGGAGGGAATGATGTATTCGATACTGATATTGGTGTCGTGTTATTATTGGCTCCTAGGTATTTATTGTTAAAAAAACCAGACTGCACTGCTGCTGAGATTTCTGACTTTATATATAACTTAAGTAAAATGTTTTGTGAAAAGGTCATTGTAAACAATATTTATACGTATTTAAATGATACGCAAAATACAAATGATTTCAAATATAATGAGGATGGATGTCAAGATTCAGATTTGTCTAGAATATTACTAATACCATCAATTAAAGAAATGGCATTTTTAGAAAGCCAGCATCTCTGTGCTATGTATCTATGGTCTTTATTGAATACGATGAATATACGTGGAAGTGTGCCAGGATTTGTAGACCCTAATCAAATAGCAGGATATGTCTCAATAGGGAACATGCAAAACATGATAAAGGAGTCTGGAGAGTCTGTATTTAAGGACAAAGATGACTTGGATAGAAGGCTTATTGCTCTTTCTAAAAAGATAAAAAGTACACGTATGTGTGGACCTGAAGTGTGCATAACGGATGATATATTTGACGCATGTAAGCAGCAGTTTATAAAAAATATATCCGATTGTTATCTGTTTAGGAAATCTGACAAATTGTCGTATCAAGAGTGTTTTACGGTGTTATATCCTCATGGATCGTTATCAGTTAAAGCTGACGCAAACTCGGGTGAAGTTGATAAAAATCCTGCGTGTTACATTTGCTATAAGGGGTTGGAAGTTGGTAAAACGGAGATGGTAGGATTTGCAGATTGTAACCATTATCTTGATAAGAAATGCTGGCAAGATTGTAAGGATGCAGGAGTTGTACGCTGTGCTCTCTGTAGAAGAGATTTCACAAAACCTTTAGAGTATATCTATGGCGCTGACGGTGTTTCTGTTCAGTCTAATAATGAAACTATAAATGTAGCTGTGGACGAGAGTGCTTTGTGAGGTAATGAATGCTAGATATTATGATATCTAATTATTTTCAGACTTCATCTTACAAAATTGCCATTAGAGTAGTCCTATTCTAATGGCAGTAAAGGCTGATTGGCGTGTTGATGGGTTCAGATATTGCCTCTGGGGTGGGGTAGTTGAGAGTTAGAAGTAGGTATCAAGAATCGCACCTTCAATGGTTATTGGTATATCTCAGTCGCTTTTGCTATGCATTCCTGAGTAACCTCAGTTACTAAACTGCTCTAAATTTCTTGCACAGGGTAATTGGAAAAACTATGTCATGTTTAGTGAGGAGTTTCGAGGAATGGACATGGGGTATAGGCAAACTCATCATTATGTTGGAGCTATTGATAGTATTTGCTGTTCTTTAAAAAGTTGATTGTTGAAGAGTTTAATGATGGTTGCAATTGGGAGGAGAGGCGTGAGCGATTGTTGCAATTAAAATATGACAGTAGTCGTATTTAGTTGGTTATGGGAGCACAATTTGATGGTGGCGCACTGACGGAAGTTTGGATTGGTGTCAATATTGGTTCATTATTACCTGTTGATTGTGATTTATTTGTTGGTAATAGTCTACCTGTCAGGCTACTGGATGCTTTTCCAAAAAGCCATATTAGTGATGTTTATACTAACAGGGGTGCTAGTGGTATAGATGGTTTGGTTGCGACGGCCTCAGGCTGTGCAATGGCATCAGGAAAATGTTTTGTTGCTATTATTGGGGATATGTCATTTCTCCATGATTTGAACTCTCTAGCCTTGAGCAGAAAGGTTAAGAGTCCTTTTGTTGTTATTGTTCTTAACAATGATGGGGGTGGGGTTTTTAACCGTCTGCCCTTGGGCACTATTGCGGAGTAAACAGAGATTTATTTTCAGATTCCTCATGGTCTGAATGCATTTAATGCTGCTACTATGTTTAGTATTGATTATTTGCACCGTTTCCTGTGCACTACCTATGTGGCGAAAATGATAAAGCATTTTCTAATATTGGTAAGAAGCTTAATAAAATGGGTTGCTTGCGGAGTTTGCAGTGTGTTGTTGGTGCAGGACATAACGTGCACAGAGAGCAGCCAGAAAAAGTGGCTGTTATTATTCGAAGATTAATGTTGCATTAATGGAGTAAAGGATGAGTGAGCAAACTGGACAGTCAGTGTTTTGGGAGTGTCTGACTGCTGGCTATGCCTATAAAGATATTCTCTATCATAAAGCCGAAAGCGTGGCAAAAATAACCATAAACCGCCCCCATGGCCATAATTCTTTTCGTCCTCAGACTATTATGGAAATTCGCAAAGCGCTGGAGTTGGCTCGGTTTGATGAAGATGTTGGGGTTGTTATACTGACTGGTGCCGGAGAAAAAGCGTTCTGCTCCGGTGGTGATCAGAGTTTGCGTGGTAATTCAGGTTATCAAGATGATCAGGGCGTTCAGCACTTGAATGTTCTAGATCTCCAGCGTCAGATCAGGACTTGCCCGAAACCAGTTGTGGCAATGGTTGCAGGATATGCCATCGGTGGTGGACAGGTATTACACTTGGTATGCGATCTGACTATTGCAGCTGATAATGCCTGCTTTGGCCAGACTGGGCCTAAAGTTGGCTCATTTGATGGTGGTTTTGGTGCCAGTTATCTTGCCCGTGTGGTTGGGCAGAAGAAAGCCCGCGAAATTTGGTTTCTATGCCGTCAGTATAATGCTAGAGAAGCATTGAATATGGGTTTAATTATACCGTTGTGCCTCTTGCGGATTTGGAAAAAGAAACTCTTCAATGGTGCCGTGAAATACTTCAGCATTCACCGTTGGCATTACGTTGCTTGAAGTCAGCAATGAATGCAGACTGCGATGGTCAGACGGGTCTGCAGGAGTTGGCAGGTAATGCGACGTTGCTTTTTTATATGAGTGAAGAAGCTCAGGAGGGCCGTGATGCTTTTTTGGAAAAAAGAGAACCAGATTTAAAGCGTTTTCGTCGTAGCCCTTGATATCCATCAGTTAAGCTTTTTCAATAACTATGGGTGAATGTTTGAAGTTCTTGATAGGGTTCACAATGGGGAAGAGGAATAAAAAATACATCCTGAGATCATAAAATTTCGTATATTTAAGTACGAGCTTCCATTACATTATGCGTTGCCTCTGAAAGCAGACGGCATTAATGTTAGGCGTGGCTTTATTGTGGAGCTAACCGATAAATATGGCCGAGTTGCTTATGGTGAAGCATCGCCACTACCGAGCTTTAGTGTTGAATCACTGGAGCAGGCTGGACGCGTATTATATAGCCAGCTACATTGTCTCGTTAGTGAGAAGGGAAAGCAAAGTCAAATTAATTTCTTTTCTTCGGGAGCCAGTCCGTCGGCATCGTTTGCCATTGAATCTGCGCTATGGGGGCTATCAGTAAAGCACTGGTTGCCTTCTCCTAAGTTGGCTCCTTTGTTGTTGGGTGATGTAGATTGTATCAGACAGAGGTTGCGTGAATGGAAGGGGGGCTGGCCTTCGGAATTTAAAATGAAGGTTGCTAGAGGTGCTGTTGTTGATGATGTCAAAAGGGTAATAGCCGTCTTTAAACTGCTGCCAGAGTCGGTTAGTATTCGTCTTGATGCCAATCAAAAATGGACATTGTCAGAGGCACTTGAATTCTCTTATAGATTATTGACACAGGCTGGCACGAATGGTTATGGCGTACTAAAAAAAATAGCTTATATTGAAGAGCCAACAGCTAATATTGCTGAGTTCCCGGGTTTTTATCGCGAAACAGGAATAGGATACGCTCTTGATGAAAGTATTCAGCATTGCAGGACAGTTAATACTCTTGGTTACAAAGGGCTAAAAGCGGTGGTGATTAAGCCAACGTTGATTGGAGGATTACACGATTGTCGGCAACTGACAAATGGGCTGTTGTTAGCGGGTATTAGAGTTATATTAAGCTCTTCTTTTGAATCTATTATAGGCATTCATTGTTTGGCACAACTGAGTGCCCATTGGTTTCCCGGAGAAATGCCTGGTTTGGACACTTTGTCTGCTTTTGTCGAAAACATCATAGAAGAAATGCCTGAGTCTGGTTATCCTCTGCCAGAAGCGGCATTAAATAAACTGGAGTTGGTATGGGAAGAGGAGCAGACGTGAGAGCCTGTCCATTGAGGCACCTTGCTTTGGAGTATTCCGATCATATTATTATTCAGGAAGGAGCGCAGTCTTATTCGGCGGTGCTACTGGATACTTGGGTGACTCAGTATCAGAAGGCAATGGAGGCCCAAGGGGTGGTTGTAGGAGACAGGGTGGTAGTTCTTGCATTAGATTCCTTGGATACAATTCTTCTGATGATTGCTTGTATGCGTAGTTGCGTAATTTTTTGTCCAGTTGATCCTAAGTCTCTTGGTTCGCACATTCATAATTATTGTTTGTTGATAAAAGCAAAATGGTTATGTCAGATACTAGAGGTCTTTGATGATCAGTATGCGGGGTGCCATTATTTGCATTTACCAATCAGGACTGTAGTTCCGCTGACATCTGTTGAGCCGGTGATCATTGATCCTGAGATAATTATGGATCTGATAGCAACATCAGGAACCACTAATGCTCCCAAAGCTGTTGCGCATAATTTTTCAAATTATTATCACAGCGTTGCTGGAGCAAAAGATATTTTGGCTCTTGGTTCTCAGGATGCTTGGTTATTGTCTTTGCCGCTTTTTCATGTGAGTGGTGTGGCGATAGTGTTTAGATGTTTGTTGGCAGGGGCAAAGATTATTATTTATGATAAAAGCAAAGGCTTATTATCCAATCTTTTACAGACCACGGTAACGCACCTTTCTCTTGTTCACACTCAGCTATATCGACTACTGGAGTTGGAGTCCGTTGATTTTAGAACGTTAGGGGTTAGAAATATTTTGTTGGGTGGTGGTATGGTCTCCGGTGATCTGGTGAAAAAGGCGCAGCGAAATGGTGTTAGGGTTATCACTACTTATGGTTTGACAGAAATGAGTTCTCAAGTTTGTGCAGGCACACCGCAGTTTGTTGGTGCATCTGTTTCCTCTGGTTCCATATTAAAATATCGGGAGCTCATGTTTAATAATAAGGGTGATATTATGGTAAGGGGAAAAACTTTGGCCATGGGATATTACAGGAATGGATATTTGCAAAAGATTACTGACAATCAGGGCTGGTATCACACAGGGGATAAGGGGCAGTGGTATGGTGATCAGATCTTAATTAAAGGACGCTCAGATAATATGATTGTTTTTAAGGGCGAGAATATTCACCCTGAAGAAATTGAACAGGTTCTTATGGAGTTGCCAGGAATAGTTCAAGCTGTTGTTGTGGGGGTAGATAGTGTAGAGTTTGGCCAAATTCCGATTGCTTATGTACAAAGCAGAAATGGTACGTTAGATGAGTTAGTTATCAAGCAGCAGTTAGTGCGTAGGATAGCGCATTTTAAAATTCCCTTCTCTATTGTGTTGTTTCCAGAGATAGACACTTCTTCGGGTATAAAGCTTAGTCGCCGGTTGTTTCAAAAGTTTGCGGAAAAACAGTTCCCAGTGGCGGAGGTCGCAAACCCATGAAGCTGTGTGTAGTTAGTTAAGGAATCTCTGAACAAGCACGTTTGTTTTTTACCAGCGCGTAAAAAGCCAAATTTAAATTTATGGTGTATATATTTATCTTATGGGCGTGTTTTTAGGTAAATTCGCCCTATTTTTTTCGTTTTCCCTCGATTTTGGCGAGTTTTGGGCGGATTAACCCCCCAAACTCCCTCGTAGCATGTAAAGATTGGCCAGTCCAAGCAGGGTGAATACTTGAACTGCATTTTTTACTAAGCCTTTGTAGCTGGCTTTTTTGTATCCGAACTGACATTTTATCACTCTAAAACAATGTTCTACTCTGGCACGAATCTGTGAGTTTTTGCGGTTTTGTTTCTTTTGTGATGAACTCATATTTTTCTTTGGTTTACGTTTATCATTAACCTTCCAGCTCATGCCAAGGCTGCGTGCTTCTCGTTTGTAAGTGTCACTAGTATAAACCCGCATCTGCGAATACTACTTTTTCATCTTTGCGCAGTAACTTGAGTAATTCGTTAACATCAGCTTCATTCGCCGGTGTAACGGTTGCGCTGTGTATGACGTTGCTATTGATATCTGTTCCTATGTGTATTTTAAAACCAAAATAATATTGGTTGTTTTTACGGGTGGAACGCATATCAGGGTCACGTTTTTTGTCTTTGTTTTTAGTAGAGCTAGGAGCTTGGATAATGGTCGCATCTACCATGCTGCCTTGAGATACCTTGATGCCTTTTTCAACAAGATATTGATTGATATCCGCAAATATGATTGCACTAAGTTGGTGCTTTTTAATTAGTCTTCTGAAATTAAGTATGGTGGTTTCATCAGGTATGGCGTCTAATAAATCAAGTTGCGCAAACCGACGCATACAATCCATATCGTATAAGGCATGCTCTGCTGCAGGATCTGATAATGAGTACCATTGCTGTAAGAAATAAATCCGCAACATACTTTCTATTGGCATTGATGGGCGACCTTTGCCTTTTTTGGGATAGTAAGGCTCTATAATATTTAGCCGGCGTACCCATGGTACGGTTTTTTCCATTTCATTTAAAAAGAGATCACGTTTAGTAATAACTTTTTTATGGGTGTATTCTGCAGATGCGAAAGTGATTTGTTTCATACGACAATACTGTTTGTTTGTGTGGCTGTATTATCTCACATTTATTATACTTATTCAGAGATTCCTTAATGAGCCTCTGATTAAAGTCACTTTCGTAATCCCCGAGGAGGAGTGGGTCCAGCAAAATCAATACCTTATAGGTGCCTTCCCGTGCGAGAATAACCTTGTTCAGAGCTTCCTTAAGTGTTCCTGGTATAGACTCGTTATTAGTTAAGGTGAGAACGGTAAGCAAGATTATACCTCAAGGCAGTATATATTTATTGACATTTGCCGCCGATTAATATCAAATAAATTTCCAAAACATATTGCAAAAAATAATAGATGTGCAATAATAAATATCCTAAATAAAATATAGTGGTGTAAGGATGGTAGTGTACTGGATATTATATGTTACCAGATTTTAAATATGACGCTCTTCCTCCACTACTGAAGACTGTAACCATTACTCTTGTGGGTGTGTTGACTACTCGCACTATCTAGTCCTCTCTACTGTAGGATCATTAGCTACGCTTGGTTGTCGTCTCCCGATGTCGGCAGTGATATCGTGTATAACCTTCACGAAAAACATTAGGAATACAATTAGTGTATTGCAGCAGTCGTGTGATAAGTTTCTTCTGGAGGTCAGTAGGCCTTAAAGGATAAAAGCAAAGCCAGAGTGTATGGTTCTTTATCATTCAGCGCGATATGGCAGTAGCAGGCCTGAAATAGGTCTATTTTTGAATATTTTCATTTATTCCCATGTTCCTGTGCAGGAACGATGGATAATGGATAAAAGAGTAAATAATTACGATGAAACGTGCCACACCACTATCTTCAGAGAAAACCACTTTATATCAACAGTCGAAGCAGGATGATGGAATTGATGTGCGCGAGTTGTTTGGTGTTATTTGGGCTTATAAGTGGTTCACTGTATTAATGTGTGCGGTCGCCATTGGTGGTACTGTTTTTTATGCGTCGAATGCGCAAGAATGGTGGAAAGCGGAGGTGGGGGTGATTCGGCCTCAATTAAATGACGTAGTTACTTTATATACTAAAAGCAAAGAAGTAATGGGTGTCTTAAATTCCTTTCCTGATTTTTCAAGTAAATCAAGTAAATCAGGTGAAGCAATTATGCAGGAATTATCAAATATATGTGAATCAGATATGTTGTTGCTATATTTTGTTGATGCATTTAATTCCTTCTCAAATAAAAAACTATTTTTGGAGAGTAGTTCTGAATTTTTATTCTGGTTAAAAGCAAACGCAATAATAATGCCAACAAATGAGTTGGCGGGTGTGAATCTAGAGGTTCTCTCTTTATATCGTCATAAATTAAACGAATGGACGAAGACAATATCAGCACAATTAATTCCAGGGACATCTAATTTCAGGTTAGAGTTTCGAGCAAACACCAAGCAGAATTCTGCTGTAATGTTGGAGGCATACATTAATCATGTGAATAAGTTAGTTAAAGTATCACAGTATGAGAAGCTTGTTGTTTTATTAGATCTTTCTAGGAATGAATTTATTATGTCGATTAATATGGCAAAACAGAAAGCTGAAAAAAAATTAGCACTGATGCTTGAAAAAACAGAATATTCTTATCAAATGGCAGTTGCTGCGGGTAAACGTGGCTATTCTGCAAGTTTTAATCCAGTAGTAGAGATGTTTCCGGTTCACTATGGGTCAGAAATATTAGCAGCGGAAGTTAAAGTTTTAAAGGATATAAGGAATCTCAGTATTATTGACCCAGAAATAGAAGAACAACAAATAATACTGGGTGGGCTTAATAATATAATATTTGAGAGGGATGATTATTTTACTTCTTATCATTATTTGGAAAATATTGAGGAACCTTTGTCGAGAGAGGGGACGACACTAGTTTTAAGAACTATTTTAGCGACATTATTAGCTGGAATGCTTTCAGTATGTATTGCATTATTACATCATTCATTAACGAAGAAAGAAGATGAATAATACTTTTTATTTTTATTTTTATTTTTATAACCATTCCTACTTCACTTGAAGGCGTGAGCTTGTGGACTGCTTCACTTTCCACCTTCCGTTTTCCCGCTTCCCATAATCACCTACTCATATCTTTAATAGTAACTGGTATAGTAATGCAGAGACGATAAAGTTGAGTATGAGTGTTGGAGGCTTCAGGTGTCAGATTTAAAAAATATAAATAGATTTGTGACTTTGTTGTTTGCATTTTGGTGTTTGTCGGTTTTCTTTGGGTGCACTGTAGTATCGTTACCTATGCCTTATTTCTGATCAAGTCCTTCACTAGAAAACGAACAGGGTTTATCTGGTCAATAAGATCAATGGGCAGCGGCACAGGGTTGCCGTTAATCATATTGGCTAATAGCTCTCAAGAAATAGGGCAGGTTATCAATCCGCGTGAACTGTGACCTGCTGTTATAGCGTGAAGCTGGTATCGTTTGTCTTGAGTCAGCTGTTCATAGTGTTTGGTTTGAGGGCTCATTCCAAACTTATATGTCAGAGTGTGGCAATTTGGAAATCTACCGACAACTGCTTCACATCGCAAGTTTTAGTCTGTCCACTTATTGTATTACTCCAGAATTTTATGAGTTCAGTCTTTTATGTGGGATGACTGCTACCTCCTATGTACGGAAAAAACATTTAGCTATTCTATTTTAGTTTCCATCTTAAATTTACAAAAAAATTGAGTGGTGTTGCCAAACCCATATCATCTTTAAAGGCCAGTGATTCATAAACCTATTGGTCGACCAGCGATGACTTTATTAAGGAATATCTGAACAAGTCTAATAAATGTGTGATAATGCAGCCACACAAACAAACAGCATTGTTCTATGAAACAAATAACTTTCGCATCCGCATAATACACCCATAAAAAAGTTATCACTAAGCGTGAGCGCTTTCTAAATGAAATGGAAAAACCGTACCATGGGTACGCCTGCTCAATATTATAGAGTCTTACTATCCCAAGAAAGGTAAAGGTCGCCCACCAATGCCAATGGGAAGTATGTTGCGGATTTATTTCTTACAGCAATGGTACTCATTATCAGACCCGGCAGCAGAGCATACCATATGCGATATGGACTGTATGCGGCGGTTTGCGCAACTTGAATTATCAGATACCATACCTGATGACGCCACCATACTTAATTTCAGACGACTAATTTAAAGCACCAACTTAGTGCAACTATCTTTGCGGATATCAATCAATATTTTGTTGAAAAAGGCATCAAAGTATCTCAAGGCAGCATGGTAGATGCGACCATTATCCACGTTGCCAGCTCAACTAAAAACAAAGACAAAAAATGCGACCCAGATATGCGTTCAAGTTAGCGTCAGAGTTGAGCATTGCTTTCGAGTGATAAAATGTAAGTTAGGATGCAAGAAAGCCAGCTACAAAGGTTTAGTAAAAAATGCCGCTCAAGTATTCACTCTGCTTGGACTGGTCAATCTTTACATGCAACGAGGGCGTTTGGGGGGGGCGCGCCCAAAACTCGCCAATAGCGAGGGGAAACGGAAAAAACTAGGGTGAATTTACCTAAAAGCATGCCCATAAGATGAATATATACACCATAAATTTAAATTTGTATTTTTAGGAATGGGTAAAAAATTAACGTGCTTGTTCAGAGATTCCCTGATGAAACAACTATCCTGAAATTTCGTCACCTATTGGAGCATAATCAATTGACTGACAAGTTATGTGCTGCGGTCAGTGAGCACTTGAAAATACACGGCCTTGCACTTTCAAAAGGCACTATGGTAGATGCCACATTAATAAGCGCTTCGTCCTCGACCAAAAACGCCGAAGGCAAACGTATCCTGAAATGCACCAGACACGTAAATGAAATCAGTGGTACTTTGGCATGAAGATCCATGTCGGTGCGGATGTGAATAGTGGTACTGCTCATACAGTAACGGTTATCTCAGCTAACAAAGTGGATATTGGCGAACTGGTTGCTTTGTTGAGAAAGGAAGACGAAATAATCTTTGGCGATGCGTACACCAGCGACACATATAAGCGAGGCGCTCGATGCTTAGGATTACGCTGGAAAGTCAATGACATGCGCAAATCAAGAAAAGGCAACCTAAGTAGCAGTTATAGCGCAAACGTAATCGCCAGCAATTGTCATTGACCTTCCAGATCATGCGAAGGCTGAGTGCTCCTCGTTTGTATGTGTTACTAGTAATACTCGTATCTGCGAATACTACTTTGTTATCTTTGCGCAGTGCTTGGGGAACTCGTGAGCATCAGTTTCATTGGCTGGAGTGACGGTTGCGCTGTGTATAGTGTTGCTCTTGATGTCTGTTCCTATGTGTATTTTAAAACCAAAATAATATTGGTCGTTTTTACGGGTGGAACGCATATCAGGGTCACGTTTTTTGTCTTTGTTTTTAGCAGAGCTAGGAGCTTTGATAATGGTAGCATCTACCATGCTGCCTTGAGATACCTTGATGCCTTTTTCAACAAGATATTGATTGATATCAGCAAAGATGGTTGCACTAAGTTGGCGCTTCTCAAGCTGCTGTTTGTTTGTGTGGCTGTATTATCGCACATTTATTAGACTTGTTCAGAGATGCCATAGGGAACTTTTTAATCAAATTAAAGTCTAATAAAATATGAATGGTAAAATAAATAATGAGGAGAGGTGGTCACGATGCAAATAAATCCCATCAAGTATATGATGACACTGTATTACGACGAGAATGATACCTCATCTCCTAGCGGTACAAACTCAGCAAAATTAAGTGCTTTTTCCGAGGAATGCTCCTTATTTGCGCACTTGTTCAGGGTGCGTCCTGAAAATATGGCCCCTTTTCTTTGGACAAATAATAAAGAGCTAGAGAAGAGATATAAGCGCACACTGCGCAGAGTGCAGAAAAAAAAAGGTTGTTCAGAAGGCTTGTTTCATAAGCAAAAAAACTTGTCAGACGAGCTGATCCCCCAAGATGATAGCGATATTTAAAACCCACTTCTATCTGAAACAAAAAAGCTTTTAAAATGTTCATATTTTTGTTTCTGTAATTGTTAGTATATCATTATAGCCAGTAAAGCTTTACGTAAACGAAAATCCGAAGTGCATCACAGCTACCATAGAATACATAAGAAGCCAACAAACGAGCGAAGCCTATATGCAGAGGGGATAGTAATTGGGTTAAATAGCTGGGTCAGCCAGCCTCACACTTCAATGGTAACGGCTACATGATTTTCATCACATCACTTCGAGTACAACCCTTTTTCTTTAGGGCAGAAGGCTGGCATCGCTACTCGTATGTCAGTTGCGGGTAATATTCCGTCATTACCTCCCATCTTTCCGGAGAAAATAGTAGTAATTTCTCTTCAGATAATCCCTACTTCCACCCAGTTAAATGATACGTTCCAGACTTGGATCTTCATTATTATGATAAAATTATAGGTGTATTTTTTAAAGAAATACCCTATTTCATGTATTTCAGGCTAAAATCAGTGCCATAGTCAACAAACTACCAATGGGTCTGCGTAAGCACCGCCTTGGAAGTATCTGATACATCAAAAATGAGACTAATGCATTGAGTGGTTTTCTAGGAATATTTCGTAAGAAAAAAAGTACTCCTTCCGAGGCTGAAATGGGCGGTGACCGCTCACAGCGCAAGCCTGCGTTTAAAAACGCTTCTAACGACCCCTCAACAAAAAAGCATAGCAAAAGCTGCAAAACCAACAAGTGCAAGCCAAAACATTCCACCAATATACATCCGACAAATAAAAAGTGGACTCTAAGCCAGTTCAACGTAGAGCCTGATGTAGGAAAAACCCGCTTTCATGATTTTGAGTTACCCGAGGGCTTAATGCACGCAATTTATGACCAAGGATTCAAGTACTGCACACCCATACAGGCTGAAGTACTAAGTAGCACCTTAGCAGGAAAGGATGCTATAGGCAAAGCTCAGACGGGCACTGGTAAAACAGCAGCTTTCCTTATCAGTACGATTAAGCACCTCGTTGAGATACCTCCACCATCCCCGCGCTACTTAGGTGAACCTCGAGCAGTTATTATTGCCCCAACCAGAGAGCTAGCACTACAGATAGGCAACGATGCCGAACAATTAACCAGTCATTTACCATTTCATGTTGTTACCGTAGTCGGAGGCATGGACTATGACAAACAGCTTAAACAACTAACAGAGAGCTATGTCGATATTATTGTTGCAACTCCTGGGCGACTTCTTGACTATTGCGAACGAAAAGATATTCACCTTGATCTTGTCGAAACACTGATCATTGATGAGGCCGACCGTATGCTGGACATGGGATTTATTCCTCAGGTTAGACGTATCGTCAGGATGACCCCCAGCCCCGGTGATAGACAGACCTTGTTATTTTCTGCAACATATACCGACGAAGTACTTAGACTAGGAGAGCAATGGACTTGGTACCCAGTAAAAGTAGAAATCGAGCCAGACAGCATTGCTACAGATACGGTTTCTCAAAAAATATACATTGTCACCAGCGAGCAGAAATATTCTCTACTGGTAAATATTATCATAAAAAACAAACTACAGCGGGTTATTGTATTCACTAACAGGAGAGATCAAACCCGACGCCTGACTGAAAAATTACAAAAAACAGGCATCAATGCAGACCAAATTTCCGGTGAAATTCCTCAGAATAAACGACTCAGAACTCTTGAAAACTTCCGCAACGGCAAGATAAACATATTAGTTGCTACCGATGTTGCAGGCAGAGGCATTCACATTGACAATATAAGCCATGTCATTAATTACCATCTACCAGAAAATTTGGAAGACTATATACACAGGATTGGTCGTACAGGGCGAGCAGGAGCTAGCGGCATCAGTATTAGTTTTGCCTGCGAAAATGACTCTTTTCTGATACCCAAACTGGAGGAATTATTAGGTACCAAACTGAATACTGAATATCCACCTGCGGACCTACTGACCTGAGGCATATGCCCTCTTTTTCTGGCACCCCCATGCCATCGCTCTCCAGTTAAACTGCATCTGTTGCGTAATGCCTTTTTGCTCGTTTCTTTCACCAGCCAATAACAAACCCATCACACAGTGCAATATAGACGATTATTATTCAGCTCGTGGAGTCTGCGTGACTAACACTCCGTGCTTAGGGCAAACATACGAGAAAATCTGGCTGCAATAATAATTCTAATGCTGGTAGGGATACCTATGTTCGATGTAGTCATAACCATACTTTGCAGCTCAGAAGTAATTTCGACGCAGATAAATAATTACCTCGACAAACTTTACCATAAATTTACACTTCGCTGCTCAGCATAATTAATGCCACTTATAGATATTGTAACCTGCACTTTAATTTCCGTGAGCCTATGACACCAATTTCCCTTGAAACAAGTGGGTTGTTGATTGCTATAATTTACCCGCCAGCATACGACCATTCACCCCAGTCTCACGCTATTAGCTACTATAAGCGCATGATAGTAAGCGCATATAGACTTTATCGGTTGCCACCATAATCAACCACCACTGGAAAATGGTATGGTATTATTTGTAATTTATAATATAACTTTGTATACTGCCATGGCTTTAGTTCAGTGAGTCTCTTTCCTCTTGCGTGCAGGAATAGTGGAAGGCTCATGCATTTTTTTATATTTAGGTCGGAGTTAACTAAATTTAACAATGACCAACTAACTAAAAAATGTCTGTGACTGAGGTTTATATTGTTCTATGTGCTGGGCGGCATATACCCCACATAACTCTAGGTGTAAATGTGGACTACAAAGAGCACGCATCGCATAGTGCAGATTTATATGCGAGTACAGATGTGCGTTAGATAATGACGATCTATACTAGTTACCGTTGACGGTGTCGGTGCTTGACTGTTCTCACACCCCCCCTCAATGACCAGCTGTTTATAGCCTAATTATTCTAGCTTATTTGTCTTTTACTCACACCGCTGATGGAAGCTGGTGGGTGTTATATTCGTTCATTTTTTCCATGTAAATTTCAAGGTATTATAATGTTTTTAAGTAATATTAGTTGTCGTTTAAAAACAAACATTGCTGCTTTATCATTATTGTCAGCAAGTGTCTTTGTGCAGGCCAGTCATGATCATGAGTTTGTTGATGCATTTGAGGAGCATAAAAAGGTTAATGACATCCAGTGTCAGACAGTGTTACAAGTGCCAGAAGATGAGGTGTATAAGTTTTTTAACAATTTAGATGAAAACTCGAGTCTGATCCAGTCTTTATTTAATGAGGTGCGGCATGCATCAGATCTAGCGACCGCCTTGTGTGTCACCCTTATTCGTATAGGTTTAACGGGTAGTGAGCCAGCCAAAAGGTACTTTGATCCTATCGCAGCGGATGGAAATAATGCAAATTATGATAAATATTACGCTGTAGGTATGAAGTATAGACAAAATTTCCTAACGTTTGACGCGGTCCAACTTATTGCTAGGATATTAGATCAACCAGTGAAGGCGACGTTATCACACCTTAGTGATCAAGACTCCGTTAGCGTGGAAGGATACCAGTTTAGTGAGGTGGTAACATCTGTAAATGGATATGGCAGCTTATGGGCGCAGAAGCTAACAGCTCCACCAGAATATTCCTCATTAGTAGAGGTAAAATCTTCAATCAAAATGTTAAATCCTGATGAGATGTCGGCAATTATCTTCAATGATGTGTTTGTAGACGCATTAGTAGATCTCATGTTTTCTTACATAAAGGGTGACTCAGCTATTTTTTCACGCATTACTGACACTGAAGTGACGCCTGAAGAAAAGGCTCTAGCAATTGATTCTAGCGGTAAGTTTTCTAAACCAGTACTAGTAGAACGACTAAATGAATATTTGCGAACCTTAGGTGATATGCATATGTTTGAGAGGGAAAAAGACAAAGCTGAAGCTTCTAAGAAGTTTGTAGTTAAGCCTGGTGATACTAGACCACCTGCTCTGACTCCTGTAGTTCTTGCAGCTATTGCTCATATTTTCCCTAATGTAGCGGATAAAGGTCGCCTCTCTGAAACTGCCAAGAACCTTAAGGGCATGATAAGACTCGCCATGCAAACTTTGGTAGCCGCCTGTTTTTCTAAAGATCAGAAAGATTTTAATAGCAACTTCTATGGCTACAATCAATGCTTGACAGAAATGACAGGAGCTAGATATTTTAGTCCGGTCAAAGATTGCAGCAGTCGAGCCTTATTTACGATAAAGCAGCATGATGCAGAGGAACAGATCAGGGCTGTCATCAACCAGGCTATTCAGAACTTGATGAACTTCAAAGATACTTACGGTATCATAAGGCCAATGATGAGTTTCGGGCTAAGAAAGTAGACGCAAGAAACAGGATAAATACTCCTGTTTCGCTTACTATACTCGGCACCATTGAAAATGAGTATAGCTGCTGACAGGATAGCACTTATCCATCACTACTCGTAGGCTCAATGGAGATTAGCTCGCTTGTCTCCTACGCACGCCTTGAAGGGAACCACATTCCCATTGAAGGCGTGCTCCCACTCAATCATATAATCCCTTAGAGTAATAAAAGTTGCTCATATACTTTCTACTAACACCTCTGATGGAGGTTGGTGGGATGCCATAGCCATTCATTTTTTAATGTGAACTTTAAGGTATTATAATGTTTTTAAGTCATATTAGTTATCGATTAAAAACAAACATTGCTGCTTTATCATTATTGTTAGTAAGTGCCTTTGTGCAGGCCGGTAATGAGTTTGTTGCTGCATTTGAGGTATATAAGGATGGTTGCATGGCGGCCGCATTGATACATATACCGCCCGCGGAGATGTGTAAGTTTTTTAGAAATTTAGATGCAAACCTGAGTCAGGTCGAGACTCTGTTTTATGACCAGCGTGAAAACAATCTCGCGACAGCCTTGTGTATAGCTCTTTTTAGTATTGGATTAAAAGGCAGCGAGACAGACGAAAGATACTTCGATACTGTTGCAGCGGATGATACGAATAAAGATTATGATCAATATCAAGCTATAGGCATGAAGTATAGACAAGATTTTCTAACTCATGACATGGTCCTATTTATCACTGGTATATTAAATCAACCGGTGAAGGATATGTTACCACACCTTAGCACTACAGGCTTAATTACCACGGAAGAATGCGAGATTAATAAGATAATAACATATGTAAATGGACGCAATAGTTTATTGGCGCAGAAAATAACTGCTCCACCAGAATTTGCTAATTTAAAAAAGATAAAATCCACCATCCAAATGTTAAATCCTAATGAGATGTCGGCAATTATCTTCAATGATGCGTTTAAAAACATATTAGTAAATATCATGCTTTCTTACATAATGAATAACGAAGCTATTTTTTTGCGCACTCCTGGCACTAAAATGCCGGAAGGAGAAATATCGCTAGCACTTGATTCTAGTGGTAAATATTCTCATCAAGCACTAAGAGAAAGATTAGATGAATATTGGTTTTGCGCCGGTGAGATAGATTTATTGGAGCTTGACGAAGACACAGTCAAAACCACCGCTTCGAGTGGAATTAATGAGGCGTCTATAAAGTGCGATGAGACAGCGTCGTGCACTGGACCCAAGTTGAGACCTGCAGCTCTTGCGGCCATTTCTCATACTTTCTCTAATTTAACGAATAAATGTATCCTTGCTGTACGCATCAAACACCTTGAAAAGCCTTTAAGAATCTCTATGCAAACCTTGATAGCCACCTGTTATTCTAGCAATCAGACAGAATTTAATAGCAATTTCTATGGCTATAATCAGTGCTTGATAGCAATGACAGGCGAAAGATTCAAGCAGTCAGTCTTCGGCTCCACCAGCAGGTACTTGTTTACAATTTTGGAAAATACACCAGATATGCAGGTCCGAGCAGTCATAAACCAGGCTCTTATAAACTTGCAAAACTTCATAAAAGACGATCCTCATAGTATTATAAATCCGGTGATGGGATTCGGCTTCTACTCTAGTATCCTCGATACAAATAAAAAGAATAAGGTTGTTAACAGGATAGCACTCACCTACCCCTAGTAGCAGGCTTATGAAGTTTATTACGCGCGCCTTTAATGGACACATTCCCATTGAAGGCGCATTAACTTCAATTACATGGCCCCTAGAATAATGAAAGTTTCTCAGATACCTCCTACTCACGCCCTGAGGAAGTTGGTGTGGTGTTATATCCGTTCATTTTTTAATGTAAACTTTAAGGTATTATAATGATTTTAAATAATATTAACTGTCGATTAAAAGCAAGCATTGCTGCTTTATCTTTATTGTTAGCCAGTACCTTTGTGCAGGCCGGTGATGAGTTTATTGCTGCATATGATGCGTATCAATCGGATGGCCCTCTGTCAGTGGTAAACATACCAAAAGTGGAGGTGCGTAAGTTTTTAAAAAATTTAGATGCAAACCTTAGTCAGGTCCAGCCTTTATTGAATGAGATGCTGGATGAATCCAATCAAGCGACAGGCTTGTGTGTCGCTATTTTTCGTATAGGCTTAAAAGGCCGCGAGACAGACGAAAGATACTTTGATACTCACTTAGCTAAAGCTGATAGCAATAAAGATTATGACCAATATCGCGCTGTAGGTATTGACTACAGACAAGACTTCCTAACTTATGACATGGTTGAGTTTATCACTGATATAATAGAGAAACCAGTGAAGGATGTGTTATCACACCTTAGTACTAAAGCCACAGGTCCTATTACTGTGAAAGGATACGAGTTTGGTAAGCTGAAAATATATGTAAATGGACACGATAGCTTATGGGAGCAGAAGCTAACAGCTCCACCAGAATTCGCCAAATTAGAAAGGATAAAATCCACCATCCAAATGTCAAATCCTAATGAGATGTCGGCAATTATCTTCAATGATACGTTTAAAAACATATTAGTAGATATCATATTGTCTTACTTAAAGGATGACTCAGTTGTTTTTTCGCGCACTCCTGGCACTAAAGTGCCGAGTGAAGAAATATCGCTAGCATTTGATTCTAGTGGTGCATATTCGCGTCAAGCACTAAAAGAAAGACTAGATGAATTTTGGCGCTGCACCGGTGAGTTAGAATTGCTGGAGCTAGACTCAGACTCAATCAAAAACACTGTTTCTAGTGGAGATAATGAGGTGGCTATAGAATGCAATGAAGCAGCTACGCGCACTGGACCCGCGTTGGTACCTGTAGCTCTTGCAGCCATTTCTCATATTTTCCCTAATATGACGAATAAAAGTAATATTGCTGTGCCTATCGAACACCTTAAAACCCCTCTAAGAATCGCTATGCAAACCTTAGTATCCACCTGTTATTCTAGCAATCAGACAGAATTTAATAGAAATTTCTATGCCTACAATCAGTGTTTGATAGAAATGACAGGAGAAAGATATCAGCAGTCAGTTGACGACTCCACCAGTAGGTCCTTGTTTCTGATAACCAGTAGGTCCTTGTTTCTGATAAAGGAAAAGACACCATTGTTACAGGTCGTCACCGTCATAAGCCAAGCTCTTACAAACTTGCAAAACTTCCTAAGCAACGATCCTCATTATACTATAAGTCCAGTGATGGGATTGGGCATCAGAATCCCGCATCACTGAGCATCCTGATACAAATAAAATGGGTATGACTGCTGGATAGGGTAACTCTACCACTACTAGCAGGCTCATAGAGATTACTACGCACGCCTTTAATGGAGGCTCACAACTCCCATTAATGGCGTATTCACCTCAATCACATAGCCCATTAGAATAATCAAAGCTGCTAATACACCTCCTACTCACACTCACACCTCTGATGGAAGTATATTTAGTGTCATAGTCGTTAATTTTTCCATGTAAACTTTAAGGTGCTGTAATGTTTTTAAGTAATCTGAATTATCTATTAAAGACAGGCATTGTTACTTTCTCCTTGCTTTCCGCAAGCGCATTTGTGCAGGCCGGCAATGAGTTTCTTGCTTCATTTGAGCGTCTAAAGCCGAGCCTTGACATGAGAGCAGCGGTACCACACGAGGAATTTGCGTAAATTTTTTATAAATATAGACCGAAACCTAATCCGGCTTCAGTCTTTATATGATTAGGAGGTGTTCCCTGAAGACAATATACCACTTACAGATGAAAGTCATGATAGTAATCAAGCAACATCCTTGTGTATCGCTCTTTTGCGTATAGGTTTACAAGGTAAGGAGACAGACGAAAGATACTTTGATACTGACGCAGCCAAGCCTGATAAAAATGAGTATTATAGTGATTATCACGCTATAGGTATAGAGTATAGGCAAACTTTCCTAAGGTATTCGATGGTCGAACTTATCATTGATGTATTAGGTGAGCCAGCACGGGAGATATTACCACGATACGTTACAACTAAAAGAGCTATTACCGTGACAAATCCCAAGTATGACACGCTAATAGCCTATGTAAATGGACGCCACAACTTATGGGCGCAGAAGCTAGCAGCTCCACCACAGTTGGCTGATTTTGCTAAGATAAAAGATAACATTATAATGTCGGAGTCTAAGGCAATTGTCTTTGATGATGCATGTAAAGACATATTAGTAGAAATCATGATTGCTTACATGAATACAGGACAAAAGGTTTTTGTGCGCACTGGTCCGCCACTGCAAGACGAAGTGCTGTTAGCAAGTGATCCTGATACCGGTTTTTCTTGTAAACGAACGAGAATAAATCTAGATAACTATTTGGAGTGCGCAGCAGACTTGATAGATGTGCTGTCGAATACTTATGGGGAAAAGCCTGAGAAGTATGTAGCCAAATTGTCTGATATGCCTAGAACAAAGTGTCATAAGTCTGAGGGTGAGAATGCTGTGAAGAGTACTCCACCTGTGTTGACCCCTGCAGCTCTTGCAGCTATTACTCATATTTTTCCTAATGAAGAGGATGATTCCATCATTAGTAAACATAACAGACACCTTAAGACCATTATAAGAGTCGGCATGCACTACCTGTTATTCCGGTAGTCAGAAAGACTTTGTAAGCAATTTTTATGCCTATAATCAGTGCCTGGCAGAGATGACAGGAGCTATATTTAGTACGCCGAACAAATACTCCACCAGTATGTCCTTATTTAATATCAAGATAGATAATGCAGCACTGCAGGTTCAATCGGTAATAAGGCAGGCTCTTATAAACTTGGATAACTTCATAAATAATGATACTCATGCTATTATAAGGCCATTTATGCGTTTATAAGAGCGTATACTCACAACAAGTGTCACTCATATAAATTTACAAACATAATAAAGCCCTACCACTACTACCATGCTCACTACCATTGAAGGTGAGCATGGCTGCTAACAGGCTATCACTTACCCCAATTACCACTACTCTTAGGTGGTAGAATCATTGGGTCCCACTCGTTTGTAGCCTACGCACCAGCTTTAACGGCCTCTCTTGGTGAGTATATAAATTCACCTTAATCACGTATTACGACTAGACTTATCAAAGTTGCTCATATATCTCCTACTAGCACCTTGAATTTGTAGTAGGTACTAAATTTTCACCATAACCGACACCCCTAGAATTAATTTGAGAGTTTAGCTTCTCATAGAACACAACGTACCAGGTTACCAGATCAGAAACTCTTACAAGCAACTGACTCTGGCTAAACGCATAATAAAATCCAACCCATCTATAAGCTCATAAAATAATGTTTTCGGCGCGTAGGATTGGTGATCGCATACGTATCTCTAATAAAATATCCTGTCTGGCGCTGAAACACTTCCATCTTGATACTTATGACGCTACGGCAGATCATCGCAACAACCTAACGCGGCGCAAGGCTGCAACCAAATTTCACAAGAGAAACTGGTGCGGTCAACGAGCAGACGAAATATCTCAGCTAGATGTAGGCTTTACGCCGAAGTCAATTGCAGAGCACATTGAACTAGAGTCTTGTAAGTTCTCCGACCATGTACGCATATCTAGGCATTAGGTGTAATATATATTTTGCTTTCCATTCCACGCATGGCAACATTGATGTAACGATAATATTAATTAATGTTCTACTGCTGCGATATTTCTGAAAAACTTAAAATTAGCTGCATGTCGAAAAATAAATTAAATTAATCTCAATTTCCAATAAGCATACAGCCTCAAAAAGACTTAAGATACCTAAATACGATTGAGTTTTTATAGGGGGCAAGCGTGTGTCACTTATGCTAGCAATACAGGCTTCACCTTTTTTTATTGGTAGGATCCTTTATGGACAGGTCGTTTCTGCAAAATTACTGCTAAAACATCATATCTATACTCTGCATTGGTTGATTTCATAATTAAGTTGGCGGTGAGAATATCACGCCCTATTTTTTCAGGAAGCACGTTAGTATGATAAGCTTCTGACACTAAAAATTTTGGTAGTTGTGTAAACCAACACTCACTTACGCTTATAATACCCCTGCCAGATGGCCTAAGTTTAACACTATCATCCACATATTCCAAAATATTCTCTGTTAACTTGCCATTATGTCCAAATACGATAAATTGACGAACGCAGTTAATGAACTCCCCGTTATACTTCCTGCGAAAATTTGATTGCATCAAGTATAAGGAATCAGATTTTTTAGGAATATCAGCTTCATACACGCCATGTGTATATTTAGTTGTAGCGCCATAGAATGACCATTTTAAACATACCTTTCCTTCTGTTTTCTGATCTAAAAGATCAACTGTCAAACCACCATAGGTGCATGAACTTATGATCAGCAACAAAAACATATACTTTTTTTTGAAAAAATAGAACAACATAAGTAAACCTTACATCTCAACTTTAGTAATATTATGATATTATTGAATTGGACGCTTGAATTATGGACACTAACCCACTATGAGATTGTGTACAAAACGCCAGCACAAAACTTATACCAGTGAGTTTAGATCAGAATCATTGGCACTGATCATCGAGCAAGGTTACAGTGTTCAATAACTTACATCAACATTAGTCATCACAAATAGAATTTTATAACGGAAATAATAATAGCAACTATTAATTATTCATAATGAGACCTTTGCACTAGTCACGCTAAACAACTGAAAATCAGGTATAATAAGCCTTGCACTATCAATGCCTTTCGGTGAAATTATGGTTTGGAAAAATCTGAAACAACGCAGTCTAGCAGATTCAATGCGGGTTGATCACGTTGCTGTGAAAGAACTCGACTCTGTCCATGAACTCATTGATTGGGTTCGCTTAGAAGGTGAGATTAAGTCCCTGTTTTTTAAGTGCATCGACACATTGCGGTCGATTTGCAGGTTAACAGTCCAATTTTTATTAGTTTTTCAGTGTCTGCATGCGCTTTCCCGACACACTGGCACACTGATGCTATGTTTTGAGCATTTGCCCTACTCGGACGATGTTCGCCAAAGCAAATAGCATGGACAATTTGCTATCATTTTAGCTAAGCCTCGGTAGTAAGCTTTGGTGAATCCGAACTGACATTTAATGATCCGAAACGGATGTTCAACCTTGGCTCATACACTGGCTTTCATGTATTCTATATTGATCATAATGTTGTTGATCCGTGGATGTTTCTTCCAAGCCCTTACTTTTCCTGGATGTTCCGAGATATGCCAGTTGACATCTATGTCTTTCAACTCGTCCCGTTTTTCTGCGCCACGATAACAGGCATCGACGAAAATGAACTCCTCATCACCATGCAGTAGATTTTCAGCTTGATTCAGATCGTGTTCGTTGGCAGCGGTGGTCGTAAGACTATGCGTCAGCCCAGTTCGAGCATCGACACCGATATGAGCCTTCATGCCGAAGTGCCACTGATTATCCTTCTTGGTTTGATGCATCTCTGGATCACGCTCACCGGCTTTGTTATTGGTGGAGCTGGGAGCTGCGATAATGATGGCATCCATCAGCGTGCCTTCTTTGACCAGCACACCAGCATCACTCGACAGTCATTCACTTCGTTGAAGATTTTGCGTGCCAAATCATTACGCTCTAACAAGTGACGGAAGTTCATGATCGTGGTGTGATCAGGGATCATCCCATTCAGTGATAGGCCAGCAAACAAACGCATAGCTGGGTGTCTACAAGGCATATTTCGGAATTTTACACCTCATCTAGTTTGTTAGATTGAAATGTCTACTTTATTTGGGGAGGTATCATGGTACTTAATAGAACCTTTCCTAACAGTGATGTTAGTGCTTATTAGCCTAAGACCCATTATTATTTTACTTCTATTCAATTAATAGTCGGAGGTATTGATATGAAGCTTATTATTATTTCTATGTTTTTTTATGTATTTACAATCAACTGCTTGGCAAATAGTGCTCAAAACACAAAGCCAGACCATGTGAACGTTTCTTTTACTAACAATCCGCATCATCAGCAATATTACCAAGGCACGTCTAATGTCATTAATACCTTGCACTCCACTATTCCTCGAGTAAGGTCGAAATACTATAAAGAAGAAAAAGTGTCACAAACTAAAAAAACAGAATCTATTGTTCGTAACTATCATGTGGATATTTTTTGAGGATTTTATCTCTTGTTAGCTATCCTTTCATAGTTGTTAGTGACGTATTGTCATCCTAAGGCTATATTTAACTAATAGTTAATAAACAGAGACTGTAATGAAAGTAAAGATAACTACTCTACTTGTTTTTATATTTTTATATTTTTGCCAATTTAATTTATTTGCGAGAGAGACGCAGTGCAAAACTGTCACCTATAGAGATATTGTAAATGAAATGGAAGGATATTCCTGCGAGCTTGAAAAAATAGAATCAGCATACTCCTATTATCGATTTCAATACATGACTAATCCGAATAATTCTCATGATAGGAAGATGAAAGAGCTAATGAACAAGAAAGAAGTATATCTTCGTGGGCTTGCTAAAAGGCAGGAAAGTATAGACCGGTTGCAAATTGATATTACTAATTGTTTGTTGGGATCGCCAACAGGTTACTGCCTTAGAGACGGAGTACTTGAAAAAGAGCATGTAAATAAAAAGTACTTGAAAGAAGAAAAAGATAAAGCCAGGAATAATAATGAGTTGGACTAGCATAGCAATCAGAAAAGAATGAACTTTTATCATAAAAAAACGCGCACACATTCTTAGAAACGCAATTACGACTCTATGCTAAACATTAACAGCGTGTGACTACGTGCTCTATTAATATGGGAGCACCCTCTCTACTAACATTGAGAATAACCAGTACATGGCAACACAAAAAATTGAGTTAGCTTAAGGAATCTCTGAACAAGTCTCATAAATGTGAGATAATACAGCCACACAAGCAAACAGTATTGTCGTATGAAACAAATCACTTTCGCATCCGCAGAATACACTCATAAAAAAGTTATCACTAAGCGTGAGCTCTTTCTAAATGAAATGGGAAAAACCGTACCATGGTTACGCTTGCTCAATATTATAGAGCCTTACTATCCCAAGAAAGACAAAGGTCGCCACCAATGCCAATGGAAAGTATGTTGCGGATTTATTTCTTACAGCAATGGTACTCATTATCAGATCCTGCAGCAGAGCATGCCTTATACGATATGGACTGTATGCGTCGGTTTGCGCAACTTGAATTATTAGATGCCATACCTGATGAAACCACCATACTTAATTTCAGAAGACTAATTGACAAGCACCAACTTAGTGCAACCATCTTTGCGGATATCAATCAATATCTTGTTGAAAAAGGCATCAAGGTATCTCAAGGCAGCATGGTAGATGCGACCATTATCCAAGCTCCTAGCCCTACTAACAACAAAGACAAAAAACGTGACCCTGATATGCGTTCCACCCGTAAAAACAACCAATATTATTTTGGTTTTAAAATACACATAGGAACAGATATCAATAGCAACGCCATACACAGCGCAACCGTCACACCGGCGAACGAAGCTGATGTTAACGAATTACCTAAGTTACTGCGCAAAGATGACAAAGTAGTATTCGCAGATTCTGGTTATGCTAGTGACACTTACAAACGAGGAGCACGCAGCCTTGGCATGAGCTGGAAGGTTAATGACAAACGTAAACCAAAGAAAAATATGAGCTCATCACAAAAGAAACAAAACCGTAAAAACTTACAGATTCGTGCCAGAGTAGAGCATTGCTTTAGAGTGATTAAATGTCAGTTCGGATACAAGAAAGCCAGCTACAAAGGCTTAGTAAAAAATGCAGCTGAAGTATTCACCCTGCTTGGACTGGCCAATCTTTACATGCTACGAGGGCGTTTGGGGTGGTAATCCGCCCAAAACTCGCCAATAGCGAGGGGAAACGAAAAAAATAGGGCGAATTTACCTAAAAACACGCCCATAAGATAAATATATACACCATAAATTTAAATTTGGGTTGTTAAACGTGGGGAAAAAACAAATGTGCTTGTTCAGAGATTCATTAAAAAGTCTCTGCCCTCAGCCTACGTCTTTATACCAGCTACCATTGGCGGTGAGAAGTTGTTGACTGCTTTAATTCACCCTAATAACCTGTATTTCTAGGTTCATTGGGCTTCCCTAGTTTATACCTACCCTCATTGTCAATGGTAACTGGCATATAAGTTGAATCGTTGTGGTTAAGAAAGTGCATAATCAGATTAATTATACAAATATATATTTGTATGTCGGTAATAAGTCATGAGAATTGATATCTATATGCTGGTGGAAAACAGAGGAGCTTGATCATTAGGTTTGAGCAATATTCTTGGAATGGAACAGGATGATTAGGATTAGAGGTTGTGAGAAACCCACAGATAATAGATGTTACTTTTTGGTGTTTTTATTTGTTCTGTCATTTTTATCCAGAGTCGCAGACAACTGCCATTCAAATTCTAGTAGTTTTTCTGCAAGATTTTCACTATCTATATTTATTAGTCCTTCAAGGTAAGATTCGCGTAAACGCTTGTAATGTACCTCGGTCAGATCTATAATCATGGCATCTGTTGTTTGGTATTTAGCCTTAGTCTGTTTTTTCATATTTTCCGTAACCTGTTTAGACCGATATAAACTGGGCAGTAAAATTATTCTAAAATGACTACCATTCACTTTAATAATCACAAGCACCAGATGATGAGTATAAGCTGTCTACCTCTATATCCTACATAAAAGTTACTCGTCGGATTTAATTACATTCATATTTCAATCATGAAATGCACATGCTAAGAATGCAATAAGTTATCTGTCACCGTTACCGTGTAATGTGTGAGTAGGTGGCAAATGAGCAAAGCCACATGAAGCTATGGATATAGGTGGTGAGCTAAAGTTGTCACTAACCTCACCATTTCAAGTGGTATGGGTATATAACGACGATCCAGTAATTTATTTAATCGGCTGAATCACTGTAGTAATTAATAGATTTTATATGCATTCTAAGAACTTGTCGGACTTAACCCCAATAAGATGAACTAGTCGGTCTCCAGTTCAGCAGCAGATATTTTCATGAATAATTTTATTATTGACGATCGTGAAACTGACTATTTACTACCGTAATCCTAAAGGAGTTACTGCCAGAAGATCCTAAATTCCCACAATAACTAACACACTTACCAGACAAAAAACCAATAGGACTAAAGTAGTTTAAGGATTTTCGTGGACGTATATTGCTTAAAAGTTAATCCTACTCAGTTGTATTTTTCGACACGTAGCCAATCTTCATTCCCTTTGGTAAGAATAGCCGTAGCAGGAAATTAGTGTTTATGTTAAATACACGTTGCCATGAATGGTATGGCTTAGCAAAGTATATCGTATAGTCTTATGATTGATCTATACTTGCGTGTCCTGCAAACTCGCCACCATTATCAAATGTAACAGTCGTACATGCGCTCTGGCAAGGTCGTAGCATATTGTTGATGGCTTTGGCTCACTGTTTTTGGTCTTGTTTTTAACTCTGACCGTCAAAAAGAAGTTTCGATACACGCTCGGTCCGCGTCACACAATATCCAGATTGGACGTGAACGGTATTCCCCTCCCAGCGGGCGACATTTTTTTTAGATCTATACAGTCTGATCCTACATCAATACGCCATCAGGAATTAAGTAGACGTTAGCCTCAGCACCCTGAAGCTGCGGGCAACGTTGCCATTTGCGCGTAAAAAGGCATCTCCATTGTTTTTTTTTGATTAGTGGGTAGATAGTCTGGTAATCAATCTCCCATTATAAGAC
>JASXSV010000030.1 GCA_030674915.1 Candidatus Endonucleibacter bathymodioli
TGCTTATTACACCTGATTGTCAGTTGTTTAGCGCGACTCGTGCAAAGGTCTCAAATCGTATTTTTTTAGGGAAAAGTCTTAGGAAACACGATTTGAACTCTAATATTCGCCATTCGAGCCATTCGAGCCATTTTCCCTTATTTTCTATTTTCAGGCACAACCTGTCTGCTGAATCTATAATCTCGTTAAATATTGTGCGCCACGCAAATTATCTCCTAGATTTACACAATAACGACACACTTGGAATTGATTTTAGAATCAGCTGCTCATAGGCTGTAGGTTTCACACAACGAATTAGCTGAACACGTAGAAAACTCTTACAAACCGTTGGCTCTGGCTGAATGATGATAGATTTAATATTTCAGCACACTCGTATTTTAGGTGACTATGGTTGGTGGTTATCTGCACCATTCCAATAAAAAAATCTCCCTGGACTGAAGCGCTGTCACCCTCGGTGCTCGTTAACAAAGATAACCATTTTTGTTACGGGCTAAAGCTTGTTTTTGCTTTTCGGCTCTAATCTCTTTTGGTGGATTTAGCTAGACTTTCCTATCCCAGTTGATTAGGTAAAATTGTTCATCAATATGAGCGGATAACTATGCTGACACAGGGGGGTGAGAAGGCGGCAAAGAGGCTAATCTTTATGGGTCTGCGACTATCTGCTTGAGATGAGTGAGAGCATCAATGGCAGCACATTTTCAAAAGCAGCGGGTATTATTAGTTTTCCTGAGCTTTACCATGATTGCTTATTAGATGTACAACTGCTTACTTTGTTCTTTTGAAAATAGCCATGGGTATAGAGAAGGTACTGTTAAATAGGTGATAATTTGCATATCATAAAAAAAGTTGTTGCTTTTTTAAGTGATGATTGCTTATAATGCGCAACGTTGGTGTGTTACACAATGACTAGCTAATATGCAGTAAGTTAGCGTAAGTTAGCGTAAGTTAGCGTAAGTTAGCGTAAGTCGGCGATATCAGTTGTTTACTCTTTGCCATTGAGTGGGTGAATAGGCTACAAACGAGCTAATTTCCCTAACTACGAGTCTGTAAAAGTGGTGGTGAAATTGGAACAATAAGATCGTAACAGTTCGATGGTTTTTGAGCTGGAATGGCATCTACGTTGATGCTAGGTGCAGTGATTTGGCTTATTTTGTTGTTGCATCTGCAAAGAAATTCCTTAAAATGTTTGTTTTAATGCATATTTGAATACTTTATAGTTGAATAAAAAAATATCCTAGGGTATGGTTTGTTAGTTTTCAGGGTGATTAGCTCAGCTGGGAGAGCGTCTGCCTTACACGCAGAATGTCGGCGGTTCGATCCCGTCATCACCCACCAAATTAATTCACGCGAGCAATGTGCTTATAAAGGACTGGTAGTTCAGTTGGTTAGAATGCCGGCCTGTCACGCCGGAGGTCGCGGGTTCGAGTCCCGTCCGGTCCGCCAGCATTAAAAGGAAAGCGGCAAGTGTCGCAATGGTTCTGTAGTTTATATAGTTTGTGTTCTTTGGATATCTTAGTATTGGAAGGTGAATCAGTAGCTATGCATCCGTGATCATTGTGATTTCTTGATTTTTAAATTATTTTTCTGCACTCTCCTCTCGTGTAATAAATAAACCTCGCTCAAAGGGGTAATAACGTTGCAATTCTCGCAATTCTCGCAATAATCAGAAATATTACTTCAAATCTGAGACCTCGGCATGACTCAACAAAGAGGATTATATTCTGGTAAAATATCGGCTGCAAAAATACTTTACAGTGCGGTCAGGGTACTTAGTATCAGTCACTAAGTTATACCAATTATCCGTGATGGTGTGTGGTTGTTGACTGTTCTTGCTTTCCTCGGTCATCTCTACTGCGCATTGTTCATAGTGTCGTAGGGAATCATCTTTTATAATTCACCTATGTTTTCTTCATGGTGGCGGGTATAGCAACCTGCTGTTTCGAACATTTTGCCGTCTATACAAAGACACTGCGGGCTTGCTAGGGCTCGGTTTATGACCTTACCATAATTAAACGATTTGTGGGCTGGAGGCTATTGCTGAGAATATTCGCGATGGTGCTAAGTTTTTGGTGTTCTATGGTATGCCGAAGCCATATTATAAGGGATAGGCCGTAAAAAATTAATTCTACACACTAAGAATAGGCATAAATCCGATAATTTGGTGTTAAATACACTGGCAAGCTTCGTAATGTCTTACAAAATGAGGAGGATTCAGTGACCGTGGCTAAAGTCGGTGGTTGTGCTGTTTCTCAAGTTGATAAAAAGTGAGGAAATATGCAAGGTCGAAGTAAAAACCAAAATTTTAGAGATGGGTTGGAGTAACGACTATTTACTGTGGGATTGGCTTATAGGTATTGGAAGTGCTATTTACGGTTTGCCAAGTTATATCGCAGAGTTCTTGCTAATTCCAGTCATTCCTATTATGAAGGATTACCTGACGAGTACTTTAGCATAGAGCCTTTAATAGGATTTACGACTAAGCCTTCAGTCATTAAGCTCCTGTTGGGTTCGTATTGAGACAGAAAACCTGTTTTCTGGTGGTTCTCAGCTGTTACAAAAAGGCAGTAGTAGGCCTTTGAACAAGCCTTCAGGAATAGTGTTGATGGGCAGAGTTGCCTGTGTATCTGCGCCTGTTCAAGCTTGGTGTTTCCTGATAGATCGGAAGGTAATTATGACCGTCTGCCCCACATATGCAAGTGGGTGGGGTCTATTTCGTAAATATTGAGCGTACTTGATTTTTTGGTAACTTTTCTGTACTCTGTCGTCACGCTCAAAGTTATATTGATCGTTAGGTAGTTGCAAATACCATCATAAAAAAGTGGAGGGAGTTCAGAAATGTGTCCATCTTAAAGAGGTTTTTCTCTATGATGAGAGTTAATCATCGGTTTTATCGATCAAGCTTTGAGTAAATGTGAATTTACTGGCTGTCGTGGTTTGGATGGCTATTCAAAAAAAGAAAAACTCTGGTCTGAAAACGGTGTTAGCGCCAGCACTTAGAGAAATAGAAAATTCAGTAACTGATTGGATATGCTTACGCTCGCAGAAGGGTTACATTGCTGTAGCATCAAAAGCATTATGTAATGCCTCAGTAATTGGTTGTACAGGACAGGCTTTATAGTGATTATTCGGGTTAATATCTATGTGTTTTCTCGGATTAAAGTTCGTGGCTTGCGCAAAGGTTTCGTAAAAATGTTAATAGAATTTGAGCTATAAGTCTGATCGGGTTACATTGGTGGGGATCGGTAATTGACGAGTTTATAGGTCTTTTATACGACAGAGTTGAACGCAGTACTTGATATGTGTCTGAATGGTAAAGGGGGGGCAACTTTTTCCACTAAATATTGATATTAACCAAAGGGATTATGTTAAATGCATTTGAAATTCATACACTCCATGCTGGGGATCCTATCCTTCATGCTTTTTGCGTGGTTGGCCATAGGGTCTATTGATGGTTTGCCTGCAGAAACAACAGATGTGTCCAATAATGTTTTGTTACTCGTTGCAGTTAGCAATCTTTTGTTGGGCTGTTATATAAGCACACGTAGTAGTAGGGCTAAGCAATACGTCCAGAATTTAGCTTCTGCTTTAATTATCATTAGTGCCTTAACTGCTTTGGCTAGCGTTTATTATACAGGGTTCAGATTTTCTGAGTTAGCTCTAGTACAGATTGCGCAGTTTTTACTGGTTTTAGGCACTGTGCTTCATTTTGTGATAAATTTGCATGCTCTTAATCTGGGTAGCCCTTCTCTAGCGAGTAATGTCGATCGAGAAGCCGGCACTGTAAAATGGTTCAATGTCACCAAGGGCTTTGGGTTTATAACCCGGGATGCAGGAGATGATGTTTTTGTGCATTACAGGGCTATCAGAGGAGATGGTCATAGAACCTTGATGGAGGGTCAGAGAGTGGATTTTGTTGTTGTTGAAAATGAGAAAGGCTTACAGGCAGAAGATGTCATTCCTTCCTAGTAAAAGGAGTGAGGAGTGAGGAGTGAGGAGTGAGGAGTGAGGAGTGAGGAGTGGGGGAAGGGTGCGCATAAAATAATTAGTGAGCAGGTAGGCAGTAGGTGCACGAAGTTCTATGAGTTTATTGCTAGGTTGAGGAGCTTGCGAACAAGCTTTTGACATGAAATAGTTCAGTCTTTTATAGGCTAACGAGAGCTACGGTGAAGTAGTAACTGCCCTTGCTATAGGCAATATGAGTTATAGGCATCGATAGGCAAGTAAGTCTATACCCAGATAATTTGGAATTGCTACTCTGCCGCAAGTGAACTGGCCACAGAAGCTTAGGAGTATTTAGTGTCTGTGGTGAGTAAATACTGACAACAAAGTAGAAGCTTCAAGGGAGACTGGTATAAATATAATAATAAACAGTTCTGGCTAAGCTGGGGGCTTGTGCGCAGGTTCCTTTAGTTGTTGAGCAAGATCACATGAAACCAATAACATTTCATTGTCAAGTGCTAAAGATGCTTAGGCTGCTTCCTGAGCCTGAGCTGCGTTTAATAATGAGGGGGTACTTCGTTTTTTTGGTTATCGGGCTTAATATTTACCGCAAGCGAGTAGTATAGTTCTTGCAATTGTTTTACTTTCGCCAGCAATTCCACAATATCTTGCTGGTGCTGAGTAACGACTTTGTTTAGTTGGGCCACAGTATTCTCCTGAAAGCTGAGTTGGGTTTGTAATTCAATATGGTCATAATTCATTAGAGTATCCTTTGGTTATGTCGGGAGCGGTAGCATTGCTTAATTTTGTTAAAATCATGTGGGCTGGTTTATTTCTAGTGGTTTTTGAATAACGCTTGCGGAATGTGGGTCTCAGACTGTTTTTGACCCCGTAAAGCGAATAATATGCTGAATATGTAGTTGGTTGATAGCATTGTTAAGCGTATAAATATTCATTTCACTTCTTATCAATGAGAGTTTTGGTTTGAGGGTGATATATCCCCCCCCCCCCCTGGCGATGTTAGGTTGTTGACTGTTCTCGCTCACTTCGGCCACTTATTAATCGTAGGTTTATGTAGAGTGGCTCGGTTGCCACCTATGTCACAGCTTCGCTTTCAATGATAACCGATATAGCCTAGAGTCGGTTCATCGCTCAGTTTGTATTGTTGTTGGTTGGGTTAGTTTATGAAGATCTTTCGCTTTAGTCACTATGGTTACCAGAATAAATCAGAGACAGGTAAAATCATTCATTATCAATAATCGGCATAATAGCAAGTTATTAATGGTCATTAAGTTTTTTGATGAGACTTTTGCATGATTATTCTTTTGCCAGAAAGTTTCGTTAAAAACGTACTCAATCTATCACTTATAAGCAGAAACTCTCTCTTTTCGTGGGTTTTTTCCTGAGCAACGAACAAAATTACGGATAGTGCGTGTACAGGTATTTTGTTAACTGTTTGCTCAGTATAAATACAAACAGTACAAAAAAACCCATAAGGTATCTGGTGGATTATACAGGATGAAAAAAAAGTAGCATACCTATAGAATACTATTTTTGTTTTTGTTTTTTGGTTTGACGGTGGTTAGTGGCATATGCGAATTAGTAACTATTTAATTTCTACCCTTAAGGAAACCCCTTCTGATGCTGTTGTGGTTAGCCATCAGCTGATGCTGCGTGCTGGAATGATCCGCAAGTTGGCGTCAGGTCTATATAGCTGGCTTCCGTTAGGACTGAAGGTGTTAAGAAAAGTTGAACAGATTGTGCGGGAAGAAATGAATTGTGCTGGAGCCATTGAAATATTAATGCCGGCCGTTCAGCCAGCGGAACTATGGCAAGAAAGTGGTCGATGGAAAGAATATGGCCCAGAGCTGCTTCGATTTAAAGATCGGCATGATCGTGATTTTGTCATCGGCCCAACTCATGAAGAGGTTGTCACGGATCTGATGCGCAATGAGCTAAAAAGCTACAAGCAATTACCTATCCATTTGTACCAGATACAAACTAAATTCAGGGATGAGATTCGGCCACGCTTTGGTTTAATGAGGGGGCGTGAATTTCTTATGAAGGATGGCTATTCCTTTCATGAGGATGCCGAAGGTTTGAATCAGGAATTTAAAAACATGCATGACACTTATTGTCGGATATTCGAGCGTTTAGGTCTTGATTTCCGTTCAGTTGAAGCAGACAGTGGCTCTATTGGAGGAGCTGCTTCCAAAGAGTTTCATGTGCTGGCGGAATCTGGTGAAGACACCATTGTCTTTAGTGATGACGGCAAATATTCAGCTAGTATAGAAAAAGCAGAAGCTGTTGCTCCTGATTATCAGCGGGCAGCCCCGAGTCAGGATATAACACTGATTGATACACCTAATGCCAAAACTATTGATCAGCTGGTTACGCAGTTCGATTTGTCTATTAAGAAAACGGTTAAAACATTAATTGTTATGGCTGCTGCCGAAGCTGAATACGATTTTGTTGCTTTGCTCGTTCGTGGTGATCATGAGTTGAATGAAATTAAGGCTGCAAACCTTTCTGACATTGCTACACCTTTATGCTTTGCTTCAGAAGATAAAATTCGTGGTGCTATGGGTGCTGGTGCAGGCTCACTTGGTCCTGTTAATAGTCAAATTCCGTGTATTGTCGATAAGTCTGTTGCGGTAATGTCTGATTTTTGTGCTGGGGCTAACGTCGATGGTAAACATTATTTTAGTATTAACTGGGAGCGTGATTGTCGGTTCGACCGAGTAGAAGACCTTCGTAACATTGTTGAAGGTGATCTTAGTCCATCTGGAAAGGGCAGGCTATTTATTAAGCGAGGTATAGAGGTTGGCCACATATTCCAACTTGGCACTAAGTACAGCAAAGGGATGAATGCTACTATTTTGAATCAACACGGTAAAGCTGTGACTATGTTTATGGGCTGTTATGGTATAGGTGTTTCAAGAATAGTAGCTGCAGCTATTGAACAGGGTCATGATGATCGAGGTATTGTCTGGTCAGAAGCTATGGCGCCTTTTCAGGTCGCTATTATCCCGCTAAAAATGGAAAAGTCAGAAGCTGTCAGAAAATCGGCCGAAAACATCTATAAGGAGTTGCGAGAAGCTGGTTACGATGTTTTGTTTGATGATCGCAAAGCTAGCCCTGGGGTTAAGTTAGCAGATATAGAATTAATTGGTATTCCACACCGAGTAGTTCTCAGCGATAGGGGGCTGGCTAATGGTACGGTAGAATACAAATACCGTTCAGCTGCGGACAAGGAAGATATTGCGCTAAATGATATTATTAAGCTGCTCAAGGAAAAAGCAATGCGTTAAAGTAGGCTACAAAGCGGTATGGATTCTGCTGTTTGCACTGTTATGTTTGTCATCATTGGTTTGCGGACAATCTCTGGATGAGGATGTATTTCTGCAATTAGCAGAAACAGCTAGGGAAAGTACAGAGTTTGCTGATCGCTTTGACGAAGAAGTTTGGTTTACAGACATGTCTGGGCGGATGCAAACCTTTGTAAAAGATGATAAACAACGAAAGGTTATTTTGAAAAAAATCCACATGGAAGCGAAACGTGCCAAACTGAATCCAAAACTGATACTGGCTCTTATCCAAACGGAGTCAGCTTTTGATAGCTACGCGGTATCATCTGCTGGCGCTCAAGGGTTGATGCAGGTTATGCCGTTTTGGAAGCAAGAAATTGGTAGTCTTGATGATAATCTAATTTCTATCGACACCAACTTGCGTTATGGCTGCACTATTTTAAGCCTTTATCTGGAAAAAGAAAAAGGAAACTTAACTCGAGCACTAGCTCGATACAATGGCAGTCTGGGGGAATTTTGGTATCCTGAGAGGGTGTATACTAATTTGGAAAAATACTGGCAATAATATTCATGTTGTAGTGTTATTATACTCATTCCCTTTGAAGGCGAGCGGTTGTTGATTGCTATCACCAACCATCATCATTACTGCTCGTAGGCTTATGGCTCGTAGGCTTCATTCGTTTTGTCACCTGCTCACACTTTCAATGGTAACTAGCATATACCTGCTACCATTATGCATTTTTTATAACTACCAAGAAACGGAATATGAAAATTCTAGTGACCGGAGGTGCTGGCTATATTGGCTCCCATGCTTGTATTGAGCTATTGGCTGCAGATCATAATATTGTTATTTTAGATAATTTTTCCAATAGTTCGCCGGAGGTCATTAGGCGGGTTGAAAGTATTGCTAATCGGGTTACACCTTTTGTTGAAGGAGATATTCGGGACCGACACCTGTTGGAAGAGTTATTCCGTTCCCATGGCTTTGATGCTGTTGTTCATTTCGCTGGGCACAAGGCTGTGGGGGAGTCTTGTGCCATGCCGCTTAAATATTATGAAAATAACATCAACGGCTCCATTACTCTCTTTCAGGTCATGGAAGAGTATGCAGTTAAGCGAATAGTTTTCAGTTCGTCGGCTACAGTGTATGGTGTTCCCCATGAATTACCGATTAAAGAAGATTTCCCGCTGTACGCTACCAGTCCTTATGGCCATTCCAAATTAGTGGTTGAAGATATTTTGCGGGAGCTACATAAGTTTAATGCTGACTGGAATATAGCCTTGCTTCGTTACTTTAACCCTGTTGGTGCTCACCCGTCAGGTATTATTGGCGAGGACCCTAACGGCATCCCGAATAATTTAATGCCTTATATTTCTAAGGTTGCCATTGGCAAACTGGCATGCCTAAAGGTATTTGGTGATGACTATCCTACTCGTGATGGTACGGGTATTCGTGATTACATTCATGTGGTTGATTTGGCTAGAGGACATGTTCAAGCCTTGGAAAAGTTGAGTGGTAATCAAGGAGGATGCCATGTTTGGAATTTGGGTGTTGGCAAAGGTTTTAGTGTACTGGAGATGGTAAATGCATTTGAGGTGGCTTCTGGTCGGAAGATACCCTATGAGATTGTAGGTCGTAGACCTGGAGATATTGCTGTATGTTATGCTGACTCAAGGAAAGCCGAGCTGGAATTGGGCTGGAAGGCAGAGTATAGTTTGGATGAGATTATGACGGATATCTGGCGTTGGCAGTATAACAATCCTGAAGGTTATGTGTCATTTTCCCAGTGAGCGTGAATTTAAAAACGATTGATATTTTATTGAGTCAGTTCTCAGTATATTTCGTAGATATAACTCTTATATATTTATCGTTGAGTAGTTAATAGAAATGCTAGCGCTATTATTCTACAAACCTACGGCTCAAAATATCCTTTGGGCATCTGGTAGTGAAGGATATTAGTACTGTGGAACTACTGGTTAATATAATACCTAGAAAAGTGGATGTAAATTGAATAATTATTTTGAAAGTCCTTTCGTAGGAAAATCACTAAAAGAACAAGTGACTAATCCTAATATTATAGTGGGTGTGCATAGCTACTATTCTGGCTATTACCATAAACATAGTTTCGATGATTGTGCTCGTTATTTGCAGTCAGATAAAGCTGATATCGATAAGTTGATTATCGGTAATTATTGCTCTATTGGTTCTGGGGCAGTCTTTATGATGGCAGGTAATCAAGGGCATCAAAATAATTGGGTTAGTACGTTTCCATTTGCCTACCAAGACAATGACAATTTCACTGATGCTAAAGATGGTTTTGAGCGCTCAGGTGATACGGTGATTGGTAATGATGTTTGGGTTGGTACTGAAGCTATAATTATGAGCGGTGTTACCGTTGGTGACGGTGCAATTATCGCAAGTCGTGCTGTCGTAACTAAAGACGTTGTACCTTATTCAATTGTTGGTTCAAGCCCAGCAAAACACATCCGTTATCGCTTCACTGGAAGTGAAATTGATCAGTTGCTAGAAATGAAATGGTGGCTGTGGAGTGATGAGCAAATTAAAGGTGCAATGAGCTTAATGTGCTCGCCAGATATTAGCGGCCTGTATGATTACTGGAGGAATTTGAAATAGCGTATGCCAAAGCATTCCTAGCCTCCAGTGCATGGCATTTGTGCGTAGTACGCATTAGTCACATGTTTACGTATAGTTTAGTGCAGAGTTAGATTATCTTAGGTATCGTATTAGCGCACAAGATATTGAGCAATGAAGCCATACAACTGATAGTATGCAATGTCATTAAATTATCCTTATTCTAGACAAAACATCACATAGAGAGTACTTTTATTCTACTCACAAAAATTCAGTTATAGCTATCGAGGACTCTGCTACCCACTGCAAATAAAAGACAGTGGTACAACCTTTGGGCGGTAGCGTGTTTATTTGCAGCCGACCATACACATGGCAGATGACTTATTTTCAACTTTCGGGGATTTAAAGACACGCGGATTTTAGTCATAAGTGCGCCCTTAAAATTTATGCAGCTAACGCCATTTCACTATAAATCTCATCAGGTGTTTTAAAGTCTAACAGTTTTCTTGGTCTTTGGTTTAGTCGGTTTTGTATATCTAAAATTTCTTTGTCAGTGACATTATCCAAAGATTGGCTTTTGGGCAAATATTGTCTTATCAAACCATTATGATTTTCATTCAAACCTCGTTCCCACGAGGAGTAAGGGTGAGCAAAATAGGTATCTACGTTAAGCTTTTTCTTGATTTTTTCATGAAAGGCGAACTCCTTTCCGTTATCAAATGTGATCGTGAGTAAGTCTGATTGGTAAGGCTTGAGCATCGTTATAATTGCTTTCGTCACCACGTCAGCGTGCTTTGAAGGAACACGTTTTACCAAATTTAATTTACTCACTCTTTCCGTTAATGTAACCAGTACACCCTTGTGTCTTTTGCCAATTACAGTGTCTGCTTCCCAATCGCCTAAACGTATTTTTTGATCCACAATTCCAGGTCGATCATCAATGCTAACACGGTTTCGGATCTGGCCTCGTGCATCGGGCTTTCTTGTTCTTTGCTTATACTTCTTGTGCCGAAGATGTTGATACAAGCAACCACCCCCAGCTTTGTCCTCTCGAATAAACTGGTAAATCGTAGAGGGACATACAGAAGGTTGATTATCTCGTTTAAGGCGTCCTTGTATTTGCTCAGGGCTCCACTGCTTACTTAGTCTGTCAGTAATTTTATCTTTCAGTTCAGCTACCATCTTGGTCGCTTTTGGTTTCTGTTGATGACGTTCCTGCGCAAAATTATGTGCTTGCTTCGGGCGATAACCTCTAGCCCCTGTATTTCTAGCCAACTCTCTTTTAACGGTACTCAAATCACGCCTTAAGTCTTGGGCGATAATTTCATTTGAAACTCCTGCTTTTTTCTCTGACCAAATCTGGTATCTTTCTTCTTGAGTCAGGTGGGTATAACGCTTATTCATAAGTGGTCTCACATTGGTTTTTGGTAGAACCGTGAGTGTACCCTCTGGCTCAACTTTTTCAATATGGCGCACTTATGACTGAAATCCGCGACATGTTAAGATATTTCAACATATAAGTTAGGCTGATGCCGTAAAGTGTTGTAGAAGAGAATATAAAGCAATTAGAAATTTAATTTAATAATTCTGGAGATTTGCATAAAGCGAGCGGTTATACCCATAAGGCATCACGAATTCTTTCTCGCTTCCACGCAGGATCGTGGGGATGCATACTGTTAGTGGGTTGAGCCACAACACTAAAATACGTCGATGTTTCCACACAAGGAGCTGTGAGAAGTTTGGTTGCAATGGTAAGTAAGGTACGCATTCCCACGCAGAAGCGTGGGAACGAGGAAAAGTCAGATATGATATTGTTTTTATTATATATTGACAATGGACATCTAAAATTCACATTGGGATTAGGAGGAAGCTGATTGGGGGGGTTAGAAGGAAAGTCTCCTACTAATAATACTGTTATATCATTGAGCCTAATATGAAATACATTATTTTACTATTTTTTATTTCAATTTTCACATTGGCAAACGCTAAAAACATATGCCCAATCAGCACTGACATTCCTGAGTATATAAGATCTGCTGAATCATTCTACAATAAAGAAAATGCTGAGAGTGCAATAGAGTTCTTAAGTACTATTGTAAAACACAATATATCATCAGGAGGATGGGTGGAAGTTCCTAATGCATTAAAAACAATTGATGGATTTATTCAAAAAAAGCAATGTTTAAACAGCAATGGATACCCTGATAGTCAAGACTGTTTTAGTTTCTGTAAATTCCTAGAATTATCTTATCCACATGACTAAATAATGAAATTTAAATCATATAACAATCGCATTCACTAAGATTGCCATAAGGGTCACGTATTTTGCAAAAAAAACGCAAAATACGTGCCCCTCACGGAATCCTGTGATGTGGGCGTTAGGCAATAAACAACAAAGGAGAAAAAACAATGTCATGGCCACGTAATCAAAGTACAGCACCTGGCGGTGGGTTATCAACCGCTTCTGGTGGAGGTTTATCAACGGTAACTGGTGGTGGCATGTCCACCTCAAGTTCAAATGTTTATCACAGCAACATTCCTCCTTGGCCAGTATTTATCCAAGAATTACAAAATCGAGGGATGGAAGAATACGTAGATCTAATTCGGCAATATTTAGGTTAGGTAGCAATAATGCCTAACAAACAGCTCAACCCAGCAATTTATACGCCGTTTCGCTACGCTATACTCTGTATAAGTTGCAGGTTAGCAAAGCGTTAGGAACCAGGAAGGCAATATGGACAATATCGTAATCATTGGTTCATCGGGCCATGCTAAAGTTATCATCGACATCGTGCAGCAGGAAGGCAAATACAACGTAGCCGGGTTACTGGATCGATTCCGAAATGTCGGCGAGAAAACGTTGGGCTGCCCCTTTCTTGGAAAAGAAGAGGATTTGCCAGAATTGATAAAGGCGCATGCTCTAAAGGGCGCGATAGTTGCCATTGGCGATAATTTCTTGCGCTCAAAGGTAACTGCGCATATCAAAGAAATAAGCCCAGACCTTCCGTTTGTTTCTGCTATCCACCCCAAAGCATCAATAGCAATGGAAGTTTCAATCGGAGAGGGAGCCGTTGTAATGGCGGGGGTTTCCATCAATCCATGTTCTTCAGTTGGTAGATTCTGCATTCTGAACACCAATTCTTCGCTTGACCACGACTCGATACTGGAAGATTTCGCGAGTCTTGCTCCGGGCGCAACGATAGGTGGCAATTGTCAGATAGGTCAATATTCAGCCGTCAGTATCGGGGCGGTTCTGATCCACAGAATTAATGTTGGTGAACACACAATTATTGGCGCTGGCTCGCTTGTCATGAAGTCTATTGAGTCATTTGCCATTGCTTTTGGATCGCCAGCAAAAGTAATCCGCAATCGGAAGCAAGGAGACAAATATCTGTGAAAACGGCTCCTAACCAAACGCTGCACCTGACCACTATTCCGCTACTGCGCCATAGCGGCAGGTGAGCTTGGACGTTAGGAAACAAAAATTAAAGGAGACTCTATGTTTGACCCAGGGTATTACACTGAAAATGATTTGATGAAAGCAGACTTTAAGTCAGTCGGCAAAAATGTATCAATTGCAAAAAATTGTACAATAATTGGATTACCCAACATCTCGATTGGAGATAATGTGCGTATTGACGGCTACTGTTCCATAATTGCAGCGGGAACGGAATATGTGACATTAGGTTCTTATATACAATTGGTAGTTACTGCATGTTATCCGCCGGGGATGGTATCGTGATGGATGATTTTTCTGGAAAGTTCTTAATAAACCCAATGGTGCCTGAAAAATATATCTGACTTACTCAAGGAAAAGTAGAATTAAGAAAGCATGTAATAATTGGTTCAGGTTCAGTTATTCTACCAAAGGTAACAATTGGTGAAGGTTCATCTGTAGGTGCATTATCTCTGGTAACTAAGTTCGGTTTTAGGTAAATCAATTTTCCACCTCTTTGGAATAACCCTTCCTGCATTGCGAATAGCTGGAGGTATTTTGGTGTTTCTTGTTGGATACCATATGCTTCAAGGGAAAGTTTCAACGTTACATATGACTCAAGAAAGTAACGATTCAGATGTGGCTGTATCCCCTCTGGCAGTACCGCTTCTCGCTGGACCAGGAGCTATTGCAACAGCTATGAATTATTCTGCGGCAGGAGGATGGTGGGGAATTTCTATAACAATATTTGTGTTTGCAGTCCTATGTCTTATTACATTCTTTTGTTTTATTTTTAGTTCAAAGATATTAATAATAATAGGTGAAAGTGGGATTGGTATTGTTACTCGTTTAATGGGGTTAATTTTGGCTGTGATTGGAGTGCAAATGTTGATAGTTGGTATTAATGGTGCTATCCACATTTCAACCGTAAGCTAACAAGCCACTCAAGGATGACGCTGAAAGCGGCGCATCTTAGTGGAGCGTTATATCAATATTCAAGGAGTATTATTAACTATCGAGAAAAGCTTAAAGTTAATAGGTTTAGAACGTCTTCAATTGAGGGGCGATCTTTCAATGAAGAGATGGAAAGCGATCGAGGTAGATCTATAAACTCCGCTGCGGTTAGGCTTCATATTGGATAACGTGTTGGCTGTCGCGGATGAACTGTTGATTGATATCGACTGATCATTACGTGGGCATAGACTCATGCCGGTATTTTCTGCAATAGCAGAAAGGCATGAGTTTCAGGCTGGCAATCAAATAGTTATGGGCGTATCGGCTCGGGTGTCATGAGAGTTGTATGGGTATGGCTAACAGGATAAAAGCTGCGAGAGTAGTAAGTGCTGACAAACCTGTCAGGATTAGTGCGTTTTGCTTCGGTGTGCAGAAAGCTTAGGGATTTTGAAAGTGTGCTTGCTGGGGCTTTTTTAAGATTGCTCCTAAGGAAAGAAGATTTTACGACAGTGCAGGCGCATCAAGTCTAGGATTCTGGTTTAATGGTGCTATTGTCTGGCTTTAATTATATTGTGGCTATCTATTTCTCGTTCCCACGCTCCTGCGTGGGAATGCATACAGAGTAAATAATGGGTAAAAAAGCCGCTACAAAATACCACCTACAACAAGCTCACTTCTTCTTTTGTCAAGACAGAAGGTATTCTAGGCTCTTTTCTAGAGCGACTTGTGGGAATGCCCTCTAATGAGATGTTAAGAACTTTTGAAATAAAGAAGGCAAGCGCATTCAAAGCCTGATTTTGAGTTGAAGGTGCAACATTGTTATTAACCGCCAAATGAGTTAAAAATTGCTCAACACAAATATTTTAGTCTTTATAAAGTGCATCTTTTGATTGAAATTTATAAAACTTAATGAATCGAGCAATCCAGTCACAATAACCTTTTTCATTAGTGTAAGCATAACCTTCTCGTTGCAGAAACTCTTTAAGTTCATCAATGATCGAACGTTTAGTATTAGATATTACAACGCCCTATTTCCAGAATATTCTATAAATACTCAGTACTAGGTCAATAGTCCTTTTTATTCAATAGTTATGCGAATGATCCGGATGTAGTATTTTGAAATATGGCATATGTGTGTTACCTTTTCTCATGCTAGATGTTAGGCTTGCAAAACTCGTATTCAGAAAGGTGGATAAATGAAAAATATTTATGGTGTGTATGGAGCAGGAGGTTTTGGCAGAGAGGTTATGCCATTGCTAGAAGAATATTTGGTATCGATTAACGAGTCAAAAGAAAACATCTATTTTATTGATGATTTTTGTGATGGTGAATATATAAATTCATTGCCTATAGTTAGTTATAATTCATTTTTACATTTATCAGCAGATGAACGCAGTGTTACTATTGCAATAGAAAATAGTAACGTAAGAGAAAAGCTAACAAATAAATGTTTAGAATCTAATGTTAGAATTCTTGGTGTAAGTGCAACTAATGTAATGAAGCTGGCTGAAGTAAGTATTGGTTGTGGGGCAATTCTATGTCCTTTCGTTACGCTAACATCCAATGTAAAAATTGGAAAATCATTTCAAGCTAACATTTACAGCTATGTCGCACATGATTGCATCATTGGTGATTATGTTACTTTTTCTCCTAGCGTTAGATGCAATGGTAATGTTGTAATTGATGATCATGTATATATTGGAACTGGGGCGATAATTAAACAAGGCACGTCGGAAAAACCAATAAAAATTGGCAAAGGAGCTATTATTTCTGTCGGAGCATTCGTCACTAAAAATGTTCCTGATGGCGTAACAGTTTTTGGAAATCCAGCGATAGAGCTTACAAAAGAAAACCTGAGGAAACGTAATGGATGATAAACTTATATTTAACTGTTTCTCTATTGAAGATATTTCAATAGGTATGGAGGTATCTTACTCGCAAACTATAACTGATGCAGACGTTAAGAGTTTTGCAGGTATTTCAGGTGATAATAACCCTGTACACATGAGTAATGAATATGCAGAGAAAAGTCATTTTAAAAAAAGAATTGCTCATGGGTTAATGTCAGCATCGTACTTTTCCGTATTATTTGGCACTAAAATACCTGGGTATGGGTGCGTGTATATATCACAATTGCTATTGTTCAAGAATCCTGTGTATCTAAATGATACTGTAACAGCTACTGTTACAGTTATAGAAAAGAATATAGAAATGTTTTTTAAAACAGTATGCCGAGTTAAGAATAAAGTTGTCCTTGATGGAGAGGCTGAAATCTATGTGCCATAGAAAACATAGCCTAACAAGATTCTCCAGCGAACAATTCAAAGCGTCACTTGTTTTGCATACGCAAAAACGTGCCACTTTGAATTGCCGCTGAACATAGCGTTATTCTTCAAAAACACATGCCTCAATCACTTGACAAACAAAATAAATGAGAACTCATGAGAACCGATCAGAACAGAACAGTAGGGCTAATTACGTACAATTCCCCGCACCTAAAAACTGAGCAAATAATTGAAAATATGGTAGAAAATTATCAAAGTATGAAAATGTATGCGCTACCATTTGTCCCAAGAAAAGATAGGGGTGTATTATTTCATCACAGACCGAACCAAGTAATAAGTATTGCTCCAGAAGTTATAGCAGAAAAACACAATATTGATTTTATCAAATGTGAGAATGATTTGAATATAGATGGTGGCTGTGATATTTATTTGGTATTGGGTGCAGGAATACTTTCTGAAAAATGCGTAGAAAATAAAAAGATAATTAACGCTCACCCAGGAATAATTCCAGCGTGTAGGGGGTTGGATTCGTTTAAATGGGCAATTTATAATGATATTTCACTTGGTAACACGCTTCATTATATTGATAAAAATGTTGATTCTGGTGAAATAATTTCAGTAATCCCAACGACTGTATACAAAACAGATAGCTTAGAAACATTATGCAGGAGACATTATGAAAACGAAATCAAAATGCTGTCAAATTTTGAAAGCTATCTAAAAACCCCAGTAAACAATTATAGTGACATACAGTCTGGTGAACCTACAATGAGAATGAGTGCAGAGATTGAAGCAAAAATGGTCAGAATGTTGGATGGATATGTTCAGAAATGGGGGCAATAAAAGCATAACAAGGTGCTATACGGGACGGATTTTCTGCTGCGCTTCAAAGCCTCCAGTGAGCTTGGTCGTTATGCTTCAAAAATACATGCCGCAATCACGTGACAAACAAAAGAAAGGAGAAGTAATGAGAACAGAACAGAACAGAACAGAATAGTAGGGCTAATTACGTACAATTTTCCTCACTTAAAAACTGAGCAAATAATTGAAAACATGGTAGAAAATTATCAAAGTATGAAAATATTTCTCGTTCCACGCTCCAGCGTGGGAATGCATACGGATCCTAAATAATGGGTAGAAGACGCTACAAAATAACCAATCCATAATTCCGTACTTTTCACTTTAACCGTACTCCACTGAATTCATGTTTTTACACGAACTGAAAAAGTGAATGTTTTATTGGAATCTTTAAAGTTTTTTTCGTTCACTTCTCGTATGAACTCCCCTGCAGGAGCATGGGAGCCAGATAATGGTGAGTAAGGACGTAGGAGCGTGGGAACGAGAAACGAAGATATACCAATTAATAAGAGAGGTAGCGGAGTTAAGAGATTAATTCTTTTGAATTTCTTTAGGGCTGAAGCTGAGCGAAGACAAAATGAAAATAATGTTCCTAGTATAATTTATGATATTGAGGAGCCAGAAACATCCAAACACCAGAACCACCAGAGAAAGCTTATAGAGGCATTTATCGAATTACTTACTTGCCGCCGACTAACAACGCCAAATCCTTTGGGTATATAAGGTCAGGCTGTGCTGGTATCCAGAGCAAATTGATTGCACAGTTTTTTAATACGAAAGATGTAGTTATTGTATTCAGGTGAGCCGTGGTGGGAGTAGTTCAGATTTTTGAACAGGCCGGTGAGTTTGATGAAGTGGTCGCGTACTTGTTCCTTGTCCTTGAATCGGTATTGCTGACGAATTAGACTGACCAATAGTGCAAAATTTTCCTGCTGACGATTGATTGGGCAAGAGGCGTCTACATCATCGAAGGCATCCTGTTGAAGATACACCATATCCAACATAAATGATTTTTGGAAAGTGACGTAATCATCCAGGGTTATGCCTTCCTCACCGGTTACCTGCATCATCTGGTTGATGCTTTCACCGCGAACTAGTAGCGCATGCATTTCCTTAACGGTACTGACCCAATCAGGGGCCAGATTTTCGGCGTACCAGTCCGCCAGCTGATCGAGATAACGGGACCAGGAAATCAGTGGGTCAATAGCTGGGTAGAAGCGCTTATAAGCACGCTCATAGGAGAGTCCCAGAAAAGTCTTAACTGTGCTTAGGGTCGCCTGTGTTACCGGTTCTTCAAAGTTACCACCAGCCGGTGATACGGAGCCGATCATGGTCAGAGAACCTTCATCGCCGTCCTCATTGATAATGACTCCGCATCGCTCGTAGACACCCTTAATGGCGGAGTCCATGTAGGCGGGAAATCCTTCTTCTCCTGGAATCTCTTCTAGGCGGTTAGAGGTTTCACGCATAGCTTGCGCCCAACGGGAAGTAGAGTCGGCCAGAGCCAGTACGTTATAACCCATCTGACGGTAGTATTCACCTAGCGTCAGACCTGTGTAGATAGAAGCTTCCCGTGCAGCCACCGGCATGGACGAGGTATTACATATAATCACTGTGCGGTCAATCAGGGCGCCACCAGTCTTTGGGTCTTGGAGATGAGGAAACTCGTCAATGGTTTCTACCACTTCCCCAGCTCTCTCACCGCAGGCGGTTACAATGACGATATCAGCGTCACAGTAACGGGAGAAGCCGTGCTGTAAAACTGTTTTGCCGGAACCAAAAGGACCAGGAATGCAACCTGTTCCACCCCGAGCGATGGGGAAGAAAGTGTCAACGATGCGGGTGGTGGTCACCAGTGGCTGATTTGGGTATTGGCGTTTAGTCTTACCCTTGGCGGAGAGGGTTTCAGAAATGGATTTACGTATCGGCCACTTCTGATACATGGGCAGATGGATTTCTTCACCGCGCTCATCTTTTACTCGTGCTACGATGGTATCCACCGAGAAAATGCCTTCTTTAATCCAGACTACTTCGACTTCACCCACAGTATTAAATGGGATCATGATTTTGTGTGTAAACCTGCCTTCCGGCACGGTACCAAAGGTTTCCCCAGCGCGTAGATTGCTGCCGATTTTGGCGACGGCAGTGAAGGCCCAAGATTGGGTGCGGTCTAGAGATTCAATCTGTACGCCACGCTGGAGAAAGCTGCCGTGCAAATTGGCAAGTCGCTCCAATGGGTTTTGAAGACCATCGTAAATCATGCCCAAAATACCTGGTCCTAGGTCAAGTGAGAGCATCTTTCCGGTCTGTATAATTAGATCGCCTACGGCTACGCCTCGGGTTTCCTCAAACACTTGGATATCTGCAGTGTTGCCGTGAATCCGCAGTATTTCTGCCGTCAGTTGTTCTTCTATCGCTTCATTGGAACGACGGTTGGGTAGCACATAAACCACTTCGTTTTTAACCAGTGGTTTTTTCTTACCATCCTGGCTGGTGATGCTTTTAATGATGATGATATCACCCGCCACCGACACTACTTGAGCCGTGGCATGATGCGAAGCGTCTGTTTTTATTTGTTCATTCATGTATATAACCAGTGTCGTTAAAATGGCGATTGAAGTGTTTGCCTAGCTGTCTTAATTGCGGCAGAAGCATTTTTTTATCTGGCTCTGGTGTCCTAGCTGGCAGAGTCAACGTGATTTATCTTATTACTGATTATATGGTTGGGTGTTCCTGAAAATTGAATGGCAAATTCTCCGAGGGCTAGTTGATTCAGATCGTTGAAACGAATCAAAGCTTCATCACCGTTGTAGGTGGTCCAACTAGCTACCAGGTTCCAGCGGAGCAGATAAATTACCACGTCCTCGAAATCAAACAGGTGTCGTGCGTTTAATTGATTTAGTTTATGCCAGACAGCTTCCATTATGGTTTTTTCCAACGCCAAATAGTCTTTTTTATTCAGGCATTCTACTGCCACTGGTATCCATGGAAAAGCATGTGAAAGGCCTAGGTTTGGGTTGCTCCAGTTGCGCCGGATATAGGCGTACCGACTACCATAGCTCCATTTGGCATTGGAAGGTGCTTGCTGTCCTCTTACCTTGCGGCGAAGCGCTGCGATAATGGTGTTTATATCCAGGCGCCAATTCACTAGTTCTTTTAGGTCTGAGCTATCCAGCTGTGTAATTAGGCGATCGTTCATGTTTATCAGGTAATCCTCTTTTATATCATCGCCAAAATGATCCCAGTGAACCAGGTATTCTATCTTGACCAGGATTTCACGGTCTTCTGGAGACAGCATGGAAAGACGTCGATCAAGCTGTATTCGTGAGATGGGCGTGATATTGCTGCCAAACAGAGAGTCAATATGAGGCAGCGATGTCAGCAATGTGTAGTAGGTATTTTCTGCCATTGTAATCTCCTTGTTTATGGAAGCATTTTCTGGTTTTGACCGCCAATTACTAAATGAAAATAGTAAAGTGTTTTCTTGGTTATACCTATTCCTTGAATATGTTAGGTCGTTGTCTGCTCTCACTCATCCCAATTTCTCCATGTACTCTACGGCATACAGCCCCAGTTCATGGGGATAATGGGATTTGCTCATTTGCCGTCTGTCCACGCCTATCAAGGGTAACTGGCATAGGCAACGATGTGATCGCATGATGACATATTTGTATCGTTCAGTCTGTCATCGTAAATCTACCATTACAGGTTACTTGTTGATGCCTTCAAGCAGGGACAGAAATCGTGGCTGTAGATGTTTGAGAAGAACAGAGGCAACTGCTTTGTCGGTTAGTTCTACTTCAATATTCTTGTCAATTAGCCGGAAACAGATACCGGTCTGGTTGTTTTCTCCGACACTGAAGGTGACGCCATCCTGCAGCATATCTCTAGTGCTTTTCATGGCAAATTTCAGAAGACCTTCATTTTTTAGAGATTCTTTGTTGCCGCTAAGCTCATCTACACCTATAATTTTTTTAGGTAAAATTATGTCGATGTTCTGTTCGCCGCGTAGGCTGTTTTTACCAGCGACTTCTATAATCATCTTCTCCAGAAGTTTGTCGTCATTCATGGAAGAGCTGACAGCTGCACGGATCTGTTCTGAGAATTTTTTCAGAAGGAAGTCTTTCAGTTCAAGGATGGCGTTTCGCTCGGCCAACTGCAGGGCTTCTTTACCAGCTTTTGTGATAAAGTCTGCTTCTTTCTGAGCTTTGGTGATAATAGCAGTAGCACGTTGGTTGGTATCAGCGATCAGCTCGGCGGCTTTTTCCTCGGCGACTGTAATGATCTTGTCAGCTTCTGCACGGCCGCTGTTGATACCCTGACTATGCAGCTTTTCGATTAGTTCCTGGACGCCAACGGAAACCGTTTTTTCTTCTGTGGTTGCAATACTCATTATCTCATCCTGTAGTTGTTGACTGCTCTCACTTACCCCAATCACCTACTGCCTTGTAGCCTTCTCCGTTCGCGCTCCATGAGCTCTGTGGCATACATCACCTTATGGGGGGTAATGGGGGCTTCGTTTGTCGTCTCCATACATTCAATGGTAACGGTTATAGGTTAGGTGAATGAATCAACAAACCATAAAGAGTGCCTAGCTAACCAAGAGAGTTATTAGTAATACTATGAGACCTTTGCACGATTGTTCTTTTTCCAATTGTTTCGTTGAAAACGTACTTAATCGATCATTTATAAGCATAAACTCTCTCTTTTCGTGCGTTTTTGCCTCCCCAACGAACAAAATCACGGCTTGAGCAAAGGTCTGACTATCGGTGCGTTTATACTCACTGTGGTCCATTTTTAATCAGGCAGTGATGCTTTGACCTATGACTAGGGCAAATACGAACGCGAATACTGCGAAACCTTCAACAATGGCGGCAGGTGCGATGGAAATACCAAAGACTTCCGGTTTGTTCTTGGAGGCATTAATGGCAGATGCAACTGCCTGACCTTGATAGATAGCAGAGTACATCAGGGAAATGCCCGTCAGAAGACCAACAGCAAACAGACCGGGAGAGCTAGTCTCAGTTACGCCAATGCCTCTTAAGGTGAACATGATTACGATGCCGTATATGACTTGGGAAGAGGGCATGGCAGAAAGTCCGATAAATTTGCCATAACCGCTCTCAATATCCAGTATCGCGCCACAGGCTGACTGTCCGGCTATAGAGCAGCCGATCGATGAACCCACTGCACCTAATGACACCGGAGCGAAAATACCAATCCAACCCAGTGTGATAATTAGACCTTCCATTTTTTATCCTCTCGTTTACAAAAAGCATTAAATGGGTAGCCTTCGTCAGAAAGCCCCCAGTTAACAAATTCAATGACGTTAAGACGCATGCCGTGAACCACACCGCTCATGATGCAAAGAGCAAAGTTGAGGGTATGGCCTAGCAATAAGATCATGCCAGCAAATAATACCCCTATAATGGGGCTAGAATGTATAACGGTCATTGCTAATGAGTTGAAGGTCATCGACAGTGATGCACCTGATAATCCAAGGGCAAATAGGCGCATGTAGCTTAGGATGTCACCAAAAGCGCCAGTAATGTTGTAGACGGCCTTTAGACCATCCAATATTCTCAGGATCAGGTCTTTCACAGAGTGCACCGGACGATTACTAGTGAACAGAAAAACCAATAAGGTCCCAATGATCATCAAGCTGGGTCCTATGACGGTTTCAAAGGTTTTTGGTAGAGTGTTGGTTATGCTTAGCCAAAGAGTCAGGCCTCCGACCATTAGTCCGGCCCAGCCTAAATGAACAAATGCGTAGCTGGATCCTCGGTTCACTACAGAGGTCATGACATTGGCAATGATCAGGTGTGATACACCAATGATGACTGATAGTTTCATCATCGCGTTGTAATCATTCAGGTTGATAAACGTGATGCTACCCAACAGGCTGGCGCTGATCGGAGATGCTCCGAAGTAACTGCCAATACAGACACCCCAGATAATACCTGCAGCCGACATACAGTAGGCCAAGTTGATTAAGCGGCTGCCTGTTTCGCTCTGTCTTAGCTTGCTGCGGAACATGAGCACGATCAGCCCGAAGATAAGACTGTACATGGCATCGCTCATGATCATGGCAAAGAACAGGGATAATGAGTAAAACACCACTTTTCCTGGATCCCAGGACCTATATTTAGGAGTTTGAAAGAATCCCAAGGCATCAGATCCTCCCCCCGTACCAGAGGTTTTCTCTATCAGTGTCGGTGGGTTGTCCTCTCTGGTAGGCTCTTCAAAAATAACCGCAATGCCATTGTTTAAAGTGAATGTTTCAACTTTGGCCTGCTCGGAAACTGGCATCCATCCTTGCACTAGAAAGAAACTTTCCTTATCTAGAATGCCACTGGAGGCTTGCGCAAGAGAAGTGTTGTCTACTCTTGCTGCCAATGCCTGATTCAGGAGGTAGCTCCAGCGAGTAAGGGATTCACGTTCTGCCAGCAGATCCTCAATAGCTAGCTTCGCTTCTTCAAGCATTTCTTCCAAGTGGATCAATGAATCTTTACCTATATGTGATCTAGTTACTGGCAGTAGGTCTTCATCTGGCTCCTGATCGGACATAACGATTACGAAACTGTCCTTTAGGTTTTGATGAATCAGCTCCCATGGTAGTTTAATGGCATTTAGTGCTGAAATTTTTTCGTGGGGTATCACATAGAACCACAATAGCACGCCGTTTAGAGTCATCATCTCCGGAAAGGAGAACTGCCCCCATGGGCGAACGTCACGGATACGCTGTTCTAGCTTATCGAGAAGGTCAGACTCGGAACGTAATTGCGCCTTGTTGGTAAGGATTATCTGAACAATGTTATCAATATTTGTTGAATCCCTCAGGCCACGAAAATTACGAATGTGACGTCTCTGTTTTGGGCTTCTTTTTAGCCAAGCCTTGGCTTCACTAGCTTCTGCCGGTTGCACCTGCAGAGACTGGTCTAAAGATTTATCCAACAGCGAAATAAGGTGCAGACAACCGAGAGATTGCAGCCCTTTCAGGATCTTTATTTTGTCCTGGTTAAGCCCGTACAGAGTGATTTTTTTCAGTCGTTTAATAGCCATATCAAATGTAGTAGCAGGTCAGTTATGCGGATGTAGAAACCTTCCGTTCAAACGTCCTGAAAACGATCTCCTTGGGATTTCTGCGCTAAAACCTTGATCTTGGATAGTTTAGCGTTCATAACGCTGGCTCGGTCCTGATCAGAGATATAGACCTGAATCTTATGAATGTTCTTTTTGGTCTTAGGAATAAGTACTTTAGAAAACAGGTTAACCCTTTGTGAGGTGACTATGGTCGCTTTGTCTATCTCTTTATGACGTAGTTGACGTACATTATGCTCAATGCCTAGACGAATCATCTGCTGTAGCAACTCTACCAGATAATCAACCCAATGAGGTTTGGCCAGATCGCTATATGGGGTGAGGGCTATTTCAATGATCTTAACCTGTGGAACCAAGGTGCCGACAATGTTTTCCTCGGTGAGCTGAACGTCTGTAACTTTTACGAGGTTTTCCACTGAAAAATCCTGTCGGGCTAGCATTGGTAACTGGCTTTTGACCAATTTCTCAACATCAACAAGCTGTTTGGTGGTTTGTGCCAGAGCTTTTTCAGCCTTTTTTCGCTCCATCATTAACTGCTGTCTCTTAAGCTCAAGTGCTGGTAGATAGCGATTGTACGTCTTGAGACTGAGTTTCTCTTTATTTAATGAGCTTTTATTGAGTGCTATCTTGGTCATAGTGATTATGCCTAAAATGCTGCTTCAGTGGCTTTTTCAACCACCTGTTGCTCTTGGTCTGGCCAGTATTTTTCTAGGATGCTATGTTTCATCATAGTTTCTTCTGGGGTAAAACATTCGGCCATGGTCACCCAGCACTGATCCAGAGCATCTTCTAGTGGCATGACCACATCAAGGGACATAAATCGTTCTTTAAAGAGCTTACCAAACTTAATGGTTTTTTTGTCATAGCTAGACAGCTCAAAAGCCATAGTCTGCTTTTGACTAGCGTTTACCGAGTCAGAGTAGAAGCGGATCATGGTGTTCATTAGGTGAGGGTGGTCTTCACGGGTTTCTTTACCAATAACCATCTGTTTTAGACGAGATAGTGAGCCAAATGGATCTATATGCCCGTCGTGCAGGTAGAATTGACCTTCTGTAATATAACCGGTGTTATCTGGTACGGGGTGGGTAATATCGTTGCCGGGCATGGTGGTAACGGACAGGATTGTCACGGAGCCAGCACTTTTGTAATCACAAGCTTTTTCGTATCTTCGAGCCAACTGGGAGTAGAGATCACCCATGTAGCCACGATTGGCGGGTATTTTATCCATTGAGACACCGACTTCTTTCATAGCATCCGCATAGGAGGTCATGTCAGTTAACAGAACGAGGACTTTCTTTGACTCATTCACCGCAAAGTGTTCAGCCACTGCCAGCGCCATATCTGGTGTTAGCAGACGTTCAACAGTAGGATCAGAAGCTTGGTTGATGAACATAATGGTACGAGCGGATACACCGGCTTCTTCAAAAGTGGTCCGGAAATAGTGGTAGTCATCAAAAATCAAGCCCATTCCTCCAAACACCACTATGTCAGCCTCGGCTTGAATGGCTATGCGAGCAAGGAATATATTGTATGGTTCGCCAGCCACGGAGAAAATGGGAATTTTCTGAGATTCAACCAAGGTATTGAAGACATCAATCATGGGTACATTGGTTCGTACCATGCGTGATGCCAGAACTCGGCGAACCGGGTTAACGGAGGGGCCATCAATCTCCACTTTATGGTCTTGTTCTAGCGACGGGCCTCCATCAATGGGCTTGCCTGCACCGTTAAAAATCCGACCCAAAATATTTGGAGAGTAAGTTGTCTTCATGGGCTGGCCAAGGAAGCATACGGATGCTCCAGTGGATAATCCCTTGGTTCCGGAAAACACCTGTAGTGAGACTTCATCGTGATCAATTTTGATGATCTGGGCCATGGAATAGGATTGCCCATCTTGCTCTATCGATGCTAGGTCACCATAGTTGGCTTGGGCGTTGCCTTCTGCCAAATTAGGTACGTGCACGCGAATTAGATCACCAATAATGCTGATAATATTCGTGTATCGCAATAGGCTCTGGGACATTACGGCTCCTCTATACTGATTAAGAGAATAAAAATGAGAGGGTTATGAACTCAGGCGTTGCTTACCGCAAGGTGTTTGGATAATAGTCAAAAAAACCTTAGCTATGTACGTGAGATGTCGTCTGCTTTGAGGGATGCTGATTCTCCTTGGAGGTGTGTGAGGTTATTGATGGCTTTCACTCATGCCACTAAAATCAACCACTATCGCTCTTGGGATCATGAGGATTGCTTCCTTATTGTCTATTCACACTTTCAATGGTAACGATAATAGTTTCATTTTTACAAAAAAAACAAGCAAGAAGTCACCTCAATATATAAAGCGTAGAAGACAGATGGTCAAGAAAAATAATCCATTAGCACCCACTCGACTCATCAAAACGAGAAACCAATATACCTATTCCCATTGGATGTTTGGGTCGCCGGTAAACAAATGTCACCATGAGCCTGCGAGCATTGTAGTGGGTGATAGCAACATTGGAAGCTGGTATAAGTGCCACTAATAGGAATAAATCTCGTCTGACTGTACTTGTTTAGGGAGGTTTGTAACCTACACCATGCCCCACAATGTTTTGCATGTAGGGCGTTTCATTAATAGAGACTTTTATATGATTGTTCTTTTGCCAGTTGGTTGAGTTAAAAGCGTATCATTCGATCATTTATAAGCATAAACTCTCTCAAAGAACCGCCCCCCAATAAGCTTACATCGTCACTTTAGCTGTGCTGTACTAGATCTGGCTCTTCACTAGCCCAGTAATCGGTGGGATTCTGCTAGATTATTGAGGTGATAGTGGATGCTTGGAGCTTTGTCGCCAATGGTGCAGATATGCATTCCCACGCAGGAGCGTGGAAACTAAAACTAGGAATGAATATGAATAACCCTTTTAAAGATCATGGATTATTTAGTTGGTCTGAGCTAATTACCACTGATTTTGACAGTTCATTTTTATTTTATAAAGAACTGTTTAATTGGAAGCTTAAAGAAGTTCCTGGGCGAGGTGACTCTCGTTATGCCCTTATTATTAATGAAAATTCATCTGAACCATTTGCTGGAATTTTATCTATGCCAAAAGCGCAAGAGGAACGAGGCATTCCGAATCACTGGCAAACGTACGTTACCGTTGATAATGTTGAAGAAACTATTACTAAAGCTAAAAACCTTGGTGCCCAAATAATATTATCGCCAATGCAAATAGAACGCGTTGGTACTGTTGCTGTAATAAAAGATCCGCAAGGTGCAGTTGTGTCGATTGTAAAGTACCATCGATAATTTATCCACAACAAGTTTAAGAGTAAACACAGATATATTGCTGTGTTTATTTCGTGCGCGCCTGTGTTAAATCGTTATGAGTATTAATACATGGGATTATCAAAAAAGCAATGGATGTATGGAGGGGCAGTACTATTGGCGGCTGTATCAGCTATTATCGTATTTAGTGACGTGCCTAACTTTTTGGTTCCAATGCCATTACCAATCGTGCTTGTGGCATACCTTACTGTGCTTTTATTTCCGTTCGTTACTCCTGCACTTTACCTGATGGTTCTAACGTTCTTATCTACATCTAAGCATTTTTCTAAAATTGTGTTGGGCTTAGTCGTTGTTATTGGTACGCTGAACATCCTTTACTTTAAAGGTTCTTGGGAGTATGGTATCAAGTATCAAGGGTCAGAGCACGCTAAGATTGTGGCCATTGAAAATATTGTGGGGTTTTGTGCAGCATTCATAATTGCGGTTATTGCTCTAGTAAAAGAGTATCGATCACTCACATATGCCGCAAACCTGTTGCTATTTGTGTTGTTATCTTGGTGTGCATTTCCATATTTGGGGGAACTTCCGTAGTGGCAACTCATAACAAGTCAAAGTGCTCGTACTTGGTAAGGCTGTCAGCTTTTTTGTGCCAAAAAAACCGCCAACTTTAGCAGTCAGGTGTTTGAGGCGTTATATAACGAAAGAATCGAAACTATGAAATCAAAATTAGAAATATATGCTCTATCAGTTTGCTTTGTCTCTGTTTTTTGCCTTGTTATTTCACTTGGTCTTGGTAGCTACGCTCTAGTAGAAATAAGTGCTCCAGAATTAACCATGAGCTCATATAATTACGATCAATTTCAAAGTAACGAGGCTTATTGGTCTAAAAATACACCTTACTGCGGAAAAGGTTGTGAGGCAGTTGTAAAACCAGGAAAAGATGAATTAGCCAAACAAAGGATTGAAGCCTTTAAAATAGCAAAAAAAAGTGAAGCAAGAAGTGGTTTTCAGTCATTAATTAAATGCTCTTTATTCATTTTATTGTCTACATTAGCCCTTTTAATCCATTTCAAAATTGCCAAAAAGAGCAGAGAATAAAGTGATACATGTCCAGTGTTCATAATTAGCTCCCACCATCGCTAGTATTGAGCTATGTTTAGGTTTTGTGTGTATACACTGCGGCCCACTAAATCCTATTTAATGGGCCTACTTAAAACTTACCAAGTTTCTTTCCCATTGCTACAGCACCTTAGCTCTTCATTGTGCTTCTATAATCATCAAGTATTGTTTGTTCTGAATCTATATATGTCTCTATTTTTTTCGCAAAGCGATGAATCGTCATTGACATGGGGTTGCTAGCTTTAAGATGTTTCTTCATCTGATTGGTAGTATCAAAAAAATCGGTAATATTTTTTTTACTAAACTAGACTATTGTGAAGTAGATATGATGAAAAAGGAAATTTATTGTATTAACTATAACAAAGTAAAACGGTTCTATGTTGGTAACTAATAGTATTGGCGTTATTCCAGCGTCAGAGATTGTTTGGGTGACAGGTTGTGGTTGGAGCTTGTAGCCAATGGTTAGGCTGACATGAATTCCAACGCAGGAGCATGGGAACGATGGAATTGCAAAATTATTTTAATAGGCTACTTTATATATTGAGTGGAATAACAAACAATAATCACTACATAGTAGTGTGATTAATAAGGCGGTTGTAGTAATGATAAAAAAAATATTTATATTAATTACATTGTTAAGTGTATGTTTAAATGCTACCAGCGTGTTAGACATAGAAGTAGGCATAGGAAGAGAGTTGCATAAGGCTACAACTAAGATGCTTTTTGAAATTGATGACAATCAAAGGTGTATGAAAAAATATACTAAAAAATGCATAATTTCATATATAAATATAATAAAAAATATTACAATAATTGATGTTCTTGAGGCTAATGATAATATTATTTATAAGGATATGTACTCAGAGACACAGATTAATAAATTATTCGAAATATCTAAAGAATGTAATAATATTGTTAAAAATTTACAAAAGGCGCAGTTAGTATTAGATGAAAATGATCTTACCAATAAATTCCCGGCTCACATGCTTTATCAATTATTTATAGATAAAGAAGACTGGGGGTTTAATGGTGGAATTTACACCTATGAAGATGAACTAGGATATGCTAGCGCATTATTAACAGCTTGGTATGAAATGAAAAATATTTTATCAGGAGGACCAATAAACTTCCAGAAAATAAAAGAACTACATGGGATATGTACATCTAATGTGCTAGGTCACAAAGGTCAAAAATTATTATTTCCCAGATCAAATGTTTGCGTCGGTGCTGCACTTAATAGAAATTGTACAATCAAAGGCACAACTGAAATTTTATTACTTGCTAAATCTGCAAGGCTGCCAAGTATTCGTACATATTATAACAAATTAGATACTGATGGACAATTTATTCCATCTGAATTCATACCTGAATTGTATCGGCAACTTGATGCTAATAATGAAATAAATAACCCAAGTGATACTGTGGTAATGCTTATTACTTATCACGATTTTACAAAAGATGAAATACGGCAAGATAGAATTAATATGGTAGAAGTATATTGTGGGAATTATGAGGTCAACTTACAAAAAATAAAAAATAATACGGATCTTACAGAACAACAAAAACAAGATAAAATAATTGAGGCAACTGCTGAAGTATGCCGTAATATTCAATTCACTCATCCATTTCTAGATGGAAATGCTAGAACAATTGGTTGTATTCTTCTTAATGGCCTGCTTATGAAACAGAACTTATCTCCTGCAATAATACCAGACGTAAATGTGTTTGATGCTTATGATATAGAAACACTGGTAGAAATCATTAAAGCTGGTCAGAAAACCTTTCAACAGCACCGAGTTCTAGAATAAGTTAATGTTTTTAAATAGGTTAAATTCTTTTTAAAGTATACTTTGTTTAATAAATCAAAGCACAGGTTGTTACTACAAGTAATAACCTTGTTTCTTACAGACGTGTAAAAAACATAAAATAAGGTATATATCACCCGTACAAACTTGATTGAGTGCAATGGGGTTAAAGTTTTGGCTTAACAAGGTAGGGCAATCTCACCAAGATGAATTCTCTTTGTCTTGACTTTATATGCAATGCGTTGGCACACAACTAAACTTAGTCTCGCTATTAAACTGCGTACTCTGTAGCGCCCAATTTTGAAGCTTTCTTCCCGTAGTTTTC
>JASXSV010000031.1 GCA_030674915.1 Candidatus Endonucleibacter bathymodioli
TGATTTTTGTAAAAAGTGCAATCATAAAGTGCATAAGCTACTGGATGCGGAGATTATCCACACGCCACCGCCGCTTATCTTTCCAAGTTCTGGTAATAATACCCGGCAAGCGTCTCATTATGATGCTGTGTTCCCCCCTATATCAATAACACTCTTTAATAGTACTGTAATTAACGGTGGTAGTAATTTATTTCAAGTTGGCAGAAACGTAATTTATCACGATTTGTTTGATGTAAAAAACGATAGCACGTCGGAAGAGCTGTGGGGGCGTGCGATAATTTACCCGGAAGAAAATAAAATTCAATGGCTCTCCCATGACAAGTCTCCATACATTGCCTCTGAGGCGGCCTCGTTTGTAGATGCCTGCGCTGGTAATTATGCACATTGGATGACGGAGGTTCTTCCCCGAATAGCGATGTTTTGTGCCGAAGAAAAATACAAGCACATCCCGATAATCATTAATAGTGATCTGCATCCTAATATAATGAGTTCGTTGTATGCAGTCATCGGTTTGGAGCGATCTATTATCATATTGTCGTTAGGGCGCTCAATAAAAGTGAAGAAATTGTACTACGTGTCTGTTACTGGGTATATACCCTTTGAACTACGAAAAAATAATTTGGACGAGGACTGTCGAGGTTTGTTTAGTAGCAATGCAATAGCGAAAGTGCGATCAAATATTTTAAATTTTGTTGTCCCGAAAAAGGGTCTTAGCGGTCCAACAAAGATATATATAAGACGGTCAGGAGATATTCGGAAGCTAGTCAATCAGAGTGAAATTGAAAGCTTGCTCAGAGATAAAGGGTTTTCAATTATTGACCCAGATGATTTAAGCTTTGTTGATCAGGTAAAATTGTTTAGCTCCGCAACTGATATTGTTACACCAGCGGGAGCTGCGCTTGCAAATATTATTTTTTGTAAGCCAAACGTACAGATAACAATTTTAGCAATAGATTATATCGGTGCTAGTTATTGGTATTGGCAAGGTGTGGCTTGGGCCTCTGGAAATGTAGCGCGCTTTTGTCTTGGCTCGCCTAGGGAGGGTGTTGGTCATGTGCGGCATAGTGACTTTCACGTGCCTCCTGAATATTTGTTGGATGCGCTATAGCTTGGGATATTATTAAATAAAAACCATGAGTTTATCTAAATATACAGCGGTGGATGATGCCGAGTTAGAGCCTGAATTGGTCGCTTTGGGTTTCTGTTGATGACGTTCCTGCGCAAAATTATGTGTTTGCTTCGGGCGATAACCTCTAGCCCCTGTATTTCTAGCCAACTCTCTTTTGACGGTACTCAAATCACGCCCTAAGTCTTGGGCGATAATTTCATTTGAAACTCCTGCTTTTTTCTCTGACCAAATCTGGTATCTTTCTTTTTGAGTCAGGTGGGTATAACGCTTATTCATAAGTGGTCTCACATTGGTTTTTGGTCGAACCGTGAGTGTACCCTCTGGCTCAACTTTTTCAATATGGCGCATTTATGACTAAATCCGCGGGTCTATTGTTCCGAATGAGGACTAAGCATGTTAGATCAAAATGAGGGTTTAAGGGAACGTGCGTGGGAGCCTGAGCATGAAAAATATTTGGGGCATCTCCCGGATAATTCACATGTAATGAGAATTCAGAACCGCTCAGGCGGCCTTGCAGCTGTGTATGTCTCAGTACGAAATTTCTATCGTAAATACCTTAAGAATATTACGCCATGCAAATGGTAGCAATGTGGACGTCCCAGAAATTATTATGGGTCTTGTTGGCTTTCAGGCTATTTTTCAGTGTTTGCAAAAGCCGTTGGAGAAAACTGTCTTTACTGTCGGATTATGTTGCTACGAAAGGGATTGAGAAGCATCAAATAGTTGGGTCGCAAGAACTTCATCTACTACTAAAAGATGCGGTAGTGTCTCCGATGTCGGATAGAGAGCTTCTTCAGGAAAGAGAGGAAAAAACTGACTTCCCCGAGATTTATGTTGCAGTCTTAAAGTTGGTCACTGTCAGTGGCCGGTCGAATTTTTTACTCGTTGATGGGGTTGTGGTGTGTCATGATCTGTTTGATTGTCATCGAGATAAGACCAGCGAGGAGTTACATAAGGTTGTCATGATAAGTCCTGAACGAAAATTGATGCGCTGGCTCATGCATGATGAAAGTCCGGTCAAGGTGCCTGTTGCTGCTGTTTTCACAGATGCTTGCGCGCCAAACTATGCCCATTGGATAACCGAAGTTTTGCCAAGGATTACAGTTTTTTGTGCGCAGGAACGATACAAAGATATTCCAATTGTTGTAAACGGTGACCTCCATGCAAATATTATGGACTCGCTGCTTTTGGTGGCTGGCCCTGATCGAGGAATTATTATTTTGGATGAGGGAAGAATGATTATAGTAGATGTCCTTTACGTAACATCAGTTACTGGATATGTACCTTTTGGAAGGCGGGGAAACGAGCTTAGGGGTCATTCCCATGGTTTGTTTAGTCCTCATGCCTTAAAAGCAATGCAAGAATATATCAAACAGGATAAGCGCTTGGTAGATGCCTATACTGATTGGCCAGAGAAAATATTTTTGCGTCGAGACAGAGGCGCTCGAAGGGTTTCAAATAATGATGAAGTAGAGCAGCTAGTGAATGCTCAAGGCTATCGGTCAGTAGACGTGGAAAAGTTAACTTTTTTAGAACAATTTCAATTATTCAGAAATGCAAAAGTAGTTATTTCACCAACAGGAGCTGCGCTGGCAAACGCAGTGTTTGTAGGTCTGGAACAAAGATTCTGTGTTTATGGGAAAACATAGAAGCATGACTTACAGGTATTGGGAAAATATACTTGAGCCGCTTGGGGTTATGTTATTGTGGGCTAGGAACTATCGATAAGGCGAAGTTTCTGGGGGTTCATGGAGATTTTTCTATGGATAGAGGTGATGTTGAGGCTTTGATGGAGATGCTCAAGGAATGCGCTTAATTCACCAGTCTGCTTGTGTATCACCTAGTTCAATTCTGGGAAATGAAGAAAGTCCATTTTCTAGATTTGCTGCGACTGCATCAGGGTATTCGCGAACCGATTGATGCAGCTTATCATCGAGTGATGAGTTCTGGCTGGTTTTCCATGGGTCCTGAGCTTGGCCTTTGAGGCGGATTTTGCCGTTACTGTGAGGTCAAGTACTGTATGGATGTTGGTAATAGGTTGGAGGCTCTTCATCTATTGTTAAAAGCCTATGGTATTGGCAAGGTGTGGCTTGGGCCGCTGGAAATTTAGCGCGCTAATGTGTTGGCCCGACTAGGGAGGGGATTGGTTGTGATAGTCATAGTGATTATTACGAGCCTCCTGAATATTTGTTGGATGCGCTATAGCTTGGGATATTATAAATCAAAACCATGAGTTTATCTAAAGAGGTTTGAATGGTCATAATTACGGTGCAAGCTCTGGTGTAGGTGAATTTTTGATGGATTATTTCGATGGCGAGAACAGGGTATGTGGTATTTATAATACTCTGAAATGTCGAGCGCAATAAATCGACGAAACATGATTTCACCGAAAGGCATTGATTGTTCAAGGATTATTATACCTGATTTTCAGTTATTTAGCGAGACTCGTGCAAAGGTCTCACAATATGTCTGCGCTACTGCTATTCGCCTCTGTAAAACTTCTCACTGCATTCACGATACAATCTATTTCACTCGGCGCCAGCACAGGTGACATCGGAATACTCAGCACCTCATCGGCTAGCATATCGGCCAATGGCAACTCCGTTTCTGCAAAATCTAAATAGCATAACTGCTTATGAGGAGGTATCGGATAGTGAATGACCGTAGCCACACCACGCTCAGATAAATATGCCTGTAGCGCATCACGCTGTTGTGTTTGTATAACATACAAGTGCCAAACGGGCTCCGCAAAGTCCGGAACAGCTGGCAAAGTAATCCCTTCGCAATCGCTTAAGCGCTCGCTATACTGAACAGCAACATCACGCCTGGAAATATTCCAATCGTTCAACATATCTAACTTTACGCGCAGAAACGCTGCCTGCATCTCGTCTAAGCGACTATTAAAACCAATAATGTCATGCTGGTATTTAACACTCGAACCATAGTTTCGCAACTGTCTAACCTTGTCCGCTATGGCATCATCATTGGTCATTACCGCACCACCATCCCCTAGTGCCCCGAGGTTTTTACCGGGGTAAAAACTGGTAGCTGCCGCATCCCCTAAAGAGCCAATACGCCGGTTTTTATAACGCGCACCCTGTGCTTGAGCCGCATCTTCAATTACCACCAAACCATGTTGCTCTGCCAACGCATTAATCGGGTCCATATCGGCAGGCTGACCGTATAAATGAACGGGCATAATCGCACGTGTATGCCGGGTAATAGCGGCGGCAATCAAAGCCGGGTTAATATTATTCGTGACGACATCAGGCTCAACTGGCACAGGCCTAGCACCACACTCAGTTACCGCAAGCCAAGTTGCAATAAACGTATTGGAGGGCACGATAACTTCGTCACCTGGTCCAATACCGTAGGCTTTTAACAATAGATGAAGAGCCTCCAGCCCATTACCAACTCCAATACAGTGCTTGACCTCACAGTAACGGGCAAAATCCGCCTCAAATGCCTCAAGCTCCGGGCCCATGGAAAACCAACCAGAATTCATCACTCGATGATAAGCTGCATCAATCGGCTCGCGAATATCCTGATGCAGCTGCACCAAATCGAGAAAAGGGACTTTCTTCATTAATCATCTCTTTTTTACACCACTGATAAATTCATCATAACCACGATAATAATCCAGCTCATCGTAGCACTCCGATGCCAGCACCATACATACAGCACCGGAAGAAAAATTATCAATTTCACGCCAAATTATAGGGGCAAACATACAACCCCGTATAACTACGATGCATGTGAATAGTCTTTTTCTCAACACCATCGTCAAGGTGGGTGTCAAAGAAACCTGACATGGCTATTACCAACTACGCTTCGCCCCACCGGGGACGTCGTAACGATAATAAACCCTACGTATGTCAAACGGGATATGATTACCACCCTCCACGAAAGTAAGATTTCCTTTAGGATCATTTATACGAGGTAAATCTGTCACCTGACACTTAACAATACTCATTCTATCGAACCTGAAATTTCCTATTCACTACCAACCATTCACACCATTATTTCTTTCTAGCTTCGCACGAAACTCTTTCTCTAATTCCAATATGTTTTTCTTTCGCTCTTTCAGCCGTTTTGCAGGAGTACCGACATAGATCGACCACGCATCTGTATCTTTGAGCACCAAACTCATACCACCGACTGCTGTACCCTCTGCGATAGTCACGCCAGGGGTAACCAAACAATGAGAGCCCAATAATGCATGCCTTTCCAACACTACTGGCTCCGCAATATATTTTACATACTCCATCGGTATACATGGGTTTGTCATAAACTCACCAGAGTAATCGTCACTATTAGCAATCAATGTACAATTATAAGAAACTCCAGAAAAATCCTTAAGTGTCAGCCCGGCCATACTGCCAGATAATCTCGAACACACACCAACATGAACAAAGCGGCCTATTTTCACATTGCCTGACACAATACATAAATCATCAATCCGCGAAAAATCACCAATTTCTATTTTCTCGTATTCATAGAAGATGGCCTTTTTAGAAATCTTAACGTCTCGGCCTAAAGACTTAAAGCCCAACCCCTGTAATTCATCTTCTCTATAAAATGAATTCATAAATCGTCACCCTCTTACCTATTTCTTAAAAATAAGCTCCGTTAAGGTCAACAGATGACCCGTTTATATATTCAGTTGCTATAAGATAATCAATCGTCGTTGCTATTTCAGAGGGCGATGAAAATCTCTGCGCTGGAATTGAAGACGTCAGGGTTTCTCTAGCACCTGCTGTAATTTGAGTCAAGCCCATGCCAACATTGCTATAGCCTAGATTAATATTGTTAATCGTTATCCCTTTTCCAGCATTTTCAGTGGCCAGAGCTTTTGACAGCCCCCAAAGTGCTGATTTAGAAGCCGCATAGGCCGAAGTCCCCAGCACTCCCTTTTGGGCCACGACTGAACCTATATTAATTATCCTCCCATATTTAGCTGCTCTCATATGTGGTAATACCGATCTAATTACATTGAATGTGCCAATCAAATTTGTATCGATAACATTTTTCCACATCAGAGGGTCAGCCTTATGCCCGAAACAATCATAATTGATGCCAGCGCAGTTAATTAAAACAACTTTATCCTCCAATGACATCGACAAGGAAGATATCCACTCATCCACATCTTCGAAATCTCTAATGTCAACTTTTCTCAATTTAGAGCCTGATTTCTTTGACGTATTATAAATACCACATACCCTGTTCTCGCCATCGAAATAATCCATCAAAAATTCACCTACACCAGAGCTTGCACCGGTAATTATGACCATTCAAACCTCTTTAGATAAACTCATGGTTTTGATTTAATAATATCCCAAGCTATAGCGCATCCAACAAATATTCAGGAGGCTCGTAATAATCACTATGACTATCACAACCAATCCCCTCCCTAGTCGGGCCAACACATTAGCGCGCTAAATTTCCAGCGGCCCAAGCCACACCTTGCCAATACCATAGGCTTTTAACAATAGATGAAGAGCCTCCAACCTATTACCAACATCCATACAGTACTTGACCTCACAGTAACGGGCAAAATCCGCCTCAAAGGCCAAGCTCAGGACCCATGGAAAACCAGCCAGAACTCATCACTCGATGATAAGCTGCATCAATCGGTTCGCGAATACCCTGATGCAGTCGCAGCAAATCTAGAAAATGGACTTTCTTCATTTCCCAGAATTGAACTAGGTGATACACAAGCAGACTGGTGAATTAAGCGCATTCCTTGAGCATCTCCATCAAAGCCTCAACATCACCTCTATCCATAGAAAAATCTCCATGAACCCCCAGAAACTTCGCCTTATCGATAGTTCCTAGCCCACAAATAACAATAACCCCAAGCGGCTCAAGTATATTTTCCCAATACCTGTAAGTCATGCTTCTATGTTTTCCCATAAACACCAGAATCTTTGTTCCAGACCTACAAAACACTGCGTTTGCCAGCGCAGCTCCTGTTGGTGAAATAACTACTTTTGCATTTCTGAATAATTGAAATTGTTCTAAAAAAGTTAACTTTTCCACGTCTACTGACCGATAGCCTTGAGCATTCACTAGCTGCTCTACTTCATCATTATTTGAAACCCTTCGAGCGCCTCTGTCTCGACGCAAAAATATTTTCTCTGGCCAATCAGTATAGGCATCTACCAAGCGCTTATCCTGTTTGATATATTCTTGCATTGCTTTTAAGGCATGAGGACTAAACAAACCATGGGAATGACCCCTAAGCTCGTTTCCCCGCCTTCCAAAAGGTACATATCCAGTAACTGATGTTACGTAAAGGACATCTACTATAATCATTCTTCCCTCATCCAAAATAATAATTCCTCGATCAGGGCCAGCCACCAAAAGCAGCGAGTCCATAATATTTGCATGGAGGTCACCGTTTACAACAATTGGAATATCTTTGTATCGTTCCTGCGCACAAAAAACTGTAATCCTTGGCAAAACTTCGGTTATCCAATGGGCATAGTTTGGCGCGCAAGCATCTGTGAAAACAGCAGCAACAGGCACCTTGACCGGACTTTCATCATGCATGAGCCAGCGCATCAATTTTCGTTCAGGACTTATCATGACAACCTTATGTAACTCCTCGCTGGTCTTATCTCGATGACAATCAAACAGATCATGACACACCACAACCCCATCAACGAGTAAAAAATTCGACCGGCCACTGACAGTGACCAACTTTAAGACTGCAACATAAATCTCGGGGAAGTCAGTTTTTTCCTCTCTTTCCTGAAGAAGCTCTCTATCCGACATCGGAGACACTACCGCATCTTTTAGTAGTAGATGAAGTTCTTGCGACCCAACTATTTGATGCTTCTCAATCCCTTTCGTAGCAACATAATCCGACAGTAAAGACAGTTTTCTCCAACGGCTTTTGCAAACACTGAAAAATAGCCTGAAAGCCAACAAGACCCATAATAATTTCTGGGACGTCCACATTGCTACCATTTGCATGGCGTAATATTTCTTAAGGTATTTACGATAGAAATTTCGTACTGAGACATACACAGCTGCAAGGCCGCCTGAGCGGTTCTGAATTCTCATTACATGTGAATTATCCGGGAGATGCCCCAAATATTTTTCATGCTCAGGCTCCCACGCACGTTCCCTTAAACCCTCATTTTGATCTAACATGCTTAGTCCTCATTCGGAACAATAGACCCGCGGATTTTAGTCATAAATGCGCCATATTGAAAAAGTTGAGCCAGAGGGTACACTCACGGTTCGACCAAAAACCAATGTGAGACCACTTATGAATAAGCGTTATACCCACCTGACTCAAAAAGAAAGATACCAGATTTGGTCAGAGAAAAAAGCAGGAGTTTCAAATGAAATTATCGCCCAAGACTTAGGGCGTGATTTGAGTACCGTCAAAAGAGAGTTGGCTAGAAATACAGGGGCTAGAGGTTATCGCCCGAAGCAAACACATAATTTTGCGCAGGAACGTCATCAACAGAACCCAAAGCGACAATTCAGGCTCTAACTCGGCATCATCCACCGCTGTATATTTAGATAAACTCATGGTTTTTTATTTAATAATATCCCAAGCTATAGCGCATCCAACAAATATTCAGGGGCACGTGAAAGTCACTATGCCGCACATGACCAACACCCTCCCTAGGCGAGCCAAGACAAAAGCGCGCTACATTTCCAGAGGCCCAAGCCACACCTTGCCAATACCAATAACTAGCACCGATATAATCTATTGCTAAAATTGTTATCTGTACGTTTGGCTTACAAAAAATAATATTTGCAAGCGCAGCTCCCGCTGGTGTAACAATATCAGTTGCGGAGCTAAAACAATTTTACCTGATCAACAAAGCTTAAATCATCTGGGTCAATAATTTGAAAACCCTTTATCTCTGAGCAAGCTTTCAATTTCACTCTGATTGACTAGCTTCCGAATATCTCCTGACCGTCTTATATATATCTTTGTTGGACCGCTAAGACCCTTTTTCGGGACAACAAAATTTAAAATATTTGATCGCACTTTCGCTATTGCATTGCTACTAAACAAACCTCGACAGTCCTCGTCCAAATTATTTTTTCGTAGTTCAAAGGGTATATACCCAGTAACAGACACGTAGTACAATTTCTTCACTTTTATTGAGCGCCCTAACGACATATGATAATAGATCGCTCCAAACCGATGACTGCATACAACGAACTCATTATATTAGGATGCAGATCACTATTAATGATTATCGGATGTGCTTGTATTTTTTCTTCGGCACAAAACATCGCTATTCGGGGAAGAACCTCCGTCATCCAATGTGCATAATTACCAGCGCAGGCATCTACAAACGAGGCCGCCTCAGAGGCAATGTATGGAGACTTGTCATGGGAGAGCCATTGAATTTTATTTTCTTCCGGGTAAATTATCGCACGCCCCCACAGCTCTTCCGACGTGCTATCGTTTTTTACATCAAACAAATCGTGATAAATTACGTTTCTGCCAACTTGAAATAAATTACTACCACCGTTAATTACAGTACTATTAAAGAGTGTTATTGATATAGGGGGGAACACAGCATCATAATGAGACGCTTGCCGGGTATTATTACCAGAACTTGGAAAGATAAGCGGCGGTGGCGTGTGGATAATCTCCGCATCCAGTAGCTTATGCACTTTATGATTGCACTTTTTACAAAAATCATTTGCTCCAATTAACGTCATCACCCTTACGCCATTAGCTCCATGAAAAAACACTGCCCTGAATATCATACCAAGCACTCGCCAACACCTCCGTAACCACTCTGCCGGGATACGAAATAAAGCATACGGTTTAATATTCTTTCGATAAAACTGCATAGCGCCTTTCGACCATCTTTGATTCGCACCCGCACCTGCAGATACAACATGAATAATCGACGTGTCCGTGCTATCACCGTCTATAAACGACTTTGGTTTAGGATCAGAATGTAAAATAAAAACCTCCCCTATGCAATATTACCCCAACACGCAGCAAAAACATATTGCATATTTTATAGCTTATTTGTATAGCCCAGTCACCCCTCATTTATTTTCCCTTCTAGATAACGGCCTACAATTTCTTCAGGAGATCCATCAGCAACTACTTGACCATGATCTAACCAAATAACACGATTGCAAAGAGATAATATTAGCTCATGATTGTGTGACACTAGGAGCATTATATTCGACTTATCAATCATTCCACGCATTCGCGCCCTAGATTTCTTCACAAAGTACGCATCACCGCCAGCAAAACCTCATCTAATATCAATATATCGGTATGCATTGCTGTGGCTAGAGAGAATGCCAAGCGCATATACATCCCAGTCGAATAATACTTCACAGGAGTATCAATAAACTCCTCAAGCTCGGGCAAACGCTATAACTTCTGACTCAATAAAAGCTAACTCTTCTTTAGAGTACCCAAGAATTGCACCATTAAAATATATGTTTTCTCTACCCGTAAACTCTGGATGGAAGCCAGCTCCTATTTCCAGCAAAGGAGCAATTTTCCCATCAACAGAAATCACTCCCTGCGACGGCTCATAGATTCTGCACAGCGCCTTTAATAAAGTACTTTTCCCCGCCCCGTTGCGCCCTACGATACCACTCGATCTCCCTCATTTATTTCCAGGGAAACATTATCACCGCACAAAACTCAGAATAACCGCCAACCTTTCGAGACTTAAATAGCCCCGAGAACATTTCTTTAACAGAAGGCGACCTATCATGGTAAACACGAAATTGAACAGAGATGTTTTTCAACCTTAATATTAGACATTCGCAATCACAACCTAAATACAAGCTTATTTTCTTGCTTCAACAAAACCAACCCACAACCAAAACACTAACCACCGACAAAACGGACGCCAAAACAATAACGCCGGTATCAGGAATTTCTCCTCTGTATAGCGGCGCTCTAAACAACTCTATGAAAGGCGCACAGGATTGAGCTCCATGAGAAATGCCACTTTCCCTTTCAATGATTCCGGTTTGTATAGAACTGGAGTTAAGAAAAATAACGCTTGCAAAGCTATGGACATAACATACTGCAAATCTCGAAAATACACCGTCGCTACGGAAACCACAAAAGCGACTCCAAGTGAGAATAAAAACAACAACGCATAGGCAATTGTAAAAACGCTATCGCCGAAGTGATTGTTACTCCCAAAAATAAAATAATGATAAAAAGCGCCACAAACGCCAGCACACTATCAACAACCAAAGCAAGAACTATGCTCAAAGAAAACACTGATTTAGGCACGTATATTTTCTTAATCAGTCCTTCATTGCTTATAAATGCCAATCCAGATTGACCCGCAACCGCGTTAAATAAATTCCAAGGAATCATGCCAGTGAACAAGAATATACAAAATGTCTTTAAATCAGCCTTAAACAAGGTAGAGAAGACCACTGCCATAATAGTCATCATCACTAATGGATTAACCAGCGTCCACAAATACCCCAGCGAAGTCCGTCTATACCTTAATATTAATTGCTGCGCAACTAACTGCTTCAAAAGATAACGTCTTTCGTTAAGCTCAGTTATGCACCTCTTTATATTTTCAATTGAAAAAGGGTCAACCCTTCTATAATCCATCTTTATCTCACAACATGCTTGAATTGAAATTTATGGTTCTCGTCCAAAGACCAAAGACCAAAGACCAAAGACAACTAAATGACCCCTAGTAGCTGCTCCCTCCAACTAGGTGAGGCCTCATTAAATACTCGACTGAACCTTGCACAATTCAGTCTGGAATTTTTTGGTCTGGTTGCCGCCACTGGATACTCGTCACTGGTGATTGGTTTTATAATCGGCGGGTCACTTATTTTGCCAGTCTCCACCCCCATTTTAATGATCTCACCGGCAAACTCAAACCAACTAACCTCTGGAGCGCCCGAATAGTGATAAATTCCCGACAAGGTTGGATCCTTAAGGATAACAGCTAATGCTTTATAGAGAGCTGCTGATATATCTATCGCTGATGTAGGGCCACCAAACTGGTCATTGATCACGCTCAATTCATCCCTATCTTTAGCAAGTCTCATCATTGTTTTCACAAAATTGGAGCCGTGCCGACCAAACACCCAGCTAGTTCTAAGAATGAAATAGTGCGCTCCACTCTCTACTAAATATATTTCGCCTTGCCGCTTACTTCGACCATATACATTTATTGGAGAGGTACTATCCTCTTCGTTATAATGCTCATGCTTAGCCCCGTCAAAAACATAATCTGTTGATATATGCAGCAGGGGAATTTGCAATTCTTTGGCTGCTGAAGCCAAGTACTTTACCGCTTCAGATTCACCAAAAATGCCAATTCAGGCTCTAACTCGGCATCATCCACCGCTGTGTAGGCAGCTGCATTGATAATAGCTTCAGGCCGAATATTTTCGCAAAAAGACCTCACTGCTCCCGAGTCTGTAATATCCAATACCTCACGATCCGCCTCTATAATTTCATAAGACAAGAGCCGCCCCATTTCAACAAGCTCACGCCCTACTTGACCATCAGCTCCTGTTATCAGCACTTTCACGTACGAATGCCTTTAAGTTGTGGTGCAATCTTATCTTTCAAACAAAGTTGGCTTAACACCAACACCAACACCAACACCAACACCAACACCAACACGGTGTCATGCCTCGCAATAATCCGCAAACTCCTTTTCAAAAGCCTCTAACTCTGATCCTTGAATAACCCAGCCCAAATCAAGTACACGCCTATAAGCTTCATCTAATTTGCCACGGATATCTACATGTAATCGCTTTAAGTCAAAAAATGGAACCTTCACTTACCTCTATCCAAAGCTACCCGCTTAAAATCTCGATAATCCCTAAAATAATCTTTTTCTTCATAGTAATCAGAGGCCAATACCATACAAACCGACCCCGATGAAAAATTATCCAGGTCTCGCCACATCATGGGGGGGGTATATAAACCGGCATAGGATCGATTTAAATGGAAAACTTTTTCCTCATACCCATCATCGAGAGTGACATCAAAACTTCCTGACATTGCAATTATGACCTGTTGCAACTGCTTATGTCCGTGCCCGCCCCTGGAGGCCCCACTCGGAACATCATAAAGGTAATAGATTCTCTTGAATTCAAAAGGAATATCTCTGCCTGACTCAATAAAAGTCAGGTTTCCACGGCTATCTTGAACTCTTCTCAAATCAATCAACTGACAATCTTTAATCATCTAACTCTCCACCCACCTCCATAAACGTGCTGCTTTATCGGAATGAAAAACATAACTGTTTCATAAATACTTTCCGTATAGTGCCTGAGATAAATTCTATAATCATCCCGGATAGATAATACTTTTTTAGGTATCTCCCAAAATGCTCCAGCCCCATGATATACGCAGATTCCCAAACGAGGGTGGTATTCATTAATAGTGCCTGCAGCACCATCTATCGCTGAAATCTCAGCGCCCTCAATATCCATTTTAATAAAAGTAACTGAGGACGAAAGCACATCATCCAACCGGTCGACGTTGATCTCCATAGAACCGACATCAGTAATTCTCGACCTGACACCTCCCATTTCAAACTTTAATGTTTTCTTGGAGTCTGAAAGACCCAGATCATGAACTTTTATATTTTCATGCTGAGGAAGGCGGCTATTACATACTGAGAAATTTTCTGGGTCTGGCTCAAATACATTGATTGACTGGTATTCTGGGCAAATCCTTATAAATTGCAAGCTAGTATAACCATCAAAACCACCAGCATCCACAAAGCTTTCTCCAGCAGGGGCAAGCTGCAGAAAATCTTCAAAGTACTGCTCTTTTTCGCGACATGTAAACCCTCTCAATAGCTCTACATCACCTTTTAAGCGAAAGCTTGTCAGTTTTTTGTATATTTCTTTAGATAATCATCTGCCAACAAGCCATACACCCAAGCATATTCATTCTCATTCGCCTCATATTCACTTTCGAAGCCCTCATTAAAAAATATATCTACCAATGGCAAACCAGAATATTTACGGAAGAAGAAATAGTCTAGGCAAGAAACCCATACCCCTTAACCTTTCCCAGCGCGGACAGAGGCCTACCACCGGAAGCCACTAAAACCAGCGCACCCACAGGGGTGTAGATTGATTTTATTACCGGAATACCTTTGTACTCTAAATCTACGCAAAAATCATCTATAATTCCAGCTATATCCAGCTGACCAATCACACTATCCGCATAAATATTTCTACCACAAATATATCTACGCCCATCCGATTGAATAAACTTCTCACAAAACTCAACTGCCTCTTTAATGCGCATATCTTCGCCATAGGCCGTCAAAATTATTTCACTCATTGTACTTTTATCCACCCGCTATTAGCGCTTGAATCTGATATTGCTTCTAACATATGCATACAGCCCACAGAATCAGAAACACCAAATACATTTTCATGATCCAAAGGCTTTCTATCTTGTAAATATTTCTCCAATGTGTCAGCAATATCACAATAATAGTTCGCAAATGCTTCAATAAACCCTGCAGGGTGGCCGGCCTTAAATCTCGTATACCTTAACTGGTTAGCTATTTCTATTTCGGGGCTCGCACGATCTAATAACATTTTCCGACCATACTCATCACAAAAAGACAAATCTTCAGGATTAGCCTGACACCACTCAGCAGCTCCTCTGTCACCAAACACGCGCACTTTAAGACCATTACGATAGCCCAAAAGCAGCTTTTGTATACCAAATATTACATGATAAATTATTGGAGTATTTTGCCATACACATTACACTATCACTACCTGCTCAAACCCGCCCGTATGAATTGTTAAGCGAGACCAGCTCAATTGGCTCTTCTCCAGTTAAAAATGAGATGATTGCATGAAGGTGCGCACCAAGATCAAGAGATACCGTAGATATTTTTTCATCCTGAAGACGCCAACCCTGTGGTGCAGCTACGCCACCACTCTCTAACTGTTTTATAAAACCTTCCTGAGGCATCTCAATCTGTACCTGCTGGACCTTACCTACCGCACCCCGATCAATCATATGCCTTAGTTCACGCAACATAGGATAACCAGTATAGTTTATATGTAACCGCTAAATATGCTTGCTTATCGTTAATAAGCTCTTCAATTTTTCGCGCATCTTCCAGCGAAGAAACCAATGCCTTTTCACAAATTACCGGCATGTCAGCTTCAATACAAGCAGCCACCTGCTCGACATGACTATTCGTTGGTGTCAAAATGATAACCGCATCTATTTTACTTTTTTCCGCCACCAATAGCTCTTCATGGCTACTATAAACTCTACTTAACTCCACCACATACTGCCGAGCAGTTTCCGCATTTTTTTCGATGTCCCGACTAAAACACCCTGCCACAAGCTCAAATCTCCGATCCATCCCAATAGCAACTCGATGAACCTGCCCCACAGCAGAATCACAGCCGCCCCCCAAAAAGGCCACTTTTAAACTCTTTACCCCTTTGGTCTGCTCATCTGGCATCATTTTAGCCCTCCACAGGCTTAATAGAAATCAAACTGTCCAAACTGGAGATAATTCCAACATAGCTTCATAACTGCCCACCTCAGAAAAAATAATGGCCAATTTATCATAAGGAGCAACACCCAGCTCCTCCCCACTATTTTTAAGGGGAACAACCCAAACATCCTCACCCGGAATGGCATGACTATATGAGAAAAAATTAATGGGTTCAGCGGATGAAACTGTATGACGGACACAGTTCTTATAGACACCCAGAGGCACCCTACCTGGCAAGTCTTCAGCAATATAAGATCGAACTAATAAATCTGTATATTGTATTCCTGCTGACATGTCGACAAGATAACCGTATAAATCACCCGGGCATCGCCTCATACACTCAACAATCCAAAACTTATCCTCCTCCACTATAAGCTGAGTATGCAAAAGACCATCACTTAACTGTAACAAGCCTACAAGCCGAGACATCGCGGCACTTATATTCCGCTGCACTCCATCAGATAACTTAGATGGATGATTAGAACAGTTAACTTGATAAGGGTACACGGTGCAAAACTCATCAACAAAAAATTCAAACGACTATCTTTCCATCTTTTATAAAAGCTGAATGGCTATGCAACCCTCCGGAAACAAACTCCTCAATTACAAGACTCTTTGCTCGAGAACTACCAACAGACACATCACAGGCAGTCGCCAAGCCTTCCGCCGAATCAACTTTAATTACGCCTCGCCCACTAAAACTATCAACAGGCTTCACTAACAATGGGAATTCAAAACCACCAACAGATAAATTATCGATGTCCGACGTCTTTAATGCACGCGGAGCTGGTAAATTATACTCACTTGTAAATTCCCGAAAAATCACTTTTATTATGCAATATTAGTGCGGTTTTATAGGAATCATAGCCAGGGAAGTCAAAGTGACTCGCCACCCAGGCACAAGACATATAAGAATAATCATTACAGCTAGGAACAAGGTAATCAAAGGTTTGTGATTCAACCAGCTCTAATAGTTTTTCTCGCTGTGAATAATCGAAGAAAAAAGATTCATCTGCATACTTGTGGCAGGGATCTCCACTAACATTTCCACAAACAGAGACATGAAACCCTCTCTCTTTGAGTTTGAAAAAAATAGGCACTGCACTAAAACTGCTACTACTAAAGCACTCTCTTTGTCATGAAACCCTTGTTCCTATATGAGTACCCATCGAGGACGAGCATCAGCCCGACACCCACGCTGAAAATTTACAATCCCGCCTCTAACGATGCCCTCAATCCCTCTATATCTACCGTATAATCAAAATGCATATCCTGCCCACCAGCAGTTACTGGCTCTCCTAAAACATAATAAAATTCACAGCCCAGCACGCCAGCCAGATTGGAATAATAATAATAATTCCCATAGTCATACTTGCCGACCAAAGCAAAAACCTTGCAACCTTCAGTCGCAAAAATCATATTTATAAGTGCCGCTCCAATTGGAGCAATAATACACTCCGCCTCCCTGCACACGTTAATCTGCTCACTAATTGATAGCTTCGCAGGCTCAATGGTTTCAAATTTATAATCTCTAAGAACCCCATTCACCTGCTCCCGATTAGTAATGCTACGCAAATTTCCAGCCTTTCCTCGATCCAGATATACTCTCCGATATGGAACCACGCTTTCCGCCTTAACAACCCTATGCGCCTCATCACGAAGCATCTTCATTACCTCTGGCGAAAAGATGTTTATATAATTACAAGCCTCCTGCTTTTTAATTCTATCAGGTCTGTAGGGCTCGTAAGCGGGCGCCGATACATGGACAACCTTGGTCAGGATTACTGGAGCCCAAGAATCAACCACTATGATTTTTCGCCGTTTTGTATTAAATAACCTTATACACTCTTCAAAAGACCTGACTGCCGAGGCATCAATTAACAACGGCCAACCGTCATAACGAGACGAGGCATCAACCATCAATAATTTGGGAAGAAGCTCAGTCATCCAGTGTGCATAATTATTCGCACATTGACCCAACAGACTGATTGCCTCATTACGCTCCAAAGCTGGCTTTGATGTATAAAATCTAATCGCAGAGCCTTCATCAATTATTTTACTACCCCATATGTTTCCGCAAGACATGTGTCCTTTTCAGGGTCGAATAATTCAGGTAGCATTACTCCCCCTTGAACAATCAAAAACCCAGTACCACCTATAGCCACGGCATCATTCAGGCACATGTACGCAACTCAGGCATTAAAAATCTTATACGCAACTCTGCATTGAAACCGAAGAGAATGCTTATAACTGCTGCGAGGCCATCAATGACCACATGCTTCTCAGGAACAAGTATTTCGCACATAGGAAAATACTGCCTACCAAACTGTTCAGGAGTAAAAAAAACGAAATTTCCCTCCCTTCATTTGTCCAATGGCTATGCACTTTAAACGGTAAAGAAAAACAAGCCCGACGTGTGCGCAATGCCTAACCACCCGAGCAACATAAAATCTGGATAATTTAGCCCGATAAAGTCTTAACATACTTGGCAAGAATCATCAATCATCGACAGCACATCCATCAAGAGCTGTGTTTAAAGCTGCAGCATCAACACTGTAATCTCGGTGAGCGGGTGCCCTACTCCGCCCACCTGCACCCCTAACACATAAAACAAGTCGTGCTTTAACGCACCCATAAGATTTGAAAAATAGTAATAGTTTTGCTCTTTCATAATATGGCGCCAGTGCGATCACTCTGCACCCAGGAGGTGAAAAAATTGTATTAGCCATTGCCGCCCCAACAGGAGAAACAATGTAAACAGCCTCGGAAAAAGTTTCACCTGATCTATAAAACCAGCTTGCCAGTTTCAATAAACTCAAAACCATGCCTTCTAATCACCTCTTCAACATCGTCAATGTTAGTAATTTGTCTACCATTGCCAGTGCTGGCAACTGATCTCTGCAGGTAGAGCTTTCTGCGACGTGTAGAGCCTTCTCGCAACACAGTAAGCTTAAGAGACTGTTCTCTTAACAAATCTAAAGCGTGACGGGAAAAAGGGAAGAGATTACTTTCAACTAGAGGCAGTTTTCCATCTTTTACAAATTCGCGATATTCTGGCGGAACATACGCTGGCGGCGAGAGCTCCACTACCGCTTAACATCTACTTGTTCCCATAGATTAACTTTTATTATCGGCCTGCTGTACTTATTAAAAATATCAACTGTCTCAATAAAAACAGCCGGAGACCAAGCATCGACTAACAATGGGAATTTCTCTATAACTCTCAACAGTGTCTACCAATAACAATTTTGGTAATGTTTCTGTCAACCAGTGTGCATAATTTCCAGTACACTGCCCCAGCAAACTCACTCCATTTGGAATCTCTCTGGTAGACTCCGGAAAATGAAATACTACTTCTCCACAATCTGGAAAAGCAGTCATAAACCCAAATCTCTCAGCTGGCGATACATCTCTAAGGGAGTCGTAAAGGTCAGGATGAAAAGCCACTCCATCCCTTAATATAAAATTTGTGCCACCTACAACTGCGACAGAATCAAGCTCCATTATGACTGAAATCCGCGTCATCTTTTAATTGCCACTCATAACCAAATGAAGTATCACTGCATCCGCAACAGTCTTCTCTTGTTATTTTCACAAAATATTTATTTTTGGGAGTAATAACTGCGTAGGTCTTTTGTGCTTGAGCACTTGTTTTTTTCATTTCTGATATTTCATAATTCTGGCCATAAAATAACTGGTTAACGGCATCATCATCTGAGGTGACACATTCAAATTCTTGCATTTCAGGAAGTGATTTAAAGCCAGCTTCCATGCTAGTTAAGGTTACGAAGAATAATACAAGAGTAAAGAAAGTTCTTTTCAGTATATTAGCATGACAAAATATATTTAAGGTGTAGGTAGCAGATAACTGTTGAAGTCTTTGTACACTTATATCGATAAAGTATTTATGGTCGGAGGATGCAGGAAGTATGTTCGATGTGTAATGGATAGCCCTGGTTAATGATGTGCTTGAATGTGCAAGTTTTTTCATTTTCAGGTCCTTATATTTCTTATTACTATTGTCGTTTTTTATTCTTTATCATTCCGACATGGCAGAGTGTTTTTGTTATGAGTATACATAGGCAATATTACGCTCTGATAGTTCATTAATAGAGCATTATACCAGTTACCATCGAAGATCTGAGTAGTCGGCAAACGAGTTCAGCCCATTATCTTACGAGTAGTAGGTTATTAGGGTGAGTGATAGAGGTCAATAGCACCACATATTAAAGGGGCGCTTATCAATATCCATGAGGTCAGGAATGAAGTGGACTCTATTCTTAGCACCATGGCGCTGCCGATAACGTTTACCTTTGCGAGAGAGAAGGACGCTCCAATGTTTTTTTGATTAGGAGATAAATAGTCTGGTAACCAATTGCCCCATAATAAGACGCAAGTTTCATGAACCCTGCATTTTCTCTGGTGTAAAGCCTAAGTCTATCTGGGGCTTCACCCGCCGACGCGCCACATCAGCTCTTTTGTGCAACTTGATCGCCGTCTTGCGCCGTTGCAGGCTTTAGCGATAAGCTCCCTCTGCGTCATAAGCCCTAGGGTGACGGCACTTGAGCTCCAGGGGAATTGTTTTATTGGAGCGGTGCAGATAACCACCAATCCTAAGCTCCGAGAATACTAGTGTGCGGAAGTAAATATGTTATCATTCACAGCCAGAGTCCGATGCTTGTAAGGCTTGTAAAAATTACCCATGTAGTCACCTAGTTCGTTGTGTGAGAACTACAATTTAAAAGACAATAGTAGCTAGTATTTATTAATAGCAATTGACTAAAGGGGGAAAAGTATTGGAGCGGCTGAAGGTGTTTTATAGGAAGAGGCTTTCCAGATTCAAAATATTTCGTGGTCTAAGAGCCATGCTTGGTAGTTTAGCCTATTCGGTAGGGCGGGCTCGTTTGGTTTTGCGTGGACCAATCTATAGACGATTTAAATTCTTGCCAATGAAAGAGTTAGGACTGTTAGGTGGGGTTAAAAATAGTATTCAATTATCCTCGGGGGGTCGTCTCAACATAGCAGGTCCAAATTTTGTAGGTGAGCGTCCGGCGAGGCTGATTGCTGAGAGCCAGGTTGAATTGGAAAGTCCTGATTTGGAGTTAATGGAGCTTGATTCTGTCGCAGTTGTAGGTGGCACAAATTTTATATTAAGGGATGGAGTGGCTTTTCATCCTGACCTTTACGACTCCCTTAGAGATGTATCGCCAGCTGAGAGATTTGGGTTTATGACTGCTTTTCCAGATTGTGGAGAAGTAGTATTTCATTTTCCGGAGTCTACCAGAGAGATTCCAAATGGAGTGAGTTTGCTGGGGCAGTGTACTGGAAATTATGCACACTGGTTGACAGAAACATTACCAAAATTGTTATTGGTAGACACTGTTGAGAGTTATAGAGAATTCCCATTGTTAGTCGATGCTTGGTCTCCGGCTGTTTTTATTGAGACAGTTGATATTTTTAATAAGTACAGCAGGCCGATAATAAAAGTTAATCTATGGGAACAAGTAGATGTTAAGCGGTTAGTGGAGCTCTCGCCGCCAGCGTATGTTCCGCCAGAATATCGCGAATTTGTAAAAGATGGAAAACTGCCTCTAGTTGAAAGTAATCTCTTCCCTTTTTCCCGTCACGCTTTAGATTTGTTAAGAGAACAGTCTCTTAAGCTTACTGTGTTGCGAGAAGGCTCTACACGTCGCAGAAAGCTCTACCTGCAGAGATCAGTTGCCAGCACTGGCAATGGTAGACAAATTACTAACATTGACGATGTTGAAGAGGTGATTAGAAGGCATGGTTTTGAGTTTATTGAAACTGGCAAGCTTGGTTTTATAGATCAGGTGAAACTTTTTTCCGAGGCTGTTTACATTGTTTCTCCTGTTGGGGCGGCAATGGCTAATACAATTTTTTCACCTCCTGGGTGCAGAGTGATCGCACTGGCGCCATATTATGAAAGAGCAAACTATTACTATTTTTCAAATCTTATGGGTGCGTTAAAGCACGACTTGTTTTATGTGTTAGGGGTGCAGGTGGGCGGAGTAGGGCACCCGCTTCACCGAGATTACAGTGTTGATGCTGCAGCTTTAAACACAGCTCTTGATGGATGTGCTGTCGATGATTGATAGATTCTTGCCAAGTATGTTAAGACTTTATCGGGCTAAATTATCCAGATTTTATGTTGCTCGGGTGGTTAGGCATTGCGCACACGTCGGGCTTGTTTTTCTTTACCGTTTAAAGTGCATAGCCATTGGACAAATGAAGGGAGGGAAATTTCGTTTTTTTACTCCTGAACAGTTTGGTAGGCAGTATTTTCCTATGTGCGAAATACTTGTTCCTGAGAAGCATGTGGTCATTGATGGCCCTCGCAGCAGTTATAAGCATTCTTTCGGTTTCAATGCAGAGTTGCGTATAAAATTTTTAATGCCTGAGTTGCGTACATTGTGCCTGAATGATGCCGTGGCTATAGGTGGTACTGGGTTTTTGATTGTTCAAGGGGGAGTAATGCTACCTGAATTATTCGACCCTGAAAAGGACACATGTCTTGCGGAAACATATGGGGTAGTAAAAATAATTGATGAAGGCTCTGCGATTAGATTTTATACATCAAAGCCAGCTCTGGAGCGTAATGAGGCAATCAGTCTGTTGGGTCAATGTGCGAATAATTATGCACACTGGATGACTGAGCTTCTTCCCAAATTATTGATGGTTGATGCCTCGTCTCGTTATGACGGTTGGCCGTTGTTAATTGATGCCTCGGCAGTCAGGTCTTTTGAAGAGTGTATAAGGTTATTTAATACAAAACGGCGAAAAATCATAGTGGTTGATTCTTGGGCTCCAGTAATCCTGACCAAGGTTGTCCATGTATCGGCGCCCGCTTACGAGCCCTACAGACCTGATAGAATTAAAAAGCAGGAGGCTTGTAATTATATAAACATCTTTTCGCCAGAGGTAATGAAGATGCTTCGTGATGAGGCGCATAGGGTTGTTAAGGCGGAAAGCGTGGTTCCATATCGGAGAGTATATCTGGATCGAGGAAAGGCTGGAAATTTGCGTAGCATTACTAATCGGGAGCAGGTGAATGGGGTTCTTAGAGATTATAAATTTGAAACCATTGAGCCTGCGAAGCTATCAATTAGTGAGCAGATTAACGTGTGCAGGGAGGCGGAGTGTATTATTGCTCCAATTGGAGCGGCACTTATAAATATGATTTTTGCGACTGAAGGTTGCAAGGTTTTTGCTTTGGTCGGCAAGTATGACTATGGGAATTATTATTATTATTCCAATCTGGCTGGCGTGCTGGGCTGTGAATTTTATTATGTTTTAGGAGAGCCAGTAACTGCTGGTGGGCAGGATATGCATTTTGATTATACGGTAGATATAGAGGGATTGAGGGCATCGTTAGAGGCGGGATTGTAAATTTTCAGCGTGGGTGTCGGGCTGATGCTCGTCCTCGATGGGTACTCATATAGGAACAAGGGTTTCATGACAAAGAGAGTGCTTTTAGTAGGTAGCAGTTTTAGTGCAGTGCCTATTTTTTTCAAACTCAAAGAGAGAGGGTTTCATGTCTCTGTTTGTGGAAATGTTAGTGGAGATCCCTGCCACAAGTATGCAGATGAATCTTTTTTCTTCGATTATTCACAGCGAGAAAAACTATTAGAGCTGGTTGAATCACAAACCTTTGATTACCTTGTTCCTAGCTGTAATGATTATTCTTATATGTCTTGTGCCTGGGTGGCGAGTCACTTTGACTTCCCTGGCTATGATTCCTATAAAACCGCACTAATATTGCATAATAAAAGTGATTTTCGGGAATTTACAAGTGAGTATAATTTACCAGCTCCGCGTGCATTAAAGACGTCGGACATCGATAATTTATCTGTTGGTGGTTTTGAATTCCCATTGTTAGTGAAGCCTGTTGATAGTTTTAGTGGGCGAGGCGTAATTAAAGTTGATTCGGCGGAAGGCTTGGCGACTGCCTGTGATGTGTCTGTTGGTAGTTCTCGAGCAAAGAGTCTTGTAATTGAGGAGTTTGTTTCCGGAGGGTTGCATAGCCATTCAGCTTTTATAAAAGATGGAAAGATAGTCGTTGAATTTTTTGTTGATGAGTTTTGCACCGTGTACCCTTATCAAGTTAACTGTTCTAATCATCCATCTAAGTTATCTGATGGAGTGCAGCGGAATATAAGTGCCGCGATGTCTCGGCTTGTAGGCTTGTTACAGTTAAGTGATGGTCTTTTGCATACTCAGCTTATAGTGGAGGAGGATAAGTTTTGGATTGTTGAGTGTATGAGGCGATGCCCGGGTGATTTATACGGTTATCTTGTCGACATGTCAGCAGGAATACAATATACAGATTTATTAGTTCGATCTTATATTGCTGAAGACTTGCCAGGTAGGGTGCCTCTGGGTGTCTATAAGAACTGTGTCCGTCATACAGTTTCATCCGCTGAACCCATTAATTTTTTCTCATATAGTCATGCCATTCCGGGTGAGGATGTTTGGGTTGTTCCCCTTAAAAATAGTGGGGAGGAGCTGGGTGTTGCTCCTTATGATAAATTGGCCATTATTTTTTCTGAGGTGGGCAGTTATGAAGCTATGTTGGAATTATCTCCAGTTTTGGACAGTTTGATTTCTATTAAGCCTGTGGAGGGCTAAAATGATGCCAGATGAGCAGACCAAAGGGGTAAAGAGTTTAAAAGTGGCCTTTTTGGGGGGCGGCTGTGATTCTGCTGTGGGGCAGGTTCATCGAGTTGCTATTGGGATGGATCGGAGATTTGAGCTTGTGGCAGGGTGTTTTAGTCGGGACATCGAAAAAAATGCGGAAACTGCTCGGCAGTATGTGGTGGAGTTAAGTAGAGTTTATAGTAGCCATGAAGAGCTATTGGTGGCGGAAAAAAGTAAAATAGATGCGGTTATCATTTTGACACCAACGAATAGTCATGTCGAGCAGGTGGCTGCTTGTATTGAAGCTGACATGCCGGTAATTTGTGAAAAGGCATTGGTTTCTTCGCTGGAAGATGCGCGAAAAATTGAAGAGCTTATTAACGATAAGCAAGCATATTTAGCGGTTACATATAACTATACTGGTTATCCTATGTTGCGTGAACTAAGGCATATGATTGATCGGGGTGCGGTAGGTAAGGTCCAGCAGGTACAGATTGAGATGCCTCAGGAAGGTTTTATAAAACAGTTAGAGAGTGGTGGCGTAGCTGCACCACAGGGTTGGCGTCTTCAGGATGAAAAAATATCTACGGTATCTCTTGATCTTGGTGCGCACCTTCATGCAATCATCTCATTTTTAACTGGAGAAGAGCCAATTGAGCTGGTCTCGCTTAACAATTCATACGGCGGGTTTGAGCAGGTAGTTGATAGTGTAATGTGTATGGCAAAATACTCCAATAATTTATCATGTAATATTTGGTATACAAAAGCTGCTTTGGGCTATCGTAATGGTCTTAAAGTGCGCGTGTTTGGTGACAGAGGAGCTGCTGAGTGGTGTCAGGCTAATCCTGAAGATTTGTCTTTTTGTGATGAGTATGGTCGGAAAATGTTATTAGATCGTGCGAGCCCCGAAATAGAAATAGCTAACCAGTTAAGGTATACGAGATTTAAGGCCGGCCACCCTGCAGGGTTTATTGAAGCATTTGCGAACTATTATTGTGATATTGCTGACACATTGGAGAAATATTTACAAGATAGAAAGCCTTTGGATCATGAAAATGTATTTGGTGTTTCTGATTCTGTGGGCTGTATGCATATGTTAGAAGCAATATCAGATTCAAGCGCTAATAGCGGGTGGATAAAAGTACAATGAGTGAAATAATTTTGACGGCCTATGGCGAAGATATGCGCATTAAAGAGGCAGTTGAGTTTTGTGAGAAGTTTATTCAATCGGATGGGCGTAGATATATTTGTGGTAGAAATATTTATGCGGATAGTGTGATTGGTCAGCTGGATATAGCTGGAATTATAGATGATTTTTGCGTAGATTTAGAGTACAAAGGTATTCCGGTAATAAAATCAATCTACACCCCTGTGGGTGCGCTGGTTTTAGTGGCTTCCGGTGGTAGGCCTCTGTCCGCGCTGGGAAAGGTTAAGGGGTATGGGTTTTCTTGCCTAGACTATTTCTTCTTCCGTAAATATTCTGGTTTGCCATTGGTAGATATATTTTTTAATGAGGGCTTCGAAAGTGAATATGAGGCGAATGAGAATGAATATGCTTGGGTGTATGGCTTGTTGGCAGATGATTTATCTAAAGAAATATACAAAAAACTGACAAGCTTTCGCTTAAAAGGTGATGTAGAGCTATTGAGAGGGTTTACATGTCGCGAAAAAGAGCAGTACTTTGAAGATTTTCTGCAGCTTGCCCCTGCTGGAGAAAGCTTTGTGGATGCTGGTGGTTTTGATGGTTATACTAGCTTGCAATTTATAAGGATTTGCCCAGAATACCAGTCAATCAATGTATTTGAGCCAGACCCAGAAAATTTCTCAGTATGTAATAGCCGCCTTCCTCAGCATGAAAATATAAAAGTTCATGATCTGGGTCTTTCAGACTCCAAGAAAACATTAAAGTTTGAAATGGGAGGTGTCAGGTCGAGAATTACTGATGTCGGTTCTATGGAGATCAACGTCGACCGGTTGGATGATGTGCTTTCGTCCTCAGTTACTTTTATTAAAATGGATATTGAGGGCGCTGAGATTTCAGCGATAGATGGTGCTGCAGGCACTATTAATGAATACCACCCTCGTTTGGGAATCTGCGTATATCATGGGGCTGGAGCATTTTGGGAGATACCTAAAAAAGTATTATCTATCCGGGATGATTATAGAATTTATCTCAGGCACTATACGGAAAGTATTTATGAAACAGTTATGTTTTTCATTCCGATAAAGCAGCACGTTTATGGAGGTGGGTGGAGAGTTAGATGATTAAAGATTGTCAGTTGATTGATTTGAGAAGAGTTCAAGATAGCCGTGGAAACCTGACTTTTATTGAGTCAGGCAGAGATATTCCTTTTGAATTCAAGAGAATCTATTACCTTTATGATGTTCCGAGTGGGGCCTCCAGGGGCGGGCACGGACATAAGCAGTTGCAACAGGTCATAATTGCAATGTCAGGAAGTTTTGATGTCACTCTCGATGATGGGTATGAGGAAAAAGTTTTCCATTTAAATCGATCCTATGCCGGTTTATATACCCCCCCCATGATGTGGCGAGACCTGGATAATTTTTCATCGGGGTCGGTTTGTATGGTATTGGCCTCTGATTACTATGAAGAAAAAGATTATTTTAGGGATTATCGAGATTTTAAGCGGGTAGCTTTGGATAGAGGTAAGTGAAGGTTCCATTTTTTGACTTAAAGCGATTACATGTAGATATCCGTGGCAAATTAGATGAAGCTTATAGGCGTGTACTTGATTTGGGCTGGGTTATTCAAGGATCAGAGTTAGAGGCTTTTGAAAAGGAGTTTGCGGATTATTGCGAGGCATGACACCGTGTTGGTGTTGGTGTTGGTGTTGGTGTTGGTGTTGGTGTTAAGCCAACTTTGTTTGAAAGATAAGATTGCACCACAACTTAAAGGCATTCGTACGTGAAAGTGCTGATAACAGGAGCTGATGGTCAAGTAGGGCGTGAGCTTGTTGAAATGGGGCGGCTCTTGTCTTATGAAATTATAGAGGCGGATCGTGAGGTATTGGATATTACAGACTCGGGAGCAGTGAGGTCTTTTTGCGAAAATATTCGGCCTGAAGCTATTATCAATGCAGCTGCCTACACAGCGGTGGATGATGCCGAGTTAGAGCCTGAATTGGCATTTTTGGTGAATTCTGAAGCGGTAAAGTACTTGGCTTCAGCAGCCAAAGAATTGCAAATTCCCCTGCTGCATATATCAACAGATTATGTTTTTGACGGGGCTAAGCCTGAGCATTATAACGAAGAGGATAGTACCTCTCCAATAAATGTATATGGTCGAAGTAAGCGGCAAGGCGAAATATATTTAGTAGAGAGTGGAGCGCACTATTTCATTCTTAGAACTAGCTGGGTGTTTGGTCGGCACGGCTCCAATTTTGTGAAAACAATGATGAGACTTGCTAAAGATAGGGATGAATTGAGCGTGATCAATGACCAGTTTGGTGGCCCTACATCAGCGATAGATATATCAGCAGCTCTCTATAAAGCATTAGCTGTTATCCTTAAGGATCCAACCTTGTCGGGAATTTATCACTATTCGGGCGCTCCAGAGGTTAGTTGGTTTGAGTTTGCCGGTGAGATCATTAAAATGGGGGTGGAGACTGGCAAAATAAGTGACCCGCCGATTATAAAACCAATCACCAGTGACGAGTATCCAGTGGCGGCAACCAGACCAAAAAATTCCAGACTGAATTGTGCAAGGTTCAGTCGAGTATTTAATGAGGCCTCACCTAGTTGGAGGGAGCAGCTACTAGGGGTCATTTAGTTGTCTTTGGTCTTTGGTCTTTGGTCTTTGGACGAGAACCATAAATTTCAATTCAAGCATGTTGTGAGATAAAGATGGATTATAGAAGGGTTGACCCTTTTTCAATTGAAAATATAAAGAGGTGCATAACTGAGCTTAACGAAAGACGTTATCTTTTGAAGCAGTTAGTTGCGCAGCAATTAATATTAAGGTATAGACGGACTTCGCTGGGGTATTTGTGGACGCTGGTTAATCCATTAGTGATGATGACTATTATGGCAGTGGTCTTCTCTACCTTGTTTAAGGCTGATTTAAAGACATTTTGTATATTCTTGTTCACTGGCATGATTCCTTGGAATTTATTTAACGCGGTTGCGGGTCAATCTGGATTGGCATTTATAAGCAATGAAGGACTGATTAAGAAAATATACGTGCCTAAATCAGTGTTTCCTTTGAGCATAGTTCTTGCTTTGGTTGTTGATAGTGTGCTGGCGTTTGTGGCGCTTTTTATCATTATTTTATTTTTGGGAGTAACAATCACTTCGGCGATAGCGTTTTTACCAATTGCCTATGCGTTGTTGTTTTTATTCTCACTTGGAGTCGCTTTTGTGGTTTCCGTAGCGACGGTGTATTTTCGAGATTTGCAGTATGTTATGTCCATAGCTTTGCAAGCGTTATTTTTCTTAACTCCAGTTCTATACAAACCGGAATCATTGAAAGGGAAAGTGGCATTTCTCATGGAGCTCAATCCTGTTGCGCCTTTCATAGAGTTGTTTAGAGCGCCGCTATACAGAGGAGAAATTCCTGATACCGGCGTTATTGTTTTGGCGTCCGTTTTGTCGGTGGTTAGTGTTTTGGTTGGTGGGTTGGTTTTGTTGAAGCAAGAAAATAAGCTTGTATTTAGGTTGTGATTGCGAATGTCTAATATTAAGGTTGAAAACATCTCTGTTCAATTTCGTGTTTACCATGATAGGTCGCCTTCTGTTAAAGAAATGTTCTCGGGGCTATTTAAGTCTCGAAAGGTTGGCGGTTATTCTGAGTTTTGTGCGGTTGATAATGTTTCCCTGGAAATAAATGAGGGAGATCGAGTTGGTATCGTAGGGCGCAACGGGGCGGGGAAAAGTACTTTATTAAAGGCGCTGTGCAGAATCTATGAGCCGTCGCAGGGAGTGATTTCTGTTGATGGGAAAATTGCTCCTTTGCTGGAAATAGGAGCTGGCTTCCATCCAGAGTTTACGGGTAGAGAAAACATATATTTTAATGGTGCAATTCTTGGGTACTCTAAAGAAGAGTTAGCTTTTATTGAGTCAGAAGTTATAGCGTTTGCCGAGCTTGAGGAGTTTATTGATACTCCTGTGAAGTATTATTCGACTGGGATGTATATGCGCTTGGCATTCTCTCTAGCCACAGCAATGCATACCGATATATTGATATTAGATGAGGTTTTTGCTGGCGGTGATGCGTACTTTGTGAAGAAATCTAGGGCGCGAATGCGTGGAATGATTGATAAGTCGAATATAATGCTCCTAGTGTCACACAATCATGAGCTAATATTATCTCTTTGCAATCGTGTTATTTGGTTAGATCATGGTCAAGTAGTTGCTGATGGATCTCCTGAAGAAATTGTAGGCCGTTATCTAGAAGGGAAAATAAATGAGGGGTGACTGGGCTATACAAATAAGCTATAAAATATGCAATATGTTTTTGCTGCGTGTTGGGGTAATATTGCATAGGGGAGGTTTTTATTTTACATTCTGATCCTAAACCAAAGTCGTTTATAGACGGTGATAGCACGGACACGTCGATTATTCATGTTGTATCTGCAGGTGCGGGTGCGAATCAAAGATGGTCGAAAGGCGCTATGCAGTTTTATCGAAAGAATATTAAACCGTATGCTTTATTTCGTATCCCGGCAGAGTGGTTACGGAGGTGTTGGCGAGTGCTTGGTATGATATTCAGGGCAGTGTTTTTTCATGGAGCTAATGGCGTAAGGGTGATGACGTTAATTGGAGCAAA
>JASXSV010000032.1 GCA_030674915.1 Candidatus Endonucleibacter bathymodioli
TGTGTAAAAGGAGGAATCATGTTACCTGAAGAAATTAAACATCTTGAATTTATTCAAAATGTGATTACCAGAATGAATGCAAATTCATTCCAAATAAAGGGTTGGTGCATAGTTATTGTATCAGCGCTTTTAGCTATTTATGCCTCAACTAAAAATAATTACTTCTTTCTTGCTGCTGTCTTCCCAACTATCATATTTTGGTTTTTAGATGCTTATTACTTAAATCAAGAGAGAAAATTTCGAGGGCTTTATAATGATGTTGCAGGTGTAACGGATGAGCCAAAAGACATTAAACTTTTTGCCATGAGACCTGATTTATATATTGGTGGTAAATATTCGTATTTGAGCTCATTTTTCTCAATTACCATATTAAAAATGTACTTGGCAATGATAGTCACATTGGTAGGTTTTTTTTCATATTTTGAATTTTGTTTTAATAAAGGGGCATAAATCATGGCGAGAAGAGCATTTTTTAGTTTCCAGTTTTCAGAAGATAACTGGCGAGCAAATGTTGTGAGAAATAGTTGGGTTACTCAAGACAGAAAAGATGCAGGATTTTTTGATTCTGCTGAGTGGGAGGAAGTAAAAAAGAAAACAGATACCGCAATAAAAAAATGGATAGATGGACAAATGAGTGGGTGTTCCGTAACTGTTGTTTTAATAGGGTCAAAAACTTGTAAAAGCAAATGGGTAAAATATGAAATAGAGAAAAGTATTGAACTTGGAAAAGGATTGCTAGAAATTGATATAAGTAAAATTAAGAACAAAGACGGAGATATATCAACAAAAGGAGATTGGATGCTTTCTAGTTCATACAAGGACTATAAGTGGAATGATGATAATGGGTATAAAAATATGGGTAATTGGATCGAAAAAGCCGCGAAAGATGCTGATAAATAATACGCGTAACAAGCAAATAGGAGTAAATTTTGAGAAATTATGGTCTTAGCTTCATTAGTAATGAATATTTGTACAATCACACTAAGAATACAGTTGAAAAATACAGATTTCAGGTGGATTTAGCTAAGTTTAACAAAAATCTTATTGACCCAATAAAATTAACTTTTGATTCAAAAGTCTACGACAGAGATATACAAAGCGTGATTGAGAGTGAAATTGTCAGACAAATGGATAAATCTAATACTAATCATATCGGCTACTTCCATCAAAATATTTTTAACTATATTGGTGATGGTTGGAGTGTGCCAACAAATGGATATGATATTGTCAATTTAGGTGAACATTATTATGTGGAAATGAAGAATAAGCATAATACTATGAATTCATCATCGTCTCAAAAAACCTATATGAGGATGCAAAATACGCTTTTAAGTACCCCCGATGCAACTTGTATGCTTGTCGAAGTCATTGCTCGAAATAGTCAAAATGTTGTTTGGAATGTTAGCTTAGATGGAAACCCCGTTTCAAATGAAAACATTAGGCGTGTTTCAATCGACAAATTTTATGAACTTGTAACAGGTGAAAGAACCGCATTTAAAGAGCTTTGCGAACAATTGCCAAAAGTTATTGAAGATATTGTTAATGATATAGAGCTTAATGCTGAATCAAATACTGTATTCACAGAATTAGAGCAAATATCGCCTAATTTACTTAAAAGCCTCTATTTATTGTCCTTTAAAAAATATGAAGGGTTCGGTGATTTCAATGTCTAAAGAGACGATTTCAGAATCATTGTTAGCAGATATTATGTCTGTATCTAAAAGAACAGTTGGAAGTTGGAAAAAAAATGGGAAAGTAAAGCCATTAAAAAATGGTCTTTATTTTTTATCAGATTTAGTGCATTTCCCCCAAGTCAAAGCAATGATGGAATCTAACTGGAATAAAGAACAAAAAATAAAACCAATTAAAGAATATAGCTCCATTGAATTATTTGCTGGTGCAGGTGGGTTGGCAATAGGATTAGAAAAAGCGGGATTCAATGCTGTCGCATTGAATGAAATAGATAAAAATGCTTGTTCAACACTAAGAAAAAACAGACCAGAATGGAATGTTATTGAAGGTGATATAAGTAATATAGATTTCACTGTATATAAAAATATAGATTTTTTATCAGGTGGGTTTCCATGTCAGGCATTCTCTTATGCAGGAAACAAGTTGGGGTTTGAAGATACAAGAGGAACTTTATTTTTTGAATTTGCAAGGGCAATTAAAGAAATAAAACCTAAAGTCTTTCTAGGTGAAAATGTAAGAGGTCTATTAACTCACGATAATGGAAAAACATTAGAAGCCATTAAGTCTGTCATCCAAGAGCTTGGTTATACATTAATTGAGCCAAGAGTATTAAAAGCTATTTTTTATCGTGTACCTCAAAAAAGAGAACGACTACTTCTTGTTTGCATACGAAATGATCTAGTTAAATATAATAATTTTGAATGGCCCGAACCTTTTAATAGAATCTTAACAGTAAATGATGCCTTAAAAAAAGGGGCTTTATACGAATCAGACTGCCCTGATTCTCAAGGACAAGTTTACCCAGAAAGGAAAAAGAAGATTTTATCCATGGTTCCTCCTGGAGGCTGTTGGGTAGATCTTCCAGATGATATACAACGAGAATACATGCAGAAAAGTTACTTTATGGGCGGTGGAAAAACTGGGATGGCTAGAAGATTGTCCTATGATAGCCCCAGTTTAACTTTAACTTGTGCGCCTGCACAAAAACAAACCGAACGCTGTCATCCTGAAGAAACTAGACCTTTAACTGTTAGGGAGTATGCAAGAATTCAAACTTTTCCAGATAATTGGGAGTTCATGGGGTCAGTTAGTAGCCAATATAAACAAATTGGAAATGCCGTACCAGTCAATCTGGCACACGCAATGGGGAAAAAATTAATATCATTGCTAAATAATATCGAAAATCGTATTGATGTATTTAAAAGTTACCAGATTGAAGAAAAAGAAAAGACAGCAACACAAATGAGTTTATTTGAACCCAAGAGCAAATATGCAATAAAAGCACATAACAAAAAAATCCAGCGGACGCAAAAAGCCGCGCCGCTGATTTAGACGTTAGCTGTCTGAACGCCGCATTCTGGCAGTAAGGTGGAAACGTGTATGGAAAAATGGTCAAGACTGACAGCTTAAAATCCACTAAAATAGTGCCTGTTTGGTGTAATTGAAAAATAAAATGCTAGGAAAAGTCTATGAAAGCAAGCGTGCAAAGAAATGCCCCCGTCTATAATCGACCAATCCTGAAATGGGCAGGAGGAAAAACACAGCTTCTATCAGAGATTTACCCCAAAATACCAAAAAAATACAACCAATATATAGAGCCATTTTTTGGTGGTGGTGCTTTATATTTTTCTCTTTGTCCTTCTAATGCAATTATTGCAGATAGCAATCCCGAATTGATTAATCTTTACACAGTGGTTGCTCGCAATGTTGATGAGTTGATAGAAGACCTTCATAAACATAAAAATGATAAAGATTATTTTTATGATATTCGCTCAAAAAACACTAGTGAGTTATCAGATGTAGAAGCAGCATCGAGAACTTTATTTTTAAATAAAACCTGTTTTAATGGGCTTTATCGGGTCAATAAAAAAGGCGGTTTTAACTCTCCATTTGGCAACTACAAAAACCCCAATATTATTAATGAATATGTATTAAGAAGTGCATCGAAAAGCCTGAAACATACAAAAATATTATGCGGTGATTATAAAAAAATATTACAGGAAGAAGCAAAAAAGGGAGATTTTATATTTTTAGACCCACCCTATTTGCCAGTATCTCAATATGCTGATTTTAAAAGATATACGAAAGAGCAATTCTATGAAGAAGATCATCTTGAATTATCTAATGAAATTAAACGTCTCCATAACATAGGATGCCATGTAATTTTAACTAATTCTAATCATCCTATTGTTCATGAACAATATAAATACTTTTGTATTGACGTTGTAAAAACAAAAAGATTTATTTCTTGTAATGGGAAGAAACGAACAGGTGAGGATGTGATAGTTAATATCCCACCTAAGCAAAGGTTTAACTTAAAGGTTGCCCCAGAACCCCTTACTAAGCAGGTTGCTCTATATCCTTCAACTAGGTTTATGGGTTCAAAAAATAAACTTTTACAAGAGATTTGGTCTGTCGCTTCCCAATTTGAATTTGAAACAGTAATTGATCTTTTTTCAGGCTCAGGAGTAGTAAGTTACATGATGAAATCATATGGTAAAAATGTTATTAGCAATGACTATATGGCAATGTCTGCAACTTTTACAAAAGCAATGGTTGAGAATGATACTGTCACCTTGCCAATTAATGAGGCAAAAAAGCTACTAGAGCCTGTGAAAATAACTGATACATTTGTTGAAGACACCTTCAAAGGGCTATATTTTTCTGATGAAGACAATAGATTTATTGATCTACTCAGATATAAAATTAAAAAAATCAGGAATCCATACAAACGTGCTATAGCAATGTCTGCTCTTATCCGGGCTTGCTTGAAAAAAAGACCCAGAGGAATATTTACATACGTAGGGCATCGCTATGATGATGGAAGAAGGGATCTAAAAATATCCTTCCAAGAACAATTTTTAGAAGCAATTGAGGCAATAAACTCATCAGTTTTTGATCATTCCACTATAAATAAATCTCGATGTGGTGATGCTATGACAATGAGAGCAAAAAGTAATTGTCTAGTGTATATAGATCCACCCTATTATTCTCGATATTCTGACAATGAATATGTGAGAAGGTATCACTTCGTTGAAGGTTTGGCAAAGGACTGGAACAATGTGGAAATGCAAGAGCATACAAAAACTAAAAAGTTTAAATCATATCCAACACCTTTCTCCACAAGAAAGGGAGCATCTGACGCTTTTGATAAACTGTTTAAGAAATTTAGAAATAATATTTTGCTAGTATCATATTCATCAAATAGCGAGCCAACACTTGATGAAATGGTTTCATTAATCTCAAAGTATAAACAACATGTTGAGGTTATTCCGGTGAAGTATCAATATTCGTTTGGAACTCAAAACCACAGAGTTGGAAAAAATAAAAACACTGTTAATGAATATTTATTTGTAGGATTCTAATTTTATGGCAATTGAAACATCAGATTTTCCGCAAGCTGATAGACTACAACAAGTTGGGGAAGTGGCTATTGCAGTTTCAAAGGGAAATCACACAGATGATGATATTGAAAACTATATCGGCTTAGAGTCATCTGGCAGACAGGGGCGTTATTACAGATTGGCGGCTGAAATCTTAGGTCTAGTTACTAACGAAGCAAATAATGCTGAATTAACTCCTATTGGAAAAGAATATTCAACACTTTCTAGTGACTCATCTCGCATAGACTTCTTGGGAAGGTGCTTAATAGAAACAAAGGTATTTAACGAAGCCTTGAGATATATTCATAAATACAACCCTGATGATAAGAGATTAAAATTGTGGTTCCGTACACTTTATCCTGGAGCAATTAGCACCGCAGACAGACGGTTTTCAACATTTATTAGTTATATTAATGAAGCCAATTTAGTTGGAAAAAGCAAAGGAATACGCCAGTTAGAAAAATATAGCGGGGGCATCTTAAAGATAAAAGAGGATATTAAACAGTTAAAAGGAAAAGATAAAACTGGAGAAACGCCGCCTTCTTATAAAGCTGATAATATTAGTTATAATATTAACGCCCAAAAAATGGAAAGAGCCAATAAAATACACTGGGAATTAATAGCCGCAAAATCAAAATATTTGCATGATCTTGGGTTTCAACCATATGAAAATGAGCATATAGATTTATACGTCAAAGATGAAGAAATCATTTTATATGAAATGAAATCACTGAACCAAGATTCTACTAATTTTATTTCACAAACTAGAAAAGCAATATCTCAATTATATGAATATCGCTATATATTCAATCTCCCTGAAGCTAATTTGTGCATAGTTACAAATTCAACTGTGCCGAATAAGAATTATTGGTATTTAAAATACTTAACAAAAGATCGTTGTATTGCCTATGAGTGGACAGATGATTTTTTAAGTTTTAATACCGATGAGGCTTCCAAGTATATGCTAGGTAGTTTTTACGCAACATAAAAAACAGCTAACAAAAGCATCCAGCGGACAGTTAAAAGCGGCGTTTCGCTACGCTACACACTGCTTTTAACTGCCGCTGATGCAAGGCGTTATGTAAAAAAATAATTAAAATACGGGGGAAAGAAGAAATGATGGAACTGTTAGTAATAGTATTTATTTTGGCAATACTTATATTGCCAATTAAAGTAGCAGCAAATTATGTTGGGGCACAAAACACAGGTATATTTAGCTGTATTATTGCACTTATTTTTGCAGCAGCAATTCAAAAATGTGTATCCCATTTTTTACCGCAATTAGCAGAACAGCTTCCTATACTAGACTCCATTGTTGCTCTATTCTTATCAGCATTTGCTTATATGTTGGTATTAGTAACTACGTATATAAAGGGAATAATCATTGCTCTAATTCAAATTCTTTTATCGTTGGTACTTGTTTTTGCTATAGGTTTGTTGGGTTTAGGCGTGAGCGCGGTTGTATAATGCTACATAACAATCAAATCAATTTGACCTTTAACCCGCCGGCTCACGCCTCTGGGTTAAAGGCAAATTATTTTAAACGTTCAGGCTGTAGAAAAATAGAAAAACCCCATTAAAATTGGCTTCAAATAAGGTAAAATACTGTTTTACCGCTTATAGTAGCTTATTTCATGTCTAACTTTCTCAACGATAACCTAAATCAAAGTGTTTTCTTTGGTATCAATTACCTTGAAGTGCTAGGTGAAAATACCTTTGAATACAGCCTTTACAAGCTGCTCGAAAACGATGAATTGTTATCTGATTTTTATGCGCGTTATAAGAATAAATATGTGGGGCGGAAAGCGTATTCACCGGCCTTATTGCTGTGGATTATTTTCTACGATGAGTGATTTGTCGCAATATTGGAGCATATATGAATAAAATATTGAATATCAGAGCTGAATTGGCTAAATTCTTGAAAATCAAAAAAATGAATTATGAGTGAACAAAGGAAATCTAAATTTTGTATTTTTCTACACCCACGTTATGTGGCTGTCCCATGTTCTTTTATCAGAACAGTTTTATAAGTTTAAATGGAGGTGTTAATAATGAATCTGCACACAGATGTAAGATACAGTGTAATTGAACGAGTTAGGATTTCTTTAGCGAATCCTTCACTAGAAACGTTTAAAGCTATATTTAGTGACCGCTATGTTACTATGACTAACGACTGCCTGTGTAAGTTATTAGGTAAAGAAAATGTACAACCAAAAGTTTCTAAAGGTGTAGGTGATAGAGTAATAACAGAGTGTCAGGATGTTATAGATGTGCCTGTGTCTGAGCCTGTGTCTGTGCTTGGTGCTGATGCTGTGGTAGATAAACTACCGATAAAGACGACTCTTCAGCAAGGGTTAGAAGAGTGGGTAGATAAAGCCGACTCATCAGATGATAAGAAAGAAAGAAAAAAAGCTTCAGAAATCATTTTGAGTGGGATTTGTCAAAAAGTACCGGTAATTGATTTATCTGAATGCAAATTAACGTCTTTGCCGCAAGCATTGAGAAATATAACAGTGAGATCATTTACCGTAATGCTGGGTCCTTATGCTCTTGATAATGATAGTCTTTTATTAATCACAGAGTTAGAGGTTCTATCTAATATTTATGTTGTAGATTCAGATGAACAGATTGTAGGTGGAGTCGATCAGATAGGACGTTACAAAAAACTACTGCTTACACAATTAGATTCTTGGAGCGATTCTGAGAGAGATAAAGGTAATGTTTTATCTGCATCGGCTATCAGCAAGATAAGTTCTAGTATTGAAATGTGCTTGCGTAAGAAGAAAGAAATATATATTGACTTAATGGGGGTTAATCTACAGCATGTCCCTAGTTTTCTTGCGAAAATACCTGGGGTGAAGGTAATTGATTTTTCGGGAAATCCACAGCTAAAAAAAATACCTGATTTTGTATTTGAAATGAAATGTTTAAAAAATATTTATTTTGGTGGTTGCGGACTGACAGAAATACCAGATGAAATATCAAAATTAGATGGACTAGAAAATATAATAGTTTCTGATAATTATATTGAAAAAATACCAGAATCCGTAACTAAACTAAAAAAACTAAAAAAACTCTATATTAATAATAATAAAATCGACCATTTGCCAGAGAATATGGGGGCTCTAGAAATTTGACTATTTTAAACTATGAAAACAATGATCTTATCTCTCAAAAAAAGTCTGAATTAGTGCCTGTCAATGTGAAGCTTTTTGCAGGAGAGAGTGATGTTACGAATAAAGAATTATTACTCCGTCTGAAACTAAGGCGCCTTGGGTTGTTGAATTTACGATCTCATACAGTAAAATCAAACAATGGTAGCATTACTGTTATGGGAGCAAGAATTCCTGCCTGGGGAACGGTTCAAGAGTTATTAAAGAATGAGTTCAATACAATGATTTTTCTAGTAAAAGCAGAAACGTGGATGGATATTCCTGATGAAAGTAAATCTATTGATCTTGATGAAAGCAATAGCGTAGATATTTCTAATGATGCTTCATTAATGAAATTCAGGCATGGTGATTTTGACCCTATGGAAATTAATTTTACTCCGGTAAAAAGACTTTGAAATACCTAGATCTGATCAATTTATATTGCTACATAATGCAATATCTAAAGCTAGCATTGAAAATAAAAATGTTTTAATAAGTTGTTCTTATGGAGGAGGTAGAACAGGGTCTATGCTTGGTTGTAGTAAAGTATCAGAGAAATTTAAATCACTTGATGATTCTGAAAAGTCAGGATTATTATATGTTCCTAAAACAGATAAGTTGTCTAAGTTTGGCGGAAAGTTCACTCATTTAACGAATAGCGAGAAAACGACTCCTATTGTAGCAGAAGTTATAAATGAATTAAGAGAGAGTGAAAAAGATCTAGCTGACGGTGCAGTAAGTATTGAAACTCCGAAACAAATAACTGCTCTTGAATGCTGGGAGTTAATGCTTCGCATTAATTATAAAGTAAATAACAATCCTGGGATAACAGATGATGAAATTGTAGAGTTAATTAAAGGTGGTGGCTTTAGTTCTGAGTTTATAGAAGAGTTTGCATCCTGTCAGGAAAGCAATATTGAAAACTTATCAGCAATATATACATTAGCCAAGCAAATTAGATTATTGAAAATATAATATTTAGTTCTACCGAAATAGAAAAAGAGACTGTAGATTAGTTTGTGTATTTGCTTATCATTACCCCCTACGGGAGATAAGCACCATGAAACAAAAAGAAATATTGGCCTTTGCCAAAGAGGCCGCCAAAAGCATGAAGACTGAGAAAGATCTCAGTGATTTCAGCCGCATGCTCAAGAAAGTAACCGTTGAGGCGGCACTAGGCGCAGAATTTGATGACCACCTAGGCTAGACACCAGCCCAGCGTTGGCTCAAACAGCCGTAACGGCCATTCAGGTAAAACCGTTTATACAGACGACGGAGCGATTGAGATAGATATTCCGCGTGATCGAGACAGTTCCTTCGAGCCGCAGCTCATTAAAAAGCAACAAACTCGATTCACAGGCATGGACGATGAAATCCTCTTCCTTTACGCCCAGGGCATGACCACCCGCGAAATCTGTACCGCGTTCAAAGAACTTTACGATGCCGATGTATCGGCAAGCCTCATTTCCAAAGTGACAAAGTCGGTCATGGAGCAAGTAGTGGAGTGGCAAGCTCGTCCGCTGGATCAGGTGTATCCCATCGTCCTACTTAGACTGCATCGTTGTCAAAATTCGGCAAGACAAGCAAGTCATCAATAAGGCCATATACTTAGCATTGGGCGTTAACACGGAAGGCCACAAAGAACTGCTGGGCATGTGGTTATCAGCGAACGAAGGTGCAAAGTTCTGGCTAGGCATTCTGACGGAGCTAAAAACCCGTGGCCTAGAGGATATATTGATCGCCTGCGTCGATGGTGTTAAAAGCTTTCCAGAGGCCATACAGACTGTTTACCCAAAAAACCCACATTCAGCTGTGCATTGTCCATATGGTACGCAACAGCATGAAATTTGTGCCTTCGCGCGATTACAAAGAGGTGGCTGCCGATCTCAACGTATATATCAGTCGACCACTGAAGATGAGGCGCTGCGCGAGCTTGACCAAGTAGAAGAAAAATGGCGAGTTAAGTACCCTTTAATTAATCGCTCATGGCGTAAAAACTGGGACAACCTCAACACGCTGTTTGCCTACCCGCCAGAGATCAGAAAGGCCATTTATACCACCAACGCCATTGAGTCTCTGAACAGCGTCATCCGCAAAGCCATCAAGAAGCGAAAACTGTTTCCTCATGACGATTCGGCTAAAAAGGTAGTTTACCTAGCCACACGTGAAGCCTCTAAAAGATGGACCATGCCGATTCATAACTGGCGTGCAGCACTAAACCACTTAATGATTGTTTTTGAAGATAGATTGTCAGACCATATTTAACCAAAGCAGATACACAGAGTTATTTACAGGGTCGTTGTTCGTGCCTCACACATTTTAGCCCACGGTTAATTGCCGCTTAAAATGGCGTTCATGCTGTAGAAAAATAGAAAAACCCCATTAAAATGGGCTTCAAATAAGGTAAAATACTGTTTTACCGCTTAGTAGCTTATTTCATGTCTAACTTTCTCAACGATAACCTAAATCAAAGTGTTTTCTTTGATATCAATTACCTTGAAGTGCTAGGTGAAAATACCTTCGAATACAGCCTTTACAAGTTGATCGAAAACGATGAATTGTTATCTGATTTTTATGCGCGTTATAAGAATAAACATGTGGGGCGGAAAGCGTATCCACCGGCCTTATTGCTGCGGATTATTTTCTACGATGAGTGATTTGTCGCAATATTGGAGCATATATGAATAAAATATTGAATATCAGAGCTGAATTGGCTACATTCTTGAAAATCAAAAAAATGAATTATGAGTGAACAAGGGAAATCTAAATTTTGTATTTTTCTACACCCACGTTATGTGGCTGTCCCATGTTCTTTTATCAGAACAGTGTTATAAGTTTAAATGGAAGTGTTAATAATGAATCTGCACACAGATGTAAGATACACTGTAATTGAACGAGTTAGGATTTCTTTAGCGAAGCCTTCACTAGAAACGTTTAAAGCTATATTTAGTAACCGCTATGTTACTATCACTAACGACTGCCTGTGTAAGTTATTAGGTAAAGAAAATGTACAACCAAAAGTTTCTAAAGGTGTAGGTGGTAGAGTAATAACAAAGTGTCAGGATGTTATAGATGTGCCTGTGTCTGAGCCTGTGTCTGAGCCTGTGCCTGTGTCTGAGCCTGAGCCTGCGCCTGTGCTTGATGCTGTGGTAGATAAACTACCGATAAAGACGACTCTTCAGCAAGGGTTAGAAGAGTGGGTAGATAAAGCCGACTCATCAGATGATAAGAAAGAAAGAAAAAAAGCTTCAGAAATCATTTTGAGTGGGATTTGTCAAAAAGTACCGAGGATTGATTTATCTGAATGCAAATTAACGTCTTTGCCGCAAGCATTGAGAAATATAACAGCGACATCATTTATCTTAATGCTGGGTCCTTATACTCTTGATAATGATAGTCTTTCATTAATAATAGAGTTAGAGAGTCTATCTAATATTCATGTTACAGATTCAGATGAACAGATTGTAGGTGGAGTCGATCAGATAGGACGTTACAAAAAACTACTGCTTACACAATTAGATTCTTGGAGCGATTCTGAGAGAGATAAAGGTAATGTTTTAGCTGTATCGGCTATCAAAAGGTTAAGATCTAGTATTGCAATATGCTTGCGTAAGAAGACAGAAATATATATTGACTTAATGGGGATTAATCTACAGCATATCCCTAGTTTTCTTGCGAAAATACCTGGGGTGACGGAAATTGATTTTTCGGGAAATCCACAGCTAAAAAAAATACCTGATTTTGTATTTGAAATGAAATGTTTAAAAAATATTTATTTTGGTGGTTGCGGACTGACAGAAATACCAGATGAAATATCAAAATTAGATGGACTAGAAAATATAATAGTTTCTGATAATTATATTGAAAAAATACCAGAATCCGTAACTAAACTAAAAAAACTAAAAAAACTCTATATTAATAATAATAAAATCGACCGTTTGCCAGAAAATATGGGGGCTCTAGGAAGTTTGACTATTTTAAACTGTGAAAACAATGATCTTATCTCTCAAAAAAAGTCTGAATTATTGCCTGTCAATGTGAAGCTTTTTGCAGGAGGGAGTGATGTTACGAATAAAGAATTATTACTCCGTCTGAAACTCAGGCGCCGTGGGTTTTTGAATTTACGATCTCATACAGTAAAGTCAAACAATGGTAGCATTACTGTTATGGGATCAAAAATTCCTGCCTGGGGAACTATTCAAGAGTTATTAAAGAATGAGTTCAATACAATAATTTTTCTAGTAAAAGCAGAAGAGTGGATGGATATTCCTGATGAAAGTAAATCTATTGATCTTGATGAAAGCAATAGCGTAGATATTTCTAATAATGCTTCATTAATGAAATTCAGGCATGGTAATTTTGACCCTGTGGAAATTAATTTTACTCCGGTAAAAGACTTTGAAATACCTAGATCTGATCAATTTATATTGCTACATAATGCAATATCTAAAGCTAGCATTGAAAATAAAAATGTTTTAATAAGTTGTTCTTATGGAGGAGGTAGAACAGGGGCTATGCTGGGTTGTAGTAAAGTGTTAGAGAAATTCAAATCACTTGATGATTCTGAAAAGTCAGGATTATTATATGTTCCTAAAACAGATAAGGTATCTATGTTTGGCGGAAATTTCACTCATTTAACGAATAACGAGAAAACTACTCCTATTGTAGCAGAAGTTATAACTGAATTAAGAGAGAGTGAAAAAGATTTAGCTGACGGTGCAGTAAGTATTGAGACTCCGGAACAAATAACTGCTCTTGAATGCTGGGAGTTAATGCTTCGCATTAATTATAAAGTAAATAACAATCCTGGGATAACAGATGATGAAATTGTAGAGTTAATTAAAGGTGGTGGCTTTAGTTCTGAGTTTATAGAAGAGTTTGCATCCTGTCAGGAAAGCAATATTGAAAACTTATCAGCAATATATACATTAGCCAAGCAAATTAGATTATTGAAAATATAATATTTATTTCTACCGAAATAGGAAAATGTAGCAGAAGTATCCATTTGAATGAGATCGTAAAAACGGTGTTAGGTTTTGAAATGTAGTGTTTTTTAATTTACTAAGTGTAAGTCTTAACCTCTGAGTTCCATTTATGTTGTCATCGAAATAACTATTTGGCAAGGAGCGCTCACTATGATTCTCGACGCAACATATTTCATGACGTGCGATATGTTGTGAGTTCAATCTACCAATAACAGATTTGGACGAGACGCAGAGATCATGACCATGACACTGTTCATTCTGACTTTTTGCTAAGTCTATATAAAGGCGCGGATTTCAGTCATAAGTGCGCCATATTGAAAAAGTTGAGCCAGAGGGTACACTCACGGTTCTACCAAAAACCAATGTGAGACCACTTATGAATAAGCGTTATACCCACCTGACTCAAGAAGAAAGATACCAGATTTGGTCAGAGAAAAAAGCAGGAGTTTCAAATGAAATTATCGCCCAAGACTTAAGGCGTGATTTGAGTACCGTTAAAAGAGAGTTGGCTAGAAATACAGGGGCTAGAGGTTATCGCCCGAAGCAAGCACATAATTTTGCGCAGGAACGTCATCAACAGAAACCAAAAGCGACCAAGATGGTAGCTGAACTGAAAGATAAAATTACTGACAGACTAAGTAAGCAGTGGAGCCCTGAGCAAATACAAGGACGCCTTAAACGAGATAATCAACCTTCTGTATGTCCCTCTACGATTTACCAGTTTATTCGAGAGGACAAAGCTGGGGGTGGTTGCTTGTATCAACATCTTCGGCACAAGAAGTATAAGCAAAGAACAAGAAAGCCCGATGCACGAGGCCAGATCCGAAACCGTGTTAGCATTGATGATCGACCTGGAATTGTGGATCAAAAAATACGTTTAGGCGATTGGGAAGCAGACACTGTAATTGGCAAAAGACACAAGGGTGTACTGGTTACATTAACGGAAAGAGTGAGTAAATTAAATTTGGTAAAACGTGTTCCTTCAAAGCACGCTGACGTGGTGACGAAAGCAATTATAACGATGCTCAAGCCTTACCAATCAGACTTACTCACGATCACATTTGATAACGGAAAGGAGTTCGCCTTTCATGAAAAAATCAAGAAAAAGCTTAACGTAGATACCTATTTTGCTCACCCTTACTCCTCGTGGGAACGAGGTTTGAATGAAAATCATAATGGTTTGATAAGACAATATTTGCCCAAAAGCCAATCTTTGGATAATGTCACTGACAAAGAAATTTTAGATATACAAAACCGACTAAACCAAAGACCAAGAAAACTGTTAGACTTTAAAACACCTGATGAGATTTATAGTGAAATGGCGTTAGCTGCATAAATTTTAAGGGGCACTTATGACTAAAATCCGCGAGGTGATATTTCTCCCAGTAATTAGTTTAACACATTCAGAAAAAATCAGCATTTTCTATATCGGTGTTAATGATTTTTTTTCAGAAACGCCTAAACTCTCAAGAAATGATTTCTCGTTCCCACGCTCTGCGTGGGAATGCATACTGGCAGTGGTTTGATCACAACACTAAAACAAGTTGATCCTATATTTCCACACAAGGAGCTTTGCTAAGTTTGGCGGCAATGGTGAGTAAGGTACGCATTCCCACGTGGGAGCGTGTAGAACGTTTGATACAGGCATAAAACCTACAAGGATGCGAAGTCCTAGCCCAGGATTAAACGCTTTAAAGAAAGTCCTCCAGAAACACAAAATGCTACCTAGTATTAACCGTCGAGTATATTTCACTGATAATGGATACATGGAATCGTACTTTCATGGTTTAAAGTCTGAACTTATGTTAGGTAGATATATACTCAATGAATGATTTGCTGTATGCTTTGAACGGCTACATCAAGCACTGAAGATAACGAACAGCTGGTGGCATGGGTGCGTTAAAGTATTCAACAACTTCACACATGCAAGAGTGATATAAAAACATATTTAATGATTCTGGTATAGTGTTCATCTCATGTAATTTTCTTTTATATTTAAGGTTTTTTTATGCAATGTCTAGACTATCTGTTAAGAAAAAACATAATCACATACGTATTGCCCGTTATATTCTGTATCTTTATAAGCGGAAAAACATTTGCGGCAACTGTTACAATAACAATTGAGGATTGCCACAAAATATATACATACTTAAAAAACCTATATGACCCTAGTAACAAAAAAGAGTATCCAGAACAGCTAGTAGACCACTTACGGAAAGTATGCATTAACATCTTCGATAAAAACTTACCTGAAAAAGAAAGAATAAAGTTGAAAGAAATACATCATATCCTCTTAAGCATTGAGGTGCATCCAGATCTTCCTGCAACCACTGTGATTCCTTTCCAATACAAGGATACTCTCTGGAGATATATAGCCTATAAGCAACAGAATGAGGTCATAGTTATGATTAATTTTTTTCTGGCATTGCTACAAAAAACAGAGGAAGAAGGCTGCTCTAAAATGCATCAGGCATTACAATTATGTATGCATACTTCAAATTTACAAAGGTTTGTTACGCACATAAAAGCTGAGTGTATGCCCCCCCAGGCGCTGTCATCCCGAAAGCAATTAGGCTTCATAGCAGACCCGCTAGTACAAGCAGACAGTGCGTGTTCATCTACGCTAGGCAGGGATGAACCATCAAATGCAGGAAATGCAGAAGGTGTGGGCATCACTTCTGCGCGGAGTATTAGGAGTACTAGAAGTCGAACTAGAGGTATGAGTAATCAGCCAGGCTCTTCGGGCGGTATCTTACCCATGTCAAGAAAAAGGAAGATATCCTTCGTAACAGAGGAGGCTAACACAGTGGGTTTTGAGAAAACAGAAAATGCTAAAGTCCCCGCTCAGCGTCAAAATATTTGTGGTGTCTTAGATATTAAAACTGATGAGGATATGGATGATGCTACACAGTTATGTGGTTCTTCTTTAGCCACTAAAGATCGGCGTATTAGCAATAATGATGACACATGTAGGCCTCTTCATGATGCGGTCAAAAATAACGACATCGAGAGTTTCAATGAGATACTGGAAAAAGATAACTCTCAGATCAATCTGCAGGATCAATACGGCTTGACGATTCTTCATCATGTTTGCAACTATGACGCAGCAGAGCATATCACGTATGGCGCAGCAGAGCATATCACGGCGTTACTGGAAAAAGGTGCCGATGTCAATCTGCAGGATGTTAACGACCGCACACCTCTTCATTATGCTTCCATATATGGCACGGTAGCGCATATCACGGCGTTACTGGAAAAAGGTGGAGTTGATGTCAATCTGGGGGATATGTACCAATTGAGGCCTATTCATTATGCCATCAAACGGTCCAAAACGGAGATACTCACTGCGTTACTGAACAACAGTTACACTGAGCCTACTGGGTTTGGTGAGGGAGTGACGCCTCTTCATTATGCTATGAGATATGGCACAACAGAGCACGTGACTGTGTTACTGGAAAGCAAGCACTATTCGGTTAATATACTGGATGATAACTCTTTGACGCCTCTTCATTGTGCTATCCTACGGGGCACAGAAGAGATGGTCACTACGTTACTGAACAGAGTTGAAATTGATGTCAATCTGCAGAATGAGCAAGGCTTGACGCCTCTTCATTATGCTATCCGATGGGGCATAAAAGAGATGGTCACTGCGTTACTGAAAAGAGTTGAAATTGATGTCAATCTGAAGGATAAGGGAGGTTTGATGCCTCTTCATTATGCTATCCAGTGGGGCACAGAACAGATGGTCACTGCGTTACTGGAAAGAGTTGAAATTGATGTCAATCTGAAGGATAAGGGAGGTTTGACGCCTCTTCATTATGCTATCTTATGGGGCACAGATCAGATGGTCACTGCGTTACTGAACGGAGTTGAAATTGATGTCAATCTGAAGAATGATGAAGGCTTGACGCCTCTTCATTATGCTATCCGGTGGGGCACAGATCAGATGGTCACTGCGTTACTGAACGGAGTTGAAATTGATGTCAATCTGCAGGATGATGAAGACTTGACGCCTCTTCATTATGCTATCAAAAATAAGAAAACAGAGTATGTCGCAGCGTTACTGGCCAAAAGTGGCATTGATGTCAATCTGCAGGGTAAACATGGCTGGACGCCTCTTCATTCTACTATCCGATGGGACGCAATAGAGCAGTTCAAGACGTTACTGGCCAAAAATGACACTGATGTTAATCTGCAGAATGAAAAAGGCGTGACGCCTCTTCATTATGCTTGCCGACATGGCACAAAAGAGCAGATCACGGCGTTACTGGCAAAAGATGGCATTAAGATCAATTCGCAGAATCATCGAGGTTGGACACCTCTTCATTATGCTGCAGAATATGGTAATGTAGAATTTGTCAAGCAGTTACTGGCCGATGAACATATCGATCCTACAATAACCACCTTTGCTGAAGAAACAGCATTAATGCTGGCTGGAAAAGGTGTATATAAAGCCTGTATAGACCTGTTAAAATAGGAGCGATGAAAGGCGCGTTATTGCTTAGAGTGCAGCTCATAGCCAAGATAAAAGTCGTTATTTTTGCTTCGGTCTTAAGAAGGTAAGACCGGCATTCTCACTGCACGTTTCATATACGAAAATGGCCGTATTCCTATCATCGGTGCAGGTTATTGGAGAAAGGGGAATAGGGTTTATGAGAAATAAAATTATCATTGGTGCACAAGGTTTTGGCATGGGGCAATAGCAAGCGACATTGAAACCTATGGTTGAAATAATAAAACAGAATTTGGGTGACGATATTTTCGAGCCTTCATTAGTGTTAACCGCGGACCCAGGGTTTTCCAGTGAAGCCAATATGCAGCATCTGTTTGAGGAGAAAATTAACGCAGTAATACCTGCATCTATCCAGCGGGGAAAGAACTTAAATTCTTAGGGGATAATTATGAAGAGGTACGGGGAACATATAGTCGCTTTCGAGGAGAGTTGAAGGACTGTCGAGCATGCCCGCAACAAGCGCGTTGCATGAAAAACCCCGTAAAAGAAAGAGGCAGACAAGTATCATTTTTGAATAAATAGCAGACGAAAACGAGTTATCTTGATCTGATGAAAGAAAAGATAGATAGCGTAGAGGGGCGACGAATGTATAGTCGTCGAATGTGGACGATAGAGCCTGTATTTGGAAATATCACTAGTAATAAAAGGCTAAATCGACTGAGTTTAAGAGGTGAGAAGAAATGTACTGCATAATGGCTGATGTTTTGTCTGGTACATAATATAGAAAAGCTCTGGAAGAATGCCAATGAAGGTGATTGGTTAACGGTATAAGGCCAAATAAGGGCTTATATGAGTGATTTATCGCAATATTGAAGCATATATGAATAAAATATTGAATATCAGAGCTGAATTGGCTAAATTCTTGAAAATCAAAAAAATGAATTATGGGCGAACAAGGGAAATCTAAATTTTGTATTTTTCTACACCCTCGTTAGCTGCTAGGAGAATTCAAGCATTGATTTCACAACTGCCAAAATGGGTAGAGATTGGAGCCTTCTCTTTAGCTTGTGTCGCAGGTTGTATTAATGCGATTGGCTTACTTGGATTTGAACACCAGTCTGTGTCTCATTTGTCTGGCACAGCTACCTTACTTGGCACTGGCTTTCTAAGCTCGTCATTACAAAAAACATTTCACCTTGTAGGTATTTTGTTTTCATTTATGGGGGGCGCTTGCATCGCAGGGTTCTTACTACATGGCTCAACTCTAAAGCTAGGCAGGCATTACGATACAGTATTATTCATTGAGTCCATTTTTTTGTGTGTATCTTCATTGCTTTTAATTTCAGGTTCGTTTTACGGTCACTTTCTTGCTTCGGCTGCCTGCGGTCTTCAAAATGCCCTTGCTACTACATACAATGGTGCAATTATTCGAACTACTCATGTCACTGGTATTTTCACCGATCTAGGAATAATGTTTGGCTCTGTTTTTAAGTGGCAGGATATTGATAGGAGAAAAGCAAAATTATTTATATTTATAATGAGACCTTTGCACGAATCTCGCTAAATAACTGAAAATCAGGTATAATAAGCCTTGCACAATCAATGCCTTTCGGTGAAATTATGGCTTGGAAAAATCTGAAACAACGCAGTCTAGCAGATTCAATGCTGATTGATCACGATGCAGTGAAAGAACTCGACTCTGTCCATGAACTCATTGATTGGGATCGCTTAGAGCATCATCTGAAAGATATACATTCAAGTTCTCGAGGCGAAAAGGCATGGCCTCCACTGATGATGTTTAAGGCACTGCTGCTGCAAAGTTGGTATAAATTAAGCGATTCGGCCCTAGAGAAACAGCTTGCTCGCGATCTTTTATTTCGTCGATTTATTGCGCTCGACATTTCAGAGTCAGTGCCGGACCACAGTACTTTTTGGCGATTTAGACAGAAGCTCGATAAGTTGTTGCTTATGGATAAGTTGCTTCAAGAAATCAATTCCCAGCTTATAGATAAAGGTCTTTATATTAAATCTGGAGGTATCAGTATTGTTGATGCTAGCGTAATTGAGGCTAAACAGTGTCGCCCAAATAAGGATAAAGACAAGCACTCAACACAGGATCCTGACGCGAAGTGGAACGTGAAAGCAGGTTCTGACGGGAAGAGTAAAAGTACCTACGGCTATAAAGCGCACATAAATGTCGATGAGGATGGGTGATAAAATCGATCGGTTACACAGCAGGAAATATTCACGATTCAAATTGTTTCACTGAGCTATTAGATGGTGAAGAGTCGTCTGTTTATGCGGATAGTGCTTATTCCAGCAAGAAGCACAGTGAATGGCTGGATGATAGAAATATTGATAACAGAATAATAAGACGTGCTTATCGAAATAAACCATTAACAGAACATGATAAGTGCTTTAACCGTTTACATTCTGGCGTGCGCTGCACTGTGGAGCGAGTATTTGGCGTTTTGAAATTACACTACGGCATGGCGAAAGCTCGTTATCTTGGCTTAAGCCGAAATCGCACACGTTTTGAAATAATGTGTGTGGCGCACAATATTAAACGAGGTTTATCGATTCAGCAGGCAAGTTGCGTCTGAAAATCGAAAATGAAGGGTGAAATGGCTCGAATGGCGCATATTCGAACTGTAATTGTGTTTTTTAAGGCTTTATCCTCAAAAAAATACAATTTAATTAATAGTGGGGCTTATGCAGCGTTATCGTGCAAAGGTCTCATAATAATTGGTTTTATTCTTGGTGGAACATCTGGTGTATTACTCTACACGGAATTTTTGTTTAGGGCATTATTTGTTCCAGCGGCTGTGTGTTTAACAATGGCGGCGATCTATCGTATTTATGCCAAAAACCACAGCTAACAAGGCTATGTTGCATCGCCAGCAAGCGGGCTGGACAAATTTCACGTAGCTCGGTTTGTGCTTTAACGCTACGCTAGCACAAAACGTTTTACTCCAAATTTGCCGCAAATAGCGGCGTTATGTTTTAAAAACCTTGATTTAGCGTACGTTTTAGCGTACGCTTATGTGTAGAGGTGATAATCATGACAATACTAAATGCCACAGAGGCACGCTCCAAGCTTTACAGTCTTATCGATGAGACTACTGAAACTCACCAACCTGTTATAATTACAGGAAAAAGAGGCAATGCAGTTTTGGTGTCGGAGGATTACTGGAACGCTATATCAGAAACACTTCACTTGTTATCTGTACCAGCGATGAGGGAATCAATTAAAGAAGGAATGAATCAAGATCTATCTGATAGCTCTAAGGAGCTTGATTGGTGACTTGGGAGCTGGTGTATACAAAGCAGGCGCAAAAGGACGCTAAAAAACTTGCTGATTCTGGATTAAAAAACAAAGCACAATCACTTTTAAAAATAATAAAAAATGACCCTTTTCAAAGACCGCCCCCTTATGAAAAATTGGTGGGTGATTTATCAGGCGCTTATTCTCGTCGAATTAATATTCAACATAGGCTTGTATATCAAGTATATGAAAAAGAACATACTATTAAAGTAATCAGGCTTTGGACGCACTATGAATAAAAAACATAACAAGTAATTTCTCGTTCCCACGCTCCTGCGTGGGAATGCATACGGAGCCTAATTTTCTACACCCTCGTTAGCTTAATAAGGATCGCGTTTAGATAGCAATGCCATCAGACTATGGACTGGTGCTTCGACATAATATTTTAGAGAAATTTAGACATGACAACTCATCAAACATCAATAATTTCAAATAACGCAACGATTGGGGGAAATGTCAGTATTGGGCAATTTACAACAATTTACGACAATGTAATAATTGGCGATAATGTTACCATTGAAGGCTATTGCGAGATAGGAGTTTCTAATAACTTATCAGAAGGGTTGCCGTTATACATCGGTAACAATTCACATATTCGCTCTCATAGCATATTTTATGAAGGTTCAAAATTTGAAGAGGGATTAGTAACAGGCCATCGTGTAACTGTTAGGGAAAAAACTGCTGCTGAAAAAATCTGCAGATAGGTACTCTTTCAGATATTCAAGGACATTGTACGATAGGTAATTATGTTCGCTTTCATAGTAATGTTCACGTAGGGCAACAATCAAAGATTGGTGATTTTGTTTGGATATTTCCTTATGTTGTCTTGACGAATGATCCTCATCCACCAAGTAATACACTATTAGGTGTAAAAGTTGAAGATTATGCGGTGATTGCTACAATGTCTACTGTTCTTCCAGGAATTACAATTGCTAAAGGATGTTTAATTGCTGCCCACTCATCAGTTACTGCTGATACAGAAGAAAATATGCTTTATAGAGGGGTACCTGCAAAAAAAGTTTCCCTTACTTCCAGCATACTATTAAGAGATGGTAGTCGTAAACCAGCATATCCTTGGGTGAAACATTTCCAAAGGGGTTACCCAGATGAGATCGTTGCATATTGGAAGTATCTGAAATGAAAGCGGAAAAATCACATGGAATTAATGACATAGAAATAGGAATGAGTGCATCAATTACAAAAATAATAACAGATAAGGATGTGAAAGAATTCGCAGATTTATCAGGCGACAATAACCCTGTCCATTTAGATGAAGAATATGCCATGCAATCGAGATATAAAAAACGTATTGCTCATGGTTTATTGAGTTCTAGTTTCTTTTCAGCATTGTTCGGAACCAAGATTCCTGGTGAAGGTTGTGTGTATGTATCACAAACATTGAATTTTCTGAGGGCTGTATATATTGGGGACACAGTGGTAGCAACAGTTTTAGTTACAAATATAAACAAGTCTTCCAAAAGGGTGTTTTTTGAGACAACTTGCACCGTAAAAAATAAAAAAAGTAATAGATGGTATCGCTGAAATATTTATACCTTAAATTACATGGTTACAAACTTATTGAGAGCAGAAGTCATACCTTCATTTAGGTGAAACTCTGACAGGACAATAAAGCTAACAAAAGCATACACGCGGACTGCCAAAAGTGGCGTGGCTTTCGCTACGCCTACAGCCACACCACTTTTTGATAGCCTGGCTCACTGCTTTTTTGGTCTTGTTTTTAACTCTGACCGTCAAAAGAAGTTTCGAGATACGCTCGGTCAGCGTTATAGTCACAATATATCCATCTTGGTCGTGAATGGTATCTTCCTCCAGTGGCTTACCTCTTTTTTCAGATCCAATCAGTTCTTTTGTGAAACTTGGCAGCAGTCTTATGCCGCTGCAGGTTGTTGGGATGATCATCAGCTGCGTCATAGCCCCAAGATGACAGCGTTTTAGCTCCAGGTAAATTGTTTTATTGGAACGGTTCAGGTAACCGCCTATCCTACGCCGAAATATGAGTGAGCGGAAGGATTGAATCTGGTATCGTTCAGCCCAGAGTCAGCTGTTTGTAAGAGTTTCCCATGTGGTCACTTGGTCCGTTGTGTGAGAACTACAGCCTATGAGCAGATGACTCTCAAATCAATGCCAAGTGTGTCGGTTATTGTGGAAATCTAGGTTACACAGATTTAGCTATAGACTATTTTCAATAGGAGTTATCGAGATTTTTTTATTAGCAACACATATTATGCATTCAAATAATTGTGTCCTTGTATTTTTAACAGCATATATACCATCTCCTGTAATGTTATCCAGCATAACCGATTTTCCTCCTGAAAATTTTTCTACCACCACTTTCCAATAGCTTTCACTTTTATCGGTATATGGGATATACCGTATCATATTGTATTTAGTATCTTTTAAATCACCAAGTTTAAGTTTGAAACTATCAGTTCTATTTATTTCATCATCGAAATAACTATCTGGCAGGGAGCACTCACCATGATTCTCGATGCAACATACTTCATAACCTGCGATATTCTGCGAGTTAAACCTACCAATCAAAGCTTTGGCCGAGACACAGAGATCATGACTATCACACCGTTTACTCTGATTTCCTGCTAAGTCTATATTAAATTGATATTTCTCCCAATTATTTGAATAACACATCAAGGAGAAATCAGCATTATCAATTAGTCCGCAAATCTCCAGTATTCTAATTTCTGACTCACTACTGTGTACGGACTTGAATGCTTTATCTAAATCAACAAGATTCTTACATGTTAATTTGTCTGGAGTTATCCATTCTGTAGGAGTTAAAAGGCTAGTGCTTGTGTTTGTTTTCTTATGAGTTAAAGGATCAACATAAGTATATTTCGGGATATGTTTGATTTTGGTCATCCAATCTGGTAATTGGCACAGTTCAATTTTATTGTTATATCCGGTGATAAATTTATACGTATAAATAGATGAATGCGCTGACATTAATAGCCCTAATGCTGCAGCATTAGTTCTGGTCCTATTTTTGTTTTTATATTTAAAATTTATAAGAGCAAAAATTGCAGGAAACGTGATCATCCAATTGCTTTCAGAATTCATAGTAAAGTTTAACAGAGCAAATATTAACTCTGAGATATCAGTTACAAGCATTCCAGCTGTTTCTATAATAGCATCAGCTGGGAAGTGGTGGCCAAAATAAAGAGTCAGAATAAACAGCAAGCTCATATTCCTTATTTTTGCATACGGACTCGTAAAAAAATGTTTGAGAATTGCAGAATGATTTACTTCTTCAGTATTAACTTTTGTATGGAATTCTTTTTTACTGAAGGAAGGTGTAAATGGATTAGCAAAATCTGAATCTGAATCTGAATCTGATTTTTCCTCTTCACTTATGGAGAGACAGTTGAATGAATTTGTAATGGTCAGCACACTATCGACACCATTAAATGTGTGTTTTTCTTGATGGTGAAATTTTTGTTCAGTAATGTTATTTCCTTGCTTGTTCTTGGTGAGTGTTTTTGGCAGCGCACAATGTTCTGTATCGTTTAAAGACATTTTACGTGTCAAGTCAGTCCTTAGCATAGCAAGATAAGAGGACTCGCTAGCTCTTTTATGTTTTTTTCTTTTGACGTCTGTCAAGGAAGGAAAAAAACATAAAAGAGCTAGCGAGTCCTCTTATCTTGCTATGCTAAGGACTGACTTGACACGTAAAATGTCTTTAAACGATACAGAACATTGTGCGCTGCCAAAAACACTCACCAAGAACAAGCAAGGAAATAACATTACTGAACAAAAATTTCACCATCAAGAAAAACACACATTTAATGGTGTCGATAGTGTGCTGACCATTACAAATTCATTCAACTGTCTCTCCATAAGTGAAGAGGAAAAATCAGATTCAGATTCAGATTCAGATTTTGCTAATCCATTTACACCTTCCTTCAGTAAAAAAGAATTCCATACAAAAGTTAATACTGAAGAAGTAAATCATTCTGCAATTCTCAAACATTTTTTTACGAGTCCGTATGCAAAAATAAGGAATATGAGCTTGCTGTTATTCTGACTCTTTATTTTGGCCACCACTTCCCAGCTGATGCTATTATAGAAACAGCTGGAATGCTTGTAACTGATATCTCAGAGTTAATATTTGCTCTGTTAAACTTTACTATGAATTCTGAAAGCAATTGGATGATCACGTTTCCTGCAATTTTTGCTCTTATAAATTTTAAATATAAAAACAAAAATAGGACCAGAACTAATGCTGCAGCATTAGGGCTATTAATGTCAGCGCATTCATCTATTTATACGTATAAATTTATCACCGGATATAACAATAAAATTGAACTGTGCCAATTACCAGATTGGATGACCAAAATCAAACATATCCCGAAATATACTTATGTTGATCCTTTAACTCATAAGAAAACAAACACAAGCACTAGCCTTTTAACTCCTACAGAATGGATAACTCCAGACAAATTAACATGTAAGAATCTTGTTGATTTAGATAAAGCATTCAAGTCCGTACACAGTAGTGAGTCAGAAATTAGAATACTGGAGATTTGCGGACTAATTGATAATGCTGATTTCTCCTTGATGTGTTATTCAAATAATTGGGAGAAATATCAATTTAATATAGACTTAGCAGGAAATCAGAGTAAACGGTGTGATAGTCATGATCTCTGTGTCTCGGCCAAAGCTTTGATTGGTAGGTTTAACTCGCAGAATATCGCAGGTTATGAAGTATGTTGCATCGAGAATCATGGTGAGTGCTCCCTGCCAGATAGTTATTTCGATGATGAAATAAATAGAACTGATAGTTTCAAACTTAAACTTGGTGATTTAAAAGATACTAAATACAATATGATACGGTATATCCCATATACCGATAAAAGTGAAAGCTATTGGAAAGTGGTGGTAGAAAAATTTTCAGGAGGAAAATCGGTTATGCTGGATAACATTACAGGAGATGGTATATATGCTGTTAAAAATACAAGGACACAATTATTTGAATGCATAATATGTGTTGCTAATAAAAAAATCTCGATAACTCCTATTGAAAATAGTCTATAGCTAAATCTGTGTAACCTAGATTTCCACAATAACCGACACACTTGGCATTGATTTGAGAGTCATCTGCTCATAGGCTGTAGTTCTCACACAACGGACCAAGTGACCACATGGGAAACTCTTACAAACAGCTGACTCTGGGCTGAACGATACCAGATTCAATCCTTCCGCTCACTCATATTTCGGCGTAGGATAGGCGGTTACCTGAACCGTTCCAATAAAACAATTTACCTGGAGCTAAAACGCTGTCATCTTGGGGCTATGACGCAGCTGATGATCATCCCAACAACCTGCAGCGGCATAAGACTGCTGCCAAGTTTCACAAAAGAACTGATTGGATCTGAAAAAAGAGGTAAGCCACTGGGAGGAAGATACCATTCACGACCAAGATGGATATATTGTGACTATAACGCTGACCGAGCGTATCTCGAAACTTCTTTTGACGGTCAGAGTTAAAAACAAGACCAAAAAAGCAGTGAGCCAGGCTATCAAAAAGTGGTGTGGCTGTAGGCGTAGCGAAAGCCACGCCACTTTTGGCAGTCCGCGTGTATGCTTTTGTTAGCTTTATTGTCCTGTCAGAGTTTCACCTAAATGAAGGTATGACTTCTGCTCTCAATAAGTTTGTAACCATGTAATTTAAGGTATAAATATTTCAGCGATACCATCTATTACTTTTTTATTTTTTACGGTGCAAGTTGTCTCAAAAAACACCCTTTTGGAAGACTTGTTTATATTTGTAACTAAAACTGTTGCTACCACTGTGTCCCCAATATATACAGCCCTCAGAAAATTCAATGTTTGTGATACATACACACAACCTTCACCAGGAATCTTGGTTCCGAACAATGCTGAAAAGAAACTAGAACTCAATAAACCATGAGCAATACGTTTTTTATATCTCGATTGCATGGCATATTCTTCATCTAAATGGACAGGGTTATTGTCGCCTGATAAATCTGCGAATTCTTTCACATCCTTATCTGTTATTATTTTTGTAATTGATGCACTCATTCCTATTTCTATGTCATTAATTCCATGTGATTTTTCCGCTTTCATTTCAGATACTTCCAATATGCAACGATCTCATCTGGGTAACCCCTTTGGAAATGTTTCACCCAAGGATATGCTGGTTTACGACTACCATCTCTTAATAGTATGCTGGAAGTAAGGGAAACTTTTTTTGCAGGTACCCCTCTATAAAGCATATTTTCTTCTGTATCAGCAGTAACTGATGAGTGGGCAGCAATTAAACATCCTTTAGCAATTGTAATTCCTGGAAGAACAGTAGACATTGTAGCAATCACCGCATAATCTTCAACTTTTACACCTAATAGTGTATTACTTGGTGGATGAGGATCATTCGTCAAGACAACATAAGGAAATATCCAAACAAAATCACCAATCTTTGATTGTTGCCCTACGTGAACATTACTATGAAAGCGAACATAATTACCTATCGTACAATGTCCTTGAATATCTGAAAGAGTACCTATCTGCAGATTTTTTCCAGCAGCAGTTTTTTCCCTAACAGTTACACGATGGCCTGTTACTAATCCCTCTTCAAATTTTGAACCTTCATAAAATATGCTATGAGAGCGAATATGTGAATTGTTACCGATGTATAACGGCAACCCTTCTGATAAGTTATTAGAAACTCCTATCTCGCAATAGCCTTCAATGGTAACATTATCGCCAATTATTACATTGTCGTAAATTGTTGTAAATTGCCCAATACTGACATTTCCCCCAATCGTTGCGTTATTTGAAATTATTGATGTTTGATGAGTTGTCATGTCTAAATTTCTCTAAAATATTATGTCGAAGCACCAGTCCATAGTCTGATGGCATTGCTATCTAAACGCGATCCTTATTAAGCTAACGAGGGTGTAGAAAATTAGGCTCCGTATGCATTCCCACGCAGGAGCGTGGGAACGAGAAATTACTTGTTATGTTTTTTATTCATAGTGCGTCCAAAGCCTGATTACTTTAATAGTATGTTCTTTTTCATATACTTGATATACAAGCCTATGTTGAATATTAATTCGACGAGAATAAGCGCCTGATAAATCACCCACCAATTTTTCATAAGGGGGCGGTCTTTGAAAAGGGTCATTTTTTATTATTTTTAAAAGTGATTGTGCTTTGTTTTTTAATCCAGAATCAGCAAGTTTTTTAGCGTCCTTTTGCGCCTGCTTTGTATACACCAGCTCCCAAGTCACCAATCAAGCTCCTTAGAGCTATCAGATAGATCTTGATTCATTCCTTCTTTAATTGATTCCCTCATCGCTGGTACAGATAACAAGTGAAGTGTTTCTGATATAGCGTTCCAGTAATCCTCCGACACCAAAACTGCATTGCCTCTTTTTCCTGTAATTATAACAGGTTGGTGAGTTTCAGTAGTCTCATCGATAAGACTGTAAAGCTTGGAGCGTGCCTCTGTGGCATTTAGTATTGTCATGATTATCACCTCTACACATAAGCGTACGCTAAAACGTACGCTAAATCAAGGTTTTTAAAACATAACGCCGCTATTTGCGGCAAATTTGGAGTAAAACGTTTTGTGCTAGCGTAGCGTTAAAGCACAAACCGAGCTACGTGAAATTTGTCCAGCCCGCTTGCTGGCGATGCAACATAGCCTTGTTAGCTGTGGTTTTTGGCATAAATACGATAGATCGCCGCCATTGTTAAACACACAGCCGCTGGAACAAATAATGCCCTAAACAAAAATTCCGTGTAGAGTAATACACCAGATGTTCCACCAAGAATAAAACCAA
>JASXSV010000033.1 GCA_030674915.1 Candidatus Endonucleibacter bathymodioli
AATGTGATAAGGAGTTTTCTAATCAATATTCATTACAACAACATCGGAAGGCCCATACAGTGGAAAAACCTCATGCGTGTAAGGTGTGTGGCATGAGATTTATTATGAAGAGTTCATTAAACAGACATTTGAAGACTCATACCGGGGAAAAACCTCATGCGTGTGAGGTGTGTGGCATGAAATTTATTAATAAGACTCCATTAAACATACATTTGAAAACTCATACCGGGGAAAAACCTCATGCGTGTAAGGTGTGTGGCATGAGATTTATTATTAAGGGTCAATTAAACAGACATTTGAAGCAGCATACAGGGGAAAAACCTTATGAGTGTGATTTGTGTGCCAAGAAATTTGTGGCTAAGGATGGCTTAATCATACATATGCATATTCATACAGGGGGAAAGAATTATTGCTGCAATGTGTGTGATAAGGAGTTTTATATGGAAAATTCATTACAACAACATCTGAAGATTCATACAGGGGAAAAGCCTTATGAATGCGATGAGTGTGGCATAAAATTTCTTACTAAGAGTTCATTAAGCAGACATTTGAAGATTCATACCGGGGAAAAACCTTATGCGTGTCATGTGTGTGGCATGAAATTTATTACTAAGAGTCAATTAAACATACATTTTAAGCTGCATACAGGGGAAAAGAATTATGGCTGCAATATGTGAGAGAAGGCGTTTCGCAGGAACGATGCATTACAACAACATCTGAAGTCTCATACAGGGGAAAAGCCTTATGAATGCAGTGTGCGTGCTAAGAAATTTACTGCCAAGTCTAGTTTAACACACCATAAACGTCGTGTTCATAAATAGGCAACAGTAGAAGCCATAGCTATAATTTTTAAATATAACATGTTATATTTAAAAATTAAATCAATATGCAATATTTATTTGTTTTTTTGTAGAATGCAAATGTAAGCTTTAAATTGATACCATTAAAAAGGCGAATCAATGATGCTAAAAACATATTTATTTGACAGGTTATATGCATACAGGTTAAAGCTTATTTCACTTGTTACGATTGGTTTTTTTTCTTTGTGCTTTATGATTTCAATGCATGTAATATCTGGGCCAAAACAACAAATAGATGATAATATTTTTTTAGGTGGTATAAACTATTTTAGTGAACCAGACAGATGGGTTTTTAAGGAACTTGATCAACCATTAGTACCAGAAAAGTTTGGGAATGGTAAGGTATTACTAGTTATTGAATCATCTTTTTTTACAAATAAAAACCAAGGTGAAGAGCTAGGACTAAGCTCAACCACAGATATAGATATAGATACAGATACAGATCTAGCCCTAGACGCATACTTAGATATAGGAGAAAACCAAGACGAAAACATAAACAGAATCATGGAAAGTTATATGGTTGTATCTATGATACGTATGTTAAGGAAAAAGGAGGTAGAGCAAATATTTATTGACTATAATAATTTACTTGATCTTAATGAAGAACACTCTGATCTATTAGACGCAATAGATAAATTGACCAGCCCGTTATTAGACGTTAAGATGTGTGATATTTATGTAAATACGTCATTTGAAAAAAGCATGTTGAATTATGCAGCTGTAGGTGAATTCACGACTGGAAATAGTTCTGATGAGGCACCAGTATGTAAAATAAAGTATAACCCTCAAAAAAACAGTCAGAATCAAAAAAATACATATTTGAATCTATGCGATGCTACAAAGTACACAAAAAATGATATAGATTCTGAAACTAATCATGTTGATATGAATGCGACTAAAAAAGTATCTGGCAGTAAAGAAACTGTAGAACTATATGACTTTAACAAACATTCACATGAGCACGTAGAAACTATAGATGAAGAAATACTTAGTGTAGTTAGTATAAAACCAGAGAAAAATAGAAAAACATATGAAGGCATAGTGCGTGGCAGTAATGAGTTATGTCACTTAAATAAGCGTATATTTCTCCATGACACAGGGACGCTTTACAAATGTGATATTTGTAGTAAGAAATTCATGCTGAATAGTGAATTAACAGCACATCTGATAAATCATGCACGGAAAGAGCCTTATGGGTGCAATGCATGCGATAAGGAGTTTTATATAGAAAATGCATTACAACAACATCTGAAGACTCATACAGGAGAACAGCCTTATGAATGCGATGTGTGTGGCATGAAATTTCTTGTTAAGAGTTCATTAAACAGACATTTGAAGCTCCATACCGGGGAAAAACCTTATGAGTGTGATGTGTGTGCCACGAAATTTGTGTATAAAGATAGATTAACCAGACATATGCATACTCATACAAAGGAAAAGAATTATGGCTGCAATATGTGTGAGAAGGCGTTTCGCACGAAAGATGAATTACAACAACATCTGAAGTATCATACAGGGGAACTGGCTTATGAATGCGATGTGTGTGGCATAAAATTTCTTTCTAAGAGTTCATTACACAGCCATTTGAAGATTCATACAGGGGAAAAACCTTATGCGTGTCATGTGTGTGGCATGAAATTTATTACTAAGAGTCAATTAAACAGACATTTGAAGCTGCATACAAGGGAAAAGAATTATGGCTGCAATATGTGTGAGAAGGCGTTTCGCAGGAACGATGCATTACAACAACATCTGAAATCTCATACAGGGGAAAAGCCTTATGAATGCAGTATGTGCGCTAAGAAATTTACTACCAAGTCTAATTTAACACTCCATAAACGTCGTGTTCATAAATAGGCAACAGTAGAAGCCATAGCTATAATTTTTAAACATAACATATTATGTTATATTTAAAAATTAAATCAATATGCAATATTTATTTGTTTTTTTGTAGAATGCAAATGTAAACTTTAAATTGATACCATTAAAAAGGCGAATCAATGATGTTAAAAACATATTTATTTAACAGGTTATGTGCATCCAGGTTAAAGCTTATTTCACTTGTTAAGATTGGTTTTTTTTCTTTGTGCTTTATAATTTCAATGCATGTAATATCTGGGCCAAAACAACAAATAGATGATGATATTTTTTTAGGTGGTATAAACTATTTTAGTGAACCAGACAGATGGGTTTTTAAGGAACTTGATCAACCATTAGTACCAGAAAAGTTGGGAAATGGTAAGGTATTACTAGTTATTGAATCATCTTTTTTTACAAATAAAAACCAAGATGAAGAGCTAGGACTAAGCTCAACCACAGATATAGATACAGATACAGATCTAGCCCTAGACGCATACTTAGATATAGGAGAAAACCAAGACAAAAACATAAACAGAATCATGGAAAGTTATATGGTTGTATCTATGATACGTATGTTAAGAAAAAAGGAGGTAGAGCAAATATTTATTGACTATAATAATTTACTTGATCTTAATGAAGAACACTCTGATCTAGACGCAATAGATAAATTGACCAGCCCGTTATTAGACGTTAAGATGTGTGATATTTATGTAGGTACGTCATTTGAAAAAAGCATGTTGAATTATGCAGCTGTAGGTGAATTCACGACTGGAAATAGTTCTGATGAGGCACCAGTATGTAAAATAAAGTATAACCCTCAAAAAAACAGTCAGAATCAAAAAAATACATATTTGAATCTATGCGATGCTACAAAGTACACAAAAAATGATATAGATTCTGAAACTAATCATGTTGATATGAATGCGACTGAAAAAGTATCTGGCAGTAAAGAAACTGTAGAACTATATGACTTTAACAAACATTCACATGAGCACGTAGAAACTATAGATGAAGAAATACTTAGTGTAGTTAGTATAAAACCAAAGAAAAAGAGAAAAACATATGAAGGCATAGTGCGTGGCAGTAATGAGTTATGTCACTTAAATAAGCGTATATTTCTCCATGACACAGGGACGCTTTACAAATGTGATATTTGTAGTAAGAAATTCATGCTGAATAGTGAATTAACAGCACATCTGATAAATCATGCACGGAAAGAGCCTTATGAGTGCAATGCATGTGATAAGGAGTTTTATATAGAAAATGCATTACAACAACATCTGAAGACTCATACAGGAGAACAGCCTTATGAATGCGATGTGTGTGGCATGAAATTTTTTGCTAAGAGTTCATTAAACAGACATTTGAAGCTTCATACCGGGGAAAAACCTTATGAGTGTGATTTGTGTGCCACGAAATGTGTGGATAAGGATAGATTAACCAGACATTTGAAGACTCATACCGGGAAAAAACCTCATGTGTGTAATGTGTGTGGCATGAAATTTATTACCAAGAGTTCATTAAACAGACATTTGAAGCTTCATACCGGGGAAAAACCTTATGAGTGTGATGTGTGTGCCAAGAAATTTGTGGATAATGATAGATTAACCAGACATATGCATAGTCATACAAATGAAAAGAATTATGGCTGCAATATGTGTGAGAAGGCGTTTCGCGAGAAATATGCATTACAACAACATCTGAAGACTCATACAGGGGAACGGAATTATGAATGCGATGTGTGTGGCATAAAATTTCTTGTTAAGAGTTCATTAAACAGACATTTGAAGATTCATACTGGGGAAAAACCTTATGAATGTGATTTGTGTGCCAAGAATTTTTTGGATAAGGATAGATTAACCAGACATAGGCATATTCATACAAGGGAAAAGAATTATGGCTGTAATATGTGTGAGAAGGAGTTTCGCAGGAAAGATGCATTACAGTACCATATGAAGTCTCATACAGGGGAAAAGCCTTATGAGTGCAGTGTGTGTGCTAAGAACTTTTCTACCATGTCTAATTTAACACACCATAAACGTCATATTCATAAATAGGCAACAGACTCTTGTTTGCCGGATATGTGATAGAGTGCTGAGTATATGATAAAAGATAAAAGTACATATTCTCACTCATTCAGGAGACTGTAGATTAGTTTGTGTATTTGCTTACCTCTACCCCCGCTGGAGATAAGCAAATTCACAAACTAATTCACAGCCTAAAGCCTATCAGCCACAACAGCATCATGGATAAATTCCCAACGATGCTCCCCCTGCGGACCCACCCTCTCATCCAGCACTGCCTGCAGCAAACTCATGTACTGTCTATTAAATAGATGTTTATGGTGTCCCGAATAAATACCACATGATGTTAGGTCAATAGCGAAAACTGTGACGCCCTCAGCTATACCTGCATCCAACTTTACCCTAATTACATTTTTAACGGCTTCGCAAAAAAACTTATAGTCAGTAGTCGCCTTTACATTTCTAGTTCTCTGCATTGTTCCAGTAGGAGTTCCGTTATTGCTAGCATTAATGCCGGCACCAAAGATCAAACTTGCATCAAAGGTTTTACTGCTGTCAATGATACAATTCTTGTTTGATGGTGACTGGCGCTGTAACGCTGAAAGCTTGGCGTTGCCGACTACCCACGCTTCTCCATATTTTTCGGCGCTCGTAGTTTTAACATAATCAATTCCTTGCTTCGTTTTTACACTATCTGTATTGTTACTCATATCTTCCATTCCCCACTGATCCATTATCGTGCTCCGAATAAGTTCTTTTTGCTTATCCGGACTTGCGGGGAATGCAGTTAATGCCCAGTTAGCCACTAGGTTTTCTTCTTGTCCTCCATTATTTAAATAATGATCGAAGCTCTTAATTTTATGCCCTAGCACCACGTGACCAATATCCCCTGCCGGAAGACCACTATTAGCCGAAACCATAATACCAATCTTGTGACCAGGGTTATTAACTGCCAAGTCATAACCAACACTACCAGCTCCTCCGACCCCAGGAGTCCTAGTGATAACAAGCCTCTCTGAACGCTTTATGGTTTGGTCGATATATATAGAATCTCTCACTATTCCACCTGATGATCGACAATCAATATGAGATACCCAAGGTATCTGAGGTGCCTCTGCCTCGACTGATGCCACTGGTAATGGTTGCATGACGGCTCCCGCTTTATCATTAACAGAATGGTCTTTCTGGAGTTGTGTTTTCGGGCGAGCTCCTTTATATGCATAGCCCGTCTGAGGCTGTTTTACTACTCCTGATTGAGGACATTCTTGGTTGTCAGTATTGCCCTGACCAAACCATCCACCAAACCAATTTTGTAACAAACCTTTTCTTTGGGTGGATTTATTGTTTTCCTGACTGCCCATTCTTTTTACATGCATTTCCACCTCCGAAGTTTTCACATTCCTATTCTCCAAACGTGCTCCATCCATCCCCAGCTCACTTAAATGTATAACTAGTCGACAGTAATCATCGCTTCCAACCATACTCTGGTCAAAAATAACGACGCCATGCTTATTAAGGCCAAATTTTCCAAGGTTTTCCTCTGATCTATTAAAGCTCCTATCGATCATTTGGAGCAACTGACTGTTAGTTTCTTGTATGCTAGGCATCCTGATTTCCTTTATAAAAAGCATGAAATTTATTTTTCTAAACCTGTTTTTATCCATTAAATCTTGTCTTGAGCATCTAGTAAAGGCTTTCTAAAGACCTCGTAGCTTGTCAGACTTAATCCACAACAATATGAGATAATCAGTCTCCAGTTCAACAGGAGATATTTTTATAAGATTAGTCGAGAAGCTGCGCTACAACCACCATCACTAAACGAGTGACTGCTAAAAAATCATTTGCCTCGCTTCGTTACCCACGTTGTCGTCAATTTGATCTGCGCAGAATTACCCAGCAGTGCCTAGAAATAGACTGTAAAATTCATCACGAGACACTGCTGCACCTCCTGATCTACCGTCTATGCCTCCGCCATTTTCTCCAGTCGTGAAATTGATAGGCCAAGCTACTGGTCCATTTGGCATCTATCCTCCAGTACTCCTCCTGACCTAGAAACCATCGCCTCTTTATTTTTTCCAGGATTTTTTTAGCTCTCTTAACTTTGACGGAATTGCGGCAATAAACCCCTCAGCTTTTACATCATATAATTCAGGTCTCTGCTCTGCTCCTCGGTAACCCGAGTCTGAGAATATGAAATTTTCATTACTCTGGAGTAATTCTCCCGTCTGCTTAAGGTCATGCTCACTAGTAACCATTATCGCCAAACTATGAGTCAGTCGTGCTCCATCATCAAATTCGATATGAGCCTTCATTCCAAAATTCTCTTGATTACCTTTTTGGGGCTGGTGCATTTCAGGGTCACGCGGCTTCACCTTATTTTCATACCCATAGCCCTTAAGTGTGCGGTACAGGTTGTGCTATAGGAAAACAATATACTTAGTTTTGTGCTGTTTCAACATACTCAAATGGCCTACTGGGCATCAAGAACTGTGCTATAACATGCAAGGAGGTCAGATTTAACGAGAATGCTAATGGCCCTCTGTAGCTATTTTCCCAAAAGGAATGAAGATTGGCAGCTTGTCGGAAAGTGAAATAAATGAGACTTCACTCCTAATAAATATGCAACCGCAAAATCCTTCAACTACCTTAATACGGTTAATCTTTTATCGGGAAATCTTATATCACTTGTCCTGGCAACTTAGGCTTGTGACTTTCTTATTAAAATGTATGGACCTACTATCAAATATAAGATATAAACATCACGGAATTACTATGCTACGTCAAAAAAATACTTATCAAACATCTAAAAATAACAGACATCTTGCAACGTAATTACTGGTGTTAGATTTAGATCGCATGTATTTGATAGAAATATTTTAAATAATGTAAACGTACAAGGCAGAAAATATTAATGATTTCACTGAGATACACCTATCAATTGTTATTGGGTCATTTATCTAAAATTGAGACTTCTATTTTCAATATTACCACTTTTCTAACCACTATAGATGTCCATCGACGCTTACATTCGAAATTACAAAGATCAACAATTTTGTCGTTTTTTTATAATTTCAAACTCTTAAAACATATACACAACGCTTTTAAATCTGCTATTCCATTGGCAACTCTAGCCACCCCCAGTTACTTAGTGCTCCTAAGCTCACGAGGTCTGCCTCACTTACCGCCACATGCTAACACCAAATCTGCTGGGTACATAAATCCTTTTCTTTTCTTATTAATGGCACTGCCGCTGCTAGTCACCTCGCTAACTTACGCTACCAACGATAATCGCCACAATATTACACCACCTCCACCAGTAACGATTTTTTTAAATAGCCCTAACTATTTGGCTAATTGTTTTGCTCTTTTAGCAGGACAACCGGTTATAAAGGTTCACAGCTTTCTCAAAAGAATGATACAGCTAGAAACTGATGAGGATGAGACGAGCTATACGGAAGCAAGCAGAGTTTTTTTTAGCCAAAGCCAAGGTTCAGAATTTAACTCTTTGTACTGCTTGTACCAAAATCTTTCCCTGCGTTATTACAAATCTCCCTCAGCTACTGATTTTATGCGTTACATGATATATAATGAGCCGGTTCAGGTGGTTACCCGCCCGTTGATGGCAGCTATGCTCAAGCTTTGTGATGACTATAATGATAGGCTCGGCATCACCATCGGCAAAATGCTGGCAGAAGTAGAGGGACATAAGTATACCGATGAGAATATTAACGCTTTCCTACGTTACAAATCCAATAGACTAGACGTTCATGATAAATATCTCTATATAAGTAAGGATGCCAGCACCAAAGAGAGCAACGCTAATAATAGTGATAAAAAGGAAAGACGCGCCTCATGGTTCAGCCGCTGTATCCAACGTGGTGTTAATTATGCCCAAAGCATAGTAACAAATGCGTCCGGTCTTGCGTCCAAAGCAATGCTCTCTGCATCTTTAAGCAGCTGTATGCTGTCGCCTGCTGGCGCCGATAATAGCCAGTTTAATTGTACTAACGGGCAGACAATCTCTCAGTCATACGCCTGTGATGGCTTCTGGCACTGCCATGACGGCAGCGATGAATCCGTATCAACCTGCTGTAAAAATGGAGAACTTAACGCTACAACCAGATTTTGTCCTAAACATGATGATCCAAATAAGTCTCTATTTGTTTGTGATGATAATCAGCAAACGATTCCTGAAAAATGGAGCTGTGATGGCACTATAGATGCTCTCCTCAGCTGCCGTGATGGCAGCGATGACACACCTTCAAGCTGTTGTGAAGGCGGGTTGTCTGGAGTTAACGCTACAACTAGAATTTGTCCCAAAAAGGGTAAACCCTCAGATAAGATCTATGTTTGTGATAATAAGAATCAAACGATCCCTAGTCACTGGCAATGTGTTGGCTTCAGTGCCTGCACGGATGGTAGTGACGAAAAGGCTTCGGATTGTTGTGAAGGTGGGATATTAGGGATTAACACTACTACGAAGACCTGTCCTTCTAAAGGCGATCCAAACAATCACTTCTTTGTTTGTGATAATAAACAAACTGTCCCTTTATATTTTCGCTGTGTTAAAGCCATACTCCCCATCCGTAACTGCAAAGATAAGAGTGATCTTAGCATCACCGGTGCGAACCCTACCTGCTTTCGTTGCAATAACAACGACCTTATTTTAGCTGGCCTGCGCTGTAATGGACAAACCGAATGTAGTGACGGCAGTGATGAATTTGTTTCAACTTGTTGTGAAAATGGGGTATTTAATACCACGACTAGGCTTTGTCCTAAAAAGGGTCATCCAACCGAAGAAATCTTTATTTGTAATAATGATCACATAATCCCTTCACACTTACGATGCACTGGCTTCGATGACTGTTTTGATGGTAGTGACGAAAAGGCTTCAGACTGCTGTGAAAATGGAACGTTAGGGATTAACACTACTACGAAGACTTGTCCTAAGAAGGGTGATCCCGCAACGCACCTATTTGTTTGCAATAACAATCAGACAGTACCTTTAAATTTCCGCTGTGTTAAATCCCTACTCCCCAACCATAACTGCCAAGACAAGAGTGATCTTAGCGTCAGCGGTGCGAGTCCCACCTGCTTTAGTTGCCACAATAACAACGCCCTTATTTTAGCTGGTCTTCGCTGTAATGGCCAAAACGACTGCGGTGACGGCAGTGATGAAAGCGTTGCAGCCACAAATCCGACTTGCTTTAATTGCGGAAATGAAACGCTTATTGTAAGTGGGCTGCGCTGTAATGGCGAAGCTGATTGTTTTGACAGCAGTGACGAAAGCGTTAATGGCACAAATCCAAGCTGCTTTCATTGCGAAAATGGAGCGATTCTTTTAAGCGAAAATAGCTGTAATTGCGGAAATGACTGCCCTGACTACAGTTCTGATGTCGAGTATACCAGTGCAGATTTTATTATACCCTGCGTGCTAGTAGCTGGAGTCATAACGTGTGCGGCATATGCTGCGATGCTTGTAAAGTACAGAAACATAAAAAAGATTAAAGGAGCACTTAAATGGCTTTTAAGTCCCATTACCGAGCTTACGGATTTCTTCTACTCGTTACCACCTAAGGCCTAAACTCTCACAATAACTAATACACTTACCCGATAAAAACTCAATCTGACTATGGTATTTTAAGGCTCTTCTTGGCCGTATGTTGATTCAAAATTGAGCCTCAGCAATCTTATTTTTCGACACGCAGCCAATATTCATTCCCTTTTGGAAGAATCGCCGCAGGAGGCCATTATTCTTCTCGTTAAGTTCACGTTTCCAAGAATATTATGGCTTAGCAAAGTAGATCTTACAGCTTAATAATTTAGAGATACTTGCGTGGTCGGCAAACTCGCCACCGTTATCAAACGTAATGATCTTACAGATACTATTGTAAAGCGGTAGCATCTTTTTGATGGTCTGGATTACTACTTTTTTGGTCTTGTTTTTAAATCTGACCGTCAAAATAAATTTCGAGACACTCGGTCAACTTCTAGATAACGGCCTACAATTTCTTCAGGAGATCCATCGGCAACTAATTGATCACGATCTAACCAAATAACACGATTGCAGAGGGATAATATTAGCTCATGATTGTGTGACACCAGGATCATTATATTCGACTTATCAATCATTCCACGCATTCGTGCCATAGCTTTCTCCAAAAAGGGTCAACCCTTCTATAATCCATCTTTATCTCACAACATGCTTGAACTGAAATTTATGGTTCTCGGCCACAAACCAAAGACAACTAAATGACCCCTGATAGCTGCTCCCTCCAACTAGGTGACGCCTCATTAAATACTCGATTGAACCATGCACAATTCAGTCTGGAATTTTTTGGTCTGGTTGCCGCCACTGGATACTCGTCACTGGTGATTGGTTTTATAATCGGTGGGTCACTTATTTTGCCAGTCTCCACCCCCAATTTAATTATAGAGAGCTGCTGATATATCTATCGCTGATGTAGGGCCACCAAACTGGTCATTGATCACGCTCAATTCATCCCTATCTTTAGCAAGTCTCATCATTGTTCTCACAAAATTGGAGCCGTGCCGACCAAACACCCAGCTAGTTCTAAGAATGAAATAGCGCGCTCCACTCTCTACTAAATATATTTCGCCTTGCCGCTTACTTTGATCACATACATTTATTGGATAGGTACTATCCTCTTCGTTATAATTCTCAGGCTTAGCCCCGTCAAAAACATAATCTGTTGATATATGCAGCAGGGGAATTTGCAATTCTTTGGCTGCTGAAGCCAAGTACTTTACCGCTTCAGAATTCACCAAAAATGCCAATTCAGGCTCTAACTCGGCATCATCCACCGCTGTGTAGGCAGCTGCATTGATAATAGCTTCTGGCCGAATATTTTCGCAAAAAGACCTCACTGCTTCCGAGTCTGTAATATCCAACACCTCACGATCCGCCGCTATAATTTCATAAGACAAGGGCCGCCCCATTTCAACACGCTCACGCCCTACTTGACCATTAGCTCCTGTTATCAGCACTTTCACGTACAAATGCCTTTAAGTTGTGGTGCAATCTTATCTTTCAGACAAAGTGGGCTCAACCCCAACACCCCGCCACTCTATATTGATATCAGGGCCATCCCAGATTATTGATCCTTCATCTTTTGACTGGCGTTGAGCTAGGAACGCCACTGCGAGTTAAAAAGGATGACGCTGCCAGTAACAATGCGGAAACAGAACACCCTGAATAATAGTAATAATGCCTTGCTGGCCCATAAAACTAATAATGACCCGATATAAACCTATACGAAGGAAACAGATCGAACTTAAGGCCATCGTTATTAGAATAGCCAGGTAATCATTGGTCTGAAACTGATATTCAAGCCCTCCCCAGCGCAATACAACGGCCAACCAAACTGCCAATGAAATAAAGCAAAAATCCAGCACCAGCAAACCGGATTATTTTCAGTGACAGGGGATCAGAAAAAGTGATTGGAAAGGAGAATCCTGGACTCTAAGAACGGTCACAATTTGGCGTTTTTGCTTGAAAGCCCTTTGTTTTCCCATATTCACGACCGCTCTATTAATCATTATCTATAACTTTGAGTATCTAACCTTGGCAAATGGATATAGCAACCAGGAAATAAAACCACTACTTATTTATCCGCTGCCAGTTTCAATCAGAACACCGAGGCATACCAAGTGTCTATGACGAGAAGAGTACACCACGAGCATCCTACCACTTAATCATCTTTCGGTTTTACTCTGTCGCCCGCGCCACGCCCCATAACAGTTAACATAATATATCGAGAATAGGCTGCCATCGAAAATTCAGCAATCATCCTCTGATCCCATTCAGCTAACAACTCCGGTGTCGACATGTCAATTTCATTCACCTGCGCTAAGCCGGTAATGCCGGGCAAGACTGAAAAAACACCGCGGTTATCACGTGCATCAATCAACTCTTCCTGCGTATGGAGACAGGGCCTTGGCCCGACTATACTCATCTCGCCCTTGAGCACATTGATTAATTGAGGCAGCTCATCAAACTTGGTTTTACGCAACACTGCACCCAGAGATGTCACCGCACTACTATCAACCTGGTGGGTGGCCATTGATGCTGTTGAAATCGCCATAGTACGAAACTTGATCAGCACAAAAGAACGTTTATTCCGTCCTACTCGCTGTTGAAGAAACATCGGGGAGCCGGTATCCAATAGACCTAAAATAAAGACAAACAATAAAATAGGCAGCGCTACAACTAATCCCAAAATGGCCAGCAAAAAATCCAGACAGCGTATTGCAGGAGCATTCATAGGGCCATCTTCCGCAGAGTATCTTCCAATGTGTGTTTTGGCTGCCAACTCAAAACCCGTCTGGTGTGGCTAATGTCCACTTCTAGGCTACCCAACAAGCGCTTGGCCATTTCACCCTTGCCCAACATTCGCAATAGAAGCATCAACAACAAAGGTGGCACAGGAAACAAGCCTGGTTTTCGGCCCTGCACTTTTCTTGCCACAACAATGATATCCGCCGTGGAGTAGGAACAGCCATCGGATACCAAAAAAGTATTATTTACCGCTGCAGGGCTCTCAATACAACAAAGAATTAAATCGCACAGATTGTCAACCGAAACCATATCCCTGTTATTGTGCAGCAAGGACAGAGGTAGTAGTAGTTTGGATTTGGCCAGCCCGAGCAGCTTATTAAAGTTAGCTTTAACTCCCTTGCCATAAACAAGAGGAGGACGAATAACAACCACTTCCAGCGAAGACTTATTCGAGAATTCTAATAAGAATTCTTCCGCATCACGTTTAGAGACTCCATAGGGGTCTGTGGGCGCGGGTGGGTCGTCAAAGCGAAAGGGCGTCACCTGAGTTTCCTCGCCATTGACTTTGATTGAACTGAGAAATATAAAACGCCTAACCCCTGACAACTCAGCAGCACGCGCCATTGCCTCCACTACCTCAACATTGTCACGGTGATATAAGTCTTTATCCGCACTATCCATTTGATGAACACGGGCCGCTAGGTGCACAACAACATCAACCCCATGAAACAAATCCTGCCAGCCCTCAAAATCAGCCATATCTCCTATAGGCTGGCAGCCAGGAGCCGGACGTCTAGAAATACAAGTCCAATCATAACCAGCATCTAGTGCAGTTAAATGACCGCCAATAAAGCCCGAAGCCCCTGTCACCAACACCTTTACCACAGTCTAAGCCCATGTTTAATAAAAAACTTAATCGCTGACGCAACAAAAAAACGATGATGTAAAAACGTTTTCCTACCGACACCTCCACCTAAATGACTAATTTTAACTGCTGGCACATAAGCGATCGCACCAGACTCTCTCGCACGAATAGAAAGGTCATAATCTTCAAAATACATAAAAAAACGATCGTCGAAGCCACCCAGACGCTGAAACAATTCGGTGCGCATAAACTGGAAGCAACCACCGGCCAGCTCGACAGATTTATCCACCTGGTCGGTGAGATGATCACACTGATAGCGACTCAGCCGGCAAGAAAATCGACGATTCAAGACCGAATTACCCAGATAGCGCAACATTAGCGTAAAACAATCTGGGTAGACTTTAATCACATGATGGCAGCTGCCATCTTCCTCGATGACCATCGGTGACACTATCGCGACATCACATCTCTGCTCAAAATACGCCACAGCCTGACAAAGTGCATCAGGCCATACAATCACATCAGGATTAATAACCAGATGATAGCAAGAGTTCAGCTGATTACGAACCAAGTTATTGCCACCGCCGTAGCCCAAATTGCCTGGGGAGCATGTCAACTCCAGTTGAAAAGCCTTGCTACAGCTAACCTCAGCCCTCATCGCCTCAAGCAGGGAAAAATACTCCACATCATCGCTGTTATCGATTAAATACATGCATGTGGCCATGCCACTAGCAGCAAACAATTCCCCGGCAGCCCGCTCCATCGAAGCAATTAAACCATTGAGCATAGGTATTTCTGAGAAATAGACAACCGTCGCAGCAGAAAGGACCGATTTAGAGGGAAGGGGCATATAGCAAGCCTGTGTCACGTAACAATAGGAAAACTATTATACAAGCCCACTTGACGCACCACAACTGAACTTGACTCCGTGCAGCCTCACCTAAAATAGCCGCTTAAACCGCTTGGCAAGTCGATATATTACCTTCGACAACACTGCAGTTAGAGTAACCCGCCGCGCCATCCACAACCCCCACTCATCGATCTGTACGGAGAAATCACGAGAACAAGGCGGCGCATCGACAACCTTACCATCGAGCACAGCGCGAAGACCACCTGTAGTATGGTGCTGCTCATACTGAAGGCGACTTAACTTGCTCTCCGACTCGAGCTGCCATGGAGTTAACGATGAACAATAGTCTAATAACTCACTGGGCGAACTCCAGGAAAAAGCGCCCGCATAAGCCATATCGACACAGTTTAGTAGCTTATAATAGATGTGCCGGTGCATAGCCACTGGCACGCCCGCCCCCATCACCTCAACAAGTGTCAACCCCCCGCCATAGGGGAAAGATACAATATAAAGGTCGACTCGATAATCATGCAGAGCCCTCCAAACACTGGGCACCCAGGGCGTGTATATAAAACGCTCCTTCGCGATTCCTCGACGCTTTAACCCCCTGCGAATTTTAATAAGAGCCCAAGGGCTGAGTAGGCCAATATGAACATGCCGCCCCTTGGTAGCCTGCAAAATCTGTGGCACCATATCTAAATAGCTAATAAAATATGGCACTTCGATTTTATTATAACGACCAGCCGTACAAGTAGTAATCTCCCCACCCTGGGCAAAAAGCCAATGCGAAGGTCGCATACCCTTGTCATCGGCGGACAAAGGTATGTAGATATTATCCACCCCTAGCTCAGCCCGGCAATTATGGTAACCCACTGGATGAAAATCGATATGCTCTAGGTGTGACAAATGCACACCCAGACAAAGATGATAATCGCTATGATGATAGAAACTTGCGTCCAGCTTCATCTCCGGCTGAATAGCAGCCACAGCAATGCTATCGTGGTCGCGATTGAACAAATACGTTTTCGTTGGCTGAAGTTCCAATAAGCGCCTCTGCAGCCATGCCAGCCTCCGCTGCCCCTCTACCTTAGGCGCTCGCTCAAAACTAATACTGACGTGCCGCCCGAGGCCATCACGTAGATAATTACTATCTGACTTGCCAGCCAGTTCGGTCGATAGAATAATATGCTTTTCGTCAGGCCGAGCAGCAATAAACTCTTCGATAACTCTGGTGTGACCACCTGATTTTTGTAATTTTGTGACGATGTAAACAAAACAGCGGCTACCGTCCGCCTCGATCGAAGCATCAGTGCGCAAAGCCATGACATCGGCGAGGCTTTTTTTACCGATATACAAACATAAATCGTCTAAGGTTTTTGAAGCAAAGACTTGAGCAATACACAGGGGCTCCGAGACAATAAACTCAACGAAATCACTAATCAAGGAAAGCGAAGAATTGATTTCACCCTTCTCCAGAGCAACTAAAACCGCTTTTTTAAGCCCTATGACCGAGTGATATTTCTTCATTAAAAGTTAATCTCCAGTATTACACCCTGCCGAGACTCATAAGCCTCGATAGGCGAACAGTCTCTGTATTTTTATAGCCCTCCACACATCCCATTCACAATGACGAAGACTATACCTAAAGTGTTATTACAAAACTGGAGGGTTAAGACCTGAACAATCAAGCATTATATAGAAAAAGCAATCAAGTATCGACATCTTTCCAGAGCCCCCTACTTACCCTCAACACCCACGCAAAAACCAGCTCTTCGTTATCATGTATACTAAAATTACTCAGAGCGCCTTGCGATTCCCAAATCAACTTTCAGCTGCCCCGGCCGCTAGGAATACATTTAAAACCTTAACTAACCCCTTAAGTAAGCCCAGCGCCAAGATCACCGACCTCTTTACCTTCATTTTACTGCCTCTTGCCCAACACACACAAGGCTTATAGTTCCAATAAGCCACCCTATAGCAGGGACCTAAATCCCGAAAGGAAAACGCACTCTTTCAAATTCAAGGTTAACTAGCCCAATGATGACAAGCCAGTAATGATACCTTCTCTTTCCACCGTACAAACTCCAACTCAACAAATATAAAAGCTCCGCTTTTCACACTTCTCCCTTGATTTTCTTGCCAATGATCAGGGTTCTCTGCATAATATTACTAGCCATTTTAGATCATTAAACGACGCTCTCAATTGCAAGCTTCATTCCATCACCGCTAGCGATTTCTACTCTAACAGTGTCATTTAAAGCACCCCTCAATGTGACTACCAGATGCATACTCTAGATCTGAAAAGTATAACTGTGATACTTTTACGCATTAGAGAGGTACGCCACAGCTGCTGAGTGCTATTTTAAATGATTCGAAGGGCGCTCAATATCGTCCTACTTAAATTATTAACACACACATTCGCGAACTACTTATGATAAGAAAAATTGCCTTTTTACTGCATACCCCAGGCATGCTGGTTCATTATGAAAGCACCTGGGCAGCAATGCCACGCTCAGATTTTGTCATTGTGACAACTGAAGGTTTTTATGAAGATACAAAGGGCAATAAAAAACCTGGTGTTGCCATCTTCTTAAGCAAAGTCAACACCAGAAGCTATACTCTGCTCAAGATTAAGGACCTGATTGATGCTGGGGTCATGTACGAATTTGTCGTAACAAACCATATAATGTCTGGGTATACCACGAAACCTGAACCTTTCTTTTGTAAAAACCTCTTCAAAAAAATGATAAATAGAAGCTTAGTTTATCTGGGCCAAGCACCTCGCTGGAAAATTGTTGCCAACCACAGTACCTTTCTCCCCCTACAGGTTGGCCATAAACAAATACGCTTCATGTATGGAGCCGACATTAGCGATAGCTGGAGCCTAGACAACTGGAATGAAATATATGATATCTTTCTCTGCCATGGCGTGAATGACCAAAAAGCCTTAACTTCAAGGTTTAAAGGGGAATGCTTTATTATGGGCTACCCCAGATATGATCGTTTCTATGAAACGAGCCTTGATTTAAACCAAATCAATAATGAATTTGATATCGATAACACTAAAAAAACTTTACTATGGATGCCTACTATTGGCGGGGAATACTCTTCCATACCTTTTTTCGCAGAACCTCTGTCTGAGCTCTCGTCCAAATACAATATTATTTGTAGACCCCACCCCCTTTCATTTGAACAAGAGCCGGAGCTCATACTTTTACTTGAAAAATTCAAATTCATCATAGATAGGAATGAGGTACGTGACATGAATGAACTCTTCAGTATCGCCGACATCGTATTGCCTGACTACGGAGGTACGCCTTTTTCAGCCATTTTCCTAAATAAAAACATTATATTTTTAGATGTACCCAACGCTGACAAAGCTGACATCAATCGTGGATCTTCTGTTTTGGAAATAAGGGAACATCTGCCGATTCTAAAGCACACGGAAGTAGCCGAGTTGGATGACATGATAAGTACAGCCGACTTCTATGAAGCTAACAACAAATGTATAAACGAGCTTTTTGTTAAATACTTTAACTCACCAAGAGGCGGTGGTGCCAAGCGGGTAGCCAAGTACTTTGAAAAATTACTAAATTAGGATTGCTCTGACCTCATAATACAGCAGCACTCTAACGCCTGTGCGTAATTTAACTTTAGCCCCAACAAATTACTAGGGTTTGTTTGGCCCACACAGAATTTTTTCATTTACGATGTATTTTAAGTTTTCTACAATCAAACCCAAGGATTACCCCTGTGCTAAACAGCGAAAAAGCACGATACCAAGACCCAAACGTATCTAACTCAGTCGCAAAACATCTGGGAAAATCAAAATCAAAATCAAAAAACAACACAACAACTGAGCCAATGAACTCGCCGAGTGTAATATGGATAACAGGATTTTCCGGAGCAGGGAAAACAACTGTCGGCCGTAAAGTTACAGCACTCCTTTGTGGCATGAGTATTAACACTGTCTTTCTAGATGGTGATGATTTAAGAGGCATATTTGCCGGAAAATGGAGTTACGAGCGGTCAGACAGAATTGAGCTTTCATATGCCTACTTTAGGCTCTGCAATACTCTGGCCGCACAAGGCATTACCATTGTAATCTCTGCTGTATCAATGTATCACGAAATTTACCACTGGGTAAAAACCAATATCGACCAGTCGCTACAAGCATACCTCAAAGTACCAGAGCAAGAGCGAATAGCTCGAGACAAAAACACTAAGAACATTTATGGAACAATGGGCGATCTAACGAAACTATATGATGAACCCACATCTCCTGACATTACTATTGAAAACTTTGGGGATACAACTCCAGAAGCTACCGCACTAAAAATAGTAGAGATGTATAAAACAGTGATCGATAGGTCGAGCGCTGACAAAGGTCGCACAACTCACTGGAACAGCTATTACGCTAAAGCCAAATTAGTTTTCGAGCCTTCTAGCTTTGCAACCACAGTGCAAGAGAAAATTGAACCGTCAATAAAAATTATTGAAATGGGCTGCGGGAATGGCAGAGACTCGGCTTACTTTTCAAGCTTGGGCCATGATGTAACAGCACTAGATCCATCAACTAGCGCGATCGAGCTATGCAAAAAAAAGCACGACAGCCTTGGGCCAGAATTTATCAATGGAACTTTACCCAGTCTCGACTCATCGTATAATTCTTCTTTCAACGTCGTCTACAGTCGATTTGTTCTGCATGCGATGACAGAAAAAGAAGAAATCGAAAACCTTGCATCCGCTCACAGGTTATTAAAACATGACGGAAACTTTTATATAGAATGCCGCTCTATAAATGACCCACTTGCCAGAAAAGGCGAGATTATCAGTGCCACTGAGCGTATACATGGGCACTATCGAAGGTTTATAATTTTGGATGACATTAAAAAACGCCTCACAAGTGCTGGATTTAAATTTGAAACCGCCGTGGAATCCAACGACTTGGCGATATTAGGCGATGAAAATCCTGTCGTACTAAGAATACACGCAAGGAAAATATAAAAAATACGCATAAAACAGCCTGCTACTGTTTTTAGCGGGGGAAATAACGGACTATGTTTCTATATGAGCCAGGTTCGAATTACAGTCTTAAACACAGAAAGTATTCACAAGCCTATACCCTGCATACCAAAACATATTAGTTAAGGAATCTCCGATTGAATCTCCAACACTTGGTAAAATAGCATCACTATGGGCAAGCCGGTATCCAAAATGAAACAACAAAGTTTTGCGTCACTCAGTTACGCAGCAAAAAAACGCAAAACGCGGAAATAGTTATTTCTTGAGAAAATGGAATATTGTGTTCCTTGGGCAGTCTTTGAAACAATCATTGAACCGCATTACCCGAAAAGTGGACGTGGAGGGCGCAGCCGGTCGTCCTGACCACTATGCTGCGTATTTACCTCATGCAGAAATGGTTTCAACTATCCGATCCATTACAGGCGCTTCACTATATAGCTCAAAGGTATTGCCATCATCTTGGCTAATAGCCAACCCTCCAAAATTTCATTGAGGGCTGATACAGGATAACACAAGCAATATCATCAACTGTGTACCTCTCACTAAGCACTGGATTTATTGCTCGTGGTAAAGCCTTTGAGCCAGTTTTATATACCGCCCGACCACTCATAGTAAAATGCTTATCTTCAGGAAATACCGTGAAATTATCCGTATTGGTCGTTTCTGAAAATAACCGTGCGTAGTAGAATGCCTCTTCCGAATTAGACGCTTCAACCACTACTGCTCCGCCGCCATCGCCAAAAAAAGCACAGTCTCGGCGCAACCAATCAGTTATTATTGAAAACTGATCTGCGCCAATAACCAGCGCTCGTCGATTAGCAGCGGCCGTGATTAAACTGGCCGCGCGGGAAAAGCGAATTTTTAGATGTGCCCTATATTTGCTCATTCAACTAAATAATTTATTAGGCGTTATTATTACAATGAGACCTTTGCACGATAACGCTGCATAAGCCCCACTATTAATTAAATCGTATTTTTTGAGGATAAAGCCTTAAAAAACACGATTTCAGTTCGAATATGCGCCATTCGAGCCATTTCACCCTTCATTTTGATTTTCAGGCACAACTTGCCTGTTGAATAGCTAAACCTCGTTTAATATTGTGCGCCACGCACATTATTTCAAAACGTGTGCGGGTTTCGGCTTAAGCCAAGATAACGAGCTTTCGCCATGCCGTAATGTAGTTTCAAAACGCCAAATACTCGCTCCACAGTGCAGCGCACGCCAGATGTAAACGGTTAAAACACTTACCATTTTCTGTTAATGGTTTATTTCGATAAGCACGTTTATTATTCCGCGGATTTTAGTCATAAGTGCCCCTTAAAATTTATGCAGCTAACGCCATTTCACTATAAATCTCATCAGGTTTTAAAGTCTAACAGTTTTCTTGGTCTTTGGTTAGTCGGTTTTGTATATCTAAAAATTCTTTGTCAGTGACATTATCCAAAGATTGGCTTTTGGGCAAATATTGTCTTATCAAACCATTATGATTTTCATTCAAACCTCGTTCCCACGAGGAGTAAGGGTGAGCAAAATAGGTATCTACGTTAAGCTTTTTCTTGATTTTTTCATGAAAGGCGAACTCCTTTCCGTTATCAAATGTGATCGTGAGTAAGTCTGATTGGTAAGGCTTGAGCATCGTTATAATTGCTTTCGTCACCACGTCAGCGTGCTTTGAAGGAACACGTTTTACCAAATTTAATTTACTCACTCTTTCCGTTAATGTAACCAGTACACCCTTGTGTCTTTTGCCAATTACAGTGTCTGCTTCCCAATCGCCTAAACGTATTTTTGATCCACAATTCCAGGTCGATCATCAATGCTAACACGGTTTCGGATCTGGCCTCGTGCATCGGGCTTTCTTGTTCTTTGCTTATACTTCTTGTGCCGAAGATGTTGATACAAGCAACCACCCCCAGCTTTGTCCTCTCGAATAAACTGGTAAATCGTAGAGGGACATACAGAAGGTTGATTATCTCGTTTAAGGCGTCCTTGTATTTGCTCAGGGCTCCACTGCTTACTTAGTCTGTCAGTAATTTTATCTTTCAGTTCAGCTACCATCTTGGTCGCTTTTGGTTTCTGTTGATGACGTTCCTGCGCAAAATTATGTGCTTGCTTCGGGCGATAACCTCTAGCCCCTGTATTTCTAGCCAACTCTCTTTTAACGGTACTCAAATCACGCCTTAAGTCTTGGGCGATAATTTCATTTGAAACTCCTGCTTTTTTCTCTGACCAAATCTGGTATCTTTCTTCTTGAGTCAGGTGGGTATAACGCTTATTCATAAGTGGTCTCACATTGGTTTTTGGTAGAACCGTGAGTGTACCCTCTGGCTCAACTTTTTCAATATGGCGCACTTATGACTGAAATCCGCGTTCTGTTATCAATATTTCGATCATCCAGCCATTCACTGTGCTTATTGCTGGAATAGGCACTATCCGCATAAACAGACGACTCTTCACCATCCAATAGCTCAGTGAAACAATTTGAATCGTGAACATTTCCTGCTGTGTAACCGCTCGATTTTATCAGTCCATCCTAATCGACATTTATGTGCGCTTTATAGCCGTAGGTACTTTTACTCTTCCCGTCAGAACCTACTTTCACGTTCCACTTCGCGTCAGGATCCTGTGTTGAGTGCTTGTATTTATCCTTATTTGGGCAACACTGTTTAGCCTCAATTACGCTAGCATCAACAATACTGACACCTCCAGATTTAATATAAAGACCTTTATCTATAAGCTGGGAATTGATTTCTTGAAGCAACTTATCCATAAGCAACAACTTATCGAGCTTCTGCCTAAATCGCCAAAAAGTACTGTGGTCCGGCACTGACTCTGAAATATCGAGCGCAATAAATCGACGAAATAAAAGATCGCGAGCTAGAAACACCCAGCAAGGAAACATTTACCACTATTACAATATACTACATTTTAGATTATCCAAATTTTTGGATGATCTATTATTTGTTTTATGTTTATCTTCATCCCTATAACAACGAATAATCATTGATAATCTAGAAAAACTATTAGCAGCCACAACTCGAGATTCGTATCTCCCATGAACAATTAATTTCTCTTTATTTACTATAAACTTCTGATTGATAATATACCCTGTATTAGTTGAATTCTTTAAATCAACCACATGCTCAACTTTGCCTTTTTTAAGTTTGCGTATAGCATGATAACATTTAAATGGGCCATTAGCGCTTGGAAAGGAATCGCAATTATAAGATACATCATCACTTGTATAGTCTTGCTTACAACTCACGTGAATATACCCCAGTTTTATGTTTGATATTACAGTGCTAGAATTATCCTCGGCTAAACTTAATACGGCAAAAGCAAGGTAGTCAGGATCTTTACCTGATCCTGGCCAGCTGTCTCTATGAAAACCAATAGTCATTGGTAATAATGATTCATCTTTATACAGCATAAGTTCATATTTAACGATTGCATCATCAATATATGTGCTAAGTTTTTTAACCATCTTTCCTAATAATGGCTTTAGTCCTTGTTGCAAATCTGAACTGGAACACGTTATTTCTCCATCTGACAAATACATAGTTACGTGGAAAGAGCGCTGGCCTAGATGGATCTCTTTTTGCACTTCCATTACAGGCTCTGAATCTAAAACATTATTGAGAAATTCAATATCTCCCGCATCTACATTAAATACAATACTATTAAAGTAGTCTTCTCCAGCACTATAGCCCTTCCTAGCCAACTGCTCTTTTACCTCATCAGAATTTTCAGGGGACTGATGCTGAACATTAGTCGAACCTGGCCAAGCCTTAATACACATTGATACAAACAAACAATAAGAAAAAAACACATACTGAAAAGCAGTGAGAAACCTCATCTTATTAATTGACAAACATGAAAACAAAAATACTTTTAACATATCCTAATTTTACCTTTTTAATTACAATTAATAAAAAAGATTACTATTCTTACTTGTTCAGTGGCTAATGTCAAAGATTTCCGTAAAATTATTGTCAGCTTCACCTTTTTGTTATTGATCCAACTGTGTACCTATTAAAAAATTAAGTCACATCCATATGTTGATTGCGGATAGTGCCTATTCCAGCAATAAGCATAGTGAATGGCTGGATGATCGAAATATTGATAACAGAATAATAAAATGTGCTTATCGAAATAAACCATTAACAGAACATGATAAGTGTTTTAACCGTTTACATTCTGGCGTGCGCTGCACTGTGGAGCGAGCATTTGGCGTTTTGAAATACACTACGGCATGGCGAAAGCTCGTTATCTTGGCTTAAGCCGAAACCGTACACGTTTTGAAATAATGTGTGTGGCGCACAATATTAAACGAGGTTTATCGATTCAGCAGGCAAGTTGCGTCTGAAAATCGAAAATGAAGGGTGAAATGGCTCGAATGGCGCATATTCGAACTGAAGTCGTGTTTTTTAAGGCTTTATCCTCAGAAAATACGATTTAATTAATAGTGGGGCTTATGCAGCGTTATCGTGCAAAGATCTCATTGCACTATTAGTTCTGAAAATTGTATACGTCCCCAAGGTTAAGAATGCTAGTTAAGCTTTCCAGTGATGCTCTTGACTCATCTAGAAGCTGCGGGTCTGCCAAATCTTGTTCAGTTAGTCTATCCCGATAAAATTCATTTATCCAAGTATGAAGCTTAATATATAAGTCATTGTTGAAGATACAAGCCTGATTTACCGAAGTGAGCTCCTGTTCTGTCATTACAACTCTTAGTCTAAGACAAGCTGGACCTCCCCCATTTCTCATGCTTTGACGTAAATCAAACGTCATTATTTCTGTGATTGAAGCATGCTCGTTAACCAAACCTGCAAGATATGAAGCAACATTTTCATTTTTCTGGCTCTCTGATGGAACAACCAATATACTTTTATCTCCTACTGATAAAAGCTGACTATTAAAAAGATAGCTAGATACAGCATCAGATATACTTACTCTGTCATTGGGTACTTCAACAATGGCTAAATCCGCATCATCACAAGCTTGTTGTAATTGCTGATAAACAAATGTCTGATTTAAAAAAGCCGCCTCATGGCAAAATAGGATATTTTTGTTACCCACGGCAATCACATCATTATGAAATACACCTTGATCAATAACATCCGGATTTTGCTGAGCATAAACGACTTTATCAACATTAAGCAGATGATTACGTGCAACGGCTGCTGATGCCTCAAACGTTTGGCGCGCAGGGAACAGCTTTGCTACTGGACTATTATTTTTATTATTAAATCCATAACAACCGAAAACAAAGAGTTCTACCCCTTGAGCATTATAGTCGCAACAAAATCTAGTGTGATTTGCAGCACCCTCATCACCAAGCTGACTGATACTGGGAATAACCGAGTGGTGAACAAAATAACGATCATCATGAAATATACGTTTTAGTATCTTTCCTGTGGTTTCATGTTCAATAAATCGGTGGAGTTTGCTTGCAAGATTAGCAGGTGTAATATGAACTTTACCATCTTCTGTATCAGCACTGGGTGAAATTGTTGCAGCATTTGCTGTCCACATGCTTGAAGCTGAACTGCAGGCGGCAAGAATATCAGGTGCTTCTTTTGCTGCCTTGCTTAATATCTGAACATCAGATCCAGTAAAACCCAATTTTCTCAGGATGTTCAAGTCAGGCCTTTCCTGTGGTGGAAGCACGCCCTGAATCAGTCCCAACTCGTGCAAAGCTTTCATTTTTGCAAGCCCTTGCTGAGCGGCCAGTTTTGGATTTGATGACTTCAACCGATTATCACATGAAGCTAAATTTCCATATGATAAGCCTGCGTAGTTATGAGTTGAACCAACCAATCCGTCAAAGTTTACTTCATATGCTTTCATGCATGCTCTTCTTCTGTACTCTTAATTTGGATAAAAGGCACTATCCCCGATGTCCTTTTCAATTTCACGGATATTACCAACTTCCATTGATAGGCGTTAATCGGCGACACACGAGAAAAGACCAATACTCCTATGAGTCATAAGTTAATGCTCATAGTCAACAACCTCACACTTTCAATGGCTACTAGTAGAGGTATTACTTGTTGTTCTGCATAGCGCACAATATTTCCATATGCGACCCCTAGCAAGAACAGGGGAAGCAAGAAAACAGTCATGCTTTGAGGCTAACCCAGCTTACCATCCACCCTTGCTTTGGTTAAAATTGGTGCGTAAATGATAGCAAAAATGACAAATGAGAGCACCCAACACGTGCCACTTATATCAACAAATAATAAGGTTTTTTGTGGCCATAACCATGGCCCAAAAACTCGAATAATGCCTGATAATATTATTAATATATA
>JASXSV010000068.1 GCA_030674915.1 Candidatus Endonucleibacter bathymodioli
TACTATTTGTAATCTGCAAACCTGTTTAATTGGGATCCTTGCAGGTAATGGTAATGTCCAAAATTTAAACATTGACAGTGCTAACATCACTAATACAGGTTATACCGGAGCAGTTGCCAAAGTTATGGACGATAATGCGCTGATGCGTTTTATTAGGATTGATAAAATCTTTATTGGTGGTGGCGACTGTACGGTTAGTTCTGTGGGCGCAGTAGCAGGATTGGTACAGGGCAGCTCTCGGCTTAATGATATTATGGTCGCCAATAGTTTTGTAGAAGTAATTCAAAGCAGTGGAAGCGGTGATGTATATCATTGCTTTGTGGGGGGGGTAGCAGGAGAGGTAGCTGGTTTTTCTCAGCTTAATGGCATTACAATCATCAATAGTAATGTAATAGTCACTGGGCATAATTCTGCTGCTGCAGGCGTAGCAGCGCGTGTGAGTGATCATGGAGTAATAGATAATGTTACAGTTACCAATACACACATAGAGGCAAGAAACAATAGATCAAGTGCTGGAGCGGGATTGGGGGTGGTGACTCAAGCATCGGCGTTGAGTAATATTAATGTCACCAATTCTACTGTAAAAGTATTTGAAATTTTTTCTTTTGCTGGAGGAGCAGCTGGACAATTAAGAGATGACGCAGTTGTGCAAAAGGCTACAGTAAGCAATACGCGGATCGAGACAATGGATGGTTACTCATGGCTTGGAGTGGGGGTAGGATGGATGTCTGGTGCGAGCAATTTTACTGTTCTTAACTCCATCAATAATACTATGGAAGTGCATGGTGAGATCTCATATTCTGGTGTTGGTGCAGGAGCAGTAATTGGTAATGCTAATTTTTTCGAGATCATGGGCATAAATACGTTAATTGAAGTAGATTCTTGTGGAGTTTATGTTTCTTGGGGGGTGGGATTTGTGGAGCGTAACTGCATAATTTCTAATGTCCAAGTAATTGATAGTAAGATGATAATCAAGAGGGTAAGTGGTGTGGCTGCAAGAGCTGTAGTGGGAATGGACGATGATCATCCGTATGCTCAGCACGAACGTGTGTTAAATGTTACAGTTACCAACAGTCTAATAGAAGTATCTGGATCAGAAACAGTAGGTATCTGTCCTGAAGGTGTCCTAGGAGAAGGGGTGGGCATTTGTGATAGTTCATCCGTCGAATATTGTGATGGCATGTGTCTTGGAAATGCCACGGGAGAAGGCGTCAGCATTCGCACGATGAATAACGATATTGTATATGTTGTTTACGATAACAAAGTCCATGATGGAAAAAATACTGGCAATAAACATATATATGTAATGAAAAGTCCTCATAACAAGTGCCAGTTGAATGAATCACACTTTTTAATCAACGACTGTGGACTTAAAGATGAAGATTTTGAAGGCCATGAAAATATTAAAGAAATGCCCTGGGTTGGTGATTGTTCAGGGTTTGTAGCAGATAAGACAACAAAGCATATAATAAGGCATATAATAAGGCATACAACAGAGCATACATCTGAGCTGTAATATGTTGTTCCATTGTTTACGGTTTACAGTTTACAGTAATCTGCTGTTAAATTTACTATTGGTGTAATCTTTGTTTGTTTATGTTATTATGCTCATTACTTGTGAAAGGTGTAATATTGTATGGGAGTAATTTGACGTATGTTTAGTTTATTTCTGCTTCATTGCTGC
>JASXSV010000034.1 GCA_030674915.1 Candidatus Endonucleibacter bathymodioli
TCATTGGCATTGGTGGGCGACCTTTGCCTTTCTTGGGATAGTAAGGCTCTATAATAGCGTACCCATGGTACGGTTTTTTCCATTTCATTTAGAAAGAGGTCACGCTTAGCGATAACTTTTTTATGGGTGTATACTGCGGACGCGGGAGTGACTTGTTAGATTGAAGTGTTTACTATATTGGGAGAGGTACATGACACCGGCGTCATTCAACATTATTTTTATTAATGCATGCTTGGACGCTTGAATGTCGTCATAGCCATACCGGAGTAGAAATATTTTTCTGCACTCCCTCTATATGTATTCCCTATGCTTATGTTGTTAAAAACCTACAAGATAAAGGGAGGAGCTAAGACCATACTATTCATTCAAAAGTATCTGTATGTACGTGATCTGGAGTATAAATACGGCGTTTTTTGTACTTTACTGTTGGGCTTTGTGGTGAATGTTCAGTATTTTCATGGAGGAGGGGCAGACTTTTTATATTATTATGAAATGCCGGTTGCGTTTGATGTGTGCTTGATTGAAATAATGCTTTGGGTGTATCCGTTGTTTCGCAATCAACACTTGGTGTTTGTTGGTCTAAATCTTGCATATTTACTCGCATACGATAAGGGTGTCCATGACCACGCCTACGTTTTGGTTTGATAGTTTTTGGTTCAGGAGGTTTTAATCCTGTAAATTCCTCATAAACTGTTGTGTATTCATATTTGCTCATTTTTTTCTCCAAGAGAAGTTTAATCGAGTTTAATATAATACTGCAGATTTATTGCATCTCTGTTTCGAATCTGAAGTGTACCATCTATACCTATTGCCCTTGAAGCGGTGAAGGTTATTTACACTTATAACTACTCCCAACCACCTATGCATGTACTCATGAGTATACTCTCGTTTGTTGACTATTCACACCCATAAGGATAAAGAATACAACTAAGTAAAGGAAAGGTCTGTGAAGGTAAGTATCTACTCGTTTCTTCGGTAAAATATGAAGTGATGATAAAGTATTATGAGACCTGTGCACGATAACGCTGCATAAGCTCCACTATTAATTAAATCGTATTTTTTTGAAGTAAAGCCTCGCGGATTAAAATCTGAAGTGCACCACAGTCTAAGCTGCTAGCGTAGCTCTATGCTCTTCCATTAGTTGGTCAGGCGTTTTGAAACCAAGATATTTTCTTGGACGAGAATTAAGCCGCTTTACAGCTCTCTCCACCTCTATCCGTGTAACTTTTTTAAAATCTGTATTCTTTGGAAAATATTGTCGCAGTAAGCCGTTGGTGTTTTCGTTTAGCCCTCGCTCCTAAGAGCTATAGGAGTGCGCAAAATAAACATCTGCTGACAGCGCTTCACTGATCTTCTCATGGTACGCAAACTCTTTTCCATTGTCAGCCGTAATCGTGTAAACCAGATCCTTAATCGGCTTAAGCAGGGCGATGGTCGCCGCGGTGACATCGGCTGCACTTTTACTATCGACCTACGCCGATACTGTATACTTCATCACCCACTCAACAATCGTCACTAGAGCGCCGCTGTGGCCCTTGCCGATCACCGTATCTATCTCTCAGTCACCGATGAGATTTATCGTCAACAACACTGGAACGCTCATCAATGTTCACTCGATTTTTTATCTGCCCCCGCGTAGATTTTCCGTTACGCCGCTTGTCGTACTTCTTGCCCTGGGGCGGCGCAGATGCGTATAAAGGTCGCCTCTCGCCTGCTTATCGGCCCAAATGTGGAGATAAATAGTTTCATGGCTAATCAGCTTCTCCTGATCATATAGCAGCCAACCTGACACCTGTTCGGGACTCCATTCTATACGGAGCTTGGCCTCGATCACGATTATCATTGCCGGGGTCATTTTAGTCGGTTTAACCGCAGTCTGGCGTCGCTGCATAGCCTTAGCTTGCGCCTGTTTATGGCGATAGCCCCTGTCTTCCCTATTTCTGGCCAGCTCTCTACTTACCGTAGGCTGACTCACCCCTATAATTTTCGCCACCCCCCTTTGTGTACAACCGCTGCTCTTTAGGGCTGAAATCTGGCATCTTTGCTCGCAGGTCAGTTGTTGGTAATATCCCATCATCACTTCATCTCTTGCCGGAGAAAAAGGGCAGGAGTTTACTTTCAGCTGGCCCCTTCTTCTACCTGATTAGATGATGCACTTCTGATTTGAATCCGCGTTCTGTTATCAATATTTCTATCATCCAGCCATTCACTGTGCTTCTTGCTGGAATAGGCACTATCCGCATAAACAGACGACTATTCACCATCTAATAGCTCAGTGAAACAATTTGAATCGTGAACATTTCCCGCTTTGTAACCGATCTATTTTATCAGCCCATCCTCATCAACATTTATCTGCGCTTTATAGCCGTAGGCACTTTTACTCTTCCCGTCAGAACCGGCTTTCACGTTCCACTTCGCGTCAGGATCCTGTGTTGAGTGCTTGTTTTTATCCTTATTTGGACGACACTGTTTAGCCTCAATTACGCTAGCGTCAATAATACTGATACCTCCAGATTTAATATAAAGACCTTGACCTATAAGCTGGGAATTGATTTCTTGAAGCAGCTTATCCATAAGCAATAATTTATCGAGCTTCTGTCTAAATCGCCAAAAAGTACTATGGTCCGGCACTGACTCTGAAATGTCGAGCGCAATAAATCGACGAAATAAAAGATCGCGAGCAAGTTGTTTCTCTAGGTCCGAATCGCTTAATTTATACCAACTTTGCAGCAGCAGTGCCTTAAACATCATCAGTGGCAACCATGCCTTCTAGCCTCGAGCACTTGAATGTATATCTTTCAGGTGATGCTCTAAGCGAGACCAATCAATGAGTTCATGGATAGAGTCGAGTTCTTTCACTGCATCGTGATCAATCAGCATTAAATCTGCTAGACTGCGTTGTTTCAGATTTTTCCAAGCCATAATTTCACCGAAAGGCATTGATTGTGCAAGGAGCTTTTTGGTATGTGGATATCAGAAAATGAAGGTGCGAAATTCTGGCTAGGCATCCTCACTGAACTCAGGAATCGCTGCTTAGAAGACATTCTAATCGCTTGTGTGGACGGCCTTAAAAAGGATTTCCTGAAGCCAATCAAGCGGTGTACCCTGACACGCACATTAAACTCTGCATCGTTCATATGGTGCGAAATAGCATGAAGTTTGTACCTTGGCGTGATTACAAAGAAGTAAGCGCTGATTTAAAGCAAGTTTACAGGTCATCTACAGAAGAGGAAGCGCTGCAAGAGTTTGATAATCTTGAAGAGAAATGGCTTTCAAAGTATCCTCAGATAAGCCGATCATGGCGTCAAAACTGGGACAATTTGAATACGCTTTTCGCGTATTCCGAAGAGTTTCGCAAGGCGATTTACACCACCAATGCGATTGAATCATTGAACAGCGTGATCAGAAAATCGATCAAGAAACGTCAGTTATTTCCGCATGATGATTCGGCAAAAAAGTAGTTTACCTTGCCACGCGCTAGGCCTAGAAAAACTGGACGATGCCGAGACGCCATTGGCGTTCGGCACTGAATCACTTTATGATTGTCTTTGAAACACAATTATCATATTACGTTTAACTAAGGCAAATACACAGAGTTATTTACACTCTCCTTAATTGTGATCGAGCAACACCAACCAGGAGCATCCACTATAATACAGTGCCGTTTACAGGGTATGTATCGTTAGTTATTGTATTACCAGCCCCCAAAGTGTCAATCATAGGAAATTGAATTGAATCGTAGCAATACTTGAATACGCCATTCTGCGGATCCCGAAAGATGGGTAGATTTTTTGTAATATAGGCTACGGCATAAGCAGGAATCTGATTCGATTATTCATGCGACAAATAAGGCTCTAAGCAATAAGGTTCTAAGCAATAAGGTACTATTTCGTCTCGTTGCTTACAGTTTAAAGTACTCTGTTAATAATTGGTATGGGGTCATATTATTGATTCCTCTATGAGGTTCCACAGTATCATAAGAATTCACAAACCGCGCAATGGCCATTCTGCGATCCTGCTCGAATCATAGATATGTTTAGCATGCAACATCTCCATAATCTATTGATCATACGCTCGGACTTGCCATTTGTTTACGGTAGTTTAACTCTCGTGAATTTCTGACCAATGGAGTGAGATTTACTCAAAGCCACAAAATTATGATCCGGCGCACCTTTATATTCAGTATCATTGTCAGAATAACTGCATTCAATCGTGCAAGGAACATTCCTCTAGAAACCGTCTCAAAAACGTTGCTGCCGACTCTGGGGTAGAATGTCGGCATACAGCTCACGCGAAAAGTCGTCGACGGCAATAAATAAGTGTTCACGCGGCCTCTCACCATTGAGCAAGAGCAAGCGTTTGGTGTCGTAATGCATCATCTCTCTGGCGTGATCTTTGTTGCAGATCTTGCTTCTGCTTTTTTCTTGCATTCAATTCAGGCTTCTACTCTGGCCAGGCGTTTCATGCCAGATTTCACGACTAGGAAGCGCCTATTGGTGAATTTTCATGGGCGTACACTATTGCTTTCATGCTCGGTCGACCACTTTGTAAATAGTGGGCCGTGATACCCTGAACTCCAGCGTAAGTGCCACGATCGCCCAGTTCCCCGCCCCATAGTGCTGCCAAATCTCTTTACGAGCCAGCGGCGTTAAACTGATTTTTATGTGCATACTAAACGCTTACATCTTTTCAAAAATGTAAACAACGACACTAAATACCCCACCTTAAATGTGCAGGGTTATGGGCTTATCTCACTCACCAATTAACTACTACGCCTAGGCTTACTGGGGTTCTTTCGTTTGTGTCCTACTATCACGCTTATTGATAACTGGCATGGGGGATAAGTGGCGATCAATACCTAGTAATTTAAATACAGTCTCGCTTGGGTAACCATCGGCTACTATCTTTTTATAGTGTTGAAACTCTGTTATAGCTTTATGAGTTGCTGGACCTAGCAGTCCGTCAGCATTGCCGGCGGTAAATCCCAGACCATTCAGTTTTTTTTGAAGTGCTTCAATATGGATTTTCGCAAGGAGTCCCTCATCTTTTAGCTCTTTGTGCAAGGGCTTATGCCCGATTAGTCGATCAGCAAAATAACCAATAGAAAGAGCATAAAAAATAGACCTATTCCATTTCATAATGATGTGAAAGTTGTTATAAACTAGGAAGGCTGCATTCTGATGGCCGCCAGGTAAAATCAGGGAAGCTGAAATATCATTTCCTCTAATCTTGTTGCTCAATACCGCTTTAATTCCAAGATTCTGCCAGCCTGCTAAGGTCTTTTTATGGCCTAGCCCTGATTGCAGGTAATTAAATGTATTTGGCACATAAACCTCATGACCCCATTCCCCGTTTTTCTTCCAGCCAAGTGCTGATAAAAAAATAGCAGCTGAAGTTAGGGCATCATATAGATTACTCCAAAGATCTGGAGTTGATTTTTTATCGTGAGCTCCAGCATATTTGAGGTAGTTTGACGGTAAAAATTGTGTCTGACCTATCGCGCCAGCCCAAGATCCAATCATGTCATCTTTTTTAAATCCATAGATATCCATTAGTTGAAGCGCAGCTATTAACTCTGCGGTAAAAAATTTACTGCGCCTCTTATCACAGGCAAGTGTTACTAGTGCGTCTGTAATAATGAATTCGCCCAAATTGTTACCGAAATTTGATTCTAGTCCCCAGAAAGCAACCAATATCTGAGGAGGTACACCATATTTATCCCTCAGTTTATCAAGAAATGTTTTGTGTTGTTTTAGCAGTATTACGCCTCTTTCTAAGCGGGAGGCAGATACAGCACTATTAATATATTGAGCAAAAGTTTTCTGGAACTCTGGCTGATGCCTGTCAAGTTGAATTACTTCTGGTAAAAAGTGAGCCTCCTTTAGTCCCGCATTGATAGTCTTTGTTGAAATACCGGCCTTAAGGGCAGCTTGTTCAAGTTTAATAAGACACTGCCGGAAGTCATCAGAAAGGGCTGGTAACGTGGTGGTTAATAGTAATGCCGACAGAATAGGTAGGGTTATAAACATTCCAATGTCCTAGTTAGGTTCGTTAGTGCATAATTACCAACGGTATCTGAAAATATTAATTATCCGAATATTAAATAAAATTGTTTCCTAGGGAGTCTCTGATTTAAGTGGTTTTTACGTCGATTGTCAGATTTGCGATAAAATTCTCTGACTGTCGCGCTTATTTAATCGTAATTTTCGATTCATTTTGTCGATTTTGCCCATTTATCCGCTCTTGAGTCGGATTTAGGGCGCAATTATGCCGTCAACGCATTATGTTGCAGGTATAAATTGGCCATCGCCATCAGGCTCATAACTTGCACCCTGTTTTTTTCCAAACCACGGTAACGAACTTTGCGGTAACCAAACTGACACTTGAGGATTCGGAACAGGTGCTCTACCCTGACTCGTATTTTTGATTGCTGGCGATTACGTTTGCGCTGACTGCTACTTAGGTTGCCTTTTCTTGTTTTGCGCTTGTCATTGACTTGCCAGTGTAATCCTAAGCATCGAGCGCCTCGCTTATATGTGTCGCTGGTGTAGCCCTCATCGCCAAAGATTACTTCGTCTTCCTTTCTCAACAAAGCAGGCAGTTCGCCAATATCCGCTTTATTGGCTGAGGTAACCGTTACTGTATGAGCAGTACCACTATTCACATCCGCACTGACATGGATCTTCATGCCAAAGTACCACTGATTTCCTTTACGTGTCTGGTGCATTTCAGAATCACGTGTGCCTTCGGCGTTTTTGGTCGAGGACGAAGCGCTTATTAATGTAGCATCTACCATGGTGCCTTTTGAAAGCGCAAGGCCGTGTAGTTGCAAGCGCTTACTGACCGCAGAAAAGAACTTGCCCGTCAATTGATTACGCTCCAATAGGTGACGAAATTTCAGGATAGTTGTTTCGACAGGTAACCGATCTTCGCACAGCTCCAATTTGGCAAATATTCTCATTGATTCAATTTCATACAGTGCGTCTTCCATCATCGGATCGGATAGTTGAAACCATTGCTGCATGAGATAGATACGTAGCATAGTGGTCAAGCCGATAGGTAGCCCTTCACGACGTCCACTTTTCGAGTAATATGGTTCAATTATTGCTTCAAAGACTACCCAAGGAACACAAGATTCCATTTTCTCAAGAAATAACTCTTTTCGCGTTTTGCGTTTTTTGGCTGCGTAGCTGAGCGACGCAAAACTTTGTTGTTTCATTTTGGATAACCGGTTTGCCATAACAATGCTATTGTACTAGGTTTTGGAGATTCAGTCAGAGATTCCCTAGGGATCCTCTGATTAAAGCCACTTTCGTAATCCCGCGGAGGCGTGGATCCAGCAAAATCAACACCTTATAGATTCTTTCCTGTGCGAGAATAACCTTGTTCAGAGATTCCTTAACAGTCATGATTCGAATCCATTGTCCTCAGTAATGTTACTACTCTGCCTGAGCAATGAAAAGATAGATACAGTAGCGGCCTATGCGCCCATTTGCAGGATTCCTTATAACCCCTTACCATAGAGGGTGTGAGTAGGCGACAAACGAATGAATCCCAATGAATCTAAAAATAATTGCATTCAATAGTGTATGGATATTCCTCCAGCACCTGTCACAAAAACGCTACTGCCGATGCTTGGGTTTTATCAGGCAAGGTGTCGACTTACAGCTCACGCCAAAAGTTGTCGATGGCAATAAATAAATGTTTACGCAGGGTCCATCTTTGCCCCCCTTTGAGTAATGCCAAGCGCTTGGTGTCGTAATGCATCATCTCATCGAGGTGATTTTTGTTGTAGCACCTTGCTTCTTCTTTTTTCTTTCATTCAATTGAGGCTTCTACTTTTGCCAGGCGACTCGAATCATACCAAATTTTGCGGCCAAGAAGCGTCTATTTGTGGGATTTTTGGGCGTAAACTCGTGCTTTCGTGCTCCGCCGACACCTTGTGAATAGTTGGCCGTGATACCCTGAACTCCCAATCAATCGCTACCACCGTCTTCCGTCCCATAGTGCTGCTAAATCTCTTTACGAGCCAGTAGCGTTAAACTTATTCTTATGTATATACTCATATTCACATCCTTTCACAACGATGTAAACAACGTCACTAAATCTCACAATGCAGATGCTCTTTAACTTGAATTACCTGTCTTACCAAATGCGCTAAAGACTTAGTACCCATTTTTTCCATAACGCGTGAGCGATGAATTTCAACAGTTCTTTGGCTTAGGTTTATATCGGCAGCAATAACTTTATTAGCCTTACCTTCCACAACATGATGGAGCACTTCACGCTCCCTATACGTCAACATCGATATCCTATGCAGTATTTTTTTGTGTTCAAGTAGCTCTATACGCTGCCGTGCGTCAAGCGTGAGTCCTTCGTTGATGAAATCAAACAAATCTTGGTCTCGGAATGGCTTTTGCAGGAAAGTCATTGCACCATCTTTGATGGCCTGTACCGCCATAGGTACATCCCCATGCCCAGTGATGAAAATGATGGGTAAAATGCAATGAATCTCATTTAACCTGCTTTGTAGATCAAGGCCACTCATGCCGTGCATGCGAATATCAAGAACTATGCAGCCTGGACGGTTTTCGTCATAGTATTTCAGGAAATCTGACGATGAAGAAAAGGTTTCTACTGACTGCTCTACAGAATTCATTAGCATTTTCAGTGAGTCACGCACAGCTTCGTCATCATCTATAATAAAAACGGTGGGTTCTTGTCCAATATTTTCTTTCTTCATAATTACTCCGCAGTATACAAAAAGTGTTTTGTTGCAAATGGGAATAGTACAGCTAAACTCCAAGAGAAACCTAAACAGAAATATATAGCGAGACCTTTGCACGATAACGCTGCATAAGCCCCACTATTAATTAAATTGTATTTTTTTGAGGATAAAGCCTCGCGGATTTTAGTCATAAGTGCGCCCTTAAAATTTATGCAGCTAACGCCATTTCACTATAAATCTCATCAGGTGTTTTAAAGTCTAACAGTTTTCTTGGTCTTTGGTTTAGTCGGTTTTGTATATCTAAAATTTCTTTGTCAGTGACATTATCCAAAGATTGGCTTTTGGGCAAATATTGTCTTATCAAACCATTATGATTTTCATTCAAACCTCGTTCCCACGAGGAGTAAGGGTGAGCAAAATAGGTATCTACGTTAAGCTTTTTCTTGATTTTTTCATGAAAGGCGAACTCCTTTCCGTTATCAAATGTGATCGTGAGTAAGTCTGATTGGTAAGGCTTGAGCATCGTTATAATTGCTTTCGTCACCACGTCAGCGTGCTTTGAAGGAACACGTTTTACCAAATTTAATTTACTCACTCTTTCCGTTAATGTAACCAGTACACCCTTGTGTCTTTTGCCAATTACAGTGTCTGCTTCCCAATCGCCTAAACGTATTTTTTGATCCACAATTCCAGGTCGATCATCAATGCTAACACGGTTTCGGATCTGGCCTCGTGCATCGGGCTTTCTTGTTCTTTGCTTATACTTCTTGTGCCGAAGATGTTGATACAAGCAACCACCCCCAGCTTTGTCCTCTCGAATAAACTGGTAAATCGTAGAGGGACATACAGAAGGTTGATTATCTCGTTTAAGGCGTCCTTGTATTTGCTCAGGGCTCCACTGCTTACTTAGTCTGTCAGTAATTTTATCTTTCAGTTCAGCTACCATCTTGGTCGCTTTTGGTTTCTGTTGATGACGTTTCCTGCGCAAAATTATGTGCTTGCTTCGGGCGATAACCTCTAGCCCCTGTATTTCTAGCCAACTCTCTTTTAACGGTACTCAAATCACGCCTTAAGTCTTGGGCGATAATTTCATTTGAAACTCCTGCTTTTTTCTCTGACCAAATCTGGTATCTTTCTTCTTGAGTCAGGTGGGTATAACGCTTATTCATAAGTGGTCTCACATTGGTTTTTGGTAGAACCGTGAGTGTACCCTCTGGCTCAACTTTTTCAATATGGCGCACTTATGACTAAAATCCGCGCCTTAAAAAACACAATTACAGTTCGAATATGCGCCATTCGAGCCATTTCACCCTTCATTTTCGATTTTCAGACGCAACTTGCCTGCTGAATCGATAAACCTCGTTTAATATTGTGCGCCACACACATTATTTCAAAACGTGTGCGATTTCGGCTTAAGCCAAGATAACGAGCTTTCGCCATGCCGTAGTGTAATTTCAAAACGCCAAATACTCGCTCCACAGTGCAGCGCACGCCAGAATGTAAACGGTTAAAGCACTTATCATGTTCTGTTAATGGTTTATTTCGATAAGCACGTCTTATTATTCTGTTATCAATATTTCTATCATCCAGCCATTCACTGTGCTTCTTGCTGGAATAAGCACTATCCGCATAAACAGACGACTCTTCACCATCTAATAGCTCAGTGAAACAATTTGAATCGTGAATATTTCCTGCTGTGTAACCGATCGATTTTATCAACCCATCCTCATCGACATTTATGTGCGCTTTATAGCCGTAGGTACTTTTACTCTTCCCGTCAGAACCTGCTTTCACGTTCCACTTCGCGTCAGGATCCTGTGTTGAGTGCTTGTCTTTATCCTTATTTGGGCGACACTGTTTAGCCTCAATTACGCTAGCATCAACAATACTGATACCTCCAGATTTAATATAAAGACCTTTATCTATAAGCTGGGAATTGATTTCTTGAAGCAACTTATCCATAAGCAACAACTTATCGAGCTTCTGTCTAAATCGCCAAAAAGTACTGTGGTCCGGCACTGACTCTGAAATGTCGAGCGCAATAAATCGACGAAATAAAAGATCGCGAGCAAGCTGTTTCTCTAGGGCCGAATCGCTTAATTTATACCAACTTTGCAGCAGCAGTGCCTTAAACATCATCAGTGGAGGCCATGCCTTTTCGCCTCGAGAACTTGAATGTATATCTTTCAGATGATGCTCTAAGCGATCCCAATCAATGAGTTCATGGACAGAGTCGAGTTCTTTCACTGCATCGTGATCAATCAGCATTGAATCTGCTAGACTGCGTTGTTTCAGATTTTTCCAAGCCATAATTTCACCGAAAGGCATTGATTGTGCAAGGCTTATTATACCTGATTTTCAGTTATTTAGCGAGATTCGTGCAAAGGTCTCATAGCCTAAGAATACTGAAACTGTTGATTCAATCGCTATAAACTCAGCCCGTCACTCCAGTAAAAGTTTCACACCAGTTACCATTGAAGGTGTGAGTTAAGTGAATAAAAGTAGTCAATAATCTCACCATTTCCTAGGGACATAGGTATAGTGCCACTCCCTATAACTATCCCCCCCATCAGAATCCTGTGGAATAACCTCGGATTCTGATTGGGAATAGTCAGTCATATACAAGTTCTGTGACTATCTACAGTTGTGAATAAAGTCTAAAGAATTGGGCGATTATAAACTACACACACACATATGACCAGAGAAAATACTTGTAATCGTGATATTGTTTACAGTTTAAAGTAGCCTGTTAATAATTCGTATGGGATCATATTATTGATTCCATTATTCGGTTTCACAGTGAGACCTTTGCACGAATCTCGCTAAATAACTGAAAATCAGGTATAATAAGCCTTGCACAATCAATGCCTTTCGGTGAAATTATGGCTTGGAAAAATCTGAAACAACGCAGTCTAGCAGATTCAATGCTGATTGATCACGATGCAGTGAAAGAACTCGACTCTGTCCATGAACTCATTGATTGGGATCGCTTAGAGCATCATCTGAAAGATATACATTCAAGTTCTCGAGGCGAAAAGGCATGGCCTCCACTGATGATGTTTAAGGCACTGCTGCTGCAAAGTTGGTATAAATTAAGCGATTCGGCCCTAGAGAAACAACTTGCTCGCGATCTTTTATTTCGTCGATTTATTGCGCTCGACATTTCAGAGTCAGTGCCGGACCACAGTACTTTTTGGCGATTTAGACAGAAGCTCGATAAGTTGTTGCTTATGGATAAGTTGCTTCAAGAAATCAATTCCCAGCTTATAGATAAAGGTCTTTATATTAAATCTGGAGGTATCAGTATTGTTGATGCTAGCGTAATTGAGGCTAAACAGTGTCGCCCAAATAAGGATAAAGACAAGCACTCAACACAGGATCCTGACGCGAAGTGGAACGTGAAAGCAGGTTCTGACGGGAAGAGTAAAAGTACCTACGGCTATAAAGCGCACATAAATGTCGATGAGGATGGGTTGATAAAATCGATCGGTTACACAGCAGGAAATATTCACGATTCAAATTGTTTCACTGAGCTATTAGATGGTGAAGAGTCGTCTGTTTATGCGGATAGTGCTTATTCCAGCAAGAAGCACAGTGAATGGCTGGATGATAGAAATATTGATAACAGAATAATAAGACGTGCTTATCGAAATAAACCATTAACAGAACATGATAAGTGCTTTAACCGTTTACATTCTGGCGTGCGCTGCACTGTGGAGCGAGTATTTGGCGTTTTGAAATTACACTACGGCATGGCGAAAGCTCGTTATCTTGGCTTAAGCCGAAATCGCACACGTTTTGAAATAATGTGTGTGGCGCACAATATTAAACGAGGTTTATCGATTCAGCAGGCAAGTTGCGTCTGAAAATCGAAAATGAAGGGTGAAATGGCTCGAATGGCGCATATTCGAACTGTAATTGTGTTTTTTAAGGCTTTATCCTAAAAAAATACAATTTCATTAATAGTGGGGCTTATGCAGCGTTATCGTGCAAAGGTCTCACAGTATTATAAAAATCCACACATCGCATAAGGGCAATGCTGCGATCCTGCCTCGAATCAAAGATGTGTTTAGTTGCTACATCTCCATTAATGTTTTGATCACACACTGACCCTGCCATTTGTTTGCAATCGTTTAGCTTGCGTGAATTTCTGCCCAATGCCGTGAGCTTTACTCAAAGCCACAAAATCATGATCCGGCGTGACTTTATATTCCGTACCATTGTCATAATAATTGCATGCAATCATGTATGGCATTCCTTCAAAATATATATCAAAAACGCTGCTGCCGATGCTTGGGTTTTATCAGACAGAATGCCGGCACACAGCTCACGTGAACAATCATCTATAGCAATAAATACATGCTCCCACGGCCTGTCTTTTTGCTCACCGCTGGGGTAATTTTTGTTGTAGCGTCGTGTTTCATATTTTTTCTTGCGTTCAATTTAAGCTTTTACTGTTGTCAGGTGTTTCATGCCACATTTTGCGAACAGAAAGCTCCTATTGGTAGAGTTCTGGGGCGTAAACTCAGCTGTCGTGCTTTGGTAGATTACCTTGTATATAGTAGGCCGTGATACCATGAACTCCCACGCTAGCTCCACGACCGTCCAGTTTTCCACCCCATAGTGCTGCCAAATATCCTTACGAGCCAGCGACGTTAAACTTATGATTATTGCATATTCATGTTTAGATCCTTTCAGAAAGATGTAAACAACACCGCTAAATCTCACACACAACCTAAGGCTCCTATGCCTTTTGCAACTGTTCTTTTAGTTTTTCTGGTAATTCGGTAATGATCAACTGTCCGGAGTCTTTATCATAACGTATTTGGCTTCCGAGCAGCTCTGCATTGAAAGAAAGGTTTAGCCCTTTGCTGCTGCCACTGTATCGTATAAGTTTGGTTAGGGTCCGTCGCTCTAGGGTTATGGGTAAGGTCATATCGTAATCACTGGTATTGACAAAACGAGCAAAATCATCTGACCCAGATTCCGTGATATGGCCGGTAAGTTCCGATAAAGATATGTCTTCGCCATCACTCAGTTTGTTTTGGCAGTAGTCATGGACCTGCTTTTTGACGGTTTTTCGGTCTTCACTAGAAGCTGTTTCTTTGCAGTAGTCATCTACAGCAGAGAGAAGGGTGACAGTTTCTTCTTTACTTCCACTAGTTTCAGTGCATCCAAGAGCTTGTTGAAAAACATCACTAAGACGATGACCAGTGCGGGGGCGAACAAATGAAAGGTAGCGGTTACTTAAAGGATTTTTTTGCCACTCATTAATATTTATGCGACAGGCCAGAGGCATTCGAGTCGTATCAAGATAAGAGCAATCTGTGATATTTAGATCCTGTGTCACAGTAACGCTAGCGTGATGAGTGAGCATGCAAAGTAAAAAATAGCGGCTTAACCCCTGCTTATAATCTGCTAAAAGAACATAGCCTCCGCCTTGGGCTCCTGCCTGATTTAAACTTTCTTTGAGTTTTTCCAGGGTTTGAGTAGTGAACTCGGTATAATCCATGGAGTCATTGATATATTGCTCCAACCAACTGGTAAAATTATTACCATTGCCCCCATGAAACTGGCCGTAACGCTTATCTGGTTTTTTATTGAAGGTTTGCTGAAGGTCTGCAAGCATTGTCTCCAGCGCGGGTGTTGGCTGGAGGCTGTGGTTTGACGGTTTTGCTGTCAGGGCTGTGGTTTCAGCTGAATATTCCAACTGATGAACAATAATTTTTTGAATGGTCATGATATTAGCTAAGTTAGTGGATGGGTAAAATCGCCAATTAGGCGGGAATATTACCTGGCAAACAGAGACGCTGGTGAAGCCTAGGCCATAATATTGTACACCAAAGGGTAATTATCAACCCTCGGAGAAAGCTGTAACTGTAAATAGATATGGTGCTTTTAATCAAGGTTGGTGTAGTGGCAGTTAACTGCCAGATCAATATGGTAGTAACAAGACCTAGGATAGTACGAACCAGTACCTGCATAGTACAGATCTTTAAGGTTTTTGTCGTGTCTTCAGAGCTATGATTAATAATTAAGCCAATGGCGACTCCAATCAATAGTACTAGATACGTGTGTTTGGGTGCGTGGGTGTCGGAGCCAATGACTAAGCCTGAAACCAGAATAATGATGGGTGCTATAACGGCAACGCTAATAGAAATAGGAAATAACATCTTCCGAGGAATTGTAGCCAGAATCGTTGACAGTTGTCGTGCAAAATACGCACACAGTATAGCTACCAGACACCCTATAGTTATTCCGACTAGAACCTGAGACGGAAAATGTACCCCAAGATATACACGGGATAGAGAAATAGTAACAATAAATAGCAACGCTACAGCTGTAATAAGTGGGTTGCGTACATTCCATGCCAATAGCCCCCAGAATACAGTGGCATTTTGGCTGTGACCGGACGGCATGCCGTAGCCAGATTCTTTAACTCCTTGAAATAAGCCCGTGTCGAGCATAAAAGGTCGGGGAGCAGCAATGAGGGGTTTTATTAATAAAAAAAACATGGTGCTTAATAATATGCCACAAGACAAGCTTAGCGCCAATCTATGAAAGCCGCTCCAATAGATAACTGCAGCTAGTAATAAGTAATGTTTGGAGTATGCATGAAGCGATAGCCAGCGAAGAAGGCCGTCAGCAAAAGAAAAGACTTGCTGCATATCAGCGATAAATGTGAAAGAGTCCATTAATTAGCCTTTGGTTTTAATAGGTCATTGAGATTTTGTTTGACAGTATTGTCTCATATATTCTTGATGTTTTGGTTGTGTCTGATTTGAGCTAAAGCTGGAGAACAACGTAGAAGTTCCACCCATCCTGAATGATTTCACACATGGGGTATTAGATCATGTTTAAAGATTGCTCAAGCTGTACTGTACTTGTCAACCTGAGACAATATACTCTAAGGAATCTCTGATTGAATCGCCAAAACCTAGTACAATAGCATTGCTATGGCAAACCGGTTATCCAAAATAAAACAACAAAGTTTTGCGTCGCTCAGCTACGCAGCCAAAAAACGCAAAAAGAGTTATTTCTTGAGAAAATGGAATCTTGTGTTCCTTGAACAGCCTTTGAAGCAATCATTAAACCACATTACCCGAAAAGTGGACGTATTGTAGGGCGCAGCCGATCGTCCTGACCACCATGCTGCGTATCTATTTCATACAGCAATGGTTTCAACTATCAATCGGTTCATCTTTGGCATGGCACGTGAACCTAGTTCTTGCAAGTCCTTGGTGTTTTTTATAGGTGGGGAATAGTGGCTTCTTACTGTAGCCCTTAAGTTGGACTTTATCTTTAGTACAAAGCTTTCCTCATTTCTTTTTGGTTGTCCTCGAGCTGCAAGCCGTCTCCGAGTATAGTACCAATCTTTTCCTTTGCGTTAACGAATTACACGAAAAAAGGTGAAGATGCATTTATTACTTCACAACTACAATTACTTTTTCTTCAGTAATCATTGGAGGTAAGAGCATTTAGAGACATCATGTTTACATTAATAATTGGTATATGCTAATATACGGTTGTCAGCTAACTTGCGTCTAGGACAGTACCGATATTTAGCACGCCATAAATATTTATTCATATAGAAAATTCCAATAACACTTATAGTTTATGCTTAATCACTACGGACAAAATAGTTTATGTATACTAAACTGTACTTTAGAAAGAATCTAATTTTGCCTCTAATTACGGCAACTATCATTTTCAACACTGGAACATCCTTAGCGGTGACCGGTGGAAACTCTGACGTAAATCAAGAAAAACATCGCGGAATACCCGGAGACATTAAGCGACCGAGGTCAATGGACCCAGATTTAGCTACCAGCTTAATCCCACCAGAACCCAAAAAAATGCGCAAAGATCCACAAGAAAACACTTCTACCGATAGTAACTCAATAACTAAAGCAGACACTCAACCAGATCAAAAAATAGAGGCCGGAGCAATCTCTAATTGTGATGAAGAAACGGTACTACCTATCCAAGAAATTGAAGCAAGTGCATTAAAACAACTTATTTTTGAAAAGACATTTTGTAATAAAATACATTATAAAATATTGGGAGATTTTATGTTTAATGAAGAACCACTCCTAGTAATGTTCCCAGACAACCTCACTGTGACAGGAATGCTCAAAATTAGATGCTGTTGCAACCTAAAAACTTTGCCAAAGAAGCTCCATGCTGAGTCTGTTGAAATTAATGATTGCAATGATTTCACGACTATGTCAGAGAATCTCCACATAAAACATCTTACTCTTATTAATTGCAATGGCCTGATACTGCTACCCGCGACGCTAAAAGTATACGACACTGCTAAAATTAGTTACTGCCCACAGCTAACGCACGTTCCCAAGGACTTTGTCAAAATTAACCTTACTGTTGAATATTGTGGAGAAATTAAGAACCTTGGTTATGACCTAAAACTGACTGGCCACTTACATGTTTGCGAATGCCCCAAGTTAACGACTATCGCAGTTAATGATCTTGTCGTGGAGTCTTTTTTTATAATTGACAATACAATGTTAAAAAGGGTGGCTAGGCGTATAGATGCAAAAGGAGGAGTTCATAACTATAAGAGCAGTATTAGTTTTTGCGATAATCTTACAACTTTGGCCAAAAACAGCGAATTTTATTCAGAGTTTGAAATTGCATACTGCCAAAGACTAACGACTTTATCTGCTCTCTTCCGGGTGCACAGAAACTTTTCAATTAGCTTTTGCGACAATATCACCAAACTGGGCTATGGATTCAGACTCCTAAAAAATGTATATATCACTACACTAAGCAATATGACGAAGATAGGCGACAATATTCACATAGGTGGTGTACTTTATCTTAAGGATATCCCCAATATGAAAGAGCTTGGTAATAGTATTACCGCGGATTCTATTAAAGCTACCGAGTGTCCATGCCTAAGTGATTTGGGGTGTATAGAGTTTATTCCTAGTGACGATTTGAGACGCCTATCAGAAGATCAGTCCAATCTTATCCTTAAAGAGTATAACAGCCCGGCTAACGATTCTCACATGATCACAACACAGGGAGTCAAATGCAAATACCGCCCCCCCTCTGATATACCATATTCTAATAGAACTATAAGAGAATTAAGCAACACTGAAGTGCAAGGCATGGAGTTTGTGAGCTATCACCACGTGTCAGAAAAGGTAGTCTTAAGTTCCACCCCCAGATTAAGGTTTAAAACATTTGCAGAGGCTTTTACGTTTTGGCAAAAACTAGCCTCACCCAATCTGACATCAGATGCTGACATTCCAACACCAGAACTGGAAATAAATGTCACTAATGTCCTAATTGAGTTTCTGTACCGATTGACTACTACGACGGACTATGCAAACAAAAACTTAAGAACTTTACTGGCAGAACAGGTTATAAAAACCATGCCATTTTTCATTCAAAAAAACGAGTATCAAGATTTTTTCTTGGATATCTTATCCTCTTATATGGATGATCTCTATTGCAGCATCGATGGAATTACTTTTGAACTTAGTCAGTTAGAAATGGTACTTTCACTAAAAGATGCAGAAATCCAGGCAATAAAGAATAATGATTCATCTTTGTTGAAGCAAGTGACTATGGAAGAGGGTATGAAAATGATGATTCTAAAGGAAGTAGAAGAGATATCTGCTGATTATATAGCCCGAAAATGTAGCAATCATGATCCTATTGTCGTTCGTCTGGCTTTTCAGATTTCCTTGCAAGAGGAATTTAACCTGCCAAGTATATCTCATAGTAAGCACTTTGTCGATTTGAGCGGAGTTGAACAGAAAGACATCCACCAGGCTATTGCTCGAATTAACAACGTTTGCACTGATGTTGAACTGGATGCTTTTTTAACAACTTGGGCGCCTTGGGAAAAATACCTGAGCTTAGTTCCCCAGATTTGACACGCTTAGCAGCGTACTAGTGCCTGAGATTAATCAATGCTCTATACTTCAGACACTGGTAATGAGATGGTTCTACGGAGCAGCGAGCATCTAAGATATAAAACCTTATGCAAGGCATTTGTGGAGAGCGGCACAAATCCCTTTACCAGTGCCTATTTGAACTGGTCAGACGTGCCTAAATTAATTCTCTCTCATCATAAAGAAGAAGCAGAAGACGATTTCTCATCAGGCACACATCAAGAAAAAGGTACCACTTAGTAAATGACGACAGGGGGTGGCTATACACCCCATCTGGGAAATAATTAAAAGTATATAACTAGCAATAACGTAACGAGCTCCAGTATATTAATAAATACGAATCCTGCTGTATATTCAGAATTGCTAAGCGCAGACAGGGTAGAATTCAATACTGATTTCACTCAAACTTCTGCAAAATTCTCTATTATCATTGTATGGATATAAGCTAACTGGCTAGCTCAGATCATATACTGGATCGATATTACCGTGCTAAACACGGAATCTATCAGTATTTATAGCTATTAGCTAAAAAGATAGTCTCTATAATGGAACATTACGTAGACGCAAGTTAGACAGTCAGACTCTATCACGAAATATCCTATAAAATTGCACGCTATAAAGACTGGACCTTCTACCTCAATTACCATATAGCGCACTCTAGTGTCAGACACTAAAAATGAGTGTCATCAAACCAAATATAGAAAGTGCAGCCTAGCTTTCCACAATAACCGACACACTTGAAATTGATTTGAGAGTCAGCTACTCATAGACTGTAGTTCTCACACAATTAACAGGTGACCACATGGGAAACTCTTACAAACAGCTGACTCTGGCTGGACGATACCAGATTCAAACCTAAGCACACTCGTATTTTCGGCGCGTAAGATTGATGATTATCTGCAGCGCTCCAATAAAACAACCGCCCTGTAGCTGAAGAGTTGTCACCTTGAGCTTATGACTCAGAGGAAGCTCATCGCAAAATCCTGCAGCGGTGTAAAATGACCATAAAGCTTTACAGAACTAATATGGTAAATCGGCAGGTAAAGTCCCATTTAGGATTAAACTTTTCACCTGCGCAAATTGCATACCATATAAAACTTTAGTCTGATAATTGGGAGATTGGTTATCAGACTAGCTATCGCCTAATAAAAAAACAATAGATCAACCATCTACTGCACAAAGGTGAACGTTATCGGCAGCTTATAGTGCGGAGAATGGAGCTAGATTAATTACTGAGCGTGTGAATATCTTATGATGGTGACCGAGCGCATCTCGAAACTTCTGTTGACAGTCAGAGTCAAAAATAAGACCCTATAATTCCACAATACTTAACACACTTACCCTATAACAACTCAATTTGACTAAAGTAGTTTAAGGCTTTTCGTGGACGTATATTGATTAAGAGTGGAGACTTATCAAATTTATTTTTTTACATGCAGCCAATCTTCATTATCCTTGGGAAGAATCGCCGTAGCAGGCCATTAGTATTCTCGTGAAATCCACGGTGCCATGTGTGGTATGGCTCAGTAAAGTATATTTTACCTCCGAATGATTGCTCGTTAGCGCAAAGGGCTGGCGCTATACTTTCTATATTTGGTTTGAGCACATTCCTTCTGGGTGTCGGCCACTAGAGTGCATTATAGTTGTTCAGGTATAATGTCCAGTCTTCGTAGCGCGCAATTTCTTTGAATTGGCTTCGGATAGTATCAGGCAAGTGGCTAAAATCATCATCCTGTGTGGCAAGGAAATAATTTCTGCTACGGTCTTCAAGTGTGTCTTGCAGATGCTGAATGCTGTCAATGCTGATTGCCTTTCCGTCGGAATAAAAACGAGAGGAAAAAGATGTACCGTAAAGAAATAAAATGCCTGGATTATCTAGACCCTGTTGTTCAACAATCTGCATCAGTTGTTTGTGTGATTTTTGTCCGTAACCGTTAATAATAAGCACGGTAAATACTATTATTAATAGGGGAGCCAAGATGGTTGTTGCAAGAATGCGTTTTTGGTACAGGTGCCATGTATCCTGCCAGTGATCAGCAAGCAGCAATGCTACAGCAGGCGTTACCGGTAAAACGTATGTCCAAATGACATTTTTGGCAAAGGTGAAAAATATCAATGGGCAGAATAACCAGAGAAGTAGGAAAAGTCGCCAAGAATTAATCTTATAACTATTTCCACCAATACGTCCCCGGACCCACCTGAATGCAATTATTATCAAAAATGGAGTCCATGGCAAACAGCTTGCCAGCCATAGTAGCCATATAGACCCAATGGGAACAACGTGAGCAGCCCCATAGAGGTCGCCACTCCATCCGTTATCAAGGTATCGCTGGAAATGCTCACCAATAAAGAAATATTGCAGAAAACCCGGGGTTTGCATCTCTGCAGCAATATACCAGGGAGAGGCTATCAGTAATGTTAGAAGTGTTCCTTTGATCCAAGGGAATTTTTGCCAAAGCGTTATCAGTTTTCGTTCTGGTAGGCACCAGATGAATATTGGTAGTCCTGCTAAAATCAGGGCAGCCATACCTTTAGCCAGTAATGCTATGGCGCATCCGATAAAAAATGTGTATTGCCAAAAACGGACTTGTCGAGGATTTTCGGAGTGCCAACCAATCCAGAATGCAGTTAATATCATTGTTATTGACAAAAGCATCGTTGGTTCCGCCAGAATAGTGCCTGATAACACTAGGAATATAACTGTTGTGGGTAAGATCAGAAGCACAAGACGACCTGCAGATTGACCCAGTTGAAAAAGTGCCAGCCTAAAAGCTAACGCTGTAATGCTCATACTTACCAATAGTGAAGGAAGTCGTGCTGCAAATTCATTAATGCCAAATAGTTTACATGAAATGGCTGAAAGCCAGATAAACAGAGGAGGTTTTCCCCAAAAAGGCACATCATAGTCGAACCAGAGCGTAATCCAGTTTCCGGTTTCTATCATTAGTCGTGTCATTTCACCGTAGCGAGCCTCAGATGTATCCTGTAATGGATATAGCCCAATTGTGGCTAAGCGGATTAAAAATGAGATTAGACAAACAGCAGGGGCTATGAATAATGGTGAGCCAGCAAATCTGATTAATTTATTCATCAAGGTATTCATTTTCTGAAAAATATAGATTCCATAATATTGACTATATGTTTTAACAAGTAGATATACCCCTCCACTAGGAAGTGTGAGGTTGCTGAATGCTCTAACGTACTAAAATCACCGATTACTCATAGGCTCATGTGGTTTAACCATCTGTCGCCTACTCCTTTTTCAAAGATTATGCACTCCAGACTTGAATGATTCAGGATTTTGAAAAGAATGCATGGTTTTTTTATCATGAAAATATTTCCCTGTCTTTTTAGAGCCTGACTAGATGCTGCTAGGTATCCGAAAAGATTAATATTAGTCCTTTTTTCCTTAATCTGTTTTGTTTTGATGACAGCTATTATCTCATAGATTGAGACCTCAGCATAACTCAAGACAGTCGATCACATATCCTGGTAAAATAATGACATGTGAAAATCCTTCACAAAACAGCTAAAACTATTCGTATCCAGCACTGTCTATACCCGTTACCATTGAGATGTGGGGTTATTGACTGCCCTTACCTTCAATGGTACTGGTATAGAGATCTGCTGTTCTGCAAGTTTTCGGTGGAGAAATTCCAGAAACCTCCATTTTTGGGTGGCTTCGAGTACAACTGGTAGAAGCACCATCTCTGAGATTAATTATTGGAGAATATTAATTGTCAGCTCTCATCTAAAAACATCATCATGAGTGAAGGTCACATTAATATCATTGATATCACTTACAGCTCAAGGCAGAACCAAGAGAAATTAGAGAATCTTGGTGTTGATGACCAAGTTCAACGTAAGAGCGACATAGCGAATCATTTATCGAAAAAAAAATAGAACTCGTAACAAGAAATATCCGTAACACGGGAGAGTAGTAAACACCCTTTTGTTACCTATAAAAAACACTACGCGCATGCTAACACAAGGTTCACGGATCTTGCCGAAAATAAAACGATTTATGGGCTAGCCGATATTGCCGCAAACATTCGAAAAGGCACTAAGTATTTTGTGCTCTATGGTGTGCAGAGATCATGTTCTGCGGGGATAGATTCGTCAAGAATCAGTTCAAAGCACTAGAAATAGTAGATAAAATCTATAATTTTGTGTTAAATACCATGGTAAGCTTCGTAATGACTTACAGCATGAGGAAGTTTAATGATGGTGGTTGAAATCGTTGGTTATGCTGAGGTCTTAGAATAAAACGGCTGATTCGTGCATGGATTGTAAGGAGCGTAAAAGATGTCAAGCGTTTATTGTAAAGCTTTATTACTAGTATTATGTTGTACCGTTATTGACCTGCAGGCATCGGTTGCACAACATAATTTACTGTATGTGTATGATCTTGCAGTGAAGCATGATGCTCAAATTGCTGAAGCAAAAGCAAGGATGCACGCAACATTGGAAAATACTTCTCAAGGTCGGGCTGCATTGTTACCTAGTCTAAACTTAAGCGCCAATACTCAGTTTAACAAAGTAGTAACAGACGTTGATGGTGGGAGTGATGAGAAGGGCAACTATAACTCTCATGGCTGGAGTGCCACCCTTAAACAGCCATTGTTTAATCTAGAAAGATGGTTCAACTATAGGCAGACTACAGCAGTTAGCGATAAGGTGAAATCTCAGTTTGCTGCTGAGCAGCAGGACCTGATATTGCGGGTATGTGAAGCGTATTTCAATATACTGAGAGCAGAAGATAGTCAGATTACATCTAAGTCTGAAGAAAAAGCCGTGAAACAACAGCTGGATCAGGCCCAAGAACGTTATGACGTGGGTTTGACGGCAAAAACTGATGTGCATGAGGCTCAGGCGGAATACGATAATTCCCGGGTTGCTCGAATCTTGACCGACAATCAAGTGTCAGTCAGTTATGAAAATTTAAGAACTATTATTGATACAATGCTGAATGATATAGGCAAACTAAAAAAAAGTATGCCTATATTAGCCCCAACTCCAGCCATGATTGAAGACTGGGTAAATAATGCTGTTGCTAATAATCTAAACTTGCAGGCGGCAAGGGGAGACATTGTAGCTGCAGAAGAAAACCTACGAGCTAAAAGATCTGGGCATGCACCAACGGTGGATGCGTTTGCTAGTTATAATCACACATCTACCGAATCTGGCAAGGCTCGTAAGAATATGAATGGGGGGGTGGCATCTGGTCGTGGTCATTCAACAGTTGTTGGCCTAAACTTAAATATGCCCATTTTTTCTGGTGGAGCTACCATCTCTTTGGTACGGGAGGCGAACTATTTGGTGGAACAGTCACAGCAGCGTTTTGATATGCTACTCCGTGAAACTAGTTCGAAAACTAGAAATTTTTTCAACACCGTAAATTCTGATATTGAGCGTGTAGAAGCCAGAAAGCAGGGAATTCTTTCTTCTGAAAGTGCATTGAAAGCAAGTCAGAGTGGTTATGAAATAGGTACTCGTAATATAACGGATGTGCTTGAATCCCAGAAGAAGCTATACACTGCCCGACGGGATTATCTGAATGCTCGTTATGACTTTATAATCAACACATTAAGGTTAAAGCAATTAACAGGTACGCTCAGTCCAGATGATATAAACAGTCTAAGTGGCTGGATTACTTTTTCTCAAGTTGAACATTAGGAGTCAGAAGTGACGTAATGAGAACTTTGCATGAGCATCATATGTAACAGTATTGCGCACTAAATAGTCTTTTTAAAAAAAATGCATCGAGCTTATACTTTCAACGGTAACGGTGAATGGTATAGAGTATTACCAATCCCTCAAGTGATAAGTTTGGATCATAGGAATCGAATAAATGCTTTTGTTGGTTGAAAAGACGGCCGAGCCCACCTGTGGCGATGTGTGTCGATTTTATACCTAGTTGTTTGTCTATGCGTGACAAACAGCCTTCAACCATGGATACATAACCCCAGTAAATCCCTGCCTGCATAGCATCATAGACATTTTTGGTGATAATATTATCCTTTTGGTTTTCCGAAATAGCTATTTTAGGCAATTTGGCAGCTGTGTTATGCAGTGCTTCGAGGGATAAATTTACTCCTGGAGCGATCACTCCACCGTCATACGCTCCTTTTTCTCCGATAACATCAAAGGTTGTCGCTGTGCCAAAATCAACAATTACAATAGGCGTTTTGTATTTCTGCTTTGCAGCAATAGCATTCACCAATCTATCGGCGCCAAGTTGTGCGGGGTCATCAATATTAATAGTGATCGGAAAATTGTTCAACCTAGGATCAACAATAATAGGATTTATGTGCAAATGCTGGTGACAAAACCGTTGGACGGTTACTGTAACATCAGGAACGACGCTAGAGATAATAATATCAGTAATATTAGCATGTTTTTGTAAAACTGGTGATAACAGTGACAAATACTCATCACTGGTACGTTGGTTGCGAGTTTCCAAGTACCATTGTTGAACAAAACTTTGGGCGTTCAAATCATAAAAGCCAAAAGCGGTATTTGTATTTCCCATATCAATTGCAAGTAACATTTTATTCCTCAAATATATGGCTTTTGCCAAAGTTTGTTGCGCCTCAATCTTTATTGTCGTAAGCCCAAAGGTTTGTATAGTAGCAATATGAGACCTGTGAAACCGTTTCTGAAAGCTAGTACCTTTGCCAAAATAGGGAGAATATCCTAGATTTCCACGACAACCGACACACTTGGAATGGAGTTGAGAGTCAACCCTAGACTTCCTGTATAAGTTACACACTATTGTCCAATAAAAACTCAATTTCCTTACGATAGTTTGAGATTTGTTGATGCCATCTTCTGAGTATAGGTTAATTAATATCAAGA
>JASXSV010000035.1 GCA_030674915.1 Candidatus Endonucleibacter bathymodioli
ATTCGAAAGGAGATTTACACCACCAATGCGATTGAATTATTGAACAGCGTGATCAGAAAAGCGATCAAGAAACGTAAGTTATTTCCGCATGATGATTCGGCAAAGAAGGTAATTTACCTTGCCACGCGCGAGGCCTCGAAAAATTGGACGATGCCGATACGCAATCGGCGTTCTGCACTGAATCACTTTATGATTGTTTTTGAAACACGATTATCAGATTACGTTTAACTAAGGCAAATACATAGAGTTATTTACACACGCGCTCTTTTCTTACCATCTTTATGTATAAGGTTTGTGGCGTAGATTGGTTGTTTGCTTTCCTGTGCTTTTAAATCGATTTTAATCATGGATAGTTCGCTTGTATTCATGTCTTTTAGAATAACGTCGCAATAAACTGTTGATATATTCATTCAAGCCACGATGCCATAAATAATAGAGATAGGTAAGTAATGCTAGCCTCCAGCCATACTCAAGTATGGCTGATACAAAGTAATAATTACTGATTTTCAAAGCTGCTTCAATACTTCCTGAGTATACAGCTGGGCTTCAATCTCATTATCAGAAAACAACTGTTTGTGAGCAAACAGTCCCTTTATTTCAGGGGATTTTAACATGCGCTGCAACCAGTAAAAATACCATTCATTAAAATCAGCTGGTTCATAAGCCCCTTTCAAATCCATGATTATTTTGTATGAGTTAAGAAGAGTTGGTTTTTCCCCAGAATCAGCTGGTGCGTGGAAGTATATGCCCGACTTTAAATCCTCATAGCCTGGTTTCCGCACTGTGCGGGTGAAGATAGACAATGTCATATCAGCAGACCAAAGTTGTCGCTGATTCACAAAAATAACTTTTAGTTTAGCCTGGGCTGCCGGTTGCCGTCCGTCCGATACTACGAAGGAAAGAAGTTCAACCTTGCAAGGAAACTTTCGAATACACAATCCTTCTACAGCCGCTGGTTTTCTTTCTGACCATGCTTTAAATTGCTTGATTCTTTCTTCGAGTACAGTCCTTACCTGTTTTTTCTCACTGATCATCCGTGTCTCTCCTGTCCATTATATTTATACCCAGATCCTGTGAAGGTGTAGGGTTGTGGCTGCTCTCCTTGACCCAAATGACCTATTACGTGTAGGATTATGGTGATTAGCTCATTTGTCGTCTACGCATACCTCAATAGTAACTGGTATAATTACAAAAAACTAGGCAAAAAAGTATCTGGGTAACCAGTTTAAGCTTGAAATCGTAATTTATTATTAGGACATAGGAGGAAAGATTGCCTCGTGTGAGGCACTAATCGTTATCTTCTCGTGGGAAGCTACTCCAAGAATATACCAAAATTATTGAAGATGCAGCGAGAACTACTACATTTTTCCTGCACGGTAAATGTCTAGGATGACCTTAGGGAGAATTAAAGTAAGTAATCAGTCAGTAACTATGTTAACTAACTTGCCAGGAACTACAATCACTTTCTGAATCTTTTTATCGTCTGTGAACTTAGTAACATTGGGGTGCTGCAGCGCCAAGGACTCGGTGGCATTTTTTGGCATATCGACAGGCACGTCAAGTTTAGCGCGAACTTTGCCATTAACCTGAATCACAAGCGTGATAGTGCTTTTTATAAGCGCTGCTTCATCAATCGTTGGCCATTTTGCGTCAATAATAGGGTGATCATACCCCAAGGCGACCCAAATGTTATGGGTTATATGGGGGACAACTGGTGCTAACAAACAAGTACTCACTTCCAGCGCTTCATTTAATACTGCTCTACCTTGAGCGGATGTATCTGTAAACTTGCTAGTAGCATTGGTTAATTCCATGACTGCAGCAATAGAGGTATTAAAAGTCAGTCGTCTCTCAAAATCATCAGTTACTTTTTTAATAGTCTCATGAACTTTACGGCGTAGTATTTTCTGTTCTTCATTGAGTTGGTTGACATCAATGGATACGACCTTGCCGTAATTAATATGATTAACAACTTGTTTCCAGAAACGGCGAAGGAACCGGTGAGAACCTTCAACAGCGCTGTCTGACCACTCCAGAGTTTGTTCAGGTGGAGCTGCAAACATAGTGTAAAGCCGAATAGTATCAGCCCCGTATTGATCAATCATAGACTGAGGGTCAACACCATTATTTTTAGATTTGGACATTTTGCTCATGCCCGCATATTGAACTTTTTTGCCAGTCTTCCTATGAAATGCATTAGTCAGCCGACCTTGTTCATCTCTCTCTGTGGTGACTTCTGTAGGTGCTAACCAATGTTTAATGCCTTTTTCATCCAGAGAGTAAAATGTATCCGCTAGCACCATGCCTTGACATAGCAGTCTTTTGAAAGGTTCATCGCTATCTACTAAGCCGAAATCACGAAGGAGCTTATGAAAAAAACGAGCATACAGCAAGTGCATAACGGCATGCTCAATACCGCCAACATACTGATCTACTGGGAGCCAGTAATTCGCTGCGTCGGGGTCTAGCATAGCTTTGTCATTGTTAGAAGAGCAATAGCGGGCATAATACCAGCTGGATTCCATAAAAGTGTCAAAAGTATCGGTTTCCCTTCGTGCAGGCTGACCATTATGAGTGGTTTTTGCCCATGCAGGATCAGCTTTGATAGGAGACTGAGTTCCATCCATTTGCACGTTTTCCGGCAACAATACTGGAAGATCTTCCAGAGGAACTGGTGCTTCTACTCCGTCTGCAAGATAGCACATGGGGATTGGAGTCCCCCAATAGCGCTGACGGCTGACACCCCAGTCACGCAGGCGATAGTTAATCTGTTTTTTACCTTTTCCAGCCTGAATCAACCAATCTGAAATAGCTTTGCATGCATCTTCGGAGCTGAGTCCGTTGAACTCAGCAGAATTGATCAATAATCCTTTGTCAGTAAAAGCGTGTTGAGCAATATTACAGGCAATACTTTTTGTGACCGGCTTAATAACCTGCTTTATAGCTAAATTAAAACGAGTAGCAAATTCAAAATCCCGTTGATCATGAGCCGGAACGGCCATTACTGCGCCAGTTCCATAGTCCATCAAAACAAAATTGGCAGCCCAGATTGGAAGCTCTTCGCCTGAGATCGGGTGAATGGCGCTAATGCCAGTATCAACCCCAGCCTTTTCCATAGTCGCTATTTCTACCTCAGAGGTTGTATTTTGTTTGCATTCATCAATAAACTTTGCCAGTTTTGAGTTTTTCTCGGCAGCTGCCTTAGCCAAAGGATGTTCTGTGGCAATACCAATATAAGTTACCCCCATTAAAGTGTCTGGACGCGTTGTATATATCGGGAGTTCCGACGAAAGGCCTCTCAATATTGCTACTGATGAAGAGGCAATGCTAAGAGTTATTTGCGTACCTTCAGAACGACCAATCCAGTTCCGCTGCATGGCCTTTACCTGCTCAGGCCAACCTTCAAGCTGGTCCATATCTGCGAGAAGTTCTTCGGCATAGGCTGTTATTTTAACAAACCACTGAGGTAATTCTTTCTGTTCTACTTTTGTATCACAGCGCCAACAGCGACCGTCGTTAACCTGCTCATTCGCGAGTACAGTAGTGTCGTTTGGGCACCAGTTAACGGTACCCATCTTTTTGTAAGCTAGTCCCTTTTCATAGAGTTTAGTGAAAAACCATTGTTCCCATTTGTAGTATTCAGGCGTACAGGTGGCCAATTCCCTATTCCAGTCATAACCAAAGCCTAGCCGCTGTAGTTGACCTTTCATATAGTCAATATTGTCGTAAGTCCATGGAGCCGGTGAAGTCTTATTTTTAATGGCAGCATTTTCTGCTGGGAGGCCAAATGCATCCCAGCCCATAGGCTGAAGTACATTCTTGCCTTGCATGCGGTGGTATCGAGAAATGACATCGCCAATGGTGTAGTTTCGAACATGACCCATGTGCAGTCGACCACTAGGATAAGGGAACATGGAAAGGCAGTAATACTTTTCCTTGTCACCATCTTCCAGCACAGAAAAACTGTCATTGTCTTGCCAATACTGTTGCGCCAAGGCTTCAATTTTAGCTGGGTTGTAGTGCTTATCTATCATATACCCAATTCCCTTGAAGGTGTGGGGGTTGTTGACTACTCTTACTTACCTCAACCATTTACTACTGGTAGGCTATGGGGATTCGATCGTTTGTCACCTACTAACACCTTCCATGGGAATGGGTATGTAGCAAAGCTCCTTGATGGCGTGAAGTATTGACTGCTCTCACTCCGCCCACCTATTGTTCATAGACTCACGGGTGGGTGTCGCTTATTCATACCGTCAATGGCAGCGGGTATAGCTCTGTGCTATTGCTCTGCAGTTGAAATTTTAACTTGGGATTATACATTAGAGCGGGGATGATCGATAGTTTGTCTTGAGGATTTTTCGCATATCTACCTTTTCTTGGGTGCTATTGAATAGACCTCAGTATAACTCAACAAAGTAGACCTATTCTGGTAATATATCGACATGCAAAAATGCTTTACAAAAAAGCCCAAAAAAGCCCAAACTTTTTGTATCAGCTACGGACCTATACCCATCCGCATTGAAGGTGTGAGGTTGTTGACTATTCTCACTCCCTCAAACGACTACGGATAGGATACTGCAGGCTCATTAGGCTTCGCTCGTTTGTATACTGTTCTTACCTTCAATGGTAACGGGTATAGAGACCTGCTGTTTCGCAAGTTTTGTCACCTTGAGTTCGGCGGAGAAGTTTTGGATGCTTCCACCCTAGGGAGGCTCTGAGTAAGGTTATTCTCGCACAGGAAGGAATCTATAAGGTGTTGATTTTGCTGGATCCACTCCTCCTCGGGGATTACGAAAGTGGCTTTAATCAGAGGCTCCTTAGGGAAGGTGCGATTAAGTCCTCGTAATGAGATAAACCCTATCATTTCTCTTTAATGGTATGAACCACGAGACACCAACTCAGCTTCGCCGACAGCGAATACCAGCATAAACGTCGCCAAACCCGCAAAGAGAAGTTTTTTGAACGGATGGAAACGCTGATTCCCTAGAAACTGATGGTGTCAGTTATCGAGCCATATTACCCCAAGCCTAGTAATGGTCGCCGAGCTTATCCCTTGATGACGATGCTGCGTACTCAATGTATGCAGCAGTGGCATGGGTAATCCTGCGATGGAAGATGCCTTGTAGACACCTAGCCATGCGTTTGTTTGCTGACCTATCACTGAATGGGGTGATCCCTGATCACGCCACTATCATGAACTTCCGTCACTTGTTAGAGCGTCATGATTTGGCACGCAAAATCTTCAACGAAGTGAATGACTGGCTGAGTGATGCTGGTGTGCTGGTCAAAGAAGGCATTCTGATGGATGCTACTATTATCGCGGCTCTCAACTCCACCAAGAACAAAGCCGGTGAGCGTGATCCCGAGATGCATTAAACCAAGAAGGGTAATCAGTGGCACTTCGGCATGAAGGCTCATATCGGTGTCGATGCTTGAACTGGGCTGACGCATAGCCTTACGACCACCGCTGCCAAAGAACACGATCTGAATCAAGCTAAAAATATACTGCATGGTGATGAGGAGTTCATCTTCGTCGATGCCGGTATCGTGGCGCAGGAAAACGGGACGAGTTGAAAGACATAGATGTCGACTGGCATATCTCGGAACGTCCAGGAAAAGTAAGGGCTTGGAGGAAACATCCACAGATCAACAATATTATGATCAATATAGAATACATGAAAGCCAGTGTGCGAGCCAAGGTTGAGCATCCGTTTCGGATCATCAAATGTCAGTTCGGATTCACCAAAGATTGCTACCGAGGCTTAGTTAAAAATGATAGCAAATTGTCCATGCTATTTGCTTTGGCGAACATCGTCCGAGTGGGGCAAATGCTCAAAACATAACATTAGTGTGCCTGTGTGTCGGGCAATCGCATGGAGGCACTGAAAAACTAACAAAAATTGAACTGTTAACCTGCAAATCGACCGCAATGTGTCGGTGCACTTAAAAAATAGGGACTTAATCGAACCTTCCATAGAGGCAGTACATAAAGCCGATAATTTGATGTTACATGCCATGGTAAGCTGTGTAATGGCTTGTAAAATGAAGAAGGTTTAATGACCGTGACTAAAGGCAATGGTTGTGCTTAGGTCTTTATTGGTATGTTGAGAATAACAGCTGGTATAGAAGTCAATCAATGAGCAGATCATTCTTCATATCAAATCCTTCCATAATTGGATATACGGTGCGAGATGGTTATTTATAAATATTGATGGAAGAGCTAAATAGATTGATATTCAGTAGCTAATGAATACGCATGTCTATGTGTAGCGTGATTTATAAGGATAAGATTGTTGACTAATGGCAAGGGTATTGTCAGAGAAGTATGAAAAACTTACAATAAATGGAATACTTGTTGTATGGTTAGGATTATTTTTTCTGTTTTTGTTGTTTGTTTGTGTGGTGTTTTTAAAATAGTAGTTTGCGTACGTCTTATTAAAAACTATTGTATGGTTAGTAATTATTCAATAATAAAACAAATGCCATGATTGGTTGTTTAGTGATAAAACTAGCAGGCTGTTGAGAAGTTCAGACTGAAGCGCGATTGGCTGAGCAGGAATGCTGCTATCAATAAAATATACATATATCCTAAGCACTAGTAAAGATATTAGTAGACGACGAGCTAGATCTATTAGTTTGAGTAAGTAGGCAATTGTGGTGAGTGATAGTAGTCAATGATCACTCATTTCAAAGTATATTGTTATATTTACTGAATAGCTGCAAGTTTAATATGGATCTTTCCTGAATTTATCTAAATCATAAATTAAACGACGTGTTGATATGTTGTTTTTTAGGATTTTGGTAAGAGTTTTTTTCTGTAATTAAAGCGACAACTTCATGTTGATGATCCTGCTATATCATCTTGATAATAGTATGCTGTTCAGTATTTAGATTAGGAATAGTTGTACTCATCCACTTGAAGGCTTGAGGTTGCAGGCTACTTTATCTCTTCAATCATATGTTACTCATCTGCCTATTGGGTTTTGTTCGTTTGCCACCGACTCATACCTTAATGATAACTGGTATATTGGATAAGTTTGATAGTCAGTTGTCGTTAATGGCAAATAATATTGCAGTTAACTTTGTAGTGTTGTACTATCTCTGAGTATTAACTGGCTGTATGACTTATTACGCTGCGTTACTTGTGTATAAAGAGCCAGTTGCAATAGGGATTAATTGATCATTGAAACAATTACTAGTACTGGTTGTTGACGTAATTTAATGGTCTTCCCATATAATGAAATGGTGAAAAAGTATGAGTATAAATAAGGTCGTGAAATATTACACTATAAGTGTGCTTCTTGCTGGATCTTTTGTGACATCTGAAGCCTATTCAATGAATTTAGTTGATATGTTTATGAAAGCGATGACATTGGCGGCCAGTGTTGCTACCATTGACTGTAGTGAGCCTCTACAGTCTGCGCCAGATAATCCTAGCCCCTCCAGTTGGCAAGCGTTTCATGAAGTGATTAGGTGTCCTAATGAACTTGTGGAGTTAAGTCCTAGGGCCATGCAACTGTGTGGGGGGGAGAAGTTTTATCACTGTGTTGGTGCTCAGGAAAAGAATACAACCAAATATTATGATGGATGCTTTAATTCATCAAAACTGGTGCTGGATCTTGACGCAAAACGCATAGTTTACGAGATTTGGGGTGATAATGCTCATTCCGAATCAAAAAGAAATTTTAGTAGACAATTCCCAAATTTTTATAAAGAAGAGCTTTGTTCTGGAGAAGGGCAAAAATTTGAGGATGGCGATGGGAGTGGTTCTAGCGAATATGGTGAGTGTGTATGTGATGAAGTTAATGGTTATAAACAAATGAAAAATCATGAGAACTGTAGTTCATATGATTTTTGTTTTGATGACAGCTGTTATCGTTCTTCTAATAGAGATAGGGTTGATTGCTCTGCTGATAATAATTGTTTAAACATTACTGGAGTTATTTATGAGGATGATTTGAAGAGCTTTGCTGATGGTATGGTAAATTCAAGGAGATCTGCGTTCTTTTTTTTATTGGGAAACGTTCCTATATTTGTAGTTATTCCATCTTTGTATTATGCGTATAAACATTCGTCTAAGTCAGATGAGCAGGATTCGTCTAAGTCAGATGAGCAGCTAGAAACCAAGTTGGAGATGGAGATGGTAACGATTGCCGATGGAAAAATTGGCTGTAAAGAGAAGGTGAAATTTACAAAGGACAAGGATGGCACTTCTGAATTTGATATTGAAATGATTATGGCAAACAATGTTAGTGGTGTATTGGGAAATATCTTAACCTGCTGCAATAAAAAAGGAGAAGATAACGTTATTAAACATGTAAAAAGTGCAGAGATATTGGCTATTATCCCTAATAAACAACCGATAAGCGAATAAGATTATACCAGTTTTCATTGAAGGTGTGATTGTTGACCGCTCTAAAGTACTAAATTAACTGCTATTTGGTCTATGAGGTTTCGATCATTTGTCGCTTGCTCGCACCTTGAGTAGTAACAGATTTAGTCCTTCTTTCTACTCTTTGTCGTGATTTTGTGGTTATCAGTTGCGTGTTTTATTGTTTTGCAATGCGCCGTATTCGCCGTATTCGCCGTATTCGCTGTAATTGTGGAAAATCATTGTTTACATAGATAATATTGCTCTATACTTGACACGCATGACAGCTCTTTCCTGTATGAGCCGTATTTTGAAGTTGACAGCCGAAGTAATTGGAAGTGAAGGTCAAAAAGATGGCAAGGGAGTGACATTACCACTAGTTTAGATGACCACATTATTGTGGTTGATATAGGGAATCTAAAAACCATCGTATTGAAGTGCTACTGTTACAACGGCCTTTGACATCCAGCAATTTAGGGAAAAGCGAGGCTGCAAATGTTTTTTTAGGGAATAAATTAGTTTGCGGTTTAATTAATTTGCACTTACTCTTTGAGGAATTTATTTATGCAGTTTCAAATAAAAGGAAGAGTTACGACTCTACTTATATGCTGTCTGATTCTATCTGGCTGTGCCTCTAACGGTGCCTCTAACAGTGATGCCTCTAACAGTGATGCCTCTAACGGTAGGGGCTTTAAATGGGCGAAACACACATTGCTGGGAGCGGGTATCGGCGGAGGATTGGGTGGTATTGCTGGGGCGGTGACTAGCACTGTTGCAGCGCCTGTTGCCGCATTGGGCGGTGCTGTTTTAGGAGGTCTCATTTGTGTGTTTGCAAAGCCGAAACCAGAATTTCCTACAGAGGAAGATGTCTTGAGTCCTAACGAAGCGATGGAAGAAAAAGCAGAGAATAGTGATGCTATTGATACGGCTCAGAAAGTGTTGCTAGCTGAAGAGAAACTCGGGAGTATCTATTTTGAGACAAGTTCAGATCAGCTTGATGAAAAAGCGAAAGTTGTATTGAAAGAGATAGTCGACCGAGTTGATTCCTATAAAGATATAAAGATTATTTTCAATGGTTACACTGATAATACTGGCAAGCCTCGGTTTGATAATGCAGGATTAGCAAAACGACGAGCTAAATCTGTAAACAATCATCTTCGATCTTTGGGTGTTTCAATTGACCGTCTATTTATGGGTTCTGGGGGGATAATAGAAGACAATAATAGTACGGTAGCTGGGCGGAAAGAAAATCGTAAAGTGGATATCATTGCCACACCATAAGCTATTTTAAAGATGTTTTTTGATGATTTTTAAAATGGCGTTTGTAAAATTTCATTGGTGGAGTCCAGAAAGTATTAATACTAATTCCCTCTTGGGGATGTGAGATTGTGGGCTCCTCTCACTCACTACTTCCAATCACTTACACTCGTAGGCCATGGGAATTGTTGCCTACGCACACCTACAATGGTACACATATTTCCCTTAATGGTGTGGTATTGGTGACTACCACCACATCCCCGCCATCTATTACTGGTAGGTAGCGGGGAAATTCTCTTTCTCGCCTACCCACACCCTCAATAGAAATTGGTACATGCTCCCTTGAAACCAAATATGATCTTTTTCAACTATTGATAATAGTGGGTCGTTTGGCTACCAGAGCTTTCAGGTTGATTTTTTTTCCGTTTCTTAGAACCCCAAGCGTAACTTTGCTACCTGGGGTTATCTGAGCGACTAGGTTCATTAGGAGCTTTCCATCAATGGTTTTGCTACCATTAATATCTATTAAAATATCTCCCCTGCGGAGACCTGCCTGATCTGCTGGACCTGTCTCATAAACGCCAGAAATCAGAATTCCGGCATCGGCATCGATTTGGTAAGCCTTTGCAAGGCTGTTGTTGAGTGATTGCGACTCAATGCCTAGCCAGCCACGAATAACATAGCCGTGCCGCATAATGGAGTTCATGACGAAGCGTGCCATTTCAGACGGAATAGCAAAGCCGATGCTTTCATTCCCACCTCCTATAGAAAAGAGTAAAGTGTTGACTCCAATGAGGTCGCCATAAGCGTTGATTAGTGCACCACCGGAATTTCCGATATTTATTGCTGCGTCTGTTTGAATGAAATCTTCATAGGTATTCAGTTGGAGGTTGTGGCGACCAGTAGCACTAATAATACCCATGGTTACGGTTTGAGATAGTCCGAAGGGGTTACCAATAGCTAAAACAATATCACCAACTTTAGCTTTGGTGGAGTCTGCAAGATGTATATATGGTAGATTAGTCATACGGATTTTTAAAACCGCAAGATCAGTGTCTGAATCCGTACCTACCACGGTAGCATAGACTTCACGTCCGTCTCTGAGGCCTACAATAATATGATCAGCCCCTTGAATAACGTGGTTGTTGGTGAGTATAAAACCATTGGGGTTAATGATAACGCCTGAGCCAAGGCTGGTTTCAATATTGTTTTTATTGATCTTTATATGGGGAGGGATCTCTACAAATTTCTTTTCTTGGTTTATGACAGTTTTTGTGGATATATTGACGACTGCCGGTGTGGCTTTTTTTACTGCAGAATTGTAAGAATTCTGCTTAAATCCGGAAACAAGCGTAGTTGTCGGGCTGAAAAAATAAGCCATTGGTGATGATGTTAAGCCAGCTAGTTCTGGTTTCAAGCAGATTACACCAATGCTAACAATGAACCCAAAAAGAATTGGCCAGCCACAAATCTGCAGTAATTTTTTCATAGGATATCACGTTAAGAATAATAATTGGTATGGTTGACTAGACCAGTTGCTATTGAAAGGTGAGGGGGCGACAAACGAGCGAGCCCCCATAAACTACTAACTAGTAGGTGGTTGAGGAGAACAGTCAACACAACACCTTCAAAAGGAAAGGGTATATGCCGATTAGGCTTTGTCAGGAACTTACTTTTAAGTTATAACCATACCTGTTTTGGCTACAGGTATCCAAACTTACTTACTAAGTTTGTTATCTATAACCATTACCATTTTAGGTGTAAGCAGTTAATAGCCTTATATCTTCAAGGGTAGGGAGTATATGCCCAATGGCATTGGAGTTACAGAGTGTTGGAGGAACTATGGGTATTGCCCTAAAAGAGCTGGTGGCCTGTCTGGATGAAGAATTACAGCCGCAGTTATTTAAAGATTATTGTCCTAATGGCTTGCAAGTAGAAGGGAAAGACAGTGTAGGTAAAATTATTACTGGGGTTACCGCCTGTCAGGCTTTGATAGATAAAGCAATTGAGCTTAATGCTGACGCTTTGTTAGTTCATCATGGTTATTTTTGGAAAGGAGATGATGCTGTTTTGACTGGTATGGGTAGACGACGTATCGAATCATTACTGAAAAATGGAATTAGTCTCATTGCGTATCACTTACCACTGGATGGTCACCCGGAGCTTGGTAATAATGCACAGTTAGCAAAACGTATGGGCTGGTCTGTAAAAGGTGGAATGGGGTCTGGTCAAGCAAGGCCGGTTGGTAATTGGGGAGAGCCTGACCAGGTTATGAGCGTTGGTGATATGGCGTCTAGGTTGGAGCAAAGTCTCAGTAGAAAGCCTCTTGTCATTAGTGGAGGAAGTCATGACGTTAAAACCCTGGCGTGGTGTACAGGGGCAGCTCAAAACATGATAAAAAATGCTGTAGAGTTGGGTGTGGATGCTTTTGTTAGTGGTGAAATTTCAGAATCAACAGTACATTTTGCTCGGGAAAATGGCATTCATTATTTTAGTGCTGGGCATCATGCCACGGAACGTTATGGTGTTCAGGCACTGGCTGTTTTTTTAGAAAAAAAATGTGGTATTGAACATGAATTCATTGATATCGATTCTCCTGTGTGAGTAAGTTGCGAGGTGGTTGGTAGGCTTAAACATTGCCAATATTATTTTGATTTTCTCTTTTTTAGGCAGGAGATTAAGTTGTTCTGACAATATACCCGCATCCATTGTAGGTGAGAGTAAGCGACAAACGAGCGAAGCCCTATGAGCCTTCTAGAAGCCCTATGAGTCTTCTAGTACTAGAGGTTTGGGTGGGTGAAAGCAGTCAATAACCTCACATTTCCATGGGGAATGGGTGTACCATTAACATCACCGCGGAAGCTTATGGTAAAACGTGGCGTCAAGAAACGAGTGCAGAAAGGTTAGAAGGGTGTTAAGTTCGTTCACAAATAGTTTATCTAGTGAGTTGTTCGAAGCTTTATCATGATTGCTTAGGTTAGCAAATGAGTATTTTGTTTTTTGAAATTAGCCCTGATTTTGGCGAAGGTATTGATGAGGGGAAAAGTTTTTTAATATGACTGAGGTGGGTATGAAGGTTGAGTTTTATGAGGGGCTTCGGAAGCAGCTAGATGACCTGGAAGAAGATGGTCTTTATAAATTTGAGAGAGTAATCATTTCTCAACAACAAGCTGATATCCGTGTGGATTCTGGCGACGAAGTGTTGAATTTCTGTGCTAATAACTACCTTGGTTTGGCTAATGCGCCGGAACTGATAGATGAAGCTCAAAGAGCTTTGGATGAATACGGCTATGGTATGGCTTCTGTTCGATTTATTTGTGGTACTCATGAGGTACACAAGCGCCTGGAAAAGCGGATGTCTGAGTTTTTGGGAATGGAGGATACCATTCTTTATTCATCTTGTTTTGACGCTAATGCAGGTCTTTTTGAAGCGCTGCTGGGGCCAGAAGATGCCATTATTAGTGATTCCTTGAACCACGCAAGCATTATTGACGGTGTTCGTCTTTGTAAAGCGAATCGTTTTCGTTATAAAAATAATGATATGGCTGACCTAGAAAATCAGCTTAAGGCTGCGGATGAAGCTGGTGTTCGTTACAAGATGATTGCTACGGATGGTGTTTTTTCTATGGATGGCGTTATTGCAAATCTGATGGGTGTGTGTGATCTGGCAGATAAATACAATGCATTGGTAATGGTTGATGACTCCCATGCGGTAGGTTTTATTGGTGATGGTGGTCGGGGCACTCATGAATACTGTCAAGTAATGGGGCGTGTTGATATTATCACTGGCACCCTTGGTAAAGCGCTTGGAGGTGCTTCCGGTGGTTATACATCTGGTCGTAAAGAACTGACAGAATGGCTTAGAAACCGATCGCGACCATATTTGTTTTCTAATACTTTGTCCCCGATTATTGCAGCCGCGTCCATTAGGGTTTTGGATATGCTGGAGGAGGGTGATGATTTACGCCAGCGATTAAAAAATAATGCCCAGTACTTCCGTACAGAAATGATAAAACTGGGCTTTGAATTGACTGGTGATGGTCATCCGATTGTTCCCGTTATGCTGGGTAGCGCTTCGTTAGCAGGCAGGTTTGCTGATAGAATGTTGGAAGAAGGGGTTTATGTGGTTGGCTTCTCCTTTCCCGTGGTACCCAAGGGGCAGGCTCGCATAAGAACCCAAATGTCCGCAGCTCATAACAATGGGCATATAGATAAAGCAATCGCCGCCTTCGCAAAAGTTGGCCAAGAATTAGGTGTCATTACCTGAGATCTGGTTTTATCAGTTATGCTGGTGGAAGTTATGAAAAAATAGACTATGGGAATTGATAGTGTTCATGGAATGGTGCAGTTAGTTGTCTTGCAGAGTTAGTTTTTATCCTTAGTTTCTCACGATTTGCACAGACGCGGGCTTTTAATATTGATAATACTGATTTTATGAAATTAGATGGTTGAGGGTATATTGAGTATGAAGACACTTGCCAAACTGAAACCAGAGCGGGGGATATGGGTTGCTGAAAGGCCTAAGCCTAAAGTTGGTTACAACGATGTGTTAATAGAAATACACAAAACAGCCATCTGTGGCACGGATATGCATATTTATAACTGGGATGAATGGTCCCAGAAAACAATACCTTTAGGAATGCATGTGGGTCATGAATTCATTGGTAAAATTGTTGATATGGGTGAAGGTGCTCAAGGATTTACGCTTGGGCAGCGGGTTTCTGGAGAGGGTCATATTACCTGTGGGTACTGTCGTAACTGTCGTGCTGGGCGTAGGCATTTATGTAATTTTACTGTAGGCGTGGGTGTTCAACGTGATGGTGCATTTGCTGAGTATCTTTGTATACCAGCAGTAAATGCCTTCCCTATTCCTGATGATATTAGTGACGACCTAGCCTCTATTTTTGACCCTTTTGGGAATGCTGTTCATACAGCATTATCTTTTGACTTGGTGGGTGAAGATGTTCTGATTACTGGTGCTGGGCCTATTGGAATTATGGCTGTAGCTATTTGCAAGCATGTGGGAGCGCGCCATGTTGTAATTACGGATGTTAACGAATACCGTCTAGATCTGGCACGAAAAATAGGCGCAACGGAAGCTATTAATGTTGAGCTAACTTCTATTGATGAGACGATAAAAAAATTAGGGATGGTGGAGGGGTTTGATGTTGGTTTGGAGATGTCCGGTATTGGTCGAGCATTTCAGCAGATGCTGGAGCACATGAACCATGGGGGTAAGGTATCCTTGCTGGGGATTCCTGCAAATGATACAGCTATTGATTGGACTAAGGTGATATTCAAAGGTTTAGTGATCAAAGGGATTTATGGTAGGGAGATGTATGAAACATGGTACAAGATGATCAGTATGTTGCAATCAGGTCTAGACATTAGCCCCGTGATTACTCACCATTTATCTGTGTCTGAGTTTGAGAAAGGATTTGACATTATGGGGTCAGGCCAGTCAGGTAAAGTTATTTTGGATTGGCGTTAACGTAATTGCAGTATTTTCATTTAAAAAGCTATACCCATTGATATTGGAGGCGTGGGTAGGCGACAAGCGAGCTAATCCCCATAAACTTACGAATAGCAGGTGGCTGGGGATAGAGCAGTCAACAATTGATTAAATCGCACATACGATTACACAGGCAAATGCTTATCTCTAACCTCCAATTGTTATGGGTATATTCATCATTGAGTTTAGTGTTTGATAAACTGCAAAAATTCTTCTCTGGTCGCTTGGCGATCACGCATTAAGCCGAGCATTACTGACGTTGTCATGGATGAGTTTTGTTTTTCTACTCCTCGCATCATCATGCACATATGTTGAGCCTCAATAACCACCGCAACACCTTTGGCGTTGATTGAGCTCATAATGGCGCTAGCTATATCATGAGTCAGGTTTTCTTGAATTTGTAGGCGGCGAGCAAACATATCAACAATGCGGGCAAATTTAGAAAGACCTAGTACTTTTCCTTTTGGTAGATAGCCAATATGGCATTTTCCAAGGAAAGGTAGCATGTGATGCTCACACAGAGAGTAAAGTTCGATGTCTTTGATTACTATCATTTCACTGATATTAGACTCAAAAACAGCACCATTGACAATATCTTTAATGTTTTGATTATAGCCGTGGGTTAAATACTGTAACGTTTCCGCTGCACGATCAGGAGTGCCTTTCAGTCCGTCGCGATGAATGTTTTCACCAATGGTTTCGATGATGGCCTTATAATATTGGCTAAGAGTTGATGTCATCCAATCTCCTATCTTTGATTGATTACGCAGAAATTGGGTTTTTAAAATTATCCCCAGTAAAGTTATTAGTAGACTTTTGTTACTAAGTGTAAGCCCAGTTGGGTTAGGAATGGCTTCTGATTCATCAGGCGATTAAGGCAGGCTCTTGAAAGACTAATAATCGATACCACATCCATAACCCATGACAGCTTAACATACTTAAGATGTTAATGTACTGTACCTTGGCTACTCCCAAGTCTGAAAGTGTCTTCGCTGGTTTTATCATTGTGATATGAGAGACAGGAGCAGAGCTTGAGTCTACAGGGATAGTATTGACGGTGCTCACAGCAGGGCACATTCTTTACAGGTGCGACGGTTCAAAATTGGTATTTTCTGATAAAATAGGTGACAAAACTTGAGGAACAGCATATTTCTATACCAACACCTTCAGTGGTAACTGGTAACTGGTATCGGTCAGAGGCGGATACGAAGAGTTTGAGATACCGATATTGTACTAAGCTATAATTGTTTTTGTTGAGTTATGCTTAGGCCTACAGTTATTGGGTGGATTTTTGGAGGGTAAGTGTATGCCGTTTATATCGAGCATCTAGGAATCAACCAAACCCTAACAAAATAAGAGTTTAGTTGTGGTATTTACAGTGCTAATACCAGTATGATTTGAGTCACTGTCCCATCAAAATGCCAATAAAAATTATTACTCCTACCCAGTGGTTGCTGAGAAATGCTTTAAAACAGGCATCGGGCTCTCTATTGTTGGTCATTAATTGTTGGGTGATGAATAATCCTGATGCACAGAGCAAGGATAGATAAAATATTATTCCAAGTTCCATTTTAACCCCCATAATGGCTAAGGAAAAGACAGCTGAGAACTGTAATAGAGAAATCATAAAATTATCTAGGTTACCAAAAAGAATTGCGGTGGACTTTATACCTGTTTTTAGATCGTCTTCACGATCGACCATGGCGTATTGAGTATCGTAGGCTACAGTCCACAACAAGTTTGCTATAAATAAAAGCCACACATTAGTTATAATTTGGTTATTTTCTGCAGCAAAAGCCATGGGAATTGACAAAGAATAAGCAAGACCTAAAACCACTTGGGGTAAATAGGTGTAGCGTTTGGCAAAGGGGTAAAAAGATGCCAGGAAAAGGCCAGCAAATGCCAAACCTATAGTAAGCAGATTTGTTGTTAGCACCAAGATAAAGGCTAAGGTGAATAATACCACAAAGAAAGACAGCGCTTCTTTTTCACTAATACGCCCACAGGGTAATGGGCGGTCAGCGGTTCTTTTAACGTGTCCGTCGAAATGGCGATCGGCGTAATCATTAATCACGCAGCCAGCACTACGCATTAGTATAACGCCAAGGCTGAATACTATAAAGTTGTGAGTCTTTGGCATCCCTCCCGCTGCGAGCCAAAGTGCCCACATGGTAGGCCAGAATAAAAGATAAATGCCAATAGGTCGGTTAAGGCGAGCAAGACTGACAAAGTCCTTGATACGGGTTGTATCCAAGTGTCTCATATAATAATCTCAAACGGTTCTCATTGTTTCGGTTCTGGTAAAAAAAATTCGCATACAGAGATAGGTTTGTCATTGAGATGGAGCAGTGATCTTCGTCCCCAAGTTGTCTCGTCAGTGTATTGGTAACCAAGGTGTTTATTAAACTGACTAGCTGGTAGTTTTGCTAATTCTATAGCCCCTCTTGTCAGATTTATGTGCGAAAATAGAAACTCCCCAAGAGGTTTGTTTCCTAATTTAAGAAGTCCTTCATTTGGACCATTCACGCTACAGCGAGGAAATACGCTCCGTGCGAATACTCTAGGTCTTCCGCCACAGATTAATAGCACTTCCCGAATGCTAAATTCACTATCATTGTTTCCAAGAAACTGTTGTTCGGAAAGGCTAGGTTTAGCCCATGAGTGTCTGATAACGCTAACCGTAAAGGCATCACGATATTTTTTTTTAAGTTTTTCGGTCAAAGATCCTCTGTCCAAAAGCAAATCTTTTATGTCTGCTGGTAGAGCCTCTCTTATCAGCCTAAAAGGCTGCCAAGACAGGTTTGAGTGATGAAAAAATGACATTGACAGAGTACCCGTTATTTATAGCTGAATAGCTGGAGGTATACCCATTATTCTTGACAGTGTGGGATTGTTGACTGCCATTACTCAGTCCAGCCTTCTATTATTCGCAGGCTCATGGGGCTTTGCACGTTTGTCGCCTACTCACACATTCAATGGTAACAGGTATATACTTAGTCAGCGTTATTACTTGATTGTTAATGGTGGAGAAATCAATGAAAAAATGGCAATGCATTGTATGTGGTTTAATTTATGATGAAAGTCATGGGTGGCCTGATGATGGTATTCCTCCAGGTACTTTATGGAGTGATGTTCCAGAGGACTGGCGGTGTCCTGACTGCGGAGTTGGTAAGAGTGATTTTGCAATGCTGGAAATCTAGGAATTAACTGAACATTACAGGCTAAGGTCTCTGCAAATAAATTCCAAACTCTCATTGTGAAATAATTGATACCGAAAACAAACAACAAATGGGCATAAAAAAGCTATGGGCATAAGGTAAAAAATCCGCTATGGCAGAAGCTTTCATGAGTTTGCACCTGGTTAATTACAGTTTTATACCAGTTACCATTGAAAGTGTGCTCGGCGACAAACGAGCGAAGCCCCGTGACCCTACGAGTAGTATGTGATTGGGGTGAGTGAGGGCAGCCAATAACCCCGTTCTTCAGGGTGACGTAGCAGGCACAGATTCACATTTGTGTAACTGTCTCAATGCCCAGCAGTCCAAGACCTAGCTTAAGAGTTCGTGCGGTGATGGCGCAGAGTAGTAAACGACTAATGCGAACATCTTCGGCAACGCTTTTCTTGTTAATTGGACAGGATTCATAAAATTTCATAAAGGCACCAGATAGTTCGTACAGGTAACTGCATAGCTGGTGAGGCATGCCTTCCTGTGCTACAAGCTCAAGGGTTTCATTGAGTTGATTGATTCTTAGTGCCAATTCGCGCTCGGTGAGATCGGTGATCTTAATATTGCCTTTTAGATCTTTTGTAGGGATGCCTGCTTTTCGAAAAATGCTCATGATGCGAGTGTAGGCATAGAGCAGGTAAGGTGCGGTACTACCCTCGAATGAAAGTATATTATCCCAGTCAAAAACATAATCGCTGGTTCTGTTTTTGGATAAATCAGCGTATTTAACAGAGCCTATTGCAACAGCTTTAATTACATGTGCTTTTTGCTCTTCATCTAGGTTAGTGGCTTTATTGGCAATGACTTGAGCAGCCCTTTCTTCTGCTTCATCCAGCAGGTCTGTTAATTTGATGGTGCCGCCTGAACGGGTTTTGAAAGGGGTGCCATCCTTGCCCAGCATCATACCAAAGGCATGAAGGTCGAGTTCGGTATGCTCCATAGCAAAGCCTGTCTTGCGAGCAATTTTGAAAACTTGTTGGAAATGTTGACTTTGGCGAGCATCGACGTAATAAATGACGCGGTCAGCGTTCAGATTGTGACAGCGGAAACGAATAGCAGCAAGATCAGTAGTGGCGTATAGGAAACCGCCATCAGACTTCTGAACTATCACTCCCATTGGTTCACCCTGCTTATTTTTGTACTCGTCTAGGATTACTACTCGTGCTCCTTGATTTTCGGTAAGAAGGTCTTTCTCTTTCAACTCTTTGATGATTATGGGAAGGATATCATTATATGCGCTTTCGCCCATGACGTCCGCTGGAGTCAGGGACACATTCAGTCGGTCGTAGGTTTTTTGATTATGGGAGAGAGTTACATTAACTAGTTTTTTCCAGAGCTTTAGGCAATAGGTATTGCCTGCTTGTAATTCTACGACATAGTTCCGAGCCTTTTCTGCAAACACTTTATCATCGTCAAAGCGTTTTTTGGCCGCTCTATAAAATGTTTCTAAGTTTGCTAACTCCATGCTGAGAACTTCATGGCTTTCCTTTTCTAGTTCTTCAAGGTGAGCTATTAGCATACCGAACTGCGTACCCCAATCACCAAGATGATTTTGCCTGATGACATTGTGTCCAAGAAACTCAAGGGTTCGTACCGATGCATCGCCAATAACGGTAGAGCGTAGGTGGCCCACGTGCATTTCTTTTGCGACATTAGGAGCAGAGTAGTCAACGACTATTGTTTTTGCCGCTACCTTTTGAACGCCGACTCGCTCATCCGTGATAATGCTCTGTAAGGTGCAGCCAAGCCATAATGGGTCCAGATAAATGTTGATAAAACCTGGCCCTGCAATTTCGATTTTACTTACGGTACCCTCCAGATCGAGATTATCAATAACACGTTGGGCGAACTCGCGGGGCTGTTGGCCAACTTTTTTGGCTGCAGCCATGATGGCATTGCATTGGTAATCGCCAAAGTTGGCGCGAGCACTTGGTCTAATCATTGCGGGTGTATTAGGTGGTGCGCCTGCTGCTGTCAGTGCTTTGATAAATTGATTTTCAAGTAGTTTGAGGATATTCATAGATGAGTCCTTGAGGTAAAGCCTGCTGTAGTTGAACTATACCTATGCCCATTTCTTTTGAAAGAGTGAGGTTGTTGATTGTTCTCACTCCCCCAGTCACTTACTACTCGTGGCTCATTAGGCTTCGTTCGTTTATTACCTGCTTACTCCGTCAATAGAAACGGGTATAACTCTTTCAATGGAAGCGAGTATATGTGTTATCGTGTGGGTTTGATAACTCAGTGGCTTTCTTGGTAGCGCAAGAGCAGGAGAATATGACATTATTATATACTACTAAAGGATTGTTGGCTGTTATGCTATCGAAAAGTAATTGTGCGCTCAATAATTGAGTTTCAAAAAGTGTATAAAAGTAAGAATAACATTCGCCAGCGGGTTAGGGATTCTGCAAATAAGTCCTTTGTTTTTTTGTCAGGACTAATTTTTTTCGTTGTCATTGAAGGTGCGTAAGGGTTGACCGCTTTCACTCACTTCAATCACCTACTACCGGTAGGTTCATGGGTTTCCCCTTGTTTGTTGCCTACTAATATCTGTAATGGAAACGGGTATATAGTTGATATCTACTATCGGAAATGGGACGTTGCCATTCCATATTAGCTCTCATTTGGTCTGTAGAAAGAGTATTTTCTCGCATGGTCAGGGGTTTATGCGCAGATTCCTAGCAAAAGGCTGTTTTTAGGATAAAGAAAAGTTATGCGTTCACGATCAGCATTAAAGCGCGGAGCCAGTAAGGCGAGAAAGTGTTCTGATAATAAGGCCTATTTGTCTGGCATGCCTAGTTGGCTATGGTTGCTAACTGGTTTGGCTGTAGGCTTCTTCGTGGCGCTGTTATTTGAGTTTAGCCCTAGTGCGGTTGATACCCAGAAGGTGACAGAGTCTTCTGAGCTAGTCGAGAAAGATTCAGGACCGGAGCCAGTCTTTGATTTTTATAGGTTACTACCAGAGTCTGATATTAATTTGTATGGAGCTGGGGTTAGTAATCCTGCACCAAAACACGCAGCAAAGCCAGATAACAAAGAGGAGCAGGAAGAACTAGTTAGTAAAAACGAAGACTCTGCTCGCTATTTGCTTCAGGCAGGGTCCTTTCGTAGTAGAAAAGATGCTGACCGTCTTAAAGTTCAGCTTTTACTTTGGGGTCTAAGTCCTAACATTAAAAAGGTTACTGTGGGTAGTGGCGGGTCTTGGCATCGGGTTCAGCTCGGGCCTTTTGAAGATAAACAAGCGCTATATCGTGCCCAGCAGTTATTGGCAGAGCATAATGTTGATAGCCTGATGCTTAAAATGAGGTAGGGTTTGAGATTACTCTATCGACCTAATTAAAATATTTATAGATGCAGGTAGTGTCGAGGAAGGAGTGCGAAGTGGTACATGTTACTGTACTTTACCTCTATTATGTCGGCATTCGCTATGGGCTACAAATACAGTTGCTAAGAACAATAAATAGGCTGGTGTTTGTCAATAGGGTTGTTGACTGCTTTCACTCACCCCCAATCACCTACTACTCATAGGTTCAAGGGGATGCTCTAGTTTGTCACCTGCCCATACCTTCAATGGTAACGGGAATATTTGAAAAGCAAGAAAATAAAAAAACAAGTTCAAGCGTATTCAGATTGTTAGGAGTTAGAAATAGCGGCTCTTAAGGCGCAGGTATTTAATTTCCTGCCACTGCCATCTCTTCCACTAAAATTGATCCGGTTTGAACATTATTTCGTTTATCGACATCATTTCCGACAGCAATAATACGTTGATAAATGTCCTTCAGATTTCCCGCGATAGTGACTTCAGATACTGAATGTTGAATGACGCCATTTTCTACCCAAAAACCACCAGCACCTCTGGAATAGTCACCGGTTACGATATTAACGCCTTGTCCCATTAGCTCTGTGACTAAAAAACCTGTTCCCATCTGTTTGAGGATTTCTTCCTGGTCACCGGTATTGTTATCTACAAAGAGGTTATTTACGCCTCCGGCATTTCCTGTGCTGACCATCCCCAGCTTGCGAGCAGAGTAGGTGCTTAATATATAACTATGTAATATCCCTTCGGTGACAAAGTCTTTTTCTCTGGTAGCCAGTCCGTCATTATCAAAGCTTGCTGAGCCTAGTTCTTGTTTAAGAAGGGGCTGTTCATAAATTCTAAGCCAGTCAGGAAAGACTTGTTTGCCCAAAAAGTCCAATAAAAATGATGACTGTCGGTATAAACTGCCACCACTAATAGCACCCAAGAAATGCGAGATTAGGCTAGATGCAACTTCTGAAGAAAAAAGAATAGGTACTCTACTGGTTTTAATCTGTCGTGCTCCTAGTCTGTTAATAGTACGTTCTGCAGCTTTCTTGCCAACGTCGCTTGCTTGTTCAAGGTTGTTAGCATTTCTTGATATGGTATACCAGTAATCTCGTTGCATTTCATTTTGTTGTTGTGCAATCAGAACGGTGCTGAGACTGTGACGACTAGAAAGATAATGACCCATAAAACCATGACTATTACCGTAAACTCGGCAGCCTTGATGTGTTGAAATACTAGCGCCATCAGAATTAGTGATTTTGTCACTATAATCCCTGCCTACGGTTTCACAGGTAAGGGCCAGTTTTATGGCCTCTTCAGGGTTAAGATCCCAAGGATGATATAAATCTAAGTCTGGCATTTCTTTTGCCATTAGTTCAGCGTCGGCCAAGCCGGCGCAAGGGTCTTCAGAAGCGTAATGAGCGATATCGCATGCTGCCTTGACAGTATCAGTAATGGCCTGTTTAGTGCTGTCTGATGTGCTGGCAGAACCTTTTTTTTTGCCCCTGTAAACTGTAATACCAAAGCCTTGGTCGCGATTAAATTCAATAGTTTCCACTTCTCCCATACGGACGCTGACGGACAAACCAGCATCAAGACTAACCCCTACCTCACAAGCGTCAGCTCCCTGTTTGTGAGCCTCTCCAAGAATATCGCCAACTAAAGTTTTTAATCGACCCTCTTCTGCTTTAGGGTCTAGAATTTTGTTGGAATTTCCACTCATAATACTACCCATCCTTCGTTATTTGCCATATTGAATAAAGTTTTATCTATACGTGTTTCATGGTTATTGTGCCGTGGCTCAGAAAAAATTGCATCATGGTTATTGGGTCTCAAAGCATGGTCGTGTGTTAAAACTATTGTAGTTCTTACGGGAGACGAGTGTTTTAATACGACCTTTGCACTAGTCGCGCTAAACAACTGAAAATCAGGTGTAATAATCCTTGCACAATCAATGCCTTTCCGTGAAATTACGGCTTGGATAAATATGAAATAAGCAGTCTAGCAGATTAAATGCTGGTTGATCACGATGCAGTGAAAGAACTCGACTCTGTCCACGAGCTCATTGATTGGGTTTACTTAGAGCATCACCTGAAAGATATTCATTCAAGTGCTCGAGGCGAGAAGGCATGGTCGCCACTGATGATATTTAAGGCACTGCTGCTGCAAAGTTG
>JASXSV010000036.1 GCA_030674915.1 Candidatus Endonucleibacter bathymodioli
ATTTCATGCATTGTATCAAGCATGTGCGCGTGGACATCTTGAAATTGTCAGGTCACTAGTGTCGGCGATATGCAGTGATGATCTTAATTTTAGTAAGACTGAAAAAACAGAGTTTCTTCTTGGTAAAAACGCAGATGGTGTCTCTGCACTAAAGGTAGCTAGTCGTATGGGATATGATATAATTGTCAAAGTTCTACGTGATTGCGGTATGTAGTGGTGATATTGATCTGTCTGGATATGACTGTACATTGATGATAATGGGGATGACATCTTTGCTTGTGGCATTTTGGGGTGAAGTCACCGATGCAGTTGACGTGTTCCTTAATACTGTGCTGAGTAGTTCTCTTGACTTATCTACAAAAGGCACTTGGATGCAACTTCCAAGTGCGTAATGTTTAAGATGCAGTCTTTTGAAAAAGTTTCTGCTGGGCTAATTATCGGTATCTTAATGTTGTGTCCAGTCTACTATGACTTTTTCCTAAAGTTATTACGGCATCATTAGCTGTTAGCTGTTTGGAGTTGGTCTTCTTTGGCTCGTACTGCATTAGGCATGCATTAAGTTCTCGTAATGGTCAAAACATAGGATCAGTGTGCCTGTATGTCGTGGAATAGGCATGCAGGCACTGAAAAAATAACACAAAATGGACTGTTAACCTGCGAATCTACCGCCATGTGTCGATTCGCTTACAAAACGGGACTTAATAGCGTTCCCTAGGTGATTTCTGGGGGTAGTAGATAACTTCAATAATTGATATAGAAAAGATTGGTGGGGAGCTACATGGTTATTAGGAATACCAATCTGAAGGAAGTTAATCTTGGCTTAAATAACAAATCGTATGTCATTAAGTTATATTCTGTATGATAATATTAGTTTAACGAGAATACTAATAGCGTGCCTTAACTATGCGTACCGAATAGTGGGGGATGCGAGGTGTTTTACATAATGGCATTAATATGCTATGCTTTCAATCCATAATACGGTCTCGGAAATAATTCAATGACCTTGATGCAGTTTTAATCTCACTTGTAGGTAATGTTGAAGTTATCATGAGAAATACTTTGTCGATAATTATAACACTTGCAATACTTCTAAGTGGCTCAAGTATGGCTTCCTTGGACGAGATGTCTGAGAAATTTTCTAAACTTGAAAGATATGATGGAAGGAATAATATTTGTTGTTTTTTAAGCACACGTATCCATTTAGATGAGATCATTGTTAACAATAAATCTATTCCTGAATCTTCGTTACCAATACTCAGTTACGAACATGAGTCTCAATTGAGAAAAACCGTAGAGACTATTAGTGAGCGGGATCTCAGATATTATCTGAGCCAGTTTGAGGATTGTTGTGAGGTAGCTGAAAAACTTTTGATTCTTAAAGACCATAAATATTATCATTATATTTTGCTCCACACGGTAATGGGACTTAGGTATCATTGTTCTACTGATGAGTTTGGTATATCACACCATTTTATTGCTAAAAACGCAGGAGAATTGAAAGCATGTAAAAATATTATTCAGGAAAAAATAACGTTACTTGCCGCAAAGGGAAGTCATTTCGAAGAGCGCCCATACTCTGTTAGTAAATGCCCAGATGTATCCAGAATAAACGTAGAACACAGGGAAGAACACAGGGGAGAAGAGTTGGAATTAGAGCCATTAAAATCTAAGTATTCGAATTTGTGTGAAGCGGATAAAGCTAGTGAAAACTCTATGTGTACATCTGTTTTATTATATATGTCTGAAGGTGCCAAGCGTTGCTTTAATTGTAATGTTTATCGTAATAGTGCATTGGTTACATGTCGCCATCTGACTGCATGGTGGCTGAAATTAAAGGAGTTTGAATATGGAACTATTGATTCGGAAGAGAATATTGCCAAATGCAAAAAAATTCCAAGTGATGCAGAGTTGGGAAAAAGTTTTAATTATAACGGATGTCCATCAGAAGGTATTTATTTTGAAATTAGTCAATTCCATAACATCATTTATGATGTAGCAATATCTCTTTCCGAAGGTCAGGAAAAAAGGTATTTGGTTTACTCATGTATTCATAATATGGGTCTATGTGTTAAAAGAAACAAATATAATAATATTATTATTTATTATTATGATCCTAATGATACACTTCGACACAAAGAGATAATTGCTAAGACTGCAGGTGATCTAAAGTACTTATGCTATGACGATTTTTGGAGCTCAGTAGATGTGTATACCTACTTTCCAGAGAAAGATAAAGTTTGCTGTCTTGTTAGCCTTGATACGAAAGCTTTACAGCAAGACTGTGAAATAGTATGCACGCCTAAGCCAAGTGCAAGCCTCATGCATCTATTAAGTAGGTTTGGTCATTGCGGACACCCAACGGTTTGCTTTGATCTCAACCGTTTAGATAAAAATACAAAAAAAGAGGTGATTGCAGGGAAAAACAAATGTGGCACACCGGCATTATTTGTAGCCTGCATGAATGGACACTTGGAAGCATTGTATGCACTTCTTGCAATGATAACTAAGATTGATTGTGAGCCAGTGGTAAAAAATGAGCTGCTTGAAGGAAGACGGGCAGATGGCACATCTGCATTGTTTATTGCATGTCAAAATGGACACTATAAACTTGTCACTGTGCTTATTGCTAGAGTATTTAGCGGTGATCTCAATTTGAGTAATGGTGAAAAAGCGGAGTTTCTGGCTGGGAAAAGTTTGAGTGGCTGTCCTGCATTGTATATAGCATGTGAGGTAGGACATCATGAGGTTGTCGATGCAATCATTGCAAAAATATGCAGCGATGATTTCAATTTGGATAATGATAAAAAAGCAGAGTTGCTTGCTGGGAACAATAAAGGCGGCTGTTCTGCATTGTATATAGCATGTCAGAATGGGAACCTTGATATTGTCACTGCACTCGTATCGGCGATATGCAGTGATGATCTTTGTTTGAGCGCGGCTGGAAAAGCAAAGTTGCTTGCTGGGACAGGTGGAGAGGGCTATTATGCGTTGTTTATAGCATGTCAGAATGGATACCATGAAATTGTCATTGTACTTATTACTGCAATATGTAGAGGTGATCTCAATTTTACGAATACTGAAAAAGAAGAGTTACTTGCTGGGGGGAATTGTTGTTCTGCATTGAATCAAGCATGTCGGAATGGGCACATTGACGTTGTCACTGCACTCGTTTCGGCAATATGTAGTAGTGATCTTAGTTTAAGCCAATCTGAAAAAGCAGAGTTGCTTGCTGGTAAAAATGCAGATGGTGTCTCTGCATTAGAGGTAGCTGGTAGAAAGGGATATGATAGAATTGTCAAAGTGCTCCGTGATTGCGGTATGTAGTGGTGATATTGATATTGATATGGATATGGATATGACTGTATAACAAGAGTTGATGCTAGGAGGGTGACATCTTTTCTGCGGCGAAAAGCATGAAAACTGAGAAAGATCGCAGTGACTTTAGTCGCATGCTAAAAAAAGTCACCGTTGAGGCATCTCTTAGCGCTGAGCTAGACGACCACCTTGAGTATGACAGAAATCAGCCGACGACTGGATCAAATAGCCGTAACGGTCATTCCTCAAAAACACTTTATACGACGACGAGTGGCTATCGATATTGAAGTTCCACGTGATCGAAATAGTTCATTCGAACCTCAGCTTGTAAAAAACATTTGACGAATGCTCAAAAAGAAGAGTTGCTTGCTGGGAAAAATGCAGACGGTTGTTCTGCATTGTATATAGCATGTCAGTATGGACGCCGTGAAATTGTCACTATACTAATGGCTGCGATATTCAGCAATCTTGATTTGACGAATGCTCAAAAAGCAGAGTTGCTTGCTGCGAAAGATGCAGACGGTTGTTCTGCATTGTATATAGCATGTAAGAATGGGCATCCTGAAACTGTCACTGCACTCTTTACTGCACTCTTTACTGCGATATGCAACGGTGATATCAATTTGAGTCATGCTAAAAAGCAGAGCTGCTTGCTGGGAAAAATGGAAATGGTTGTTCTGCATTGCATATAGCATGTCAGAATGGGCATCCTAAAACTGTCACTGCACTCATTGCTGCGATATGCAGCGATGATCTTAACTTGACGAATACTGAAAAAGCAGAGTTGCTTGCTGGGAAAAATGAAAACGGTTGGTCTGCATTGTATATAGCATGTGAGAATGGGCATCCTGAAACTGTCACTGCACTCATTGCTGCGATATGCAGAGGCAATCTCAATTTTAATAATGATGGAAGCACAGAGTTTTCTGCTAGGGAAAATACATATTGTTTTTCTGCATTCATTTCTGCAATACGCAGAGGTTCTAGAAAGTTGAGTAATAATCCAAAAGCAGAATTGCTTGCTGGGAAAAATGAAGAAGAATGTCCCGCATTGTATATAGCATGTCAGAAGGGATACCATGATGTTGTCACTGCATTCGTTTCGGCAATATGCAGTAGTAATCTTAGTTTGAGCAAGTCTGAAAAAGCAAAGTTGCTTGCTGGTAAAAACGCAGATGGTGTCTCTGCATTAGAGAAAGCACGTGAGTTGGGATATGATGCAATCGTGGAAGTTCTCCGTAATTGCGGTATGTAGTGGTGATATTAATCTGGATAGAACGGTACACGCAGAGTGGAATATAGAAAACCTTACATGTACCATCCTTGCTTATGAGCTAGATGTTGGTAGCGTCTCATTTTTCATCTCTTACCAAAGAAAAAGCATTTATCCTGTTAGTCAATTCCGATTTTTCTATCTAATCTAGTGATAAGCTTCAGGTTTGAGTTTAAGACTGATTATTATGGTGATTTAAGATTTATCTATTTTAAAAGTGATGTTAAAGCATTACTATACCTGCCACATTAGCGTTGCTAATAAGCGGTAAGTTAGTGCAAAACAATTCATTATCGAAGACTGGTAAACTCGTGGGATAGGAGTTAACTACCGCATACCATCAACAATTAATATAGAATAGTTTAAGGTAGTGACATTGTTGTTAGGCGTGAAAATCTAAAGAAAGTGGCGCCTGATTCAAATAAGAAGTTATATGTTGTTACGTAATATTGTGCATGATAATGTGAATTTACGAGAAAGCTTGGGGCATGCGCCAATGATTGGTTTAGAAGATTTTGGATTTTGGGTGTTTGAGTTTTTTTGCAAAATGAAAATAACATGCTAAGCTTCCATTCCATATACGGTATGAAAATCCTTCGATCCCATTGATTGTTTTTTAATTAACATAATGTTCCACTTATACAGGCGCATGAGCATTTTAATGAAAAATAGTTTATCGATACTTATAACACTTGCAATACTTCTAAGTGGCTCAAGTATGGCTTCCTTGGACGAGATACTTGGGCAGTTTTCTAACCTTGAAAGCTATGATGAAGAGAATAATCTTTGTGCCTTTTTAAGTATATGTAGCCATTTAGATGAGATTATTGCTAACAATAACGCTATGCCAGAAGCATGGGTTTCACAAACTCGGTTACGAAAAATGAGTCTCAACTTAAAAATATCTTAGAGATGATTAGTGAGCAGGAGCTAAGAGATTGTCTGAGCCAGCTCAAGGATGATGGTCAGGTAGAAGCCAAGCTTTTTATTCTCAAAGATCATGAATATTATCATTGTATTTTGCTCCAAACAGTAATAGGAATTAGACGTCATTATTCGACTAAGGAGTATGGCACTCCACACTCTTTCACTGATAAATACGTAGCAAGACGGAAGGCATGTGAAAGTATTATTCAGGCAAAAATAAAGCAACTCACTTCCGAAGGTCGTTATTTCGAAAAGCGTTCACACTTTGTTAGCAAACGCTCAGATTCATCTAGCATGAAGGTAAGAGCAAGGGAAGAAGAGTTAGAGGGAAAGCCATTGAAAGCTAAGCACTCTAATGCGCGTTATCATGATAAAGCTAGTGAAAACTCTGTATGCGCATCTGTTTTATTATATATGTCTAAAGGTCGTGAACGTAACCTTAACTGTAAGGTTTATCATAATCGTGAATTAGTTGTATGTCGCCATCTATCTGCATGGTGGCTGCAATTAAAGGAGTTTGAATATGGAGATATTGATTCGGAAGAGAATATTGCCAGATGCAAAAAAATTCCATGTCCTGCAGAGTTGAATAAAAGTTTTAATCATAAAGTATATCCATCAGAAGGTATTTATTTTGAAATCAGTCAATTCAATAATGTCATTTATGACGTAGCAACATCGCTTTCCGAAGGTCAGGAAAAAAGGTATTTAGTTAACTCAAGTAATCATGGCATGGGTCTATGTATAAAAGGAATAAATATATAACATTTATATTTATTATTATGATCCTAATGACACACTTCGACACAAAGAGATAATTATTAATACTGTAGGTGATCTGAAGTACTTAAAATCTTACGATTTTTGGAACCCAAGAGATACGTATGTATACTTTCCAGGGGAAGATAAAGTTTGCTGTCTTCTTAGCCTTCATACGAAAGATTTACAAAAGGATTGTAAAGTAGTATGCATGACTAAACCAAGTGCAAGCCTCATGTATCTATTAGGCGCGTATGGTCATTATGGACACGCAGAGGCTTTCTTTGATATAAAAGTTTTCGATAAAAACAAACAAAAAGAGTTGATTGCAGGGAAAATGGGAAATGGTACACCAGCATTATATCTAGCCTGCAGTAATAGGCATTTAGAGGCAGTATCTGCACTCATGGCGATGATAACTAACGTTGACCTGGATCCAGATGTAAAAAAAGAGCTGCTTGCAGGAAGACAGAAAGATGGCACATCTTCATTGTTTATAGCATGTCAGAAAGGATACCATGAAATTGTCACTGTACTTATTGCTGGAATATTTAGCGGTGATCTCAATTTGAGTAATGGTGAAAAAACAGAGTTGCTTGCTGGGAAAAGGAAAGACGGCTGTCCTATATTGAATATGGTATGTCAGACTGGGCATCCTGAAACTGTCACTGTGCTCATTGCTGCGATCTGCAGCGATCATCTCAAGTTGACTCATACTGAAAAAGCAGAGCTGCTTGCTGGGAAAAATGGAGATGATAGTTTTGCATTGTATATGGCATGTCAGACTGGGCATCCTGAAATTGTCACTGCACTCATTGCTCCGATATGTAGCGGTGATCTTAATTTAAATAATCACGAAAAGTCATGGTTGTTGGCTGGGAAAAGTTCATATGGCTATTCTGCATTGTATGCGGCATGTTACAAGGGACACCATAAAGTTGTGATTGCATTCATGGCTGAAATATGCCGAGGTGATCTTAATTTGAGCAATCATGAAAAAGTAGAGTTGCTTGCTGAGAAAAGTAAATACGGCTGCTCTGCATTGTATATAGCATGTCATAATGGACACCTTGACGTTGTCAATGCACTCGTTTCGGCAATATGCAGTAATCTTAGTTTGAGCAAGTCTAAAAAAGCAGAGTTGCTTGCTGGTGCAGATGGTGTCTCTGCATTAGAGAGAGCTAGTGCGTTGGGACATGATAAAATTGTGGAAGTTCTCCGTGCTCTCGGTGTGCAGCGGTGATATTAATCTGGATATGACTGTATACGCAGAGTTTAAGATAGAAGATCGTAAATGTACCATCCTTGCTTATGAGTGAGGTGTTGGTAGTGTTTCATTTTTTATCTCTTACCAAAGAAAAAGCATTTGTCCTGTTAATAAGTTCCGCTTATTCTATCCCATAGAGTTATAAGCTTCAGGTTTGAATTTAAGGCCTGTTATTATGGTGATTTAAGATTTATCTATTTTAAAAGTGATGTTAAAGCATTAATATACCTACCACATTAGCGTTGCTAGTAAACGATAAGTTAGTGCAAAACAATTCATTGTCGAAGACTTAGGAACTCGTGGAATAGGAGTTAACTGCCGCATACCACAACAATTGATGTGGAATAGTTTAAGGCGGTGAAATGGCTGTTAAGAATACAGGTCTAAAGAAAGTGACGCCTAATTTAAATAAGAACTCACATATTGTTACCTAAATTTGTGCATGATAATGTGAAATTACTAGAAAGCTAGGGCTTGTAATATCACATCTATTTAAATATGTGTTTTTTTGATTCTGATTAGCTTCTTGATTGTTATACTTGATTTTACATATTGATGTATTACCCACAATATTTCTAACCGTAAATTCACCTATAGCCACATAATTCAACATGCCTTTTTTAAATGACTGATCTACATAAATATCACATGCCTTAACTTCTAATACTTGACTGGATAATCCATCTATTACGTCTAATAGAGAGGAGTTTTCTTCATTAAGACTAGGTGTATTGCTATCGTCAATAAATATTTGTTTCACCTCATTTTTTCTTAACATACTTATCATAGATACAACCATATAACTGTCCATGATTCTATTTAGTTCTTGATTTAAGCCTGGGCTAGAGTTTAGAATCGGATCTAAACATGTGTTTTTATCGATGAAAAAAACTGAGTCCATAACTAGCAACACCTTACCACTCCCCATATTTTATGGTACTAACTTTTGATCAAGCTCCTTGAATACCCATCTGTCTGGTTCAATGAAATAGTTTACACCCCCTAAAAAAACATCATCCTCTATTTGTTGTTCTTACCCAGCTGTAATACACTTTGGAATCAAAAAGAACAAATAAAAAAAACCAACCTTAACAAATACAATAGGCTTTAGCCTACATGTACATGTTTTTTCAAATAAAGATGTTTTTAACACCATTAATTTTAACCTCTACAATTCAACCAATCTAAAACATATATTTGCATTCTACAAAACAACACACGAATATTTATTAATATACTGGAACTAGTTACGTTATTGTTCGCCACCTCCTGTTGTGATTTACGGGGGAGACAGCTTTTCCTTGACGTATGTCTGAGGAGGAATCGTCTTCTGCTTATCATTTGTGACTAAGAATTAATTTATGCACATCTGACCAGTGCAAAACGTCATTAGTGAAGGGATTATTTCCGCTATCAATAAAGAATTTACACAGGGCATCATAGCTCACATGCACGTTGTTCAGTAAAACCATCTCATTACATGTATCGTGAAGTATAGCGCATTCATTAATATTGATAACTGGCACACTGCTAAGCGTGTCAAATTTTGGGATGTAGCAGAACCGTTGGTATTTTTCCCAAGGCTCCCAGGTTGTTAAAAAGATATTAAGTTCAGCATCAGTACAAGAATCGCTAATTCTAATAATAGCCTTGTCTATGTCTTCCTGATTAACTCCGCTAAAAGTAATAAAGTGCATGCTCTTAGCTAAACCTGGCAGATTAAATTTCTCTTGCAAACCAATCTGAAAACCCATACGAACGGAAACAGGATCATTTCCGCTCAATTTTTTGGTTATATACTCAGCAGATATTTCTTTTATTTTCGCTAGGATCATCATTTTCATACCAACTTCCTTCAAAGTAGAAGGATTATTGTTCTTCATTGCTTGGGCTTCTGCATCTTTGATTAAAAGTGCCGTTTCTAGCTCGTTAAGTGAAAAATTAATTCCGTCTATACAGGAGCTCAAATAAGAGAATAATATATTCAAAAAATGCTCTTGATACTCACTTTTTTTAATGATAAATGGCAGGATGCTTATAACCCGTTCGGCCATAAAATTACGTGTATTTTCATCCTTATAGTCAGTCGTAGTCGTCAATAATTCCAGAAACTTAATTAGGTCCGCAGATTCGTTTGGCTGCAAGTCTGGTATTGGAATGTTAGTCACTGATGTCTGACTGGGTGAGGCTAGGTTTTTCCAAAACGTAAAAGCCTCTGTAAATGTTCCAAACGTATGAAGGGAGATGGGATATAGGGCTTCCTCTCCATCCGTGGGCTGATACCGTATAAACTCCATGCCCTGTACTTCATTTTTGAGTAATTCTTCTGTAACTGTTCTTATCATGGAATTATTATATGGTAAATAAACGCGGCGAGTATCGCCGTCCTTCTTGGCTCCCAGCGTTGTTATCCAGCCAGGAATGGCAGTCAAGTTGTTGCACCCCGCAAGACTAAGGTCCCCACCTAGCTCGAACTTTTCGCCTGGCAGGTGTGCCAGAGTGACACAATAATCAAGATCAAAATGGCCCCCTACTTTGAGTGTATTATTAATGGTCACCAGGTTGGTGCAACCGATAAGACCAAAATCATTTTCCACGGTGACTCTATCCCCTATCTCTTCTAGGTCTGGGCACCCGATACATATAATACCATGTGCGGTAATGTCATTACCAATCGTCTTCAGGTTAGGGTTGTCCCTAAGAGTAAGCAGACCACCAATGATTATATTGTTGCCTATGGTCTTCAGATTCTTTAGGTTCGTCATTGATACACGGCTTGTGAAGTTGAGTCTATAGCCCAGTGTGGTGATCTTGTCGCAATAGCTAATTATAAACATGCCTCCTACCTCTAACTTAGTAGGTAAGTGCGTTAGTTCTGGGCATTCTGTAATTGTCAAATATCTAGTAATGATCATGGTTTCGGCCAGAGTTCTCAGATTGGGGCATATAACAATACTAGAAGCACGGAGCAAAGCCCCGCTAGTCTCTGTTGTGCGCACCTTATTAGCCAATGTTTCTAATATTTTATTTTCATTAATAAAAAAAGATCCCACGGTAAGGTCGTTGGCTACGATTGTTGTTAACTTATGGCATTGGGAAACCTCTAGTTTCCCAGTCAGTGTCAGGTCATGACCAAGAGTCTTCAGCTCTCCACAATTTTCAACGATAAGATTAATCTTGACGAAGTTACTGGGAAGATGCTTCAGCTTTGAGCATTCAACAATTTTAGCAGTAACGTCTACTATTAGTGTGTCTGGTAATAGTAATAGCCCATGGCATCCATTAATATGAAGATATTTTATATGAAGGTTATCGGGAATAGTCGTTAAATTGTCGCAATACTCAATTTCAATAGTATCTGCATTGAGGTTTTTTGATAAAGTTTTTAGGTTGACACAGCGACTAATTTTAAGCGCTCCTGTCACGGTGAGATTGTTTGGCATTATTGTTAGGAGTGGTTCATTAACAAATACAAAATCTCCCGTTATTTTATAATGTATATAATTACAGAAACTCCCTTCAAGAATAAGTTTTCTTAATGCTCTTTCTTCAATATCCTTGCTAACTATTAACATATTCTGCATCATTGAGTCTACCGTTTTTTTATCACGCTTAGATATTGTTTCTGACATTATTTCTTGACTTGGTTGAGTGTCTGTTTTAATTATTGAGTTCCTAACGGTAGAAGTGTTTTCTTGTAGGTCTTTGCTCATAATGTTGAGTTCTGGCTGGATCAAGCGTATAACTGAATTTATGTCCATTGGCGTCGTACGCTCAATGCTTCCGTGTATTTCATGATGGTTGTTTGGACTTGTGGCCGAGTTTTTATCACCTACAGCTAAGGTTGCTCCAGTGTTGAAAATTATAGTTATCGTAATTAGAGAAAAAATTAAACTCCGTCTAAAGTAAAGATTCGTACACATAAACTATTTTATCCATATCGATCAAGTTTCAGCTCTTAGTATAATATGCCATAATTTATACCAGATATAAATTATGGCGTGAGGTGTCTAATTGCTCTCACCTTCAAGAATAACTAAAATAGCCGTTGTAAAGTAACAAATACATCTCCACCTTTCCGTCCTTGTGCTAACTTAATACTTTAAATTCCGTAGATAGGCATCAAGCATAGTATATAAAAGCACCTTACAATATAATGCAATATTTATGTTTTACTGTTTTTTTGTCTGATGAGTTATCTTCAGCGATAAATTTGAAAGTCTTGGCTCTCGTATTATTATTACTGATGACTATTATGTAACGACCATCTGCACTAAAGGAGGACTTGTTGAATAGATTATGATTATGTACGGAAGACCTGGGAATATCAACTACGGCCTTTTTTATCCATTTCTTGTTCTTCCCCAAGCTACAGACTCTGATAGAGTAATCAGTGCAAGCAAGCACCACATGGCAGTTATCGTCGCTGAAATTGGCTGTGGTGGAGGACCATGCGCTTACCGTTTGTCCTATCCATTCTTCTGATGTTCGCTGGCTAAAGATTTTGGTGCCATTGTGTGAAGTCACCACTACATGCCTCATATTAGAGCTGACGCCACTTATATCTGAATTTTTATTAACTCCCGTAAATGTTTTACTTATTGCCCATTCTCCACGATTATTCTTACTCCAGAAGTTAACACCGTTAATATATAAGCAGCGTATCACTAAATGAGAGCCATCAGCACTGGAAAAGAGTTTAGATACACGTTCTTTCATGAGAATGAGTCCTGTTTGCGACCATCTGCCATCCATCCCCAGGCTCCAGACCAAGAGCTTATTCGCACCACAATTTATAAACAGATGAGCACTATCAGAATTGAAAGTGATATTTATTACGCAAGGACTGTTGCTACTCAATCGCTCATCTAAGATGATGGGGGTTTTGTCTATCCACTGCCCAGCTGTTCCCTGACTCAATATTGAAATACCACATCCGTCAATATCCTGAGCTACTATATAACTTCCATTATCGCTGAAAGCATGTACTTGTAGATTATCTTTCCTCACAAAGGTTAGTTTTTCATACAATTCCCCGTCCGTATCTACACCCCAGATTGTAGTCTTCGTTTCCTTAAAATTTGGGTACTGCAAGTGACTGTCAGCGTGATTATAACTGGTGATGACAACATGACGACCATCGGCGCTTAATTTAACATTCCCTAAGTCATCTGCAAGATTGGCTATGTGATCTAGCTTAAGTTTAGAGCATTTAGTCATCAACCCGCTAACTGTGTGAAATAATACATGTGGGAAATATTTGGCTCCCTTCTTTTTAAGAGCACTCATCTCGTCAGCTAACTGTGCCTTGCCCGCAAACTGATCTATCCAAGCTCTGAGCTCTTCTTCACTGAGATCCTCTGCTCTACTTTTGAATTGAGTCTGTTGCCCCGAAGAAAGGCGTGAAAACCAAACCTTGGCTATAGCTCCATTATCTAATATGGAATTATATAGTGTATGACAAGTTCTTGAAAGACTTGAAAGATCCCGAATACTCAGACGAGAAAAAAGATTATTGAGAACAAGATCATCAAGGTTAGAAAATACTACCTTCCTATTCTTTACCTTAAGCTCTGAATCCTGCTCATCTGCGTCTAATACATCCAAGGAAGCTGTACTAGTACCACTTAGAAAAAGTGCTAGTATTAAAGAAAAAAGTCTAGTATTTTTCATGCAAACCTCTTTGGAAATTAACTTTAGTATATTACTATATTTGAAAAATAAGACTATCTATCATGGAAAGATGCGATTAAGTCCCAGTATTCCCTTATATCACCTATTTTCCACTCTAAAGATTATATCAGAAATCTACGATTATCCAGTTATATTTACAAACTATATTTTATTTGTATGACCACTCATCTGTACTTTTAACACACTATGTTGTTATCAAATTTTTGATCACACAACCTGCATTTATTAGATTTTCCCCATGTATGAGTGAGCATATATACGCTCATACTATACCCTATATCCAGCACTAGATAATACATACGGCAAACAAGATTCTGTTCCCATTTATGAACATGACGCTGATGTCTTTGTAAATTAAACTTGACAGAAAATCTATTATCACACGCATTGCACTCATAAGATAACTCCCCTGTATGAATCTTCACATGTCTGTTTAATTAACCATTAGTAACAAATATTTTGCCACACATATTGCACATATAATATTTCCCCACTGTATGAACATTCAGATATTGTTGTAATGAATTCTTATTAGGAAACTTTTTATCACACACGTTGCACTCATAAACTTTTTCCCGAGAATGATTCATCAGATGTGCTTTTAATTCACTACCCAACATAAATCCCTTACTACAAAGATCACATTTGTAAAACGTTCCTGTTTCATGGATAAACATATACTTTTTAAGTTACATAATCCCTTCCTACCACACACACCATGCATGTATATGTTTCTCTATTTTTCTTTGACTTCATACTAACAGCAGTAAGTGTTTTTTTCTTTCCAAATTCTTTACTATTTACCCGAAAAGTAATGGTTTCAACTATCCGATCCGATGATGGAAGACGCGCTGTATGAAATTGAATCAATGAGAAGATTTGTCAAGTGGTCACTGCACTCGTATCGGTGATATACAGTGATGATCTTTATTTGAGTGTGGCTGCAAAAGCAGAGTTGCTTGCTGGTAAAGACGCAGATGGTGTCTCTGCATTAGAGATAGCTCGTGAGTTTGGATCTGATACAATTGTGAAAGTGCTCCGTGATTGCGGTGTGCAGAGGTGATATTAATCTGGATATGACTGTATATGCAGAGTTTAAGATAGAAGATCTTAATGTACCATCCTTGCTTTTGGCGCTTTTGAATTGAGGCTAAGAGATGATTGTAGATCTGTCAATTGATCACTCTATGATCATGCTCTAAACTGTAAAAATCAGAAGGTGCGAACTATGTTGGCGCAAGGTGACTACTGGCGTTAATAGCCTATCTGGCCTTAACTATATTTCTTTTAAACATAAATCTGGTATCATTGCTCATGGGTGAGATGCTGGTAGTGTTTTATCTTCCATATTTTACCGAAGAAAAAGCATTTGTCCTGCTAGTAAGTTTCGACTATTCTATCTCATCGAGTTATAAGCTTGAGGTTCTGTACAAAATGAAATTAATATGCTGGCTACCAAGCCATATACGGTCTACTCTCCTGTTTAGAGCATACTTCAATACCCTTGATTGCCCTTGATTGATTTTTAATTAAACAGACTGTTTCACTTATGCAGGTAATATTGAGTTTCTAATGAAAAATACTTTGTCGATAATTATAACGCTTTCAATACTTCTAAGCGGCTCAAGCATGGCTGCCTTGGACAGCATACTTGAGCAGCGTGCTAAGCTTGAAATATCTGCTACGAATAGCAATATTGGGAACCGTTCAGGCACGTGCAGTCATTTAGATGCGCTCATTGCTAACAATAAAGCTATACCAGAAGCGTGGTTACCACAACCATGTTGCGAGCATGAGGATCGATTAAAAAAGGAAATGGGGATAATCAATAAGCAGGATCTCAAAGATTATCTCAGCCAGTTTGAAGATTGTGAAGATGTAGCTGACAAGCTTTTTATTCTTAAAGATCATGAATATTATCATTATATTTTATTCCAAACAGTAATGGGACTTAGGCGTCATTGTTCGACTAATGAGCTTGGTATATCATACCATTCTATTGATAAAGACGCAGAAGGGTTGCAAGCATGTGGAAATATTATTCAAGAAACAATAAAGTCACTTACTTTAGAAGATCGTCCTTTCGAAGAGCGGCCATGTTCTATTAGTAAATACTCATCTGTATCCAGCATAAAAGTAGGATGCAAGGAAAAAGAGTTGGAATTAGAACCATTACAATCTAATGATTCTAATTCGTGTAAAACGGATAAAGCTAGTGAGAATTATGTGCGTTCATCTGTTTTATTATATATGTCTGAAGGTGCCGAACTTTGCCTTAACTGTAAGGTTTATCGTAATGGTGAAGTAGTTGAATGTCGCCATCTAGCTGCATGGTGGCTGAAATTAAAGGAGTTTGAATATGGAGATATTGATTCGAGAGTGAATATTGCCAGATGCAAAAAAATTCCATATTCTGCAGAGTTGGATAAAAGTTTTAGTTGTGGCAGATGTCCATCAGAAGGTATCTATTTTGAAATTAGTCAATTCCCTAAAGTCATTTGTGACGTAGCAACATCACTTTCAGAAGGGGAGGAAAAAAGGTATTTTATTAAATCAAGTATTCATAGTATGGGTATATGTATTAAAATGAATGAATATAATAATATTATTATTTATTATTATGATCCTAATGACACACTTCGACACAAAGAGATAATTGTTAATACTGTAGGTGATCTTAAGTACTTACGCCATGACGATTTCTGGGATCCAATACATCTGTATAGCTACTTTCCAGGGCAAGATAAAGCTTGCTGTCTTCATAGCCTTGATACGAAAGCTTCACAACAGGACTGTAAAATAGTATGCCTGAATAAGCCAAGTGCAAACCTCATGTATCTATTAGGAAAGTTTGGTCATTACGGATACTCAGAGGCTTTCTTTGATCTCAAAGATTTGGATAGAAAAATAAAAAAAGAGTTGTTTGCAGGGCAAGTGGGAAGTGGTACGTCAGCATTATATATAGCTTGCCAGAATGGGCACTTAGAGGCAGTCTCTGCACTCCTTGAGATGATAATTAACATTGATCTGGACCCAGATGTAAAAAAAGAGCTGCTTGCAGGAAGACGGGAAGATGGCACATCTCCATTGTTTATCGCATGTCAGAATGGAGACAATGCAATTGTCAGTGTACTCATTGCTGGAATATTCAGCGGTGATCTCAATTTGAGTAATGGTGAAAAAGCAGAGCTGCTTACTGGGAAAAGGAAAGACAAGGCTCTCCTGCATTGTATATAGCATTTCAGAAGGGATATCATGGAATTGTAACTATACTCATTGATGCTATATGCAGCGGTAATCTCAATTTGAATAAGGATGTAAAAGTAGAGTTACTTGTTGGGAAGAGTGAAGTAGGGTGTCCTGTATTGCATCTAGTATGTGAGCGTGGATGCCATAAAAGTGTCACTGTACTCATTGCTGCGATATGCCGCGATGATCTCAATTTGGATAATGCTCAAAAAGTAGAGTTGCTTGCTGGGAAAAATAAATATGGGTTTCCTGCATTGTATCAGGCATGTGCGCATGGACATCTTGAAATTGTCAGGTCACTAGTGTCGGCGATCTGCAGTGATGATCTCAACTTGACGAATACTGAAAAAGCAGAGTTACTTGCTGGGAAACATGCAAATGGCTGTTCTGCATTGTATATAGCATGTAAGAATGGGCATCCTGAAATTGTCACTGCACTCATTGCTGCGATATGCAGCGGTGATCTCACCTTGACGAATACTGAAAAAGCAGAGTTACTTGCTGGGGGAAATGGTCATCCAGCATTGAATCAAGCATGTGCGAAGGGATACCTTGAAATTGTCACTGCACTCGTGTCGGCGATATGCAGCGGTGATCTCAACTTGACGAATACTGAAAAAGCAGAGTTACTTGCTGGGAAACATGCAAATGGCTGTTCTGCATTGTATATAGCATGTAAGAATGGGCATCCTGAAATTGTCACTGCACTCACTGCTGCGATATGCAGCAGTAATCTCAACTTGACGAATACTGAAAAAGCAGAGTTACTTGCTGGGAAAAATGGTCATCCAGCATTGAGTCAAGCATGTGTGAAGGGAGACCTTAAAATTGTCACTGCACTCGTGTCGGCGATATGTAGCGGTGATCTCAACTTTAGTAATGCTCAAAAAGTAACGTTGCTTGCTGGGAAAGATAAATACGGATTTCATGCATTGTATAGAGCATGTCAGAATGGATACCTTGACGTTGTCAATGCACTCGTTTCGGCAATATGCAGTAGTGATCTTAGTTTGAGTAATCATAAAAAAGCAGAGTTGCTTGCTGGGAAAAGTAAATACGGCTGGTCTGCATTGTATGTGGCATGTCAGAATGGTCATCCTGAAACTGTCACTGCACTCACTGCTGCGATATGCAGAGGTGATCTCGATTTGAATAATGCTCAAAAAGTAGAATTGCTTGCTGGGAAAGATCAACAAGGATGTCATGCATTGTATAGAGCATGTCAGAATGGATACCTTGAAGTTGTCACAGCACTCCTATCGGCAATATGTAGTGATGATCTTAATTTGAGTAAGGCTGAAAAAGCCAAGTTGCTTGCTGGTAAAAACGAAGATGGTGTCTCTGCATTAAATAGAGCACGTGAGTTGGGATATCATGAAATTGTCGAAGTGCTCAGTAATTGCGGTAAGTAGTGGTGATATTGGTCTGGATATGACTGTATACGAAGAGTTTAAGATAGAAGATCGTAAATGCACCATCCTTGCTTATGAGCGAGATGTTGGTAGTGTTTCATTTTTCATCTCTCACTAAAGAAAAAGCATTTATCCTGTTAGTAAGTTCCGCTTTTTCTATCTAGTCTAGTTATAAGATTCAGGTTTGAGTTTAAGGCTGGTTATTGTGGTTATTTAAGATTTATCTATTTTAAAAGTGATGTTAAAGCATTACTATACCTGCCACATTAGTGTTGCTAGTAAGCGATAAGTTAGTGCGAAGCAATTCATTATCGAAGACTGGTAAACTCATGGGATAGGAGTTAACTACTGCATACCATCAACAATTGATGTAGAATAGTTTAAGGTTGTGAAATAGTTGTTAGGAATCTTGGTCTAAAAAAAGTTATGCCTTATTCAAATAAGAAGTCATGTGTCGTTACATAATATTGCACATGACAACGTTAATTTACGATAAATCTGGGGCTTACTGCAATGATTAGTTTAGAAGGCTTTGGAATTTTGGTGCTTGAGGTTTTTTACAAAATGCAATTAATGTGCTAGAATCCAGATCCAGATCCATATACGGTATACGGCATAAAAAATCATTCAATCCCATTGATTGTTTTTTAATTGACATAGTTTTTCACTTATACAGGTAATATGGTAGTTTTAATGAAAAATAGTTTGTCGATAATTATAACTTTTGCAATACTTCTAAGTGGCTCAAGTATGGCTGCCGTGGGCAGTATACTTGCGCAGCTTGAAACCTCTGATATGAATAGCAATTCTGAGGATATTTCACGCATGCGCAGTCATTTAGATGCGCTCATTGCTAACAATAAAGCTATGCCAGAAGCGTGGTTACCACAACCATGTCACGAACATGAGTCTCAATTGAAAAAGATCGCTCAATTGAAAAAGATTGCAGATATTATTAGTGTGCAGGAGTTAAGAGATTATCTGAGCCAGTTTGAAGGTTGTTGTGAGATAGCTGACAAGCTTTTGGTTCTTCAAGAACATGAATATTATCATTATATTTTATTCCAAGTAGTAATGGTGCTTAGGTGTCATTGGTCGACTGATGAGTTTGGTATATCACACCCTTTTATTGATCAAAACGCAGAAGGGTCGCAAATTTGTGGAAATATTATTCAAGAAAAAACAAAGTCACTTACTTTAAAAGGACATTATTTCGAAGAGCGGCCATGTTCTATTCGTAAATACTCATCTGTATCCAGCATAAAAGTAGAATGCAGGGAAGAAGAGTCGGAATTAGAGCCATTACAATCTAATTATTCAAATTTGTGTAAAACGGATAAAATTAGTGAAGTATCTGTGCGTACATCTGTTCTATTATATATGTCTGAAGGTCGTGAATCTAACTTTAATTGTGAGGTTTATCGTAATGGTGAATTAGTCAGATGTCGCCATCTAGCTGCATGGTGGCTGCAATTAGAGGAGTTTGAATATGGGGCTATTGGTTCAGAAGAAAATATTGCTAGATGCAAAGAAATTCCAAGTGATGACGAGTTGGATAAATGTTTTCGTCATAACGGATGTCCATCAGAAGGGATTTATTTTGAAATAAATCAACTACAGAAAGTAATTTGCGACGTAGCAATGTCGCTTTCCAAAGGGCAGGAGAAAAGGTATTTGGTTAGCACAAGCTCCCATGATATGGGTCTATGTATTAAAAAAAATAAATATAAGAATATTATTATTTATTATTATGATCCTAATGACACACTTCGACACAAAGAGATAATTGCTAATACTGTCGGTGATCTGGAGCAGCACCTAAGCTATGATGATTTCTGGAACCCATCATGTGTGCATGACCTACTTTCCAGGGCAAGATAAAGTTTGCTGTCTTCTTAGCCTTCATACGAAAGCTTTACAAAAGGATTGTAAAGTAGTATGCATGACTAAACCAAGTGCAAGCCTCATGTATCTATTAAGCTATTATGGTCATTGCGGACACCCAGCGGTTTACTTTGATCTAAACCGTTTAGGTAAATGTACAAAAAAAGAGTTTATTGCAGGGGAAAGGAAAGATGGCACGTCGGCATTATTTGGAGCCTGCCAGAATAGGCATTTGGAAGCATCCTCTACACTCATTGCGATGATAACTAACATTGATCTGGATCTAGATGTAAAAAAAGAGCTGCTTGCAGGAAGACGGGAAGACGGCACATCTTCATTGTTTATAGCGTGCCAATATGGATACCATGAAATTGTCACTGTGCTTATTGCTGGAATATTTAGCAGTGATCTCAATTTTAGTAATGGTGAAAAAGCAGAGTTGCTGGCTGGGAAAAGTAAAAATGACTGTCCTGCACTGCATGTAGCATGTCAGAATGGGCACCCTGAAACTGTCACTGTACTCATCGCTGGGATATGTAGAGCTGATCTCAATGTGAATAATTCTAAAAGAATAGAGCTGCTTGCTGGGAAATCTAGCAATGGCTGGCCTGCATTATATATAGCATGTCAATATGGGCACCATAAAACGGTCACTGCACTCATTGCTGCGATATGCAGAGGTAATCTCAATATTAATGATGATGGAAAAACAGAGTTTTCTGCTGGGAAAAATAAATATTGTTTTTCTACATTAATTTCTGCATTCATTTCTACAATACGCGGAGGTTCTCGAAATTTGAGTAAGCACCAAAAAGTAGAATTGATTGCGGGGGAAAGTAATAGTGGCTGTCCTGCATTGCATGTAGCATGTGAGAATGGGAACCTTGACGTTGTCACTGTACTCGTTTCGGCAATATGCAGTAGTGCTCTTAGTTTAAGCCAGTCTGAAAAAGACAAGTTGCTTGCTGGTAAAGACGAGGAATCTGGTGTCTCTGCATTAGAGAGAGCTAGAGCGTTGGGACATGATAAAATTGTGGAATTTCTCCGTAATTGCGGCATGTAGTGGGGATGTTAATCCGGATATGACTGTATACGCAGAGTTGAAGATAGAAGCTCTTAAATATACCATTCTTGCTTTTAGTGCTTTTGAATTGAGGCTTAGAGATGATTGCAGAGCTATCAATTAGTCATTCTATAATCATTCTCTAAACTGTAAAAATCAGAAGATGCTAACTATGTTGGCGCAAGGTGACTACCGCCGTTAATAGCATCGCTGGCCATAACTATATTTCTTTTAAACATAAATCTGGCATCGCGACGCAGGTGACACTGCGCAACAATAAGAACGTATAAACACATCTTTTTCTGTTTGTTTTTAGTGTTCGTGCGGCAATAAATTGTTTGCAAAAGATTGCAACTAAAACGTTATGACCTTGAAGCTTTAAACTCGAAAGGTTCAATCTTGGAACACTTACCAACTAAGGAGGTAGACCTAAGTATCTGATTCATCACAATTGATGGCCAATTATAAAACTGGAGATATGTTGTGCTCATAGCCATTTTAGCTGTTATCTCTACTTTAAAGGACTTTCCACTCTTTTTTCCCATTAGGTCTTTAATCCCTTTTTTCAAAATATTTTCATCATCTTCAAAGCTTACGTGCATATTCTCAAACAAGTCATCTCAAGCCGTTGTACAGAGCATCTCTCCCCCCCTTTTAATATACTCAGTAAGGATTGGCCCTAAATATCCCTGCGGAAACCCTGCAAATGATATATGTTTACTGCAATCATCAGGCAAACATTTTTCAATATCCTTTGGAAACTCCGCTTGCTCAACAGGCATAAAATTATCAGAATTACCACCTTTCATATCATAACATTTAACGCTAACTTCAGAGATACAACTCAATGCTTTTTCAATAAATGCACTCCCCGAGCCAATACCGATAATATTTTTTGGAAAAAAATCATAAATGGAACCGTAGTATAAACAACGCATCACACGTAAAAGGTCCAGTGCTCTTATACAAAAAGAATCTGGAGTAGTTCCAAAATTCGTCACTGTATTTTCAAAAAGAGTAGATAATGCCTCGTACCTTGGCGTTTTTAAAATGTATTTTTGAGACATTAAGATCATATTAGCAGATTGACCATAATCATTATTAGGCACATAAGTTACGTTCTGATCATATGCCTTGCTTGAGGTTGACCCCGTTTTTCTTCGCTTGACCTGAGTACCATTAAATTCAGCACTTGCCTCGCCTTAGGTTGACTCCATTTTTCTTCGCTTGCCATGAGCATCATTAAATTATGCACGAGTTGTAGGCGCAAAAGTGACACTCTTACCATAGATCTCGCCTGAGGTTGACGATTCGGTGTCAAACTGCGTGACAGAATTCTCACTATTTGCTTGGACTTTTTTATTAACATTCATATCATGTATACCTAGGGAACCTCTGATTAAAGCCGCTTTCGTAATCCCCGCGGAGGCGTGGGTCCAGCAAAATCAATACCCTATAGATTTCTTCCAGTGCGAGAATATCCTTGTTCAGAGCTTCCTTAAGGAAGGTGCGATTAAGTCCCGATTTTTTAAGTGCATCGACACATTGCGGTCGATTTGCAGGTTAACAGTCCAATTTTTATTAGTTTTTCAGTGCCTGCATGCGATTTCCCGACACACAGGCACACTGATGCTATGTTTTGAGCATTTGCCTCACTCGGACGATGTTTGTCAAAGTAAATAGCATGGATAATTTGCTATCATTTTTAGCTAAG